>NZ_JBFRCH010000003.1:0-645991 GCF_040965635.1 Paraburkholderia phymatum
GGGCAAGGGGCAAGGGGCAAGGGGCAAGGGGCAAGCGGCAAGGGGCAAGCGGCAAGCGGCAAGCGGCAACGCGCCCCTGCCTATCCGCAAACAACGAGAGGCGATGCCGTCCGCGCGTCAATGCGTCCTACGCATCCGCATGTAGCGATATACCGTGTTGCGCGCGAGCCCGAGTTCGCGCGCCGCTGCCGAGATGTTGCCGTTGTTGCGTGCAAGCGTCTGCTCGATCAGCGTCGCTTGCCAATCTTCCATGCGCGCGGGGCGCGGCGGGGCAGGCGAATCCGCGACGGGCGCGGCATCCGCATGTGAAGGCTCGCTGCATTCGGGTACTTCGTGCCGTTCTGGCTCGCAGTCGTGCAGGAAGTCGTCGGGCAGATCCTCGACGCCAATCTCGTCCGCGCCCTCGGCCATGATGACGGCCGTGCGCAACACGTTTGCGAGTTGCCGCAGATTGCCCGGCCAGCGGCAGCGCGTGAAGATCGCGAGCACGTCGGCCGACACGCGCGCCGGCATCCGCGCGCTGTCGGGTTCCTCGCTGCGCAGCCGCGCGAGAATCCGCTCGACGAGCACGGGCAGATCGCTGCGTGCGGCGAGCGCGGGCAAGGTGACGACGAGACCGTTGATCCGGTAATACAGGTCCTCGCGGAAAGTGCCTTCTTCGATCATCGCGCGCAGATTGCGGTGCGTCGCGCAGACGATGCGCACGTCGACGGGAATCGCGCGCGTGCCGCCCAACGGCACGACGGAGCGCTCCTGAAGCACGCGCATGAGGCGCACCTGCTGCGCGAGCGGCATGTCGCCGATTTCATCGAGAAAGAGCGTGCCGCCGTCGGCCTGCACGATCTTGCCGGCGCTGCCGCGCTTTTTCGCGCCCGTGAACGCGCCGTCCTCGTAGCCGAACAGTTCCGCTTCGATCAGCGTGTCGGGCAGCGACGCACAGTTGACGGCGACGAACGGCGCATCGCGGCGCGGCGACTCCTCGTGCATTGCGCGCGCGAGCCACTCCTTGCCCGTCCCTGTCCTGCCGAGCACGAGCAGTGGAATGTCGCGGCCGCGCACCTTCGCGACGCGCTGGAGCACCGCGGCCATCTGCGCGTCGCCTGTGTCCAGTGTGGCAAACGTGGTGGCGGCGGCGCGCGTCCTGGCCGCGTGCGATGCGGCCGATGTCTGCGCGGCCGTCCGCTGGCTTCGCGTATCGGCGGAAAACACGGGACGCGCTGCGTATTCGGCTCGCGCCACCACGCGCACGCCGCTTGGCAGCACGAGCGTCAGGCACTCGCCCGGCGCGCGCGACGCCTGTTGCAGCGCGGCCGGAAAGGCCGTGCCGAACAGCGCCTCGAAAGGTTGCGCGAGCAGTGCATCGAGCGGCCGCCCGAACTGGAACAACGCGCTGCGGTTCGCGGACAGCAGCGTGCCGTCGGCGCCGAACGCGGCGAGCCCTTCGAACAGCGTGCCGATGAATTCGCTGCGTGCATGAAAGCGCACGCGCACGGCTTCGGCGAACTGGTTCGCGAACAGATGGTTCTCGATGATCTGCGCCGACATCCGCACGAGCGCGAGCGTGTGCTTGTGAAAGCCACGCGTGTCGCCGCTGACGTCGAGCGCGCCGATCGTGCGGCCATACGGATCGGCAATGGGCGCGCACGAGCAGGTCAGGATGCGGTTCGCCTGCAGAAAATGTTCGCCTCCGTGGACGACGGTCGGCTGGGCGTCGGCGAGCGCCGTGCCGATCGCGTTCGTGCCGCGATCCGCTTCCGCCCACGACACGCCCGGGCACAACGCGACGCGATTCGCCTTCTCGACGAAATCGCTGTCGCCGAGACTGTGCAGGATCACGCCGTTGCTGTCGGTGAGCAGCACCATGCTTTGGGTATCGACGATCTGCGCGTGCAGCGTTTCCATCACGGGCAGCGCGTGCGCATACAGCGAGCGGTTGCATTCGACGAGATCGCGCAGCGCGAGCCGCTCCAGCGGATGAAAGTCGGGTGCCTCGGAAGCGCGCAGGCCGAACTCGCGCGAGCGCGCGTGAGCTTGCGCGATCACGTCGGCGCGGCCTGCGGCGGGCGGCGTGACGGAACGTTGGGTCACTGATTGTCTCCGTTGTTGTGCGCGTCTTTGTACGCCGTGCTTTCGCGCTGACGGGCGCGGCGCTTGCGCGAGCTCGATGCAACTGCGCGAGCGGCGATGTGTTGCGCGATGCAGCACTGCGTATGCAGTATCGGCGCAACTGCTGCGAGCGCGCATGCGCGCCGACGCATGCCGGTTCATCTTACAGGAGGACGCACGGCGCGTGTTTCGCTTGCCTTCCTGCGCAGAAGTGCAATGATCGTAAATGGCATGCGTTCGCGCCGCGTGCCGCACTGGGGCCATCAACGATCGCCCTGGCCAGCGCCAGTTCGAGGAGAACGTCATGGTGCGCATGGAGCTGAGAGTCGTCCTCGCCACGCTTGCGATCTTCGTCGCGCTAGGCGGCATCGGGTTGTCGATCCATGGTTCGCTGTACTACCTGGATCGCGAAGTCTGGACGGGCGTGATCGCGATTGCGATCGGCATCGTCGGTTGCGTCACGATGCTCACGCTGTGGCCGCGCGATCTGCCGGGCAAGACACCGCCCGATCATCCCGCTGACGACAGCGGGCCGCACGAACACCATCATCATCTGCCGAGCCAGTATTAGCGCGTATTTACGCTGCAGCGCCACATTGCACAGGGTTTTTGCGCAGGGATTTTCCCTTGGTTCGCAGAGCCTATCGAGCGTGCCGCCGGGCCGGTCAAATGCCGGTTCGGGGCGCATGGCGGCGCCATGCTGGCGTGTGGCGCAACAAAACTTGCGGGCGGCCGCAGGTCGTCTACAGTGTTGAAATCAACTGAGGCGCGCGCGATGACGGCGTGCGTTTCTGATTGACAGCCCGCGCTGCGATCCATAACGGAGGCTTGAACAGGGCATGCGCGGCCCTCGTCGGTGTCGTCCATCCAAGGTGTCCCATGCAGATCATTTTCCCGAAAGAAGCTCCTGAGTACTCGGGGCGCGAGCTGACTCTGGCGTTTCCGGCTATGGTCGATGGGCAAAGGGTGGAATGCATGATTACCGCCGAGGCGCTCGAAGACCATTTCGGCGCGGCATCGCCTCGTATCGAGGACATGATCGGCGCGTTCTCGACACACCGCGAGCGCATCGAAGCGGCCACGCGGCGTTTGTTGTCCGAGACGGGCGCGCAGTGTGTCGTGTTGCGTAGCGGGTATGTTCGCTTTTACGAAGCGAACTGGCGGAATTGAGGCAGCTGCGCTGCGGGCCTTTTTGTTTTTCGTCTGCGACGCTGTGTCCTTTTTGCCCTTATCGCGGGCATCCGCGATGCGCCTCGCGGCGCGGGCGTTGCCCCTGTGCGGGGCGGCACCTACTTTTCTTTGCCGCGGCAAAGAAAAGTAGGCAAAAGAAAGCCGCTCACACCGCCAGTGCTTGACCTTTACCCACGGGCTCTCAACGTCCCCATCCTTCGCGCGGCAGCGTGCTATCTCATGCGCGTTGCCAACGCGCTGATCAAACGCCTCACCCGCTTCATGCACCCGTGTCGCCGCCCGCGACATCGAATATTTCTGCGCCCCTTTGCGGCAAACTGTGTGTAGGCATTCGCGCCGCGCAGGACACCGTCGCTACGCGATACGCCGCATAGTGAGGACGTTGCCCTGTACCACACAGCAACCGATATTCACTACCGACATGCGGTGTAACATTCGATACCCTTGGTCATGGCACACGTGCATGAAGCGGGTGAGGCGTTCAGGTAGTGCGTTGGCAACGCGCATTGGCCAGCACGCTGCCGCACGAAACACGGGGACGTTGAGAGCCCGTGGGTAAGCGTCAAGCACTGGCGGTGTGAGCGGCTTTCTTCTGCCTACTCTTCTTTGCCGCGGCAAAGAAGAGTAGGTGCCGCCCCGCACAGGGGCAACGCCCGCGCCGCGAGGCGCATTGAGGATGCCAGCGATAAGGGCAAAGACACCAAAACAAAAGCCGTTGCAAACAACGGCAAGTGCCGCCCCGCACAGGGGCAACGCCGCGCCGCGAGGCGCAATCGCGGATGCTAGCGGCACGCTGAAAAATAGCCACGCAATCGCGGATGCCCGCGATAAGGGCAAAGCGAACCACCGCATTCACGGACGCCAGCGACAAAGGCAAAAACCCAAAGCGTCGCAGACAAAAGCTCGCTGCAAGCGCCTATTCCGATCCCAGATAAAAAAACCGGAACAAAAACACAGCCGCGATAATCCACACAACGAGCTTCACCTGACGCGCCTGACCCGTCAGCAGCTTGAGCCCCGCATACGAAATGAAGCCGAACGCGACGCCGTTCGCAATCGAGTACGTGAACGGCATCAGCAACGCGGTGAGCACGGCGGGCACGACTTCCGTCGCGTCGTCCCAGGGCAGGTTGATCATTTCGCGCAGCATCAGACACGACACATAGAGCAGCGCCGGCGCCGTCGCGTAACCGGGCACGACGCCCGCGATCGGCGCGAAGAAGAGCGCCAGCAGGAACAGCACGGCGACCGTGATCGCCGTCACGCCCGTGCGGCCGCCCGCCTGCACGCCCGACGCGCTTTCGATGTAAGCCGTCGTCGACGACGTACCGAGCATCGAGCCCGCAAGGATGGCCGCGCTGTCCGCCATCAGCGCGCGGTTCAGCCGGTGCATCTTGCCGTGCACGAGCAGGCCCGCGCGATTCGCAACACCCATCAGCGTGCCCGTCGCGTCGAACAGCTCGACGAGGAAGAACACAAGAATCACGTTGAGCACGCCCGTCGACAGCGCGGCCTTGATGTCGAGCTGGAAGAGCGTCGGCGAGATCGACGGCGGCCTCGATACGACGCCGTGAAACTCGTTGCCGCCGAAGAAGAAGCTCAGGATCGTCACGCCGACGATGCCGATCAGAATCGAGCCGCGCACGCGCAGATGGTCGAGCGTGACGATCGCGAAGAAGCCGACGATCGCGAGCACGACGTGCGCATCGTGCAGGTTGCCGAGCGTGACGAGCGTCGCCGGATTGCCCGTCACGATGCCCGCCGTCTTCAGCGAAATGATCGCGAGAAAGAGACCGATGCCACCCGTGATCGCGATGCGGATCGAATGCGGAATGCCCGTGACGATCACTTCGCGCACCCGGAACAGCGTGACGATCAGGAACAGGCACCCCGAGATGAACACGGCGCCGAGCGCGGCCTGCCACGAGAAGCCCAGGCCCTTGACCACCGTATACGCAAAGTACGCATTGAGACCCATGCCGGGCGCGCAGGCAATCGGGTAGTTCGCATAGAGGCCCATGATCAGCGACGCGAGTGCCGCTACGAGGCAGGTCGCGACGAACACGGAGTCCTTCGGCATGCCCGCGTCGCCGAGGATCGCCGGATTGACGAAGATGATGTAGGCCATTGTGAGGAACGTGGTGATGCCTGCCAGCACTTCCACGCGCAGGTTCGTGCCTGCTTCGTCAAAGCCGAAATACCGTTTTACGGAGTCCATGAGCCGAGTCTCTCGTCGTGTGAAATGTCGTTCGTAACTGCTTGTTGTACCGCTTCGATTTGCGCTTCTTTTCATGCTCTTTGAGCCGCGCGACGGCATCGTGCGCCGGCAACGGCGGCGCCTGGGCGAGCGTCACCGGCGCATTGAGGCCGTCGCGGCGCCACGGGCGGATTTAATCACGATTGGTCCGCCATTGCCGCATTGGCAGCGCTTACGCGTTGAGCGTATGCAACACTCGCGGCGGTGCGCGTGCGCGTGCGACGTGCCGGCCCCGGTCCGCCTCACGGCCTGCGGTGCTCAAACGTGATTATCTGTAGCGAAGGGGCGTGATGATACCTGACGCGGCGCATCAGGTCGGATTACAAGGGGAACCGCAGCAGGGAAGGATGGGGAATGGACGTCCACGGAATGCCGCGTCGGGCATTTGGCATCGTGACATCGACGAAAGCGACGTTGCTGACGCAATGCGTGGCGTGCGTCGTCGAAGACGCGCCACGCATGCCGCCCGGTTGTCGTGTGCTACTGCTGTATTTACTGCTGCACGCCCTGTGCCTGTGCACGGCGTTGCGCGACGATGCGTCCCGCCGCGATCGCATTGGACGGATAGTTGATCCAGTCGAGCGGATCGTAGCCGGCATTGCGCCATTCGATCAGATCGGCTTTGACTTCAGCGCGCGTCTTGGGCTTGTTCTGGTCATAGACACGCGATGTCTGCGCGAACGCAGACGACACGCATACCGCGCCGACGAGCGCACCCAGAACCATACGAGGAATCAGCTTCATGGCAGGGGCCTGAAAAGTTAGGATGACCTGTTTATTTTAGGTTCTGCATCCCCGATAGGTAAGTTTCTCAAGTGAAATGAACCGTTGCATGCGTTGAGTCAATGGGATGGCTTGCCCATCCGGTCGAGCACGGCCGTCAACAGATCGACGGGCAGCGGAAACACGATGGTCGAATTCTTGTCGGCGGCGATGGTCGTCAGCGTCTGCAGGTAGCGCAGCTGCATCGCCTGCGGTTGTTGCGCGAGCATCTGTGCGGCCTGCAGCAATTTCTGCGATGCCTGCAGCTCGCCTTCGGCATGGATGACCTTCGCGCGCCGCTCGCGCTCGGCTTCCGCCTGGCGCGCAATCGCGCGGATCATCGTCTCGTTGATATCGACGTGCTTGATCTCGACGTTCGATACCTTGATGCCCCACGCATCCGTCTGCGCGTCGAGCACGCGCTGGATGTCGGTGTTCAGCTGCTCGCGCTCGGACAGCAGCTCGTCGAGATCGTGCTTGCCGAGCACCGCGCGCAGCGTGGTCTGCGATAGCTGGCTGGTCGCCTCGAAGTAGCGCGCGACCTGGATCACCGCGCGCTCCGGATCGACGACGCGAAAGTACACGACGGCATTCACCTTGACCGACACGTTGTCGCGCGTGATCACGTCTTGCGGCGGCACGTCGAACACGACGGTGCGCAGATCCATGCGCACGACCTGCTGCACGACGGGAATGATCAGCACGAGGCCCGGACCCTTGACCTTCCAGAAGCGTCCGAGCATGAACACGACGCCGCGTTCGTACTCGCGAAAGATGCGTACCGACGAGGCAATCAGCACGATTGCCAGCAGGATCAGGATGCTGCCGAAGCCGAAGGTGAAACCGATCATGTGCGTTCTCCTTTTTGTCGATCACAGTGGGCGCTCGGTCTGTCGGCTGGAGTTGGCGCTTGAGCACTTGCTCCAGTCCCATGCAGAGCACTTACCCGGGTCCCATGCGAGACGATTGCTGTTGAGGGATATCGCCAGCGGGGACGACAGTGAGCGTGAGGCCGCGCCGCCCCGTGACGCGTACGGCGTTGCCCGCCGCAAGCGGCGCGGTGCTGCTCACGCGCCAGCGTTCGCCGTGCACGCGCGCCCAGCCGACGCGCTCGGGCTCGCCGTGCAACAGGCTGTCCCGTGACGATTCCGTCTTCGCGTCCGTTTCGCTGACGGCGACGAGGCCATCGTCGAGCACCACGCCCACGCTGCCGATGATCGCCTCGGCGCCCGTCACGACGGGCCGCTGCCGCGCGCGCAGCACCATCCCCGAGACGCCGAAGATGAAGAGCACGCTGAACACGACGACGGCGGCGATCATCGGCAGCGGAATGCCGTAGCCGGGCAGGTCGGTGTCGATCAGCATCAGCGCGCCGATCACGAACGCGATGATGCCGCCGAAGCCGAGCGTGCCGAACGTCGGCAGAAACGCCTCGGCGATCAGGAACGCGAGGCCGAGGAAGATCAGGCTCAGGCCGACGTAGTTGACGGGCAACAGTTGCAGCGCGAACAGTCCCAGCAGCAGGCTGATGGCGCCCGCGACGCCGGGCAGCACGAAGCCCGGATTCGAGAACTCGAAGAAGAGGCCATACATGCCGATCATCAGCAAGATCAAGGCCACGTTCGGATCGGTGATGACGGCGAGGAAGCGGCTGCGCCAGTCAGGCTGGAGCGTGACGATGGGCGCATGAGCCGTCGACAGGCGCTTCGCGCCCGCGGACGTCTCGTAGGTGCGGCCGTCCACCTGCCTCATCAGATCGGGGATGTCGCGCGCGATGATGTCGACCACTTTCTGGTCGAGCGCGTCGTGCGCCGACAGGCTTACCGCTTCGCGCACCGCGCGCTCGGCCCATTCGACGTTGCGGCCGCGCAGTTGCGCGAGCCCGCGGATATAAGCTTCGGCGTCGTGAAGCTGCTTGCGCAGTTCCGTCGACTGACTGTCGAGCGCGAGCGCGCCCGACGCGGCGCTCTCGCTCGCGGCGCTCGCGCCGGAAGCGGGCTTTTCGCCCGGCATGGCGGGCGCCTGTCCCGGCTTCGGCGCTTCCTGTCCGCCGATCCCCAACTGCACCGGCGACGCCGCGCCGAGATTGGTGCCCGGCGCCATCGCCGCGATGTGGCTCGCATACGTGATATAGGTGCCCGCGCTCGCGGCGCGCGCGCCGCCCGGCGCGATATACGTCGCGACGGGCACGGGCGAAGCCAGGATCGCCTTGATGATCTGCCGCATCGACGTATCGAGGCCGCCTGGCGTGTCGAGTTGCAGGATCGCGAGTTGCGCGTGGTCGTCGGCGGCGCGGGAAAGGCCGCGCACGATGAAGTCGGCGGTCGCGGGGCCGATCGCGCCCGCGACGGGAATCACGAACACGCTGCCGGGCGTGACGGCCGCTTGCGCGGCGTCAGCCGGCCGGACGAGCAGCGATGCGGCGGCGCAGAACGCGAGCGCGAGCAGGGCGATCCGGCGCGCCAGCGTGCTGCACATGCGACGGGCAGCGCGACGGGCGATGCAATCTGTAATGTGCGTAATGCGGCAGCCAACGAAACAGGCAAAACGCGATGCGACGCTTGGGCCGAAAGCCAATGCTGCGCATGCGGCGGCCGCCATCGAGGCGCCGCACGCCGTGCCTTGCGCGAGGCGCGCGCGGATCGGCGCGCGCCGTGGACCCGCTTGCCGGGACGGGAGAAGCCGGTACGTTCTCATTGTCGGCGGCCGTCGCGCCGCGACGTATGTCGCGCGGCGCCCCGGCCTGAAAGGGCTGGCCTGTCTTAAGCTTAGTCGGATTCCGCCCGTTCCGCCCGACGGGACATACCCGCGTTCGCGGCCTGGGCGAGCGCGTTCGCCGCGCGGTAGTCGGCTGGCCGCATCCCCGTCCACTTGCGGAACGCGCGATGAAACGCGCTCGGCTCCGCAAACCCGAGCGTCGCGGCGATCTCGGCGATCGGCTGCCCGCCGCGCTGCAACGCCGAAATCGCGATGTCGCGCCGCAGGTCGTCCTTGATCGACTGATACGTATAGCCTTCCTGCTTCAGATGCCGCCGCATCGTCGCCTCGGCGACATTCAGCCGCTGCGCCATCTCGCCCGAGCCCGGCCACGCGGACATCGGCAGCGCGCGCAGCGTCTTGCGCACGCGCGCCGCGAGCGAGCCTGGATTGCGGTACTTGATGATGAAGCTCGCGGGCGCGTCGCGCAGGAACGGCTTGACGGACTTCGCCGTCTGGACGACGGGCAGTTCGACGAAGTCCGGCGCGAGATCGACATACGACTCGCTGTGTTCGAACGCGAGGTCGTCGCAGAACATCAGACGGTATTCGTGCGCGGCGGGCGGCTCCGTGCAGCGAAAGCGCGCTTCGATCAGCGGGATGCGCCGTCCGACCAGCCAGCACACGAGGCCGTAGACGAGGATGAAGTACGTTGCATACGCAAACATGGCCGGCCGCGGCGCGCCGTCGCGATGAACGAACGCGAGGCGCACGCGGTCGTCGCGCCGGCTGATCTGCACGGACAGGTCGTCGAGCACGAGCCGAATGAAGCCGACGGCCCGCGTGAGCGCCTGGCCGCCGTTGCGGGCCGTCAGCGCCGTTTGCGTCATCGCGATGAAGCTGCCGCTTTTCATTGCGTGCGTGTCCTGGCCGAAGAACTCATCGTCGAGCGCGCGGGCAATGTTGGCCCACAGCGCGCCGTACTGCGCCGGCGTCACGCGGCTCTTCGCGCTCGCGAGCATCTGCGGCGCGATGCCTGCCGCCTCGACGAGCGGCTGCACGTCGAGGCCGCCTGCGCGAGCGAGCGCCAGCGTCTCTTCGACGAGGCTCACGGAGATCGTGCCTCTTTCTGCTTTCATTCCGTCGCGGGTCCTTGCGTACTTTGGGAGGCGTGCTTTTCGGGGCTGCTGTGGGACGCATCTTGCAAATCCGCTCACTTCGATCATTGGGAACGGACGCGAAAACCGTCATTTTGCCGCATCAAGGCCGCAGCCGATGTTCGGATATGGCAAATGCGCTCACGCAGATTGATCGGACGCGGCATCGAATCGCGCTCGCGCCACGCCTACACTGGGTCCCGACGATCGCGCCGCAAGAGCCATTAAGCAGGCGCAACAAGGAACACAGAGAAGCACACGGAGACGCAAGGCGGCATACATGGACGAGTTCTACACCGACGAACAACGGATGATCCGCGACGCGGCGCGCGACTTTTCGGTCGAGCGCCTCGCGCCCAATGCGGCGCAATGGGACCGCGACGGCCAGTTGCCCGCCGACGTCGTCACGCAGATGGGCGAGCTCGGCTTTCTCGGCATGATCGTGCCGGCCGAATTGGGCGGCTCCTATACCGACTACATCGCCTATGCGCTCGCGCTCGAAGAGATCGCGGCCGGCTGCGCGGCCTGCGCGACGCTGATGAGCGTGCACAACTCGGTCGGCTGTGGCCCGATCCTCAACTTCGGCACCGACGCGCAGAAAGACCGCTATCTCGCCGATCTTGCGATGGGCAAGCGCATCGGCGCGTTCTGCCTGACCGAGCCGCACGCGGGCAGCGAAGCGAACAACATCCGCACGCGCGCCGTGCTGCACGACGGACAGTGGGTGCTCAACGGCAGCAAGCAGTTCGTGACGAACGGCTCGCGCGCCGGCATCGCGATTGTGTTCGCCGTCACCGATCCCGATGCGGGCAAGCGCGGCATCTCGGGCTTCATCGTGCCGACGGATACGCCGGGCTTCAACGTCGGCCGTCCGGAGAGCAAGCTCGGCATTCGCGCGTCCGACACGTGCCCGATCTCGCTCGACGATTGCGCCGTCCCCGAAGCGAACCTGCTCGGCGCGCCGGGAGAGGGACTGCGCATTGCGCTGTCGAATCTGGAGGGCGGACGCATCGGCATCGCGGCGCAAGCGATCGGCATTGCGCGCGCGGCGTTCGACGCCGCCCGCGCGTATGCGAACGAGCGCATCCAGTTCGGCAAGGCGCTGAAGGAGCATCAGACCATCGCTAACATGCTCGCCGACATGGCCACGCGCCTGAACGCCGCGCGCCTGCTCGTGCATCACGCGGCGCGGCTGAGGAGCGCGGGCCGGCCGTGTCTGTCGGAGGCGTCGCAGGCGAAGCTGTACGCGTCGGAAGTGGCCGAAGAGGTGTGCTCGAAGGCGATCCAGATTCACGGCGGCTACGGCTACCTCGAAGACTACGCCGTCGAGCGGCATTACCGCGACGCCCGCATCACGCAGATCTACGAAGGCACTAGCGAAGTACAAAGAATGGTTATCGCGCGGCACGTTTGAGCGCAGAATAAACCGCCCATACAGCGCATCCGCGCCGACGACCAGCTTTGCATCGGACGGGCGCAAGTGCTCTGCATGGGGCGCTGGAGCAAGTGCTAACGCGCTGACTCCAGCAGACAGCTGAAGCGCCAACTCCCGACGACAATGATGGAGACGACAATGACGGCAGCCCAAGGCTTTTTCGACGCGCGCGACTTCTTGTTGCGCCACCGCACGGACTATCAGCGCGCGTACAGCGAATTCCGATGGCCGGAGCTCGGAGAGTTCAACTGGGCGCTCGATTATTTCGACGTCGTCGCGAGCGGCAACGACAATCCGGCGCTGTGGATCGTCGACGATCCGACGCAGGAGGGCCTCAAGCTCTCGTATGCGCAGATGTCTGAGCGCTCGTCGCGAATGGCCAATTTTCTGCGCGGTCTGGGCGTCACGCGCGGCGACCGTCTGCTGCTGATGCTGCCGAACCGCGCCGAGCTATGGGACGTGATGCTTGCATCCATGAAGCTCGGCGCAATCGTGCTGCCCGCCACCACGCAACTGTCGTCCGACGACGTGCGCGATCGAGTGCAGATCGGCGGCGCGAATTTCGTCGTGGTCGATAGCGCGGAGACGGGCAAGTTCGACGCGCTCGACGCGAAGCTCGCGCGCATCTCGGTCGGCGCGCCGCGCGACGGCTGGACGGATATCGCCGGCGCGTACGACGCATCGCCTTCCTTCACGCCCGACGGTGTCACGCGCGCGGCCGATCCGATGCTGCTGTACTTCACGTCGGGCACGACCTCGAAGCCGAAGCTCGTCGAGCACACGCATCAGAGCTATCCCGTCGGCCATCTGTCGACGATGTACTGGATCGGCCTGCAACCGGGCGACATTCACTGGAACATCAGTTCGCCGGGCTGGGCGAAGCATGCGTGGAGCTGCTTCTTCGCGCCGTGGAATGCGCAGGCGTGCGTGTTCGTGTTCAACTTCGCGCGCTTCGTGCCGAAGGAAACGCTCGACGTGCTCGTGCGCTGCAACGTCACGACACTGTGCGCGCCGCCCACCGTGTGGCGCATGCTCGTGCAGGAGCCGCTCGCATCGTATCCCGTCAAGCTGCGCGAGATCGTCGGCGCGGGCGAGCCGTTGAACCCGGAGATCATCGAGCGCGTGCGCCATGCCTGGAACATCATGATCCGCGACGGCTACGGGCAAACGGAAACCACCTGCCAGATCGGCAATCCGCCGGGGCAGCCCGTCGTTCCGGGATCGATGGGGCGACCGTTGCCCGGCTATCGCGTCGAGCTCGTCGATGCCGACGATCATCCCGTGACGGAAGGCGAAATCGCCTTGCCGCTCAGTGGCACGCCGAATGAGCGTCCGCTCGGCCTGATGACGGGCTACGCGAACAACGCGAAGGCCACTGAGCACGCGATGCGCAACGGCTACTACCACACGTCCGATGTCGCGATGCGGCGCGACGATGGTTATCTGGTCTACGTCGGACGCTCGGACGATGTGTTCAAGTCGTCGGACTACCGGCTGAGTCCGTTCGAGCTAGAGAGCGTGCTGATCGAACACGAAGCGATCGCCGAAGCGGCCGTCGTGCCGAGCAACGACCCGCTGCGTCTTTCCGTGCCGAAGGCGTTCGTCACCGTGCGTCAGGGCTTCGAGGCGGGGCCCGAGCTGGCGCGCGACGTGTTTCGCTTTTCGCGCGAAAAACTCGCGCCGTACAAGCGCATTCGCCGCTTGCAATTCAGCGATCTGCCGAAGACGATCTCCGGCAAGATCCGCCGCGTGGAACTGAGGCGGCGCGAACTGGAGCGCACGGCAGAACCCGCGCGGCTGCCTGGAGAGTACTGGGAAGAGGATTTTCCCGAGCTGCGCAACGGGAATGGCAACTGAGCGGCAACTGAAGTCCGCCACCAATCGATATTCATTTCAGGAGACATCCAGCATGAGCGCAATTCCAACGACTGTTGCAGGCCAGAAAGTCGACACCGTCAAGCTGTTGATCGACGGCGAGTTCGTCGAATCGAACGCAACCGAGTGGCGCGACATCGTGAATCCGGCGACGCAGCAGGTGCTCGCGCGCGTGCCGTTCGCGACGAAGGAGGAAGTGGACGCCGCGATCCGTTCCGCGCACGCGGCGTTCGCCACGTGGAAGAACACGCCGATCGGCGCGCGCATGCGCATCATGCTGAAGTACCAGGCGCTGATTCGCGAGCACATGCCGCGCATCGCGAAGACGTTGACGGCCGAGCAGGGCAAGACGTTGCCCGATGCCGAAGGCGACATCTTCCGTGGCCTCGAAGTGGTCGAGCATGCGTGCTCGATCGGCACGCTGCAACAGGGCGAGTTCGCGGAGAACGTTGCGGGCAGCGTCGACACGTACACGCTGCGCCAGCCGATCGGCGTGTGCGCGGGCATCACGCCGTTCAACTTCCCCGCGATGATTCCGCTGTGGATGTTCCCGATGGCGATCGTCTGCGGCAACACGTTCGTGCTGAAGCCTTCCGAGCAGGACCCGCTGTCGACGATGCAGCTCGTCGAGCTTGCGATCGAAGCGGGCGTGCCGAAGGGCGTGCTCAACGTCGTGCATGGAGGCAAGGAAGTCGTCGATGCGCTGTGCACGCATGAACTGGTGAAGGCGATCTCGTTCGTCGGATCGACGGCCGTGGGCACGCATGTCTACAACCTCGGCAGCCAGCATGGCAAGCGCGTGCAGTCGATGATGGGCGCGAAGAATCACGCCGTCGTGCTGCCCGACGCGAACCGTGAGCAGACGCTGAACGCGCTCGTCGGCGCGGGCTTCGGCGCGGCGGGGCAGCGTTGCATGGCGACGTCGGTGGTCGTGCTGGTGGGTTCGTCGAAGGACTGGCTGCCCGAACTCGTCGAGAAGGCGAAGACGCTGAAAGTGAACGCGGGCCACGAGCCGAAGACCGACGTCGGGCCAGTCGTGTCGCGCACGGCGAAGCAGCGCATTCTCGGATTGATCGAAGCGGGCGTGAAGGAAGGCGCGAAGCTGGTGCTCGACGGCCGCAACGTGAAGGTGTCCGGCTATGAGGACGGCAACTTCGTCGGCCCGACGATTTTCGGCGATGTCACGACGGAGATGGAAATCTACAAGACGGAAATCTTCGGCCCGGTGTTGTGCGTAATGACGGTGCCGACGCTCGACGATGCGATTGCGCTCGTCAACGGCAACCCGATGGGCAATGGCGTTGGTCTTTTCACGCAGAGCGGCGCGGCGGCGCGCAAGTTCCAGAGCGAGATCGACATTGGGCAGGTGGGCATCAACATTCCTATCCCGGTGCCGGTGCCGTTCTTCAGCTTTACGGGCTCGCGCGGCTCGAAGCTGGGCGACCTCGGGCCATACGGCAAGCAGGTCGTGCAGTTCTACACGCAGACGAAGACGGTGACAGCGCGGTGGTTCGATGACGCGACCGTGAGCGACGGTGTGAATACGACGATCAGCCTGAAATAGCTTGTTCGAGTCTGCGACTCATCGGCGCCTATTCACTGAGCGATAGGGCGGAAAGAATTTCGGTGCCGCTCGACCTGGCGCACGAGAGTGAAGCGGGTGAGGCGTTGACCAGTGCGATGGCAACGAACGCGGGTCAAGGACGTTGCTGAGTGAGGGATGGGGACGTTGAGAGCCCGTGGGTAAATGCCGAGCACTGGCGGTGTGAGCCCGCTTACTTTCTTTGCGGCGGCGCCCCGAAGGAAGTCCCCTTGGGGGACAAAGAAAGTAAGTGCCGCCCCGCACAGGGGCAACGCCCGCGCCGCGAGGCGCCAACGCGGATGCCAGCGGCACGCTGAAATACCAACGCAATCGCGGATGTCCGCGATAAGGGCAAAAGAAGCGAGCGTCGCAGACATAAAAGAGGACATCTTGATATGAAAATCGCCTTCATAGGCCTGGGCAACATGGGCGCGCCAATGGCGCTAAACCTGCTGAAATCGGGCCACGCATTAAACGTGTTCGATCTGAACGCGCACGCAGTGCAATTACTCACAGACGCAGGCGCGACAGCAGCAACATCACCGAAAGCCGCGTCAACCGACGCCGAATCAGTAATCACGATGCTCCCCGCAGCAGCACACGTGAAAGCCGTGCTGACGGGTGAAGAAGGCATCCTCGCGGGCATCGCGAAGAACGTGACGATCGTCGATTCGAGCACGATCGACCCGGCCAGCGTGAAAGCCTTCGCCGAACTGGCGAAACAAAACGGCAACACGTTCGTCGATGCGCCCGTGTCGGGCGGCACGGGCGGCGCGGCGGCGGGCACATTGACGTTCATGGTCGGCGGCAGCGCACAAGTCTACGAGCAGGTGAAGCCGGTCCTCGCATCGATGGGCAAGAACATCGTCCATTGCGGCGACACGTCGACGGGACAGGTCGCGAAAATCTGCAACAACCTCGTGCTCGGCATCACGATGGCGGGCGTATCCGAAGCGATGGCACTGGGCGAAGCGCTCGGCATCGATCCGAAAGTGCTGGGCGGGATCATCAATACATCGACGGGCCGCTGCTGGAGTTCGGACACCTACAACCCATTCCCCGGCGTGATCGAATCGGCGCCCTCGACGCGCGGCTATACGGGCGGCTTCGGCACCGATCTGATGCTGAAGGACCTGGGCCTCGCCACCGATGCCGCGAAGCTCGCGCGTCAACCCGTTTATCTTGGCGCGCTCGCGCAGCAGCTCTATCAGACGATGAGCACGAAGGGCGCAGGCAAGCTCGACTTTTCCGCAGTCATCAAGCTGTATCGCAAGGATGGGGACGCGTGATGATCGAATTGGAATACGCGCATGAAGGCCGCGTCGCGCTGCTGACGTTGAAGCGCCCGCCCGCCAACGCGTTCACGCCCGAAGGACTGTTGCAGTTGCAGCGGACCGTCGAGCGCCTGAACGGCGAAGCGCAAGTCCGCGCCGTCGTCATCACCGGCGATGGCCCGAAGTTCTTCAGCGCGGGCGCCGATCTCAACACGTTCGCCGACGGCAACAAGGAAGTCGCGCGCATCGCGGCCGCGCGTTTCGGCGCGGCGTTCGAAGCATTGCAGAATGCGCGGCCCGTCGTGATCGCGGCGATCAACGGCTATGCGATGGGCGGCGGGCTCGAATGCGCGCTCGCGTGCGATATCCGCGTCGTCGAGCAGCATGCCGTGATGGCGCTGCCGGAGACGGCCGTGGGTCTGCTGCCGTGCGGCTGCGGAACGCAGACGCTGCCGTGGCTCGTCGGCGAAGGCTGGGCGAAGCGCATCGTGCTGACGGGCGAGCGCGTCGGTGCGGCGACTGCGTTGCGCATCGGTCTCGTCGAAGAAGTGGTCGAGAAGGGCGCGGCGCGGGAGTTAGCGCTGAAGATGGCCGCGCGCGTCGCGGGCCTGAGTCCGCAGGCCGTCACGTTCAGCAAGGAGCTGATCCAGCAGGCGCGCAACGGCGTGCCGCGCGCGGCGGCGCTCGCCGTCGAGCGCGAGCGCTTCGTCGATCTGTTCGACGGCGCCGATCAGCGCGAGGGCGTCAACGCGTTCCTCGAAAAGCGCGCGCCGCAATGGCAGGCGGCGCAAGCGAAGCCAACCCAGGAGTCGCAGCGATGAGCGCCGTTCTCGAGCAAGGACCGGCCGCAGAACCGGACGTGCTGTTTCGCGTCGTCAATCGCGTCGCGATCGTCACGCTGAACCGGCCCGCCGCGCTCAATGCGCTGTCGCACGAGATGGTGCGCGAGCTGGCCGTGCTGATCGAGCGCTGCCGCACCGATAGCGAGATCGTCGCCGTGGTGCTGCGCGGCGCGGGCGCGAAGGGCTTCTGCGCAGGCGGCGACGTGCGCGCGCTGCACGCGATGCGCGAGCGCAATGAAAGCGGCTGGCAGCAGTTCTTCATCGATGAATACCGGCTCGATTACGCGCTGCATCGGTTTCCGAAGCCCGTCGTTGCGCTGCTCGACGGCATCACGATGGGCGGCGGCATGGGGCTCGGCCAGGCGGCGCGGCTGCGCGTCGTCACCGAGCGCACGAAGATGGCAATGCCGGAGACGCGCATCGGCTTCTTGCCCGACGTCGGCGCGACGTGCTTTCTGAGCGTGATGCCCGCCGAAGTCGAGCTGTATGTCGGGCTGACGGGCGCGACGCTCACGGGCGCGGATGCGCTGCATGTCGGTCTCGCCGATCTGTGCGTGCCGTCCGAATGGCTCGATACATTCGAAGAGCGCCTGTTGCGCGTCGCGACAGCCGACGCGAGCGCCGACGAACTGATGCGCGCGCTGCGCACCGTGTTCGAGCCACCGTGCAACATCGTGCCGCATGCGGTGCTCGGCGCGTTTTCGCAGCTGATCCTGCGCCACTTCGACGGGCGCTCGGGTATCGAGCGCATCGTCGCGACGCTGCACCAGGATCTCGGGCGCGAGCATCCGCGCGAGGTTCGTCAATGGCTGCAGGCAGCCTATGACGCGATGACGTCGCATTCGCCGACCATGCTGTACGTCACGCGCGAAGCGCTGCTGCGCGGCCGTCAGATGACGCTCGCCGAATGCTTCAGGATGGAACTCGGCATCGTCACGCGCGCGATCGAAGAGGGCGACTTCAGCGAGGGCGTGCGCGCGCATCTCGTCGACAAGGACCGCAAGCCGCGCTGGGCGCCCGCGACGCTCGCCGAAGTGCGGCCCGAGCGCGTGCGGCATTTCCTTGCGTCGCCGTGGCGCGTGGATGCGCACCCCCTAGCGGACCTCGGCGCGTAGCAGGCGTGAGTCTTGCAGCGTATCGTTTGCCGCGCGCTCAGAAGCGATAGCTCAAAAGCGATAGCCGACGCCGCCCAGCAGCACATCCGTATCGCGACTATGGCGCGTCACGGCGCGGTTCGCGCTGCCGTTGACCTGACCATCAGGCATCGCGCTTGCTACCGCTTCCAGGTTGACGCCCGCCACCCGGAGCGCGGCGTTCTGCAATGGCACGCCATCGGCGCGATTGCGGATCGACGCCTATACTTTGCGCTTGTCCATCGGTGCTTCACGGTTCCGCGATACCGTCGAGGATCGTGACCTGCGCCATCAGGCATTCGACAGCTTTCTTCCGCTCGCTCCGTTCCGGTTGCCACATGGAGATGCCCCGATGCCCCACACTCTCGCCCGACCCGAAGATTCCCACCAGGAAGCCGGCCAGGACGCCGCCGCGCAGCCAGGCCGGCCTGTTTCACCCGTCGCGATTCCCGTCGAACTCAACGTGAACGGCACGCAGTACGCGCTGTCGCTCGATCCGCGCACGACGTTGCTTGACGCTTTGCGCGAGCATCTGCATCTGACGGGCACGAAGAAAGGCTGCGATCACGGCCAATGCGGCGCGTGCACGGTGCACGTGAACGGCCGCCGCGTGAACGCGTGCCTCTCGCTCGCCGCGACGCACGCGGAGGACACGATCACGACGATCGAAGGCATCGGCGAGCCCGATGCGCTGCATCCGATGCAGGCCGCGTTCGTCGAATGCGACGGCTATCAGTGCGGCTACTGCACGTCAGGCCAGATCATGTCGGCCGTCGCGCTGCTCGATGAAGCCATCGGCCCCGACGACGCCGACGTGCGCGAAGCGATGAGCGGCAACCTGTGCCGCTGCGGCGCGTATCAGAACATCGTGACGGCCATCCAGACCGTGCGCGGCAAGCGCTGAGGAGGCCGCGATGGAACTCTTTCAGCTCTCGCGCGCGAACGACGTGCGCGACGCCGTCGCGGCGGGCGCCGCTTCGCAGACGGCCCAGCAGGGCGCGCACGTGCGCTTTCTCGCGGGCGGCACGACGCTGCTCGACCTGATGAAGCTCGATGTCGAGCGGCCGGCCCGCGTGGTCGACATCAGCCGGCTGCCGCTCGATCGCGTCCAGACGACGGACGACGGCGGCATCAGGATCGGCGCGATGGTGCGCAACGCCGACCTCGCAATGCATCCGCTCGTTCACGAGCCTTACGCGGTGCTGTCGCAGGCGCTGCTCGCGGGCGCGTCGGCGCAACTGCGCAATATGGCGACCACGGGCGGCAATCTGCTGCAACGCACGCGCTGCGTCTATTTCCGCGACACCGCGATGCCGTGCAACAAGCGCGTGCCCGGCTCGGGCTGCTCCGCGATCACCGGCTTCAACCGCACGATGGCGATACTCGGCACGAGCGACGCGTGCATCGCCACTAATCCATCCGATATGAACGTCGCGCTGACGGCGCTCGGCGCGACGATCGAAGTCGAAGGCGCAAAAGGCGCGCGCAGCATAGCCATCGACGACTTCTATCTGCTGCCAGGCGATACGCCCGAGCGCGAGACCGTCCTCGAACCGGGCGATCTCGTCACGCACGTCACGCTGCCGCCCATTCCGGGCAGCCGCTCGCTGTATCTGAAGCTGCGCGACCGCGCGTCGTATGAGTTTGCGCTGGCGTCGGCGGCCGTCGTCGTCAACGTGACGGACGGGCGCATCACGCGCGCGCATGTCGCGCTGGGCGGCGTCGGCACGAAGCCGTGGCACGCGACGGAAGCCGAAGCGGAGCTTGCGGGCGCCGTCCCCGATGCGGCGAACTTCGCGCGCGCCGCCGATGCCGCGCTTAGCCGTGCGAAGCCGCAGAGCCAGAACGGCTTCAAGATCGAGCTCGCGCGGCGCTGCCTGATTCATGCGCTCATGCAGGTCACGCAGTCCGTCTGATCCCTTTTCGAGGACTTCTTTCCATGTCCACTGTGTCCGAATCCTTGCTGTCCGTGCTCGGGCAGCCGCAGTCGCGCATCGACGGTCCGCTGAAAGTGAGCGGACGCGCGCAGTACACCTCCGATATCGACTTGCCCGGCATGCTGTACGCGGTGTCCGTGTGCGCGACGATTGCGAGCGGCCGCGTGACGTCGCTCGAATTCGCCGCTGCACAGGCGATGCCGGGCGTGCGGATGATTCTGCATCGCGGCAACATCGGCCGCTTTTATCGCATTGCGGGCAATTCGATCGACACCGGCTTCGTCGACGAAGCGCGGCCGCCGTTCGACGACGACGTGGTGCGCTACTACGGCCAGTACGTGGCCGCTGTCGTCGCCGATACGTTCGAGGCGGCGAGCGCCGCCGCGGCGGCCGTGAAGGTCGGCTACGAGCGGACGGCGTATGACGTCAGCGACGAACTGGAGGCGAGCGGCGAGCTGCACGTCGAGAGCGAGCGCGGCGATGCGGCTGCCGCATACGAGCGAAGCGAAGTGAAGCTCGATGAAACCTATGTGACGCCCGTCGAAACGCACAACCCGATCGAGCTGCATGCGAGCATCGCGCACTGGGACGGCGAGGGCTACACGTTCTACGAGACCACGCAGGCCGTCGCCAATCATCAGGGCACGCTGACGCAGATGCTCGGGCTGCCGAAAGAAAAGGTGCGCGTGATTTCGCGCTATCTCGGCTCCGGCTTCGGCGGAAAGCTGTGGGTGTGGCCGCATACGCTGCTCGCCGCGGCCGCGTCGCGTCACACGGGGCAGCCGGTGAAGCTCGTCGTGAGCCGCAAGATGATGTTCCAGAACGTCGGCCATCGTCCGACGACGCAGCAGCGCCTGCGTCTTTCCGCCGACAAGAGCGGCAAGCTCACGTCGATTCGCCACGACTACCTGAACCACGCTGCGATCGCCGACGACTACCAGGAAAGCTGCGGCGAGATCACGCCGTTCCTGTACAGCGTGCCGAATCTGCGCGTGAGGTCGGGCCTCGCGCGGCGCAACGTCGGTTCGCCGACGCCGATGCGCGGGCCGGGCGCCGTGCCCGGACTGTACGCGCTCGAATCGGCGATGAACGAACTGGCGCGCAAGCTCGACATCGATCCCGTCGAGTTTCGTTTGATGAACGAGCCGAAGGTGGACGAATCGACGGGCTTGCCGTTTTCGTCGCGGCATTTCGTCGAGTGCCTGAAGACGGGCGCCGAGAAATTCGGCTGGGCGAAGCGCACGCCCGCGGTCGGCTCGATGACGCGCGATGGGCTGACGCTCGGCTGGGGCGTCGGCGGATGCGGCTGGCCGGGGCTGCGCTTTTCGGCGGAGGCGACCGTCGATCTGCGCGCGGACGGTACGGCGCGCGTCGTGTGCGGCACGCAGGACATCGGCACGGGCACGTACACGATTCTTGCGCAACTGGTCGCCGGCCACACGGGCATTCCGCTTGACAAGATCGAAGTCGGACTCGGCGATACGATGCTGCCGCTCGGGCCCGTATCGGGCGGTTCGGCGGCGACGGCTTCCGTGATTCCCGCAGTCTTGCAGGCCGCGCGCGCGGCCACCGACATGGTGCTGGCGCGCGCCGTCGCAATCGGCGATTCGCCGTTTCACGCCGAAAAGGCGGACGCGCTCGCGTTCGGTGCGGGGCGCGTGCATCGCAAGACGGACGCGGCGGAAAAGGGCGTGCCGTTCGCGCAGATTCTGGAAGCGGCGAGAATGCATTCGGCGACGGGCCGAGGCAGCGCGAAAGGCGGCTTCGACGATCCGCTGAAAAAGGATTACTCGATCTACTCGTACGGCGTGCATTTCGCCGAGGTGACGTGGCAGCCGGAAATCGCGCGGCTGCGCGTGAGCCGCGTCGTCACGGTGATGGACGCGGGACGCATCCTGAACCCGCGCGCCGGGCGCAATCAGATCGAAGGGGCCGTCGTGATGGGCGTCGGCATGGCGCTGTTCGAGCACACGATGTATGACGCGCAAAACGGCGCGCCCATCAACAGCAATCTCGCCGATTACATCGTCGCGTCGCACGCGGATTCGCCCGAGATGGACGTGACGTTTCTCGATTATCCCGATCCCGTGTTCAACGAACTCGGCGCGCGCGGGATCGCGGAGATCGGGCTCGCGGGGATTGCGGCCGCCATCACGGACGCCGTGCATCATGCGACGGGTGTTCGTGTGCGCAAGCTGCCCGTGATGATCGAGGATCTGTTGGGCAACTCGACGTAACGCAACGATTGCTCACGCCTCGCCAACCACCTCCGCTCCCGCAGCGGGCGCTGCCTCGACGCCCGCTGCATTCTTCTCATCCCTCGCACTTTTCACGCGCCCGATCCACGCGCACGCGAACATGGCGCCCGCAGTCGCGAGCCACCCCACCGTGCCATAACCGGCGATATGTCCCTGCGCATCCGTCGACAGCAGCAGGCCGCCGAACCACGCGCCGCAGCCCGTGCCCATCGCCTGCACAGCGCTGTTCGCGCTCAGGAATGCGCCGCGTGTTTGCGGCGCGGGCACGGTCGTGAGCAGCGCCTGCATCGGCACCATTCGCGACGACATCGCGACCATGAAGAACGGGAAGAACAGCACCATCGCGTAGAACGGCACATCGGGCAAATGCGTGATGAACAGCACGGGCAGCACCGACAGCAGCGCGGCAATGCGGAACACCTGCTTCTTGCCGTGGCGATCCGCGAGCTGTCCGACGCGCCGCGACGTGAAGAATGTCGCCGCGCCGCCCGCCATGTACAGCCACGACAGATTTGCCGGCGCGACACCGTGATTCGCGACGAGCGTCGGCGCGATGAACGGGATCACGAGCATGTGCGAGATCATCACGACGAACGTCAGCGCGAATGCGTTGAGGTGCCGCGCATTCGCAAAGAGCCGCCACAGATCGGGCAGCACCTGCGCGAGCGGCGTGCGCTGCTTCTGAAGGTGCGCGGTCAGCGACGGCACGATGCGCAGACCGCCGAGCCAGATCGCACACGACAACGCGACCAGCAGCACGAACGGCGCGGCCCAGCCGAAATGCGCGCCGAGCATCACGCCGGCGGGCACGCCCGCAATCGCCGCGAGCGAGAACGCCGTCATGATCGTGCCCGTCGCGGCGCCCCGGCGCGAGACGGGGATCACGTCGCCGACGATCGCCATCACGACGGAGCCCAGCACGCCGCCCGTGATGCCCGCGAACGCGCGCGCCACGAGCAGCAGCGGATAGTTCGGCGCGAGCGCGCAGCCCAGGTTCGACAGCGCGAACAGCGCGTAGATCGCGAGCAGCAGACGCCGCCGGTCGAAGCGGTCGATGTACGTCGCGGCGAAGAGGCCCGACAGTCCCGAGCACCACGAGTACGCCGACACGGCCGTCGCAAAGCGCGCGGGCGAAATCTGGAACGCGTGCATGATCTGCGGGCCGAGCGGCATCATCACCATGAAGTCCATGATGATCGTGAATTGCGTGAGCGCGAGCAGCCACAGGAGGCGCCGCTCTTGTCGCTGGTTCAGGCCGTCGGGTTCGTTTGGTTCGTTCAGCGGGCGCATCCAGAGGCTCCGGGTAAAAGCATTGCGTCAGTCATCGAGATTTTCATGGACGGCCTGCTCGCCTTCTTTCCAGTATGCCGACGCGCGAATGCGCGACTTGTCGATACCGCGCTCGTTGACGAGGTGATGGCGGACCGCACGCATCGTCGCCGCTTCGCCGGCGGCCCACACGTAGCCGTCGCCGCCCGGCAGGAACGTTTCGCGCACGGCTTGCAAGAGCGCGCTGCCTCGATATGAGGCTTCGCTGCGATAGCGCCATTCGATGTACAGATCGGCCGCCGTGTCGAATTCGATGCGCGCCGACGGATCGGCCACTTCGATCACGGCCGCGACGCGTGCGCCGTGCGGCAATTCCGCGAGCCGCCGGCCGATCGCGGGCAGCGCCGTATCGTCGCCGATCAGCAGATGCCAGTCGAAGTCCATCGGCACGACGAACGAGCCGCGCGGCCCGCCGACGCCCAGATACTGTCTGGCCGTCGCCTGCGCCGCCCATAAGGTGGCGGGTCCCGCTTCGTGCAGCGCGAATTCGAGTTCGAGCACGCGCGCGTCGCGGTCAAAGCGCTTAGGCGTGAAGTCGCGCGCGATGGGGCGCGGCTGGCCGGCCGGAAAAATCGGCCCTTCCGGGCCTGCTTCCGGCATCGCGGGCTTTTCTTCGCCGGGAGCCGGGAAGAACACTTTCACGTGATCGTCGAACGAGGCGGACGCGAAGTCGTGCAGATCGTCGCCCGTCAGCGTGACGCGGATCAGATGCGGCGTGACGGTCTCGACGCGCTTCACTTGCAGCAGACGGAATTTCAGCGGATGACGCACGCGCGTCACTGTCAGATCGGATCGGGTTGCTTGCACAGGGTTGTTCTCTCCAGATGTCGGCCGGATCGTTCAGGCCGGCGCGCCGTTGTCGGTGCCGGGCATCGTGCGGCCGTTCTCGCGCGGCTTGCTTTCGATTTCGGCCGTTGCGCGCGCGAGAATCGCCGCGATGCGCCGCTGCTCTTCCGGCGATGCGTTGTCGCGCAACAGCAGCGCATTTTTCAGTGCGCGCCGGGCTGTCGTAAGCTCGGGCAGCCAGCCGCCCGGCGCGTCGTCGCCTGCTTCGCCCGGTTCGCCCGCGAACGCGCGGCGCACCGAGTCCATCTTGCGGGCGATGTGCGCGAGCTTCGCGAGCATCAGATCGGCGCGCTCGCGGTTCGCGGCGAGATAGTCGCGGCCCGCGTCGGCGAGCGAGTAGCGCTTGCGGTTGCCTTCTAGCTGCACCGTCACATAGCCGAGTTCTTCCAGATACGTGAGCGCCGGGTAGACCATGCCGGGGCTCGGCGCATAAAAGCCGTTCGAGCGCGCTTCGAGCGCCTTGATCAACTCGTAGCCGTGGCGCGGCTGTTCGTCGATCAGGGCGAGCAGCAGCAGTTGAAGGTCGTCGGACGTGAACTTGCGGCCGCGCGGAAAGCCGTCGCTGTCGCCGCCAAACCCGCCACCCCCGCCAGACGGGCCGCCGCCGAAGCCGCCGCCAAAAGGACCGCTGGGACCGCTGGGACCGCCGCCGAATGGCCCGCCATGACGGCCGCCGCCGCGATGGCGGCCGATCGCGTGCCAGAACGCGTGAAAGCGCTCGTAAAGGTGGAACAACGAAGGATCGCGGCTGAATGCGGCGTCCCGCGAGAATTCGCGTGAAAAGCGCGAATGGTGATGACGCATGGCGCATCTCCGAGTGTCGTAAGATGTATCTTAAGATATATATCGAAAGATAATCAGTCAAGCTCAATTTTGCTTTGCCGTGCGACAGGCGGCGTTGCACCGGGATGGAATGTCCGCAGATCGTGCGTGCTAATCTTGGTCGGTTTCGGTTCCTGACAGGGCAAAACGGACAGTCAGATGAGCGATGCTTCCATCGATCCCGATTCTGTCGCGCGGACGGCATTCGTGCTGGGCGCGCGTCACCGCGCATTCGATCAGCCGTGGCGGACGCAGCGCCGCGCGCAGTGCGTCCATGTCGCGCAAGGCGTGCTGAGCGTGCGTACGGAGGGCGGCCTGTGGGTCGCGCCGCCACACCACGCCGTCTGGATGCTGCCGGATGTGCTGCACCGGATGTCGTCGGCGGCGCCCGTCGTGCTGCGCGTCCTGCACGTCGATGCGGGCGCGCCGTTGGTGCCCGCGCGTTGCTGCGTCGTGGCCATCGACCGTCTGGTGGACGAATTGCTCGGCGCGGCGTCTGCATTCGATCCGCACGTGCGGGCGGACGACGAAGAGTCGCGCCTGATGGCCGTGATCGCCGACCGTCTGTCGCGCCTCGCGCACATCCCGCCGCTTTCGCTGATCTATCCGCGCGATCCGCGCGCGCGTCTCATCGCCGATACGCTCGCGACCGATCCCGGCAGGCCCGGCGTGCTCGACGATTTCGCCGGGCACGCGGCCATCACCGCGCGTACGGCGGCGCGTCTCTTCATGAAGGAAACCGGGCTCACGTTCGGCCAGTGGCGTCAGCAGTTGCGCCTGTTGACTGCGCTCTCGCGCCTTGGCGCGGGCGCGAGCGTCACGCAGGTCGCGCTCGCGGTCGGCTACAGCGATGTGTCGTCGTTCATCGCCGTGTTCAGGGACGCACTCGGAGAAACGCCCGCGCGATTTTTGCGCTGACACGCGAGGGGCGCTTCGCGGGCGTGCGCCTTTGCATCCGCGTCCAATGCGCGTCCAATGCGCCTTCATCGCCCGGTCAACGCTCGCTCGTCCAATGCACGTTCAATGCGCGCCCGATGCACGTTCAATGCGCGCTCAATGCACGTTCAATGCGCGCCCGACGCGTCCCCGCCGCCCCGCACGGGCCGCGTGATCCAGATGAGGGGGATGATCAGCACGAAGATGATCGCCGACGCATAGAAGATGTCGTTGATCCCCATCATCGCGGCCTGCGTGTTCACGGTGAAATCGAACATCGCATTCGACGTCGACGGGCTCACGTGCAATAGCGTCTGCGTCGCGTCGATCTGCTGCGCGAACACGGGGTTGTTCGCGTTGGCCTGCTCGGTCAGGCGTTCGTGATGCAGGATCGTGCGGTTGTTCCAGGCCGTGCCCGCGATCGACGTGCCCACTGCGCCGCAAAACACCCGCACGAAATTCGACAGGCCCGCCGCCGCCGGCACTTTCGGTCCCGGCTGACCGGCGAGAATGATGGCCGTCAGCGGCACGAAGAACATCGCCATCGGGATGCCTTGCAGCAGCGTCGGCAACACAAGGTGCCACGTGTCGATCTCGATCACGTAATTCGAGCGCATGAAGAACACGATCGCGAAGCCGACGAACGCGAGCGTCGCGATGATGCGCGCGTCCGAGCGCGGCAGCACGCGGCCCATCACGGGCGCGAGGATCACCGCGAAGATGCCGAGCGGCGCGGTCACGAGCCCGGCATCGACGGAGCGGTAGTTCAGATACTCCTGCATCCATTGCGGCAGCAGCACGAGATTGCCGAAGAACACCGCGTACGCGACGGAAATCGCGATCGTGCCGCCCAGGAAATTGCGCTGCGTGAAGAGCCGCAGATCGACGACGGGATTCGGCTCTGTCAGCTCCCACACGAGGAAGAACGAGAAGCTGATCAGCGCCGTCACCGCGAGCGTGACGATCACGGGCGAGCCGAACCAGTCCAGATCCTTGCCTTTGTCCAGCATGATCTGCAGCGACGCGACCCATGTGATCAGCAGGCCGAGGCCGACGACATCGATGGGCAGCTTGCGCGTCGGCGTTTCGCGCGTGCGGTAGATCATCCACGTGACGCCCGCCGCGAAGATGCCGACGGGAATGTTGATGTAGAAGATCCACGACCACGAGTAGCTGTCGGTGATCCAGCCGCCGAGCGCCGGGCCCGCGATCGGCCCGACAGTTGCCGTCATCGCCCACAGCGAGAGCGCGCTCGACGATTTCTCCTTCGGCCAGGAACTGAGCAGAATCGCCTGCGACAGCGGAATCAGCGGGCCGGCCACCGCGCCCTGGAACACGCGTGCGAGCAGCAGAATGGGCAGCGACGGCGCCACGCCGCACAGCCACGAAGCGATCACGAAGCCGAGAATCGCGCCGACGAACAGCCTGATCTGCCCAAAGCGCTGCGTGAACCAGCCCGTCAGCGGAATCGACACGGCGTTCGATGCCGCGAACACTGTGATGACCCATGTGCCTTCGTCGACGGAAACGCCCAGATTGCCGGAGATCGTTGGGATTGCAACGTTGGCGATCGACGTGTCCAAAACGTTCATGAACGTTGCCAGCGCGACGGCGAAGGTCGCGAGCACGAGTTGCCCGCCATGCAGCGGCGGCGGAGCAGGCGGTCCGGGCGGCGGCGCGGCGGGCTTCGGCGGGGAGGAGGAATCGTTCGATGGGCTCGGTCGGTTCGGATCGTTCGGTTCGCTCAAGCGGATCTCCGGCGGTGAACACGCGCAAGCCGTCGGACGGCACGGCCTTGTCGGCAGTGACTGACGGCCCTTCATGCCGATGATAGTCGCAAGCGCCAATCGGCACCGGCCGATTGCACAGGCGGGCGCGATTCATCGCGACATCGCGGCGGCGTTGCGCGCTGCGCGATTGCGTTCGAGGCCGCGCTTGCGCCCGTGTTTAACCGCGCGTTCAGGCCCGCACTTTGCATGCGCGAAGAGCGGAACAGAAATGCGTTGTCCAGTGGCGCGTAGCCCGTCGATGTCAGTTGTTGGGCGCCACACACGCTTTACGCAAAACGCGCGCAAAATCGCGACACGCGGCGTATGCTCCGCCTGCGCGTGACACGGCAGCGGAGAGGCCCGCGGTGCGCGCGGCGCAAGATGAAAGGATGAAGGCGATGGCCTGGGAACGATTCGACAACGGCTGGCGGCTCGCGCCCGCCGATGGACCGGCGACGGCGCTGGTCGTACTGCTGCATGGCGTCGGCAGCAATGCTCAGGACCTCGTTCCGCTCGCGGATCTCTGGCGTGCAGCGCTGCCGCAAGCGGCATTCGTCTCGCTCGACGGCAGCGAGCCGTTCGACGGCGGCTTCGGCGGGCGTCAGTGGTTCAGCCTGCGCGACGTCGACGAAAGCAACCGTCCCGGGCGCGTCGCGTCCGCATGGCCCGCGCTGCAAAAGATGCTCGACGCCGAGCTCGCGCATTGGGGCATCGGTTACGGTCAGCTTGCGCTCGTGGGCTTTTCGCAAGGCTCGATCATGTCGCTGCATCACGTGGCGACGAATCCGCAGGGCGCGGCTGTCGTGGTCGCGTTTTCAGGGCGGCTCGCGTCGCCCATTGTGACGCGCAGCACCACGCCCGTGACGCTGATCCACGGCGAAGACGACACCGTGATTTCCGTGCATGAAACCGAACGCGCTGCGATCGCGCTGACGGACGCGGGCTTCGATGTCGATGCATTCGCGCTGCCGGGCGTCGGCCATACGATTTCCGGCGACGGTGTCCAGCTTGCCCGCAAAGCGCTGGTGCGCGCGCTGACGCCGCTCACGCGGACCTGAACCGCGTTCATCGCGGCCACACAAGAGACTCGTCGACACGGCCGTTCGCGCGGCTGCTCGACGATGTCCTGAATCAATATTCCTAAAGTTCGCCAGGTATGTGCCGTTATGCGATCAAGGGCCGGAAAAACTTTCCGATGCACTGCCGCAATGCTTGCTTGCGGTTTGACATTTTCGCTGCTGACCCGGCAGCTCAACACTTTTAAAAGAGCCTGACTATGGCCAGATCGCATGCGCAATCGGTTTTTGGACGCCTGTTCAGCGACTCCGTGGCGGTCGACCTCGGCACGGCCAACACGCTGATCTACACCGACGACGGCGGCATCGTGCTCAATCAGCCGTCGGTGGTGTGCTTCGACAGGCAAGAGTCGGCGGCGGGGCGCAAGCGCGTCGCGCTGGTCGGCGACGAGGCGAAGCAGATGCTCGGGCGCACGCCCGTCAATCTCGAAACGGTGCGCCCGATGCGGGCTGGCGTGATCGCCAATTTCCCAGCGGCTGAACACATGATCCGGCAGTTCGTGGGAATGGCGCGTCCGCAGCCGTTCTTCGCGCGCCGCGCGTCGTTCACGCTCTGCGTGCCGTCCGGCGCGACGCAGGTCGAGCGTCGCGCGATCCGCGAGGCGGCGGCCGCCGCCGGCGCACGCAAAGTGAACCTGATCGACGAGTCGCTCGCGTCGGCCGTGGGCGCGGGCTTGCCGGTGTCGTCGGCGACGGGCTCGATGGTCGTCGATATCGGCGGCGGCACGACGGAGATCGGCGTGATCGCGCTGGGCGGCACTGCGTACACGGGCTCGATCCGCGTCGGCGGCGACCAGTTCGACGCGGCCATCATCAAGCACGTGCGCAACAACTTTCATGTGCTGCTCGGCGAGCAGACGGCCGAGTACGTGAAGAAGACGATCGGCTCGGCGCTCGCGATCGTTCCGCCCGACACGATGCGGGCAACGGGCCGAGGCATCGACGACGGCTTGCCGCGCACGGTCGAGCTGTCGACGCAGGATATCGTCGAGGCGATCGCCTCGCCGCTGCGTCAGGTGCTGGGGGCCGTGAAGGCCGCGCTGGAAAACGCGCCGCCCGAGCTCGTCACCGATATCGCGGACGCGGGCATCGTGCTCACGGGTGGCGGCGCGCTGCTCGGCAATCTCGCGCGCTACTTCAGCAACGAACTGCACATCGACGTGCGCGTCGCCGATGAGCCGCTGACGTGCGCCGTGCGCGGCGCAGGCGCGGCGGCTAGCGCAGGACTGGTCGAAATGTCGGCATATGACTGACGCAATCGTTTGACATTCGTCCAGGGCGTTTCGAAGGGCGCTTTAAAGACAGCTTCAAAGGCCGCTTCAAAGGCCGCTTTCCCGTGTTGCCCGCGACGTCAGCGGCAAACGCGCGCGAAAGCGCTGTGTGACAATGAGGTTTTGTGGCGCGCGTGAATCGCGCGCCTTTTTCATTCGCCTCTTTCAGTGACTCCGATTTCCGCCTCATCGCCGCATTTCGTCGATCTGCCCAACGGCTTGCGGATGCCTTATGTCGAGCAGGGCGAGGGCGAAGGCGAGCTGCTGCTGTTCGTGCATGGCTCACTGTGCGATTACCGTTACTGGGACGCGCAACTCGCGGGCTTGTCGAAGCGCTATCGATGCGTGGCCGTGAGTCTCACGCACTACTGGCCCGCCGCCGATACGCCCGCGACGATTCCGTTCAGCTGGAGCAGTCATGCCGATGAAGTCGCGCAGTTCATCGAGCGTTTCGGCGCGGGCGCGGCGCACGTCGTCGGGCATTCGCGCGGCGGCTGTGTCGCGTATCACTTCGCGCGCCGTCATGCGCACCATGTGAAGACGCTGACGCTCGCCGATCCGGGCGGGCCGCTGCAGATCGGCGACCGTGCGCCCGCGAGCCTGCCGGAGACGGTCAATGCATTGCGGGCGCGTGCCGCGCAACTGATCGAAGAAGGGCAGGTCGATGCGGGGCTGCAACTCTTCGTCGATTCCGTCAGCCGTCCGGGTTTCTGGTCGAAGAGCACGGCGAATTTCCGGCGCATGGCGACCGACAATGCGCACACGCTTGCGCGCCAGTTCCGCGATCCGCTGCCCGCCTATACGCCCGACGACGCAGCGGATGTGAAGTGTCCCGTGCTGCTGATCGACGGCGAGAAGAGTCCGCTGATGTTCCGGCGCACAGCCGAAACACTCGCGTCATGGCTGCGCGACGCGCGCCGCGAAACGGTGCCAGGCGCTTCGCACGGGATGAATCTCGCGCATCCCGCCGCCTTCAACCGATTCGTCGACTCGTTCGTTCAGGCCTCGCGTTGAAGTTCTTCTGACGGGTCAGTCTTTCGCGTGCGCGTCGACGTCGAGCGCGCGCTCGGCCGCTTCGCCGACGAAGCCGCGATAGTACAGATGCACGCCGATCGCGAGCGAGTCGTGACGGATCTCGTTGAACGCCTTCCACGCCTTCACCGGCTCCTTGAACACGAGGTAGTGCGCTTCCTGCGAGACGAGACGCGCGACCTGATGCAGGCCATGCCCATGCAGACGGTCGACGAGTTCGTCGAGGCTGCGGTGCGTGCGCGCGTCTGTGCGCGGATAGAGCATGTGCAGAACCGTGACCTTTTCCGTGGCGAGCGCCGCCGACAGCGCGAGCACGATGTCCTGATGATTCAGCGCCGTAACGACGATATCGTCCGTTTCTTCTGTCGCGGGAAAGAGCGTGTCGATGTTCATGTTCATTTTGTGCATCCTGTATCTGACTTTAAAAGAGACCCGCCGCGCAATAGATCGCGCGGCGGGTCAAAGACAGCATTGTGTTTTGCGGGGGAAGCTCAACACGAATCCAGTATCTCAGACGCGATTGCGTTTGGCGCCTCATGCTGGAGCAAAACATTGTTGCACTAGGCGCTCTCTCTTTCATTTGTCTGTCGTTGAGGGAGCCTTATTCCATGGTCGAGTATTGCTTCGTACGAGATTGATTGTTGCGCGAGAGCGGTGCAATCAAACGGCATGCGGGCCGTAGAATGCACACGGCTGCCGGAGGCGCGGACGCGCGTGATCGCCGGCTTCGCAATGTCTCAGGAATGCAAAGTCGAAAGGAATCCCCAGATGAACGTATCAACGACCAAAGCCTTGCTGTCGTTTTCGAATAGCGACGAGAAGATCGAACTGCCCGTTTATAAAGGATCGATGGGTCCCGATGTAATCGATATTCGCAAGCTCTACGGACAGACGGGCAAGTTCACTTACGATCCGGGCTTCATGTCGACGGCGTCGTGCAATTCGGCGATTACGTATATCGACGGCGACAAGGGCGAGCTGCTGTATCGCGGCTACCCGATCGACAATCTCGCGCAGAACGCCGACTTTCTCGAAACGTGCTACCTGCTGCTGAAGGGCGAACTGCCGAACCAGGCGCAGAAGTACGAGTTCGTGAAGACGGTCACGAACCATACGATGGTTCACGAGCAGATGCATTTCTTCTTTCGTGGCTTTCGCCGCGACGCGCACCCGATGGCCATTCTCGTCGCCGCAGTCGGCGCGCTGTCGGCGTTCTATCACGACTCGCTCGACATCAATAACCCGCGTCACCGCGAAGTTTCCGCGATCCGCATGATCGCGAAGCTGCCGACGCTGGTCGCGATGGCGTACAAGTACTCAATCGGCCAGCCGTTCGTGTATCCGCAGAACAATCTGTCGTACAGCGCGAACTTCATGCGCATGATGTTCTCGAACCCGTGCGAAGAGTACAAGGTCAACGAAGTGCTGGTCCGCGCGCTGGACCGCATCCTGATCCTGCACGCAGACCACGAGCAGAACGCGTCGACGTCGACGGTGCGTCTGGCGGGTTCGTCGGGTGCGAATCCGTTCGCGTGTATCGCAGCGGGCATTGCGTGCCTGTGGGGCCCGGCGCACGGCGGCGCAAATGAAGCCGCGCTGAACATGCTGGATGAAATCGGCTCGGTCGACAACATCCCGATGTTCATCGAACAGGTGAAGGACAAGAACTCGGGCGTGAAGCTGATGGGTTTCGGCCACCGCGTCTACAAGAACTACGATCCGCGCGCGAAGCTGATGCGCGAAACGTGCCACGAAGTACTGAACGAACTGGGTCTGCACGACGACCCGCTGTTCAAGCTCGCGATGGCGCTCGAAAAGATCGCGCTGGAAGACGAGTACTTCGTGTCGCGCAAGCTGTATCCGAACGTCGATTTCTACTCGGGCATCGTGCAGCGCGCACTGGGCATTCCGACTGCGATGTTCACGTGCATCTTTGCAATGGCGCGCACTGTCGGCTGGATTGCACAGTGGAACGAAATGATCGCCGATCCCGAGCAGAAGATCGGCCGTCCGCGTCAGCTCTTCATCGGCGAAACGCCGCGTGACGCAAAGCCGATCGCACGCCGTTAAGCGTTTGTCAGTTATCGAAGCTTGCTTTTGAACGCCGCTATCCGCGGCATCGTCTGAAAGCGCAGGCGCCGTTTCCGCAAGAGGGAAACGGCGCCTGTTTTCATTGCAAGTACTTCATTCGATATCGGCAGGAGCGCGAACCAATTCCTTTGCGTTTCGGCCGTAAGTTGAGAACGCTGCCGGCGCATGAAGCCATTTCGCGTATCGACCGCACGACCCGTGCCATGTGCGCCGCTCGACTCCCGTTTCATGCCTTACACGAAAAAATCATGAAGATCGGGGCACCCATCGCGCTATCCTCTGTCCTAATTGCGCGAACCCACTACAATCGGAACGAAGCCACTAGCACAGGAGCATGCTGATGCAGGACCCAGAAGCACTCGGCGGACTGACCCATCAAGGCGGCGTGGACTATCAGGGCGAGGACGCCGACACCGCGTTCATCGCGCCCGAAAACCTGAACGTCGCCGCCGCGACGCAGCATGTGCTGAAATCGGGCGGCACGTTCATCGTCAACGATCCGCTCGGCGATGTGACGGGGCACGACGACGGCCTGTTCGTCAACGATACCCGCGTGCTGTCGCAATTGCGCCTGACCTTCGGCGGCCGCGCGCCGTCGCTGCTGTCGGGCAGCGTCAGCAGCGACAACACGTCATTCACCGCACATCTGACCAACCGCCCGCTGCCGCCGCTCGGCGGCGCCAGCACGCCGGAAGGCGTGATTCACGTCGAACGCGTGCGCGTGCTGTCGGGCACGGTGATGAACGAGGCGATCGAGCTCACCAACTATGGCACGACGGATGCCGTCGTGCCGCTGTCCATTTCGTTCGCGGGCGACTTTCGCGACATGTTCGAGGTGCGCGGCCTGAAGCGCGACCGCGAAGGCACGATCGAAACGCCGCGCGTGCACAAGAACGAAGTGTTGCTCGGCTATGTCGGACTCGACGACGTCGTGCGCCGCGTGCGCGTCGCGTTTTCGCCGATGCCCGACAAGCTGCTCGCAGGTCGCGCCGATTACTCGGTGAACCTGCCGGCGCAGGCTTGCGTGTCGATCTATCTGTCGGTGGCCGTGCAGGTCGAGGCGCACAAGGGCGCGCCCGACGTCAACGTGCCGCAATCGACGCATACCGTCACCGAGCTGCATGTGTCGCAGATCGATGCGGCGCGGCCTCGCGTGGGCCGCTCGGCCGTGCGCGCGGCGCTCGTCGACGCGCACCTCGTGATGCGCGAGCGGCGCCGCGCATCGGCGCGCGTGCGTTCGAGCAATCCGCTTTTCAACGCCTGGATCGACCGCTCGCAAGCCGACCTCAATCTGCTGACGACGGATCTCGCGACGGGGCCGTATCCGTATGCGGGCATTCCGTGGTTCTCGACGCCATTCGGGCGCGACGCCGTCATCACGTCGCTGCAGACGCTGTGGCTGCAGCCGGCTCTCGCGCGCGGCGTGCTGCGCTTTCTCGCCGAGCACCAGGCGAAAGAGGACTCCGCGTTCCGCGACGCCGCCGTCGGCAAGATCATGCACGAAATGCGCCGCAGCGAAATGGCGGCGACGGGCGAGGTGCCGTTCGCGCTGTATTACGGCGGTGTCGATACGACACCGCTGTTCATCGTGCTCGCGGGCGCGTACGTTGCGCGCACGGGTGACACGAAGCTCGTCGACGAGTTGTGGCCGGCGCTCGAACGCGCGACGAAGTGGGTGTCGGCCGTGTGCGACCGCAACCGCTATGGCCTGCTCGATTATCAGCGCGCGTCGGACAGCGGCCTCGCGAACCAGGGCTGGAAGGACAGTCACGATTCCGTCTTTCACGCGGACGGACGCTACCCCGATGGGCCTATCGCGCTCGTCGAAGTGCAGGCCTATGCGAGCGCCGCGTTCGACACGATGGCGCATTTCGCGACGCTGCGCGGCGAGACCGAGGAGGCCACGCGCTATAGGCAGCGCGCGACGGCGATACGCGCATGTGTCGAAGACAAGTACTGGATGGACGACACGAACTTCTACGGCATCGCGCTGGACGGCAAGGGCGATCTTTGCCGCGTGCTCGCGTCGAATGCGGGGCATCTGCTCGCGTTCGGCTTGCCGTCGCGCGAGCGCGGCGAAGCCGTGGCGCGTGCGCTGGAGTCGGCGCTCTTTCATACGGGCTGGGGCGTGCGCACGCTGGCGGCAGGCCAGCCGCGCTTCAATCCGATGGCGTATCACAACGGCTCCGTCTGGCCGCACGACAATGCGATCTGCGCGCGTGGCCTCGCGCGCTATGGCGCCAAGGCGGCCGCCGTGCGTCTGTTGCAGGCGCTCTTTCAGGCGGCCGTCAATTTCGACATGCGGCTGCCGGAGCTGTTCTGCGGCTTTCCGCGCCGCCGTGGCGAGCCGCCGACGGCGTATCCCGTCGCGTGTCTGCCGCAAGCCTGGGCAGCCGGCTCGCCGTTCATGATGCTCGAAGCGTGCCTGGGCATAACGATCGACGCGGAGCGGCGCGAAGTGCTGATCGAGCAGCCGATGCTGCCCGAAGGCATCGACTGGATCGAGATCAGCGATTTGCGGGTCGGCGATTCTTCGGTGTCGATCACGTTCCGGCGTGTCGCGGGCAAGGTCGTGGCGTCGGCGGAGCAGGGAGATGTGCGGGTGATCGCGCTGTTGTAAGCCGCCGCCTTTCAACCTTCTTCGACGGAGCACACCGATGCCGCAAAACGTCTACGTCGTGTTCAAGGGCACGCTGAAACTGGGCGTGCCCTTTCTCGACGGCTACAAAGGCGACCCGCACTATGTGATCGTGGTCGACGATACCAAAGGTGGCGACTTCGAGATCGTCACCAACGTGAAGTCCGACAGCTCGCTCGCGGGTGCCGCCGGATATCACGTGCTCTATGCGTGGAACCAGTATTTCGATCATCCGATGATCGCCGATCTCGCCAGGCTGCCGCTTGGCCTCACGCAGACAGGATTTCCGAAGCTGGACTACGTGCACGACACGCGCCTCGTCGATCTCACGACGATGCGCCCCATCACACTCGATACGCAGACCGAGCACAACGACATCAACGCGCTGGTCAACGGGATGTTGCAGCTCGACATGTCGGCGGCGCCCGTCGATTATGTGTATCGGAGCAAGAGCGGCACCGACAGCCGGCGCGGCTGGAAGCCCACGAAGAACGTCACCGTTTACGGCTTCGGTTTTCTGTTCGAGCCGGAGAAGGACGGCTTGCACGAGACGCACATGAACCAGGGCAATCCGAAGCCGCAGCCGGGCAGCCACGTGAGGGACCATTCATCGGAGAACGGGACCTTTCAGGACGGCGCGGTGCTGGTCGAAGTGGATGGGCGGTTCCAGGCGCTCTTCGTGGCGTTCCAGACCCAGCTCGTGCCGACCGACAACCGGGGCTGGCCGATTCCCGGCACGTCGCGTCCGATTCTCGGCTAGCGATACCCTGCCGTGCCCATCGCTGCACGGTGCTGACACAGTGCTAAGCTTGCAAACGCGTTCAGCGTAATTTCAGGGGCGGCGTCGCGCTTGCGCCGGTTTCATCGGACGAGTGCCGGCCAGCGCAGCAGCCCACGGGAGAAGCTCATGGCGGCACGCTCGATTGCATCGTTGTCCCTCTCCTTCGGCCTCGTGTCGATTCCTGTGCGGCTCTATTCCGCGACCGAAAGCGCGTCGGACGTGCGCTTCAACATGCTCGCGCCCGACGGCTCCCGCGTGAAGCAGCAATACATCTCGGAGACGACGGGCGCCGTCGTCGAGCGCTCGTCGATGAAGAAGGGCTATGAGTTCGAGAAGGACCGCTTTGTCGTCTTCACCGCCGACGAACTGAAGGCGCTCGAAGAAAGCGCGAGCCATGTCGTCGAGATCGTGACCTTCATTCCGGAGAAGTCAGTCGATCCCGTGTACTACGACAAGGCTTATTACATCGCGCCCGACAAGCGCGGCGGCAAGCCGTATAGCCTGCTGCAACAGGCGCTCGCGGAGAGCGGCCGCTGTGCGCTGGCGAAGTGGGCGTTCAAGGGCAAGACGCGCATCGTTCAGGTGCGGCCGGCCGAAGACGGCCTCGTGTTCCAGCAACTGCTGTTCGCAGACGAAGTGCGCTCGCTGAAGGACCTGAACATCGAGCACGTGAGCGTCACCGCATCGGAATTGAAGCTCGCGATGCAGATCATCGAGCAGGGCACCGAGGACCACTACGACCCGAGTGCCTACGAGGACGAGGAGAAAAAACGCATTCTCGCGGCCATCGACAGGAAGATCGAAGGCCAGCAGGTCATCTCGGCCGAGCGCGCGGATGTGCCAGAGCCGGGCGGCGAAGTGATCGATCTGATGGAAGCATTGCGCGCGAGTCTGAAAGGCGGCGCGAGGGCCACGCCCGCTGCCGCGCCTGCGAGCACGTCTGCGCGTTCGTCCGGGAGCCCGTCCGCGAGCGCGCAAAAGCGCAAGGCCGCCGAGCCCGTGACCGACATCGCCGGCGCGCCGAGAACGCGCAAGCCTGCCGCGCGCGCGGCGAAAGCACCCGCCGCCGAAGTGCCCACCAAGGTTCGGGCGCGCAAGTGACGGGAGCGGACGCGGCGCATAGCCTGTCGATGCGCGAGCTGGAGTCGATGCTGGGCGTGTCGCGGCGAGTCGTCTCGGGACTCGTCGACGCGGGCTTCGTGACGCCGACGCGCGGCCCGCGCAACGCGCTGCGCTTCACGTTTCAGGATGTCGTGCTGCTGAGGACGGCGCTCCAGTTGCGCGCGTCAAATATTCCTCCGCGCAAGGTCGTGCAGGCGTTGAAGCGTCTCAGGTCCGAGCTGCCCGATGCATTGCCGCTGTCGGGCATTCGCGTCACGGCTGTCGGCAACGAGATCGTGGTGCGAACGGGCCCGTCGCAATGGGATGCGATCACGGGCCAGCATCTGCTCGACTTCGAAGTGGCGCAGATCAGGGGCGACGTGGTGTTTCTCGAATCGTCGCCGCAGCCGAAGGACGCCGCGCGCGAAGCCGACGAATGGTATGGCCTCGCGGGCCAATTGATGGAGTCGGATGCGAAAGGCGCGGAGCAGGCGTATAGAAAAGCGATAGCGCTGTCGCCCGAGCCGTTTTATGCCGCGTATGTCGATCTCGGCGCGCTGCTGTGCGAAAGCGAAGCGCGCTGCGAAGACGCGCTGCGCGTCTTCGACGACGCGCTGTCGTATTTCCCCGAAGACGCTGTGCTTCATTTCAATCGTGCGGTGGCGCTGGAGGGACTGGATCGGCTTGCGGATGCTGAGCGAAGTTACGAGCGTTGTCTCGAACTCGATCCGTCGTACGCGGATGCGCATCACAATCTCGCCATTCTTCTCGATGGCCTCGGCGACCAGCAGGGGTTGCTGCGGCATCTGAATGCGTATCGGCGATTGACGAACTAGCACGCCGATCTGCGCCGATGATTCGAGCACGTCCGTTCAGCTGATTCTCGATTGGCGAGCGTCCAAAAAGGCGTAGACTTTTGCCTTACGCACGCCGAGTCGGTGTGCGAGAAACGCCTGCGCTGGCCCGCTTGTTCGCCATGCGCACGGGTTGATTTCGGTGCAACGGTACGCACGTAGTGAAGACAGGAATAGAGGTCCACAACCCATGCTGAAACCCGAATTCAACGACGCCGACAGTGCGCGTCCGGAACTGCTTTGCTTCCTTGTTGCGATTGCGGCGGCTTCGCATGCCCTTACACAGGAATGGCGTGTCGATCATGTCGTCGAATGCTGCCGTCGCTGGCTGGGGAAAAACGACGTGAAAATGCACTGGCTCGATCGGGTCAGGATCGGGCAACTCGCGCTGAAAATCGCAAGCGAGGATCTGCTGGACGCGGGTATCGCCGTGCGTCTTTCCAGTGTGAATGCGCTCTTTACGAGTGAAATGGAATTGAACGAGGCGAGCACGATGGTGCAGCGAATGATGTCGCTGTGCCAGGAAGCGCTTTGATCGGCCAGCGTCGATACGGATTTTCAAACACAGCATTGCAATTGCGCTAGCTGATCGCAGGACGTCCACCGTTCATACTGCAGATCTTCGCAGCGCCGCATAGGGCGAGCGCGACGGGAGCCTGGTGTAGAGGTTGTTGTGAACGATATCGGAGTGAATGAGGCGCGACTGCGGCGCGCCAGTCCGACAAGAAGCGGGCTGACCATTGCGGCAGCGAGGCTGGTCAAATGGGCGAGCCTGTTCGCCATCGCAACGCTGATGATGCAGGCCTGCTCCAGTTCAAGTCCCGTAACGGAAGCGGCGAACCCGGGACGATATTCCCTTCACGCGACGGCTGCGGGCGGCAGCGTCGCATGGGCGAGATCGCACAAGGCGGTCATGCAAAGCGCGAGCGATTTCTGTCAGCAGCGCGGGCAGATGGTCAGCGTCGTGTCCGAGTCTTCGAAGGGTGTGCGGCCACTCGAAGAACATGAGACAGAACTCACGTTCGAATGTCACTCGCGGTTTTGATTCCAGGCGCCTGATCCAGGCTCCTGTCCTATATAAAAGGACGCGATAGGGAACGTTCGACTGCTAGCGGTAAAGCAGCGATGAAGTACTTAACCGCGCTCCGCGGGTTCCCTGTTCAGCATGCTCTTCGGAATCGACAGAATCAGCACGCAACTGACGAGAAGGCAGGCGCCAAGCGCATACGTGCCGTTGTTGATGTTGCCCGTCAAGTCTTTCGCCACGCTGGTAATCATCGAGCCGGTGAAGCCCGACAGATTGCCGACAGAGTTGATCAGCGCGATGCCGGCCGCTGCCGCCGTGCCCGAGAGAATCTGCCCGGGGAAGGTCCAGTAAATCGGCATCAGGCCGAGGATGGCGCAGGTAGCGATCGTCAGGAACAGAATCGACAGTGGCACATTGTTCGCAAAGAACGCGCTGAGAATCAGGCCGATGCCGCCGATGCATGCGGGAATTGCCGCGTGCATGCGCCGCTCGCCTGTCTTGCGCGAGTGCGCCGCATTCCAGATCATCGCGACCACCGCGCTGAGGTACGGAATGGCCGTCAGCAAGCCGATGGTAAAGGTGCTTTTCACGCCAGACGCCTTGATGATCGACGGCAGCCAGAATGCGAGGCCATAAAAGCCGGTGTTGAACGTCAACAGGATGAAGGTCAGCAGCCACACGCGCGGGCTCTTGAGTGCCGCCGCAACGCTATGCGTCTTCTTTGCGCTTTCCTGTTCGATATTTCTTTGCAGCAGGGCCTTTTCGGAAGACGTCAGCCATTTCGCCGATTGAATGCCATCGCCCATCCGGAACAGCACCACGAATGCGACGAGGATCGAAGGAATGCCTTCCAGCAAAAGCATCCATTGCCAGCCGCCCAGGCCGAGCAGGCCATGTGTGTTTTCCATCAGCCATCCGGAAACGATGCCGCCCAGCGTCAGGCTCACGGGAATGGCAATCAGGAACCCCGACATCGCGATGCTTTGTCGACGGGCCGGGAACCAGTAGTTCATGTAGAGAATGATGCCCGGGAAGAAGCCCGCCTCGCAGACGCCCAGCAGGAAGCGGAGGATGTAGAACATCGTCGAGGTTTCGACGTGGAAGAAGCCTGCCAGCGGCGAGATGAAGGCGAGGGACGACGAGACGATACCCCACGTCACCATGATGCGGGCGATCCAGAAACGTGCTCCGTAGCGATGAAGAAGCAGGTTGCTCGGCATCTCGAAGAAGAAGTATCCCCAGAAGAAGATGCTTGCGCCGACGGCATAGACGCCATCGCTCAGGCCGAGCGAGTCGAGCATCTGCAACTTCGCAAAGCCGACATTGACCCGGTCCAGGTAGGCGACGACATAACACAGAAGCAGCAGCGGCAAGATGCGCTTCAGCACCTTGCGGTAAAGCAGTTCTTCAGTCTCATCGACAGCGACGGGTGAAGCCGCGGCCTGAATGATGGTGGGCATAGGTTGTCTCCTTTTGCATATGTCGTGCGCGGTCACGTTCGAAGGGAAAGACCGTTCACCGTACTTCGTCGTGGTTTGCCGGCGCATCCAATAGCGCCTCGAATAGTTACCGGTAACATCGCGATGCATTATTGCCGATGCGCGAATATGTTATCGGTAACGAAGTTAGCATGAGGAGGCATCGCAGGGCAAGCCAGGGAAATCTACCTGGATGGTGGTGACGTCGGCGCGGGTTGCGACTGTGATGGCCGTTGCAAGCGGCATCGGACGTCCATTTCTCATGAAAACGCGCAAGCTGGGCAAGGTGTGCAGACCCGGCGCAGCGTGATAACATCGAAAATATGTTACCGATAACAGAGGCAGCGATAACAGCTTGCTGAATCTGACGAGACAAGGAGACAGCCACAGGCAGCCGACGGGCGCCGACGCTGTCCGTATCACAGGCGATAGTGACGCGCACATCGCCAGCACATCGAACAACGGAGTACACAACGCAATGACCCAGCCCAACACACGGCGCCTGCGCAGCCAGGAATGGTTCGATGACCCCGCGCATGCCGACATGACCGCGCTTTATGTCGAGCGTTTCATGAACTATGGCCTCACGCGCGAGGAATTGCAGTCGGGCCGTCCCATCATCGGAATTGCGCAGACGGGCAGCGACCTCGCGCCCTGCAACCGGCACCACATCGAACTCGCCGCGCGGACCAAGGCGGGCATTCGCGACGCGGGCGGCATTCCGATGGAATTCCCCGTGCATCCGCTCGCCGAACAGAGCCGCCGGCCCACGGCCGCGCTCGATCGCAATCTTGCGTATCTGGGTCTCGTCGAAATCCTGCATGGGTTCCCGCTCGACGGCGTCGTGCTGACGACGGGTTGCGACAAGACAACGCCGGCATGTCTGATGGCTGCCGCGACCGTCGACATGCCCGCGATCGTATTGTCGGGCGGCCCGATGCTCGACGGCTGGCATCAGGGCAAGCGCGTCGGCTCGGGCACGGTGATCTGGCATGCGCGCAATCTGCTTGCCGCGGGTGAGATCGATTACGAAGGCTTCATGGAGCTCACGACGGCATCGTCGCCTTCCATCGGCCACTGCAATACGATGGGCACGGCGTTGTCGATGAACAGTCTCGCGGAAGCACTCGGCATGTCGCTGCCCGGCTGCGCGAGCATTCCTGCCGCCTATCGTGAGCGAGGTCAGATGGCGTATGCGACGGGCAAGCGCATCGTCGATCTCGTGCGCGAAGACGTGCGGCCGTCGCAAGTCATGACGAAAGAAGCGTTCGAGAACGCGATCGTCGTCGCGTCGGCGCTGGGTGCGTCCACCAACTGTCCGCCGCACCTGATTGCAATCGCGCGCCACATGGGCGTCGAACTGAGCCTCGTCGACTGGCAGCGCGTCGGCGAGCAGGTGCCGCTCATCGTCAACTGCATGCCCGCCGGCGAATATCTGGGCGAGAGCTTCCATCGAGCGGGCGGCGTGCCTGCCGTGCTGCGCGAACTCGACCGCGCGGGGCTCGTGCGTCGCGATTGCCTGACGGTGTCGGGCCGCACCATCGGCGTGATCGCCGACAGCACGCCCGAGCCGGACCGCGACGTCATCAAGACCACGGACGAGCCGCTCAAGCATGGAGCGGGATTCATGGTGCTGTCGGGCAACTTCTTCGATAGCGCGATCATGAAGATGTCGGTGGTCGGCGATGCGTTCAGGCAAACCTATTTGAACGAGCCTGGCGCGGAGAACATGTTCGAGGCACGCGCGATTGTGTTCGATGGTCCCGAAGACTATCACGCGCGCATCGACGACCCGTCGCTGAAGATCGACCAGCATTGCATCCTCGTGATTCGCGGTGCGGGCACGGTCGGCTATCCGGGCAGTGCGGAGGTCGTCAACATGGCGCCGCCCGCCGAACTGCTGCGCAAGGGCATCACGTCGCTGCCGACGATGGGCGACGGCCGGCAGAGCGGGACGTCTGCGAGCCCGTCGATTCTCAACATGTCGCCTGAGGCGGCCGTGGGCGGCGGGCTTGCGCTTCTGCAAACGGGCGACCGCATTCGCGTCGATCTGAATGCGCGCAGCGTAAACGTGCTGGTCGACGAAGAAGAGCTTGCGCGGCGCCGCGAGAGCGCGAGCTTCGAGATTCCGCAGGCGCAGACTCCATGGCAGGCGTTGTACCGGCAGACTGTGGGGCAACTGTCCACGGGCGGTTGTCTCGAGCCCGCGACGCTCTATCTGAAGGTCATCGCCGAGCGCGGCAACCCGCGACACTCGCATTGAACGCGATCGGGGCCGGCCCGATGCGTTCACGTTCATGCCAGCCCTTTTCGAATCAGCGGCCCATAAAACCGAACTGGAGACGTTTCGCACCATGACCTCATCATCCCCATCAGCGTATCTTCCCGACGACATTCAGCAGGCACTGCTCGTCGGCCGCGTATGGCGTAAAGCGGGTGCGCAAGAAGGACCTTCCGTCGTGCTCGTTCGCAACGGCGAAGTACTCGATATCACGGCGAGCGTTCCGACTACCGCAGACCTGTTCGATCGCGAGGACATCGTTCAATTCGCGAGAACGGTGAAAGGCGAGTCGCCAGGCTCCGTCCACGAGCTGATCGAGACCAGTCTTCTGCCCGGCGATGAAGAGCCCGCACTGCGGTTGCTCGCGCCCAATGACGTTCAGGCGATCAAGGCGTGCGGGGTGACGTTTGCGGTGAGCCTCATCGAGCGCGTCATCGAGGAGCAGGCGGGCGGCGATCCGGCCAAAGCGCAAGAAGTCCGCGAAACCATTGCTGCGACGATCGGCACGGACCTGTCGAACATCAAGCCGGGCTCCGAAGCGGCGATGAAGCTCAAGACGGAACTCGAACGGCGCGGTGCGTGGTCCCAGTACATGGAAGTGGGCATCGGTCCCGATGCTGAAGTGTTTTCGAAGTCGCAGCCGATGTCGGCTGTCGGCTTCGGCGCGGACATCGGATTGCTGCCCGCATCGAACTGGAACAACCCCGAGCCCGAGATCGTCCTCGCAGTCAACAGCCGTGGCGAGATCGTCGGCGCGACGCTCGGCAACGACGTGAATCTGCGCGACATCGAAGGCCGTTCGGCCTTGTTGCTCGGCAAGTGCAAGGATAACAACGCGTCGTGTGCGATCGGTCCGTTCGTGCGTCTGTTCGACGAATCGTTCGATCTCGACTCGGTGCGCAAGGCCAGTGTGTCGCTGCGTGTCGAAGGCATGGATGACGGCTTTCTTCTCGATGGCGTCAGCCATATGAGCGAGATCAGCCGCGATCCCGCCGATCTCGTCGCGCAGACATGCGGACGCCATCATCAGTATCCCGATGGCTTCATGCTGTTTCTCGGCACGATGTTCTCGCCGATCAAGGACCGTGACACGCCCGGCGGCGGCTTTACACATCATCTCGGCGACAAGGTCACGATCTCGACGCCGCAACTCGGCGCGCTGATCAATACCGTGCAGTTGAGCACGGAGATCGCGCCGTGGACCTTCGGCGTACGCGCGCTGTACCGCAACCTGGCCTCGCGCGGATTGCTCCAGGCGATCGCGCGTGCCGACCATCGATAACGCTGAATCAGGAAAGACAATATGAACCAGTTCGACAACTACATCGACGGCAAGTGGGTGCGCGGCGCCACCACGTCTGCCAACATCAATCCCTCCAATCTCGACGACGTCATCGGCGAATTCGCGCAGGCCGACGACGCGCAGACGCGCGACGCGATCGCTGCCGCACGCAGGGCCTTTGCGCGTTGGTCGCTGTCGACGCCTCAGCAACGCTTCGATCTGCTCGACCAGGCCGGCAGCGTCATCCTTGCTCGCAAGGCGGAGCTGGGCCGGCTGCTTGCACGTGAAGAAGGCAAGACGCTGCCCGAAGCAATCGGCGAAGTCGGCCGGGCAGGGCAGATCTTCAAGTTCTTCGCAGGCGAAGCGCTTCGTGTCGGCGGCGAGACGGTGCCTTCCGTGCGGCCGGGAATGACCGTCGAAATGACGCGTGAGCCGCTCGGCGTGATCGGCCTCATTACGCCCTGGAATTTCCCGATTGCCATTCCCGCCTGGAAGATCGCGCCCGCGCTCGCGTACGGCAACACGGTCGTCATCAAACCGGCAGACCTCGTGCCGGCGAGCACGTGGGAACTGGTGAAGATCATCGCCGAAGCGGGCGCGCCCGCAGGCGTCATCAATCTCGTGATGGGCCGCGGCTCGGTGGTCGGCGAAGCGATCGTCAACTCGCCGGACGTCGAGGCCGTCAGCTTCACCGGCTCTGTCGCGACGGGCCGCGCGATCGGCGCGAAGTGCTTTGCAACGGGCAAGAAGTTTCAGTTGGAGATGGGCGGCAAGAATCCGATGGTCGTAGTCGATGACGCCGACCTCAACGTTGCCGTCGAGGCTTGCATCAACGGCGCCTTCTTTTCGACGGGGCAACGGTGCACGGCATCGAGCCGGCTCATCGTCACGGAAGGCATTCACGACCGCTTCGTCGACGCAATGAAGGCGCGCATGAAGACGTTGAAAGTCAGCGACGCGCTGGCTGACGGGACGCATATCGGGCCCGTCGTCGACGACAAGCAGCTCCAGCAGGATGAGCGCTATATCGCGGTAGCACGCGAAGAGGGTGGAGAGGTGTTCGGCGGCGAGCGTGTCGAAGGGTCCACGCGCGGCTATTTTCTCGCTCCCGCACTGGTGACGAATACGACGGCCGCGATGCGCATCAACCGCGAAGAAGTGTTCGGCCCGGTTGCTTCTGTCATCAAGGTCAAGGACTATCACGAGGCACTCGCGGCGGCGAACGACACGGAGTTCGGCTTGTCGGCGGGCATCTGCACGACTTCGCTGAGTCTTGCAAGCCACTTCCGTCGACACGTCCAGGCTGGCATGGTCATGGTGAATACGGCGACAGCCGGCGTCGACTATCACGTGCCGTTTGGCGGACGCAAAGGATCGAGCTACGGTCCTCGCGAGCAGGGCAGCTATGCGCGCGAGTTCTATACGACCGTCAAGACTTCGTACATCAATCCGGGCGCGGTCTGACGCAAGAGCGAGAGACGGCCGGTCCGAAGCCGGTCAAGGGAAGCGCCACCCGGATGCGCTTCCCTTCTTTTGCTACCGGGAAGCAATCCTGGCCGGGAGACTGGCTTCCTTGCCTTGAAGGTCTGACGTGTGCGTCCTGTGCTCTGTCGGTGCGGCGGCGCCGCTTGTGCCTGTAGTTTCCGCTCCGACTGGCTCATTCCTTCGTTCCTTTGCATCCCGACGCCTGCGTCATGTTGTTCCTGAGCGGCGGCATGGTTCATCACTAGAAGTACTCGAATGTTCGGATCGCCCTTATACCGGGTGGTAACATTTGTTGTCATCCCATCGCCCGGTACACCGTATGCCCGACACCTTCGATCAGCTCGCCGCCCTGATTCGCGGACGCTTTCAGGAACTCAGTCCGCAGTTCCAGATGGGGGCGGCGTTTCTGCTCGATCATCCCGATGAGGTTGCCGTTTCTTCGATGCGCAAGGTCGCCGAGCGCGCGCAGGTGCAACCCGCGTCGCTCGTGCGTCTGTCGCAGCAACTGGGCTTTCCGGGCTGGAACGAGTTGCGCGACCTGTTCGTCGCGCGGGTGCGCACGCGTCCCGAGCCGCTGACCACGCGCGCCCGCTCGCTCGTCAAGGGCCACGCGAAAGACGCGCTCGCGCACGATCTGCTCGTCGCGCATCAGCACAATCTCGAAGTGACGGCGGCGCACAATGCGCGCGTCACCGTCGAAGCCGCGAAGCTGTTGCGGCGCGCATCGCACGTGCATGTCGCCGGCTTCCGTTCGTGTTATCCCGTCGCATTCGGCCTTGTCTACGGATACCGCCTCTTTCGCTCGTCGGTGTCGCTGCTGACGGGCGAAGCGGGCACGCTCGAAATGCAGTTGCGCGGCATCGAGCGCGATAGCGCAACTGTCGTCGTGAGCTTCGCGCCGTATTCCGTCGAAGCCGCGCGCGTCGCCGAGGCTGCGCTCGAAAAAGGCGGCAAGCTGATCGCGATCACCGACAGCGCCGTCTCACCCATTGCCCTGAACGCCGACAAGGTGCTGATTTTTTCACACGAAAGCCCGTCGTTTTTTCCATCCCTCGTAGCTGCGACGGCGATCGCGGAATCGCTGGTCGCGCATCTGCTCGCGCTCGAAGGCACGGACGCCGTCCAGCAGCTCGAACTCGCCGAACAGTCGCTGCACGCGAAGGGCGCCTACGTTCCCTGATATACCCTGATCGACGCGACACGGCGCGTTCCGGGGCGCGAAACCGCGTGCGTGCGGTTGCGCACGGGGGCTTACACGCTGATTGACAACATATGTTGTCGTGGCGTATAAATGCGCATCGCGTGTTGATCGTTCTTCGAGGTGTCATGTGTCGAAGCAGGGATGGGAATTGCATCGGATATCCGGCGAGCCGGCTGAAATCGGCCGTCAGCTCGGCGAGCTGGTCCGGCCGGTGTTCGATGCATACATGCAGCAGAGCGCGGCCTGGCGCGGCGTGCGCGCGTGGCGCGGCCATGCGTTCGTGCGGCATCTGCGCGATACGGCGCTCGCGCACTTTCCCGACCAGGTAGCGGAACTCGACGGCATCGCGGCTGGGCTCGGCTGGTCGGCGGAAGACATTTTCCTGTGGAATTGCCGTGGCGAGCTGGTTCACAACACGCTCGACGGGTGCACGACGTTTGCAGCGATTGGCGGCGATGAAACGCTGGTCGCACACAACGAAGACGGCGATCCGTTCCTGCACGGCAAAGGCCTGATCGTCGAGGTCCAGCCGACGGACAAGCCGGGCTTCATCAGCTTTTATTATCCCGGTTCGCTGCCCGGGCACACGTTTGCCGCGAATCGCGCGGGGCTCGTGCAGGCGATCAACAATCTGCGCATCCGTCAGCCGTTGACGGGCGTGCCTCGCATGATTCTGTCGCGCGCAGTGCTCGACGCATCGACGCTCGACGCGGCCGTGCATCTGCTGCAAGACACGCCGCGCGCCAGCGGCTTTCATCACACGCTTGGCGCGGCGGGCGACGCGCGCGTAATGAGCGTCGAGGCAACGGCGATGCGCTGCTCGGTCGTGCCCGTCGTGCGCGCGTCGGCTCACGCGAATCACATGATCCATCCTGGCTGCGATCGGGAGGCGCAGATCGTCACCGATTCGTCGCGCGACCGTCAGGCGCGCGTCGCGGCGCTGCTCGAAGAGCGGGAGCGGAGCGTGGCCATCGACGGCGACGCGCTCGTGCAGATGCTGCACGACAAGGCACCCGTCGGCCTGCCGATCTACCGCGAAGACCCGAACGATCCCGACGACGAAAACACGCTCGCCACGGCGCTGTTCCGCATCCGTAACGACGGTGTCGCGCTGCAGGTGCGCGCGCAACGAGCCGTCGTTTTCGACACCTTTATTGCACGCACTCGCACGCACGGCGGCCTGAGCGCTGCCGTTCTCCCTACCTCCAAGGAAAGCGCATGACTACCGTATTCCACCGCATGCCGAAGCAGACGCTGCCCGTCGCCGTGAAAGGCGAGGGCATCGAGATCATCGATTCGACGGGCAAGCGTTATATCGACGCGTCGGGCGGCGCAGCCGTTTCGTGCCTCGGTCACAGCAATCAGCGCGTGATCGACGCGATCAAGCGCCAGGCGCAGGAACTGCCGTACGCGCACACGTCGTTCTTCACGACGCAACCCGCCGAGGAACTCGCGAGCTATCTCGTCGACCGAGCGCCGCAAGGGCTCGGGCACGTGTATTTCGTGTCGGGCGGCTCGGAGGCGATCGAGGCCGCGCTCAAGCTCGCGCGCCAGTACTTCGTCGAAACGGGCGAGCCGCAGCGCCGCCATATCATCGCGCGGCGTCAGAGCTATCACGGCAACACGCTGGGTGCGCTCGCGATCGGCGGCAACGCGTGGCGCCGCGAGCCGTTCCTGCCGCTCTTGATCGACGCGCATCACGTGAGCCCGTGCTACGCGTATCGCGAGCAGCGCGCTGACGAAACGGAAGAGCAGTTCGCGCAGCGTCTTGCCGACGAACTCGAACAGAAGATTCTCGAACTCGGCTCGCAGACAGTCGCGGCATTCGTCGCCGAAACGGTGGTTGGCGCGACGGCGGGCGCCGTGCCGCCCGTGCGCGAGTACTTCCGCAAGATTCGCGCGGTGTGCGACCGCTATGGCGTGCTGCTGATTCTCGACGAAATCATGTCGGGCATGGGCCGCACGGGCCATTTGTTCGCATGCGAAGAAGATGGCGTGGCGCCCGATCTGCTGACCATTGCGAAGGGGCTCGGCGCGGGCTATCAGCCGATCGGCGCGACGCTCGTGAGCGACAGGATCTACAGCGCGATCACGGGCGGCTCGGGTTTCTTCCAGCACGGCCACACGTATATCGGTCACGCGACGGCCTGCGCCGCCGCGCTCGAAGTGCAGCGCGTGATCGCCGACGAGCATCTGCTCGACAACGTGAAAGCGCGCGGCGAGCAGTTGCGTTCGCTGCTGCGCGAGCACTATGCGCAGCATCCATATGTCGGCGATATTCGCGGCCGGGGTCTGTTCGTCGGCGTCGAGATGGTGAAGGACCGCGCGACGAAAACGCCATTCGATGCGAAACTGAAGCTGCACGCCGCGATCAAACGCGAGGCGTTCCAGCGCGGACTGATGGTGTATCCGATGGGCGGCACTGTCGACGGCAAGATCGGCGATCATGTGCTGCTCGCGCCGCCGTTCATCTGCACGCAGCGCGATATCGAGGAGATCGTCGGCCGCCTGACGGATGCGATCGAAGGCGCGCTTGCCGCGACGGGCGCTGCCTGATTCAAACCGAACCCACTCTCAATGAACTTGCGATGACCAACCGTCTGCCAACTTTCGACGCCAACCAGGCGTCGCCCGAACAGAAAGCCGTGCTCGACGAAATCCTGTCGGGTCCGCGCGGCAATCTGAACGGTCCGTTCCTCGGCTGGATTCATAGCCCGGAACTCGCGCAGCACGCGCAACGCCTCGGCGCGTTCTGCCGCTACAAGACGGGCCTGTCGTTGCGTCTGTCGGAGCTGGCGATTCTCGTCACGGCGTCGCGCTGGCAGGCGCAGGCCGAGTGGTTCATCCACTATCCGATCGCCATCGACGCAGGCGTGCGCGCCGAAGACGCCGAGGCGATCCGGCAAGGCCGCGTGCCGTCATTCGCCGATGCCGACGATGCGCTCATCTATGCGTTCACGACCGAGTTGTACGACACGAAGCGCGTGTCGGACGCGACGTATGCGAAGGCCGTCGAGCGTTTTGGTCACGATGTGACGATCAACCTCGTCGGACTGCTCGGCTATTACGCGCTGGTCGCGATGACGCTCAACGTGTTCGGCATGCGCGCGCAAGGGCAGGACTCGCTGCCGTTCCCCGAATAAGCGCGACGCCTCGATAGCAGCGAACAGCATCGAACGTAGAAAGGCCCCGGCTGACGTTTCAGGTCAGCCGGGGCCTTCGTCCATCTGGCGGCGCATGAACCATCGCGTGCCGCCGCGTCACGACGTTGCGCCTGTATCGCGCTTAGTTGCCGCGGAACGTCGAGAAGATGCGCTGCTCGACGCTAGGACGCGAACCCGATTGCGACGAGCCAGCCGTCACGCCGCCGACTTCCGACGATTGCGACGACGCGCCGAATTGCGGCTGGGCCTTCGGATACGACACGTCGTTCTGGTCGAGCGTGCCGTTTTGCTGCGCGGCGACCAGCTCGGCTTGAACCTGAGCGCGCGTCACGGGGCCATTGGCTTGCTGCGCGAACGAGACGGCGGGAACGATCAGCGCCGATGCGACGACGACTGCGGAAAGAAGCGATTTCATAACGACCTCCGAGAACATTGTTGGTGAGTTCGGCTGGAATGCTGTGTTCCGAACCGTTGAACCCAGTGTATTTCCGCGGAGGTGAGGAAAAAAGCGCCCGTTTGGATAAATATTCTTGCTTCGACTGAGATAATCCGCGCCGCAGCGCTTTCAAGGCGCTCCCGTGCGCTTCACGGCAGCGCCACGGATATCCGCCTATGATGAAGCTTCGGTCGACGCCTAAACCCACGCTTTCGGCGCGGCGCGCGTGACGGGTGCCGAGGCCGCGGGATTCGGGCGAGACCGCCGCGGCAGGCATCGTGGCTGGAAACGCGGCTGGACGAAGCGGGCATGAGATGGGAGAGTCTGATGAAGCGCAAGGCATCAGCAGTCTGGCAGGGCGGTCTGCAGGACGGCAAGGGTTCGATCTCAACCGATAGCGGCGTTCTCAAGGACACACAGTATTCGTTCTCGACGCGCTTCGAAAACGGCATCGGCACGAACCCCGAGGAGTTGATCGCAGCGGCACACGCGGGATGCTTTTCGATGGCGTTGTCGGCGGAACTCGGCAAGGCGAACATCAAACCCGAGCGCATCGCCACCACGGCGACTGTCACGCTCGACAAGGACGGCGGCGGCTTCTCCGTGACGGCTTCGCATCTTGACGTCGTCGTGAAGATTCCGGGCGGCGACAAGGCCGCGTTCGACAAGGCCGCCGCGGATGCCAAGGCGGGTTGCCCGATCTCGAAGGTATTGAACGCGACGATCACGATGGACGCGAAGCTCGAGACCTGAGCGTTCGCGGTGCGCAACGCAGCGCTCTTTCGTGTGAAAGCCGCTGCGCTTTACCTGCTTGCCCGCTTCGCGCGTTCGCGCCAGTCCTGCACGCGCGAAGCGGCTCATCTGCGGTTTCTCTTCAGCCCTCGACGGAGCGGCCATGACATCACAGGCAGACAAGGCGCGCGCATTTCGCGCGCTGCATGAGGCGAGCGATCCGTTCGTCATTCCCAATCCGTGGGACATCGGTTCCGCGCGCCTGCTCGAAGCGCTCGGCTTCAAGGCGCTCGCGACGACGAGCGCGGGTTACGCGTTTTCGCGCGGCGTGCCGGATAACGCGGTAGGTCGCGAGCAGATGATCCGGCATCTCGCCGATCTCGCGCCGGCGACGAATCTGCCCGTCAGCGCGGACCTCGAAAACGGCTTCGGCGACGCGCCGGAAGACGCCGCCGAAACGATCCGCCAGGCGGCAGCGGCGGGCGTCGTGGGTGGCTCGATCGAAGACGCGACAGGGCGTGCCGGCGATCCCATCTACGCATACGACCTCGCTGTGGAACGCGTGCGCGCTGCCGTCGAGGCGGCGCGCGCTCTGCCGTTTCCGTTCATGCTGACGGCGCGCGCGGAAAACTATCTCGTGGGCCGCCCCGATCTCGCGGGCACGATACGTCGCCTGCAAGCGTTTCAGGAAGCGGGCGCCGACGTGCTCTACGCGCCCGGCCTCAAGACGCGCGAGGACATTGCCGCCGTGGTCAGCTCCGTCGACCGGCCCGTCAACGTGCTGATGGGCATGGCGGGCATGCCGTTTTCCGTCGAGGAACTCGCGCAGATGGGCGTGAAGCGGATCAGTGTGGGCGGGGCGCTCGCACGCGCGGCGCTCGGCGCGATGCTGCGCGCGGCGAAGGAAATGCTCCTGCGCGGCACCTTCACATACACAAGCGAGGCGGCGACGATGAAGGAAATTACCGATCTGTTCGCTTCCGTGCGCAAGCCCGATCGAGCCGACTAACAGGACTAACAGGACTAACAAGTCTGAAGCCACGCCTGCCGCGTGGTTTTGCCTTGAATTCTTGAATGCGCAGTCATAAACTGGGCTGCATGAGCGATAACACTACATCCCGGCGCACGTCTGGCGTCACGAGGGACGCGAAGCCCGGCGCCGTCGGTGCGCGCGGCCGTCCACGCGAATTCGACACCGACACGGTGCTCGCCGAGGCGAGCAAGGTGTTCTGGCGCCGCGGCTTTCACGCTACGTCCGTCGACGATCTGTGCAACGCGACGGGCGTGCTGCGCGGCAGCCTGTACGGCGTATTCGGCGACAAGCACGGCATCATGATGGCGGCGCTCGACCATTACGCGGAAAAGGCCATTTGCGGTCTCGTCGAGCGGCTGAACGCGAATGTGCCGCCCGAAGTGGCCGTGCGCAACGCGCTGCTGCACCATGCGCGCATCTCATCGACGCTCACGGGTTGCTTCATCACGAACACCACGCTCGAATTGCAGCCCGAAGACGAGGCGCTGCACGCGAAAATCCGCGCGATCCAGCGGCGCATCGTCACGTTGCTCGCGGCGGCCGTCATCCGCGGGCAGGCGGCAGGCGTATTCAATGGCGACCTCGACGAAAAAGCGGTCGCCGATTTCCTGCTGTGCATGACGCAAGGCTTGCGCGTGCTGGGCAAATGCAAGCGCAAGGAAGACGAGCTGAAAGCCATCGTCGACATTGCGATGCGCGCGCTGACCTGAATTTTTTTACCGAATTTTTGAACAGACAGTCATGAATGAGACCTGCATGAAGAGATCCGGTGTGAGCGAACACGCCGGAGAAGCCGCATCGCATGCCGATGCGCGAGTGCATCAGCGCTTCGAGCGGCAGGGGCTTGCGCTGACGGTGCTCTTCGTCGGCGCGTTTCTCGCGCCGCTCGACTATTTCATCGTCAATCTCGCGTTGCCCGCGATCCACACGGGCCTGAACGCGACCGACGCGCAGTTGCAACTGATCGTCTCCGCGTACGCATCGGCGTATGCGGTGCTGTTGATCACGGGCGGCCGCGTCGGCGATCTGTTCGGCCGGCGGCGCATGTTCATGACGGGCATGGCGGGCTTCGTCGTCGCGTCGGCGCTGTGCGGCTTTGCGCCCAACGGGCATGTGCTCGTGATAGCGCGCATCGTGCAGGGCATGGCCGCGTCCGTGATGGCGCCACAAGTGCTGGCCACCGTGCGCGCCGTCGTGCCGCTTCATCAGCAGACGCGTGTGATGGGCTTCTACGGCTTCGTGTTCGGGCTTGCGTCGATCGTCGGGCAACTCGGCGGCGGCGCGCTGATTACCTATCAGCCGTTCGGCCTCGACTGGCGCGCGATCTTTCTGATCAACATTCCCGTCGGCCTTTTGGCGTTCGCCGGCGCGTGGAAGTTCGTGCCGGAGAATCAGCCCGAAACGCGTGAGAGCGTCGATCTGAAGGGCGTCGCGTTGCTATCGCTGGTGCTGATCCTGCTGATCTATCCGATGACGCATGGCCGCGAGGCCGGCTGGCCGTGGTGGACCTTCGCGATGTTCGCGCTCGCCGTGCCCGCGCTCGCCGCATTCGTCGCAACCGAGCGGCAGGTCGAGCGCGAGGGCGGCAGCCCCCTCGTCGATCTGCAACTGTTCCGCAATCCCGCGTTCTCGACGGGGCTGGTGATCGCGTTCCTGTTCTATTGCAACAGCGCCTTCTTTCTCACATATGGCATCTATCTGCAGACGGGCTTGCACTGGACGCCGCTGCAATCCGGCATCGCGATCATGCCATTCGCGCTCGGCTTCGTCGCCGGGCCGCTGACCTCGCCTGCCGTCGTGAAGCGCATCGGCGCGCATGTGCTGACGCTCGGCTTCGCGATGATGGCCGCCGGTTTTTCGTTGACCGGCTGGGCCGCGACGCACGCGGCGCTCGGCACGCTGTTCTATGGCGGACTCGTGTTCGCGGGCGTCGGCCAGGGGCTCGTGCTGCCGTCGATCATGCGCATCGTGCTCGGCGAAGTCGAACCGGCGAAGGCGGGACTCGCATCGGGTGTCGTTACATCGACGCTTCAGATCGGCTCCGCGTTCGGCACGGCTGCCATCAGTGGCGCGTTCTTCGGCGCGCTGTCCGCGCAGGCGTCGGCGACAGATTACGCGTATGCGTTCCAGCGCAGCCTCGCGATCAACGCGGTGTTGATGGTGGTCTGCATCGTCCTGAGCGTGACGCTCGTGCGGCATCAGCAAGTCGCTCAGCGGCGCGCGATGACGGTCGCTTAAAGGCCGCTGTAAGCCGTTTTAGCGGCGCTTAAAAGCCCGCTTAGGGAAAATCCCGAGTCGCCGGATATTCGCGCATATTTGTATTGGCGCCGAACAAAAGCGCGTTGATATATCAACTGATATCGTTTTCCGCGCTTACAGTCATACCATTTCACTTCATTACATGGCGCATCGCAACTGATTTTCTTGTTCAGCAGTGATGCGATTATTCATTGGTGGCGTCGATTTTCTGCGACGCCAATCTTTTAAATTCACGTTAACGCTGAGAATGTCATGGTTATGACAGGTGGTGGTCGGGCGTATTTACGTATACCCGGCACGATCGGTCTAAACTGCCTGCCGCAGCGTGCTGCGCAACAGCATGAGGCCTTCTGCCGCAGTGGATTCAGGCACTAAACAACAATGAACGAACGTTCGAGATATAAGCCGGCTTATTGCCAGCTGGATGAAAACGCTTCCAAGAAAAAATACTTGCTGCCGAAATATTCGATTGTTAATCTTCGTCCACACTTATTAATTCGTTGGACTGCGGTGCGTTTATGGCAGTGAATTTTCAGCCAGCCTAATGCTTATATCGGGGACATCCATGCTGACTGCTACTTACGACGCATTTGATACGACGCAAACAGTGCAATTCAATGTGGGTGACGTGGTGACGCTCAAAACGGGCGGCTCGCGCATGACGGTGACCTATGTCGGCCAGGTCGCAGGAGAAGCGGAGGAGCGGCTCGTCTGCCAATGGTTCGACGACCAGGGCGAACTGCGTCAGGAAACCTTCTCGCAGGATAACGTGCGGCGCCAGCCGCGCTCGATTCCCGCGGGATCGGTACATTTGCACAAGGTCATCAGCGTCGTGATGCGCTGAGAGCGAAGGCGCGCTCGAGCGGTGCGCCTTTGCATTCGGTTTCTATTGTTTGTGCCGGGCCTTCGCGCCCGGCACATTTCGTTAACGCCCGTTAACGCCATTTGGCCCGTTAACGCCATTTGATCAGCGCCATTCGATTAGCGCCGCGCTTGCGTCGCCATTCTCATGGCGAGGCCGGCGAGCACCGTGCCCATCAGCCAACGCTGAATGACGAGCCATGTCGGCTTGCGCGCGAGAAACCCGGCAATCGATCCCGCCGTAATCGCAACCGTCGAATTCACTGAAATGCTCAACACGATCTGAATAGCGCCGAATATCAGCGACTGTCCGAGCACGCTGCCCTGCTGCGGATCGATGAACTGCGGCAGCAGCGACAGATACAGCACCGCGATCTTCGGGTTCAGCAGATTCGTGACGAAGCCCATCGTGAAGAGCTTGCGTGGGCTGTCGGCGGGCAGTTCGCGCACCTGGAACGGCGAGCGGCCGCCCGGCTTGACGGTCTGCCACGCGAGATACAGCAGATACAGCGCACCGCCGAAACGCAATGCGTCGTACGCGAACGGCACCGCGAGCAGCAACGCCGTGATGCCGAATGCCGCGCAGAACATATAAACCACGAAGCCGAGCGCGACGCCGCCGAGCGAAATGAGACCGGCTGTGCGGCCCTGACTGATCGAGCGCGAGACCAGATAGATCATGTTGGGCCCCGGCGTGAGCGCCATGCCGAGTGCGACGACGGCGAATGCAAGCAGATGCGTGGTTTGAGGCATTGCGTAGGCTCCCGTGTGTGGAAAGAGCAGGAAAGAACGATCGACGGATCGTGACAAGAGGCCCAGGCGCGCGGCAACGCGAGCGTGCTCGCGGTTCGCGTTCCCCGGTGGTGCCCCACCTCGATCTGGCGCCAGTTGCGCGAACGCTTCATTGTTCCGCGCGGGGCAAGCGGATGCCAGAGACAGAATCGGCGCTGCGTGTCGATACACTTCAGCGTGCGCGCGGCAGTTGCAGCGCCGTGCAGGTGATGCGCTTGCGCTAACGCACCGGGCGCCGCGCGAGCGCTGAACGTGAACCGCGCTTAATCGCAATCAACCACGGTCAGCCGCGCAGCGGCCGGAAGAAGCGCCGGATTTCCCCCGCGAGCAGCGCGGGCTGTTCCATCGCGGCGAAATGCCCGCCGCGCGGCATGTCGGCGAACTGCGTGACGTTGAACACGCGCTCGATCCACGAACGCGGCGGCTGGCTGATCTCTTTTGGAAAACGCGCAAAGCCGAGCGGCGGCGTCGCTCGCTGGCCGGGCTCGAAACGCAAGGGCCGCGCGCGCGTCTCCGCATAGAGCCGTACCGACGAGCCAATGGTCTGCGTGTGCCAGTACAGCGAGAGGTCGGTCAGCAACTGATCCTTCGAAAATGCGCGCTCGACGTCGCCATCGCAATCGCTCCACGCGCGGAATTTCTCGACGATCCATGCGGCGAGTCCCACTGGCGAATCGTTCAGTGAGAACGCGAGCGTCTGCGGTTTCGTGCCGTGCATGTGCGCATAAGCGCCTTCCGCATCGGCCCATGCGGCTTTGGCCGCAAGAAAGTCCTGTTCTTCGTGCGTGACGGGCGGATCGCTTGCCGTCAGAGCCGGAGCATACGAACTCGGCAGGAAGTTGAGGTGAATGCCGTCGACGTGCTGTGCATGGTTCACGGCCAACGCCATCGATACGGCCGCGCCCAGATCGCCGCCTTGCGCGCCGAAGCGCTCGTAGCCGAGGCCGCGCATCAGCTCGGCCCACAGGTCCGCGATCGCGAACACCGACATGCCGGGCTTCGACGGACGCTCGGAAAAACCGTAGCCGGGCATCGACGGCACGACGACATCGAATGCGTCGGCTGGGTCCGCTCCCACCGATGCGGGATCGCACAGATGCGGCAGCAGCTCGATGAACTCGACGAACGATCCGGGCCAACCATGCGTGATGACGAGTGGATAGGGCTTAGGACCGATGCCGCGCCGATGCAGAAAATGCACGCCGAGTCCGCCGACGCGCGCAATGAACTGCGGCTCACGGTTGAGCCGCGCTTGCGTCGCGCGCCAGTCATATACGTTTGCCCAATAGTCGACGAGTTCGCGCAGATAGCGCGGATCGGTACCGAGTGCCCACGGCGGCGTGTCGAACGGATCGGGCCAGCGCATTTGCGTGAGGCGCGCGTTGAGCGCCGCAAGCTCTGCATCGGGAATCGCAATCTGAAACGGCGTGAGCTGCATCGGCATGACTCGCTTTTGTGCAAGGGGTTCAGGTTCAAGTGCGCGTCACTTCGTCGAACGATCGCGCGACTCGCGCATCTGCACACGCTCGCCGAGCATCTTCGTGAAGGTCCGCATGCTGATGACGCGCCGCGAGCGCACCACTTCGCCTTCCAGATTGACGGGCGGATTCGGCTGAAATGCCCAGTAGAGCGCGATCAGCCAGCCAAACACGGTCCAGCCCATGCAAGCATTGAAGAGCGCAAGGGTCAGCAGGTCATGGCGCTTTCGGCGATCGGCGACGATGGACGGCAGGAAGTACAGACCCAGCGCAACCACGGTCGCGACGCCTTGAACCACGATGTTGTAGCTCATCGAGGGCCTCCCAGGCGCGTCGTAGTTATGCGTGCATTGTCGCGCGAATGCGTGACGGGCGCACGCGGCGTGGAAAGCCCGTTGCAAGCCTGTGCCAGGCAGCCGTCTGGCGCCGCGCTGAAGCGGCGTCACGGATCGGATGAATTCGGCAATGCGGGCGCGAGGGGCTTATCATGTGCGTTTCGACTGACCCGGATTGCCATCATGATCTCCGACGAAACCCAACAGGCTCACAAGCTGAATCACGACACGCTGCGCGAATTCGTCGATCGCAAGTGGAACGATGAGATCGTGCCGGCGCTGACCGACTACATCGCCGTGCCCGCGAAGAGCCCTGCGTTCGATCCTGACTGGCAGAAGCACGGCTACATCGAGCGCGTGATCACGGAGGCCGCGAAGTGGGCCGAGCAGCAGCCCGTGCGCGGACTGAAGCTCGAAATCGTCCGCTTGCCGGGCCGCACGCCCGTGATCTTCTTCGAATCGCCAGCCACGCGTTCGGGCAGCACGGAAACGATCGTGCTATACGGCCATCTCGACAAGCAGCCTGAATTCGACGGCTGGCGCAAGGACCTCGGTCCGTGGACGCCGAAGCTCGAAGACGGCAAGCTCTACGGCCGCGGCGGCGCCGACGACGGTTACGCGGTCTACGCGAGCCTCACGGCGCTGGCGGCGCTCGACGCGCAAGGCATCGAGCGTCCGCGCTGCGTCGGCCTGATCGAAACGTGCGAAGAGTCGGGCAGCTATGACCTGCTTCCGTATGTCGACGCATTGCGCGAGCGGCTCGGCAAGGTCGGACTCGTCGTGTGCCTCGATTCGGGCGCGGGCAACTACGATCAGCTATGGCTGACCACATCGCTGCGCGGCCTCGTCTCCGGCGACCTCGAAGTGCAGGTGCTCGACGAAGGCATTCACTCGGGCAGCTACGGTGGCATCGCACCGTCGAGCTTCCGCGTCATGCGCCAACTGTTCGAGCGGCTCGAAGACGCAGCGGACGGCACGCTGCTGCCGAAGGGCTTCCATTGCCCGATTCCGCTCGACCGTCTGAACGAAGTCGAAGCGACCGCGCAGATTCTCGGCGACGACGTGTGGAAGAAGCTGCCGTGGTCGTGCGGCCAGGACGGCGGCCCCGTGCTGCCGACGACGACCGATCCGAAAGAGGCGCTGCTCAATTCGACGTGGCGTCCGTCGCTGTCGGTGACGGGCGCGGCGGGGCTGCCTTCGCTCGCCGATGCGGGCAACGTGCTGCGTCCGCGCACGGCGTTCAAGCTGTCGCTGCGCCTGCCGCCCCTCGTCGAAGCGGACAAGGCCGTGCAGCAGCTGAAGTCGCTGCTGGAATTCGATCCGCCGTACAACGCGAAAGTCACGTTCAAGCCGGACGCGGGAGCCGCGACAGGCTGGAACGCGCCGGAACTCGCGCCGTGGCTGGCCACCGCGCTGAACGACGCATCGCGCCAGCATTACGGCGCGGACGTTGCGTTCATCGGGCAGGGCGGCACGATCCCGCTGATGAACGTGCTGAAGGCAGGCTTCCCGACCTCGCAGTTCATGGTGTGCGGCGTGCTCGGACCGAAGTCGAACGCGCACGGTCCGAACGAGTTCCTGCATGTGCCGTATGGCAAGAAGCTGACGGCGGCCGTGGCGGAGGTGATCGCCGCCGCGCCTTGAAGTTGTCCCTGAAGTCGTCCCTGAAGTTGTCCTCGTAGACGTCCTTCAAGTTGTTCTCCGAGCGTTCGCATCGCGGACGTTCGCGCGCGGGAGGGGCCGGCCGGTCTCTCCCGCTGTCCATCCGCCTCCTTTGAACGAGCCCATCATCGAATGAACGACACGCGCACTGCCCAGACGTCCGCTCCCCGCATTCCGGCCGATCAACTGCACGCCTATGTGCGCGCGATCTGGGAGCAGGCGGGCAGCGCGCCGCGCGAAGCCCAACTCGTCGCCGATCATCTCGTCGCGGCCAATCTGACGGGACACGATTCGCATGGCGTCGGCATGATTCCGCGCTATGTCGATTCGTTGCGCGATTGCGAGCTGAAGCTCAATGGTCACGCGAGCGTCGTCAAGGATGTCGGCGCCGTGCTGACGATCGACGGCGGCAAGGCCTTCGGCCAGGTCGTCGCGCATGAAGCGATGGAACTCGGCATCGAGCGCGCGAACAAGCTCGGCGTGTGCGCCGTCGCGCTGCGCAACGCGCATCACATCGGCCGCATCGGGCATTGGGCCGAGCAGTGCGCGAAGGCGGGCTTCGTGTCGTTTCACTTCGTCAACGTGGCGGGCGATCCGCTCGTCGCGCCGTTCGGCGGCGCGGACCGCCGCATCGGCACCAATCCGTTTTGCGCGGCGTTTCCGCGCGCGGGCAAGGCGCCGCTCGTGCTCGACTTCGCCACCAGCGCCGTCGCTTACGGCAAGACGCGCGTCGCGTACAACCAGGGCAAGGAGGTGCCGTCCGGTTCGCTGATCGATCACGAAGGCAAGCCGACCGTCGATCCCGCCGTGATGATGCAGGCGCCGTTCGGCGCGCTGATGCCCGTCGGCGGGCAGGCGGGCGGTCACAAGGGCTTCGGTCTCGCGGCGATGTGCGAGATTTTCGGCGGCGCGCTGTCGGGCGGCTACACGACGCACGACGACACGCTGCAACAGACCAACGCAATCATCAACTGCATGCTGTCGGTGATCGTCGATCCCAACGCATTCGATGCGCCGAACGCCGAAGCCGAGGCCGACGCGTTCGTCGAGTGGGTGAAGGCGTCGCCGCTTGCCGCGGGCGTCGAGCGCATCTACGCGCCGGGCGAACCGGAGCGCGCGACGCGTGCCGAGCGCGAGGCCAACGGGATTCCCGTCGATCCCGAGACGTGGCGGCAGATCCGCGATGCGGCGCTGGCGGCAGGTTTGACCCAGGAACAGGCCGATGGCTGGTCGGTGCGTCTGCGATAACGCGAGAACAACCCACGTTCGTGATTGCGCAACCTTCGCGTGACGACGACATACGGTCGGCGCAAAAACGGCGCGCATGACGTTGCGTCGGCATCGAAATCGGCGCATCGACATCGGCGCATCAGCATCGGCATCGGCATCGGCATCGGCATCGAAATGGGCGCATCGACATCAGCATGCATCGACATCGGCGCATCAGCCCGGCATCGGCATCGAAATGAGCGCATCGAAATAGGCGCATCGACATCGACATCGGCATCGAAATCGGCGCATCAGCATCGGCATGCGTGCGTCACGCGCCTGATTCACAGGCAATGCGCGGGCGCTCGCCGCGCCGCGTGAAAACGCCATTCATCGCGCATTCGAAATTCGCAATGCCGCTTTTTCGGCCGCATTGCCTCCATTTAACAAATGCGTGCGGTGCGCGCAATAAGCGCGATTACCGATAGCATCATCCGCTGGGCAAAAACGCCCGAGATTTAAAGCAAATATTCTAATGACGACTTTGCGCCCTTTTAAAGGACGCGAAAGCGCGCGCGCCTGGAGCCTTGCCTCGATTTGCAATCGTTTGCGCAAGCGGCGCTGGTCAAGAATCTCGCCCAGTGGGCATCGCGATACTTATGACGAACTGCTCCCTTCTGTTCGTTAGGCCTCCCCCAACGTATTCCGGTCTGTTTTAGGCTCGCATTGCTTCACCCAGTGTTTAACCTCAAAGGACCGTTCAAAATGAATCTGCAAAACCATCACGCCTGCCGTCCATTCCTCGAAGCGGGCAATTTGTCGCAAATCGCCGCTTATTACGAAGAAGAGCGCAATGTCATGTGGATGATACTGCGCGCGCAGCCGCGTCCATGCTTCAACCTGGAGCTTGTCCACGACATTCTCGAACTGGCGCAGGCCGCACGCGATTCGCGCTTGCCGATCGATTTCTGGGTCACAGGCTCGGCCATTCCGTCGATGTTCAACGTCGGCGGCGACCTCAATTTCTTCGCCGACGCGATCCGCTCGGGCCACCGGCAGGAACTGATGGCGTACGCGCGCGCCTGCGTCGATTGCGTGCATGCGGCGGCGCGCGGTTTCGACACGGGGGCGATCTCGATTGCGATGATCGAGGGCTCGGCGCTGGGCGGCGGCTTCGAAGCCGCGCTTGCGCATCACTTCGTGCTCGCGCAGAACGACGCGCGGATGGGCTTTCCCGAGATCGCGTTCAATCTGTTCCCCGGCATGGGCGGCTATTCGCTCGTCGCGCGCAAGGCGGGCATGCGCCTCGCGGAGGAACTGATCGGCGGCGGCGAATCGCACACGGCCGAATGGCATGCGAGCCGCGGTCTCGTCGATCAGCTCTTCGAGCCGGGCGAGGCGTACGTGGCGACGCGTACTTTCATCGATACGCTGCGCCCGAAGCTCAACGGCATCCGCGCGATGGTGCGGGCACGTCAGCGCGTATTGCAGCTTTCGCGCGCCGAGCTGATGGAGATTACGGAGGACTGGGTGCAGGCCGCGTTCACGATCGAAGAGAAAGACCTTGCGTTCATGGAGCGGCTCGTGATGCTGCAGAACCGCCGCACCGGGAATCTGCGCCAGGCGGCCGTGAACGCCGCGTGAACGCGTTGAGTCGCGCATTCAGCGCAGACGCAATCGACACGGACGCAATCGACACAGCAATCATCAAGGCAGCAAACCCGCAGTACTCAGCATGCATTCTGCGCATTCTGCGGTAGCCAGCCGCGCGAGCGGCCGACAGGCAGGGGACCCGTCGGGTCGAGCAGACTTTTCGGGGGTTCAGGCGATCAACCGGATCTTCTGCCTGTCATTCAGCCAGCGCTCGAAATCAGCAGCGGGCATCGGCTTGCCGTACAGATAGCCCTGCACGTATTCGACGCCCAGTCCCTTCATGAACAGTTCTTCCGATTCGGTCTCGATTCCTTCGGCGACCACCTTCAGTTGCAGCGCCTGCGCGACGGCCACCATCGAGCGCACGAGCGCCTGAGACTTCCTGTCCGCGTTGATCGAACTCACGAAACTGCGATCGAGCTTGATTACATCGAGCGGAATACGCCCCAGTTGCGACAGCGACGAATAGCCGGTGCCGAAATCGTCCAGATGGACCTGCGCGCCGAGATCGCGGAATTGCGTGATGAGGCCGATCGCGGCCGCTTCGTCCTCGATCAGGCAGCTTTCCGTCAGCTCGATATCGAGCAGGCACGGATCGAGTTTCGCGTTTTGCAAGGCCTCGTTGAAATGCGACACGATGGCCGTATCCACCAGTTGCCGCGCCGACACGTTGATCGCCACGCGCAGCGACAGTCCGCGCGCCTGCCATTGCGCAGCCTGTTCGGCGGCCGTCTGCATGACCCAGCGGCCGAGCGGCCCGATGAGCCCCGACTCTTCCGCATAGCGGATGAACGCGGCGGGCATGATCTGCCCGCGCTCCGGCGAATTCCAGCGCACCAGCGCCTCGACGCCGTACACCTTGCCCGTCGCGAGCGAGAGCTTGGGCTGATAGTGCAGCGTCAGCTGGCCTTCTTCGAGCCCGCGCCGCAGGTTCGTGTCGAGCCACATGTATTCGGCGACCTTGCGGTTCATCTCCGGCGAGAACACGCGATAGGTGCGCTTGCCGTCGTCCTTGGCGACGTACATCGCGGTATCGGCGGCGCGGATCAGCGCTTCGAGGCTGTCGCCGTGCTCGGGGAACATCGCGATTCCGATCGAGCAGCCCGTATAGACCTCGACGAGTCCGAGGCTGAACGGCGTGCGCAGCCGTTCGAGGATGCGTTGCGCTGTCGCTTCCATCGACCCGGCCGTCGCGACGGGCGACAGCACGATGAATTCGTCGCCGCCGAGGCGCGCGAGCATGTCGTCGGCGCCGAGGCATTCGCGCACGGCCGACGACACGTCCTGGATCAGCCGGTCGCCGAACACGTGTCCGTAGTGATCGTTGACCTTCTTGAAGTTGTCGAGATCGAGAAACAGAATGCCGACGGAGACGCCCGGCGCCGCGCTCGCGATGGCCGTGCGGGTCTTGTCGTGGATCGCGTTGCGGTTCGGCAGGCCCGTCAGCGAATCGGTGTTCGCGAGCTCGGTGAGGCGGTCCTGCGCGCGGCGCTCCTCGGTGATGTCGGTGCCGGAGCAGATCAGGAACTGCTCGTCGACGCCGCTGCCGCTCATCACGAACTTGTTGCGAAAGAGAAAGAGCCGTTCGCCGTGCACGGTGCGCACGCGGCGCTCGACTTCATACGCGACGCCGCGATTGAAAAAGCCCGAAATGTTCTGGCTCGACGCCGCGCCCGCTTCCGACGACATGAAGAGCGCCCACACGCTGCGCCCGATCACGTCTTCTTCCTTCATGCCCGTGAGTTCTTCGGCGAGACGGTTGAAGCGCTGGATGCGGCCGTTCCGGTCGACGATCACGACGACGGAATTGACTTCCGACACGACCTGTTCGGCGAACGACAGGCCGTGCACCAGGTCGCGCGCGACCGACTCCGTGTCCTCGAACGCCGATGCGGTGCCCGCCCAGGTGCTGCCGCTGAGCTTCTTGCCGACGAGATGCAGCCGCAGCGGCTCGCCGTGCAGGCGCACGTCCATCGTCAGGTGCGACGTGACGCCCGTCAGCCGGCGAATCTGCGCGGCTTGCGCGCCGGATAGCGCGATCGCGACGGTGGCCGCACGGTCGTCCGTTTCCGGCGACAGCTCGAGCGCGTTGCTGTCGCTGGACAGGCGCCAGCACGGACTGCTCGTTCCGAAGCGGGCGAAAAGCACCTGATCGTGTTGGCCGTCGTTCATGAGGGGTCCCTGGGCAAACCGTTGCCTTCAGTCAAACTCCGAATTCGAGTAAAGCAGGCGGGGGCAAAGCGTCGTATGGGCTGCGCTTCATTGTATCGAAGCGGCAGGGCTATGGCTCCGATCTATTAACGACTGTTCTCAAGCCATTCTTTAATCAAAATGCATGGAAGCTATGCGCATCTAACGAACCGATTCCGAAAACGTTGACGCTCGATTGCGCGCGCATGTGCTCGTGTGCGATGCTCGCAAAGCGATAAAAAAGCGCGACGGCAGACCAGACCGGTTGTCCACCTTTCCGAGGAGGGAGACATGAGTATGCTGTCGTGTGTGCCATGCAGGTCTGTCCCGAACGACCATTCAACCGCCATTCCATCGACGACGATGCGTCGCGCGATCGCGTTGTCGGGCTTCATGCTGTTCGCCGGTTTCGCGCGCGTGGCGAGCGCCGATACGCAGATCGGCGGGCCGCTTCCGCCGCCGCCCGACCAGTTGTATGGCGACCTTTTCGTCGCCGTGCAAACCGCGCAGATCTATCCCGACCAGAAGACTTTCGTCGACGCAACCCCGAACGCCGATCCCGCCACGATCGTGCAGTTGTATGACGCGCATAAGAACGATGCTGGCTTTTCGCTGGCGGACTTCGTCAACAAGTACTTCACGCCGCCTTCCGAGCCCGTCATCACGCCGCCCGCGAATCAGTCGCTGCGCGATCACATCAACTGGCTGTGGCCCGCGCTGACGCGCACGACGACGAGCGCGCCGCCGAACAGCTCGCTGATTCCGATGCCGAAGCCCTATGTCGTGCCGGGCGGGCGTTTTCGCGAGGGCTACTACTGGGACACGTATTTCACGATGCTGGGCTTGCAGGAGTCGGGTCATGAAGATCTCGTCGACAACATGCTCGACAACTTCGCGTACATGATCGACACGTACGGCCACATTCCGAACGGCAACCGCACATACTATCTGAGCCGCTCGCAGCCGCCGTTCTTCTCGTACATGGTCGAACTCGCGGCTAAGGTCGAGGGCGGGCGCGTCTATCAGAAGTACCTGCCGCAGATGCGCAAGGAGTACGCGTACTGGATGCAGGGCGCGTCGACGACGAAGCCCGGCGACGCGACGCGCAACGTCGTCGTGCTGCCCGATCATACGGTGCTGAACCGCTATTGGGACGAACTCGACACGCCGCGCGACGAGTCATATCTCGAAGACGTGCAGACGGCGCAGCAGGCAACGGGCCGCACGCCCAGCGACGTGTATCGCGATCTGCGCGCGACGGCGGAAAGCGGCTGGGACTTCAGCTCGCGCTGGTTCGGCGACAACGTGAACCTGACGACGGTACGCACGACGGCGATCATCCCCGTCGACCTGAACAGCCTGATGTTCCATCTGGAGACGACCATCGCACGGGGCTGCTCCGAGGCGCGCGATTTCGGCTGCGTCGTGCAGTTCATCGGCAAGGCGGCCAAACGTGCCGAGGGTATCAACCGGTACCTGTGGAACAGCAAGGGGTATTACGGCGATTACGACTGGAAGCTCGCGAAGCCGCGCGACAACCAGACGCCGGCGATGCTGTATCCGCTCTTCGCGGGCGCGGCGTGGCCGGATCGCGCACAGAAGACCGCGAATGTCGTTGCGGCCATCCTGCTCAAGCCCGGCGGCCTGACGACGTCGACCTACAACACGACCCAGCAATGGGATGCGCCGAACGGCTGGGCGCCGCTGCACTGGATCGGGATCGAAGGCCTCACGCGCTATGGACGCCGCGATCTCGCCGCGCAGATCGGAACGCGCTTTCTCGCTGACGTGAAGAACGTGTATTCGAAAGAGCAGAAGCTGGTCGAGAAGTATGTCGTCGAAGGATCGGGGACGGGCGGTGGAGGCGGTGGCGAGTATCCGTTGCAGGACGGCTTCGGCTGGACCAATGGCGTGACGCTCAAGCTGCTCGACATGTATAGCCCGGGCGAATAAGCGAGAAAACGCAAGCGCCGGCGGGCGCGGCGAGCGAGTGACGTCGCCGCGCCCATCTCTTTTCCACAAATTTTGACGTTTAGAATTCCTCTACGAATTTGCCCACAGTGGTAGGATTTTTATTAATGCAATGACGCGGCAAGAGTCTCGGGAGGCGTATGGCAAGTGGAGCAACGATCGGTGACGCGCTGATCGAACTGATCGATTTCGCCACGCTCGGAGCCGCTTGTTTTTCTCGAAGTGATGCTGCCGTTGCTGATAGCGGGCCTGTTCGTTTCATTCTTTATTTTCCGGATCATCATCGACCCCGTTGGGCTGAAGAAGTCGGAATACGACGCAGCGCGCAAGGTCATCATCCGGCATTTCCGAAGGAGTGCGTCGAAATAATGGAATACTTTAATTTGCTGCGCCTTTGCGCCACGCTGGCGGTCTGCGCCGCCGTCTACCTGCTGCTGGCGAGGCGCCTCGCCGACGCCGTGCATCCCATGCGGCTCGAACTCGCGCGTGAGGGCGAGGCGCTGCTCGCGTCGGGCACGTTGCGTGACGCCGACGCCGACTACGTCCGCTTCTGCCTCGACAATGCGTTCAACGGCAGCGTCGCGTTCCAGGGCATGTTGTTGATGCCGTTTCTGAGCGCATGGATACTCGCTGGTCTGTGCTCGCGGCGCAGGGCCTTCAGAACTATTGCGCAGCCATGCGTCGAGCGGCGCGCGCGTGGCACAAGCCCTGTCGATCCCATCACCGATCTGTTCTGCCGCTCCGCGTTTGCAGCCAATCCTATGTGCGGCGTCATTGTCGTCGCGCAGATGGGAATCGTCGCAGCGATCGGCGTGCTAATCACAGGACAGTTGAGATCCGCGAGGTCGCTGTCGCGCGCCGTCGTCGATGCCGAAAGCGCGGTGCGCGCGGCTGCGTTTCGGCGCGCGGGCCGCTTGACCCACGCCTTCACAGCCATCGCCATTTGAGTGCAGCGTGCGACCTTGCCGCGCTCAATATCGCCGTGCGAGCCGCATGCGCATCAGCTGTTTCGTCTCACCGTCGGCGTCGGGCGGGAGATTGAATTCGCCCGCAACGAGTGACGCGACGGGCACGCCATCGCGATACAACACGCGGTTGCCCGTCACGGCCGGCACCTTGTTCCCCGGCAACAGGGTGCCCACCAGGTTCAACGGATCGGTGCCCGCCACGCACACGTAGGCGCCATCGTTGGCATGCCGCCGCACTTCGCGAAGCAGCGGAATCGCTTCCGGCAGTGCGAACTGTTCGCCGGCGAGTCCGTTCACGAAACGCCCGCCACGCACCTGACCACGCGCTTCGAGCCGTTGACACACGCGCAGCAGGTCGCGCCACGGCGGCAGCCATTCGGCTTCGCGTTCAAGCAGCCGCCAGAACACGACGCCATATCGCCGCAACAGCGCCATCGCGATGTGTTCGAGCACGTCCGGCGCGAGCGGCGGCGGACGGCACGCAGGCAACGCAGCGGACGCATCGTCTGCCGCGTCTTTGGCCACTGCAGCGGGTCGCCGCAACAACGCCCAGCGTCCTGCGTCGTCCATGCCGCCGATCAGTGCGCCCGCGCCGCGCGGACGGCGGCTCGGATAATACGACGCGTTGCGCTTCGCGACCGGCTTGAGCAGCGCGCGCAGACCCGCAAAGCTGTCCGAATTGACGAGTCCCGCCGCGACCAGTTCGCCGAGCGCATTCTCCAGTTCGACGCGAAGCAGATGCACATCCGTCAGCAGTTCATCGAAGAACATCGCGCCGTGCTGGGTCAGCGCGTCGAACACGAGCTGCGCTTTCGACGACAGTTCCGGCTGCTTCGCGGGATCGATCAGCGCGCTCCACACGGGCAGTGCACGGCGCGGCAGCAACACGATGGGCGTGCTGCGCACGGGCGCGCTCGCGCCGCGCGCGCGTTCCGTGAGCCGCGTCCAGACGATCTTGCCCGAGCGGCAAAACTCGTCGAGCGATGTGATCGAATAGTCTTTCAGCCGCGCGGGCAGGATGTCTTCCTCCCACGCGCCCGCTGCCGCCTGGAATCCCTCCAGCTGATCGAGCACGGCCGCGAGCGCATCGCGCCCTTCGCCGCGCGTATCGGGCGTGACGCGCTGCCACTCGAGCAGAAAGCGCATGAAGTCGTGCCGCTCGACAGGCTCGATTTCCCGTCGCAAGCGACGAACCGTATAGCGATGAATGCGCGCGAGCAGATGCCGTTCGCACCATTCCTCGTCGGCCGCACGTGGCGTGAAACGGCCGCGCATCACGTAGCCTTCCGCTTCGAGCCGCGTCAGTGCCTGTGCGACGGCCGATGCGGGCAAAGCCAGCGCCCGCGCAATCGCCGATAACGGCAGCGGCCCAAAGCCCGTCAGCCGCGCGCGGACCACGTCGACCAGCGCGTCGTCTTCTGCCCAGGCGTCGTCGAAACCTTTGGGCGCCTGGACCTCCGGTTCGATCTCGGCGTGAGGATAGATCGCGCGCAGGCATGTCAGCCGTTCGGCGGGCAGCCATAGCGCATCGTGCCGGGCGATCTGCATGCGCGTCGCGTGGCCCGTCTTTGCCAGCCCGGACAGCCACGCGCTCCACCCTTCGTTGCGCTGCGCCTCGGCTTCCGTGATGCACGCAAGACCCGTCAGCGCTTCGTGCATTTCGTCGGTGTTGCGCGCTTGCGGCCATGCTTCTTCAACCACGCTTGCGATCGCGTCGGCATCGAGCGCGCCGAGATCGTCGGCGGATTCGGGTCCGCTCGTGTAGCGGCGATTCAGCACGGCCTGGGTGCGGCGCTCTTCGATGGGCGCATCGTCGAGAAACGCATAGGGCTTGGCCGTCAAGATCTCGGCTGCAAGCGGCGACGGCGCGGGCAGGTCGCGGCTCACGAGCGCGATCTCGCCTTGTTCGATACGCCGCAGCAACGCGAGCCACGCTTGCGTATCCATCGCGTCGTGCAGGCAATCGTCGATGGTCTGATCGACGAGCGGGTGACTCGGCAGCTCGCGCTCGCCGACGATGTTTTCGAGGCACGCGGCCTGATCGGGAAACACGGTCGCGAGCAGATCGTCGCTGCGCATGCGTTGCAGTTGCGGTGCTGTCTTGCGGCCGCCCGTGTAGCGCGGCAACGCGAGCGCCGTCGTCGCGTTCCAGCGCCAGCGCACGCCGAAGAGCGGCGCGTCGAGCAGCGCCTGGATCAGCACGTGCTCGGCCGTCGCCGACCGCAGATAGCGCCACACTTCGTCGAGCGCGAAGCTGTGCGCGCCCGTCAGCGACAGCACGATCGCGTCCTCCGTCGCAGCGGCCTGCAATTCGAAGTTGAACGTGCGGCAAAAACGCTTGCGCAGCGCGAGTCCCCACGCGCGATTCACGCGGCTGCCGAACGGCGTATGGATCACGAGTTGCGTGCCGCCCGATTCGTCGAAGAAGCGCTCCATCACGAGCGTGTCCTGCGTCGGCAGCGCGCCGAGCGTCTGACGTGCGCGCGCCAGATACTCGACGATCTGCCGCGCGGCCGGCTCGATCAGCCCGGTTCGCTCCACGAGCCACGCGATGGCGGGTTCGAGATCGAGCAAGGCAGCGGGTCGCTCGGCGACGGCCGTGGGTTCGTCGCGCGCGTCGGCTGGCGCTTCTTCGGGCGCGTGCAGCGTGGTCTTTGCATCGGCCGCAACCGCCAGTCGCCGCTCGATCTCGACACGCAGACGCGCGACGCCCGCCGACAATTCGTCGCTGCGTCCGGGCGCTTCGCCGAGCCAGAACGGAATATTCGGCGGCTGGCCTTGCGCATCCTCGACGCGCACGCGCCCGCTTTCGACGCGCATGATCCGGTACGACGCATTGCCGAGCTGAAACACGTCGCCCGCGAGACTCTCGACCGCGAAGTCCTCGTTGACCGTGCCGATATTGAGCCCTTGCGGTTCGAGGATCACCGCGTAATCGGCGTTCTCCGGAATCGTGCCGCCCGACGTGACGGCGTACAGTTTCGCGCCGCGCCGCCCGCGCAACGTGCCGTTGACGGTGTCGCGATGCACGTACGCGGCGCGCGGGCCGTGGCGGCTCGTGTAGCCCTCGGCGAGCATGCGCAGCACGGCGTCGTATTGCTCGCGTTTCAGATCGGCATACGGCGCGGCGTGCCGGAAGAGATCGAAGAGCCCGTCTTCGCTCCATTCGGCGTTCGAGACTTCCGCGACGATCTGCTGCGCGAGCACGTCGAGCGGCGCGCGCGGAATATGCAACTGATCGAGTTCGCCGCGCCGCACGCAATCGAGCAGCGCCGCGCATTCGATCAGATCGTCGCGCGAAGCCGGGAACAGCCGTCCCTTCGGCATACCGCCCACATGGTGTCCCGAGCGTCCGACGCGCTGCAAAAACGGCGCGATCGCGCGCGGCGAGCCCATCTGGCAGACGAGATCGACATCGCCGATATCGATGCCGAGTTCCAGCGACGCCGTCGCGATCAGCACGCGCAGTTCGCCGCGCTTCAGGCGCTGCTCGGCGTCGAAGCGATGCTCTTTCGCGAGCGAGCCGTGGTGCGCGGCGACGGCATTCTTGCCGAGCCGCTCGGTCAGATGGCGCGCGACGCGCTCGGCCATCCGGCGCGTGTTGACGAACACGAGCGTCGTCCGGTGTTGCGCGACGAGTTCCGCGAGCCGGTTGTAGACCAGTTCCCACGCTTCGTTCGACATCACCGCTTCGAGCGGTACGGGCGGAATTTCGAGCGCGAGATCGCGCTCGCGCACGTGGCCGACGTCGGCGATCGCGCAGTCGGCGGGCGGGCTGCTGTCAGTGGCGTTATCCGTCATGCGATCGCGGCCCGCGCGGCTGTGAGCGGCGTTATCCGTCACGCGATCGAGGTCCGCGCCGCTGTGGAAGGCGTTATCCGTCATGCTGTCGAGACTCGTGCCGCCGACGAGAAAGCGCGCGACGGCTTCGATCGGTTTTTGCGTCGCCGACAGGCCGATGCGCGGCAAGCGCCGGCCGCACAACGCGTCGAGCCGTTCGAGCGTTAGCGCGAGATGGCTGCCGCGCTTGCTGCCCGCCATTGCGTGAATTTCGTCGACGATCACCGTGCGCACCGTCGACAGCATCTTGCGGCCCGACTCCGAGCCGAGCAGCACATACAGCGATTCCGGCGTCGTGACGAGAATATGCGGCGCGCGCTTCTTCAACGCGGCGCGCTCCTGCTGCGTCGTGTCGCCCGTGCGCACGGCCGTGCGGATGTCGAGCGCGGCCAGCCCGCGCTGCGCGAGTTCGCAAGCGATCCCTTCGAGCGGCGTTTGCAGGTTGATGCGGATATCGTTCGACAGCGCCTTCAGCGGCGACACGTAGACCACCAGGGTTTCGTCGGGCAGCGTGCCGTCGTGCGCCAGCCCGTCGCGCACGAGCTCGTCGAGCGCGGCCAGAAAGGCGGTCAGCGTCTTGCCGGAGCCCGTCGGCGCGGCGACGAGCGTATGCCGGCCGCTGCGGATCAGCGGCCACGCGGCGGCTTGCGCGTCCGTGGGCGCGGCGAAGGTTTTCTCGAACCAGCCCGCGACGGCGGGATGGAAGTCGGCCAGCACGCGAGCGGCAGGGGAGGCGGAAGTCATGGCATCGGAGATGGGGGCGGCGCGGCGTATATCCAGTGGTGGCCGCGACCCGGCAACCATTAGACCGCTTCAGTCTCGCAGGTTTCGTGGCTTCGTGCTGACAGCGCGATCGCAGAGGCCGCGCGGGGGCTTCGCTGTGAGCCGACGCGTTCGTAGGCGGCTAAACGCAACTACCGGTCAGCCGCACCCGCGTCCCCCCCACAGCGACCCGCCGGCGACGATGACAACCGCCGCATCGATGCAAAGGCAAGCAAAGGCGTGCGTCTAGCAGCATCCAGAACATCGAATGAAAAACGACACCATCGTGTGCCGAATGAAAGCAACAAGGCATCATCGATGCCGCATCGCACGAACAGAACCCGGCGCTCACGACCCAATGGCAACCCGCCAGCAGCATCCAGAAGCAACGAGTATGCTCATCGGCTGAGCATCGATTCATCACCCACGATGGAGTCTCGAACCATGCGATACAACCAGCTTGGCCGCACAGGCGTCTTCGTGTCGGAACTATGTCTAGGCACGATGACGTTCGGCGGCACCGGCGGCATCTGGCAGCATATCGGCGACTTGCAGCAGAACGACGCCGAACGGCTGATAGGCCGCGCGATCGACGCCGGCATTAATTTCATCGACACGGCCGACGTCTACTCGTCCGGCCTCTCCGAGCAGATCACCGGGCAGGCGCTCAGAAACCTGAAGGTGCCGCGCGACAGCGTCGTCGTCGCGACGAAGGTCTTCGGCCAGACGGGCGACTTTGCGAATGCGCGCGGCGCGTCGCGCTATCACGTCATGGACGGCATCAAGGCGAGCCTGCAACGGCTGCAACTCGATCACGTCGACCTGTATCAGATCCACGGCTTCGATCCCGCGGCGCCGATCGAAGAAACGCTGCGCGCGCTCGATACGCTCGTGCAACAGGGACATGTGCGTTATATCGGCGTGTCGAACTGGGCCGCGTGGCAGATCGTGAAAGCGCTCGGCATTTCCGAGCGGCTCGGGCTCGCGCGGTTCGATACGTTGCAGGCCTATTACACGATTGCGGGCCGCGATCTCGAACGCGAACTCGTGCCGATGCTGAAGAGCGAAGGCCTCGGCCTGATGGTCTGGAGCCCGCTCGCGGGCGGATTGCTGAGCGGCAAGTATGGCCGCGAGCAGCAGGGCGAGGCGGGCAGCCGCCGCACGACGTTCGACTTTCCGCCCGTCGATCGCGAGCGCGCGTTCGATTGCGTCGACGTCATGCGCGCGATTGCGAAAGCGAAGAGCGTGTCCGTCGCGCAGATCGCGCTTGCGTGGCTGCTGCATCAGCGCGCGGTGATGAGCGTGATCGTCGGTGCGAAGCGGGTCGATCAGCTCGACGACAACATCAAGGCGACCCAGGTCGAACTGGGCGCGGACGATCTCGCGAAGCTCGACGAGGTGAGCCGCCTGCCGTCTGAGTATCCGGGCTGGATGCTGGAGCGTCAGGGCGATCCGCGCCGTCAGCAGATCGCCGAAACGCGCTGGGGCCGCGAAGGCAACGGCTGAGCCTTTTAAGCCCGCTGCGATTCAGGCTTCAGGCAGACGACGCGGCGTGACGCTTCACGCCGCGTCATCATCGCAACGGGGCTCATTGCAGCATGAACGTCTCGTACTCGAGCGAATCGAGCTTGCGGTCGAGCAGATAAAGACTGGCGAGCACCACGACGAGCAGCGACGTCGCGAAGCCATAGCCGTAGCAAGCGGGATTCAGCGACAGCGTGATCCCTGTGAACCGCCCACCAGCAGCAACCCGATCTTGCGCTTGTCGAGATAGAAGAACACGTTGATCGTGCCCATGAACACGACAGCCGCGAAGCTTCGACAGCGAGCGGCCCCACGACGAAGAAAAGCGCCGCGATCAGCGCGGCGCTTTGCCGTGTGAAGAGCGACGCGCGCGTACTCGGGAGCGCGCCGCCGACATCGCTGTCTGTCAGGGCGTGCGGCCGAACGCCTCGCGCAGTTTGCGCTTGGCCTGTTCGAGCGTGCTCTTGCGCGACTTCGGCAAATTGCGGCCCGCGCGGTTGATATAGAAGTTGAGCATCGACATCGCGGACTGGAACGGCGTGCCCTTGCGCCGCTTGCTGCTCGTCGACGAACGCTTGAGCGATTGCGCGATTTCTTCGGCGCTGCCCGTCCTGAAGATATCCTTTTCGAGGTCCATCGCATCGCTCGTTTCCATCACGTGATGCGACCAGTACTTCGACGTCCTTTTCGACGAACTCGCGGACGACGTTCGCGCGCGATGATGCGCGGCCTGCGCCTGCGTGTGCCGCTGGCGCGGAGGGCGGCCGCCTTTCGTGCGCGTCGACGCGTGCGCGGCCGTATTCTTGCCATTCGACGTTCCACTGCGTTTGCTTGTACCCATCATGGTCCCCGATTTATCACAGCTTCACGCCGCCCGCTTCGGGCGCATCGGATGATCCGGGCGGAATGTCTCCAGTGCCGAATTCCCCGCCGCCCGCGCTTTCGCTTCTATGCCAATAGGGCGCGCATCCATAGTACTGGTGCACCAAAGTCGCCCAGGTTGCGTCCGCCATCGGCGGCCAGTGGTCCTTGTCGAAGCCCGGCGCGTTCTTCACGCTTTCGGTCGGCATGTCGAGCAGAAAGCATTTGCGGTCCGCGTCGAGCGTGAGCGCGCTCCATGGAATCGCAAGCAGCTTGTCGCCGATGCCGAGAAAGCCGCCGCTCGACAGCACCGCATACGCGATCCGTCCCGAGCGCACGTCGAGCATGATGTCCCTGATCTTGCCGATATCGTTGCCATCGGCACTCAGTACCTTGTCGCCGTCGAGCGTGGCGGCCGCCATCACGTCGGGGCCCGGGCCCGTCGATCCGCTGCGGCCCGTGCCGACGATATTCGCGCCTTGCGACTGCTTCGCCATCGTCATGATCGTTCTCCGTCGTGGGTGTGCGTACAGGCGGATTCGAGCAACAGCTATTCCACGCCGTCGCGTTTGCGCGGCATGCGTGAACGGCTCAACGAACGCCTCAGCCGTCCTCGCCGACTTCGACAGGATCGGGCAACTCGGGCAGTTCCTTCGTGGTGTCGGGCGGTTGTGGCTGGCCTTGCGGGGCGTCGTCGGGACGGGATGTGGAAGTGTCGGCGGAGTTTTCTTCGCGGTTCATGATCTCTCTCCCATGCAGCGCGGTCGACCAGAGCTGGAGCAGAGCACCTTGTTCTGGTCCCATGCGACATCGTTGCGGTCGCGGAATGACAGAAGCGCTGCACACGGCGTGCCACGTACGTAGCACGTCGTGCGGTGTCGATCGCGAAGAGAGCGAGAGAGCGAATGAGCAGCGCGAATCAGGGCCGCGCGGCGATTTCGTCGAGATGCTCGAGCAGATCGGCGGGGTCTTCATAGACGCGCAATGCGCCTGCGCGTTCGAGTTCTTCCTGGCCGTAGCCGCCCGACAGCAGGCCCACGCCGAGTGCGCGGCAACGCCGCGCCGCGAGCATGTCCCAGATGCTGTCGCCGACGACGACGGCATGCTCGATGGGCACATTGAGACGGTGCGCAGCGGCGACGAAGAGATCGGGGTCGGGCTTCGCGTATTTCACATCGTCGCGTGTGACGACCACGGTCTTCGACGGATCGACGCCCAAGGCTTCCAGGTTCACGGCGGCCGTTTCCATCCGGCCGCTGGTCGCGATCGCCCATGGCGTGCCGCTTTCCGTCAGCGCGGCCAGCAAGGCCTGCGAGCCCGGCAGAGGCCGCACTTTCGCGTGAAGTTGCTTGTATGCGCGGGCATGCGCGCGGCGCAAGCGCTCGACGCGCTCCGTGCTCATGTCGCCGCCCGTTTCGCGTAGCAACTGATGCGTGAAGAGGCCGCCGCTCATGCCGATCTTTCGATGAATGCGCCACACCGACAATTCGATGCCTTCTTCGTCGAGTGCTTCCTTCCAGGCGAGCACATGCTGATACACGCTATCGACGAGCGTGCCGTCGAGGTCGAACAGAAATGATGTGGATATACGCATGGGCTTCTCCTTCGATCGAATGCGATCAGATGCAATGAATGGGAACCGGTAATCAAATGGACATGCAAGCCGACACAAAAGCCAACACGAAAGCGGGACACGTAATGCAAGCATTGCGATCCCTGGCGGCGCAGCGCCCATATTGCGCCATTTATTGCACGAAAGATTTACGTCCGCTTTGTAAATATCAAAGAGCGTGTGCGCGCGGCCCGGTTCTTCATCGCGCATGGCGGCCCGTAGAACCGTGCCAGGCCGCCTCCGGCCGTGTGCGCGCGGCTTCGCAGGGGCACACCGTTTGCTGAACTGACGAGTGACGGCACCAGGGTTTTTGGCGGCAGTCAACCGCATTCACTGATAACGTTTTTCAAGGAGCTAACTGATGAAGAACCGTAAAGCATGGATCGTAGCGGCAATGCTCGCACTGTCGGGAGGCGCTTTTGCCCAGACGGGCGGCAATAACAGCAGCGGTTCGGCGGGCGGTGGCGGCAATGGCGCCGGGATGAGTTCGTCCGATGAGACGGGGGCGGGCATGGCATCGTCGGGCACGCATGCGTCGAAAAAGATGCATCATAAGATGTCGAAGTCGCACAAGAAGTCGGCTACCGACACGACGAACATGCCGGGCGCCGACGCAAGCAGCGATACGAAGGGGCAATGACCCTTGAGTCCGTCCGGCGCGCGCCGCTGCTTCGCGATACGGGTGCGATGTGGCGCGATATGCCGGACCTTTAGCAAAGGCGGGAGGAATCATGACACAGCCAGGATGGAAATACGCGTTGCTCGCGATAGCGGTCGTGTCGATGTCACTAGGCGCGGCCTGCAAGAAGGCGGACAACACCAGCACGGGCGCGGCGGGCAGCAGCATGGCCCCGGCCGCGGGCGCGATGAGCGCAAGCGGCGCAGCAGGGGCGTCGGGCGCATCGGGCGCGAGCCAGTGACGTTTCGCGCAGTAACGGGGTACCTCGGCAGCGCCGGGTAATGAGGGAATCGAATCACGCCGCGTTCTTCATCGAGGACCTGAAGGGCGCGACACAACGGGGGTACGTGGCGATCCGCGTTGCGGACAACGGGCGCATCAAGGTCCGTCCCACTCGCGATCCGGTTTGCGCGGTAGAGCATCCACAACCGCGGCGACGGGCACGCACCCCATGGAGGTGATGTGATGCGTTCGAAAATTCACTATCAGAGCAACATCTGCGGTGGCGACTTTCAACACGTGAAGGACTGCTTCAATACATGGAAAACGCAGCCGCTCGTGTACCGGATGAACGAGCACATGTTCGAAGGCAAGCGCGAAGTCCGTCCGCTCGACGAGCGCGTATTCGACAACGCGGAAGTCGCACAACGCACGCTACTCAAGACATGCGGACCGAACGATCCGTACGCGCTGGCAGCGGAGATTCATGACGGCGAGCGCGATATGTGGCTCGTAATGGCCGCCTACGAGGAGTGACGCGGGCACGCATGCGCCGACACAGAGCGCATGCGTGCTTGCGTTTGCGTGACTGATCTGAGGCGCAAACGCGTACGAGTCAACACTCAGGCCGTCTTTCGAACATTCGCCTGCCTGTTCGTTCGCTTATTGGCCTGCTTACAGGCCGGCTTACAGGCCTGCTTATTAGCCAGCTTATTAGCCTGATTTGGCAGCGCGCCTGATTTTTTCAGCAGCGTCGCGAGTCTCGCTCGCTCGACATCCGTCGACGCGGCTGATTTCGCGTTGCCGCCGTTTTTGCGTGCGCGGCGGTGTGCAAGCCGGTCGCGTTCTTCCCATTGCGCAAGCAGCGCCGCAAATGCCGCCTCGTCGACGTTCATATGACGCCTCGCGCGCGGCGGCAACAGTTCCTGGCGTTCTTGTAGCTCGCCTGCTTCGAAGGCGGCAATCACTTCGGGATGGATGTAACAGCGCCTGCATACAGCGGGCGTGTTGCGAAGCAGCCCCGCTACGTCCTTCACGGTCGCTACGACATGACGGTGTGCCTCTGCCGCGCTTACGCAGACGAGGTGCCGCAGCGCGGTCATCGCGAATACGCTGCCCGCCCAAGTGCGATAGTCCTTCGCGGTGAAGTCGGCGCGGCTCGCATTGCGCAGATAGTCGTTGATGTCGGCGGATTCGACTGTGCCGCGCGTGCCGTCATTGTCGATGTATTGAAAGAGATCGTGTCCCGGCAGTTCTGCGCATGCGCGCACGATGCGCTTGACGCGTGGATTCTCGACGGTCACATCGTGTTCGATGCCGCTCTTGCCCGCAAAACGAAAGCGCACTTCGCCGGATCGGATGTTCACGTGTTTTTTGCGCAGCGTCGTGAGCCCATAGGACTGGTTTTCTCGCGCGTACTCGACGCTGCCAACGCGAATCAACGTCGTATCGAGCAGTTGCACGACGGCCGCGACGACTTTCTCGCGCGGCATGCCTGCGCGTGCGAGGTCGCGCGCGACGCACGCGCGTATCTTCGGCAGTGCGCGTCCGAAGGCGGCCATGCGTTCGAACTTGTCGGCGTCGCGCGTCTCGCGCCATTGCGGGTGATACCGGTACTGCTTGCGGCCGCGCGCGTCGCGTCCCGTGGCCTGAATATGGCCGCGCGGGTCCGCGCAGATCCATACGTCGCACCATGCGGGCGGAATCGCAAGAGCATGGATGCGCGCGATCTGCGCTTCGTCCCTGATGCGCTTGCCGTCCAGATCGAAATACGCGAACGTGCCGCGCGTTTTCCTGCGCGTGAAGCCGGGCCGCGTGTCGTCGGCGTGCCACAGTCCGGCAGGCATCGGCGAAGGCCACGCGTCGGCAATCGCTTCGGCCGTGTGACGTGTCATCGTTTTCATCTGCGTTGTTGATTCCGGCTCGTTCAGCGATATGACGTAACCCGTGCAATAGCGGTGCCATGCATTTGCATGACGCGCATCGCTGGTATTGCCGCGACACCTGGGCACCGAACTTGCTCGCCTGATCAACGAATGTCCGGCCGCGTGTTCGCGTGCCGGCAGGACGAACAAGGCAGCACGCCGATAGTGAGGGAGGACGAATACATGGCGAACGCACTCACGGGATGCAAGGTTGCGGTACTCGCAGTCGACGGCTTCGAGCAGGCCGAGCTGATCGAGCCGCGCCGCGCGCTCACGGAAGCGGGAGCGACAGTACACGTAATTTCTGCCACGGGCGGAAAGATTCAGGGCTTCAGGCACGTCGACAAGGGCGATTTCGTCGATGTCGATATGACATTCGACAACGCGTCGCCGGGCGACTACGACGCAGTGGTCCTGCCGGGCGGCGTCGTGAACAGCGACGCGATCCGTCTGCTGCCGCAAGCGCAGGCGTTCGTCAAGGCGGCGGATCAGGCGAAGAAGCCTGTCGCCGTGATCTGCCACGGCGCGTGGCTGCCCGTTTCCGCCGGATTGATGAAAGGGCGCACGGTCACGAGCTGGCCGAGCCTGCAAGACGATATTCGCAACGCGGGCGGCACGTGGGTCGACAAGGAAGTCGTCGAGGACGGCAACTTCATCACGAGCCGCAAGCCCGGCGATATTCCCGCGTTCAACAGGACACTGATTGCGCAGCTGTCGAAGAAGAAGGCCGCGTGAGTTACGGCGCGACCATGCTGCAAGCGATCAGAGCAAGCGCTAAAGCGGAGAGACGCATGATTCATCGCCCACTCGTTAGAGCCGTCGTATTGCCTGCGATCGTCGCGCTCGGCGTGGCGACCTGTGTCGTCAACGCGCAGTCGTCGAAGCTTGCGCCGGGCGATCAGCAGTTCGTGCAGGACGCTTCGCAGGCGGGCGCCACGGAGATCGCCGCGAGCAAGCTCGCGCTGAAGAATTCCTCCGATCCGCAGGTGAAGAAGTTCGCGCAACAGATGATCGCCGATCACATGCGGCTCGCGCGCAGTCTCGACGTCGTCGCCGCGGGCAAGGGCCTCGGCAAGGCGCCGGGCGCCGATTCGGCGCTGGTCGGCAAGCTGCAGGGGCTCAAGGGCGCGGACTTCGACAAGGCATATATCGACGAGGTCGCGGTGGGCGGTCACCAGAAGGCAGTCGAGCTGTTCCAGAAGGAGAGCGAAAGCGGCCAGGACCCGCAACTGAAGAGCGCGGCGACGCGCGCGCTCCCCGTTATCCGTCACCATCTCCAGATGGCGCAGCAACTCGCGGATGCGCGAAAGGCATCGTCATGAACGGGATGATCAAGGTGTTCATGCCGCGTGCGGCGTACGAGGACTCTCACATGCACATCACATTCACCGATGATGCTCCCGCATTCGATGGGTCGAGCCTGGTCGTGCGCTTTACCGCGTGCGTCGATGGCGAGCCTGTCGTGTGCGAGATCACGGCCGAGGCGCTCGAAGATCACTTCGGCGCGGACTCGCCGCTCGAAGGCGCGTTGATCGGCGCATACGAACGAGGGCGCGCCCGCATCCGTTCCGTCTGCGCCGAGGCGCTCGATGAGAACGGAGGCGAAAGCGTGATCCTGCATAGCGGAATGTTCCGTGTCGAAGGCATGGAACCGGATCGCAGCGCCAAGCCGCGCTAGTCGATACGGCGCGCGCAGGGGTGCGTGCCGCACGTGCCGCGCGTGCCATTTGCGCGCCTGAACGCGAGGCAGCCGCTGATCAGACCCAGCCGTCGTTCACGCGCGGACGATGTGTGCGTTCGATTTCACGGTCATGACCGTCGACGGGGTGTCGATCGCGTCGCATCTCGCATGCTGCGCGCAACATGACGCCGCGCGCTTCGTCACACGTGGGCACTTCGCGAGTGGGCCGCGGTTGCGCTGTTCGCGTCTGCGCGGACGGAGTGGCTTTGACGGATGACAGCGTATGGATGCGCACCTGCGCGACGACGGCTGAAGTGACGATAGCGACGAGGAGCAGACGCTCCGCGCTCTTCATGTTCATGATGAAGCTCTCCCTTGTCGAATGCCGGCCCTTATGGGTGATCGCTTATGTGTGATCCGAGATCGTGTAATCGCCTCGCGTTTGCTGTCTGCGAAAGGCGTGAGAATGGGCCAGCGCTCAATGCTGCAAAATGCGTGCCTCTATGTCGGCCCCTTACACGGCGCGGTCTTCAGCGCGATGAGGCCGTGCCCGGCGCTTCAGGCCTGCATCATTTACTCGCCGCATTGGAAAAGACGCCAATCGAAACGCCCAGATAAGAACAGCGTCGCCGCCACGTCTCGCTACCGCTCGGGCATGACGAGTGCATGCGTGAGCGTGTTTCATGCGTTAGCTGAAGCGTCACCTGAACGGGAGCGAAGTCATGACGACCAATGTCATTGCCGTGCTGAACGATCTGATCGAAACGTCGAAGGACGGCGAACACGGCTTCATGAAAGCAGCAGAGGAAGCGCAACACGCGAGCGTGAACGATGCGCTGCTCGAAAGCGCCGCGAGTTGCTCGCGCGGCGCGCGCGAACTGGCGGACCTCGTGGTGCAGCTGGGCGGCAAGCCCGAAAGCGGCGGCAGCGTGGCGGGTGCGCTGCATCGCGGCTGGCTCGATGTGAAGTCGGCAGTCGGCGGCCGTTCGGATCACGCGATTCTCGCCGATTGCGAAAAGGGCGAAGAGGCCGCGAAGAAGCGGTTTCACGAGGCACTAGAGAAGGACCTGCCCGCCGATGTGCGCGCGGTCGTCGAGCGGCTGTATCAGGGCGTGCTGCAAAATCACGATCGCATTCGCGCCATGCGCGATCAGTACGCGGCAATGAAGACCTGAGAAAAAACATGGCCGCCCATGCAGATGGGCGGCCATGTTTCCCGAGCGCCGCGATCAGGTGACGATCACCCGGCGGCGCCCGGCGGCACCTATTCGGCCGCGATCTTCAGATGGTTTTTCACGCCCTTCACGCCGGACACGTTTTGCACGACGTCCTGCGCGGCCGTCTTGTCTTCGGCGGACGGCACCGAGCCGCTGAGCCACACGATGCCCTTGCGGGTCTTGACGTGAATGTGCGTGGACTTCACGTTCTTCGCGCCGAGCAGTTCCGCCTTGACCTTGGTCGTCACCGTGCCGTCGTCGATGTGTTCGCCGATGCTTTCGGACGTTGCCGGCGGCGCGGACGCCGTGGTCTGCGCGGTAGCGTTCAGTGCGAATGCAACGCATGCGATGCTGCTTGCGGCCTTGAGCAACGGGATAGTTCTCATGGTTTCTCCTTCTCGGTTGATGATCAGGGTGTTGCGGCCCTGTTGTCGGTGCGATCGATTGCGGCCCTTGCCACCGATGACCAGACCAAACTGCCGCCGCGGTTCCGTCCGGTACGTCGCCGACCTGAGAGCGCGGCGCTGAGCGTCGCTCACGCAATGCGCACGGCGCGTCCCTAAGAGGCGCGCAGCAAGCGATGTGCCGCACTGCCGCATGCCTGCTGTCAACCTGCTTTCAAAATCGCGAGAAGCAACGCGAAACGCTTATGGCAAGCCGCTAGGCGCCTAATCGGCGATGCGCGATGATTGGGTTCGAATTTCAGAGCATTTGTAAATTCGGCGCGCAAAGTGCTTATTGGATCGGCATTCGGAACAGGCAAAGACGAGTCAAAACAGGCAGTTGGGAAACCTGGTACGACAGTTGCGTGATCGCGTCCAACACACTGCCGACTCGTAGACTCGCACATAGGAAAGGAAAGTCTGTATGCCGCCTTCAATTGAACTACGCGCAAAGCAATCGTTTGCGCTTACGCCGCGTCTGCAGCAGTCCGTGCGCCTGCTTCAACTGTCGTCGCTGGAATTCCAGCAGGAACTGCGCAACGCACTCGATACGAATCCCTTCCTCGAATACGATCCCACCGTTGCCGACGACCTCGCGGCGGGCAAGACGGCGGACGGCGCGACGGCCGACGGCGAAGCATTGCCTGCTGCCGAACGCGATACTGCGCTCGAAGGCTCTGCGGCGGAACCGGCTGCGGAGACACCCGTTTCGTCCGACGGCGGCGGCGACGACTTCCCGGGCGACGGATATGGCCGCGGACCGTCGCGCTACAACGGCGACTCGGAAGCCGCCGACCCGACCGAGTGGGCGCGCGCGCAGCCGACGCTGCATGAGCAGTTGCACGACGCGCTGCGTCTGTACCGGCTCGACGATCGCGATCGCGAAGTCGCGCGGCTCGTGATCGAAGCGCTCGATGACGATGGCTATCTGCGCCAGGACCTCGCCGACTTGACGGACATAGTGGAGTTCGACCCTCCGCTGACGGAAGAAGAGCTGCTGGTCGCGTTGCGTCTCGTGCAGACGCTGGACAGGCCGGGGCTCGCGGCGCGCTCGCTGTCGGAGTGCCTGTCGCTGCAACTCGACGCGATGCCTGCGGATACGCCCGCGCGCAATGTCGCGAAGCAGGTCGTCGAACATCATCTCGACCGGCTTGCGCGGCGCGAGCATGCGGAGTTGCAGAAGCAGATCGGCTGCGATGCGGAGCAGTTGCGGATCGCCTGCGCGCTGGTGCGCAAGCTCGATCCGAAGCCGGGCAATTCGTATGGCCGCGCGGACGACAACTACATCGTCCCCGACGTGATCGTGCGCAACGTGCGCAACAAGTGGGTCGTGACCGTTAATCCCGCCGTGCTGCCGCGCGCGCGCATCCATCGGATGTACGCGGAACTGTTCGCGCAGTCGGCAGGCGCGAGCCGCTCGCCGCTTGCGCAGCAGTTGCAGGAAGCGCGCTGGCTGATACGCAATGCGCAGCAGCGCTTCGAGACGATTCAGCGCGTCGCCGAATGCATCGTCGCGCACCAGAGGCCGTTCTTCCAGTACGGCGAGATCGCGTTGAAGCCGCTGGTGTTGCGCGACGTCGCGGAAGAGCTCGGGCTGCACGAATCGACGATCTCGCGCGCGACGGGCAACAAGTACATGGCAACGCCGCGCGGCATCTTCGAGTTCAAGCATTTCTTCCCGCGCGAGCTCGGCACGGAAAGCGGCGGCACGTGCTCGGCGGCGGCCGTGCGCGCGCTGCTGAAGGAAATGATCGCCGCGGAGAACACGCGCGATCCGCTGTCGGATGTCGCGCTTGCGAAGATGCTCGCGGAACAGGGCGTGCTCGTCGCGCGACGCACGGTTGCGAAGTACCGTCATCTGATGAAGGTGCCGCCTGCCGAGCTGCGTCGCCAGGTCTGACGCCGGGGCTCACAAAAAAAGACGGCCGCTCGTGGTGCGCAAGCGGCCGTGTTTTCTTTACTGCTTGAAAAGCGCTACATGCCCGTGGTCGAACCGCCCGGCGAGCCCGTGCCCGTGCCCGTGCCCGTGCCCGTGCCCGTGCCCGACCCCGTGGTCGAGCCGGTTGTCGACGTCGTATTCAGATCGATCCTTCCGTAGACGCCATTCGCTTCGTCATTCGGTCCCGCCGCGAAGAACAAGGTGGTCGAAGGCTGGTTGCTGAGGTCGTTGCCGAACGCGAGGCCCCACAAGCCGTCCTGGACAATCGGGCTACCCGTCGGACCATTGAGCGAGCCCATCGATTGGCCCGTCGATGCGTCGAACGCGTGAATGAGGCCGTCGCCGAAGTTGCCGATCAATATCGCGCCGCTCAGCGTGCCGAAGTTGGCGGGCGCCTGGACGATGCCCCACGGCGCGTTCAATGCGCCGCCCGTCGCGAAGTGCTGCTTGAGATTGCCTGCCGTATCGAACACATCGACCATGCCGAGTCCTATGCCGGGGACATCGTCGTGTTTTGCGGGGTCTTGCATCGCGAAAGTGACGAACAGGCTGGTGCCGATTGCCGCGATGCCGAACGGCGCGAAGCCCGCGGGAATCGCCGGATCGTGGAAGCCGCCTGGCATTGCGACCTTCGCGAAGCTGGTATCGAAGACGTCGATCTTGTTGTTATGGAAGTCGGTGGCATAGAGGAAATTGGCGCCGTTGTTCGACGCGAGCGCGAGGCCCTTGTACACGGCGCCGCCCGTGCCGTCGTCGAACATCGTGAATGCGTTGGTCGGTCCGACGGCGGGCGCCCACGCGGAGATGGTGCCGCCTTCGCCCGCAAAGATGAATGCGGCGAGGCCCGATTTGCCGTTCTGCGTGACGTTGAAGCTCTGCGTGCCGTTGAACACGATGCCCGTCGGCGATGCCGTACCGTTCTTGCCGTTGGGTATCGTGACCACCAGCGATTGCGGCACGCCGTCGCCGTCATAGAGCGTCGCGACATTGGTGCCGTTGTCCGCGACCCATGCGAAGCCTTTCGGATTGAACGCGACACCCCAGGGGTTCTTCAGGTGTGGATCGGTGTGCGATGCGGGCACGGCGCCATCCGAGACGAGTGCCTTCGCGGCGAACGACGACTGCACAGGCGGGCTGGGATTGTTCGAGCTGGAACCGCCGCCGCATGACACGAGCGTCGCCAGAGCGGCTGCGCACGCCGTGATGCCGAACACCTCGACTAGAGACTTCATGGCCGTACTCCTTGTTCCTGTTTTGTCCACAGGTCGTGACGGTCATTGAACGAGGGGGGCGTTGAGTTTATTCCTGCTGCGCAAGGACTTATTTCGCGCGCGATTTCAATCGGTGAGGCAGTTGAACGGAAGGTCCGTTGTGCAACGAACAGGAAGCGTGATTATTCCGTTCTTCTGATTAAAAGCGGTGGGCACGACTGCGTATGTGTTGCGTCAGACTTACCCTCGCGATGATGCAGCGGAAAAAAATGAACATCGCCGCGCACAGGACGAGCATACTGCCGATCAGCGGCACCAGGTGTACTCCGCTCGCCGCAAGCGTGACGATTAGCGCAAATGCGAATGCGCCGCATAGCACGTCGTAGCGCTCGGGCAGCGCCATCGCATAGAAGAAGATCATTGCCAGCGCGGCAGCGAGTCGGATGCAGGCCCATCACGAATTCGAGCGACGGACATTCGGGCACGGGCGGAGGGCCGGCGCTTCGCATTCGCGAGAGCAAACGCGTCGGCATAGCCACGCGTTGTGCGACGGCTGGTCGGCTACCTACGTTCGCTATGTTCGGAATGGCTACGGAAGTATAGGCACGATCGGCGGCTGTTATCCGATTGCAATCCTGTCGAAAAGCACGCGCTGTCGTGCGCGAAAGAGTCGACATGTGCAGTCGGCTTAAAAGCTTCTTTGCCGTGCGCCAAACTGCTCGGCGGCAAGGACGCGCGTTCGAGCAATTGCCTTGCTATTTTCAGGCGCGCGTACCACTCTGCATGAAGAATACCGCCTGTTCGCACGTCCGCAACAGGCGCGTCCTTCCGGGTGGAGCACGCCATGATGTCCGCCATCGCCGTTCATGATCCTCACCGTCAATTGCTGCCGTTTCGCGAATCGCTGCTCGCGATGCTTGGCATCGCATTCGTTTCGATGCTGGTCGCGCTGGATCAGACGATTGTCGGCACGGCGCTGCCGCGCATCGTCGCCGACCTGAAGGGCTTCGATTTCTACGCCTGGGTCGCGACGTCGTACATGCTTGCATCCGTGATCGCGATCCCGATCTTCGGGCGGCTCGGCGATCTCTACGGGCGCAAGCCGTTCCTGCTCGCGGCGATCCTGTTGTTCACGCTCGCGTCGATGCTGTGCGGGCTCGCGACCAACATGCTGTTTCTCGTGGCCGCGCGCGGCTTGCAAGGGATCGGCGGCGGCATCCTGATCGGCACCGTGTTCGCGACGGTCGCCGATCTGTTCCCGGACCCGAAGCTGCGCCTGCGCTGGCTCGTGTTCGTCACGTCGTCGTTCGGCATCGCGAACATCGTCGGGCCGACGCTCGGCGGCGTGCTCACGCAAATGCAGGGCTGGCGGCTCGTGTTCTTCGTCAATGTGCCCATTGGCGTGGTGTCGCTGGCTTTCGTTCACCTGTTCGTGCCGAAACTGCGTCGGCTGAAGGAACGCGGGCCGATACAGCTCGACTGGCTTGGCGCGTTCGTCGTCGCCGTGACGTTCGGCGCGCTGCAACTGCTGATCGAACTGCTGCCGAAGGAGGGCATCAGCGGCACGACGATCGTGCTGTTCGCGATCACGACCGTTTGCGGCTTGACGCTGTACTTCTGGGAAAAGCGCATGGGCTATCCTGTCGTGCCCGTCGATGTGCTGCTCGACCGCAAGCTCGCGGCGCTGTTCGCGATGGCCGTGCTCGGCGGCTTTGCGCTCTTCTCAATGGTGTTCTATGTGCCGCTGCTGTTCCAGGGCGGCTATGCGATGTCGCCGCACGACTCCGGCATGCTGATCACGCCTTTGCTGCTCGGCACCACGGTCGGCAGCGTGCTGAACAACCGCATCGTTACGCGGATACGGCGCGCGAACGGCCTGATGTATATCGGCTTTGCGCTGTGCGTGATCGGCTGCCTCGCGCTCGTCGCGCTCAACGGCAACGAGCCGCATATCGTATGGATGTCGTGCATGGGCCTGAGCGGACTCGGGCTCGGCCTCGTCGTGACGAATCTGACGATCTGCTCGCAACAGATCGTCGCGCGCGATCATCTCGGCGCCGTGACGGCGCTGCTGCAATCGCTGCGCATCTTCGGCGGGATGCTCGGCACGGCGATCACGGGCGCGCTGCTCGGTCATCTGTACACGCAGGGCGTCAACCGCTCGCTCGATTCGTATCAGGCGGCGCAATGGCTCAAGTCGTTCTCGAGTCCCGAAGTGCTGGTGGACCGCGCGGAGCAGTCGGCGCTGATCGAGCGGCTGGTGGCAGCCGGGCATTCCGGCGAGCCGATGATGCACATGGCGCGAGAAGCGCTCATCGCGTCGATCCATATCGGGCTCGCCGTCGCGGCACTGGCGGCGTTGATCGGGCTGTGCCTCGCGTGGTTCGTGCCCGCCGTGCAGGTCACGTTTGCGGAGGCCGAAGCGCGCGGCACGTGACCTCGTTGCATTCAGAGGCTGTATTGCGTGGCTTCCGCCGGGAAGGGCGGCCGCTTTTGCTATGATGGCTGTATAGATATACAGGCCTTCTTCATCCCTTCTGTTGCCGACACTCGTGCCGACCGACGCACCCGATCCGTATTCCGGGTCTTCTTTCTACTACTTGCTGAACTTCGAGCGCGCGCTCGCATGGATCGCCGAGCGTTATGACGATCTGCTCGACGACGGCGAGCGCGCTTTTCTGCACACGTTTCTGCACGACGCGGCGCGCTTGCCGCGAGCGTCGCGTGCGCTGCTCGTCCGGATGCTGATGCGCAAGGGCACGCTGTTTCGCACGGGGCGGCTCGCGTATGCGGAGATAGGCTGCCCGGGGCAGGCCGCCGCGCCGCTTGCCGCGCTCGGATGGGTCGATGCGGATGCGGCGGTGTCGCTCGACGAACTGTTCGCGCTCGCGACGCGCCCCGAGCTTCAGCGCATGTTCGCTGAAGCGCCCGCGCTCAAGGGCGCGCGCAAGGCCGAGTGGCTCGAAGCGTTGCACGCGGATGCGGCCCATGCAGCCCATGCGAGGCAACGGCGGTATCGCGAGTGGGATGCCGCGTCGGACGAAGCCGCGCTGCGCGTGCTCGTCGCGCCGTTGTGCGAGCGTTTCAGGCTGATGTTCTTCGGCAATCTGCATCAGGACTGGTCCGAGTTCGTGCTCGCCGATCTGGGTGTGTTCCAGTACGAGCGCGTCGCGTTTGCCGATTCGTCGCGCGCGTTTCAGCAACGAGCGGATGTCGACTGCTATCTGGCGCTGCACGCGTGCCGCGAAGCGCTGGAACTCACGGACGGTGAAGCGCTGGAGTCGCTGCTCGAAGCCGTCGATGCAGTCGATACACAAGAGAACGCATGGCTTGCGCTGCGCCGCGCGAAACTGCTGTTCGCGATCGGCCAGTATGCCGAACGCCGGCATGACTGGGATGCGGCGGTGCGCGTCTACGAGCGCTGCGCGTGGCCGGGCGCGCGGCACCGTCGCATGCGCGTGCTCGAACGCGCGGGCCGCGATGCGCAAGCGCTCGCGCTGGCCCTGCAAGCCGCCGATGAGCCGGAAAGCGAAGAGGAGTTGCAGCGTCTTGCGCGTATCGTGCCGCGTCTGCAACGACGGCTCGGACTTGCCGCGCACAAGGCGGCGAAAGCGCGCGCAGCGCCGCGCAGCATGCTCGAATTGCCGCGCCCTGCCGATCCGTTTGCAGTCGAATATATCGCGCGCGATCATCTGTCGACGGAAGATGCACCTGTTCATTACGTCGAGAACGCGCTGATCAATTCGCTGTTCGGCCTTTTGTGCTGGGAGCCCGTGTTCGCGGCCGTGCCCGGCGCATTTTTCCACCCGTTTCAGCGCGGTCCCGCCGATCTGCACGCGCCCGACTTTCGCGCGCGCCGCGCCGCGCTGTTCGACACGTGCTTCGCGCAACTCGACAGCGGCGAATATCGCGCGACGATGCAACGTCACTTCAAAACCAAAGCAGGGTTGCAATCGCCGTTCGTGTTCTGGGGCATGTTGACGCCCGAGCTGCTGACGCTCGCGCTCGATTGCCTGCCCGCTGCGCATCTGAAACTGTGGTTCGAGCGGCTGCTGGCCGACGTTCGCGCGAATCGTTCGGGCTTGCCCGATCTGATCCGCTTCTGGCCGGGCGAGCGGCGCTACGAACTGATCGAAGTGAAAGGACCGGGCGATCGTCTGCAGGACAACCAGATCCGCTGGCTCGAGTACTGCGTGCAACATCGCATGCCTGTGAGCGTGCTCGACGTGCGCTGGGTCGGCGGTAACGACGATGCGAATGTTGTCGCCAGCGTGGGCATGCGCGACATGAACGACATCGGCGACATCAGCGCCGTCGGCGACATCGGCGACATCGGCGACATCAGCGACGTCGGCGACGCGGAGGCAGCATGACCTACATCGTCGCCGTGCGCACGCTGTGCGAATTCACCGCGCGGCGCGGTGATCTCGATCTGCGCTTCACGCCCGCGCCTTCCGCGCTCGAAGGCATCGCAGGGCATCAGACCGTGACGGCGCGGCGCGCGCCTGGCTATGAAACCGAGATCACGCTGACGGGCACGCATGGTTCGCTGACCGTGCGCGGCCGCGCCGACGGCTACGACCCTGCGCTCAACCGGCTCGAAGAGATCAAGACGCATCGGGGCGATCTCGAACGGATGCCTGCGAATCATCGCGTGCTGCATTGGGCGCAGGCGCTCGTGTATGGACATCTGCTGTGCGTGGCGCGCGAACTCGACGAACTCACGGTCGCGCTCGTCTACTTCGACATCGCGGATCAGAAGGAAACCGTGCTGACCGAACAGCACACGGCCGAGTCGTTGCGCGCATTCTTCGAGGACCAGTGCGAGCGTTTCGTCGCGTGGGCCGCGCGCGAAGCAGCGCATCGCGATACGCGCAACGCGGCGCTCAACGCGCTGCGCTTTCCGTATCGCGAGTTTCGCAGCGGGCAGCGCGAGCTGTCGGTGGCCGTGTTTCGCGCCGCGCGCGACGGGCGCTGTCTGATGGCACAAGCGCCGACGGGCATCGGCAAGACGCTCGGCACGATCTTTCCGCTGCTGAAGGCGTGCGGCGCGGATCATCTCGACCGTGTGTTCTTTCTGACCGCGAAGACGCCCGGTCGCGCGCTCGCGCTCGATGCGATCGAATCGTTGCATCGAAGCGAAGAGGCGTTGCCGCTGCGCACGCTCGAACTCGTTGCGCGCGACAAGGCGTGCGAGCATCCCGACAAGTCATGTGACGGCGAATCGTGTCCGCTCGCGCGCGGCTTTTATGACCGGCTGCCTGCTGCGCGGGACACGGCCTTGCAGTCGCGCATGCTCGATCGCGCGGCCGTGCGCGAAGCGGCGCTCGCGCACGGCATCTGTCCGTATTATCTTGCGCAGGAGCTGTCGCGCTGGTGCGATGTCGTGATCGGCGACTACAACTACTACTTCGACAGCAGCGCGATGCTGTATGCGCTCACGCAGATGAACGGCTGGCGCGTCGCGGTGCTCGTCGACGAGGCGCACAATCTGCCCGACCGCGCGCGGCGCATGTACAGCGCGACGCTCGATCAGGGCGCGTTTCGCGGCGCGCGTCATGCGGCGCCTGCTGCGTTGAAGAAGCCATTCGACCGCGCAAATCGCGAGTGGAATGCGTTGAATCGCGAACGCAACGCGGCGTATGAAGTGCTGCCCGCCGTGCCGCCGAAGTTGCAATCGGCGGTGCAGAATCTGATCGCGTCGATCGGCGATCAGCTTGCCGAAGCGCCGCAGTCCATTGACGACACCGTGCTGCGTTTCTATTTCGATGCGCTGCATTTCGTGTCGCTAGCCGAGGCGTTCGGCGATCACTCGATTGTCGACGCGGCGCTCGATTCGTATCAAGGAGCTGCGCGCGCGAAGTCGTCGACATCGCTTTGCGTACGCAACGTGATTCCCGCGCCGTTCCTGAAGCCGCGCTATGCGGCCGCGCGCGCGACGGTTCTGTTCTCGGGCACGCTCAGTCCGCAGCACTTCTATCGCGACATGCTCGGCCTGCCCGACGATACCGGCTGGCTCGACGTCGAAGGGCCGTTCAGGGCGGAGCAACTGGACGTGCATGTCGCGCATCATGTGTCGACGCGCTGGCGCGACCGTGAGCGTTCGCTCGCGCCGATCGTCGATCTGATCGCGGAGCAGTATGCGCAGCGTCCCGGCAACTATCTCGGCTTTCTCAGCAGCTTCGATTATCTTCAGCGCGTCGCCGATTCGATGCGCGAGCGTCATCCGCAGGTGCCCATCTGGACGCAGCAGCCGCGCATGGACGAAGCGGCGCGCGACGCGTTTCTCGCGCGCTTTCGCGCGAGCGGAGAGGGCGTCGGCTTTGCCGTGCTCGGCGGCGCGTTTTCTGAGGGTGTCGATCTCGTCGGCGATCAGCTGATCGGCGCGTTCATCGCGACGCTCGGCTTGCCGCAGATGAACGATGTCAATGAGCAGATGCGCCGCACGTTCGACGCGCAGTTCGGCAATGGCTATGACTATGCCTATCTGTTTCCGGGCTTGCAGAAGGTCGTGCAGGCGGCGGGGCGGGTGATCCGCACCGAGCAGGATGCGGGCGTCGTGCATCTGATCGATGACAGGTATCGGCGGGGTGATGTCAGGCGGCTGTTGCCGCGGTGGTGGATGGTGAGGTAGGTTTTTTTCGTCTGCGGCGCTGGTTTCTTTTGCCCTTGTCGCGGGCGTCCGCGATTGCGGTTCGCCTTGCCCTGCGCGGGCATCCGCGTATGCGCCTCGCGGCGCGGGTGTTGCCCCTGTGCGGGGCGGCACTTGCTTTTGTTTTGGTGTTTATGGCTTTGCTCTGGCATCCGCGATGCGCCTCGCGGCGCGGGCGTTGCCCCTGTGCGGGGCGGCACCTACTTTTCTTTGCAGCGGCAAAGAAAAGTAGGCAAAAGAAAGCCGCTCACACCGCCAGCCCTTGACGTTTACCCACGGGCTCTCAACGTCCCCATCCTTCACACGGCAGTGTACTAACTTATGTTCGTTACCAACGTTCTTGCTGAACGCCTCACCCGCTTCATGCACGTGTGGCACGGCCAAGGTTATTGACTGTTCCAGCGCCGCATGTCGGTAGTGAATGCGGGTGGCTCGGTTGTACAGGGCAACGCCCGCGCAAGCGTCTCGCGTAGCGAGGGTGTCCTGTGCGGCGCGAATGCCTACACACAGTTTGCCGCAAAGGGGCGCGGGATGTTCGATGTCGCAAGCTGCAATTCGGGTGCACGATGCAGGTGAGGCGCTTAACCTGTGCGTTGGCAACGAACATGGGTCATATATGCTGCCGTGTGAAGGATGGGGACGTTGAGAGCCCGTGGGTAAAGGTCAAGCACTGGCGGTGTGAGCGGCTTTCTTCTGCCTACTCTTCTTTGCCGCGGCAAAGAAGAGTAGGTGCCGCCCCGCACAGGGGCAACGCCCGCACCGCGAGGCGCATCGCGGATGCCCGCGCAGGGCAAGGCGAACCGCAATCGCGGATGCTCGCGCAGGGCAAGGCGAACGAACGCTTCGCGGACGCCAGCGGCAAGCCATAAAAACCAAAACAAAACCGCATCGCGGATGCCAGCGGCACGCTAAAAAACCCGAACCAGCGTCGCAGACAAAAAAAGGAAACGAAAGTGCATACCGAATACCGCTTCACCACGATCTGGCGCATCAACGCGCCGCTCCAGGCCGTGTGGGACGCGATCCACGATCCGGCCGCCTGGCCGCGCTGGTGGAAAAGCGTCGAGCGCGTGATCGAAGTGGAGACGGGCGCGAGCGACGGCGTCGGCGCACTGCATCGTTATACGTGGAAAGGCCGCTTGCCATATCGCGTTGCGTTCGACATGCGCGTGACGCGCGTCGAGCCACTCATCGTGCTCGAAGGCGAAGCGTGCGGCGATGTCGAGGGCACGGGGTGCTGGCAGTTCTCGTCGCACGATACGGTGACAGTCGTGCGCTACGAATGGCGCGTGCGCACGAAGCGTGGCTGGATGAATCTGCTTGCGCCGCTCGCGCGGCCGTTCTTCAAATGGAACCACGACTACGTGATGCAGCAGGGCGGCGAAGCGCTCGCGAGTCTGCTCGATGCGCGTCTCGTCGGCATCGAGCACTCGTCGTGAAGCAAACGGCGCGTCAGTGGCGCGCGGCCTTCGGCTGTGGCTTGTCCTGCTTGTCCTTGTCCGGGCCGTCGGGTGCGCTCGCGGGACGCGGCGGTCCTTCGGGCTCTTCGCCGTTGGCGATGCCCGCTTGCGCATCGGGCGGAACGAGCACGTTGCGCTGAGGATTGGAAATCTCGATGCCCTTCGCGTGGAACGACTCGAAAATGCGCCGGTTGAATTCGCGCTGCACCGGCCAGCGCGCGCTGTCGCGGCACTGGATCTGGCCCACGAGCGTGACGGACGCGCCATCGACGGCATCGACGCCCCAGAAGCTGAAGTCCGACAGGATGCCGTCCTTGAACTTGTCGTCCTCGCGCAGCGCCGCGCCGATTTCCTTCAGCGTCGCGGTCGCGAGTTCGACATCCTGGCCGTAGGCGATGCTGACCTTCACGGCCGCATTGCCGAGCCCACGGTTCGTGTTGTTTACCGTCGACACGGAACTGAACGGCACCGTGTACAACGAACCGTCTCCGCCGCGCAGGCGCACCGTGCGGATCGACAGATACTCGACCGTCCCCGACACGCCCGCGAGCGTCACCCAGTCGCCGACCTGCATCGCGTTTTCCATCAGCAGGAAGATCCCCGTGATGAAGTCCTGCACGAGCTTTTGCGAACCGAAGCCGAGCGCGACGCCGAAGATGCTTGCGCTCGCGAGCAGCGGCGCCGTGTTCACGCCGAGTTCGCTCAGGCCCGTCAGCACGACGACGAGCGCGATCACGACGAAGAGGGCCGTGCGCAGCATCGGCACCAGCGTGCGCAGACGCGCGGCGCGTACGAGGTCGCCGCTCTTCGTCCATTGATCGAGGCGCTTCTCAACCGAGACGTTCGCGACTTCCCACACGACCAGCGCGATCACGGCCGCCACGCAGATCGTGATCAGCGCGGAGGTCAGACGGTGGCCGATCGCGCCCGGACGGAAGAACTGCCATACGCCGATGCCCCACACCTGCAACAGCACGAGCGCGGTGACGGCCACGATGACAGTCGATACGACGCGCCGTATCAGCGGATAGTAGCGGTACGCGTGCTGGTGAAGCAGCGAGCGGCTCTCGCCCTCCTCGACGCGAAAGATCCGCCCGAGCGCGCCGTACAGCACGATCGACACGATGCGCGCGGCGACCAGCACGATCAGCGACAGGCCGCCCAGATGCAGCAGCGTCCGGTAGCCGTTGTGCACGTCGAGCGCCCACACGAACCACAGCGCCATCACCACGAATACGGCGACGCCCGCCCACATGTCGATGAGCCCGTGCGCGAGCAGCTTCATCGGACGCTGGCTCTCGCTCGTGCGCTCCAGCACGAGCGCGGCGATCGGCGCGCGGCATTGCAGGATCATGATCGACACCATCACGTGTCCGACCAGCGCGAGCAGCTTGACGAGAGGCAGATGCGCCGCATCGCTCAGGCCGAGCGCGGTGGAAATCTGGATTAGCGCGCCGCCCACGCCAATCACGCTGACGATGCGGACCACCCAGCGCTGCATGAAGAGCGCCCAGCTATCGCGCAGCCGCAACAGGCGCAAGCCGGGCGCATCGGGCTGCAGGAAAAAGCCCGCCGCGATCACGATCGCGCGGCAGATCACATAGAGGTCGATCAGCCCGTTGAGCGCGTCGTCCTGAATCGTGCCGTCGTCGGTGAAGAACGACATCAGCGCGCTTGCGGCCGCGATGAACGCGACGAGCGGCAGCATGCGCACGCACAGTTGCAGCGCCGCGCTCGGCAGACGTTGCAGCGTGGTCCAGTGATGCGCCGCCTGGCGTTTGCTGCGGGCTTCCTTCTGATTGTCGTCGGTGGTGTCGGGTTTGGCAGCGGGCGTTGCAGCCGATCCCGCCGATGATGGTGGTGTCGACATCGACGGCGCAGCCGGGCTTGCGGGCGGGCTCTTGTCTGTAGCCGTGTCCGTTGCAGTTGCCGCGACGCTCACGGCTCCCGCTGCGCGCGCCGCGGCGTCTTCTTCTGCCTGATGAGCCGCGTCGCGTGCTTCGCGCGCCCCGCGCCGCGCGATGATCGCCGCGCGCGCCCGGCGCAGCACGCGCCGCACGAGCCATTCGAGCACGATCGCGGGCAGCAGCGTGCCGATCAGCGCGAGCAGCACGCCGCCGGCTTTCGCGCGTTCGTGCGGATCGGATAGTTGCACGTTCCACCAGTAGCGCGCCGACGACGTATCGAGCAGCACGGCCACCGAGCGCTTGAGCGTCGCGCCGCCTTGGGCGAGCCAATGCGCACCCTGGCGCGCCAGCTGCGATGCGAGGCCGTTCGACTTGAACGCGGCAGGCACGCTCGCGCCCGATGCGTTCGCCGCCGCAGCAGCCGACGCGCCGGATGCAGGCGCGGGCGCAGCAGGCGTTGCAAGCGCGCCTGCTGCGGCGATCGCCGTCAGCGTGTCTTCGATCTGCGTGCGTCTTTTCGGATCGTTGAGGACGGACAGCGCCTCGCGGGCCTGTTCGGGTGTCAGCGTGACGGTGGTGGCGGAGGCGCCCGTCGCGGTCGCTATCGCCGTGACGGCAGAAAAGGCAGGGACGCTGAACAGCGCCAGCAGGCAGAGCAAAAGGAATTTGCGCATGTAGGGCCGGTGGGCGGCGGCGATGCGCGTACGGCTGGACGCGATGCGGCGCCGGGAGCCACCACGTTTCGACTAAAAAATAAAACGACAGCGGCGGGGCGCTATAAGTTCCGCAAACGGCGACCCAGCGCGCGTCGGAGCGTGCAATGCGCGCTTTGGGTGCTTATGTATAAGCGTGGCGCGGACGCATCCGCATATCAGCCTTTGCCGGCGTGCGCGGGCTTGCCGAGCGTGCCGTCGACGGCTTCCGTGAAGGTCCGTTCTTCGCGCAGGATGAAGCGCTTCGCCTGCGCCATGCGGAAGTTCTCGGCCGCTGCCGGATCGGTGCGCAGCCGCGCGCGATATGCTTCGTAGGCGGCGAGGCTGTCGAACGCGACGAGACCCCACCCGATGTCGTTGGTGCCTTCGTGCGGCAGAAAATAACCGATCAGATGGCCGCCGCAGCGTGGAATGATTTCGCGCCAGTTCTCGGCGTACTGTCTGAACGCGTCACGTTGAAAAGGATCGATCTGATAGCGGATGAAACAGGTGAGCGTCATGGGGATTCCTGTCGATGTCGTGGGTTCGTTGGCCGCTTGAAACGGGACTTGCGGCGGCATGACAGCAAGTATCCGCGACGCGTGTCGCGCGATGTTTCAGGCTGGCTCGAAGTGTCGATGGCTGTTCGACGGCGGCTGGGTGATGGTGTGAATGGGTGTGGATGGGTGTGGATGTCCAGCAGCCTCAGATTTTTAAGTGTGCTTTTCCTTCATGCGTCCGTGACGCGACCAGCAGGTATGCCTCTCCAGCAGATCGTCGGCGATTACATGGCAGACTGACGATCGCTTGCGTCGGTGGCGATGCGCGTGATGGTTTACCCGCCTAAAGTCAAAAAAACATGTGCCGATAAGAAAGTCGAATGGATCGTCGACGATCGGGCATCGGTTCGCGATGACGGTGCATGTAGTATGCGCACACCGGGTAGCGTCCTTGTCGTCCGGACGCAGGCGCGCGCGAAGGGGGAAGTATGGATGTGCGGCGATTGATCTACCTGTCGGCGAAACCCAGCGCGGAAATCCGTCAATTCTTCGAGCAATGCGACTGGGAAGTGAAACCGGTCAAGTCGGTGAAGGAGGTGACGAAGGCGCTCGACGGTTTCGATGCGGCGGGTGGGCTAATCGATCTTGCAGCAGGATTGCCGCTTCACGAAATCGAGGCGCTCGATGCGTGCCTGGCGATGCCGGATATCGGCTGGGTCGCGATCGTATCGCCGGGGCAACTCGCCGATTCGACGATGCGCCGGCTCGTGCGCGACTACTGCTCCGACTACGTGACCGTGCCCGTCGTCCCCGAACGGGCCGTCAGGGCCGTCGGGCATGCGCGCGGAATGGCCACGCTCGCGGGCGCGCCGCAACGGGCGCCCGTTCATCACGTCACGGAAGGCGATATGATCGGCTCATGCGAGTCGATGCAGGCGCTGTTTCGGTCGATCAAACGGGTGGCGTCGACGGATGCGCCCGTGTTCATCGCCGGCGAATCGGGAACAGGCAAGGAACTGACGGCCGCCGCGATTCATCAACGGTCTTCCCGCCACGACGCTCCGTTCGTCGCGATCAATTGCGGCGCCATATCGCGCGAGCTGGTGCAGTCGGAGCTGTTCGGTCACGAACGCGGCGCGTTTACGGGCGCGGCGCAACGCAGGATAGGGCGCGTCGAGGCAGCGAGCGGCGGCACGCTGTTTCTGGACGAAATCGGCGATCTTCCGCTGGAAAGCCAGGCCAGCCTGCTGAGGTTTCTACAGGAACGCAAGATCGAACGACTCGGCGGGCAGGAATCGATCGACGTCGATGTGCGGTTCATCTCGGCGACGCACGTCGATCTCGATGCAGCCATCGCCGCTGGGCGCTTCAGGCACGACCTCTATCATCGGCTGTGCGTGCTGCGCATCGTCGAGCCGCCGTTGCGCGAGCGAGGCCGCGATATCGAACTGCTCGCGTTTCATCTGCTCGGTCATTTCCGGCGCGACGCGGGACGACGGCTGCAGGGTTTCGCGCCCGATGCGATGGAAGCCATGCACCGGCACGCGTGGCCGGGAAACGTGCGCGAACTGGGCAATCGCATTCGACGTGCCGTAGTGATGGCCGAAGGCAGACTGATCACGGCGAAGGATCTCGAACTGGATCATCTCGTGGATCAAACGCCCGTGTCGCTGAACGTCGCGCGCGAGGCGGCCGAGCGCATGGCCATCGAACGCGCGCTGCTGCGGCATCGCGGACGCTATGGCGAGGCCGCGCGCGACCTGGGCATTTCCCGCGTCACGCTTTACCGCCTGATGGACGCCTACCGGATGCGCGAGCCGGACAGCGCCGGACTCGACAAACCAGGCAAGGGCCACGACGACCATGGCGAGGCGGATTGACGAAACCGGCGCGCCGGCACGCGTGCTACGCCCGTGCGGACAGCGGGAATCGGCTGCTCGCGGCGCGTCCAGGCGGCCTTGCCCTGATTTCTCCCGTCGCCTCTGTCAAAATGGACAGCGGATTCTTCCGCGAAACCGTTGCTGAACGAGGCTAAAAGCAATGCCCAGCTCAACCAGGCCGAGCCGTGTGAAAAAACCGTCGATGCATGCGGCAGCGCAGGCATCCCGCACGTCCGCGCGCCCGCGTGAAGCGGTTGCCGGCGAGACGTCCGCGCATCCCGCGATCGATGCGCAGATCGTGCTCGTGCTGCAAGGCGGCGGCGCGCTCGGCGCGTATCAGGCGGGCGTATACGAGGCGCTGCACGACGCAGGGATCGAGCCCGACTGGGTGATCGGCACGTCGATTGGCGCGATCAACGGCGCGATCATCGCGGGCAATCGCCCGGAAGACCGGATGAATCGTTTGCGCGCGTTCTGGGAGCGCGTCACGTGGAAGGGCGTTGCAGACGATCACAACGCCTGGCTGTCGGCCTTCGCGCCCGCGTGCGCTGCGACGAACCTTCCCGCGTATCTGACGGCCGCATGGAGCGCGTGGGCCGCGTGGATGCCGGGCTACGAGCAATGGCTGCGCAATCTGTCGATCATGTCAAAAGGCATTCCGGCGTTCTTCACGCCGCGCGCCGATGCGTGGCTCGGCATGCAAGTGCCCGTCGGCCTGGAGCACGCCGCGTTCTATCGCACGGAGCCGTTGCGCGAGACGCTCGCGTCATTGATCGACTTCGGTTGTCTGAACGCCAAGGCAACGCGGCTGACGGTCGGCACGGTCGGCGTCGGCAGCGGGCAGATGCGCTATTTCACCAACCGCGACGAACCGCTCGACGTGCAGCACGTGATGGCGTCGGCTGCATTTCCGCCGGGCTTTCCGTCCGTGCGCATCGACGGCGAGGCGTACTGGGATGGCGGCATCTATTCGAACACGCCGCTCGAAGCAGTGCTCGACGACCGGCCGCGCCACAGCTCGGTGATCTTCACCGTGCAGTTGTGGCCCGCGCATGGCGACGAGCCCGCATCGATCCACGAAGCAATGAGCCGGCAGCGCGACATCCAGTATTCGAGCCGCGCCGAGAGCCATCTCGAACGGCAGCGGCAGATTCACCGGCTTCGCCACGTGATCCGCGAACTGGGCAAGCATCTGCCTGAAAACGAACGCGATACGAAGGCCGTCCAGGAACTGCTCGGCTGGGGCTGCGGGACGACGATGCAGGTGATCGAGCTCGACGCGCCGAGCTTCGGCGGCGACGAGCTGCACAAGGACATCGACTTTTCGGCGGACGGCATCAAGCGGCGCTGGCAGGCGGGCTACGCGGACGCGCAACGGATGATCGAACGCTCGCCGTGGAGCGCGGAGCCGGACCCAATGGAGGGCATATCGATTCATCGCTCGGAGCCGCAGACGGCGTGAACCGCGCGTTGTGCAGGAGCGATGAGCGGCGATGAGCGATGGCGGCACGTCGGAAACATTGCGCAAAGGAATCGGCGTGATGTACCTTGAATGAAGGCATCGGCAGACGGGACGTCCACGACAAGAACGACATGACTCATCCGAATGCGGCATTGATCGAACGGTTCTACGAGGCGTTCCAGCGGCTCGACGTCGACGCGATGGCGGCCTGCTATGCGTCCGACGTGACGTTCAGCGATCCCGTCTTCGGCGAGCTGCATGGCGCCGAAGTGTCCGACATGTGGCGCATGCTGGTGTCGCGCGCAGAGGAGTTGACGCTTGCTTTCAGTCACGTCGTTGCCGATGATGCAGGCGGCAGCGCGCACTGGGTCGCGAGCTATGTATTCAGCCAGACGGGCAGGACGGTCGTCAATCCCGTCGATGCGCGCTTCGTGTTCCGCGACGGGCTGATCGTCGAGCATCGCGATCGCTTCGATCTGTGGCGCTGGGCGAGTCAGGCGTTGGGCGCGAAGGGCGCGCTGTTCGGCTGGACGCCGTTCGCGCACAACGCGATCCGCGCGCAGGCCAGACGTGGGCTGGCTGCGTGGCGTGCAAGGCATGCGTGAAGGGGCACGGTGGGAGCAGGCGGGGAGCATGAAGGGCGCGGGAAGCGCCCCTGATGGGCACGCGGACCGCGTGCATGCGCGGCGCAATGCAGGCATCGCGCCGCTGGGTATGCGTGGTATTCCGTTTGCGAAGCAGGCAGAACGAACGACATAGCGAGGCTCGAATGCAAGTCGTGGATGCTGCATGGCAGGAATGGCTCGCGACCAATGTGCGTCGCGGGTGCACGCAGGAATCGATGGTCGACGCGATGGTGCAGGCGGGTTTCGACGCATCGGCGGCGCGCGAGATCGTGGGCCGCGCGGCCGCCGAAAACAGCGTGGAGGCCGAGGCCGTCAAGCCATCGGACGGCGAGCGCGCCTATGAATACGATGCGTGCCCCGTCGCCGCGGGCAATATCGTGCGCACGCACGACCGCGACGTGCCCGTGGTGCTGCGCGTCGATCGCCCGCAGGTGATCGCGTTCGACGACGTGCTGTCGGGCGACGAATGCACGGAGCTGATCGAGCGCGCGCGAAACAGGCTGAAGCGCTCGACGACCGTCAATCCCGACAGCGGACAGGAAGACGTGATCACGCTGCGCACCAGCGAGGGCTTCTGGTTTCAGCGCTGCGAGGACGCGTTCATCGAGCGGCTGGACCGCCGCATCGCCGAGCTGATGAACTGGCCGCTCGAACATGGCGAGGGCCTGCAGATCCTGCACTACAGGGCGGGCGGCGAGTATCGGCCGCACTTCGACTACTTTCCGCCCGCGCAATCGGGCAGCGCACTGCATACGGCGCGCGGCGGCCAGCGGGTCGCGACGCTGATCGTCTATCTGTGCGATGTCGAGGGCGGCGGCGAAACGGTGTTTCCGGACGCCGGCATCACCGTGATGGCGCGACGGGGTGGCGCCGTCTACTTCCGCTACATGAACGGACGCGGGCAACTCGATCCGCTGACGCTGCACGGCGGCGCGCCCGTCACGGGCGGTGAGAAGTGGATCATGACCAAGTGGATGCGCGAACGCGCGTACGTGTAGGTGCGGTCCGGCGCGTGCGTCTCTTCGCGCGCGCGTAAAAAAGAATCAGGAATGGCGTGTGCTCATTGCGGCGTGTCGACGCGCGGGTATCCGGCGTTCGACGCGACGCGTGAGCGCCGTCCCGACTGGAAAAAGAACTCGGGGGACCAACGATGGACAACTATCAGCTGGAAAGCGAGTTGCACCACCTCGAACGCGTGCTCAGCCATATGGCCGCTGAGCATCGGTTTCCGCTCTCGTACTGGCGCACCCGGCTGAACACCGTGCTCGCGGCGCCGCTGGTGCCTTCGCAGCGCACACGTGCGCGCAAGCTCGACGGCATGCTGCGCACGCTCGAGACTCGCGCGCCGGAGATCGGCTGACGGCGCGTTCGATCGAGCGAGACGATGCAACACACGGAGCGTAAGAGGACCAGGCGTGGGCCGTATTGCGACGCGGCCCGTTTCAGTTCGGTATGTTTATCCTCTCGTGCGTATCGAAGCACGCTCGCGCTCATGCACGAGAAGGACGCCGGATCGCGTCAAAAGCAAAAGATGATGGGCTAGTTCAACGGCGCGCTGTCCGAGATCGGCGAAGCGGCATCGCTTGCATGCTCGCGGCCGAGCAGCAGATCGACTTGCCCGAGCAGGATCTCGCGCGCAACGGGCTTGTGCAAGGTGCACTCGCATTTCAGATCAGTGGGGATATCCGGCGAAGCGCTCCACAGGATCACGGGCATGCCGTCGAGTCCGGGATCGCTCTTGAGCGTGCGGCACACTTCGGCGCCGTTCATCTCCGGCATCATCAGGTCCGTGATCACGAGTGCGGGATGCACGCGCTGCGCCAGTTCGACGCCCTGGCGGGCATTGAAGGCCGTGAGCACGTGAAAGCCCTCCAGTTCGAGCAGGAGCGCCCATGCAATCAACAGATCCGGCTCGTCGTCGATGAGCAGGATGGTAGGAAGTCGGCTGTCCGATATCGCGTTCGAATCCATGTACACAGGCAAGCTTCTTACTCGCAGACCGGAATCCGGCGCATGCGATGTGTCATCGTTTAATTGATTCCCGCGCACGCACGGCGCGTGCCACTCACATGACAGGTTCATTCGAGTGACCGCATGGTCATCGCGCAGCAACGAAGCAGATGCGTCGTCGCCAAGGCGGGCGCGGCTTCCGGACGTTTCGACCCTGTCGGCGGATGGGCGCGAAGCGGCATGAGTACTGTTGCAGTGGAGGGTCGCGCGTCGCAAAAATTATCGGATGCGTTGTAAGTTCTGACTCGCGGCGATGTCGATATTTACCGCGACATGCCTGTGAGTTTCAATCACGGTATGCGATATGCGTCACGCGGTGCTTTACGTCGGGTCCAATGGTGTCGTTTCAGGTAGACTCTAGGGCTATGGACAGACTATCCAGCCGATCGCACACGGTCATCTCCGTCGACGCCACGCAGGTATTCGAACTGTTGCCCGATGCGTGGCTCATCCTCGACGAGCGGTGCGAGGTCGTGGCCGCGAACGCGCGTTATCGCGAGATGCACGGTGTCACGCTGTCCGATATCCAGGGCCGTTCGATCCACGACATCAATCAGGTCGGCCCGCAATCGCAGCGGGAATTGCGCCGCAGCTGGCTCGATTCGCTGCTAGCCGGTCTCGTGCCTGGCGAGCCACGTCTTTCTTCGTTGATCCGTTATGACACACCTGCGCCGAACGGGAGCGACGACGCGCTGACGCCGCGCTACTGGCAGGCGCGCGCGTCGATGATCGAGCCGAGCGACGGTCATGCGCTGCTGATCGCGATGTGCCTGATGGACGTGACCGAATCGCTCGCGATCACCGAACGCGATCAACGCGAGCGCGAGAAGCTGCGTTCGCAGGTGCTCCGACGTCAGGTGCTGGTCGACGAAGCGAATGCGGAACTGCGCATGCATCGCGAGCAGTTGCGCCAGGCGCTCGAGTTCGCGCATGTCGGCGCGTGGGAGCTCAATTCGGCGACAGGCGCGATCGACGCCACCGAGCAATGCAAGATCAATCTCGGCCTTTCGGCATCCGACGAGCTGACCGAGAAGCGCCTTTTCGACGAGTTGATCGACGTCGCCGACCGCGCGCGCGTGAAGGACGCGATGCAACGCGCGCTTGCGCGACGCGAGCACTTCGAAGTCGAGTTCCTTGTCACGTGGCCCGACCTCACTGTGCGCTGGGTGCTGCTGCGCGGGCTCGGCCGTCATCATGCGGACGACACGCTGAAGTCGATCGTCGGCTTTACGCTCGATATCACGTCGCGCAAGGAGGCCGAGCTCGAGCAGCGCGCGATCGCGGAATCGGAAAAGCGCGCACGCAAGCATAGCGATGAAGCGGCGCGCGCGATGGATCGTTTCGTCACCGCTGTGAGCCACGAATTGCGCTCGCCGCTCGGCGCGATTCTTTCGTGGACGACGCTGCTGCAACGTGCCGCCGATCATCCCGCACACGTGATGCGCGCCGCCGGCGTGATCGAGCGCAACGCGCATCAGCTTGCGCATATGGTCGACGATCTGCTCGACAGCGGCGCGATCGCGACGGGCAAGCTGTCCGTTAATCTTCAGCCCGTCGATCTTGGCGCGCTTGCAGGCAACGTCGCCGAGGACATGCGCATGTCGGCGGAAGCAAAAGGGCTGCGCTTCGTGGTCGGCGAGCTTGCGCCGTGCGTCGTGATGGCCGACGAAAGCCGGATGAAGCAGGTCGCGTGGAATCTGCTGTCGAATGCAGTGAAGTTCTGCGCGCAGGGCGAAATCGAGTTGAGCGTGACGGTGAAGGGGCAGCAGGTCGAACTGTCCGTGCGCGATACGGGCTCCGGCATCGAGCCCGATGCGCTGACGCGCATTTTCGAGCGCTTTCGCCAGGTCGATCCAGAAAGCGGCGGGCGCGTCGCGGGGCTGGGTCTCGGGCTGTGGCTAGTCAAGCATCTCGTCGATCTGCATCACGGCTCGGTCGTGGCCGAGAGCGAAGGGCGCGGTACGGGTTCGACGTTCAGAGTGACGCTGCCGCTCTATCGTTGACAACGTCGTCGAGCGAAACGCGTAGAAGTGCGTTAGCGTTCGTCCACAGGTACATCGATTGCTGCTCGCAGCGCTGCCGCCTCGCATGCAGCATGCGCCGCGCCCGTTCAATTCGCCTGAGGAACACAACATGCCGATCGATTCCCGCATTGCCGAGGGCCTGCCTTTTCCGCTCGGCGCGACATGGGACGGCAGGGGCGTCAATTTCGCGCTCTTCTCCGCAAATGCAACGAAGGTCGAGTTGTGTCTGTTCGACGACAAGGGCAAGAAGGAACGCGAACGCATCGAACTGCCCGAATACACCGACGAAGTGTGGCACGTGCATGTCGCCGGATTGAAGCCGGGCACTGTCTATGGCTATCGCGTGCATGGTCCGTATGAGCCCGAGGCCGGTCATCGTTTCAATCCGAACAAGCTGCTGCTCGATCCGTATGCGAAGGCGCATGAGGGCGCGTTGCGCTGGGACCCGTCGCTATTCGGCTATACGCTGGAATCTGAGGACGACCTCACATTCGACGAGCGCGACAGTGCGCCTTTCATGCCTAAGTGCCAGGTCGTCGATCAGACGTTCAACTGGACGCATCCCACTCGCATCCGCGTGCCGTGGGATCGCACGATCGTCTACGAGACGCACGTGCGCGGTTATACGAAACGTCATCCCGGCGTGCCCAAAGCGATGCGCGGCACCTTCGACGGTCTCGCGCAAAAGGCCGTGATCGACCATATCAGGCGCATCGGCGTGACGACGATCGAACTGCTGCCCATTCATTCGTTCGTCAACGATCAACATCTGCTCGACAAGGGGCTCACCAACTACTGGGGTTACAACACGATCGGCTTTTTCGCCGCCGATCCGCGTTACTTCGCGCGCGGCCCCGGCGCGGTCGACGAGTTCAAGGCGATGATCGACAGCCTGCACGACGCCGGCCTCGAACTGATACTCGACGTCGTGTACAACCACACGGCCGAAGGCAACGAGCGCGGGCCGACGCTGTCGTTTCGCGGCATCGACAACGCGTCGTACTACCGGCTCATGCCTGAGCAGAGCCGTTACTACATCAACGATACGGGCACGGGCAACACGCTGAACCTGTCGCATCCGCGCGTGCTGCAGATGGTGACGGACAGTCTGCGTTACTGGGTCACGGAGATGAACGTCGACGGCTTCCGCTTCGATCTCGCGACCATTCTCGGACGCGAGCCGTATGGGTTCGACGAAGGCGGCGGCTTTCTCGACAGTTGCCGGCAGGACCCGATCATCTCCAGCGTGAAGCTGATTGCCGAGCCGTGGGATTGCGGGCCGGGCGGCTATCAGGTGGGCGGTTTTCCGCCGGGCTGGGCCGAATGGAACGACCGCTTTCGCGACACGGTGCGCGCGTTCTGGAAAGGCGACGAGGGCATCGCCGCCGATCTCGCGACGCGCTTCACCGCATCGGGCGACTTCTTCAACCGGCGCGGCAGGCGTCCGTGGGCCAGCGTGAACTTCATCACCGCGCACGACGGCTTCACGCTCAACGATCTCGTGTCGTACAACGAGCGGCACAACGAAGCGAACGGCGAGGACAACAACGACGGCCATAGCGACAATCGTTCGTGGAATTGCGGCGTCGAAGGGCCCACCGACGATCCGGAAGTGATCGCGTTGCGCGAGCGCCAGAAGCGCAACATGCTCGCGACGCTGCTGTTTTCACAAGGCACGCCGATGGTGCTCGCCGGCGACGAATTCGGCCGCACGCAGATGGGCAACAACAACGCGTATTGCCAGGACGATGAGATCAGCTGGGTCGACTGGAAGGGCATCGATGACAATGGCCGCGCGCTCACCGGATTCGTGCGCAAGCTCACGACGCTGCGCCATGCGTTGCCTGTATTGCGGCGCAATCGCTTTCTCACGGGCGAGATGCGCGAGGACATCGGCGTGATGGACGTGAAGTGGCTGAGTCCCGCGGGCGTCGAGTTGACGGGCGACCAATGGGACGATGCGACGATGCGCTGCTTCGGCCTCGTGATCGACGGCCGCGCGCAGGCGAGCGGCATCCGCAAGCCCGCATCCGACGCGACCTTGCTGCTGGTCGTCAATGCGTATCACGATGTCGTCGACTTCACGCTGCCTGAGATACCGGGCAGCGATCAATGGAGCTGCATGATCGATACGAACGCGCCCGAGCGAGACGAACTGCCGGACTTCGAATCAGGCGATGTCTATCAGGTGACGGGGCGCTCGATGCTGCTGTTCGCGCTGCACGCGAAGGGCGAAACGCAACGGATCTTCGATCGGCTGGAAGAACGGCTGACGGGCTAGGGTCTGTCTCACGGCCATATCAGCGACGGGCGAAGCAAGCCGAACATCGAAGCCCGTCGCTGACATGTCAGGCATTCACGCACTGCGCGCAACCGTCTCCTGCGATGCAGCCGCGCCGTTCGCCCAGCCCGTCTGCGCGTTGGCGGCTTGCGTGCCAGCATTCGCGCGACGCTGCGCGGAAGCGGCGGCCACGACATCCACATCGACGCGCGGTTGCGCCGGACGTGCATCCGTCAATGCGCCATACAGTTTCAGATACGCGTGCACCGGCTTGCGCCAGCTGAAATCGCAGCGCATCGCGTTGCGCTGTAGCGCGTGCCACGACGATGGCCGCATGAACGCGTCGAGCGCGCGTCGCAGCGCGCCCGCTACACCTTCCGGTGTTTCGCCGTCGAACAGAAAGCCCGTCGCGCCGTCTTCGGGCAGGCCGAGTTCGGGCGAGCGCTCGGGCGTGTAGTCGACGATCGTGTCGCGCAGCCCGCCGACGCGCGATGCCACAGGAATCGTGCCGTAGCGCAGCGCATACAGCTGCGTGAGACCGCACGGCTCGAAGCGGCTGCCGTGCAGCAGGATGTCGGCGCCTGCGTGCAGCATGTGCGCGCGCGCTTCGTCATAACCGATATATGCACCCACGCGCTGCGGCCACGCGGACGCAAGCTTGCGCATCGCCGCTTCCAGGTTCGCGTCGCCCTTGCCGAGAATCGCCACTTGCAGGCGCGGGTGGCGCGCAAGCATCAAGGGCAGCGCTTCGGCCACGACGTCCGCGAGCTTTTGCGACGTGAGGCGGCTGCCGATCGCGACGAGCGGCGCGAACGGATCGACGCTCAGGCCGAACGTTTGTTGCAGATCGCGCTTGCAGGCCTGCTTGCCGCGCACGTCGTCGATGGAGTAGGGGCGCGCGATCAGCGGATCGGTCGCGGGATTCCACGTGTTGCCGTCGATGCCGTTCGTGATGCCCGACAGCTTATGCGCACATGCGTGCAGCACGCCTTCCATCAGATGACCGAAGCGCGGCGTGAGGATTTCGCGGTAGTTTTCGCTGACGGTCACGACCTGCTGCGCGTGCACGATGCCCGCCTTCATCATGCTGAGCGCGCCATAGAACTCGATGCTGCGCGGGTCCGACAGCGCGGGCACGAGCAGTTCCGGCGGCACGCCCATCCAGCTGCCGAGCGCAAGCGGAATGTAAAACACGCCTTGAAAATGGCGCTTTTTTACAGAGGCGCTTTACGAACTTCGGCAGCGCCGCGAAGTTGCGGGGCGCGTTGCACGCCCCGCAAGGACGTGCTCAGACTCAAATATCAGATGTCGAGCCGCGAGATCTTCGCGCCTTCGAGCGATACGCCCGCCATCAGTCCGGCGTTGGTCAGCACGAACGCCTGAACAGGCGCCGTGGCCGTCGTCGAGTCGATGTTGCCGTTCGCGCCGATCTTCACGAGCGCGACCGTCGCATCGCCGCCGACCGACCAGCCCTGGCTGTTGCGGAAGCGATCGAGCGCATCCTGTGTCATGAAGAGGAAGATCACGCCCTTCGACTGCGCCCCGATCTGCAGGCCGAATGAGCCGGCTGCTGTGCTGTAGTAGCCGACCGTCTGTCCGCCGACACGCAATGCGCCCTGGCCGTACTGTGCGCCGATCCAGAAGCCCGCCTGCACGACTGAAGGGAACACGAGCACGCCGCGCGCTTTAGAGACGAGTTCACGTGAGCCGTGCACGCTCGTATAGAGCCGCGACAACGTTTCATCGACGCTCGCATTGATCGCTCTGCGCTTGTCCGCGTTACTGCTTGCCGTCGTGGAGTTCGAAGGCGTCGTCGTGCAGCCGGCGAGCGCCAGGCTGCCGGCGGCGAGCGCGGCACCCGTGCTGAACATGAAAATTCTTCTATGCATTTGAGTTCTCCTGTCTGTCAACGCAAAGTCCGCCGGTTTGCGCCTCCCTGGGTGCATCACCGCCGCCGATGAGGGTCGCGAAACCCTTGATGGGCAAGGACTAACCATATGACAGCAGTTCGTGTGCCCGCATTGCACCACAGCGTTCGATGTCGCGAGCGGCGGGGCGTCATCAGACCTGCACGGTATGAACGCGTTCGACGAACGGCGCGACGTGTGTACGAATTACACGCCGTCGCTTCGCTGTGCGTTATCGGATTCGGACACGGCGCGCTTCAACAAAGCGAGCAGGCGTTGCGGCGTCAGCGGCTTGGCGCAATGCGCGTCGAAGCCCGCTTCGCGCGCTCGCTCGCGGTCGGACTGCGATGCGTAGCCGCTGCACGCGATCAGCAGCATGTGCGAGGTCGACCGCGTCGCGCGCAGACGGCGTGCCAATTCGAGTCCGTCGACGCCCGGCATCGCGATATCGAGCACGACGGCAAACGGCTGCCATTCAGCCGCGAATTCGCAAACGTTCCCAGCGCCATGCATTGCGCGGCATTCGAAGCCATTGGCGTAAAGCAGCAATTGCAGCGCATCGGCGGCATCCGCGTAATCGTCGACGACCAGTACGCGCCGGTGATTGGACATATGCGTTGGAATCGGCCGCCATTGCAATACATCTTCATTGTCACGCGGGTTTTTCGTAGCCATCCCGTTGATCTCCACTCCCCAAGGCTCCGAATTGAGCAAGGGCCGGACCCGGGACGCGAAGTGTTTTCAAACGCATTCAACGCCTTTAATTGACAATTGCGGCGCCCGCTTAGGGTTAACCACTGGATTGGTGAGGCGAACATAATCGCCGCACGCTAATGCGAAGGAGTAAACGTAAAGCGTGTTGTTTATAAGTCTGCGATCGGCTTTATTCATGCGACATAAACGGTGATTCGGATTTATATTCCGAATGGCGCGACAAATTGCGGATTCGAATAGAGCACCGGCACCACGCGCAATGCGATTGCCGGAATGCGTGCCTCCAATAGAACAATCAAGCGAGGGCTTAATGAAACCATCGTCTGTTATTGGACGGCGCGCGTTCGGCATCGTCGGCGGCGCCGCGCGTCTCGCAAGTGTGGACCTGCTGCGCAAGATGCATTGCGCGAATTCGGCCGCACGTCACTTTCAGCCGCTAGATATTGCCGTCGAGCGCGGCGCGAGTGGCAAGCGCTGCGAGCCCTATCCACCTGTTGCCGGTTCTGCGGAACACAAGCTGCGCACATTCGACGCGATTCGCGATTTCGAACGGCGCGGCGTGCTGGCCGTAGCGCTGCCGTGTTTCGAGAGCCATCTGTTCATCGACGAATTGCAGGCGAACACGAGCGTCGCCGTGATCGATATGGTCGCTGCGCTCTTTGCTCATATCCGGCGGCGTTTCCCGTTCGCTCGGCGCGTCGGCGTGCTGACCTCGCCGCTGATGTGCGAGCGGCGGCTCTTCGAGCGCTACGGCGCCCGCGTGGGTATCGACGTGGTCAGCGTAGGCATTAAGGACGCGGGCGCGCTACGCGCCGCTTGCGATGCGCTGATTGCGCAGGACGTCGACGTGCTGTTGCCGGCCACGACCGATAGCGCGTTATCGGTGCAACGGCTCGGCGCGCTTGCGGTGCCGATCGTCGACTCGTATGCGGCCTACGCGCAGCATCTGATTACGGCCGATCATTGCAAGCCGGCGCGCCAGGTCACGCTCGGCGTCGTCGGCGGAGTGGGTCCCGCCGCGACCGTCGACTTCATGCACAAGGTCGTGCGCAATACGCCCGCCGTGCGCGACCAGGAGCACATCAAGATCATCGTCGAACAGAACCCGCAGATTCCCGATCGCACCGATCATCTGATGGGCAATGGCATGGACCCGACGCTCGCGCTCTATGCGACTTGCCGGAAACTCGAAGACGGCGGCGCCGATGTGATCGCGATTCCATGCAATACCGCACATGCGTTCATCGTGCCGATCGAAGCGCGCTTGCGCGTGCCCATCGTCAGCATGATGAGCGTGACGGCCGATCATCTGCGAACGACATTTCCCGCCGTCGAGCGTATCGGGCTGCTCGCAACCGACGGCACCCTTGCGAGCGGCGTGTATCGAGTCGCGCTCGAAGCGCGCGGACTGACTCAGGTCTTGCCGTCCGCCGCGATGCAGGCACGGGTGGCCAATGCAATCTACGGGACGCGCGGCGTGAAAGCGGGCTTCACGAGCGGCGAGTGCGTCGACGATATCATCGCCGCCATCGAGAGCCTGCTGTTGCAGGAAGTCGAAGTCATTCTGCTGGCGTGTACGGAATTGCCGCTGCTCTTTCCGCAAGCGGCTACGATTACGCGCAGAGGCCGCACCGCGCATCTCGTCGATCCGACTGACGTGCTGGCGAAATGCTGTGTCGAGTTCGCTTTAGGCAAGCCGATCGGCGAGCCGATTGCAAAGCAGGCGAAAGCGCCCCTGGAACGCGTGCCCGTCGAATATGCGGCATTAGCCGCGCGGGCCGAAAGAGGCACGGCACTTAATGCTGGAGTTCTTTTAAGCACAATTGCATCGTGACTCGCGTAGTTGCTTTTCCTTTCTTGCCGCTTTCCATAAACGAATCGGGTGAATTGTTAATTGTTCTTTGCGAACGTTTCACAATACTTTCTTGATTCGACGTCAGACTCTGCTCTCTTCTCTTGCACGCGTAGAAGAGCAGAGCACAGCAGCGCAAGCTCGACCCCGGCATCGTCCGCGATGCCGGGGTCTTTTTTTGTTGTCACTTGCGCGCGGACAGAACGGACTCAGATGAGCGGCAGCGTTTGACGTTGCAGCGTCGGCTTCATGATGGGCGTGAGCGCGTCGAAGATGCGCTTGCCTTGCTCTTCATCGATCAGGCCGCCGAGCAGCGAGCGAAAGCGTGGCTCTTCGACGCCCGACACGATGTACTGCCAACGATACGCGTCAAGCATCGCCGCCTCCGCGTCCGCGATTTCGGCGCGCATCAGCGTGCGGCCCATGTGCTCGCAGAAGTACCCGGCATCTTCTTTCGCCTGGATTTGCGCGAGTCCATCGACGCCCGCCACCAGTGCGATCAGGTCGTCGACGGCGGCGTCGCGTTCGGGCTTGCCGAGATTCGCGTCTCGTGCTTCCACGCATCGAACGAAATATCCGCGACGTCGTGATCCGACAGGCCGCAGCCGCGCTGGTCATAGCGGATCAACGTGTGTTCGCGGCACAGCTCGGCAATCGTGTGATGCCAGACGGGGCTGCCGAGATCGAATTCCAGATGGCTCAGCCAGTTTGCGGCCCTGACAATGGGTGGTCCCTTGCCCGTCGTCGCATACGCGATGCGCACGCCGTCGCGGGCCGTGCACAGCCTTATCTGTTGCCTGCAATGCGGGGCGGACGCGGACATGGGCCTCCCGGCAGCGAATGACGAAAGCTTGCGATCAATGCAACGCGCGCTTTCATTCAGCCTATACCCGCAGGGATTTTTTGCCGCATGAACATGCGGACAAACGACGCTTCATCGACAGAAACACGCCGAACGTATGAAGCGCGTGATGCGTTGCGAAGTCACATGACGAACCGAACGAACCGAACGAACCAGGCGGACTGAGCAGGGAGCGGCCCGTTCATGCGCCGATGCTGCCAGCTGACTTCTCGACGAGCGGCGCGGCCATCGCGCAGGCGGCCCGCACGCATTGATTGACGAGATCGCCGAATGCGTTCGCGTTGTGCGTGCCGTTCAACACGCCCACTTGATCGACGCGCTCCGATTGTCCGCCGATACCGACGATCAGTTGTGCGCCGGGCGCGCGATCGCGAATGCGCCGCAACAGATTGCGCAGATACGGCGGTGCTTCGGGCGCATCGAGCGTGACCACGCAGATGATCGTCGCGCCATCGACGCCGAGCGTATCCGCGTGTCCGCGCCTGAAGTGCGCGTAATTCGTCAGCACGGGTGCAAAGCCGCGGCGCGTCAGCAATTGCAGCGCGATGGCCGTCGTGACTTCGTCGAATGCGCCGCGGCCCGCCACGCACACGATGCGTTGCGCGGCGGCGTCTTCGGGCAGCACGGCGGGCAGCGCATCGAGCGCATTCGGATCGGGCTTGTGCTCGGGCAAGCCTTCGAACTGCTCGAGGTTCTCGACGATATCGACCAGCGTCTCGTTCATCCGCGCGAGCTGCTCGGGCGCGAACACGCCGCGCAGCGCATCGTTACGCGCGAGCCGCAAGCCTTCGCGCGCGACGTCGTCGTAGTAGCGCGTGAGCGGCATCTCCTTCAGGAAGCGGTCGGCCTGCACGATCGCTTCGTGCGGGTCGTCGGCGAGCAGCCGTTGATAGAAATTCTGCGCGGGCGTGAGCGCGGGCTGATCGCCGAGCAGCACCGTCAGGAACTTCAGGCGCTCCGCATAGCGACCCAGCGTGACGAGGCACAACGTGAGGGGCGTCGACAGCACGAGGCCGATGGGCCCCCACAGCCAGCTCCAGAAAATCGCCGCGACGACGACGGCAAGCGGCGAAAGTCCCGAGCGATTCCCATACAGCAGCGGCTCGACGATCTGGCCGGCAATGACATCGACGGACACGAACAGCACGAAGGTCAACACCGCCATCGTCCATTGCGGCTGGATCGCGGCCGCGAGAATCATGGCGAGCAGCCCCGCGATCCAGGTGCCGATATACGGCACGAAACGCAACAGCGCTGTCAGCACGCCGAACAGCAGCGCACCCGGCACGCCGATGACCGCAAGTCCGATCGCGATCGTCGCGCCCGCGCCGAGGTTCACGCCGAGTTGCGCCACGAAGTAGCGCGACAGACGGCTCGCGGCATCGTTGATCGCAGTGGTCGTGCGGTGCAGATCGCGCGCGCCGAACAGGCGTATCAGCCGGTCGCGCAGATCTTCGCGCTGAAACAGGATGAAGATCGTCACGACAAGCACGATGAACATCGTCTCCAGCGGCCCGACGACAGGCGAGAACACGCGCTGTGCGACCTGTAGCGGCGACGGAATGGGCTCGTGGACCTCGACGGGCAGTGGCGCCGCGACTGTGGGCTTTTGCGAGCGGCCTGGCTCGTGAGGCGGCGCGGGACGTTCGGGCGCGACACGCGCGAGCGCGGACGCGGCGCGCGTGAGGAGCGCATCGGCGCGTCCGACCGTTTTCTCCTGCACGGTCTCGACCTTGCGCTCGATGGCCGCCTGATATTGCGGCAGCGAGCTCGCGAGCTGCGCGACCTGCGCGCCGATCAGCGTGCTGACGGCAAGCAGCGTGACGAGAGCCGTCAGCACCGCGACGAAGATCGACGGCAATTGTCCGAAATGAAACCGGCGCAGCAGCCCGACGAGCGGCGCGAGCAAAAAGCTCAGCAGCACCGCGAGCGTGATGGGGATCAGCACCTCGCGCCCAAAGTACAGCCCGCATACGACGACCACGAACGTAACCACCGACGTGAGGCCATGCAGCCCGGGTGTTCCCGATGGGTAGACCCGGTTGGCGGAAGGCCGTTGTGGAGTGAGGGGCAGTTTCATGAGGTGGTCGAAAGAGTGCGCGGCGCGCGGCTCGCAGCAGGCTTGTGCTGCAGGACAGCCTGGCTTTGCAAGTCGATGCGCGAGCGCGGTGTGCGGTACAGCTTCACCGTCCGCGCAATCGATGCGCGGCGGTAGCTTGCCTGGGCGTTGCCTGACACGGTTGTTCTCGGCATGTTCGTCTGTCGGCGGGTGGCGCGCGCCATTGGTGGGCCTGCAATGCAAAGCAAGAGGCAGGCCGGGCGGAAAAGTGCGTCTGGTGCGCTTTCGCCGACTATTACAGTTTATCAATTGCGCGACGCGCTTTTGTCTGACGTAGGGAATCGTTGTGTCGGCATAATGCTGGAATTGGCTTGGTCGAATTCGCGTTTCATCGATCAGACATTGAGCCATTTACGCAAGGAGTCACATCGAAATGCGTCGCGCAACCGAAATCGACATCGCGCTACACGCTCGGCCCGACGGCATGCCGCTGCAGCGCTGGCTGTACGGCGAACTGCGCGCGGCGATTCTGGACGGGCGGCTCGCACCGGGCGCGCGCCTGCCCCCGACCCGCGATCTGGCCACGCGACATCGCGTGTCGCGCGGCACGGTGCTGGGCGTGTTCGCGCAACTCGCGGCCGAGGGTTATCTGTCGGGTGCTGTCGGACGCGGCAGTTTCGTCGCGAGCGAATTGCCGGATGTGCGACTCGAGTCAGCACCGGATGCGGCGCCGGCTTTGGCGAGCACGCGGGCCGTTCGTCGAGCGGCGAATACACGCGCATCCAGCGATGTCGTCGGCAACGCAGGCATCGGTTTGTCCGCGCGCGGACGGCTGCTCGCGCGCAGTGCGTTTGCCGTCGACGGACGCTCGTTCCCGGCGCGCGCGTTTCGTCCGAGCCAGCCCGATCTGCAGTCGTTTCCGTTCGCGCTGTGGGCGCGTGTCGCCGCGCGCCGCTCGCGCCAGTCGAACCGTTCGATGCTCGCGGACGGCGAGGCGCAAGGCTATGCGCCGCTGCGCGAGGCAATTGCGGCACACGTGCGCGTGACGCGCGGCATCGCCTGTTCGGCGGATCATGTCGCGATCGTCGGCAGCGTGCAGCAGGTGCTCGATCTGTCCGGGCGGCTATGGCTCGATCCCGGCGACACCGTGTGGATGGAAGACCCCGGCTATCCGGGCGCGCGTCTGCTGTTCGAAGCAGCGGGCGCGCGCATCGCCGCCGTGCCCGTCGATACGAACGGCATCGATGTCGCGGCGGGCCGTCAACTCGCGCCGCGCGCGCGGCTCGCTTACGTGACGGCGGGGCGGCAGGCGCCGCTCGGTTCTGCGCTTTCCCTGGAGCGGCGGCTCGCGCTGCTCGACTGGGCGCACGCGCATCGCGCGCTCGTCATCGAGGACGACTACGACAGCGAGTACCGCTTCGAAGGACGTCCGCTTGCCGCGCTCAAGAGTCTCGACAACGCAGGACATGTGATCTATTGCGGCACGTTCAGCAAGCTGCTGTTTCCCGCGTTGCGCATCGCGTATGCGGTGCTGCCCGAGCGTCTCGTCGAGCCGTTCGTCGCGGCGCTGTCGCTGACGAGCCGTCATGTGCCGCACGATCAGCAGGCGACGCTGCACGCGTTCATCGCCGAAGGGCACGCGGGCCGGCATGTGCGTCGCATGCGCGAGCTGTATGGCGAGCGTGCCGACGCACTGCGCGAAGCGGCGCGCCGGCATTGGACGGGGCTGCTCGCATTGCCGCCCATCGTCGCGGGTCTCGATGCGCCCGCGTTTCTGCCCGCCGGCACGGACGACGCGCTCGCCGCCCGTCTTGCCGCCGAAGCGGGCATCGAGACGCGGCCGTTGTCGTCGTACTCGGTGCAGCGCGAAGCGCCTGCGGGTCTCGTGCTGGGCTTCGCGGGCATCGATGCGCTAGAGATCGACGCGGGCGCGAGAACGCTCGCGCGCGTGTTGCAGCGGATGCTGTACCGCACGTGAGACCCGAGCGCGAGAGCGCGCATGTGCCCGTTCAGGGCGTCAGGAGCCTGCGTGCGGCGTTCATCGCTCGACGCCCGCAAGCGGGCGCCGCCAGTTCGCCGACCAGCCGAGTTCGCGCTTCGCTTTCTCCGTCGACACGACGGAATTGTCTTCGGCGATGTTGAACGCGCCGCGTGCGCCGCCTTGCAAGGCGAGCAGCGCCGCGAACGCCGCTGCGTCGACGTGCAGCGGGCTCGCGCCGTGAGCTTGAACGAAGCCCGTGCCCGGGCCATACAGTTGCCCATAGCGCAGCACCGCGCCGGCGAGAGGCGCCTCCAGCACCTGCGTTTCGAGCGACTCGACGCCGCGCACGGTGACGAGCCGGCTGCCTTCCGAATGGGTATCGAGCGGCTGCGTTTCGTCGTGGGGCTGCGTGCCTTCGCGGTACGCCCACGCGATGCTCTGCGCGATGAACTGCGTGCTGCCCGCTGCCAACGCCGCCGCAAGCAGATTGCGGGTGCCTTCGTCGCGAATCCGCGCGTTCCCTGCGAGCGCGCCTGCCATCTTCGAAGGATCGAGCGCGGGCGGCAGGTCGGTCAGCTGATGGATCATGCAGGCAGGCTCGATGCGCATCAGCGCCTCGCCGAGCGCACGCGCATCGAACACGTCGACGACGACGGGCACGGCGCCCGCCCGTTCCAGCCGCGCCGCGCGTTCGGGACTGCGTGTGCTGCCGTAGACGGCATAGCCCGCATCGACGAGCAGCGGCACCAGCGCACTGCCGACGGCACCCGTCGCGCCCGCAAGAAAGACTTTCGTGTTCATCCGGTGATCTCCGTGTAGGCCGGGCTTCGCAGCCCGTCACACGGAGATTACCGATGATAATGGCCTGTAGAAAGAGCCATTATCGACAGAATGTTTGAGCCAATTTCGGCGCTGTGCCGCCACGCAAACGCATCGGACAGCCGCGTTTTTGTGCACGCGAGACGTCAGCCCTGATCGCCGCCGCCCACGGGCAGCACGGTGCCCGTGATGTACGACGCTTCGTCGGATGCGAGAAAGAGAATGGCGCCGACCTGTTCGTCGACCGTTCCATAACGATGCATGAGGCTCGTCGCCTTCGTCTGGTCGACGATGGCCTGGTACCAGAGCGCTTCCTGCTCTGTCTGCTTGTCGGTGTTGCGCGGCACGCGCCGCACAGGTGCATCCGTTCCGCCCGTCGCGACCGCGTTGACACGGATGCCGTCGGCGGCATGTTCGAATGCGAGACTCGCCGTCAGCGCATTCACGCCGCCTTTCGAAGCCGCATACGGCACGCGATAGATGCTGCGCGTCGCAACCGACGAGACGTTGACGATCGCGCCACGCTTGCGCTCGATCATCGAGGGCAGCACCGCGCGGCAGCACCAGAGCGTCGGAAAGAGCGAGCGCCGCACTTCGGCTTCGATCTGCGCTTCCTCGTATTCCTGATATGGCCTCGCCCAGATCGTTCCGCCGACGTTGTTGATCAGCACATCGATGCGGCCGAATGCGTCGAGCGCCGCGTCGGCCAGCTTGCGTGCGCCCGCATACGTTTCCAGATCGGCGATGACGGTGATGCACCGCGCGCCCGGCGCGGAGATTTCGGCCGCCACGTCATGCACGAAATCCGAGCGGTCGCACAGCACGAGCGTTGCACCCTGGCGTGCCGCCGCGATGGCGACGCCGCGCCCGATACCTTGCGCCGCGCCCGTCACGACGACGACTTTTCCTTCGAAGCGTTGATTCATGATGGTCAGGCCGCGTTGGTGGCAGAGAATTTTTCGTAGTGGAAGCTCGCGGGCGTCACGCCGATTTCGCCGAGCCAGCCGCGCACCGCATCGACCATTGCGACGGGGCCGCACAGGTACACATCGACGTCGCCGGCGTTGAGCCATTCGGGCTCGACGTGGGCCGTCACGTAGCCCTTCAGCGGATGGCTGCTAGACGAATCGGCGACACAGGTGCGGTACACGAAGTCTTGCAGCTTGCCTCGGGCCGCATCGAGTTGCGGGAGCGCGACGAGATCGATGTCGTTGGTCACGCCGTACACCATCCGCACCGGCTGCTTCGCGGCGTCTTTCGCAGCGTCCTTCGTGGCCAGCACATCGAGCATCGACAGGAAAGGCGCGATGCCCGTGCCGCCCGCGAGAAAGAGCACGGGGCGCGCCGCTTCGCGCAGATAGAACGCGCCGTAGGGCCCCGAAAACGCCACGCGCTGACCCGGCTGCGCATGGCTGCTCAGATACGTGCTCATCTTGCCTTCGGGCACGTTGCGCACGACGAACGACACGCGCGATTCGCCCGGCGCGGAGCTGAACGAATACGAGCGCGACAGGTCGCTGCCCGGCACTTCGACGTTCACATACTGGCCCGCGAGAAACGACAGCTGATCGGGTGCATCGACGTCGATCGAAAATTCGATCGTCGAATCGGAGAGCTTGCGCACGCTCGCAAGGGTGCCTTCATGACGCGCGACGCCCGTCTTGCACGCAGCCGACGAAGCGGGCACGCGGATCACGCAGTCCGAGCGCGGGCGCGTCTGGCACGCGAGCACATAGCCTTTCGCAGCCTCTTCGGGCGTCAGCGCATCTTCGATATAGCTCGATTCCGGCAGGTCGTACGAGCCCGATTCGCAAAAGCCGCGGCAGGTCCCGCATGCGCCGTCGCGGCAATCGAGCGGAATGTTGATCTTCTGCCGATAGGCGGCATCCGACAGCGTTTCGTTGTCGCGACACGTGATGAAACGCGTGACGCCGTCTTCGAACTGAAGTGCAATGCGATGTTCCATGGACTGCTCCTGACTTTCCTGTGCTGCTCGCGTCTTGTGGTCGACTCGTGGCGGATCGCGAAATGCGCGCGCTCAGATGTGATAGACGTCGATCACCTGATTGATGTAGTCGTTCTTCAACACGACGTACTTGTTCAGAATCTGCGGTGAATCGCCGTTGAAATCGATCACGTAGCGCGACATGCCGAAATAGCTGTAATTGGTCTTGTAGCGATGGCTCAGCGTGTGCCAGTTGAAACGCACCGTGCAGACGCCGTTGTCTTCGCTTTCGAGTTCGACATTGCTGATGTTGTGGCTCGTGCGCGTGTCGGGAATCGTCGCGCTCGAGCGCTCGGTCTTGATGCGGAACACGCGGTCTTCGAGGCCCTGGCGGCTCGGGTAGTAGATCAGCGAGATCTCGCGTTGCGGGTCGGTGATCAACTGATCCGTGTCGTCCCACGAGGGCATCCAGAAGACGACATCCGGGTGATACAGATCGAGCCACTCGTCCCATTGCTCGTCGTCGAGCAGACGCGCTTCGCGGTAGAGAAACGCTTGAATCTCTGCAAGCGTCGGCGCTGTGATGGTCGTGCTCATGCCGCGCTCCTTTCCGCGCTTTTCCCTGCACCGGCTTGCATTTCCTCGGCGAGCGCGCTGCGGATCGTCTCCACCCAATAGCGGTGCTGGATCGTGTAAAGCCCTTCGTCTTCCGTCTTCACGCCGCTCAAAAGCGGCTTGAGGCCGATCTTTTGCGCGCCTTCGTCGGCACCTTCGATCCAGTGCGTCGAGCCGCGGCACATGTCGTTCCATTCGACGGCGCGCGCAGCATAGCCTTGCTGGCAGGCGCGGAATTCTTCGAGGTCGTCGGGCGTCGCCATGCCGCTTACGTTGAAGAAGTCTTCGTACTGGCGAATGCGGCGCGCGCGTGCTTCATCGGATTCGCCTTTGGGCGCGATGCAATAGATCGTCACTTCCGTTTTATTCACCGACAGCGGCTTCAGCACGCGAATCTGCGAGCCGAACTGATCCATCAGATACACGTTCGGATAGAGGCACAGGTTGCGCGAGTTCTGGATCATCCAGTCGGCCGTCTCGCTGCCGCAGCGCGCGGCGAACTCGTCGCGGCGGGTGAAGTTCGGACGGTCTTCGGGATTGGCCCAGCGCGACCACAGCAGCATGTGGCCATGTTCGAACGCATAGAAGCCGCCGCCCTGACGGCCCCAGCCGCCCGCATCCATCGCGCGGATCTTGTCTTCGGCCGCGTTCTTTTCCTTGCGGTGACTGGTCGTCGCCGCGTAGTTCCAGTGCACGGCCGACACGTGATAGCCGTCCGCGCCGTTTTCCGCGGTCAGCTTCCAGTTGCCTTCATACGTATACGTCGACGAGCCGCGCAGCACTTCGAGCCCATCTTCCGACTGGTCGACGATCATGTCGATGATGCGCGCCGCTTCGCCCAGATACTCGGCAAGCGGCTTCACATCGGGATTCAGGCTGCCGAACAGCAAGCCGCGATAGTTTTCGAAGCGCGCGACTTTCTTCAGATCATGCGAGCCCTCGTGATTGAAGCACTCGGGATAACCCGCTTCTTGCGGGTCTTTCACCTTCAGCAGCTTGCCGCTGTTGTTGAAGGTCCAACCGTGGAACGGGCAGGTGAACGTCGCCTTGTTGCCGCGTTTGTGGCGGCACAGCATCGCGCCGCGATGCGTGCACGAATTGACGAGCGCGTTGAGTTCGCCCTGACGGTTGCGCGTGATGACGATGGGCTGGCGGCCCATCGTCGTCGTGAAGTAATCGTTGTTCGACGGAATCTGGCTTTCGTGCGCGAGATAGATCCAGTTGCCTTCGAAGATGTGCTGCATCTCGAGTTCGAACAGCGCTTCGTCCGTGAAGGCGCTGCGGTGCAGGCGGTAGTCGCCGCGCGCCGGGTCTTCGACCAGATAGTCGTCGATGTGCTTGAGCTTCGGACTGCGGTCCGGGTAGATGGGGATCATCGGATGTCTCCTGCAACGGGGTTGCTGTCTCGCTCGCCCATTCGGTTGCTACCCGAAAGGTATAATTTGTGAGGGCGCTGCGGTTGTGTGAAGAGTAGTTGGCGCGCATATGGTGCGTCCAACACTGAATTAGTATCAGGTCCATATCCGAGGGGTATCGTCATGGAGTTGCGCCATTTGCGTTATTTCGTCGCCGTGGCCGAAGAGCGCAACTTCACGCGCGCCGCGCAGCGGCTGCACATCGCGCAGCCGCCGCTGAGCCGCCAGATGCAGCAGCTCGAAGACCTGCTCGGCGTGCAGCTTTTCGTGCGCAACTCGCGGCCCGTCGAACTGACGGACACGGGGCGCTTCTTCTATTCGCACGCGGTGCAATTGCTCGCGCAAACGGCGGAACTCGAATCGATGACGCGGCGCGTCGGCAAGATCGAGCGCAGCCTGTCGGTCGGTTTCGTCGGCTCGACGCTGTATGGCATGCTGCCGAAGATCATTCGCCGCTTTCGCATCGAACATCCCGCTGTCGAACTGACGCTGATCGAAATGTCGACGATGGATCAGATCAAGGCGCTCAAGGAAGGCGTGATCGACGTGGGCTTCGGGCGCATCCGTCATGAAGACCCGAGCATCAAGCGCATCGTGTTGCGCGAAGAGCGGATGATCGTCGGACTGCCCGTCGGGCATCCGTTATCGGAATTGAAGCCGGTGTTGTCGCTGCACGATCTCGTCAACGAAACACTGATCATCTTTCCGAAAGCGCCGCGTCCGAGTTACGCGGACCAGGTGCTTGCCGCATTCCGCGATCGCGGATTAGAGCCGAAGCGCATCTACGAGACGCGTGAACTGCAAATAGCGTTGGGACTCGTCGCGGCGGGCGAGGGGATCTCCGTCGTGCCGACGAGCGTGTACGGACTCAAGCGCGACGACGTGAGCTACAAGGAACTCGACGATTCGAATCTGGTGTCGCCGATCATCATGAGCATGCGGCAGCTCGACGAATCGGAAGATCTCACGCAGATGCTCGAACTGATCTATCGGCTATACGAAGAAGAACACATGGAGTACTTGCCGCCGCATGAAGAGGGCGCGTGACGATGCGATCTTCTGGTTCGCCGCGTTCGTTGCCGGCAAACCAGTGATCCAGCCGTACGCTCATCAGGCCGTCGGCAGTTGCGCCGCTGCATTGCGCAACGCGGTCCGCAGTCCCTCCTCGACGACAGGATGATAGAACGGCATCGCGAGCATCGCATCGACCGTGAGGTTCATCTGCAGCGCCCACGACAGCAGATGCGCGATGTGCTCGGCATCCGGCCCGATCCACTCGGCGCCGGCGAAACGGCGCGATGCCTTGTCCACATACACGTGCATCAGCCCTCGATTGCGCAGCATCACGCGGCTGCGGCCCTGGTCTTCGAAGCTCACTTCGCCCGTCACGAACGAATCGGCGGCGAGGTCCGCGTGACGCGCGCCGACCATCGCGATGCCCGGCTCGGTGAACACGACTGAAATCGGCGCGCGACGCACGAGCCGCTTCACGTCGGGAAAGCGCGCGGCGTTTTCGCCAGCCGCGCGGCCTTCGTCGGCCGCTTCGTGCAGCAGCGGCAGCACGTTGTTCGCGTCACCCGCGATGAACACGGGATGCTGGCCCGCTTGCAGCGTCACGGGATCGAACACGGGCACGCCGCGCGCATCGAGTTCGAGCGTCGTGTTGTGCAGCCCGAGCCCGTCGACGTTCGGGCGGCGGCCCGCCGTGACCAGCACGTAATCGAACGTGTCTTCGCGCAGCTCGCCCGCGCTGTCGCGATAGCGCAGATGCACGCTGTCGCCTTCGCGTGTCGCCGCTTCCGCTTGCGCATGCGGCTCGAAACGGAACGACTCGCTGAACACCTGTTGTGCGTAGCCCTTGATCGCGGGATCGCTGAGCGGACCGACACGGCCGCGCGCGCCGAGCATCGTCACGTCGACGCCGAGCCACGCGAGCGCCTGGCCCAGCTCGAGCCCGATCACGCCTGCGCCGATCACGGCCACCTTGCGCGGCAGGTCGTCCCATGCGAACACGTCGTCGTTGACGATCGCGCGGTCGCCGAGCGCCTGATACATCGGCGGAACGAACGGCGACGAGCCCGTCGCGATCACCACACTCTTCGCATGCACGCGGGTATGGTCGCCGACTTGCAGCACGTTGTCGTCGATGAACTGCGCGTAGCTGATCAGCCGCTCGTCGGCCGGAATGCCTTCCGTCGATTCGACGACGAAGCCCACGAAGCGGTCGCGCTCGCCTTTGACGCGCGCCATTACCTCGCGTCCGTCGATGCGCACGGCGCCATCGACATGCACGCCGAACGGCGCCGTGCGTCGCGCCGCATGCGCGGCTTCGGCGGCGGCGATCAGCAGCTTCGACGGCATACAGCCGACGCGCGCACAGGTCGTGCCATATGCACCGCCCTCGATCAGCACGGCACTCGCGCCCGCGGCCTTCGCGGCGCGAAAGGCGGGCAGGCCGGCGCTGCCGGCGCCGATAACAGCCACATCGATATGAAGCGTCTTCATGATGTTCCTCGCTCTGACGGACGGGTGGCGCAATACAACGGGTTGCTGCCGCGCGCCTTGCTGCCGTCCAGTAGAATCGGTTTGCATTGCACTGTTGCCACTGTACGGTTCGCCGTCCGGCGTGCTAATCCTCGAACGATTCAAATACATGCTCATTCGGCTCAAATGGATCTGCTAAGTCGATTTCTGTCGCTGATGCCGGTGAGCGGACGCGTGGATGTCCGCTGTCACTTCGGCGCGCCGTGGGCGATCGAAGAAGGCCCGGCGGGCGTGCGCGAGATTCCGTATCACGTGCTGCTGTCGGGGCACGCGGTGCTCGAAGACGGCAGCGGGCCGCCCGAGAAGCTGATGGCGGGCGACATCATCGTGTTTCCGACGGGCGACGCGCATCGCATCCACGACGGCAGCGGCGCAAAACCCATCCCGGCGACAGAGCGGCGCAACATCACGTTGACGGTCGCCGAGAATGCTGGTGCGGGCGAAGCGGCCGACATCCTGTGCGGCCGCTTTCTACTCGGCGCGGTGCCGGACAGACTGCTGCGCGACCATCTGCCGTCGCGGCTCGTGGTGCGCAGCGGTGCGCATGCGAGCGCAAACGGCGGCGCTCAGCCGAACGGCGGCGCTCAGGATTCGGTGAAGAGCGTCGCGGGCTCGCGGCTCGCGCGCCTGATCGAGCTGATGCGCGAAGAGGCGATGGACGAGTGCCCCGGCAGCGAGACGCTCGTCAATCATTTGTCGGCGGCGCTTTTTGCATTGACGCTGCGCTTCGCCAGCGAATCGGCGCAACCGCCGCTCGGGTTGCTCGCGCTGGCGGGGCGTCCGCGCTTGCAGCCGGCCGTATCGGCGATGTTCGAATCGCCTGGCAAGCCGTGGACGCTCGACCAGTTTGCGGCGCTCTGCAACATGTCGCGCGCGACCTTCGTGCGGCAGTTCCAGGAAGCGATCGGCCGCTCGGCGACCGACGTGCTCACCGAAGTCCGCATGACGATCGCGGGCCGCTCGCTGCTCGAATCGACGACGCCCGTCGGCGATATCGGCGAGATGGTCGGCTATCAATCGGAAGCGGCGTTCCAGCGCGTGTTCAAGAAGCAGATCGGCGTGACGCCGGCGCGCTGGCGCGCATCGGGCGGACACGTGCAGGCCGCTTTCGCCGACGCAGCGAAATAGAGAGTTTCAGAAAACGGACAGCTGCGCCGGGCGGGTTCGCGCTGAATGCGTACGCTGTGCCGAAACCCTTGACACGCAAGGCTTCGGCGCACACGCGGCAAGCGCGTATCGCGCTTCGACGCCGTTGCGCCGGCAACCGTTGAGCCGAACGAGCATCTTCGTGAGACGCGCCGACATTAACGGCGCAGTCTCGCGCACCTACAGTTGAGCCGTCCCATCGCCCACGGCGACTTTTCTCGAAGGTGCTCAACATGAATCTGAATCGCTTTTATCAAGCGCTTGTCATTGCAACTGCACTCGGTTTGCCGCTTGCGAGCCGCGCCCAATCGCAATCGACGGCGACGCGCGCGCAAGTCCGCGCCGAACTCGTCGCCGCCGAGCAGTCCGGCCAGCTTCCGCAAAGCGATACCAGCTATCCCGAGCCCGTCAGCTATTCGGCCGCCGCACCGCACGTGTTCCATAACTCGCATGCGTTCATCGCAGCTTCGTATGGTCCGTCGGCGCGGGGCGGTTCCGATTCGGGCTTCCGCGCGACGCGTATCCGGCCGCTCGCGGCGCCGCCGTCCGCGTACGACAGCATCTATCGCGGCCAGTAACCCGCTGCTTCCGACACACACAAGGAGTCAACCATGTCCGCCATCACGATCTATACGACGCCGACTTGCCCGTACTGCCTCGCGGCCAAAGCGCTGCTTGCGAACAAGGGCCTGTCGTACAAGGAAATCAACGTGCAGAACGATCGCGCGACAGCGCTTGCGCTGATCGAGCGCACGGGACGCCGCACGGTGCCGCAGATCTTCATCGGCGACACGCACGTTGGCGGCTTCGACGATCTGAATGCGCTGGAGACGGCGGGGCGTCTCGATCCGCTGCTCGACGTGAACGCGGTGCGTTAAACGCAACACGTGGTGAGATGTTGGAGCCGCGAACGGTGCAGGCTGTTCGCGGCTTTTTCTTTTGCAGCGCCCGCGTCCGCGACCGTCACGAACCGACGCGCGGCAGATAGGGCGCGGGATCGACGGGCTTGCCGTCCTTGCGGACCTCGAATCGCAGTGAGCCGACTCCGGGGCCTGCACCCTTTTCGCCCTCCGCCATTTCTGCGATCGTCTCGCCGCGCTTGACGGTCGTGCCTTCCTTCACGAGCAGTTTGCGGTTGTGTCCATACGCCGTCACGAGCGTGTCGTCGTGCTTGATGACGATCAGCTTCCCATACGGCTTGCCGCCATCTCCCGCGAACACGACGCGGCCAGCGGCAGCGGCTTTCACCGGATCGCCGGTTTTGGCCGCGATCACCATGCCCTTCGATTTGCCCTGTCCGTACACCGCATTGAGCATGCCGCGCGCGGGCCAGCCGAAGCGGGTGTCTTTGTTACCCTTGTCTTTGTCTTTGTCTCCCTTGTCTTTGTCGCTCTTGTCGATGTCTTTCCTGTCGCTGTTGTTTCTGTCGGCGGCGGCTTCGCGCTTCGCGGGCGCTTTGGACGTGGCTCGCACAGTCGTTGTCGAGACGGACTTGCTGTCTTCGCCTATGTCGGGCGGCGCGACGCGTAGCACGCCGCCCGGTTCGATATGGTTCGCGTCCGGCAGGCTGTTCCATTTGACGATGTCGTCGCCGCGCTGGCCGTGCGCCGTGGCGATGCGATAGAGCGTGTCGCCGGGCTTGACGCGGTAATAGCCTTCCTTCACAGGCGCGAGCGGCCTCGCCGTGCTGGCCGTCACGCGCGGCACCGGTTGACTCGCCGATGTCGACGCGTGCGTCGGCTGGCCGGACGACCGGTCCTCGGGAGCCATCTGCCAGGGCAGCGACGTGCAACCGGCGTTCGCCAATAGCAGCGCGAGGCCTGCGCCCAGCATCAGATGCGCGCGGCGGTTCGATTGCGTGTATGTCATGTCGTCTTCCTCTTGTCGTTCGGCCATGGGGGGCACGTAGGCGCGCCGGGACGGCTCGCGGCCCAAACGCGTAGAACGCCGCTCCGACAATGAAAGTTGACGATTGCTTCCGGAATCCAGAATGTTTTACACAGCTTCGCATTCGCGCTTTTTGCGGGCGCGTTTGTGTTGTGAAGTGTGCGAGCCACGATGGGCTGAATCGCGACCGACGCGCGCCGATCGCTTACTCAATGAGTGACATTCCGGCCTAAGAAGTGTCACGCTGCGAAGCACTCGCCGCGCTGGAGCGCTCACGCGCAACGGGTATTAAGGGCGGCGCTTTCACTCGTCGCAGCAGCGCTCGCGCGCGATGGCTGTCACGGGCGGCGCTTTTTCCACGCGTAACCGGCGGGCGGGTCCGCTGCGCCCGCCTTGCCGACCGAGCGCGGGTTCTCGCTGCACAACGTGACGAAGCTCACGTCATCGCCCGCCGCCTGTTTCTTGCGCAAGTTCTCGGTGAACGCGAGCGCCTGTGTCATGTCCTCATCGCCGAACCGCTCGAAGCGAGCGGTAGCCGTCGACGCATTGCCTCCTTCGAGCCAGTACACGACAAACATGCGTTTTCCTTTCTACGTCTTCTTCCACGGCTTCATGATGGGCTGTCCTTCGGATCGTCGAGCGATACGCCGAGTTCACCCGCGAGACGCGTGACGAGTGCCTCGAGCCGTTCGACGCGTTCGCTCAGATGTCGTTGCTGCGCGCGCAGCGATTCGAGTTCGCCGGGCGGCAGCGCTTCATCGGACAGTGCTGCGCCGCGTATCAGTTCGGGCGACGGCTCGCCGCACAGCAGGTGCATCCAGCGGCTTTCGCGCTCGCCCGGCGTGCGCGCGAGCTTGACGACGCGCGGCGGATCATTGGCCGCGAGTTCTTCGAGAAACGCTTCGACCGACGACGTATCGGCAAAACCATGCAGGCGCGACGTCGCGAGCCGCAGTTCGGCGGCCGTCTGCGGACCGCGCAGCAGCAAAGCGGTCAGCAGCGCCGCCGACTGGCGCGGCAAGCCGAGCACGCGCTCCATGTTGTGCTCGTAGCGCGGCACGCGGCTGCTGCTGCCTTCGAGCACGAGCGACAGGCGCTTCAGGCTGTTGATCGCATCCATGATCTCGCTTTCGCTGACGTTCATCACGGGCGAGCGCGAGGTCTTCTGGTTGCAGCCCGACGCGAGCGAATTGAGCGACAGCGGATAGGTATCGGGCACGGTGTGTTGCTTCTCGAACAGCACGCCCAGCACGCGCGCTTCGAGCGGCGTGAGCGCGCGCATCGCGGGGCGCGGGGAATCGTCGGTGGTGGAGTTCATCGGCAATAGGCTCGGGTTGTATGCGGCGGCGCGCAATCGCGCGCGTGTTGCGGCTCGCGCGTTAGCATAGTCTATTGTCCCCGTAAAAGGACGGGAAGTCGTGTGCGCCAGTGAGCGCGTCCCGCGCGGCAGCCCCTGTGCGTGGCGATTACGTTTGGGGCGGACTCCCCATCGAACACGCGTTCGCCGCCACTGCCGACGCTAGATGACGTTGTAAGGCTCGTCGGGCACGTCGAACAGGGCGTCGTCGATGTCGATCTGCAGCGAGCAGTTTTCCGCCGAGCCCGGTTCCGAGCGCATCGCATCGACGCGCTGCCGCAGCAGGTCCTTCAGGCGGCCTTGCACGATGCGCCGTTTCGCGGTGTCGAGCGCGGCATAGTGGTTGATCTGGCGATCGCTGATCTCCAGCCTCGCGACGCAGCGGGCGTCGAGCGTCGTGTCGCGTCCCGTTTCGACGACCCACGACAGCGTGAGAAACGTGATCCCACCCTCCTGATACGTGCTGACAGTCGGCGCTTTCGGCGATTCGAAGGTAGCGGCGAGGGCCAGTTCGATTTCCTCGATGCGCTGCGACAGATCGATCGTTTTCATGGCGGCTCCTTTCGAAGGTTCATCCCGGGTTTCATCCTTCTTTTGCAGCAACCGGGGTGCCCATCCCGATGCGGCACCTGGACGGCGGACCGTCATTCGCGCGCGGTACACTGCAAGCTTCCAACGACCACCGTTGCAACAGCGAACAACGTACAACGAACAACGGCAACCCAAAGGAGCCATCGCCATGCGTACAAGCGCCCGCAATCACTTCGCCGGTCAGGTGACAGCCGTCAAGACGGGAGCCGTCAACGACGAAATCACGCTGCGCACCCAGGACGGTCTCGACATCGTCGCGGTGATTACGCACGGCAGCGCGTCATCGCTGGGACTCGCGGCGGGCAAGCCGGCGTTCGCGCTGGTAAAGGCGTCGTCGGTGATCGTGATGGTCGATGCGGACAGCAGCAAGGTGTCGGCGCGCAATTGCGTCGCGGGCACGGTCGCGTCGGTGACGAAGGGGGCCGTCAATAGCGAGGTCATCATTTCGGCCACGGGCGGCGCGCAGATCGCGGCCATCGTCACCAACGACAGCGTCGAGCGGCTTGGCCTCGCGAGCGGCAAGGCGGCTGCGGCGATCTTCAAGGCGTCGAGCGTGATCGTCGGCGTCGATCAGTAAGCGGTTCGGCGAAAGGGCGGGTGCTGGGTCTCGATGCAACCCGTTTGTGTCGTGGCAGCGCGATGTGCAAAGCGCGTGGCGCGGCTGTCAGCGGCGCGCGACGACGAGCGCGATGCCGCCCAGGATCATGATCGAGCTTAGCGCGAGGCGCGCGGTCAGCGGTTCGCCGAGCAGCGCGATGCCGCCGATCGCGGCGATCGGCGGCACGCTCAGCTGGACAGTCGCGGCCGTGGCGGCGCTGAGTTCCTTGAGCGCCGCGTACCAGATCACGTAGCCGACACCCGACGTCAACGCGCCGGACAGCGCCGCGAACAGCAACCCCATTGGGTCGATCGACATGTGAGCGAATGTGCCGGCGCTGACGGCCACGGCGAAAGGAACAGCGCGGATGAAGTTGCCCGCCGTCGTGGCGATCGGATCGGCGGCGCCTTTGCCGCGCAGCGAATACACGCCCCACGCGACGCCTGCGCTCAGCATCAACAGCGACGCGAGCGGCGCCGGCGCGCTGAGGCCGGGCAGCACCAGACCGACGAGGCCCGCGAGCGCGCATGCAACGCCAATCCATTGTCGAGCACGCAGACGTTCGCCGCGCGCGAGAGCGTAGCCGATCATCGTCGCCTGCACGGCGCCGAACAGCAGCAGCGCGCCCGTACCCGCCGCGAGCGACACATACGCAAACGAAAACGCGACTGCGTATGCAATGAGCGCGAAGGCTGAAATCCAGTTGCCGCCGACGGGCAGCGAAACCCGACGCGTGCGCAGAATGACCCACAGCGCGACAGCCGCGGACACGAGGCGCACGGTCGTGAAGGTGGCGGGATCGATGGACGTGCCCTTTAGCGCAACACGGCACAGCAGCGAGTTGCCCGCGAATGCGAGCATCGCGACGATCGTCAGCAAGGCGATGCGCATGCGCATGGAAAGCGGCGAGGAAAGGGTTGCGTCGGAAGTGCGCACGATACTTTAACGTCGGGTCAGGCATGCGCGCATCGCGCAGTGCAACGCAAGGCGATAGCGAAGGCGCAAAAACGAAAGCGCCGGACAGCAACGACAAGGTGCTTGCTATCCGGTAATCGTGAAGTTCATGCGCGCCACGTCATGACGACGAGGCGCGCCCCTGCATCGCAATCAGGCCATCGCGGACGGCTTGATGTTCTGGTTGTGACGGAATAGGTTCTGCGGATCATAACGGTCCTTCACGGCGACGAGACGCTCGTAATTCGGACCATAGGCCGAGCCGATGCGCGTCGATTCTTCTTCCGTCATGAAGTTCACGTAGACGCTTCCGAGCGCGAACGGTGCCGACGCGTCGAAGAACGCCCGCGCCCACGCGATGCAGCGCTCGTCGTCGGCGGCTTCCGTCCAGCGGCCGTGCACGTTCATCACGTACTTCGCGTCGCGATTCGAGTAGGCCGTCGCGTCGGGCGCGGCGCGCATCGTTTGCCCGCCGATTGCGCCGAAGAAAATTTCGCACTGAGGCGACGGCAGATTGCCGATCGCATCGACGAACGCGTCGATCAGGCCATCGTCCAGCGTCGCGAGATTGTGCGACTTCCAGTAGTTGCGCGCGCCGGGCGTGAGCAGCGGATCGAAGGCCTGTTGCCATGCGGTGTACGGCATCGGCCCGAGATGCTCGCCATACGGCGTGCCGAACTTGCGCACCTCTTCGACCATGCCCGGACCATTCGCGGCAGGCCCTGTGTAGCAGATGGCGAACGCAATGATCGGCTTGCCGTGCACGTCGGCGCTCAGGAAGGGCAGTGGCGGCGCGAAGCGCGCGACAGCCCACACGGTCAGTTCGTCAGGCCATGTTTCGAAGGCGGCGCGATATTTGGCGAGCGCGTCGCGCGCCTGATCCATCGGCAGCACGACGAGGCCGCCGTACACTTCCGGGCCGACAGCGTGCAGCTGGAACTCGAACATCGTGACGACGCCAAAGTTGCCGCCGCCGCCGCGAATCGCCCAGAACAGGTCCTCGTGAGCATCGGCGCTACAGCGCAGCAATTCGCCGTCGGCGGTGACGACGTCGGCCGAAATCAGGTTGTCCACCGACATCCCGAAGCGCCGGCTCAGCCAGCCGAATCCGCCGCCGAGCGTGAGGCCCGCGACGCCCGTCGTCGAGTTGATGCCGAGCGGCGTAGCGAGACCGAAGGCTTGCGCTTCATGATCGAAGTCGCGCAACGTGCAGCCCGGTTCGACATAAGCGCGGCGCGCGACGGGATCGATGCGCGCGGACTTCATCGGCGACAGGTCGATCAGCATGCCATCTTCGCACACGGCACTGCCCGCGATATTGTGGCCGCCGCCGCGCACGGCCAGCAGCAGGCTGTTGTCGCGCGCGAAATTGACGGCGCGACGCACGTCGGCCGTGCCCGCGCAGCGCACGATGATCGCGGGGCGACGGTCGATCATTCCATTCCAGATGCTGCGCGCTTCATCGAACGATGGATCGCCGGGCAATACCACCTGGCCTCGCGTGAGAGCTTTGAGTTCATCGATTGCACTGCTGGGCAGATTCGCCATGCTACACCTCCGGTACAAAAGAACGACGTCCGACCCCTCGATCATGTCTGATCAAAGTAGTTCGGACGACCTGGCTTTCATCAAGTAAAACGGGGAGGGTCCGTGCGTACAAATCAACGTATACCCGTATTCGGTCGCATGCGCTGCAAAAGCAGCCGTGACGGGCTGCCAATCGAAAAAGCACTGCAAAACAAGGCATTTTCCGAACGGCGCGCGGATGGAGTACTCCGGGAAAACGCGTCGCATCGCAACTGCGGTGCAAGCATGAACGCATCGCCGGCAAGCTGACGCATCGCGCTTCGCATGCGGCCACGACTCATCGCGTGCAATGCCGCGCTATGTATGACGTGAAGCGTTCGACTTGTCTCGACCTCATCGCATCGTTAAACGAGCGAGCGCGAGCCGGTATTGCCGTGTCGCCGTCGAAGCAGTAGTGCACGCACATCTTTTAGCCGACGCCGAAGGGCGATTCGCGCGATCAAAAGAGTGACGCGCAACGACCACAGATGCCTCGAGCATATTGCGAATTATTACTGGTCGTGTAATGATATCGATTCGCATTTAGCAAATTGCGAGCTGGAGCAATCCGGCTTGGCGGGGCGGTTCGCGCACCCATCGCGCGAACCGGACGGGTGCTGCTTGCCCGTCGCACCAAGAAAAATCAGCGACAACGACAGGAATCGAGATGCATCGAACTACGCCATTCGCAGCGGCCGTCATGGCCGTCTTTGCGACGCCGCTCTACGCCCAAACGACGCCGCCTGCCACAGCACCGGCAGCCAGCATTGCCCAGGCCGACCCGTCGACGCCTCCCGCCAGCCAGCCTCCCGCCAGCCAGCCCTCCGACAACGCCACGCTGCCCGCCGTCAAGGTGACGGGCCAGGCCGACAACTCCCGCGACTTCCAGCCGGAAATGTCGAGCGTGGGCGCCAAAGTGCCGACAGCGCTGCGCGACATTCCGCAGGCGGTAACGGTGGTGCCGAAGGCCGTGCTGCAATCGCAGGCAGTGAGCTCGTTCAGCGACGCGCTACGCAACGTGCCCGGCATCACGATCGGCGCGGCGGAAGGCGGACAGATCGGCAACAACATCAACCTGCGCGGCTTCTCGGCGCGTACCGACATCTATCTGGATGGCTTCCGCGATCGCGGCCAGTACTATCGCGACACGTTCAACCTCGAATCGATCGACGTGCTGTATGGCCCGTCGTCGCTGTACTTCGGGCGCGGCTCGACGGGCGGCGTGATCAACCAGGTGAGCAAGGAGCCGGAACTGAAGAAGCGCGCCGACGTCTCCGTGCAGGCGGGCACGCACGACCGCTATCGCACGACGGTCGACCTCAACACGCCGATCACCGACACCTCCGCGTTCCGTATCAACGCCTTCGGCCAGAGCCTCGGTTCGTCGCGCGACGTGATGAAGAACAAGGACTACGGCGTCGCGCCCGAAGTGAAGTTCGGCATCGGCACGCCGACGGAGATCACGCTGTCCGCGCTGATCCAGCACAACCGCGATCAGCCCGACTACGGCATTCCGCCGCTGAACGGCCATCCCGCGCCCGTGAATCGCGGCACGTTCTACGGCTATACCGACGACCGCACGATTCAGGACGTGCAGACCTTCAGCGCGCGCATCCAGCATCGCTTCGACGACGGCCTCGTCCTGCGCAACCAGACGCAGTTCAGCCACTACAGCACGGATGCGCGCGCAACCAATGCGGCATCGGTGCTGACGAGCCCGCTTGCCACGTCGACGGCGCTCACCAACGGCAACTTCACGACGCTCGATCCGTCGAAGCTGTTCGTCAAGCTCCAGGGCAAGGACCGCAACATCAACGATCATTCGATCTACAACTCGACCGACTTGCAGGCGAAGTTCGATACGGGTCCTCTCAAGCACGAGGTGGTCACGGGCATCGATCTGAGCCACGAAACGTACAGCAACCAGACCTTCACTGCGACTTCGCCGGGACTGCCGTCGAACACGATCGGCGTCGTTCCGCTCATCGATCCGCCGTACACGCCGCGTCCGTCGAACGTGAAGGAACTCGCCACCAATCTTGCTGAATCGAGCGCGAACGGCGTGGGCATCTATGCGAACGACACGGTGTCGATCGGGCAGCACTGGAAGGTGGTGGGCGGCGTGCGCTGGGACCGCTACGAGGCGTCGATCAGGAACTCGATCAACGCGCCAAGCTATGCGACGCAGACCAACTACTTCACCAGCGTGCGCGGCGGCATCATCTGGCAGCCGACCGACTGGCAGTCGTACTACGTGTCGTATGGCACGTCGTTCGATCCGTCGCTCGAAGCGCTCACGTTGACCAACGGTCAACAGAACCTGCCGCCCGAGCACAACAAATCATATGAAGTCGGCTCGAAGTGGGATCTGCTCGGCGGCGGCCTGTCGGTGACGCAATCGCTCTTCAACATCGAGAAGACGAATGCGCGCACTCTGAATGCGGACGGCTCTTATACGCTCGACGGCGATATCCGCGTGCGCGGGTATCAGCTGGGTCTGGCTGGTCACATCACGAACAAGTGGCAGGTGTTCGGTGGCTATACGTATATGAACGGCGAGATCCTGAAGGCGTTCGACGGCACCCAAGGCAAGGTGCCCGCGAATACGCCGCGCAACATGCTGACGCTGTGGACCACGTACGCGTTCACGCCGCATTGGGAAGTCGGTGGCGGCCCGACCTACGTGTCGTCGCGCTACGCGGCGAACAACAACTTCGTGCAGGTCGGCGGCTATACGCGCTGGGATGCAATGGCCGCGTATCACGCGAAGCGTTACGACATCCAGTTCAACGTGCTGAACGTTACGGACAAGAACTACTACGATGCGCTGATTCCGTCCGACGGCGGACGCGCGGTGCCAGGTCTCGGCCGCACGTTCCTCGCGACGTTAAACTATCGCTTCTTCTGATCGCCTGAAGCGAAAGGTCCACGAAACACCGCGCTTTCTGCACGAAGCTTTCATGCAGAAAGCGCGCGATGACGCACCGTTGTGCAGGAACGTTGAACGATGATTGTCTCGATCCCGGACGTACTGAGTCCCGCCGAAGTCGCCGACATGCGGGCGCAACTCGAAGCCAGCGACGCGTGGGTCGATGGCCGCGCGACAGCCGGCTATCAGGGCGCGCCCGTCAAGCGCAACCAGCAGATTGCCGAAGGCTCGCCGATCGCGCTGGAGCTAGGCGATCGGATCATCGCGTCGCTGGAGCGTCACCCTCTCTTCATCAGCGCCGCGCTGCCGAACAAGGTGTATCCGCCGCTCTTCAATCGTTATGAAGGCGGGATGCACTTCGGCAATCACGTCGACGGCGCGATACGCCTCGTGCCGGGCAGCGGCGCGCGCGTGCGCACCGACATCTCCGTGACGCTGTTTCTCACGCCGCCCGACGAATACGATGGCGGCGAACTGCTGATCGAAGATACGTTTGGCGTGCACGAAGTGAAGCTGCCGGCGGGACATGCGATCGTCTATCCGGGCACGAGCCTGCATCAGGTGCGCCCCGTCACGCGCGGCGCGCGCGTGTCGAGCTTCTTCTGGGTGCAGAGCCTCGTGCGCGACAACACGCAACGCGCGATGCTGTTCGATCTCGACGGCGCAATCCAGCGGCTCAACGCATCGAATGGCGACGAGGCCGCGCGCCGCACGCTGGTCGGCTGTTATCACAACCTGCTGCGTATGTGGAGCGAGACCTGACGCGACTCGACGCAAGCGCGAGCGGCTACGCCACGCGCCGTGCCGCCGATGCAGCGGGTGCCGCGTTCTTCGGATCGCGCCCGCTTTGCAGCAGATACACGCCACCGGGAATGCAGGCCATCGCAAGCCGATCGAGTGCGCGCATCGGCTCGTGCGCGAACAACACGCCGATGATCAACGCGGCGACAGGCGGAATGTAGGTCACGCTCGAAGCCGCCAGTGCGCCCGATCTGCATGTGCAGTTGCTGCATCCCGACGAAGCGCGCGTCTATTGCAGTCCGTCGTACGCACGGTGTCTGAAGCTCAAACGCGCCGACGATTTGCGGCGCGCGACGCTGTTGCACAACACGCCGCATCCGCACTGGAACGATCCGCTGTCGATCGAACTCAAGCCGGGCGCGCAGACGCTGAAGGCATGGCTCGTCGCATCAGCAGAAGGAAAAACGCCCGCATGGCAGCGGGCGTTCATGCGAACAACGGGCGATAGAGAATCAGCCCGGCACCATGCCCGTCAGCACATAGGCCTGCAACAGCGTGATCAAACCGACCACCAATGCGAACAGCAGGCTGTGCTTCACCGTGAAGCGAAACAGTTCCGACTCGCGTCCGACGAGACCCGTCGCCGCGCACGCAACAGCAATCGACTGCGGCGAGATCATCTTGCCCGTCACGCCACCCGACGTGTTCGCGGCCACGAGCAACGTGTCCGATACGCCGATCTGATGTGCGGTCGTGTGCTGAAGCGAGCAGAAGAGCGCATTGGAAGACGTATCAGAGCCCGTCAGGAACACGCCGAGCCAGCCGAGCACCGGCGAGAAGAACGGGAACGCGGCGCCCGTGCCGGCCAGCAGCAGCGCGAGCGTCGACGACATGCCCGAGTAGTTGGCGACAAACGCGAACGACAGCACGAGACCGATCGACAGCACAGGGCGGCGCAATTCCGTCAGCGTCTCGCCGAACGTCGCGAGCGCATCGCGCGGCTTCATGCGCAGCAACACCATCGAGATCAGCGCCGTGATGAGAATCGCCGTGCCGACCGCCGAGAGCAGATCGATCTTCAGCACGGCCTCATAGGCCTTCGGCGTTGCGACGATAGGCGCCGTCTTCATCACCAGCTGGTCGAGACCGGGCACTTTGAACTTGAGGATCGTGCCGGCGAGCGCGCCCTTCGCGGCGAACAGCGCCTTGAACGGTTGCAGGCTCCACACGGTCACGACGGCCGTCAGAATGCCGAACGGCGCCCATGCCCGGATGGTCTGCGCAACCGTGTAGGGCGACGCACGGCGGCTCATGCCCGCTGCGCCATTCGCTCCTCCCATGCCGCCGCCGAAGCCCCCGCCAAAACCGGACAGCGCCGCCGTGCCGCCGCTGACCGTGCCGCGTGCCGTATCGTGCGCGCGGCGCGGTTGCCACACCTTCAGGAACGATGCGAGCGCGACGAGGCTCACGAGCGCCGACGTGATGTCCGGCAGTTCCGGCCCGATGTGATTCGACGTGAAGTACTGCGTGATCGCAAAGCTGCCGCCCGCGACGAGCGCGGCCGGCCACGTCTCCTTGACGCCGCGCTTGCCGTCCATCATGAACACGAGCCAGAACGGCACGGCGAGCGAGAGCAGCGGCAACTGGCGGCCCGCCATCGCGCCGATCAGGAACGGATCGATGCCCGTCACCTGGCCCGCGACGATGATGGGAATGCCCATCGCGCCGAACGCGACGGGCGCCGTATTCGCAATCAGGCAGAGGCCTGCCGCCTTCAGCGGATCGAAGCCGAGGCCGACGAGCAGCGCCGCGGTGATCGCGACGGGCGCGCCGAAGCCCGCCGCGCCTTCGAGGAACGCGCCGAACGAAAAGCCGATCAGCAGCAGTTGCAGGCGCTGGTCATCCGTCAGCGCGAGCACCGATGCGCGGATGATGTCGAATTGTCCCGTCTTCACGACGAGCTTGTAGAGGAACACGGCCGTCACGATGATCCACGCGATCGGCCACAAGCCATACGCAAAGCCGAAACCAGCGGCGGCCAGCGCCTGTTGCACGGGCATGCTGTACGCGAACACGGCCACCGCAAGCGAAAGCAGCAGCGTGCCCGCCGCCGCGACATGCCCCTTCAGGCGCAGCCCCGCGAGCGCGACAAAGAAAAAGATGATCGGGATGCTGGCCGCGAGCGCGGAGAGCCATAGACTGCCGAGCGGCAGATAGGTCTGATACCACGGGTGCATGTCGGTCTCCTCCGAATATGCGTCAATGAATCGTTGTCGGCGGCGCGCAGCCGCGTGCGGACGCACGGCCACTCATGGGCGATGCGTGCGCGTCGATGTGGGTTGCCGAAGCTGCGAAGCGCGCGGGCTACTCGGGCTGTCTGCGCTCGCGCATCAGGTCGTGCAGGCTGCGCGTTGCGGGCTTCAGCGGTTCGCGGTGCTGGGTCCAGCCCATCTGGTTCTTCGGCGCGAATGCACGCAGTCGCGTAGCGGCCCAGCGCAGCATCCGGTAGGCGCGCGGATGCGCGAATGCGCCGCTCCAGAAACGCCACACGAACTGTTCTTCGCGACTGAACTTCGCCCCCTGTCCACGCAACGGATGCGCGACCACTTCGTTCGGATTGCGGTTCGCTTCCGTGCGCAGACGCACGAGCAGTTCGGGAATCGGAATGCGCACGGGGCACACTTCGCCGCATGCGCCGCACAGGCTCGATGCCGTCGGCAGATCGGCCGTTTCTTCGAGGCCGAGCAGATGCGGCGAAATGATCTTGCCGATCGGGCCCGGATACGTCGTGCCGTACGCATGTCCGCCGATGCGCGTATAGACGGGGCAATGATTCATGCACGCGCCACAACGGATGCATTGCAGCGTCGCGCGCAACTGCTCGTCGGCGTAGGCCTGCGTGCGGCCGTTGTCGAGCAGCACGACGTGCATTTCGCGCGGACCATCGCGCTCGCCTTCGCGTCGCGGGCCCGTGATCAGATTGAAGTATGTCGTGATCGCCTGGCCCGTTGCGGAGCGCGTCAGCAGGCTCGACAGCGGCACGATGTGCGACAGCTTCTCGACCACCTTCTCCATGCCCATGATCGCGATGTGCACGTCGGGCACGGTCGTGGACAGGCGTCCGTTGCCTTCGTTTTCGACGAGCCACAGCGTGCCCGTGTCGGCGGCGGCGAAGTTGACACCCGATAGGCCGATGTCCGCATCGACGAACGCGCGCCGCAATGCGCGACGGCCCGTCTGAATCAGTTCATCGACATCTTCGGTATAGCGCGTGTCGGGGATGTGCGCTTCGAACAGCTCCGCGATGTCGGCCTTCGTCTTGTGAATCGCGGGCATCACGATATGCGACGGCTTTTCGTGCGCGAGTTGCACGATGTACTCGCCCATGTCGGACTCGATACAGTCGATGCCGCGCGCTTCGAGGTAGTGGTTGAGCTCGATCTCCTCGCTCGCCATCGACTTGCCCTTGATCACGCGCTTCGCATCGTGCGCTTGCGCGATGCCGTGAATGATCGAAGTGGCGTCGGCGGCCGTCTCGGCCCAGTGCACGTGCACGCCGCGCGCCGTCAGATTTTCTTCGAGTTGCACCAGCAGGTCGGGCAGGCGCGACAGCGCATGACGTCGCACCGCTTCGCCGAGATCGCGCAGATGCTGCAGTTCGTCGTCGTCGGGAAACTGCGAGCGGCGCTTCGTCTGCAGAAAGTCCATTGCGCCGCGAAAACTGCTGCGCAGTTTCGAATCGTCGAGCGCAGCACGCGCGCGCGCCTTGAAGTCCTGCGTCGGCACGAAGTGCATCGGGGTGGCATTCATGCGGCGTCTCCGTGCGTGCCGTCAGTATGTCCGGCTTGATTCTCGACGATCACGACCCACAGTTCGCGCGGACCATGCGCGCCGTAAGCGAGCGTCTGCTGGATATCGGATGTCTTCGACGGCCCGGAGATCAGCACGAGATTCGTCGGCATGTCCGCTTGCCATTGCTCGGCTCGCATCGCCGCGTGCAGGTCCGTGTGCAGCGAATCGGCGTAGACGAGCGCGATATGCAGCGGCGGCACGAGCGACATCGTGCGCGGCGAGCCAGCGTCGGGGGCGACGACCAGCGTGCCCGTCGACACAATGCCCGAGCGCGCGACCGTAAAGCCGGCGTCGATCGTTTCGAACAGTTCGGCTTTCCAGTTTTCGATCGGCCGGTCGTAAGTGTGCGTCGCGACGGAAAGCGGCAGCGCCCGTTGCAACGCCGCGCCTTCTGCACGCGACGTGTCGAGCAGCACGCGCTTCACGTTCGCATCGACGAGCCGTTGCGCGATCAACGCGGGCCACGTGCGCTCCGTCGCGCGAAACACCTCGGCATGCGAGGCGGCGAGCGCGGCCTGCATCGATTCGACGAGCGCTTGCGTCGATAGCTCGTCGGCGGGGCGATCGGCGCGACGGCTGTCGTAGTGCAGATCGATGCGTGCGTCGAGGCGCTTCAGTTCGTCACTCGAAACCTGGGCGGATGTGGCTGCGCGCAACCGTCCGAGCATGCGTTCGCGCGCGTTCATGCCTTGCCTCCCTTGCCCTCGTTGCGGGCGGTGAGGCCTTGCGTGCGCCGCCACAGGAAGCTCGCGAGATGCTCGACTTCGATGGGCGCGCCCTGATGGCGTGCCGCATGGCCGATGTTCAGCAGGCATCCGCAGTCGGCGGAAACGATCCGCTCGCAGCCCGTCGCGCAAGCGGAGGCTACCTTGTCGCGTACCATCGCGCCCGAGATGTCGGGATGCTTCAACGAAAACGTGCCGCCAAAACCGCAGCATTCCGATTCGCGTTCGTGCTCGATGCGCGTGACACCCGGCAATGCATCGACGAGTTCGACGCCATGCACGCGCGTGCCCATTTCACGCCGCGCCGCGCACGACGTATGCAGCACGACGCGTTCAGCAGGCGCGTCGCTGGTGGAGGGGAGTTCGATATGCAGCACGCGCAGCAGAAACTCGCTCAGCTCGTACACGCGCTCGCCAAGCTCGCGGGCTCTTTCCGCTAGCGCCGGCTCGTCGGCGAAGAGCTTCGGCCAGTGATGGCGCATCATGCCCGCGCATGAACCCGATGGCACGATGACGGGCCATGGCTTCGAGAAGAGATCGAGCTGGGCGCGCGCGACATCGCGCGCCTGTTCGGGATTGCCGCTGCTATACGCGGGCTGGCCGCAGCAGCTTTGCTCCTGAGGAAAGTGCACCACGAGCCCTTCGCGTTCGAGCAGCCTGACGGCGTCGAGTCCGGCTTCGGGCACGAACAGATCGACGAGGCAGGTCGCGAACAGATAGACGTCGCGCGGGGCCGCCGGGTATTGCCTTTCCTTCATATCTCGCTCCAGAGTGCGTCCGCTTTTTGCGTTGCCTACATTGCATGCGGCCTTCGCGGATCGCTTGAATCGTTGGCGCATGATTCCGAAATCTGCGCGACAATTCAAATTGGTTGGACCACTGGACGCGATTCAAGCAGGAGAAACCGCATGGCGATGGGGACGAGAAGCAGGGGCAGGGTGGAAGACGTGATGCGCCGGATGGAAACGGCGCTGCTCGACGGCACGTGGCCGCCGGGTTCGCGGCTGCCGGCCGAGCGCACGCTCGCCGAGCAGTACGACGTGTCGCGCAACACGGTGCGCGAGGCGATCCAGCGGCTCGCGGCGCGCGGTCTGTTGCAGAGCCGGCGAGGAGCGGGCGTGTTCGCGACGGATCAGTTGCGCGCGGGCATCGCATCGCCATGGGGTCAACTGGTCGCCGATCACCCGGTGCTGCGTGACGACATTCTGGAATTTCGCCGCGTGCTGGAAGGCGCAACCGCTTATTTCGCGGCGATGCGCGCGAGTTCCGCCGACATCAAGCGCATCCGTGCGCTGATGCGCGAGCTGGAACGCTCGCACGCGTGCGACGACAAGGAAAGCGAGGCGTCCGCCGACGCGCAGTTGCACGACGCCATCGCGCTCGCGTCGCACAACACGATGTTCCTGCATCTGCATACGAGCGTGCTCGGCATGCTGCGCGAGCACATCACGATCAACGGCACGGATGTGCGCTTGCGCGGCCCAGAGGCATCCGGGCAATTGCTGGTCCAGCATCGCGCGGTCTGCGACGCGATCTGCACGCGGCGCCCGGAAGAGGCGCGCACGGCGATGCATACGCATATCGACTACGTGCGCAGCATCCACGAACGGGACGGCTGAGCCGAAGCCAGCGGATCGAAAACTGGTCCAACCAGATTCGCGCGCGACGTTGCCTTCGTCGCGCGTCAGGCTTATCAGGCGGTCTCGGCAACCTGGAACGCGTCGACGGAAGTCTTCAGCCGCCCGGCCTGCTCGGTCAGCGAATGCGCGGCGGCCGCCGCCTGTTCGACGAGCGCCGCGTTTTCCTGCGTGAGGCTGTCCATCTGCGTGACGGCGAGATTGACCTGATCGATTCCCGCGCTCTGCTCGGCCGCCGCCGCGGCGATTTCCTGCATCACGTTCGTCACGCTCGCGATCGCGTCGCGTGCCTGTTCGATCGTCGTGCCTGTGCGCTCGACGAGGCCCGCGCCATTGCCGACCTTGTCGACGGCGCGGCTGATCAGTTGGCGCACTTCCTTCGCGGCGCCCGCGCTGCGATGCGCGAGCGTTCGGACCTCGCCCGCGACGACCGCGAAGCCGCGTCCCTGTTCGCCCGCGCGCGCGGCTTCGACGGCGGCGTTCAGCGCGAGGATGTTCGTCTGGAACGCGATGCTCTCGATCACCGCGATCACCTCGACCATCTTCTGCGATTCGGTGGAGATGTCGCGCATGGTCGACACGGCCTCGCCGACCATCTCGCTGCCTTCGTTCGCGATACGCGCGGCGCGCTCCGCGAGTTCGCTCGCGGTCCGGGCGTTCTCGGCCGTCTGCCGGACCATCGACGTCATCTGCTCCATGCTCGCCGCCGTCTCCTGCAACGATGCCGCCTGGTTCTCGGTGCGCGACGACAGGTCCGCATTGCCGCTCGCGATCTCGTGCGCGCCCGTCGCGACGTGATCGGCGGCATACTTGATCGCGCGGATCGTGTCCGTCAGCGTGTCGCGCATGCGGCGAATTTCGCGCAACAGGCTCTGTTCGTCGTTGTGGCGCGTGTCGATCGAAACGGTCAGATCGCCGACGGCGATCGCGTTCGCGACGTCCGCGGCATAGCCCGGATCACCGCCTATCGTGCGTTGAATGCTGCGGTTCGTGAGCGCGACGAGCGCGGCGAGCAGCAGCGCGATGCCGATGAACACCGCGCCGATCCAGTACAGCGAGCGCATGAACGCGGCGTCGATATCGTCGACATAGGCGCCCGTCGCGATAATCCAGTCCCACGGCGCGAAGCGCACGACGTAGCCGATCTTGTCGACGGCTTCGGCCGGTCCCGACGACGAAGCGGTCTTCGAGTGCGGAAACACGTAGTCGACGAAACCGCCTTCGGGCGACTGCGCGATCTTCGCGAAGCTCACGTAGTGATGCCGGCCGTCGGCGTCGGCCGTGCCCGCGAGATCCTTGCCGTTGGTCGCGGGCTTGATCGGATGCATGACCATGCGCGGCGTCGAATCGAGCACGAGGAAGTAGCCGTCCTCGCCGTAACGGACTTCGCGCAGGCGGTCGAGCGCCTGCTTGCGCGCGTCGGCCTCGCTCATCTTGCCGCTCTGCGCGAGCGCCGCGTATTCCTTGACCAGCGACAGCCCGACATGCGCGACGTTGACCAGGTCGTTCTTTCGTTCCTCGATGCGCGTCTCGCGCGACAACCACGCGGCCGACAACGACACCAGCAACAACGCGAACAGGCTGATGACGAGCGGCAACCACAGCTTCTGGGTAAAACTCAGCTTCAGCATTGCGACGCCTCTCAAGGTGGGCTTCTTATTTAAATGTGCGCGCTGAAGAACGTGACACGCGCATGTCTCCGCCTGATATATCGACCGATGTGGCCGTCACTTTTGTAGTGGGAAACCCTGCTACCGCGCAGGGATGCCGGATAGGGGCGCGCTGTTTGTCAGCGGGCGTCGAAGCGCGCGGCGAGCCGTTTATCGCGGAACGCGCCGACGACGAAGTCGATGAATACGCGTGTCTTCGCGGGCAGCAGCTTGCGGTTCGGGTAGTAGAGCGTGAGCGGGCTCAGTTCCGCGTGCCAGCCCGGCAGCAGCCGCACGAGCTTGCCGTTCTCAAGCCAGGGAGCGGCATGCGGCGTCGGCAGAAAGGCGATGCCGAGCCCCTGCATCGCCGCATGCGCCATCGCTTCGGGGTCGTCGAAGATCATGCGGATGCGGCATTCGGCGAGCGCCTCTTCACCGATCTGATTGCGCAGCGTCCACGCGCGCACGCGGCCCGTGGTGCTCGAGCGGCGCGCGATGCCGTCCAGTTCGGCCAGTTCGGACGGATGCGCGGGCATCGGCTTTCCCGCCATATACGCCGGCGATGCCGCGATGATCACGCACGGCCGCGCCAGCTCGCGTGCAATCACGCCTTGCGTCAGTTCGATTCCGCCGCCGATCGCGGCATCGAAGCCGCCTGCGATCAGGTCGACGGCGCGATTGTCGAAGTGCCAGTCGGGCACGATGTCGGGATAGCGCTGCAGGAATTCGCCGATCAGCGGCACCAGGTACTCGCGCCCGAACGCAACGGCCATGCTCACTTTCAGCACGCCCGACGGCTTGCCGTTGTGTTGCGCGGCCCGTTCGAAGGCGTCCTGCAGGCTCGTGAACGGCCCGCTCGCGTCGGCCCACAACTGCTCGCCGGCCGGCGTCATCGTGAGCTTGCGGGTGCTGCGATGAAAGAGCCGCACGCCCAGATGCGCTTCGAGCCGCGCGATGTTCTTGCTGACGGCGGCGGGCGTGAGTCCCAGGCGCCGCGCCGCCGCCGAAAAGCTGCCCGTTTCGGCCGTCTGGATGAACGATTCGATGAGATTGAGCGCTTCCATCGCGATGTCGGCTTATACCTGTGGTTGAAACTGTTAGTCCGGATTCGATCCTACCGGTGCACGAATCCGCTTGCCATACTCAACTCACCTCAACATCACCTGGAGCACACAGGATGAGCACGAATCTGCAAGGCAAGGTCGCTTTCGTCACGGGCGGCGCGCGCGGCATCGGCGCGGCCGTGGTACGCCGGCTCGCCAGCGAGGGCGCGACGGTGGCTTTCACGTATCACAGCTCGGCCGCGGGCGCGAACGATCTCGTCGCGAGCGTAGAGAATGCGGGCGGCCGCGCGGTTGCCGTCAAGGCCGATGTCGCGGACCCCGCTTCGCTGACCAATGCGATCAACGAGACGGCGCGCCGGCTCGGCAAGATCGACATTCTCGTCAACAACGCGGGCGTGCTGCGTCTCGGCACGATCGACACGTTCTCGCTCGAGGATTTCGATGCGACCTTGCAGGTGAACGTGCGCGCTGTGTTCGTCGCGTCGAAGGCCGTGCTGGCGCACATGGGGCAGGGCGGGCGGATCATCAACATCGGCAGTTGCAACGCCGAGCGCATCCCGTTCGCGGGCGGCGCCGCGTACGCGATGAGCAAGTCGGCGCTGCAAGGTCTCGTGCAAGGTCTCGCGCGCGATCTGGGACCGAAGGGCATCACCGTCAACAACGTGCAGCCCGGTCCGACCGATACCGACATGAACCCCGAGTCCAGCGAGTTCGCCGCTTCGCTGCATGGCCTGATGGCGATTGGCCGTCATGCGCGTCCCGAGGAAATCGCGGGCATGGTCGCGTATGTCGCGAGCCCGGAAGCGAGCTTCGTAACGGGCTCGAGCCTCACGATCGACGGCGGCTTCAACGCGTGATCGACTGAGCATGGCCGTCCGCGTGCGACGCGGACGGCTCGTTTCATGATGTGTCGTTGCGATGGCGCGCACCATTGGCACGCTGCCCTTTTTCTCCCGTCAAAAAGCCGTCGAGCGGCCGTCAAGCAGAGCCGTCAAGCAGAGCCGTCAAGCAGAGCCGTCAAGCAGCCATCAAGCGGCTGTCAAGCGGCTGTCACGTAACGCGAGTGCCGCAAGCTCATGTCAGAATGGCGCTTTCGTGGACCCCACCCTCGAAACGCACATGAACCTGAACCTGGCGCCCGCCACGTATGGGGCCGACCGCTCCGGCCTTGTCTGCGGCTTTCGTTTTGCTCCCGACAAGCCCGGCATTGCTCTCGATGCCGACTCCGCCGCCGAATGGCTCGACGAGGTGGCGAAGGCGACGGACAATGCCAATTCGGGCGAGTTCCTGTGGCTCCATTTCAATCTCGCGCATGTATCGAGCGAACGCTGGATGCGCACGCATCTCGACCTGCCCGAAAGCTTTTTCGAAGCGTTTCGTGAAGGCTCGCACTCGACGCGCATCGAGCATCAGTACGGCGCGCTGCTCGCCGTCGTCAACGACGTGATGTACGACTTCGAGCAGACGTCTTCCGACATCTCGACGCTCTGGGTCTACACACACGAGCGCATCATGGTCACGGCGCGCCTGAAGCAGCTGCGCTCCGTCGACCGGCTGCGCGCGTCCGTGCGCAACGGCGAGAGCTTCGATACGGCGGCCGAACTGCTGATCCACCTGCTGCGCGATCAGGCCGATCTGCTCGTCGAGATCGTGCGCAGAACGAGCATCGAAGTGGACCGCATCGAAGATCACTTCCTGTCGCTGCGCGCGTACGAGAGCCGCCGCGATCTCGGCGCGATGCGCCGCGTGCTCGTGCGTCTGCAACGGCTGCTCGCGCCGGAGCCCGGCTCGATCTTTCGCCTGCTAGTCCGGCCGCCCGCCTGGCTGTCGCCCGCCGATGTCCAGAGCCTGCGCGATTCGACGGAAGAGTTCTCGCTGGTGCTCGGCGATCTGTCCGGCCTCGCTGAGCGTATCAAGCTGCTGCAGGAAGAAATCGCCGCGCGCCTGAACGAGCAGACCAACCGCACGCTGTTCACGCTGACCATCGTCACGGTGCTCGCGCTGCCCATCAATATCATCGCCGGGCTGTTCGGGATGAACGTCGGCGGCATTCCGCTCGCGGAGAACAAGCACGGCTTCTGGATGATGGTGCTGCTCGTCGTCAGCTTCACCTTGCTCGCGGGCTGGTGGGGGTTCCGGCGCCGCATGCCGCGCTGAGTGCGCGGAGCGTGGCGCACATGGACCGCGGCACTCGAAAACGCGATCCCTTCACAAAGGGATCGCACAGGCCGGGCGTAAAATCATGAGCCGTTCGAGAGGAACGTCACTGCACGCTGGACGCCCGTTTCAGGAGGCATGACATGGCAAAGCTCGTCGCGCTGTACAACGTACCCGCAGACCGCAACGCATTCGACGCCCATTACTTCGAGAAACACGTACCACTCGCCAAGACCATTCCGGGCCTGCGCCGCTATGAAGTGAGCGTGGGGCCCGTCGCGAGCGCGAAAGGCGAATCGCCGTACGCGCTCGCCGCCATCCTCAGCTTCGACAGCTTCGACGCGCTGCAACAGGCGATGACCACGCCCGAAGCGGCCGCGACCACCGCCGACCTGCAGAACTTCGCGCAGGCCGGCGTCGAACTGCTCGTGTTCGACACGAAGGAAGTCTGACGCGCAACGCAACACGCTGCGCGTTCGCGCCGTATATCGCGCGTTCGCGCGGCTCGTTGCTCGCGGCTCGCGGCTTTTCCGCGCGCAGACGCACTATCCAGGCCGCTTCTACGTGTAATCCCTGGCGGACTGCCTTGGATGATAACGCTACCATCCGTTCATCCCATCGTCATCGATCCGCACAGAAAGAACGCCCGTCGCGTCCGCCCGCTTTGCTTCGAGCGGAAATGATAGCGCTACCAAGGAGACTCATTTGTCCTCGAATCGCAAGAAGCCGGAAGAGTTGCGCAGCTACCGCTGGTACGGCGTCAATGATCTTCGTTCGTTCGGCCATCGCTCGCGCACCGCGCAGATGGGCTATCACGCGTCCGATTACATGGGCAAGCCGGTGATCGCCGTCGTCAACACGTGGAGCGAGATCAACTCGTGCCACACACACTTCAAGCAGCGCGTCGAGGAAGTGAAGCGCGGCATCTGGCAGGCGGGCGGCTTTCCCGTCGAGATGCCCGTGATGACGCTCGCCGAGCCGTTCCAGAAGCCGACCACGATGCTCTACCGCAACTTCCTCGCGATGGAGACGGAAGAACTGCTCAAGTCGTATCCGTTCGACGGCTGCGTGCTGATGGGCGGCTGCGACAAGACCACGCCCGGCCTGCTGATGGGCGCGATCAGCATCGACCTGCCCGCGATCTATCTGCCCGCCGGTCCGATGCTGCGCGGCAACTGGAACGGCCGCACGCTCGGCAGCGGCTCGGACACGTGGAAGTACTGGGCCGAACTGCGCGCGGGCAAGATCACCGAGGACGAATGGAAGGGCATCGAGAGCGGCATCGCGCGCTCGCCGGGCCACTGCATGACGATGGGCACGGCATCGACGATGACGAGCGCGACGGAAGCGCTCGGCCTCACGCTGCCGGGCTTCTCGTCGATTCCCGCAGCGGATTCGCGGCACGCGCAGTACGCGTCGCTGACGGGCCAGCGCATTGTCGAGATGGTGTGGACCGACCAGAAGCCGTCGGACATTCTCACCGCGAAGTCCTTCGATAACGCCGTCACGACGGTGCTCGCAATGTCGGGTTCGACGAACGCGATCGTGCACCTCGTGGCCGTCGCGCGCCGCGCGGGCATCGATCTGACGACCGCGCGCTTCGACGAGCTCGCGCGCGTGACGCCCGTGCTCGGCAACATTCGTCCCGCCGGCCAGTATCTGATGGAGGACTTCTACTACGCCGGCGGCCTGCGCGCATTGCTCGTCGAGCTGGGCGAGCTGATCGACGGCATGCAGATGACCGTCAACGGCAAGACGCTCGGCGAGAACATCGCGGGCGCGGAGATCTTCAATGACGACGTGATTCGCAAGCGCGGCAATCCCCTCGTCGAGCGCGACGGTCTCGCCGTGCTGACGGGCAATCTCGCGCCCGATGGCGCCGTGATCAAGCCCGCCGCGATGGAGCAGCATTTGCTGAAGCACCGTGGCCCCGCCGTCGTGTTCAAGGACTACAACGACATGGCCGCGCGCATCGACAGCGACGAACTCGACGTGACGGCCGACTCGGTGATCGTGCTTCAGCATGCGGGTCCCGTCGGCGCGCCGGGCATGCCCGAATGGGGCCAGTTGCCGATTCCGCAGAAGCTGTTGAAAGAGGGCGTGCGCGACATGGTGCGCATCTCCGATGCACGGATGAGCGGCACCAGCTACGGCGCGTGCGTGCTGCACGTTGCGCCCGAATCGTTCGTCGGCGGACCGCTCGCGCTCGTGAAAGACGGCGACATCATCGAACTCGATGTGGCCGCGCGGCGCCTGCATGTCGATGTCAGCGATGCAGAACTGGCGAAGCGCAGGCAGGCGTGGACGCCGCCGAAGCGTCCGTTCGAGCGCGGCTTCGGCGTGATGCATCAACTGCACGTCACGCAGGCGAACAAGGGTTGCGACTTCGACTTCCTCGAAGAAAAACTCGCGGCGTCGCCGGAAGTGAACCGCGACGAGCCGGAAATCCATTAACGCACACTACGTCATAAGCGACTGAAAATGACCGCATCCGAACAGCAGACCGTGAGCGCCGAGGCGCTCGAACAACTTCGCCACGTCAGCACGGCGACGCTCACCACGCAACTCTTCAAGCGCGGACTGCGCAACGTGTTCCTGCAAGGCGTCGCGCCGCTCGCGAAGCCCGCGCCCGGCGCGCCGAATCTCGTCGGCCCCGCGTTCACGCTGCGCAATATTCCGGCGCGCGAGGACCTCGATCATGTCGGCGTGTTCCAGAACCCGGATCATCCGCAGCGCAAGGCCGTCGAGACGGCGCCGCCCGGCAGCGTTCTCGTCCAGGACTGCCGCGGCGAGCGTTCCGTCGCATCCGTCGGCTCGATTCTCGCGTTGCGGCTCGCGAAGCGCGGCGTCGCGGGCATGGTGTCCGACGGTCCCGTGCGCGACAGCGGCTCGATTTCGGAACTCGGCCTGCCCATCTGGTGCGCGGGCGCGAGCGCGCCGCTGAATCTCGCGAAGCATCACGCCGTCGACATGAACGTGCCGATCGCATGTGGCGGCGTGCCCGTGTATCCGGGCGATATCGTCGTCGCGGATGTCGATGGCGTGGTGATCGTGCCGCGCGAAATGGCCGAAGAGGTCGCGCGCGATTCGATCGAGCAGGAACGGCTCGAAGCGTTCATCACCGGGCGCATCGCGCAAGGCAATCCGCTGCGCGGCAACTATCCGCCGAACGACGAAACGCTTGCCGCGTACGACGCGTGGCGCGAAGCACAGAAGTAACGAAGCAAAGCGCCATCCGTCACGAACACAACCTGAACAGCGAGCGAGGTCCGCGCGCAGGCAGCGGGCCCGGGAGACACCGTGAACACCGTCACTTCAGCGATCGACGAATCGCGCCTCATCAACCGGCTCGGGCTGCGGCTCATGCCGTTGCTCGGCCTCCTGTATCTGGTCGCGTATATCGACCGCTCGAACATCAGCTTCGCGAAGCTGCAGATGCTGGGCAGCCTCGGGCTTTCCGAAGTGGCGTACGGACTCGGCGCATCGCTGTTCTTCATCGGCTACCTGATCTTCGAGGTGCCGAGCAATGTCATGCTTCACAAGTACGGCGCGCCGAAGTGGATGGCGCGCATCATGTTCACGTGGGGCGTCGTGACGATCCTGCTCGCGTTCACGAAGAACGCGACGATGTTCTATGTGCTGCGCTTTCTGCTGGGTGCGTCGGAGGCGGGGCTCTATCCGGGCGTGATCTATTTCCTGACGCTGTGGTTTCCGCAACGGCATCGCGTGCGCATGCTCGGCTATTTCACGGTCGGCAGCAGCCTCGGCAACATGGTCGGCGCGCCGATCTGCGGATGGCTGCTCGACAAGGGCGGCTTCCTCGGCCTGCAAGGCTGGCAGCTCGTGTTCGTCGTCACGGGCATTCCGTCCGTGCTGCTGACGCTCGTCGTGCTGTTTCTGTTGCCCGCGTCGCCGCGTGAAGCGACGTTCCTCTCGGACGACGAGAAGGCATGGCTCACGCGCACGCTCGAAACGGAAAGCGCGCAGGCCCGCAAGAACGCCGCGCGCCACGCATCGCTGCTGAGCGTGCTCGCCGAGCCGCGTGTGATCGGCATGGCGCTCTACTACATGATGCTGTCGATCTCCGTGTACGGCGTCAGCTACTGGCTGCCGACACTCGTGAAGGGCTTCGGCGTCAGCAACACGACGAACGGTTTTCTCAACATCATTCCGTGGCTGATGGCGACGATCGTGCTCGCATGGCTACCGTCGAAACTGCGCGCGGGCAATCGCGCGCTCATCGCGATGCTCGCATCGGCGCTGCTTGGCATGGTGTTCTTCCTGTCGTCGGTGTTCATGCCGACCAACACGCTGCGCTTCATCGCGCTGTGCTTCGGCGCGCCGTGCATGTATCTGCTGATCCCGTGTTTCTGGACGCTGCCGCCGAAGTTCCTGTTCGGCGCGCGCGCCGCGGCGGGCATCGCGGCGATCAATTCGCTCGGCAATATCGGCGGCTTCATCGCGCAGAACCTCGTGCCGTTCGTCAAGCAGACGACGGGCAGCACGCAGGCGCCGATGCTGATTCCCGCCACCTGCATGCTGATCTTCGCGGTCGTGACGAGCTTCGTTCTGCGACGTAGCGGCAATGCGGCGCAAAACGTGAGCAGCGCGCCCGTGACGGAGTGAAGCCGCCTTGAGGCATTGGCTACAATAGCCGCGCCACATTTTCGGGTGCACACATTCATGTCGACCGCCAAGCCAAACGACGCATCGATCGCGCTCAAGGACAGCGCCGCGCCCGCGCGCCGCACGCGCGGCGGGCCGAAGGGCGTGCGTATCACGGATGTCGCGGCGCAGGCGGGCGTGTCGCCGATCACGGTGTCGCGCGCGTTCAACAATCCCGCTTCCGTGGCGCCCGAAACGCTCGAACGCGTGCGCCAGGTCGTGCAGAAACTCGGCTACGTGCCGAACCGGCTCGCGGGCGGCCTGTCGTCGGCGCGCTCGCGGCTGATCGCGGCCATCGTGCCGACCATCGCGCACTCGCTGTTCTCCGAGACCATCCAGGTGTTCAGCGAGACGATGTCGCGCGCGGGGTATGAAGTGCTGCTCGCGCTGAGCGGCTACAGCGACACGAACGAAGAAAGCCTGCTCGATACCGTGCTGAGCCGCCGTCCCGAAGGCGTGCTGCTGACGGGCGTCGCGCACACGGATTCATTGCGCGAGCGCTTGCGCAACGTCGGCATTCCCGTCGTCGAGACGTGGGACATGACGGATACGCCCATCGACATGCTAGTGGGCTTTTCGCACTACCAGATCGGCGTAGCGGTGGCGGAGCGGTTTCTGTCGCGCGGCGTGAAGCGGCCCGCGCTGATGTCGGCGAGCGATGCGCGCGCGCTCGCGCGCCGCGCCGGGTTCCGCGACCGGCTCGCGAAAGCGGGGATGACGGACGTCGCCGAAGTGATCGTCGAGCCGCCGAGCTCGCTGGCGACGGGCAAGGCGGCGCTGCCGCAACTGCTCGAACGCGCGCCGCAAGTCGATGCCGTGTTCTGCGGCTCCGATCTGCTCGCGATCGGCGCGCTGGGCGCGGCGAAGCGCCTCGGCCTCGACGTGCCGTCGCGGCTTGCGATCTGCGGCTTCGGCGATCTCGACTTCGCGTCGGAAACGTCGCCGCAACTGACGACAGTGCGCGTCGACGGCACCCGCATCGGCGTGAGCGCCGCGCGCTTTCTGCTCGACCGGCTGAATGGCGTGCACGAGCCCGCGTTCGTCGATGTAGGGTTTAGCGTGGTGGAGCGGGAATCGGCGTGATGAGTCGGTCGGACTCCGCATTGAGTCATGGCGACTCTGTCAAATCGACTAGCAAATACTACAAGTCGCTGTTTTTCCACATCTAAGTTGTTGGCACGAATCGTGTGTAAGGGTTTACGCGGCCATAACAAGCCGTGACTGTCAGCACTGCGAGTAAGCCCGTCAAGAGCCGCGCAGCGGCAGCGCCGCTTGCCGTTCTTCCGATGCCTGAAACGAGCGAATCATGAAAATCGTCGAACCGCGTTCAACCTTCGTCCCGTTCCCCGAACGCTACCGGCCCGGGCGGCGCTTCGCACTGTTCGACCTGGGCTTTCGGCCGTTCTATCTGGCGGGCGCTTTCTTTGCTGCGCTTGCGCTGACCGTATGGCTGCTGATGCTCGCGGGCGTGCCCGTCAACGGCAACTACCTGCTGAGGATCGACCCGATCGGCTGGCACGCGCACGAAATGGTGTATGGATTCGCCGCGTCGATTGTCGCGGGCTTTCTGCTGACGGCGGTGCGCGCATGGACGGGCATGCAGACGACGAGCCATCGCGTGCTCGCCGCGCTTGCGCTGTTGTGGCTGTGCGCGCGCGTGCTGGTGTGGAGCGGGCCCGCCGTGCCCGCCGCGATCGTCGACAGCGCGTTTCTGCCCGCCGTCGCCTGCGTGCTGCTGCGCGTGCTGACGAAGGCGGGCAACCGCCGCAACTATTTTCTCGTGCCCGTGCTGCTGGTTTTCGGCGCGCTCAACGCCGCGTTTCACATCCTCGTGCAGACGGGCCGGCCCGATCTCGCGCTGCGTTGCCTGTACGCGGCGGCGGGCATCGTCGTGCTGCTGGTCAGCGTGATCGGCGCGCGCGTAATCCCGATGTTCACGTCGAACGCGATTCCTGGTTTCGTCACGCGCCGCTGGAAACCAGTCGAAACGATCTCCGCGCCGCTGACGCTCGGCGCGCTGTTCGCCGACGCAGCCGCCGTGCATCCCGTCATTGTCGCGGCGCTGGCGTTCGCGGCCTGCGCGGTTCACTGCGCGCGCCTGATCGGCTGGCGCTCGTACAAGGTGCGTGGGCCCGCGATACTGTTGATCCTCCACGTCGCTTATGCGTGGATGCCCGTCGGCTTCGCGCTGCTCGGCGCGAGTGCGCTCGGGTTCGTGCCGCATTCCGTCGCGTTGCATGCGTTCACGGCGGGCGTGATCGGCGGCGCGATCATCGCGATGATCACGCGCACCGCGCGCGGCCACACGGGCAGGCCGCTCGTCGCCGATACGCGCGACGTCGCGAGCTATGCGCTCGTCACGCTGGGCTCGGCGTTGCGGATCATCGGTCCGTTCGTCGCGCCGGGTCTCTATCACGTGTGGATCTGGAGCGCGGGCCTGTGCTGGATCGCGGCGTTTGTGATCTACGCGCTCGCGTATGCGCTGCCGCTGATGCGCCCGCGCGAGGACGGCAAGCCGGGCTAGGGCGCTTTCGGGTCCCGTCGATAGCGCAGGCGCCGTTACCCTTCGATCTTGAAGCGAGAAACGCCCGTGCGCAGTTGATTGGCGACGAGCGTCAGATCGTCGATTGCCCGCGACGACTGGCGCAACGACTCCGCCGTCTGCTGCACTGTCTCCGACAGCTGCGACAGCGACTGCGCGATCTGCCCAACGCTCGCGGCCTGGGTCTGCATGCCTTCGTTGACGTGATGGAATCGCGGCGCGAGCGTCTGCGCGTCGCGAATGATCTGAGATAGTTGCCCGCTCATCTGCTGCATGTCGTGCATGCCGCGCCGCGCTTCTTCGGAGAACTCGTCCATGGCCGCCACGCACGCCGCTACGGCCGACTGGATCTCGTTTACCGCCGGTTCAACGTCATGGTTGGCGACGGCCGTCTGATCCGCGAGACGCCGGGCTTCCATGGCGACAACGGCAAAGCCCTGGCCATGTGCGCCGGCCTTTCCTGCTTCGGTCGCCGCGTTCAATGACAGCAGGTTGGCGTGATCCGTGACCTTCGCGATCGCCGCGGCCACGTGGTTGATGTTGATCGCCTTTTCGTTGAGGATCGCGAGCTTCGCGCTGTGCGAGTCCGCCGCTTTCATCATGCTGCGCATCGTCGCTTCGATGTGCGCGAGGCCGCTCTGGCTGTTGCCGGCGCGCACCGCCGACTGCTCCGTGATTACCGATAACTCGTTCATCGCGTGCAACAGGTCATGCGAGGCCACGGCGATTTCCCGCGAGGCCGCGCCGATCCCAACCGTGGTCGCGGCCGTCTCGCTAGCCGTCGCGTGCTGCTCCTTCGACGTCGCCGCGATCTCGGCGACGGAAGTCGTCACCTGCAGCGACGATCTCTGCGCCTGCGCGACGAGGCTGTTCAGTTCCTCGGCCATCCGGTTGAAGCCATCTTCGAGCGCGCCGAATTCATCGCGGCGTCCGAGCTTGAGCCGCTGCGTGAGATTGCCCGTGCGCATCACGTTGTGCACTTCGACGACACTCGACATCGGCACTGTGATCGCCCGATACAGCGAATAACCCGTCACGAGCGCGACGAGCAGCGTCACGCCGAGCGCCGTCGCGAGCGTGATCTCCATGCTCGTCACCGAATCGCGGATCGCTTTCGCGGAATCGTCGGCTTGTCCGCGGTTCTCGGTCACGAGTTCGTTCGCCGTGCGCAATACGTTGTCCCACGCGGGCGCGAGCTTGATGAACGCGGCCTGCGCATCGGGTTTCGACGTCGCGGCAAGGCGCATCGCTTCGTGCTGCTGCGGAAGGTACTGGTCCCACGCGGCCTTGAAGTCGCGAAAGTGCGCGCGGTCCTGGTTGCGAAAGAGCGTCGCCTGGTATTCGGCCGACACCTGATCGAACTGCCGCATGATCTGCGGCAGGCGGTCGAGATCGCGCTTGGTCGCGTCTTCGTCGCTATCGACGAAGAGCGCGCGTTCGAGCGTCGAGTAGCCGCTGTTTGCCGTCGCGCGCAGCGTGGTCGCGAGATAGAGGCCGGGCACCGAGTCGCGGCCCATGCTGAGCGCCTCGTCGTCCATCACGCGCAGCCACGTGTACGAGATGGCGGCCATCGCGAGCATCAGCACGAATAGCACGCCGAAGCTCAGCACGATCCGCCTGCCGAGCGACAGGCGGGCGCCGCGCTTCGGGTCGGGCAGATCGGTGTCGCTTGTGCGGGACGTCGCTGTGGCCATTGTCGATGACTTATCCGGTGAAATTGTGAGTGGCGTGCGGGTGGTCGAATGTCCCGACGGTCCATGCCGATGCTATGAGCAAACTACACGATCACATGGCAGTTCATTATCGCAAAAGGCGCTGGAAATCCGCTTCAACTCGGGACTTTGCAACATATGCGCCGGGTGGTCCCATGCGCAAGCCGTTAGATCGCGGCCGGATCGCGCCGCTACAAAAGCACGACGACCGCGCTACAACGCGTCCCTGCGCCAGACGCTCGCGCAGATGATCGACGAACACGCGCACGCGCCGCGAGATGCTGGCTATGCGGATAGATCGCGTGCACCGGCGCCGCCGACATACAGTGATGCGGCAGCACGCGGCGCAGCCTGCCGTTGAGAATGTCGTTGCCGACATCCCAGATCGACTTCACGGCGATGCCCGCATCGGCGAGCGCGAGCAGATGCGCGGCTTCTCCGTCGTTCGTGACGATCGCGCCGTCCACGCGCACCGCGATGCTTTCGTCGCCTTCGAAGCGCCATTCCGCGCGCCGCTGGTCGCGGATCAGGATGCAGCGGTGCGAGGCGAGATCGCGCGGATGCCGCGGCACGCCGTGCTGCTCCAGATAGGCGGGCGACGCGCGCAGCACGCGGAAGTTCGGCGCGAGCGTGCGGGCGATCAGCGATGAATCCGCGAGACTGCCGAAGCGGATCGCGAGATCGAAACCGCTTTCGACGAGATCGACGACGGCATCCGTCAATTCCAGTTGCACGTCGATCTGCGGATGTAGCCGCTGAAAACGGGCGACCAGTGGCGCGATCTTCTGGCGCCCGAGCTGGCCTGGCGCCGCCACGCGCAGCAGCCCGCTGACTTCATGGCGGCGCTGCGACAGCAGTTCTTCCGCCTGCTCGATTTCGTCGAGGATGCGCACGACGCGCGCATGAAACAGCGCGCCTTCTTCGGTGAGCGTCTGACGGCGCGTGGTGCGCTGGATCAGCCGCACGCCGACGCTTTTCTCAAGCTGCGCGAGCCGCTTGCTGACCACGGAGAGCGGCAGGTCCATTTCCCGCGCAGCCGCCGACAGACGGCCCGCCGATACCACACGGGAGAACGCAATCAGCGCAGGCAGGCTGTCGCTGCGGATGGAGTTCATTCTTTTCAAAAAAGCAAGGATTCGGCAATCTTGAAGCGGCATTTCTTCCGTAGCGCGAAGACTAGCATAGGGACGTTCGGGCGATAGACTGGCGTCGTCGCGATGCGATGTGGATTTGATCAATCCCGTTGCGTCGACCTGTTTTCATCGACCCTATTCAGCGGGAGATCCCTTCACGAACTCGCCTCAAGCCACGCGCGTGCGGATCGTCGGCGGCCGCTCGGCCATCGGCGCGGCGGCTGCCACGCCTTTCGCCGCGCCCGGCGCGCAGATGACGACCGCATCGCGCGCGCCGCGAAGATCGCGGAAGGCGGATCGCTGACGTTCGTATCGGGCTTTCTCGCCGCGCGTCCGAGCAGGACGTCGGTGCTGCAACGCGCGATCAACGCCGCACTCGAAGCGCTTGCGCGCGGCCTTCCGCTCGAACTGTCGCCCGTGCGGGGTGAGCATGGTGTAGCCGGGGCTGATCGCGACGCCATTGTGGTCGAAGCTCTCCGGCGATGTCCGCGACGCCATGTTCGAAGGCGCAGCGAACCGTTTGCCGGCGAAGCGCGTCGGCCAGCCGGGACACGTCGCGAACGCGATCGTCTATCTCCCGACGACGACTTGCGCGACGGGCTCGACAATGCTCGTCGATAGACGCGGCGCGATTGCGTGAGCGCGCGATGCGCACCGCGCGGAGGCGGGCACTATGCGAGCTTTGCGCCCCGGTCGGCGAGCAGTTGGCGCAGCACGCTGCGGTGGCAGCGGTTCTCGTCCTCGCAGTAGCAGCCGACCGAAAAATTTGCCGTCTGCGACAACGCGGCGAGCGTGTCGAGCACCTTCGATGCATCGCCGTTGTTCATCTCCGAGCGGAACTTGCGCACGAACGTGTGCCATTCGGCATCGGTCGTCGCGGCCAGCGCCTGAGTGACGAGTTCCGGCGTCGGCGACAGGATCGGCAGCCAGACGTCGTAGTAGTTGCGGCTGCCGAACTCGGCCTTCGGCACGCCGCGCGGCGGCCGCCGCACCGTGCCGATGCGCACGCCCTCGTCGGGCGCACGGTCCGATCCGAGCTGAACGATACGAATGGACATGAGGTGAGGTCTCCTTTAGCGGATAGTAGTTATACACGGTCTCGCGTCGGCTTCGTGTTGATTCATGCATGGTTTCATGCCGGCTGGCCGCGAGCGCCGGCGAGCGCCGCCGCTGGCGCAGACGGATTGCGCGCCTGCGCCGGGCGCGCCGTCAGCCGAGCGTGTTCTTCATGCCGAGTACGTCGATGCGGCCGATTTGCGGCGGCCCCGTGAACAGATCGTTGGCGACGCCCATCAGCGCCTTGGCGATCGGGCCGTCGAGATGCGCCTGGCGGCCGGCCTCGTCGGGGAATGCATCGAACACGCCGTAAGTGTGCTCGGCGATCTTCAGCGCGAACCAGATCGGCGTCGTGGTTTCCTGGTTCGCCAGTTCGAGCCCATTCTGCAGGAACGCTTCGACTTCCGCTTCTTTGCCGGGCTTCGCTTCGAAACGTGCGAACAACGCGTACTTGATGGTCATGTGACTCTCCTGTGATGGTGAACGCGACTGCGCCGGAAATCTGATCTGTTCAATCATTGCGGTCCACGGCGGGAAGGGTGGAGTTATCGTCTTTCAACGGTATTCCAGGCAACTTCGACATCGCCTCGCTACAGCGTTGTCTCGGTGACATAGGTGCCCGTGAATGCCAAAGCCAGTCTATCCCTTTCGTCGGTGCGCGGCAGGGGCGAGGTGCCCCCGTCGGTACTGCATGTTTCTGGCGGCCGCCGCAAGTCCAGATAACAGATACCGGGTATTCCCCAGCGATATGTTCGCCGCGGCGGCCGTCACACTGGCAACAGATGCGCGTTAGCCCATCATGCCGCCTGCGCCTGCCCCCATTCCCATGGCCTGGCTCGCGAGGCTCATCAGATCTTTGAGCAGGTTCATCAGGTCACTGAGCAGATTGCCGCCGCCACCTGCCGATTGCGTGCCGCCGCCGCCAGAATCCGGCGAAAACATCTGCGGCGATTGATTGGACGCTTGAGAAGCATTGCCTGCAAACCCATCAGTCGACGGGGAAGAATGATTGTGGCCGCCAATGACGGAGGTTTGCGTGGCGGTTGAGTTCGAAATGCTAACTGACATGTTTGTTTCCTTGATGTGAGCCCATTCACGAAGGGCGAATGTTGCGATGGACACATGAAGTGTCCGCCATGCTGGAGAGTAGTGACAATTCTTTACATGGAACCTCCCGAAGAGTGAATGCGTGCGTTGAGCGCGAGGCGCTATCGAACGTTCCGTTTTTTAGGCGATGAAGGTGATCTGTTGAAATCCATCAGGTGTGCTGATGAGCCTACTCGCTTGATAAGTTGCACGACGCAGATCACGCGTACGTAGCCAGTGAAGTTCCACACGTACTCGTGTGCAAGATCCATTTCCATCGCCCATCGTGATATCAACTTGCCGACAGTCAGCGATTTTTCACGGGCAAGTTCCTCAATGATCGACCAGTAGATTTCTTCCAGCCTGAGACACGTCGCGAGACCGTTCACGCGAACTGACCGCTGCCTTGGTTTCAGAAGATCAGCGTTGAAGCTGCAATACGTTGTACTTGCCATTTGACTCTCACAATTTCTTTGACATCCCTATGCTCCAGTCAAAGTGGAGAACAGGGAATTTCTTTTTCGTGAAACTTCAAGGTATTCCATATCGTTAGGAATATCGAATGTTGTGTTCGCCTCCATCCAGAAATCATGCTTGCAATGCTCGCCGACTCATACCTGTCGCGGTGGTATATCCGTATGACCTGGCAAACGCGGGCGAAGATAAATTCTCGTCAAGTCGCATTCGACAGGTCTACGAGGAAAATCATATGTTCATGACGCGGCGTGACGTACGCGCGAAAAGCGAAAGAAGGCGTGCAAGGCGATATGTAGCCGCCGCAGGCATACGTCGCGCCGTGGTTGCCGGAATCGTGTTGCACGCATCGTCGGGCAGTGCTGTCGAACCGGTCTGGCGCGCGGAGGTGATGCATTACTTCGCACGGGATACGCCGCTGCCCGATGTGTTGAGAGAGGTGGCGAGCGCAGGTGGTCTTCAGGTGAAAGTCGCGCGCGGCCTGAAGGACCCTGTCAACGGCGCGTTCGACGAACCGCCTGCGCGCGTGTTCGCGAGACTGATCGAAGCGTACGGACTCGCCTGGTACTTCGATGGTCATGTGATTCATGTCTCGTCCGCGTCGGATATCCGACGCCGGACGATCCCGTTTGCTCCGATGACACGCGAAGCCGTGGCCGGCTTGCTGTCGAGCCTCGACCTCGACGACAGCCATTTGCCCGTTCGGTATTCGGATACCACGGCCGTCGCGTCCGGCCCGTCGGAATTCGTCGATGCGATTGCCGATGCCGTTGCGCAGGCGCAGCAGCAGACCACCGTCAGCCCTGCCGTCGACGAGACGCAGATACGCGTCTTTCCACTTCACTATGCGCAGGCACAGGACATCACATACACCTCCGGCAACCGGCAGCAAATCGTGCCGGGCGTGGCGTCGCTGTTGCGCAAGCTGATGGCCGATGTCCCCGTTTCCGTGCCGGCCCGGGAGGCGCCCGCGAGATTGCGCAACCAGCCGCGCGTCGCGCGCGGCGGGCCGCCGCCGCTGCCGGGCCTGCGCGGACTGGGCCTGGCCGATACGGCGCCCGCGATCGACGCGCCATTGCCGGACGCCGAAGCGATTCGCACCGATGCGACGCCGATGCGGCGCAACATCGTGGCCGATGCGCGCACGAATTCGGTCGTGATCTATGACGTGCCGTCGATGATGCCGAGCTACGAGCGCACGATCGCAATGCTCGACAAGCCGGAAGATCTCGTCGAGATCACGGCCGTCATCATCGATGTGTCTACGGATGCTGCAAGCGAGCTAGGCATACGCTGGGGCGGCGGAACGAAAAGCGATTGGGGTGCCGGTTACGCGGCGATGAACGCGTCGCTGGTACCTGTGCTGGCGGGCGTGAATCTGGCCACGATGATCGGCAGTTCGGCGAACTATCTGTTCGCGAGGATTCACGCGCTGGAAACGAGCGGCAAGGCGCGTATCCTGTCGCGGCCCCAGGTGCTGACGTTGAACAACTCGGAGGCGGTTCTGTCCTCGCGCAACTCCGTGTACGTGCGAGTCGCAGGCAATCAGGACGTAGACCTCTACAACGTCGATACGGGGCTGACGCTGAAGGTCACGCCTACTGTGGAGTCCATGCCGGATGGCGCGAAGAACGTTCTTCTGAGCGTGCAGATCGACGATGGCGCATTCGATTCATCGCTCTCTGTCGATGGCATTCCCAAGGTCAATAACCATTCGATCATGACGCAGGCCGTCATCGCGGACGGGGAGAGCCTGCTCCTCGGCGGATACCAATATGAACACAGCGAAACGTCCACCTCGCAAGTGCCCGTACTGGGGGATCTGCCGTACATGGGCGCATTGTTTCGCGACAAGCAGACGCGGGTCGAGCGTGTTGAACGGCTCATCCTGATTACCCCGCGCATTAAACCGATGACGAACAAGGCCGCGCAGCCAGCCGCCGCGAGCGCGCCTTTGTCTTCGGCGCCTGCGCAGCCGTCACCCGAGTTGGTCCGTAGCGACGCGACTGCGCGCGCGCCAATGCGGGAGCGCGCGGCAAGCGTGCCGGCGTGGACGGGTGCGCTTCCTCTGCTTCCCCCGCTTCCTCCCGGCCTGCCACCCGGCGCGACCGCGACGAAGGGGCAGATTCGATGAGCACAGGCGGAATCATTGCCGTTACGGTCGGCATTCACTCCGGCGCCAGCGTGCTGCTGTCCGACGGCCACGATTTGACGATCGGCAGCGCGGAGGCTGCGAATCTCGTGCTCGTCGACAACGGCATCGCGCCTCATCACGCGACCATTCGGCTGAGCGGCAACGTGCTGAAGCTGACTGCGCTTCATGACGGTGTGTCGGTATTCGGCTATCCATTGGCACCGGGAAAGGCCACGGTGTTGAGACGCGGTGCGTCCTTCACGCTGGGCGATGCGCAATTGCAGTTCAGCGGACGCGATTTGCTCACGCCGGATGCGGTGCGCCACGCCGAGCTTGCGTGGTTGATGGCACATGCGCCGCTTGCGTATGTCGCGAAGCGTTGGGCGCTGGCCTCGCGCGGCACGAAGCTGGCGCTGCTGCTGTTGACGACGTCGGCGGGAGCAGGGGCGATATATGGGATCTACGGTCCGCACGACGTCGAGCGCAAGCCGCCGCGCCTCGACGGTGCATTCCGCTTTGTGACCGTGCATGAAGATCCGAAGACGCATGCATACGTCTACGAAGGCTATGTGCCGGGTTCGCCGGATCTTGCGTCATTGATCGCGACTGCCCGCCGCGATACGCGTGCACCCGTGATACGCGTGATCGCAGTCGATCAGTTGAAGGAGCAGCTTGCGGACTTTCTGCAGAAGTACTACCGCGACGCGCGGATCGAGCCGGGCGCGCCTGGTTCGTTCACGATCGTTCCGCCGGACGAAGATGCCTACGTTCTGCCGGAGTCATGGGACTACAGGCGTGTTGCACGCCTTGCGCGCGAATCGATCAACGGTCTACGAGACCTGAGATTCGCGGGCCATGTCGCGGATAACGGTTCCGTGCGCGCGCCGCTCGAAGCCATCGGCATGAACCTCGGGCGTTCGGCGCATGGGGCTTGGCTCGTCGATAACAAAGGCGTGCGCTATTTCAGCGGCGCACAGCTGCAGCTCGGCAGGATCACGAGCATCTCGGGTTGCACGGTGACGATCATGCACAATGACGACGGAACGGCATACGAGTTCTCCGCCAAGGGCGGAAAGGCCAGCAGCAAATGTAGCTGAGCGTCAGGACAGGTTTTGCTCGCCGGGTGTTTGCGCGTGACTCGGTGTGCAATTAGTTGTGGAAACATAACACGCGTTGATATTTTAATTTGGAGTCTTAATCATGAGTACGATCAGTCCTGTAACGCAGTCGCCGTACACCGGCAGTGCTCCCAACGCTCAAGTCGGCGGCGATCTAAACGATCAAAAGGCTCAAGACGCTACTTCGGAGGCAATCACGAAAGCAAGCAATGAGCAAGCGAGAAAGCACCAGGACCGCATGTCCGTGCTGCAGAACATGAAGTAATCATGTGAAAGAGGCGCTGTGTTTACGGCGCCTCAAATCAATCCATCGTTGAAGAGAGGCAACGACATGCAATTGCAACCCGTGGTGATGAACCTGTTTCCGCCGGATTCCGTTTCGGACCCGAGACAACTTCGATCGCCCGATAACCCGTTTGGCAATGCCGGGGATTCGCTCGTCAGCCAGATGCTCGATCGTGCGGAAGAAATCTGCAACAGTCAGGACAAGCGTATCGCAAGCGATCAAAACGCGTATGCGAGAAGCCGGTCCTCGACGGCGAGGCTGCTCAGTCTTCTTGATCTGCAAAGAGACCTCGATCACATGCAGGAAACCGCCGCGATGGCGAAAAACGTCGCGGAAAAATTCGACCAGGCACTCAACACGCTTACACAGAGGAACTGATGCGCCGCGCACTGATCCTGCTGCCGCTACTATTCCTCGTCGGCTGCAAATCATCATTGTTCGAGGGCCTGGAAGAGGACCAGGCCAACCAGATCATTGCCGTGCTGAGTCAGCACGGCATCGAGGGGGCCAAGGAACGCAACACCGACAAGACGTGGAACGTGTCTGTCGAAAGCGATGACATCGTCACCGCAACCGAGATCACGCGCGAATATGCACTGCCTCACGGCAGTCATGCGAATCTCGGCGATCTGTTCAGCCGGCAGGGGCTGATTTCGAATCCCGACGAAGACCGGGTGCGTTATGTGTACGGCTTGACGCAGGAGCTATCGGAAACGCTCGAAAAGATCGACGGAGTATTGGTGGCGCGCGTGCACATCGTGCAGCCGGAGCGTGATCCGCTGATGCGGCAGGTCACGCCACCGTCGGCGTCGGTGATGCTGCGCTATCGCAGCGACTACAACCTCGAATACATGAGGGACAAGATTCGCGGCCTCGTCGCGGGCAGCGTCGAAGGTCTGACGCCCGACCATGTGTACCTGACATTCATTCCCGTCACGCCAGTTGTCGAATCACGCGACGCGGGCAGCGACAGCGGTTCATACGTCGCCGCGCCCGGTGACGCAGCGCGCCACGACAGCACGTTGACGCTGATCGCCCTGACCGTGATGGCGATGTTGCTGATCATATCCGCGTGGGTATGGAACAAGGGCATCTCCTCGTTCACGCCGACCTTCTACCGGCGCCGCAAGCTCAAGAAGGCGGCCGAGGCGCGTGCTGACGAACAGCCGGGCCCTTCCGACGGCGGAGGTGCATCATGAGCCGCGTCCCCGTTCTTGCGCTGTCGAAGTGGGCGCACCACAGCTGGCTGCCGCGCGGCGTACCCGCGCTCACCGAGCGGGCTCAGGCCGATGCGAACGCCCGTCTGCTCATGCGCTTTCCTCAATTGATCGTCATGCACGCGATCCCACCTGAGCCATGGGTCGCCGCCTTGCCGCGTCCGGCATGCGCGAAAGTCTTACGCGTGGCCGCAGCGCTTGCCCATGCGCGTTCGCTGCGCAGGGTGATCAGCGGAGCGGCGCACGGGACGTTCGCCGCCGTCATTGCGCCGGGCGTGCTGAGCGCAATTCAACGTGATTCGCGCGGCGAATACGAGGACGCGGACCTGGGGGTGATGCTCAATGTGTTCGATCGCTCCGACATGACGGCGGCCGGCCTGCGGCTCGCGCTGCACGCGTTGGGCGACCCGGCGCTGCACGTGCTGACGGAATTGCGCCTGCCGTGCGCCGTCGCGCAACGCGCGGCGCTATTTCGGGTCAGCGGCATGAGCGTCCAGAACGCCGGCGATGTGCTCGATGCCGCGTACGCACTCGCAGGAGGCAAAGCATGTTGATCTGCCGGAAGGGCGAGTGGCGCGTGGAGTCGGACGGCTATGTGTCGTCCGCTGACCTGTGCGAACTTGAGGGTTTGCGCGAAGTCGAAGCGTCCCGCGCGCGGGACGCCGAATACGCGAGCGCCTGTCTCGCGCAGCGCGCGCGTGCGTTGAAGCGCCGGGCGTGGCGTCGCGGATATGACGCAGGGCGCCGGGCCGCACTGCACGAATTCGTTGCGCCGTCGGCAGCCGCATCGTTCGCATCCCGCTGTCTGGAAGAGCGTCTCGCGGGTGTCGCACTTGAAGCGATCGTCGAGCTAGTCGGCGAGCTTCCTGCCGGCATGTTGCTGCGCAACCGGCTGCGGCGCTGCATTGGTGCGTCGCGTACGCAACAGGTGCTGTCGGTGCGGGTATCGGCGGACGATTGCGAAGAGACACAGCGCATCGTCAGCGCGCTCGAACACGAACTCGACGTCCCGCTTTTCGTGGTGCTGGCCGACGCCGGCTTGCCGCCGCATTCGCTCGTCATCGAAACCGAGCGCGGCGTGATCGACGGCAGCCTGACGCCGCAACTGCGCGCGCTGGAGCGCGGCATGAGAGACGCGATCGCCGCAGTGCTGGACGAGTACCGCTACATCGACGGCGAGTCAGCGAAGAAGTTTGCGGTGGTCGAGAGCGGCTTGCGCGACGTGATCGACGTTCTCGCACGGACTTGTGAAGTGCAGTATGGCGGAGAGATCAAATGAGTCCATGGCAAGACATGGAGCGGATCTCGCTCATCCATGCGGAGCGGCACAACATTGCCGCGCTGCACTTCGGCATGGCTTATCCCATCAGCGTCGGCAAGCGTACGTTCACGCTGCAATTCGAACCCTGTCGAGCGAGTTATCCGTTGCGGCTTCATGCACACGCGATGGGCGCGCCGCTCACGCTCGATTGCGATGCGCAGGCGCTGTTTCCCGACCTGGCCCGGCAATCGCTGGCGCAGGCAGGAGAGCGGGCCGCGCTGTTGATCGAGGAAGCCTTCGAGGACTGGCTGAGCGCGCTCGAAGGCGTGTTCGGATTCTCGATCGGCGTGACGGGCGTGTCATTCGATTCGGTGCCGCAGCCTGGCGCATACGGTCTTGTCCTCACGCATGCAGGAAGCCATCGCGCTGCGCACTTCGCGCTGGACAGCACGGCAGTCGATCAATGGCTGAAGCGCCAGCCGGTTCGCGTCGAGGACTCGTCCCGGCTCGCGCGTCGGCTCGTGCTGCCCGTGTCCGTGTGCATGGCGGGGCCCGCCTTGACGCTGCAGCGTCTGCGCAGGATCAGGCGCGGCGATGCGCTGCTCCTCAACCGCTCGTCACAGTATCTGCGCCTGCCGCTTCGCCACGGCGCGCGCCGCATTCTGCTTCAACCTTCTGGAGATTACATGTCAATAGATCGACCGATGATCGACGATGCCAACGCATCCGCCGAGATGACGAGCGAACTGATTCCCGCCAGCGCGCTCACGTTTTCCTTCGATGCCGTGATCGGCACGTTGTCGCTGACGCTCGATGAGCTGACGCGCCTGCGAGCCGGTTCGATCGTGTCCTTGCAATTTCCGGTGCGCAGGCATGCGGTCTTGTTGCTGTGCCAGGGCGTTCCATTTGCGCGCTGCGAACTGATCGACATCGACGACGCTCTGGGTGTACGCATCGTCGATCTGGCACACATGGCGGAGACACAAACCGCATCATGAGAGAGCAGGCCGTCAACTTCCAGATCATCGTTCTGTTTTTCGTCCTCGGACTGCTTCCGTTGATCGTAACGATGACCACGTCGTTCACCAAGTTCAGCATCGTGTTGACACTGCTGCGTTCGGCGCTCGGCGTGCAGCAGGCGCCGGGCAACATGGCGATTTCGGCGTTGGCGCTCGCGGCGACGCTCGTCGTGATGGGCCCGACCGTGGGCAAGATCGGCGCCGATCTGTCGTTGGACGAACGCATCGAGCGCGGCGAGCTGCCCGACGTCACGGAGGTCTATCGGGCAGTGCGCGGGCCGCTCGGCGAATTCATGCTCGAACATTCGCGGCCCGCCGAGCGCGCGTTCATGGTGACGGCGGCAAAACGCATTGACCCCGCGCGCGACGCACAGGAGACCGACTTCTCGCTGCTGATCCCCGCGTTCATGATCAGCGAAATTTCGAGCGGCTTCGAAGCGGGCTTCCTGCTTTACATGACGTTTCTCATCATCGACCTCGTCGTGGCCAACGTGCTGACGGCAATGGGCATGGTGATGCTGTCGCCCACCACGGTTTCGACACCGTTGAAGCTTTTTGTGCTCGTGTCCGTCTCAGGCATTTCAAAGCTGATGCACGGCCTGATTGTCAGCTACGCAGGATGAATTCATATCCTTCCCTCGGTTCGCTGTCGAGCGATGCATTGCTGCTCGTCTTCTGGCTCTCGCTACCCGCGCTCGCGGTCGCCACGGCGATCGGTGTTCTGCTCGGGCTCGTGCAATCCATCACGCAAATTCAGGATCAGGCTCTACCGTATGGCGCGAAGATCATCGGTGTGGGGCTGGTGATGATCGTCGCGATGCCGTGGGGCAACAATGAGGTCGCCCGTTTTCTGGAGCATGCGTTCTCCTATATCGCGGCGGGCAGGGTGCAGTGATGGCCGACGTCATCGGATATATCGAAGGGTTCGCGTTCTGCAGCATCCGGCCGGCCATCGCGCTATCGCTGATTCCGTTTGGAGGCAAGGAGTCGCTCGGCATCGCGTTGCGGGTGCCGTTGATGCTGATGTTCGCGACGCTGCCGCAGCAGATCGGCTGGCCGGTCAACCCGATCGCCGCGACTGCTGTTGAAGTCCTGGTCGGTTTGACGCTCGGCCTGCTGCTGAGCGTGGCATTTCATGCGGCCTCCGCTGCCGGTGCGTTGATCGACCAGCAGGGCGGCTACGCGATCGGCGCGGCGTACGACCCGAACTTTCGCGACGAGGCAGCGCTCTTCGAGACGCTCTTCGTCTGGTTTGCCACGTTGACGTTTTTTACGGGCACAGGGCTGCGGGCTGTCTACGGTTTCTTCGCCGATGCATGGGCGCTCTGGCCGGCAGGCGCGCTGCGCCCCGATTACATGCGCGTAATGCGCGAGCTGGCGGAGCAAAGACTGGCGCTCTCGATCACCGACGGCGTGCAGTTCGCGATGCCGCTCATCGGGCTGATGCTGCTCGTCGATGTCTCGCTGGGATTGATGTCCCGCTACGCGAAGCGGATCAACCCGTTCACGACCGCGCGCACCGTGAAGGCGATCGTGCTTTCGTTCACGATTGTCTTCTGCGTGCCGGTGCTGTTCGAGCGACTCAACGCTATCTTCCTGCGAAGCGCGATACTGCGATGAGCGACAAGACGGAAGCACCGACGCCTCAAAGGCTGCGACGCGCGCGCAAGGACGGCGACATCGCGAAGAGCACGCACGTGACGACGGCGGTGAGCGGCCTCTTCTGGTGGCTGTTTCTGGTGATCGAAACGCCGCATGTCTATCAGGTCTGCGTGCATGTGGTGGAAACGGTCATGCAGATCGATCAGACGCGGCCATTCGCCGAGCGCTACACGCAGGTAACGAGCGCGCTTGCAGCGGCGCTACCCGTCGTGCTCGCGACGCTCGGCGTCGGCGCGCTCGCGATCGTCGCGCCCGAAGCCGCGCAAACGGGCGGTCTGGTCGCATTCAAGCGCGTCCTGCCGGACATCAAACGCCTGAATCCGGTGACGGGAATCAAGAACCTGTTCGGCCTGAAGACGCTGATCGACACCGCGATCACGCTGGCGCAGTTTGCCATCTTGCTGTTCATCTTCTGGCATGCGCTCGCGACATGGTGCGCGCAGCTGCTGCCCTCGTTTGCGCTTTCGTTCGGCGGACAGCTGAGCGCAACAGGCCAGTCGCTTGCGCGTCTGCTGGCCATGATGAGCGCGTCGCAACTCGCGCCCGCCGCCGTCGACTTCGGATTGCAGCGCTTTCAGTGGCGGCGGCGGTTGAGAATGGACAAGAACGAGATCAAGCGCGAATACCGCGACGAAGAAGGCGATCCGCACGTCAAGGGTCGCCGCCGAGCCATGCACAGAGAGTTGAGCCGCTGACATGATGAAGAATTCGAAGTTGGGCAGCATCGACGTGCCGGGCCTGATTGCGCGGCATGCGGATCTTGCGGCGGGGGGCGGCCTGCTCTGCGTGCTGATGTTGCTGATCCTGCCCATTCCCGCATTCATACTGGATCTGTTCATCTGCGTGAGCTTCACGGCCAGCTTCGTGATGCTCACGGCGACGATTTACGCCGCGAGGCCGGTGGAGTTATCGAGCTTTCCATCCTTGCTCCTCGTGACGACGTTGTTGAGGCTCGCCCTCGCGATTGCGTCGACGAAGATGATTCTGCTCAATGCGCACGCGGGACAGATCATCGGCGCGTTTGGCGAGATAGTGGTGGGCGGCAATGTCGCCGTCGGTATCGTGGTGTTCGTCGTGTTGTCGGCAATCCAGTTCATCGTTGTCGCGAAGGGAGCGGACCGCGTCGCCGAAGTGTCGGCGCGCTTTACGCTCGACGGCATCCCCGGTCGCCAGATGAGCATCGACGCCGATCTGCGCAGCGGGCTGATCGCTCCGTCCGAGGCCGGCCGGCTGCGTGGCGCGCTGGAACGCGAAACCTATTTCTATGGCTCGCTCGACGGCGCGATGAAGTTCGTCAAGGGCGACGCCATTGCGGGGCTGGTCGTTGCGCTTGTGAATATCGCCGGCGGTCTTGCCGTCGGCATCGCTCAACGAGGCATGTCGTTCAGCGACGCACTGCACACGTACACGATCCTGACGGTCGGCGATGGTCTCGTGTCGCAGATTCCGTCGCTGATCGTATCCATCTCGGCGGGCTTGCTGGTCACGCGTGTGTCGTCGGGCGGCGGTGGCGGGAATCTCGGCGGAGATATCTTCAGGCAGCTCTCGCTGCATCCGAAGGCGCTGGCGATGGCGGGCGCCGCATGTCTTGCGCTCGCGGCGATTCCGGGGTTTCCTCACGTCCAGTTCGTTCTCGCGGCGGCCGCGCTGATCGGCATGGCCGTCGCGATGATGCGCGAGCGTGCAGCGACGGACCGCTCCGCGCGGCCGAAAATGCCGGCGATGACGCGTGATGGCGGAACCTACGTGCAGCGCCTTCTCGACGACGTGGAGCTGGGCACGAGTTCGCTGCTTCGGGTGCGGCTTGGCGCGGCGGCCTGCGAAGCGCTGCGTCCGGACGAACTCAACCGGCGGCTCGCGCAATTGCGCCGCGATCTGACGGTGCGTCTCGGCGTGCCGTTTCCGGGCCTTGGACTGTTGCGCGATACGCGTCTCGAAGAACATCGTTATATCGTCGATATCGACGACGTGCCCATCTCCGGCGGCTCGCTCGTCGCGGGCCACGTGCTGGTGAGCGGCGATGCGGCGCGCGTGACGATAGACGGCATGCCGGGCTATCGCCCTCGCGCGGAGAAGTCGGTGTGGGTGCACCCGCAGTCGGCCGCCGCGATCGACGACGCGCAAGTCACGAAATCGAGTGCCGACGCAGCGCTCTGCGATCACCTGGTGGAGGTGTGCGAGCAGCGTGCCGCATCGTTTGTCGGCACACAGGAGACGCGTTTTCTGCTGAATCAGATCAACCTCGAATTCCGCGAACTCGTGACGCAGGTTCAACAGGCAGTCACCACGGTACAGCTTGCTTCCGTGCTGCGCAGTCTGCTGGAGCAGCGTGTGCCGATCCGCAATCTGCGCGGCATTCTCGAAGCCATCGTTCGCGTGCCGGACGGCGAGCGCTCGCTCGACCGGATGGTGCGCGAGGCACGCATCGCCCTCGCGCCGCAACTGGTGCGCTCATACGCGGATCTGAACAACTGGGAAGTGAACGCCGCCGTGCTCGAACCGTCATGGGAAGCCCATCTCGAAGCGCAGATTACCGATGATCCCAACGGCGAGCCGCAATGCGCGTTCGACGCCGATCAACTGGAGAGCGTGCAGCGGGTTTTTGCGGCTCAAAACAATACTGCGCGCGTCGTGATGACGACGGCTCGCCTGCGTCCTCATCTCGCGCACGTTTTGCGCACGCTGGGCATTCGCGCCGAAGTGCTCGCGATGGAGGAAATTCCACGCGACACATATCGGGTCCGCGTGATCGCGACGCTCGCACCGGCTCGGTCTTCGTAATCGATGAACAGCAAGATGAAAACGCTCGTGCCGGCGCCGCGGCTGCTGTCGAGCCCGCCGACGCTCGATGCCAGAATCGTCGAAGCCCGGGGCGTCGTCGTTCGCGTGGTAGGCGCTTCGTTGCGCATCGGTGAAATGGTCCGCCTTATCCGACCCGATACGCTCGACGCGCAGATCGGCGAGGTGGTCGGCTTCGCTCAGGACGGCGCGCTCGTCGTGCCGCTCGACGGGCTCGCGGGATTGTCGAATATCACCAGGGTGGAGGGCTGCGGGCTCGAATGGGGGCGCTTCGACGCGCCCGCGCTGCTCGGGCGGGTGGTCGACGGGCTAGGCCGGCCGCTCGACGGCGGCCCGGCTCCCGCAACGGCAAGCGCGAGGCCGTCGGCGGGCGGGCTGGCGCGTATCAATCCGCTCGAGCGCCCGGTGATTTCGACGCCATTCGCGACGGGTGTGCGCGCAATCGACGGCCTCTTGTCCTGTGGAGTCGGTCAGCGGGTCGGCATCTTCGCGCCGGCAGGCGGCGGCAAGAGCACGCTGATGGGCATGATCGCGAATGGCGCGACTGTCGATGCGATTGTCGTCGCGCTGATCGGCGAGCGTGGCCGCGAAGTGGCCGAGTTCATTCACGATCATCTCGATTCACGGCGCGCGTCGTCGGTGGTGATCGCATCGACGTCCGAGCGGCCGGCGGCGGAGCGCATCAAGGCCGCCGAGCTTGCGTGCAGCGTCGCGAGCGAACTGCGTGCCGAAGGAAAGCAGGTCCTGCTGCTGTTCGATTCGCTGACGCGCTATGCGCGCGCGCTGCGTGAGGTCGGACTTGCGGTCGGCGAGCCGCCCGTGCGCCGCGGCTATCCTCCGCGCGTATTCGCCGAGATGCCGAAGCTGGTCGAAGCCGCGGGGCTCACGCGGCAGGGCGCGGTCACCGCGTTCTTCACCGTGCTGGCCGAAGACGAAGAGATGTCGGACCCTATCGCGGAAGAGGCGCGCTCCCTGCTTGACGGGCATATCCAGCTGTCGGGACGCCTCGGCGCGGCAGGACACTATCCGGCCATCGATGTCCTGAAGAGCAAGAGCCGCGTGATGACGCGCGTGACGGACCTCGCGCATCGAGACAATGCCAGCCGGGTGCGTGGCTGGATGAGCCGGTATCAGGAACTCGAGTTGCTGCTGCAGATCGGCGAATACCGGCGTGGCAACGATCTCGCAAGCGATCAGGCGATCGACCGGCACGAGATGATCGAGCGCTTTCTTCGTCAGCGTCACGACGAGTATTGCGACTGGGAGAACACGATTGCCTCGCTGCGCGTGCTTTGCCGTGAGCCGCGCAGATGAAGGACGCGGCGCAGCTGCGCTTGTGGGCCCTGCTTGCAAGCGTGCGGCAGCTACGCGTCGAGCGCAAGCGCCGCCTCTTGAACGACGCACGCGTTCAGGTCCAGCGCGCGGCAGCCGAAACCGCGCGGCAAAGAAATCTGATCGCGCGGCATGAGGCAAGGCGCTGCGAGATTCTCGCCACATGCACGTATGGTGATCGAAGTGCGCCACTGTGGCGCCTGGCCTTGCATCGGCACGACGCGGGCAGGTTCGCGCTGGAAGAGGCGTTTGCTGTTGCGCTGCACGCCGAACGGCTGGCAGAGAGGCAGGTCGTATCCGCGTCCCGTGCCTTGCAGCGGGAAATGTTTGGCGCGGACGATGCACGGGAGCGCGGACACCGTCTCAAGGCTGTGCAGCAGGAGGGCTGCGATCCCGAAGACTGATCGTCAAACGGCGAATGGAGCACGCTGTTATCGGCTGTGCGAGCTTGCGGTGCTCTTGCGCTACTTGAAGATCACTCACTGGACCGCCGTATTCCGGCGGCCCCGACCACACGATCAGTGCTTGCTGAAGTCCCCCGAAGTCGGTGCGCGGCCCGTCTGCGGATCGATCCAGCCTTTGCCCTTGCGGCTTGGGACGAGCGAATAGCCGTCCGGTGTGTATGCGTCGAGCTCGTAACCGTGGTGATTGCGCTCCACAGTCAGCGGATTGCTGTCCAGCTCGCTCAGACCGTTGACCACGTAAGCGTCGTTGCCTCGCGTGATCGTCACATTGTCGGCGTAGCTGACATTGCCCTTCGGCTGCGTACCGACGGTCACCTTCGTCCCATCAGGCAGATTGAACGTCATTGGGCCCTTGAACATGCCTGACGTGCCATTGGTGTCGATGTGAGGGTCCCCCCAGATGCGGGTCGTCTCGCCCGTCTGCTTGTTCGTCATGGTAATGGAAGAGTCTTTCTTGTTCAGATCGAGCTTGTAGCCTCCAAGATCGATGGTTGACTTGCCGTCCTTGACGGGCGTATTGCTCCAGTTGTTGTCCTGACAACCGCAGTGGCTCGATCCATTTTCGCTGAGAAAAGAGGATTCCTTAAAGTCTTGCTGAAACCGGAAGCTGTCGTAACTGAACAACTGTTCAAAGCCACCCGGTCCACTGGACTGGTGGAAGTTGGTCGCGGACATCGAAGCGGAGATGCTGTCCGATGTTTGCGAAAGTTGCTGCAAATAACTCGTTGCATCGATTTGCTGACTCGGCAAGAAGTTGCCGCAAAAGCCGGAGTCAAACGAAGTGGGTTTTAAGCGTTGCATCACGCTTTGGGACACGGTGCCGGTCCCCGTGAGTGCGGATGAAATGTCCATGAATGCGTGGGCGTTACTGTCGAATGTTGCTTGCATGAATGATTCCTCGAATGGTTGGTACTTCAATCAGGATGGTTGTTTGCATCTGCCGGAAAAAAACAGGCTGGCGCGTGTTCGATCCGGTAGGCGTAGTCTAGAGATCAGTCGCCTGTTGCATGTATTGAATAGATAACGCATTGCGAATTGCGCCAGACGATGAAACGATCGCGCCCGAGAGCCCGACAACACCGCTCCGGGCGCGATGAAGGGCGCATTCGATCGCGCGTCGGGCGCAACGGACCGCTTCTATTTCCACCAGCTCCACAGCCCCGACTTCTGCTCCGGCCGGTGATACATCTCGAGAGTGTGGCCTGTGTCTTCATCGACGTACGGCGCGGCCTCGTCGACCAGCTTGTTGATGTCGTATTCGACACCGCCGAAATCGCCTTCCGCCAGACTCTGCGCCTGCCCGTTGCGCGTCACGGTGTCGTCGAGATCGATACCCAGCACGTATTCGCGTCCGTCCTCCTTCACGGTCTTGAGCAGCACGACGGTATGCATCCCCGAGTAATTGGAGTCGGGTCGCGCAATGTTCCTGGCGCTGAGGACGACGGGCCCTTTATCGAGTTCGGCGCGCAACTGCGGCGCGGTGAGCCGTCCCGTGGAAACAGGAACAAGGCGCCCATCGGGCACGTCGGCCGCATGCTTTGCCACGCTGCCGTGATCGAGGAAGCAGGTATGGGGATTCTGAGGCTTCAGCATCTTCGACTGAACCAGTTTCGCGACGCGCGGATCGCTCATGAAACGCTTCAGCGAAACCAGCCGCGACAACGGGCTCCCGCCTTGCAGGCCGACGTCGGGGTTGATCATCCACGTGCGGCTGGCCGGATCGTATTTCACCGGATAGGCGTAGCGGCCCGGCGAGTCCGGATGAACCACGCGCCATGTATCGTTGGCGGCATCGTAGTCGACCGCGTAATGGTGATCGCCGTTCTTGATGTAGTGGTGGAACTGATCGTCCGTATAAACGCCGGGGGCGTTCTCGTCCGGTTTCAGACTGGTCGCGTCGACCCGCACCCGATAGCCTTCGGGCACGGGCAGTGCCTCCCCTTCGATACGCGCTTTCGCGGCGAGCAGCGCCGGGTCATACGTCGGCCCTTCCGGAACATGCAAGTAATGGGCTTGCGCCTCGCCTGCCGCCTCTTCGGCCGCGCCGCCAACGGCCTCTTCGCCTGCCGTCTTCGCGGTGCCCGTCGACAAGCGCAGCAATGCGGAGCCCTCATTGCCTTCTTCTTCAGCTTCCCTGGCGACGTCCGCAACAAAGGCGCCAAGCCGCTTCCCGGCGAAAGCCAGTTCGCCGCCCGCGTCGATGGAGCCCAACAGGGCGGATGCGAACTCGATCCCCATACGGGCACCAGGCGAGAGAACCGAATGTTCGTCGAAAGCAGCTGCGAGCGGAGCAAGCGGCGTCATGCCGAGCAGGAAGCGAAGCAATCCCTCCGCAACCTGTAGAAGCGGCCGGTATTTCCGGTTGCCCGCCTCGCGCTCCGCCTTGGCCGTGTCCTTGAGGACCCCCGTATATCGGTCGGCAAGATCGCGTATGTAATCGGGGCCGGCGGGCGGGGGATCGTTCAGAATGCCCGTGTAATCTGGCGCGCCGCCGACGCCGGCCTTGTTGAGCGGTATGCCGGCCTTGACCGCCCATTCGTCGAGCTTCGTGCGCAAATCTATGTCGTCGCGCATCCGCTGAGTGAAGGCAAGGATGCGGCGGTCCGCGACGTCATCCTCGCCCATGCCGGCATTGAGCGAAAAGAGCTTGTTGCCAATCGATTTGTAGCGCTCCAGCGGATCGCTGATCTGGCCTGCCTCCTCGATGATCTGACTGACGTACTGGTTCGCATCGTCCCACTTCCTTTTGTCCTCGTTGATGTACTTGTCGATGCCGATCATCGCCGCGTGTTGCAGCAGGGATTTCGACGCCACGGCATCCTTGAAGATTTTCTCCCTTGTCACCGCATCCGGTGCGTCGAGAAACTTCTGGCGCATCTCCTTGAGCTGCGCAAGCCGTTGCTTGTCGTCAGCGTTCAGATAGCCCGCGCCGACGGGTTCGTTGAACACAGAAAGCACGCGTTCCAGCGGATCGTTGATCGCCTCGTTGTATTCGCCCCGAATGTCATCCTGGAGCGATTGCAGCTTCGCCCTGATCTGGTTTTTCTCATCCGCCGAGGCCGCATTGCGGTATACGGCTTCGAGCGTGGCAAGCGCGCCTGCGTAGAACTCGCGCGCATTCGGCGACAACGCGGAGAGCAGCGCCTGCGAGTCCCACACGCGGCCCTCGAAGTCCTGCACGTCGGGCGGATAGCCGGCTGTGTCCATCTCGCGTGCCGAGCGCAGCTTGTCCGCTGCGGCTGCATCGTTGGACAGGCCAAGCGGCGCTCCTTGACCACCTTGCTCCCGCGAATCGAATACGTCGCTCAAGTGCCGAAGCTCGTCTGAGGTTGCACCTGCCAACGGCTGACGAGCTGAACCGCCAATGGGCACCTTCGGGGGCGTGGGTACGCTGGAGGGCGTCGTGGGTTGCGTGTTACGGCTCGGGTTATCCGTTCTCCTGCTTTCTGGTTGCTGATAATCGCCGCCGTAGCGGCTCGAATTTTCTGGAGTTGGTTGATCCTGCCCATCGTCGTCGACCTTATAAACCGGGTATGTCTGGCCGATTGTGGATACGCTCATGATTGCTCCCAAGAAGTTGTGTACACACATGAGTCCGGCAACAACCTGAAAGCGCCGGACCACGGCTCATTAAAGCCCGAGGTCCACGCTCCATGTGTTATAGGAGGCAGTACAGGAGCTTTTTCGGATGCGGCGTACTGTCATGGTCATAGCGGCGGTCCCCATGCACGTTGACCTGGCTTGCACCCGTTCGCGAGCTGGATATCGGAAACGGTGTGGCTTTGAAAAAGCGGTTCGATCAGCGACCGCGGTGCTTCATCAATGGCCGGTTTTTCATCGACAAACAATAGTCTTTCATATTCATTTAGAATGCCGAACGAAGATGCCGGCAAGAGCGTTTTAGAAAGACGAAGTTCATATCGATATTGAGGCAGGAGATCTAATGGAGAACACCAATCTATGACAAATCTTAACAATCCTATCGAAATTCAAGCAAATGAAACCCGGCGTCGTGTAATGGCGATTGTCGGCGCGTCATCGGGTAACCTCGTCGAGTGGTTCGATTTCTACGTCTACTCGTTCTGTGCGCTGTACTTCGCGCCCGCGTTTTTTCCGAGCGGCAACACGACGACGCAGCTGCTGAACACGGCGGGCGTGTTCGCGGCGGGCTTCCTGATGCGTCCGATCGGCGGCTGGTTCTTCGGGCGTCTCGCCGACAAGCACGGCCGGCGCTTCTCGATGATGGTCTCTGTGCTGATGATGTGCGGCGGCTCGCTCGTGATCGCCGTCTTGCCCACCTATGCGCAGATCGGCGCGCTCGCGCCTCTGTTGCTGCTGGTCGCGCGTCTGTTCCAGGGGCTGTCCGTGGGCGGCGAGTACGGCACCAGTGCGACCTATATGAGCGAGGTCGCGGTACAAGGACGTCGCGGCTTCTTCGCGTCGTTCCAGTACGTGACGCTGATCGGCGGCCAGCTGTTCGCGCTGCTCGTGCTCGTGATCCTGCAACAGCTACTGACGACGGAAGAGCTGAAAGCATGGGGCTGGCGCATTCCGTTCGTGGTCGGCGCGATCTCGGCGCTGGTCGCGCTGTACCTGCGCCGTTCGCTGGACGAAACGACGACGGCGGAGATGCGTCGGCGCGAGGAAGCGGGCACGCTGCACGGCATGTGGCAGCACAAGGGCGCGTTCTTCACGGTGCTCGGCTTCACGGCGGGCGGCTCGCTGGTTTTCTACACGTTCACGACGTACATGCAGAAGTACCTGGTCAACACGGCCGGCATGCATGCGAAGACGGCGAGCAACGTGATGACGGGTGCGCTCTTCGTGTTCATGATTCTGCAGCCGCTGTTCGGCGCATTGTCGGATCGCATCGGCCGCCGCAACTCGATGCTGCTGTTCGGCTTCTTCGCGACGATCGGTACGGTGCCGCTGCTGCATGCGCTGAAGGACGTGACGAGTCCCGTCATGGCGTTCGTGCTGGTCGTGACCGCGCTTGCCATCGTCAGCTTCTATACGTCGATCAGCGGCCTGATCAAGGCCGAGATGTTCCCGCCGGAAGTGCGCGCGCTCGGCGTGGGCCTGTCGTACGCGGTCGCGAATGCGATCTTCGGCGGCTCGGCCGAATACGTCGCGCTGTGGCTCAAGCAGGCGGGCAGCGAATCGATGTTCTACTGGTACGTGACCGCTCTCTGCGCGATTGCAGGACTCGTGTCGTTCCGCATGCGTGATCCGTCGAAAGAAGGTTATTTGCGCAACGAGTATTGAGTGTCGTGCCAGACAGGATGATCGGGCGCCTCAGCGTTCACGAGAAACACGTACGCTGAGGCTGACATCCACCGATACATCGCCTGAACGGACATGCCCGGATTGCTGGCCAGGTCCGTGAGCGGCACGCCGCCGGCCAGCAGTTTCCTCGCCGACGCAATCTTGCTGTCGGCCATCTTGCGCTCGCGGCCGAACCATCGAGCGTCTTCCAGCCTTCTCACCCTGCATCGAATGCTCGACGATAGCCAGCCTTCTCAAGGCACTTGAATTCCAGAGAGCGTTGCATACGGCGCCACACATGGGCGCTACAAAATGTAAGTTCACAGTGCCGGTGTGCGCGAGCGAATGAGAATGAATTGCCGCTTACACGTGCCTCGGCGGCTTGATGAGACAGTGGAGGCACTTTCCGCAGGAGTTCTCATGAAAGTCAATTCTCAAAACAACCCCTCGTGGGTCGATCAGCCTCAACCCGAAGAACCGGACAACCCGCCGAACACACGCACTGAAGTTGCTGGGAGGAAGGGTGCTCCGGCGAGGCATGCAGCGCGAGAATCGCCGCAAGGCGGCACGGTACCGGTGCCTGCCCGGAAGAAATCGGATGCACCAACAGGTAAGGCGGCTGTGAGTGAGGCCCAGTCCGATCCGCTCGATAAGGAAATCGAGACGGTGGCAACGGAGGCAGTCGTGGGCGAAGAGATGACGGAAGCACTCGACGAGTACAACGCAGCGTTGCGGTCGATCGTAGACGACATCCAAAACAACAGGGACATCACCGACGATGTGATCAAGCTTGCGAAGGCGGCCAATGACCTGATGGAAATATATACTGCCGACACCCCTTCGCCGGAACAGAAGGAAAAAATCGGCCGGGTAAAACGCGCTATCGAGAATGCCAACCCCGGTGATTCGATCGATTCGATCGGGAAAAATGCCAATGTCAACCTGTCGCGGGTCGCGCATCATTCAGCTGCGGACAATGAAATCAAATACGGAAAGCTGGCGAGCACCTACACACGCGCGGTGATCTTCGATTGGGCGCGGTTCCACAATTCGAATCTGCTGAAGGGAACGTGGCTGGGTCGCATGCTACAGCGTCCGAATTGGGCCGGGCTCGGTCAGCTAGGACCCTACACGCGGCCAGGTCTCTTGCTGGGGACGCGCGGCGCCGCGGCAGCAAGTTACATCACGAAAGGGGTGTACTCGATTCTCAGTGGGTTGGAAAAGACGAGCAAAGGCGACAAGGACGCCTGGAAAGATTACGTCACAGCGAGTATGAGTTTTGGCCAAGGGGTTAACGAGCTGACCGTGGGCATTGGTGCCGACTTGGGAAATCATCTCGCCAAGTTGTACGCGGATAAACAAAAAAAGGCGAGCCCCGTTGCGGTACAGGAACCGACACCGCCTTCGCCAACGCCGGGACCCAGCCGCGCACCCACGACCGGACCCAGCCGCGCCCCTACGGCAGGACCCAGCAGCGCACCCACCACAGGATCCGGCGATGAATTCGACAGTCTGGGCTCCAACGATCCGCTGGTGGAGCAGATAGACGCCAGGGTGAACGCCGAAACTCAGTCTATCGATTCGCAAGTGTCCGAGGGGCAGCAAAGCCTGCGTGACACGGTGCTGTCGAGAGTCGAAGCTTCGCACCCGGACGTCCAGCAACTCGTCCTGCAGGACGCAACCCACGAGATTGCGCCCGAGTACTTTGAATTGCAGGAAATTGGGCAGAGTCTTCACCAACGCGCGAGCGATGTCGCTAGAGATACGCATGAAAACATCATGAAGATCGACGCGAAGGCGCAGGAGACAATGTCGCGACTCAAAGCGCTAGGTTTCGATAGTGTCCACGCTGCGAGAGCGTCGGGGAATGCGCAAGCGCTCGAACTCGTTCGCGAACTCGATCGCTACGCCGAGTTAAGGCGATCCGCCTACGATCTGTTCAACAAGGTCATGGACGACAGCAAGGAAACGCTCCAGCAAGCGAGGACAGCGTTTGCAGAACTTCAGAGTCTGAAGGGCAGGGGCATAGAGGCGTTAAAGGAATGGGGCGAAAAGTACGGAAAATGGTTTGCCAAGCAGCAAAACGCGTTCTTGAAGCAAACAGACGGTTGGCCGGAATGGATGAAAATATCCAAGCCGTTGCGGATGCAAATGGTACCGTCCGCGATCAATACGGGTCTGGGTGCGGTGTCGTTTGGGGTTGCGCTTTCTACTTATTTGCAGAAGCAGAGGGCGGGAACGCTCACGGAACAGGACAAACTCGATTTCGCCGGTGCAGTCATCAACCTGATCAGCGGAATTAGCGGTTTCATTCCCGTCGTTGGGCCGTTCGTATCGATCATCCTTGCGACAGTTGGGGCGATCTGCAATGGCATGGCCGATCAGCATGATGCACGAGCGGTCGAAACGAATGAGTACAACCTGAAAGAAACGATCCGGCAAGCGTATAACCGGAAGCATCCGGATGCCGAAGTCGCGGAGCCTTACGACGGAGATTGACAGTAGGCGGGCGATCTACGACACATGAAACAAAGCAGGGTGTGTCCACCGACTTTTCAGTGGACACACCGACGAACGAAGACGGTCTGATTTTCCGCCTCTGCGCGTCGCCGACATCGGTGCAATGCCGTGTCGAGGCCGCTGACGTCCAGCGTTTGAACGAGCTCGGCAGACCGGGCATGTCGGAAATCGTTGTCAAACGATTTCATGGAAAACACCAATTGCTCGCCTAGTTGTTTGACAACATCGCGGCAACAATGTAGCTTTCTGGCTTGTCAGCCACCCATCCGACCCACGAGATCTTATGAACGAGTCCCAGATCGTCGAGCGCGAATTCGCGTCGACCGTGATGGCAGTCCCCCCGCTCGCGCGCCGCGCCGATTTGTCGCTCGACGTCGATGCCAACCAGAAGCTGATCCGCCATATCGAAGCGGGTGGCGTGCGCACGCTGCTGTATGGCGGCAACGCGAACTTCTATCACGTGGCCGTCAGCGAATACCGCGAGGTGCTCGACATGCTGGCGGCGAGCGCCGCGCCCACGACGCGCGTGATTCCTGCCATCGGCCCGGACTTCGGCAAAATGCTCGACCAGGCACGCATCCTGTCGCAGACGTCGTATCGCACTGCAATGGTGTTGCCGCTCGCCGGCTTCACGACGCCTGCGGGCGTCGACGCGGGGCTCACGCGCATCGTCGATACGGCGGGCATCCCGCTCACGCTCTACATCAAGAGTGAAGATTACGTCGACGTCGATACGCTCGCGCGCCTCGTCGATCGCGGCACGCTGATCGCGGTGAAGTACGCGATCGTCCGCGAGAATCCCGCCGACGATCCGTACCTGCGGCGCCTGCTGGAAAGCGTGAGCGCTTCGCGCGTGATTTCGGGCATGGGCGAGCGCCCGGCGCTCGTGCATGTGCGCGACTTCGGCCTCGCTTCGTGGACGACGGGCTCGGGCTGCATCGCTTCGCATGCGGTGATGGCGTTGCTCGCCGCCGTCAAAGCCGGCCGCGACGCGGAATCACAGCGCCTCTACGACGCGTTCATGCCGCTCGAAACGCTGCGCGACGAGATCTCGCTGATTCGCGTGCTGCACGACGCTGTCACGTTCTCGGGCATCGCGGACATGGGCTCGATTCTGCCGCTGCTGAGCGGAGCGCCCGTCGAACAGCACGCAGCGATTGCGCAGGCCGCGCGCGAACTGCTCGCGTTCGAATGCGAGCTTGCCGGCAATGCGCGCGTGTGATCGATGAGCGAATCGAGTGCCCCCGAATTGAACGCACCCGAATTGATGACTACGGACGCGCCGCGCGACGATCGCGCGGCGCGATCCGCATGACGTGCAGCCGCATTGCTGTGGAATACATCGCAGTGGAACAGAAGCTTGATCTGGAGTGAGACGAACGTGAGCACCGACGGCAACGAACGGAAGAAGGCGAAGAAGACGCCAGAGGAACTGCGCAGCCATCGCTGGTATGGCGTGAACGATCTGCGCTCGTTCGGGCATCGCTCGCGCACCGCGCAGATGGGCTACAGCCGCGAGGAATATGCGGGCAAGCCCGTCATCGCGATCCTCAACACGTGGAGCGAGATGAACCCGTGCCACACGCACTTCAAGCAGCGTGCGGAAGAAGTGAAGCGCGGCATCTGGCAGGCGGGCGGCTTCCCGATCGAGCTGCCTGTGCAGACGCTTTCCGAGCCGTTCCAGAAGCCCACGACGATGCTCTACCGCAACTTCCTCGCGATGGAAGCGGAAGAGACGCTGCGCTCGTATCCCGCCGATGGCGTCGTGCTGATGGGCGGCTGCGACAAGACCACGCCGGCGCTGCTGATGGGCGCGATCTCGATGGACCTGCCGACCATCTTCCTGCCCGCCGGTCCGATGCTGCGCGGCAACTGGAACGGCGCGACGCTCGGCTCAGGCTCGGACACGTGGAAATACTGGGCCGATCTGCGTGCGGGCAAGATCACGGAAGAAGACTGGCAGGGCGTCGAAGGCGGCATCGCGCGCTCGCCGGGCCACTGCATGACGATGGGCACGGCGTCGACGATGACGAGCGCTGCCGAAGCGCTCGGCTTCACGCTGCCTGGCTTCGCTTCGATTCCCGCGCCCGACTCGCGTCACGCGCAGATGGCCGCGAAGACGGGCATGCGCATCGTCGAGATGGTGTGGGAAGACCTGAAGCCGTCGGACATCCTCACCGCGCAGTCGATCGACAACGCGGTCACGACCTGTCTCGCGCTGTCGGGCTCGACGAACGCGATCGTGCACATGATCGCGCTCGCGCGCCGCGCGGGCATCGAGCTGACGCTCGACCGCTACGACAGCCTCTCGCGCCGCACGCCCGTGCTCGCGAACATCCGGCCGACGGGCGCGTATCTGATGGAAGACTTCTATTACGCGGGCGGCCTGCAGGCGATGCTCGCGGAACTGGGCGATCTGATCGACGGCTCGCAGAGGACGGTCAACGGGCGCACGCTCGGCGAGAACCTCGAAGGCGCGCAGATCTTCAACGACGACGTGATCCGCCGGCGCAGCAATCCGCTGATGCCGGACAACGGCCTTGCTGTTCTGCGCGGCAACATCGCGCCCGATGGCGCCGTGATCAAGCCGGGCGCCGCCGAGCCGCATCTGCTCGTGCACACGGGCCGCGCAGTCGTGTTCAAGGACTACAACGACATGGCCGCGCGCATCGATAACGAAGACCTCGACATCGACGAAAGCTGCGTGGTCGTGCTGCAGCACGCGGGCCCCGTGGGCGCGCCGGGTATGCCCGAGTGGGGCCAGTTGCCGATCCCGAAGAAGCTGCTGCAAAAGGGCGTGCGCGACATGCTGCGCATTTCGGATGCGCGCATGAGCGGCACGAGCTACGGCGCGTGCGTGCTGCACGTGGCGCCCGAATCGTTTATCGGCGGGCCTTTCGCGCTGGTGCGCGACGGCGACCTGATCGAGCTCGATGTGCCGCAGCGCAAGCTGAACGTGCTGGTATCGGACGATGAACTCGCGCGACGCAAGACTGAATGGGTCGCGCCCGAGCCCCGTTTCTCGCGCGGCTACGGCGCGATGCATCAGGTGCACGTGCTGCAAGCCGACAAGGGCTGCGACTTCGATTTCCTGCAACGCGGCGGCGCGGGCACCACGTCCGGCGAGCCGGAGATTCACTGAGCGCGTACGTCTTGCGTGACGACGCGGCACACCTGCCAGCCGTCTTTTGATCTCTTGAAGAAGGAAAGAAGGAAAGCGAGCAACGAAGCAACCTCGCGGTCGCGGCGCCATGCCGTGCATCGCGATCACACCACGCAACAACATCGAGACGAAGTGAAGGAGGAGATAAGGATGGAAAGGAAGCAATTTCCGGGCGTGAAGGCCGCACTGGTGATCGGCGCGTCGCTGGCCACGGCGGCGCCCGCGTTCGCGCAAAGCAGCGTGACGCTGTACGGCATCGTCGATAACGGCATCGGTTATCAGTCGAGTTCGACGACGCTCGGTTCGACATCGGGCGGCCACTCGGCGTTCAAGATGATCACGGGCGTATGGGCAGGCAGCCGTTTCGGCCTGAAGGGCGCGGAAGATCTCGGTGGCGGCACGAAGGCGATCTTCACGCTGGAAGAGGGCTTCAGCGCGAACAGCGGCGCGATGTCGACGACCAACCTGATGTTCAGCCGCCAGGCCTTCGTCGGCGTGACGAACAGCACGTATGGCACGCTGACGGCGGGCCGTCAGTATGCGTCGTACTACCAGCTGCTGTCGCCGTATAGCCCGACGACCTGGCTCACGGGCTTCTACGGCGCGCACCCCGGCGACGTCGATGGCCTCGATACGATCTATCGCGCGAACAACACGCTGCTGTACATGTCGCCGCAACTGTATGGCTTCAAGTTCAGCGGCTCGTATTCGCTGGCGGGCGTGCCGGGCAGCGCGTATCAGGGCTCGACATGGAGCACGGCGATTCAGTACGCACAGGGACCGATCGGTCTCGCAGTCGGCTTCTCGCGCATCAACAACTCGAACTCGAACGGCGGTGCGTTCGGCTCGGACACGACGACCTCGAACGCGGGCGCGCAGACGGGCATTTCGGCCGTGACCAACGGCTACCAGTCGGCGCGGGCACAGCAGCGCTTCGCGGTGGGCGCGGGCTACACGTTCAACAGCCAGTTCGACATCACGGCGACGTACACGAACGTGCAGTACATTGCGGGCGTCGGTTCGGGGTTCCGCGACGAGGCGATCTGGAACACGGGTGGCATCGTGCTGCACTGGAAGCCGACGGCCGTGTGGGACTTCGCGACGGGCTACAGCTACACGCGCGCGACGAAGGCCAACGGCATTGCGAGCAGCGCGCAGTATCAGCAGTTCAACCTGTCCGAGTACTACTCGCTGTCGAAGCGCACGGGCCTGTACGCGTTGCAGGCCTATCAGCGCGCGAACGGCCAGACGCTCGCGCCGAACACGTCGGGCGGCGGCACGCACATCATCAACGCGACGGCGACGCTCGGCGACGGCTTCAACTCGACGCCTTCGTCATCGCGCAGCATGGTCGGCGTGGGCGTGGGTATCGTGCATCGGTTCTGACGCCGATTGTTGTTCACGCATTGGAAGCAGCAACAAGCGCCGCGTTTGCGGCGCTTTTTTATTGATCGCAGTCGTTGCGCACACAAGCGCTCAGCGCGCGACGTTGCGTTTCTCCGGCGGCGTGTAGTCGATCGTGACGAATCCGCCGCCTTGAAAACGCTGCGCGACGGGATCGAGCGGATTCGGCTTTGCGAGAATCCCGGCGGCGTAATCTTCGGCGTTCTGGCGCGGTCGATAGCCGAGACGCGCGGCGCCCGAATTGTCCCAGTAGCTGCGCGTATTGTTCGACACACCCCAGACCACCTCGAAGCCGATATCCGGCACGTCGATGCAGCGGTCGATCAAATGCAGGAAGTCGTCATGGCCGAGCCATGTGCTCAGGTGCCTGAACTCGGTCGGCTTCTCGATGCAGCTGCCGATGCGGATGCACACGCTTTCGATGCCATGCTTGTCCCAGTACATGCGCGCAAGCGATTCGCCCCACGCCTTGCTGAGCCCGTAAAAACCGTCGGGCCGGAATGCGCAGTCCAGCGGCAGCTTGTCCTCGACGGGATACATGCCGATCGCGTGATTCGAGCTCGCGAACACGATGCGCCGCACGCCGTGGCGGCGCGCGCCTTCGTACACTTCGACGAGCGCGCGCAGATTGTTCTCGATGATTTCGGCAAGCGGGCGCTCGACGCTCGTGCCCGCCAGATGGATCAGCACATCGACGCCCTGCATCAGCAGGTCGACCACGGCAGGATCGCGCAGATCGCCGTGCATGACGTCTTCGCCATCGAACAGCGGATCGAGCGCGCGCGAACCCGCCGCCGAACGCAGATTCACGCCGCGCCCGTTCAACGCGACGCGCAGGAAGCGGCCCAACTGGCCGCCCGCGCCGCTCAACGCAATTTTTTTCGTCATGGTCCAAACCTAGTGACAGAAAGTTAGCGGGGGACTTCTCGCGATGCGACAAGTTGTATTACAACACATCCGCGCCGCAACCGGCTCGCAGAAAAAACTGTGCAGAAGCAGCCCGCGAAGCCCGTCGCGCAAGGTTCGGAGGCCCGTGACACGAGCCGACATAATTGATCGATAGCCTTCGCGCGGCTGGAGACCCATACTGCGTTCCGCGTGCTGAGCTGCAGAACACAACGAAACCGGCGATTCACGCAACCGTGAAATCGCCGATGCCGCCATAAGCGTAGCAATCCGTCATCGGACGATCCCCGCAATCTTCTGACCGATGACAGGACTTCACATGTTTGCTTCTCTTCCCTCCGTTCGTGGCAAGACCCTTCGCAGCGCTTCGGCTGCGCTCGCATTCAGCGCGATGCTGCTGAGCGGTTGCGCGGCAGCCAGCGTCACGAACACAGCCCAATACTCGACGCTCACGCAAGCTAATCCGCAGAACGTCTACGTGTACACGTTCGCGAGCAATCCGGACGCCGTGAAGCTCGACAACAGCGGCATCGTCCACAAGCTGAGCACGAGCTTTTCCGGCTCGTCGCAAGCGTCGCAGCAGACGAACGAAGCCGTCGCGGCCGGCGCCGAGCTGACGGACGAAGTGGTCGCGAAGCTGCAATCGATGGGCGTGCACGCGATCCGCACCGATGCGCCGCCGCCCGCCAACGAAAACGTGCTGATCGTGCAGGGTAATGTCGCGTCGATCGATGCGGGTAATCATCGCCGCCGCATGCTGATCGGACTGGGCGCGGGCAAGAGCGAAGTGAAGGCGCATGTGCAGGTGCTGTACAAGCCGGCGGGCGGCATGCCGCAACTCGTGCAGACATTCGACGCCGATGCGAACAGCGGCCATATGCCGGGCGTCGCGGAAACGGCGGGTGTCGGCGCGGCGGTGGGACATGTCGCGACGTCGGCGGCGGTGGGCGGCGCGTTGCATGTCGGTTCGGAGCACAAGAGCGACACCGTCACGAGCGATGCGAAGAAGCTCGCCGATTCGGTCGCGAAGCAGGTCGCGCAGATCGGTGTCGCGGAAGGATGGATGTCGAGCGATATTGTGAAGTAATAGCGTGAAGTAATACCGTGAAGTAAGCGCGCGACACGTTGCGAAAACAAATGGCGATGCCGTGTGGCATCGCCATTTTTCGTCAGAGGAGCGACGCCCGCGCGTACCCGCGCAATCAGCCTTCGCGGAACAGGAAGCTATAAGCGCTCAACGCGGGCACGCCGCCCAGGTGCGCATACAGCACCTTCGAGCCTTCGGGAAATTCGCCGCGCCGTACCTTGTCGATCATCCCGTGCATCGACTTGCCTTCGTACACGGGATCGGTCATGACGCCTTCGAGCCGCGCGCACAGACGAATCGCTTCCAGCGTGCCTTCGTTCGGCAGGCCGTATTCGGGACCTCCATAGCGCGTATCGAGGACGACATCCTGCGCGGTGATGTCGCGGCCCAGATCGACCTTTTCCGCCGTGTGCTTTGCGATACGCGTGATCTGCTCGCGCGTCTGCTCGGGCTTCGCCGACGCATCGATGCCGATCACGCGATCCGCGCGCCCATCCGCCGCGAAGCCGACGATCATGCCCGCCTGCGTGCTGCCCGTCACCGAGCACACGACGATGTAGTCGAATCTGAAACCAAGCTCGGCTTCCTGCTGACGTACTTCTTCCGCGAACCCCACGAAGCCCAGACCGCCGAGCGGATGTTCCGAGCAGCCGGCGGGAATCGGATACGGCTTGCCCCCCGCGGCGCGCACGCTGTCGAGCGCTTCTTCCCAGCTTTTGCGAATGCCGATGTCGAAGCCGTCGGGCACGAGCCGCACATCGGCGCCCATGATGCGAGACATCTGGATATTGCCGACGCGGTCGTACACGGCGTCGAAGTAGTTGACCCAGTTCTCCTGCACGAGCACGCACTTCATGCCCAGATGCGCGGCGACGGCGGCGACCTGGCGCGTCTGGTTCGACTGAATGCCGCCGATCGACACGAGCGTATCGCAGCCTTGCGCGAGCGCATCGGGGATCAGGTATTCGAGCTTGCGCGTCTTGTTGCCGCCGAACGCAAGGCCGCTGTTGCAGTCCTCGCGTTTCGCGTAAAGCTCGACCTTGCCGCCGAGATGCTGCGAGAGGCGCTTGAGCGGCTGGATCGGCGTCGGCCCGAAGGTCAGGGGATAGCGGGGGAAGCGTTGCAGGTTCATGGTCGAGGTCCGTTGGTCTGGGAAGGGCGCGCAAGCGAAGCCGCAAATGATGCCGCGCGCTGACAGACATGATAGAAAAGACCACGCGAAATGAGCTTGCGAAATTAAATAGTTGAAGATACTTTCAGAAGGCCATGGGCGGTACCAGCATTCTTTTATTTTTCACGAAAACATATGTGCGCAACAAAATTACGCAGAACGAGTACAGGCATAAGTCGAACCGAATCGGCGCCGCTCTCGCAGCTCGACCGCATCGACCGTGCGATCCTCAAGCAGCTTCAGCAGGACGCGTCGATTTCGAACGTCGCGCTCGCGGCAAAGGTGAAGCTGAGCGCGCCCGCCTGTTTGCGGCGCGTCGAAAGGCTCAAGGAGATGGGGCTGATCCGTGCGACGGTGGCGCTGCTCGATCCGAAAGCGGTCGGCGCGGGGATGCTGGTGGTGATCGGCGTCGTGCTCGACCGTTCGACGCCCGAGACTTTCGCCGCGTTCGAAAAGGCCGCGCAGAAGGTGTCGGGCTGCATGGAATGCCACGTCGTCACGGGTGAGTTCGACTATTTCATGCTCGTGCGAACGCGCGACAGCGAGAGCTTCAACCGTCTGCACGCGGAGCAATTGCTGTACCTGCCCGGCGTGCGGCAAATCCGCAGCTTCATGGTGCTCAAGGAAATCCTCTCCACGACCAGGTTCCCGCTTTGATATGCACAAAGCGCCGTGGCGTCAGGGTTTGAACGGCATGCCCAAGACGGCGAGCGCTTATACAATAAGCGCTCGGACCGGGCCAGACGAGGCCAGATCAGGCCGAACGAGAAGGGACGACCAGACATCGTGCAATGAGCGACGACAGCAGACTTGCCGGCAGCGCTGCCGGAGCCAGCCCGGAACCACACACCCCGCACGCGACGCAGTGCGCCGAGGCGAGCGGCAACTTGCATGCGCGCACCACGAACTTCGGCACCGAATGGCTGCACCTGTGGGCCGAGTCCAACACCGACTACGCGATCTTTGCGCTCTCGCCGGACGGCACGATCATCAGCTGGAACCGGGGCGGCGAGACTATTCAGGGCTGCAGGACGGACGAGATTCTCGGCCAGCACGTGCGCGTGCTCTATACCGAAGAAGACCGTCGCGCAGGCCTGCCCGAGACGGGGCTGCGGCACGCGCGCGATGAGGGCCGCCATGAATTCGAGGGCTGGCGCCTGCGCAAGGACGGCAGCCTCTTCTGGGCGAACGTCATCACGACGGCACTGTATTCGCCCGATGGCGAACTGCTCGGCTATGGGCGCATCGAGCGCGACATCAGCGACAAGAAGAACGCCTACGATGCCGCGACGGAAAGCGACCGGCGTTTTCGCCTGCTCGTGCAGGGCGTGAACGACTACGCGATCTTCATGCTGTCGCCGGAAGGCTACGTGACGAACTGGAACCCGGGCGCGCGGCGCATCAAGGGCTACACCGACGAGCAGATCATCGGCTCGCATTTCTCGTGCTTCTATACGCCGGAAGATGCGGCGGCGGGCGTGCCGCAACGCGGCCTGGCGACGGCCGCGCGCGAAGGGCGCTTCGAGGCGGAAGGCTGGCGCGTGCGTCGCGACGGCAGCCGATTCTGGGCGCACGTCGTGATCGATGCGATCCGCGACGATCATGGCGCGCTGATCGGCTTCGCGAAGATCACGCGCGACGTCACCGAGCGCCGCCAGGCAGCGGAACTTCTCGAACAGACGCGCCATGCACTGTTCCAGTCGCAGAAGATGGAAGCGCTCGGCCAGTTGACGGGCGGCGTCGCGCACGACTTCAACAACGTGCTGCAAGTGCTGCGCGGCAACCTCGAACTGCTCGGCGCGCGACAGGACGATGCGTGGAGCAGGACGCGCATCGGCCGCGCGATCGAGGCCGTCGAGCGCGGATCGAAGCTCGCGTCGCAACTGCTTGCATTCGGGCGTCGCCAGGCGCTGCTGCCCGTCGTCGCGAATCTGCGCGACATGCTGCGCGGCATGGAAGACCTGTTGCGCCGCGCACTAGGCGAACGCGTGCGCGTGAAGATCCACGATATGCCTGCGGACGGCGAGCTGTGGAACGTGCTCGTCGATACGCATCAGCTCGAAAACGTCGTGCTCAATCTGGCGATCAACTCGCGCGACGCGATGCCGGCAGGCGGCGTGCTGACGCTCGAGCTGTCTAATGCCGTGCTCGACAGTCAGGCCACGGCGGCATCGCAGATCGAGCCCGGCGACTATGTGAAGCTCACTGTCGCCGATACGGGCACGGGCATGAGCGCCGAAGTCGTCGAGCGCGCGTTCGATCCGTTCTACACGACGAAGCCCGAGGGCCAGGGCACGGGCCTCGGGCTGAGCATGGCATACGGCTTCGTGCTGCAAAGCGGCGGCCATATCGAACTGTCGAGCACGCCGGACGCGGGCACGACGGTGACGATCTATTTGCCGCGCTCGCTCGAAGCGGCTGTCACGCGGCCCGTCGAGTCAGCCGTGACGGAGCTGGAGACGGATTTGCACGGAAGCGAAACGGTGCTCGTCGTCGAGGACGACCGGCGCGTGCAGCTAACCGTGGTCGACATGCTGTCGCAGCTCGGCTATAGCGTGCTGACGGCCAACAACGCGTCCGAAGCGCTGACCGTATTGCGCAGCGGCGCGAAAGTCGACTTGCTGTTCAGCGACATCGTGATGCCAGGGACGCTGTTGAGCCCGGAGATGGCGCGCCAGGCGCTGTTGATGCGGCCCGCGTTGAAGGTGCTTTTCACGTCGGGCCATACGCGCGACACGACGGGGCTCGACACGCAGATCCGCGAAGGCGCCGATCTGCTGCAAAAGCCGTACAGCCGTTTGCAGCTGGCGCGCAAGCTGCGCGACATGCTCGACGGCACACCGCTCGCGACGCGTGCGGACGAGCCCGCGACGACTCGTGCGTTGAGCATACTCGTGGTGGAAGACGAGGCCGATGCGCGCGAGGCGCTGTGCGAGCTGCTCGGCATGCTGGGTCACAGATACGAAGCGGCGGGCGACGCGGAAGAGGCGCTGGCGTGGCTGCAACGTCAGCCGTTCGATGTGCTGTTCACCGATCTCACGTTGCCCGGCATGTCGGGTCTCGACCTCGCGCGCAAGGCGATGAGGATGAAGTCGGCGGAGCGGGTCGTATTCGCTTCGGGCGCCGAAGCGCCGCTGCGCGACGCGTCGCTGACGTTCGCATGGATTTCGTTGCGCAAGCCGTATTCGCTCGATCAACTGAAGCACGCGCTCGATTCGCACGCGTAGTGCGCGAGATTCATTGCTTGCGATCCGGCGTCTTGCCGTCGTGCTCTTCGTCGTTGCCGCGCTCTCGCGTTGCTTCACGATGCGCAACGGTTCCCGCCTCGCGCAACGCCGTGACGATCGCCGCATACGCGCGATGACGCGTCGCTTCATCCGGCGCGCGCAACGCAAACGACGGGTGATAGGTCGGCACGACATGGCGGCCGCCGTGCTCGATCACCTTGCCGACTACCGCCTGAAGCCGCGCGTCGCGATCATCGAGGATCGCCTTCAATGCGGTCGCGCCGAGCGCGACGATCACACGCGGCCCGACTGAGCTTAGCTCGCGCTCCAGCCAGTAGTGACATGCATCGATCTCGCGCTGTGCAGGTGTCTTGTGCATCCGCCGTTTGCCGCGCGGCTCCCATTTGAAATGCTTGACGGCATTGGTCACGTAGACATCATGGCGGGCCACGCCTGCTTCTTCGAGCGCATCGTCGAGCAACTGGCCGGCGGGACCGACGAATGGCGTGCCCTGCTGGTCCTCGTAGTCGCCCGGCTGCTCGCCGACGAGCATGATCGGCGCGCGCTTCGGACCCATGCCGCCGACGGCTTGCGTCGCCTTCGACCACAACGCGCAGCGCCTGCAATCGTCGAGGCGCTCGGGCTGCTGATCGGGGGCGACGTCTGCATCGTCGCGCGCGGCGCGTTTCGATGGAGCCGTGTCATCGGATGGCGAAGTGGATTTGCGAGTGCTCATGACGTCGTTCGAAGATGTGTGCGCGGCATGTACGGTCATTGCGAGCAATAGACGTTCCTTTCCTTTGCGAGGCAGGTGTCAATTCACGTTTCGCGATTCAAGCTGCAATATGGAGCCGAAGAGCCGACCAACGCAGCGGAATGCTTTTTGCGGCACGACAGGGCGGGGCAGTACCCGAATCATGACCCACTGTGGAGGCCAATATGAGCACACTGAATCCCGACGATGAAGGACGTCCCGTGGTGCGAAAGACGGGGCACGACAATGCATCGCTTGGCCCGAGCGATTCTTCCGATAGCGGCAGCGACTCGATGGGCGCGAAGCGTCACGACTTCGACAAGGAAGACGAGCTCGACAATCACGCGCTCGAAACAGGCGAAGCCGAACTGTCGAGCGATTCGGACCGCGCAGGCACGGGCGAACGCGCATCCGCTGACGGCGATTCGACGCTCGAACAGAACGAAGACATCGATGTGGACCGCGTGATCGGCGCGACGGGAGAAGAGGAGTCGGAAGAAGGCATCGAGGACGATCTGGCCGAAGGCTCCGTCGAAGACGCGCAGACCGACGACGAGCAGACCGATGACGAGCAGGACGAACGAAAGACCTGATGCATCGCGATGCGCCGCACGAAGGCAAGAAGCAGAACAGCGGACAAGAACGGGCAGCGCACGCGGGCGCATGCCTTGCTCGATTCAATGCGTAGCGGGACGGCAGAGCACTGCCGTCCTGATCGTATGAAGTCTGAAAGAAGGGAGGCATCATGTCGCTCATCGTTGCCGCACGATTCATCACTTTTCCGGCAGCCGAATCCGCTGCGGAACGGCTCTTTCGAGCCGGTTTCGTCGAAGAAGACGTGTCGCTGTTTTTCGTCAATCCGCGCGGGCAGCACGCGCGCTATCCGATCGGCGGAGACCAGAAGACGGACGCCGCATCTGTCGATGCGCCCAAAGGCGCTGGCATGGGTGTGACGATCGGCGCTGTGATCGGCGCGATCGTCGGCGTCGGCATTTTTACGGCGTTTTCGGCGCCTGTGCTGGTATCCGCGATTGCGGCCGGGGTCGGTGCGTATATCGGCTCGCTGGTCGGCGCGATGTACAGGACGCGCGACACCGGCCAGAACGTACGGTCCGAGCACGTCCATTACGAGCAGCGCGACTCCGGCGTGCTGCTCGCCGTCCATGTGACGCCGGAAACGCAGCAGCAGGCCGCGCAAGTGCTGCGCGACGCGGGAGGCGCGTCGATCGAGCGCGCGACGGGACGCTGGCAGCAGGGACGCTGGGCGGACTTCGATCCGACACGACCGCCGCAGCCGGTGCAAGCCGAACGAACCGCCGGGGACGGACCGCGCGAACGGCATGCGTAACAAACAGGGTGTTCAAACAGGCTGTTCGAAGCATTGAATGCAGCTGTATGGACGAAACGAACGCAGCGCGCGGTGATGCCGCGCGCTGCGTTCTTTCATTGGGCTTTCGCCGCGTTCGTTGCCCTTGTGCAGGGCAAGTGCGATGCAATTACGAGTCAATGAGGAGTCACTGAGCCGGATTTTTTACGCGTTTAGCGATGCAATGCCGGGTGGCTCTTCGCCTCGTCCGCTCGCGGGATCAGCGGCCTTGGTCCTCGTCTTCTTCATCATCCAGGTCGTCCTCGAGTTCGTCTTCGTCTTCGAGCAGTATTCGGCCCATACCGACGCCCACATCCTTGTCCGCGTAAGGTTGGCGCGGGGCGTTTTCGTCCGGGGCGTAATTCTTTCTGACCATTGGCAGCTCCATGAAGGAAGTTGAACGGACCGGCAGAGCGAGCAGGCAGTGCTCCTGCGTCTCCCGGCTGACTATACATGATGCTCTCGTGCGATCCGCGCGACCAGTGGTAAGTGATCCGATGCAACACGCGCAAGCATGCTGCGTTGCACATGCACGTCGAGCAGGCGGCTCGCAGGGTGCATCCAGATGCGGTCGAGCGCGAACACGGGAAAGCGCGACGGAAACGTGCGCGGTGCGGGCGCGGCGCGAAAGTGCGTGACGAGCATGCGCAGCGCGTGGCCCCAGACGAACCATTCGTTGATGTCGCCCATCAGGATCACGGGCATGCGCGGCGTGTCGAACGCGGCGATCAGCGCGCGGATCTGCGCGCGGCGTTCGCGCGCGGACAGACCCAGATGCGTCGCGACGACGCGCAGCGCGCCGGGCAGGCCGTTCACGCAGCTTCTTTCCACATCCACATCCACATCGAGCGCGCCGCGCGCCTCGCGCTTGCCGAACGACAGATCGAGCGCGCGTGTCGCGCGAATCGGCAGGCGGCTCAGGATCGCGTTGCCATAGCGGCGCTCGGGCGTATCGAGCGTCGGACCCGCGATGGCCTCCATACCCGTCGTTTCGCGCAAGATCGGCAGCGCATTCGGCGCGAAGCTGCCGCCGAGCGGGACTTCCTGCAATGCAACGACGTCCGCGTCGAGTTCGGCGATCACGGCGGCGATCCGCTCGGCCGAACGCACGCCGTCCGTGCCGATCGCGCCGTGAATGTTGTACGTGGCAATACGCAACGCCTGCGCGTCGACATGGGGCGCAGCGTCGGGTGCTTCGGCGTGCTGGTTCGTTAGCGTGTCGTTCATGTGCGGCGCGCGAAGAGACGATGCAAGGCAATCGACAGTCCGATCAACGCCGCGCCGATCAACGCGACGAGTCCGAGCCCGGCCGCCGTCGGATGCCGGACGGCGGCTACCAGTTGATGCGCGAAGGTCGTCGCGAGCGCGATGCCGGGCGCCATGCCGAGCGCCGTGCCCACGAGAAAATCGCGCAGCCCGATATGCGACGCGCCCGCCGCGAGATTGATCACGGTGAACGGCGCGACGGGGACGACGCGCAGCACGATCATCGCGGCGAGGCCTCGTTTGCCGAGCTTTTCGCTGATGCGGTTGAGACGGCTGCCCGCGAGCCGTCGCACCGCGTCGTGACCGAGCGACGCGCCCGCGTAGTACGTGATGAACGCCGAGATCATCGTGCCCGTGAACGCGTAGGCGCTGCCCGCGAGCGCGCCGAACACGAAGCCGCTCACGGCGATCAGCAGCGTGACGGGCACCGACACGCTTGCGGCGATCGCATACACCGCGACGATCGCAAGCGGGCCGAGACGCGACGCATGCAACTGCTGCGCGCCGTGCACGAGCGCCGAAAAACTGATCGCGTCGCGAAGCGGCGTGAAGCGCCACAGCACGGCGAGCACGACGACGATCAACGCCAGCGCGCCGAACGCGAGCAGCTTGCCCGTCAGCGGACGGCTGCGCTCTTCGGGCAGAAAGTGCTGCACGAGCTCATGCGGCGCAACGGGTGCTTCGGCATCGAGCACCGACACGCGGGCCGCGAGATCTTCGAGGTCGCCGGATACGACGGGATCGAGCGGCATTAGCGTGCGCTTGCCGTGGCGCAGCGCGGCAATGGCCTCGTTGAGGCGCTGCGTGTCGAGCGCGCGCCGCACATCGTCGGGCGACACGTCGAGATGCTCGGCAAGCAGGCGATTGCGCACCGACGCGATGGCCGCTTGCACGCGCGGCTCGCCACGCGCGTCGAGTGCGATGTTGCATTCGGTGTCGAGCACCATCGAGCGGTTGTTCAGATTCGCGCTGCCGACGATCAGCAGTTCGTCGTCGACGATCATCAGCTTGCTGTGCACGTTGATGATCTGTCCGCTGATGCCGCCGATGGTCGGCGCGTACATCGCGTAACGTCCGTGGCCGTCGGCGCGCTTCAGCGATTCGTGCAGCTTCGCGCGCAGCACGCCCATCGTCGCGTCCTGAAGCCAGCCGCTTTGCCGCTCGGGGCCGACCACGGCGATGTCCGGGGCGTCGCTGTCGGCAAGACGCGCGACGAGGCTCGCGCCGACGCGGCTCGCTGTGAAGTACTGGTTCTCGATGTAGACGCTGCGTGTCGCGGCTGCGATCGCATCGAGATACAGCTGCTGGATCTGCGCGACGACGGGCCTTCCTTCGTATGCAGGCTCCGTCAGAGAGATGCCGAGCTCGACGTCTTCGATATCGGGGGCCACATTGGCGGGCCAGATGTCCGCGCGATCGTTCGCATCGTTCGCTTGATGTGCCTGATGCGCTTGATGCGCTTGATGCGCTTGATGCGCTTGATGCGCTTGATGCGCTTGATGCGCTTGATGCGCTTGATGCGCTTGATGCGCTTCGTGCATCGAGGCAAGCGAGAGGTCGAGCGGCTTGCCCGTCGCGCGCTGCCAGCGCTCGCGCACGAGCACGCTGATGGCGCGCGCGGCATCGCCGTCGAACATCGCCTGCACGTCGTGCATCGGCTGATAGCGCGCATCGTCGGCATTGCGGCGCAGCGGCGAGTCGGGGTCGTGCGCGGGCGTGTCCCAGCGCGAACGCGTGAGGTCGATGCCGCCCGCGAAGGCGAGCGCGTCATCGATGACGACGATCTTCTGATGATGCGACGCGCCAAGCGGATGCCGTCCGTCCTGGCGAAAGCGGATGCGCCGATGCGTGCGCCAGCCCATCTTGTACACGGGGAGCCATTCGCGTTCGAACGCGTAGAGCATCGCGAAGTCCCACGCGAGAATGTGGATGCGCAAGTGGTGGTTCTTTTCCGCGAGTGCGCAGAGGAAGTCCGCGAGCCCTGCGGGCAGATCGTCCTGCGGCTCGCCGGGGACGAGCTTCAGGCGGCTGTCGATATCCCATCCGACGATGTAGATCGAGTGGTTCGCGCGCATCATCGCGGCCCGAAGCGTCGAGAAGTAATCGGCGGCGTCGACCAGGATGCGGAAGTGGTCGGCATTTTCTCGCTGCTGGCAGTTGCGCGTGGGACGGAGCAGCGAGTGTGCGCCGTTTCGAGAAGGCAATTGTGGTGTGACGTTGAGGGCCTGATTCATCGGTGCGCTGTGCGTTTTGTCGAAATCCTCGCTTCGTATTGCGGGTCATGAAACGACATCGGATCAAGCAAGTCCCATTCCTCTATCACGCTCTGCGACAACGAGCATGACGACGCGCACGACAGGAACACCGCTTGCCGCAACAGAAAAGGCACGTAGCAGCAACCAACGAAAGGAGGTCGCACGTGAATCAGAAGTCGACACAGAACCAACCCGCGAATCCTCGCCAACCGAATCGCGATGGCGGTCAGCAACAGCAAAATCAGAAGCCGCCTCCACATCAGGGCGGGCAGCGTCAACCGTAACGCAACGGCGTGCGCGCAGCCGCGCCACGGGCAGCATAGCGCCGCATGCAAAGCTTTCAGCCGGGCATGTAGATCTTCCAGCACCGGCGCAAGCAGTAGAAGGAGCACCCACATGGATCACACTCAAAAGACCAAACCACGCGATCAGCCGAAGAGAGGCACGACGACTGAGCCTGGCGAGCCGACGGAGACGATGAAGGACACCACGCCGCAACGGTCGAATCCTCATCCGAAGCAAACGGCGGAGGTACCGCTCGGCACGGGCGATCATCCGGAACCGCCGGGCGGCGGCGGACGTCCTTCGCATCGCGCGGCGTCGACGAAACGGCACGACGAGTAGTCCTTCACGACATCGCTTCAATTTCATCCATCGCATTGCGCTTCGCACCATGATGCGGGGCGCAATGCGCTCGCGTGCCTCTCACGCGTCCATCACGCGTCCATCACGGCGATTCCGCAAGCCTGATCGCGTCCGCGATGTCCAGCGGTTTGCGCATCGCTTCGCCCAGCGCGCCGATCTGCGCATCGCGATTGCAGCCCACCGCGGCAACCAGTCTTCCTTTCTCGGCGAGCAACGCGATGAATTCGAACGTATCGGGCGTACCCGCGAAGATCGTCTCGTCCCAATGCCGCGCGTGGCCGACATAGTTGAAGTTCTTGCCGAAGTGATAGGTCCAGAAGAACGGCACGAGCGGTTCGCCCGGGGGCAGCCCCAGCATTGCGCGCGCGGCGAGGCGGGCATGCTGTTGCGCGACGCGCCAGTGTTCGATTCGCACGCGTTCGCCGCCAAGCGCCTGCAATTCGAAGCGCGCGACGTCGCCTGCTGCGTACAGATCATCCGTTACGCGCATCGACGCATCGGCATTGAGGCTCCCGTCGTCGTTGCGCGTCACGCCTTCGATGAAACCCGTCGCGGGCGTAACGCCCATCCCGACGATGATGAAATCGCACGACAAGGTATCGCGGTTGTCGAGCGTGACGCGCAACGCGCCATCGTCGGCTTCGCTGCGCTCGACGGCCTGCGCGCGGCGTCCCATCCGGAAGCGCACGCCATGCGCGTCGTGCAGCCGCATGAAAAGCCTGCCGAGATCCGGGCCGAACTGCCTCTCGAAGGGCACGTTTCCGGGTGAAACGATCGTCACGCGCAGCTTGCGCTCGCGCAGCGCCGACGCCACTTCCAGCCCGATGAAGCTCGCGCCCAATACGACAGCATGCTCGCATTGCGCAGCCGTTTCGACGAGCCTTCGTGCATCGTCGCGATTGCGCAGCAGACGAATACGCTCCGCAACGCCGTCGTCGTCGATGCCTTGCAACAACGGACGCTTCGGCACGCCGCCCGTTGCGACGAGTGCCGCGTCGTAGCGAATGGACGGCGCGCTGCCGATATCGATGCGCCGCGCGCTTGCATCGAGTGCCGTGACGTCGGCCTGAATCGCGTCGATCGCATGCGTCGCGAAGAAATCGTCGGGCAAGAGCGGCGGAATGTCGTCGGGCGGCATCTCGCCGGACGGCACGAATTTGCTCAGCACCGTGCGGTCGTAGGGCGTGCGCGGCTCGCGGTCGATCAGCACGATGCGTCCCGCAAAACCGAATTCGCGCAGCGCAGCACACGCAGCGGCGCCCGCCGCGCCCGCGCCGACGATCGCGAATGTACGTTTGTCGGAAGAAGCAGAGGCCGAACGCGCATCCGGCTGGGGCTCCGGCGTGTTGCTGACGAGCACGTCGTCATCTGCGAGATGCACGGGGTAGCGCATCAGCGGCAGCAGCGCAGGCGGCTCGATGATCGCGCCGCTCGCGATGTCGAACGTCGCCTTGTGCCATGGACACACCAGTCGCCCATTGCACAGCGCGCCCTCTTCGAGCGGCGCGCCTGCATGCGGACATTCCGCGCTGAGTGCATGGACGGCTTTGCCCGAACGGATCAGCAGAATGGGCGTGCCATCTGCGTCGACGCGTTTCATGCCGCTAGCGAGATCGGAGAGCCGGGCCACCTTCTGCATGTCGCTGGTATGAGTCATCGTCTTCCTCATTCGGGTCCGCGGCGCAGCCGTGCGATGCGTCGATCCACTTCCTTTCCGCAAGCGCCATGCCGTACAAGATTTCGAATGCGCAGCGGGCGCGCATGTGCGAATGCAGCACGGCGCACGCATGTCATCGCGAGCACGACGCACGCGCAAAATGGGCACATCGCTTGCGTGCAGTTCGCTCGCGCCGGCATTTGTCAGTTGCGCCCCAACACAGCGCGATGCCGTCGCCTGGTTTTGCCACGGAGGAACAGATGAACGACATCGGCCACGATCCGTTGCGGCGCGCCGCGCCCGCTGCGTGGTACATCAACAGCGCACTGCGTCTGAACGACGAGGAACCGGACGCAGAGTCCGAGCCACCGATGCGCTTGCGCTATGCGCTCGTGCCCGCACTGGAGCGCTATCTCGCGACCGTGCGCTACGCCGATGAGAATTCCGCGAGCCGTGCCGCGACGCTCGATGCGCTGCGCGCTCGCGGCATGGACTGGCTGCCGCTTCCGGGGCGTGGCGAAACGGCGACGCGCTGGCGCGGCCTCGCGGCCGTCGCGGCGTGCGACCTGTCGCTCGTGAAGCTCTACGAGGGCCACACCGATGCGCTCGCGATTCTCGCGGAACTTCAGCGCGCCGAACTCGCTGATGACGGCCGCTGGGCCGTGTGGGCCGCCGAGCCGCCCGACCACAAACTGATGGCGCGCGAGGCAGGCGGCGACGCGTTGACGCTCGAAGGCATCAGGCCGTGGTGCTCGGGCGCGCAGCACGTGACGCATGCGCTGGTGACGGCATGGCGCGGCGGCGAGCCGGTGTTGGCCGCCGTCCAACTGTCGCAACCCGCGATCACGGTCCATATCAGCGGCTGGCAAGCCGTCGGCATGCGCGCGACGGGCACGGGCGCGGTGCGCTTCGATGGCGCGCGCGCCGTCAAGGTCGGCGGGGCGGGCGCGTATCTCGCGCGTCATGGCTTCTGGCACGGTGGCGCGGGCATCGCAGCGTGCTGGTATGGGTGCGCAGCGGCGCTCGCGTCGGTGCTGCGCGGCAGTGTCAGACGCCACGCCGATCCGCGTGCGCGCGTGCATCTCGGCGCCGTCGATGCCGAACTGTCAACCGTCGCCGCGCTGTTGCGCGAGTCGGCTGCATGGATCGACGAACATCCGCGCGATGACGCGCGGCAATGCGCGCTGCGCGTGCGTGTCGCCGTCGAACAGGCGGCCGCGCGGGTGATGGAGCACGTGTCGCGCGCGCTCGGCGCTGTGCCGTTCTGCACACACGGATGGTTCGCGCACGCGATCGCCGATCTGCCCGTGTTCCTGCGGCAGAGCCACGCGGAACGCGATGAATGCGCGTTGGGGAAGTTGCTGCTCGATGACGAAGACGCGGGCGAGCACTGCAAGCTCGCTCACGAATGAAGCCTGAATGCGGTGTGGATCGGGCGCGAACGAAGCGCACATTCGCGCCGCGATACAAACGATGGCGCGCGATGCGTTCTCGCGCGTACGTGAACGCGACGGGCATCGACATGTTCATGGCGCAAACGTCGGCGTGTCGGCGCTCGCCTGTTTCCGCGCGGGCGGAGTTACGCCGCTTGCATGCAGTGAGGATGCGGCGCTCGTCGCGACGGGCGCGCGGATCGCGTGAAGCGCGGCGCCACGCCTAGTGACGGGCGCGCGGATCGCGTCGAGAGTGAGGTCGGGTTCGGCGATACGCTGACTGCGCTTGCCGCGCCGTGAACGCCTGTTGCGTTGCGCGGCTCAGGCCTTATCGATGGGAGCCGGCCGTTGCCGCCGCCGCATAGCGCGCGAGAAACATATCGGCCGAAGTCTCCGCAATTGCCTTCTGCCCGGCGGCCGTCAGCGGCGGCTGTCCCATCGTCACCTGAGGCCAGAACGCGAAGCCCTTCACGAGGCTTTGAAGCTGCTGCGCGGCAAACGCGGGATCATGCGTCGCGAGGCGGCCATCGGCGGTCGCTGCGCGTATCCAGACGGTCAGTCCTTCTTCGCGCTCGCCGATGCGCGCGACCATGTCCCGCGCGCGCTCCGGCGAATGAATGCCCGCCGCGATCGCGACCCGCGCAAGTGACATGAACGCCTCGTCGCTCAGCAGCCGCATCTTCTGCGCAAGCAATTCGAGCAACTGCGGACGCAGCGGTGCGTCCGCGCGATAGCCGGGCGATTCGCCCGCCGCGCTCGCGTCCCATAGCCGCTGAAGAATCGCTGCGAAGAGCGCTTCCTTGCTGGGGAAATGGTTGTAGACCGTGCGCTTCGACACGCTCGCGCGCGCCGCAATGCGGTCCATGCTGGTGGCCTCGAAACCGGATGCGCGAAATTCGTCGATGGCCGCTTCGATCACGGCCGCGCGCTTGCGATCGGTCAGACGTTGTGGGGTGTCGCTGTCGTCCATCCGTCGATTTTACACCGACGGGTTTACTTTTTGAGATAATAAACTACACTGTGCAGTCTACCTTTGACTACATCACGCTTCGAATGAACTCGATCATCGGCCACCTCAGTCAGATTCTGGGTTTCGCGGCGGCGGAGCGCGGGCGCGCGCTGTCCAGCATGTCGCCGCAGCACGACGGGCAACGCTTTCGCAACGTGAAGCCGCGGCCCGCGCAAGGATTGCGCAAGACGCTGCGCATCATGTGGAATGTGCTGCTCAACAAGCCCGACGGCACTGTGCCTTCCGGCTCGCTGCCCGTCGATCCGCTGACGCGCGAGGACCTCGACGCCGCGCCCGACAGGAGCCTGTTCCGGCTCGGCCATTCGACGCTGCTGCTCAAGCTGCGCGGTCAGTTCTGGCTGACGGACCCCGTCTTTGCTGAGCGCGCGTCGCCGTTCAAGCGGATGGGGCCGAAGCGCTTCCATGCGCCACCCATCGCGCGCGACGCGTTGCCGCCGCTGCGCGGCGTGATTCTTTCGCACGATCATTACGATCATCTGGATCGCGAGACGGTGCTCGCGCTCGCCGGAACGACGGGCGTGTTTCTGACGCCGCTCGGCGTCGGCGACCGGCTGATCGAGTGGGGCATCGATGCGTCGAAGGTGCGCCAGTTCGACTGGTGGCAAGGCGTCGAGATCGACGGCGTGCAGTTCACGGCGACGCCCGCGCAGCATTTCTCGGGGCGCAGCCTGTTCGACGGCAACAGCACGCTGTGGGCGTCGTGGGTCATCGTCGACGGCGACCTGCGCGTGTTCTTCAGCGGCGACACCGGCTACTTCGACGGCTTCAAGACGATCGGCGAGCGACTCGGGCCGTTCGACGTGACCTTGCTCGAAACGGGCGCGTACGACGCGCAATGGCCGTACGTCCACATGCAGCCCGACGATACCGTGCAGGCGCATATCGATCTGCGCGGCCGCTGGCTCGTCCCCATTCACAACGGCACGTTCGATCTGGCGATGCATCGCTGGCAGGAGCCGTTCGAGCGTGTCGTCGGACTCGCGGCCGCGCGCGGCATTGCGCTCGCGACGCCGCGCATGGGCGAACGGCTCCATCTGGCGTCGCCGCATCGGGGCGAGCGCTGGTGGCGCGAAGTCGTCGAAGTCGTGGAGGTGGCCCGTCTGCGCGAGCCATCGCGCCGACGCGTCGCGTGCAGGCCGGCGGGGCAGAGCAATACATGACGTTGGGCCCATGACGTTGAGCCGCTGCGCATAACGGCCGTAAAGCGAGGCGCCTTCTCTGCAAAGAGAGGCGCCTCTTCTTTTTGTCCGGCGAGTATGCGGTGCGTTTGCACACAGGCTCATGCAGCATCGGGCGAAGCGCGCTAAGGTATGCGTCAGTCTCGATCGAGCGCGCGCCATTGCGATGGCCGCGCAAGTCTTCAATGTCTATGGAGCGTCATCAGATGAGCGAAACCACGCAGTGCTGGATGGTCGAAGGCGCGCCGACGCCCGTCGGCCCGTTTTCACACGCGACGGAATCGGGTGGCTGGGTGTTCGTCACGGGCCAGATGCCCACGTCGCCCGACGACGATGCAGCGCCCTTGCCGGAAGGCGTCGCCGCGCAGACCAAACGCGTGATGGACAACCTCGTGCTGGTGCTCAAGGGCATCGGTCTGGGGCTGGAGCACGTGGTATCGGCGCGGATCTTCCTGACCGAGTTCAAGCGCGACTACGCGACGATGAACGCTGTCTACGCCGCGCATTTTCCGCCCGGCCGCCTGCCGGCGCGCACCTGCGTCGGCGTGACGGGACTCGCGCGCGATGCGCTCGTCGAAATCGATTTCATCGCGCGCCGTCCGGGTTGATGCCGCGTTGATATGCGCCGCGCGCCGAAACATCCGAGACCGCCGATGTCCGATTCCGTCGAACCGTCCACGCGGCGCGATTTCCTGCTACGCGCATCGATGGTGCCGTTCGCCATGTCCATTCCGTCATTTGACCACGCACAGCAAACGCCGATGCCGCGCGTCGAGCGCCGCGCGATTCCATCGACGGGCGAAGCGTTGCCCGTCGTCGGCTGCGGCACGTGGCGAACGTTCGACGTCGGCGACGACGCGAACGGCCAGGCGCGGCTTGCGCAAGTGCTGAACGTGCTGTTCGCGGCGGGCGGCTCGGTGATCGATTCATCGCCGATGTACGGCTCGTCGGAAGCCGTCGCGGGCACGCTGCTCACGCGGCTCGACGCGCATCGCAAGGCCTTCGTTGCGACCAAGGTGTGGACGCAGGGCCGCGAGGCGGGCATCGCGCAAATGGAGGAGTCGATGCGCCGTCTGCAGCAGCCGCGCATCGATCTGATGCAGGTGCACAACCTCGTCGACTGGCACACCCAGATCGCGACGCTGCGCGACTGGAAAGCGCGCGGACGCATTCGCTATATCGGCATCACGCACTACACGTCGAGTGCTTTCGACGAAGTCGCGAGCGTGATGCGCAGCGAGAAGCCCGACTTCGTGCAGATCAACTACGCCGCCGACGATCGCGACGCCGAAGCCCGCATCCTGCCGCTCGCGCACGATCTGGGCATCGGCGTCGTGATCAATCAGCCGTTCGGCGGGGGCGGGCTGCTGTCGCGCGTGATGAAGCAGCGGGTGCCCGCGTGGGCCGCCGATATCCGCTGCACGACATGGGCGCAGATCCTGCTGAAATTCGTGCTCGCGCAGCCGGCCGTGACCGTCGTGATTCCGGGCACGGGCCGGCCCGAATACATGAGCGACAACATTCACGCGGGCGTCGGACCGTATCCTGACAAGGCGATGTGCAAGCGGATCGTCGAAGCCATCGGCGCCTGATGTCTCACGAAGCGGACGAGGACGCGGACGCCTTCAGCAACACAGGGTCGCTGCGATAGACGTCAGGGAACATCTGCTTCAGCTCGTCGATCTTCGGCAGATCGTTGATCGCGATATACGGATAGTCGGGATGCCGCACGAGGAAATTCTGGTGATACGCCTCGGCGGGATAGAAGCCCTTGAATTCCTCGACTCGCGTGACGATCGGCGCGGAGAACACTTTCGCGTTGTTCAACTGTGCGATGTAGGCCTGCGCGATCGCGCGTTGCTGCGCGTTCTGCGGAAACACGGCCGACCGGTACTGCGTGCCGTGATCGGGGCCCTGGTAGTTCAGCTCGGTCGGATTGTGGACGACCGAAAAGAAGATCTGCAGCAGGCGGCCATAGGTAATCTGCGTCGGGTCATACGTGATGCTCACCGACTCCGCGTGTCCCGTGTCGCCACCGCTGACGGTCTCGTACTGCGCGGTGCCCGCCGCGCCGCCCGAATAGCCCGACGCGACCTGCTTCACGCCTTTCACGTGCTCGTACACGCCCTGGACGCCCCAGAAGCAGCCGCCTGCGAACACGGCCGTCTCCGTGTGCGCGCCGGCGGCTTTTTCGTCCTGCGCGGGCGGCGGAATCCTGACCGCCTGTTCCGCCGATGCGACGTGCTGCCAGGCGACGGCGCCCACGCCAAGTGCGATCAGCGCGATCACTCGGCCCGTCGATGTGCGGGTCCAACCGAATGCGCGGGTGATGAATGTCATGTTCATGGTGAGAGGTCCTCGAATACGCGTTGCTGGCGATTGGTTCATAGAAGCGCTGCGTGATCAGCCGAACGTGAACGCATAGGCTTCGACACCCGGATCGAGAAACTCGATCGCGAACGTGTGGTCGGCCACGTCGCCCGATTGACGCACGAGCTGATACAGCCGCTGTTCCGTGACGACGCCCGTGCCGTCGGCCTTCACGTCGGTGCCGCGCGCGTCGCCGGGAGCGGCGCCGTCGATCGTCACGCGAAAGCGCACCGGCTTGCCATCCGCGCCCGGGCCGAGCACCAGATGCAGGTCGCGCGCATGGAAGCGGTAGACGATGCGTCCGTCCGGCGCAGCGAGCGTCGCGTGCTCGGCGCCCACTTTCCAGGTGCCCGCGAGCCCCCAGTCGTTCACGCCGAGCTTCGACGGCGCGGCGTACGCATGCGCGCGGTCCGCGGCCGCGCCGCCCGGCGATACGAAGTTCTCGGCGCGTTCATAGCCGATGTACGTCTCCGGCGACTGCATGTCGTTGCCGTCGGCGGCCGCCTCGACGCCATTGGCACGCTGCGGGAGACCCGTCGTCACTTTCATCGCGTCGGGATGGCCTGCTTCCGCGAGCAGTTGCTGGATCACTTTCTCCGATTGCTCATATTCGCCTTCGCCGAAATGATGATGACGAATGCGCCCCTGCGCATCGACGAAATAGTGCGCCGGCCAGTACTGGTTGCCGAACGCGCGCCAGATCGCGTAGTTGTTGTCGATCGCGATCGGGTAATCGACGCCGAGATCGTGCGCTGCCTTCTTCACGTTGTCGATATTGCGCTCGAACGCGAACTCCGGCGCGTGCACGCCGATCACGACGAGCCCCATGTCGCGGTACTTCTGCGACCACGCCTTCACATACGGCAGCGTGCGCAGGCAGTTGATGCACGAATACGTCCAGAAGTCGATCAGCACGACCTTGCCGCGCAACTGCTCAGTCGTGAGCGGCGGCGAGTTCAGCCATTGCACGGCGCCTGTGAGCGGCGGCAGCGTGCCTTCGACGGGAAGCGGCGCGGCTGCCGCGGACGCCCGCATCATTGCGCCCGTAGCGGCTTCGTTGGTTTCGCCCGGCTTTGCGTTCGAAGCGTCGGCGGCGCGTTGCATTTCGTTCGCCGCGGTCGCAGCGATCGTCGCGTTCGTGTCGCTCGCGGCATTCGCGGATTTCATCGCGTTTCCCGTGCCTTTGGAGGGCGAGAGCGTGTCGATGAGATGCTGTTCGAGCCCGCCCGTCGCTACCGTCGACACGCGGGCGAGCACGCCCGTATCGAAGCCGAGCGCGATCGCGGCGACGCCCGCCAGCATCGCTGCGCCGATGCCGCGCCGCACCCATTCGCCCGCGCCGAGCGAGCGCTTCATCGCAGTGAATACGCGTCCGCCGATCAGCAATGCAACGGCGAGCGACGTCGCCGCGCCCGCCGCATAGGCGAGCAGCAGCAGCGTGGTGCCGACGCTCGCGCCGCGCAACGCCGCGCCCGTCAGCACGAGACCGAGGATGGGACCGGCGCACGGCGCCCACAGCAGGCCCGTCGCGATGCCGAGCAGAAACGACGCGCCGATGCGCGGCTTGTGCTCGTCGGACTGAGCCAGCGCGGAGAGCCGGTTGCCCGCGCTGACGAGCGGGTGCATCAGGCGATCGGCGAGACGCGGCATCAGCAGCGCCAGCCCGAACACGCCGAGCAGCACGATCGCGGCCCAGCGGCCGTACTGGTTCGCTTGCGTGACCCAGCCGCCGCCGATGGCCGCGAGCGTCGCGACGAGCGCGAACGTGAGCGCCATCCCGCCGAGCAGCGGCAGGCCGCTGCGCGCGAACGGCTGGTCGGCGCGCGCGAACACGAAGGGCAGCACGGGCAGGATGCACGGACTCAGGATCGTGAGCGCGCCGCCAAGGTAAGCAAGAACGATGAGTAGCATGATGGTTAGCCGATGGATCGTGCGGAATGAAGGCGTCGAGAGAACTCGTCGAATAAGGCGTCGAAATGGAAAAGGGCGTCAGGCGGCTTGCGGCGTGAAGGTCATCGCCAGGCCGTTCATGCAGTAGCGCAGCCCCGTTGGCTTCGGTCCGTCGTCGAACACATGGCCCAGATGGCCGCCGCAGCGTCGGCAGTGCACTTCCGTGCGGACCATGCCGAACGAGCCGTCCTCGCGCGTCGCGACGGCGTGATCGAGCGGCGCCCAGAAGCTCGGCCAGCCGGTGTGGCTTTCGAACTTCGTGCGCGACGAGAAAAGATCGAGCTTGCAGCCGGCGCACACGAACACGCCGCTGCGATGCTCGTCGTTCAACGGGCTGCTGTATGGGCGCTCGGTGCCTTCCTCGCGCAGCACGTGATACTGCGCGGGCGTGAGCATCTGCCGCCATTGCGCGTCCGTATGCGTGACTTCGAAGCGCCCGGCCGTACTGCCATTTTCCCCGTCGCCGGCGTGTGCCGTGTCGGCGGCGAACACGCGCCACTGCGTGAGCGCGGCCAGCGCGGCGAGCGCGCTGCCGCCCGATAAGAGGAACTGCCTGCGGCTTTTCATCGTGTGCTCCTTCGTGCAACTCGACTGAACGTGGCCGTAGCGTAAGTCCACCCTGGTATCGGGGTCCTCACGGAAACTTAAATTAATTGTGATAACTCGGCGGCCGAAAATTCTGCACAATGTCTACACCTGTAAACGTTGCAATGCAGTGTTTAATCCAGCTTTTCGTTCCGCCAGCCGCTTGTGTGAAAGGCGGGTTTCAGCGGCCATGGCCGCCTCCAATCAAGCAAGCCGATGGACCATCCGAAGCGCGTACTGATCGTCGAAGACGATGTCGATATAGCGAATGTGCTGAGCCTGCATCTGCGGGACGAGCGCTATGAAGTCGTCCATAGCGCCGACGGCAACGAAGGCCTGCGGCTCTTGGAGCAGGGCAACTGGGATGCGCTGATCCTCGACCTGATGCTGCCGGGCGTCGACGGTCTGGAGATTTGCCGGCGCGCCCGCGCGATGGCGCGCTATACGCCCATCATCATCACGAGCGCGCGTTCGAGCGAGGTGCACCGGATACTCGGCCTCGAACTCGGCGCCGACGACTATCTCGCGAAGCCGTTTTCCGTGCTCGAACTGGTCGCGCGCGTGAAGGCGCTGCTACGTCGCGCCGATGCGATGGCAAAGGACGCGCGGATGGAATCGGGCAGCCTGAATCTCGCGGGTCTGTTCGTCGATCCGCTCACGCGCGAAGCGAGCGTCGACGGAAAGCGGATCGAGCTGACGCCGCGCGAGTTCGACCTGCTGTACTTTTTCGCGAGCCGTCCCGGCAAGGTCTTCTCGCGGATGGACCTGCTCAATGCCGTATGGGGTTATCAGCACGAAGGCTACGAGCACACGGTGAACACGCACATCAACCGGCTGCGCGCGAAGATCGAGGCCGATCCCGCCGAGCCGACGCGCATCCTCACGGTATGGGGACGCGGCTACAAGTTCGTCGCCGATCCCGCCGCACGCGAAGGAGAAGCGCCGTGAACCTGTCGTTGACGCAACGGCTGTTGCTGGTGTTTTCCGTATTGCTGCTCGCGTGCTGCGGCGCGTCGGCGTGGCTGCAGATCCGTTCCAGCGATTTGCACGAAAAGGAAGTGATACAGAGCCTGTCGCGCGATCTCGCGTCGCATATTGTGCTCAATCCCGCCCTCAATCCGGCGCTCTCCGGCGACAGCGGCGGCGCGGCGCGCAAGGACGCGCTGCGGCAGATCTTCGGGCAGCTGATGGTGGTCAATCCGAGCGTCGAAGTGTATCTGCTCGATCAGGACGGGCACATCGAAGGCGACGATGCGCCCGCCGGCCATCTGAAGCGGATGCAGGTCGACGTTGCCCCTGTGCGCAAGTTCGTCGCGGGCGACCCGCTGCCGATACTCGGCGACGATCCGCGCAGCGTCGACGGCCGCAAGGTGTTCAGCGCGGCGCTGCTGCCGCATGCGGATAACCGGCCGCCCGGCTACATCTACGTCGTGCTGCAAGGCGAAGCGCACGACGAGCTTGCGGCGCGCTTCAGGGCAAGCTCGGTGTTGCGCACGACGTTGTGGTCGATGGGCGTCGTCGCGCTGTGCGGCCTCGTCGCGGGCGTGGTGGCGTTCGGGCTGATCACGCGGCCGCTGCGACGTCTGACGGACGCGATGCGCAAGTTCGACGCGAACGGCGAGCCGGATGCGCAGCCTCCCGTTTCCGCATCGGGTGGTGCCGCTGCGCGCGTCGCGCCGTCCCGTTCGCGCGACGAGATCGCGACGCTCGAATCGACGTTCGCGCAAATGGCCGAGCGCATTGGCCAGCAATGGCGCGCGCTGACGAAGCAGGACCAGGAGCGGCGCGAACTCGTTGCGAACATTTCTCACGATCTGCGCACGCCGCTCACTTCGCTGCACGGCTACCTCGAAACGCTGTCGATGAAAGCGGATTCGCTGAGCGACACGGAGCGCAAACGTTATCTCGCGATCGCGCTCGCGCAAAGCGTGAAGGTCGGCAAGCTCGCGCAGTCGTTGTTCGAGCTTGCGCGTCTCGAGCACGGCAACGTGCAGCTCGCGCTTGAGGACTTTTCGCTCGTCGATCTGGTGCAGGACGTGTTCCAGAAGTTCGAGCTGTCGGCGGAGGCGCGGCGCATCCGGTTGCGCGCGGGCATCGCGCCGCGACTGCCGAACGTGACGGCGGACCTCGGCATGATCGAGCGCGTGCTGACCAATCTGCTCGACAACGCGATCCGTCACACGCCCGATGACGGTGCCGTCGATGTCGATCTCGCGGTGCGCGACGGCAAGGTGTCGGTGACGGTGAGCGACACGGGGCCCGGCATTCCCGCCGATGTGCGCGAGGGCCTGTTCCAGCGGCCGTTCACGTCGGGCGGCGCGCATCGCGGCGGACTCGGCCTGCTGATCGTCCAGCGCATGCTGCAACTGAACGACAGCCAGATACGGCTCGTCGAGCGCGAAGGGGCAGGCACGACGTTCTGCTTCGAGCTGCATCCGGCGGGCACCGCGCAGAAGGGCGGACGCGTGGCCGTATCCGCGCAGTGAGCGCTATGACAGCGTAAAGCGCGCGCAGCCTGCATCGCGTGCTTTACGGGAAAACGCGCGGAAAACGCACGAAAACGCGCGGCAAAAGCAAAAACAAACGCGGGTTTAAAACACTCGCGAAATATCGCGCCGTTAAAATCCTCTGAAAATAGCAGTTGAAAAGTTGGAGCGCTTTAATCGTTAACGACGGGTTAAAGATGTGCTCGCCCGCGCCGTTATCAGCGTGTACACGCCGGCAAGCCTATTTTTGGCGCGCGCGATTCCAGCTAGACTGCTGTTCCTTCACCTGAAGATTTCGTCACGCATCGTTCACACGCGACGCGACGCCGTGTTCCCGCGACGCTCGCCGGCGCAACGCCGGCAACGAGCGCATCGCGTGGATCGCGTCTGACGAAAGCCGGTTTGAAGCGTGGTTTGGAGTGCATCGAACACGAATCGCAAAAAGGAAAACGAAATGCGGTGGTGCTGCTCATGTGTCTCACGGCGAAGCGTGCTCTCGAGCATCGCATGCACCGACGCGCATCGAAGGCATTTCGTTGACTCGGTCATCCTTTTCGTCTGCAGCTTTCTGCTGATCGCGCACGCGAGCGCCGGCGAAAACGTGCTGCGCGTGCTCGCATGGCCGGGCTATGCCGATGCCGACGTCGTCAAGACATTCGAAGACCGCTATCACGCGAAAGTCGAAGTCACGCTCGTCGATTCCGACGAAGCGCTCTGGGACAAGATGCATCAGGGCTCGCAGCCGCAATTCGACGTGCTCGCGGCGAATACGGCCGAAATCCAGCGCTACGCGCACGAGAACCTGCTCGCGCCGCTGGATCTCGCGCGCTTGCCGAACACGAGCCGTCAGTTGCCGCGCTTTCGCGCGCTCTCTTCGATCGAAGGGCTCACGAATCAAGGCAACGTCTACGCGATTCCGTTCACGTATTCGACGATGGGCCTGATCTACGACCGCAAGCAGGTGAGCGTCGCGCCGCATTCGATGAACGAATTGTGGAATCCGCGCTATCGCGGCAAGGTACTCGACTACAACAGCGCGCAGCACAATTTCTCGTTCACGGCGCTCGCGCTCGGCTATTCGAATCCGTTCCAGCTGAACGGCGCGCAGATCCAGACGATCACCCGCAAGCTCGTCGATCTGCGGCGCAATCTGCTCACCTACTACAACCTGCCCGAGGAAGCCGCCGCGTATTTCGTGCAGCACAAGGCCGCGCTGATGTTCGGCAACTACGGCACGCAGCAGGTCGAACTGCTGCGCCGCGCGGGCGCCGACGTCGGCTATGTGATTCCCGACGAAGGCGTGCTCGCATGGCTCGACTGCTGGTCGATGACGACTGCGGCCGCGAACCGGCCGCTCGCGCTCGCGTGGATCAACTACATGATCGAACCCGGCGTGAGCCAGCTGCTGACGCAGCGCCAGGGGCTCGCGAACACGCTCACCGAGCCGCCCGAAAGCACGGGCAAGAGCCACATCATCTGGATCGAGCCCGTCGAGGACATCCAGAAGCGCGAGGCGCTGTGGAGCCGCATCGTATCGGGCGACCGCCCGGAGCGTTTCTGATCATGCGCCAGGGTCTCACGTTCAAGCTCTCGGTACTGCTCGCGCTGATCGGCGTGCTCGCGTCGGGCACGACGGGCTTCTACGCGTATCAGGCAAACCGCACGATGCTCGTGCGCGAAGCCGAGCGCAGCCTGCTCACGTCGACGGAACTGCTCGGCCAGCGCTTCACGGTGGCCATCAGCGATATCGCCGCCGACGCGCTCGTGCTGTCGACGATGCCATCGTCAGCGGCTGTCGCGATCAGCGACGACGGCACGTCGCCGGAAAACCCGATGCGCGACCGGCTCGCGCAGGTGTTCACGAGCTTCATCGCGCAGCATCCGGAGTATCTGCAAGTGCGGCTCATCGCGCGCAATCACTACGGGCTGGAGCTGATCCGCATCGATCGCGAAGCGGGCGGCACCGTGCGCGTGCAGGAAAGCGCGCTGCAGGAAAAAGGCCAGTTCGCGTATGTATTCGATACGCTCGCGCTGACGCCGGGGCGCATCTACATTTCGCCGATCGCCGTCAATCACGAGCACGGCGCGCATGCGGCGGAGGGCAAGCCGACACTGCGGGTCGGCACGCCCGTCGCCGATCCGCACGGCGACGTGGTCGGCGCGGTCGTCATCGACGTCGATCTCGCGAGCCTGCTGCGGCTCTCGCAGGCCGATCTGCCCGCCGACTATCAGGTCTATCTCGCGAACGAGTGGGGCGACTTTCTCGTGCATCCCGATCCTTCGCAGACCTTCGGCTTCGACAAGGGCCGGCGCGTCTTCATGCAGGACAGCTTCGCGGCGACGAAACCGCTTTTCGATCAGTCGACCCAGCCCGTGCTGATGAACGGGCTGTCGCGGCCGAAAGAAGCGCATGGACATGTCTACGCATTCGTGCGCCGGCCATTCGGCAAATCGCAGGGCAACCGCTTCATCGTGCTCGGACTCGCGAAGCCGCTGCACGACGTGCTGACGGGCGCGAACATGCTCGGCGACCGCATCGTGCGCATGGTGCTGATCTTCAGCGCGTTCGCGATCCTGCTCGCGATTCTCTTTGCACGCGCGCTGACGCGTCCGCTGCATCTGCTCGCGGACGCGGCGACCCACTTCTTCTCCGAGCACGCGATGATGGCGCTGCCGCTCAAGCGCACCGACGAAATCGGCGTGCTCGCGCGCTGCTTCGACCGGATGCGGCGCGAAATCCATTTGCAGATGGACGAGTTGCACAGCAAGCAGCACGAGCTGACGCATCTCGCGAGTCACGATGGACTCACGGGTTTGCCGAACCGGATGCTGTTCATGCAGAAGCTGCAGGAAGCGATCGACGAGGCGAAGGCGAACGGCGAGCGGCTCGCCGTATTGTTCATCGATCTGAACCGCTTCAAGCAGATCAACGACGAGTACGGCCACTCGGTCGGCGACGACGTGCTCGCGATCGTCGCGCGGCGTTTGCTGCACGTGCTGTATAGCGGCGATATGGTCGCGCGGCTGGGCGGCGACGAGTTCATCGTGCTGGTGAAGGGCGAGCGCTCGGCCGATGCGGCGCCCGCGATCGCGGCGCGCATCGTGCGCACGCTCGACGACGAAGTGATGGTCGGCGATCGTCACATAGCCGTCGGCGCGAGCATCGGCATCAGCCAGTTTCCAACGGACGGCGACTCGGCCGAAACACTCCTGCTCAACGCGGATGCCGCGATGTATGCGGCGAAATCGGGCGGCTCGGGCGCGTGGATCTCGTATCAGGAAGTGCTCGCGCTGCAACGCGCGCGAGCCGGGCGCGACATGCCGCCTGGCCAGAGCGCGTCCGCCAGGGCCGAGAGCGCCGCAGACGGGGCCGATGTAATCGCTTGAGCCTTCGCGCGAGCCTTTGCACGAGGTAAATCACGGGATCTTCGCGCCGCGTGGCGGCACGCTTCTTGCGGATGGCTTGCGTGTCGAAGCGAGAAGGGAGAACCCGGATGACCCTGGTCATTTATCTGATCGGCTGGCTGATTTTTATTGGCGGCGTTTCGTGGGCTCTCATCACCATGCACGTCGCGCAGCATTACGTGGCGATCGTCGCCGTCATCCTGCTGGGCATCGGCATCGTCACGGGCGCGACCCGCGCGCGCGGACGCGACCGCTCTTCATAGCGCGACGATTTTCACAGCCTTTTTAAAGTCTTTTTTTCATGCGCCGACGCGCGCGAGTCCATTTATGTCACGGCGGTCACGACGCCCACCGTGCGCGGGCAGTTCTTGCACGCCGCCATGACATTTCCCGACATAGTTTTTGAACTGACTTGGCGGGCAGGTTCTTCTACAGTTTGATCCGTCGCCACGCTGCATCTGCGAAGTGGCCCGAACCGTGAAGGACACCGCCGTGAAAATCCGCTCGCAACTCTTCTCCTCGTTTTCCGATCTGCTGAAGCGCTCGTCGTCCGCGACGATGGCGCGCGGCGTGTCGCGGCGCATCGCGTTCGCAGCGGCGGCCGCCGTGGTCGGCGCAAGCGCGTCGCTCGTCAGCGTGCCGGCGTGGGCAGGATGGTACGGCCACGGCACGGCTTACACGTCGCACGGCACGTATAGCGGCGCGCATGCGGCTTCGTGCGGCGGCGGCACCTGCAATCATGCAGGCGGCGCAATGGGCCCGTACGGCGGCATCGCGAGCAATTCGGGCAGCGTCACGCGCACGGCGCCGGGCCAGTTCTCGAACACGGGCACGGCCTACGGTCCCAACGGACGCTCGGTCCAGCATTCCGGCGACACCAGTTGCGCGAACGGCAGCTGCGCGCACACGGGTTCGATGACGGGCTCGGACGGCAGAACGGCCTCGACCTCGGGCGACGTGACGCGCACGGCGCCCGGCCAGTACACATCGTCGGGCACGGTGACGGGCGGCAACGGCAACACGTACAACCACTCGGCGTCGACGAACTGCGCCGGCTGGACGTGCTCGCGCTCGGGCTCCGTGACGGGCAGCAACGGCGGAACGGTCACGCATTCGGGCAGCGCGACGAGCGTCGCACCGGGCGTCGTCGTCACGTCGGGCAGCGCGACGGGCACGCACGGCAACACGGTGACGACGAGCGGCACGGTCGTGCATGGCGGCACCGTCACGACGGGCGGAACGACGGTGGTGACGGGCACCACGACCACGGTCGGCGCGGCTGTCGTCGTGCCGCCGCCTACGTCGACTGTGGTCGTCGCGGCTCCCGTTCCGGCTCCTGCGCCTGTCGTGGTCGCGCCGCCGCCCCCGCCCGCTGTCGTGGTCGCGCCGGCTCCCATCGTGGTCCCGCCGCCTGCGCCGCACGTCGTCGTGGCTGTGCCGCCGCCCGCGCCGCACGTCGTCTACGTCGCGCCGAAGCCGCGTCCCCTCGTGTTGATTCCGGGCCACTGGGTCGGCCGCGTGTGGGTGCCCGCGCACTGGGCATAACGAACGCCTGCTTCGAACGACGAAAGACGAAAGACAAAAGACGAACGGCGCGACAAGCGCCGTTCGTCTTTCGGTGTTTGGTCCGTTTGCGCCTGCCTCTTCGGCGGCTTCGCAGACGTTCGCGCTGCGCCATCGATGTCCTTTGCATGACGCTTCGCGAGAGCCTTGGCGCGCTCCAGACAAACCCTGATTGCTGCGCCGAAAGCGCCGCTGCTATCGTGCGCGGGTCATGTGTGGAAGCGCTTCCACGCGATGCTTCCGCACGGTCCAGCCGACCAGTCAAACGACCAATCCAATCCGTTCAGCGAGAGGAGGTTCCGTGGCATACGACGCAGTGGCATCCGCAAAACGTGATCAGCGCGACACTCATCGGGACACGAGGACCTGCTCCCGCAGCGATTCTCTCAACGACCCCTTCACGCCGCCGCCCGATTCCGCGCTATGGCGCAAGGACTTCCTGCTCGGCGCGGCGACGGCGTCGTATCAGATCGAAGGCGCCGTCGACGAGGACGGCCGTCTGCCGTCGATCTGGGACACCTTTTCGGCGACGCCCGGCAAGGTGCTCGCGGGCGACACGGGCGCCGTGGCCTGCGATCACTATCACCGATGGGAAAGCGATCTCGATCTGCTCAAGCGGCTCAACTTCGAGGCGTACCGGCTGTCGATCGCATGGCCGCGCGTGATGGACGAAGCGGGCCGTCCCAACGCGAAGGGCATCGGCTTCTACAAGCGTCTGCTCGGCAAGCTCAAGGACAAGGGCTTGCAGACCTTCGTCACGCTTTATCACTGGGACTTGCCGCAGCATCTGGAGGATCGCGGCGGCTGGCTCAACCGCGAGACTGTCTATCGCTTCGCCGACTATGTGGACCTGATGAGCCGCGAACTCTCAGGTCACGTCGATGCGTGGATGACGCTCAACGAGCCGTGGTGCTCGGCGTTCCTCGGCTATGGCAACGGGCATCATGCGCCGGGCCGCGCGAACGTGCGCTACGCGACGCAGGCGATGCATCATCTGCTGCTCGCGCATGGCCATGGGATGCAGGCGCTGCGCACGAACGATCCCGCGTCGATGAAGGGCATCGTCGCGAACGTCGGGCGCGGCACGCCGGCGTCGGCGAGCGAAGCGGACGTGCGCGCCGCGCATCTGTTCGAAGTGCAGCACAACGCGTGGATTCTGGACCCGCTGCTCAAGGGCGAGTATCCGGCGGACCTGTGGGCGTTGTGGCCCGGCGCCGAGCCGCTCGTGCTCGAAGGCGATCTGCAAACCATCGCGACACCGCTCGACTTCCTCGGCATCAACTATTATTTCCGCACCAACGTGAAGAGCGACGGCGCGCGCGGTTTCGTCGACGTGCCGCTGCCCGATGTCGAACGCACGCAGATGGGCTGGGAGGTATGTCCGGACGGACTGCGCGATCTGCTGACGGGCTTCGATCGCGCGTATCCGAACCTGCCGCCCATCTACATCACCGAGAACGGCATGGCTTCGGACGACACGGTGCGCGACGGCCGCGTCGAGGACACGCAACGCATCGCGTTCCTCAGGCGGCATCTGGCCGCCGTCGATCAGGCCGTCAAGCAGGGCGTCGATATTCGCGGCTACTTCGTGTGGTCGCTGCTTGACAACTTCGAATGGGCGTTCGGCTACGAGCGGCGTTTCGGCGTCGTGCATGTCGATTACGCGACGCAGCAGCGCACGGTCAAGCGCAGCGGCGAGCTGATCGCGAAGTTCATCAGGGAGCGCAGCGAGAAGCACTGACGCAATAGAATCGACCCGAAGAAGCAACCCAAAGCGACCGAAAGCGACCCGAAGAATTGACCGGAAAAAATGACACATGGCCGCGTCAAGCTGCCTGGTTCGCGACCTGAAAATTCGGACCTCGAGCCCGAAGGAGACGGAATGAACAGCACGAAGCAGTGGGGGTTGAAAAGCGCTGCCGCACTCGCGCTGGCCATCGCGGGCGTCGTCGCGCACGCCGAGCCGCTGAAGGCCAATGTGATCCACTGGTGGACCTCGGGCGGCGAGTCGGCGGCCATCCGCCAGTTCGCCGACGCGTACAACCAGGCGGGCGGCCAATGGGTCGACAACGCGGTGGCGGGCGCGGACCAGGCGCGCGCGACGGCAATCAATCGCATCGTCGGCGGCGATCCGCCCACGGCTGCGCAGTTCAATACGTCGAAGCAGTTCCATGACCTGATCGATCAGGGCCTGCTCAACAACGTCGATGCCGTCGCCGCGAAAGAGAACTGGGCGACCATCTTTCCGCAATCGATACTCGACAGCATCAAGGTCAACGGCCACTATTACGCGGCGCCCGTCGATATCCACATGCCCGCGTGGTTCTTCTATTCGAAGCCGGTGTTCGCGAAGGCGGGCATTGCCGGCGACCCGAAGAGCTTCGACGAATTTCTCTCCGATCTCGACAGGCTGAAGAAAGCGGGCGTGATACCGCTCGCGCTCGGCGGCCAGCCGTGGCAGGAGAAGATCACCTTCGACGCTGTGTTCGCCGATGTCGGCGGGCCCGATCTCTATCTGAAGGTGTATCGAGACCGCGATGCGAACGCCGTCAACTCCGATGCGTTCAAGAAGGTGCTCGCGTCGTTCAAGAAGCTGCGCGACTATGTCGACCCGGGCTCGCCGGGCCGCAACTGGAACGATGCGACGGCGCTCGTGATTTCCGGCAAGGCGGGCGTGCAGATAATGGGCGACTGGGCGAAGGGCGAGTTCTCGGCGGCGAAGCAGTTGCCGGGCAAGGACTTCGGCTGCTTTCCTGGCTTCGGTCCGCACTCGCCGTATCTGGTGGCGGGCGACGTGTTCGTGTTCCCGAAGACGGACAACGCGAACTCGATCAAGGCGCAGAACCTGCTCGCGACCGTGATGACGTCGCCACAGGCGCAGGTTGCGTTCAGCGCGAAGAAGGGCTCGATTCCGATCAGGCCCGACGTCGACGTGAACCAGCTCGATATGTGCGCAAAGGAGGGCATCGCGATCATGAAGGACAAGTCGCGTCAGCTGCCGAATCCGGAGATGCTCGTGTCGCCTGACTTGCAGGGCGCGTTGACGGACGTCATCACGAACTTCTGGAACAAGAACCAGTCGGTCGACGACGCGCAAAAGGCCTTTGCGAGCGCACTCAAGGGCTGACGCACGATGGGGATGCTCAAGTCGCACGCGCTGCCGGAGATGGCCGCCGAGGGGATGAAAGGCACGAAGGGCACGAAGGGCGCACCCGTCGCGAGAACGCGCGCGCGGCCGTTGCGCAAGCGCTGGCAACTCGCCGCATGGATCGCGCTGATCCCGATGATGCTGACGGTCGTCTTCGCGTATCTCGGCACGATGCTGTGGACGGCGCGCGTGTCGCTCAGCAACTCGCACACGTTTCCGTCGAGCGACTTCGCCGGCTTCGCGCAATACGCGCGGCTCTTTCATAACGACCGCTGGCTCGTGTCGCTGCAGCACATCGCGATCTATGGCGTGTGCTTCATCGTCGCGTGCCTCGCGATCGGCACGCTGCTCGCGATCTTCATCGATCAGCGCGTGATGGCGGAAGGCGTGCTGCGCACGGTGTTCCTGTATCCGTACGCGATGTCGTTTGTCGCGACGGGCCTCGTGTGGCAATGGATACTCAATCCCGGGCTTGGCGCGCAGTCTCTGTTGCACAGGTTGGGCTTCGCGCATGCGCGCTTCGACTGGATCGTCGATCAGGACTGGGTGATCTACACGATCGTGATCGCGACCGTGTGGCAGGCGTCGGGGCTCGTGATGGCGGTGATGCTCGCGGGCCTGCGCGGCATCGACGACGAGTTGTGGAAGGCCGCGCGCATCGACGGCATTCCGCGCTGGCGCGTCTACGTGAGCATCGTGATACCGATGCTCGGCCCGTCGATATCGACGGCCTTCGTGCTACTGTTCGTCGCCGTGGTGAAGCTGTTCGACGCCGTCGTCGCGATGACGCAAGGCGGCCCCGGCACCGCGAGCGAAGTGCCCGCGAAGTTCATCATGGACTATCTGTTCGGGCGCGCGAACATCGGTCTCGCGTCGGCGGCGTCGATCGTGCTGCTCGCGACGGTGCTCGCGATTCTTGCGCCGTTCCTGTATGCGCGAAGCCGCGCTTCATCTCGCAAGGAGCTGTGATGAGCGTGACGCTTGAGCCTTCCGCCCACACGCAGCGCCGCCGCCATGCGCGCAAAAGGCGCCTTTCTCCCGCGCGTCTGGGCGTGTACGGCTTTCTGATCGTCGCCGCGCTCTTCTTCCTGTTGCCGCTTTACGTGATGCTCGTAACGTCGGTGAAGCCGATGAGCGAGATACGTCTGGGCAACCTGCTCGCGCTGCCGGTGCACTTCACGCTGCAACCGTGGGGCGACGCCTGGCAGTCGGCGTGCACGGGGCTCGATTGCAACGGCATCCGCGTAGGCTTCTGGAACTCGGTGCGCATCGTCGTGCCGAGCACGGTGTTCTCGATCGTGATCGGCGCGATCAACGGCTATGCGCTGTCGTTCTGGCGGCCGCGCGGCGCCGGGCTCTTCTTCGGCGTGCTGCTGCTTGGCGCGTTCATTCCGTATCAGGTGATGATCTATCCGATGGTGCGCGTGCTCGCGAGCGTGCATCTGTTCAGCTCGCTGCCCGGCATCGTGATCATCCATACGATCTTCGGCATGCCCGTGATGACGCTGCTGTTCCGCAACTACTACGCGGGCATTCCGCTGGAACTGTTCAAGGCCGCGCGCATCGACGGCGGCGGTTTCTGGCGCATCTTCTTTCAGCTGATGCTGCCGATGTCGCTGCCCATCATCGTCGTCGCGATGATCCTGCAGGTGACGAACATCTGGAACGACTACCTGCTCGGCCTCGTGTTCGCGGGCACGAAGAATCTGCCGATGACGGTGCAACTCAACAACATCATCAACACGACGACGGGTGAGAAGATCTACAACGTCAACATGGCGGCGACCATTCTGACGTCGATCGTGCCGCTTGCCGTGTATTTCGTGTCGGGCCGCTGGTTCGTGCGCGGCATCGCGACGGGCGCAGTGAAGGGCTAGAGCACAGATCGAGGCTGATATGGCAACCGATATGGCAACGGATATGGCAACCGCGGCGAACATGGCCAACGTCGCAGTCCGCGACCTGAAGATCCAGCTTGGCGCGAACACGGTGATCGACGCGCTCGATCTCGACGTGCGCGCGGGCGAATTCGTCGTGCTGCTCGGCCCGTCGGGTTGCGGCAAGTCGACGTTGCTTCATAGCATCGCGGGCCTGATCGACGTGACGGAAGGCAGCATCGAAATAGGCGGCGAGGACATGACGTGGGCCGATCCGAAAGACCGGCGCGTCGCGCTCGTGTTCCAGTCGTATGCGCTTTATCCGACGATGAGCGTCGAGCGCAATCTGTCGTTCGCGCTGCGCATCAACGGCACGCCGAAGGCGGAAATCGAGCGGCGCGTCGCGCGTGCGTCCGACATGCTGCAACTGGGTCCGCTGCTCAAGCGCAAGCCCTCGCAACTGTCGGGTGGACAGCGGCAGCGCGTCGCGATCGGACGCGCGATCGTGCGTGAAGCCGATGTGTTCCTGTTCGACGAGCCGCTGTCGAATCTCGACGCGAAGCTGCGCACGGAATTGCGCCGCGAGCTGAAGCAACTGCATCAGCGCCTGGGCGCGACGATGATCTACGTGACGCACGATCAGGTCGAAGCGATGACACTCGCCACGCGCATGGCCGTGATGAAGAGCGGCGTGATCCAGCAGTTCGGCACGCCCGCCGAAGTGTACGCACGGCCCGCGAATCTCTTCGTCGCGACCTTCCTCGGCTCGCCGTCCATGAACCTGCTCGACGGCACGCTCGCGGTGCAAGGCGGCGGCGTGCGCTTCACGGGCGCGAAGCTCGACGTCGACGTGTCGCGCTACGCGTTCGCCGCGCAGCCCGTGCATGGCCAGCCGAGCGTGCTCGGTGTGCGACCCGAGGACGTGCGCGTGCGGATCGGCGCGGACCCGGATCAACGCGGACAAGTGTCGCTTATCGAACCAATGGGCAACCACCGCGTTGTCTGGCTCGATTATCATGGCATCCAGATCGCGTCGATTGACCAGGAGAAAACGCCCGTTGCCGTAGGCGATTCCATCGCGTTTGCGATCGACGACGCGCATATATCGCTGTTCGACGAGGCTGGCGGCGCGCGCCTCTGAGCAGTACGCGCAACAACACAAGCGGACGGAGATACCGTGGCGACTCTCAAGGATGTCGCGGAGCTGGCGGGCGTGGGGCTGTCGACGGCCTCGCGCGCCATTTCCGGCAAAGGACCTGTATCGGCCGATGCGGCCGCGCGCGTGAAGGCCGCGATCGCCGAGCTCAACTTCCGGCCGTCGTCGATCGGCCGCGCGATGGCCACGCAGCAGCTCGGCATCATCGGCCTGTTCGTGCCGACGTTCTTCGGCTCGTACTACGGCACGATCCTCACGCAGACCGATCTCGAACTGCGCGCGGTGCATCGTCATGTGGTCGTGGCGACGGGCTGCGGGCAGTCGTCGCCGCGCGAGCAGGCGCTCGAAGCCGTGCGCTTTCTGATCGGGCGCGATTGCGACGGCGTCGTCGTGATCAGCCACGACCTGCATGACGAAGACCTCGACGAGTTGCACCGGATGCATCCGAAGATGGTCTTTCTCAATCGTTCATTCGAGCAGTCGCCCGATGCGTCGTTCTGCGCGGACCATCGGCGCGGAGGCGAACTGGCGGCGGCAACGCTGCTCGAGCACGGGCACCGGCAAATCGCCGTGATCTCCGGGCCGTTTACGGCATCGGACAACGTCGAGCGGCTCGACGGCTTCTTCGACGAGCTCGCGCGTCACGGCATCGAGCGCGATACGGTGCCGTTGATCGAATCGGACTTCTCGCCCGAAGGCGGCTATGCGGCGACGTGCCAGCTGCTCGATTCGAAGGTGCCGTTCACGGGGCTCTTCTGCGCGAACGACATGATGGCCGTCAGCGCGCTCGCGCGTTTTCATCAAGTCGGCATCTCGGTGCCCGGCGATGTCTCCGTGATCGGCTACGACGACGACTACTCGGCCGTCTATGCCGCGCCCGCGTTGACGTCCGTGCACATTCCCACCGCGCAGCTCACGCAGAACGCGGTGCGCTGGCTCGTCAACCAGTGCTATGGCACGAAGTGGGAGATCTTCCGCGAGTTTCCGGTGACGGTGACGATGCGCGCGTCAGTGGCGCGGCCGAAATCGGCGTGATCTCATGCCGCCTTCGGCCGTGGCCATGCACGTGATAAGCGCGGGCCGTTTCACGCTGTGCGCGCGGCTGCATTAGCATTGGGGGCTCACCAGGAGCCCGTCATGCCGCGACCCACTCTCGACAATCCTTTTCTCGAATCGCTGTCGGTCGAGCTGACCGAATGGAAAAACGGCTACGCCGAACTCACCATGCCGATCCGGCCCGCGACGCTCAATCGCCAGCGCGTGCTGCAAGGCGGCGCGATCGCCACGCTGCTCGATGCGGCGGCGGGCTATTCGGGCCTCTATAGCGACGGCGATCCGATCCATGCGTTCACGCTATCGCTGACCATCAGCTACCTCGACAAGGGCCTCGGAGAAAACGTGATCGGCAAGGGTTTTCTCGAACGCCGTGGCCGTTCGGTGTTCTTTGCGCGCGCCGAAGCGTGGGTCGACCACAAGGTGCTGATCGCGAGCGCGCAGGGCGTGTTCAAGTACGCGTGACGCCGCGTCGCCCCTTCGATGACGATGCAACCTTACCGCTCCATGCGTTGTGACCGGTAACTTTTTCGGGCTTCGCGCGGCAGGCGGTCGTGCGGCTCGCAGGTAAGGTTTCGCGCAATCGGCTAAGATCGACGTTCCCAGCAGCCCGATCCGGACCGCGTGCAGCGCTCGCGGCCCGGCGTCTTTCCACTTTCAGGAATACAGCATGGTCACATCCAGCAGCTACACCGATACCCGTCTGTTGATCAACAACGAGTGGTGCGACGCCGCCAGCGGCAAGACGCTCGACGTCATCAATCCCGCGACGGGCAAGCCGATCGGCAAGGTCGCGCACGCGGGCAAGGCCGATCTGGACCGCGCGCTGGAAGCTGCGCAAAAGGGCTTCGAAGCGTGGCGCAAGGTTCCCGCCAACGAGCGCGCCGCGACGATGCGCAAGGCGGCCGCGTTCGTGCGCGAGCGCGCCGAAAGCATCGCGCGCCTGATGACGCAGGAGCAGGGCAAGCCGTTTGCCGAAGCGCGCATCGAAGTGCTGTCGGCCGCCGACATCATCGAGTGGTTCGCCGACGAAGGCCGCCGCGTCTATGGCCGCATCGTGCCGTCGCGCAACCTGAATGCGCAGTCGCTCGTGATCAAGGAACCGATCGGTCCTGTCGCCGCGTTCACGCCGTGGAATTTCCCCGTCAACCAGGTCGTCCGCAAGTTGAGCGCCGCGCTCGCAAGCGGCTGCTCGTTCCTCGTGAAAGCGCCTGAAGAAACGCCCGCGTCGCCCGCGGGCCTGCTGAAGGCTTTCGTCGATGCAGGCGTGCCTCCCGGCACTGTCGGCCTCGTGTTCGGCGACCCGGCTGAGATTTCGAGCTACCTGATCCCGCATCCCGTGATCCGCAAGGTCACGTTCACGGGCTCGACGCCTGTTGGCAAGCAACTGGCCGCGATGGCCGGCCAGCACATGAAGCGCGCGACGATGGAACTGGGCGGCCATGCGCCCGTGATCGTCGCGGAAGACGCCGACGTCGCGCTCGCCGTCAAGGCAGCGGGCGCCGCGAAGTTCCGCAACGCGGGCCAGGTCTGCATTTCGCCGACGCGTTTTCTCGTGCACAACAGTCTCCGCGAGGAATTCGCGGCCGCGCTCATCAAGCACGCCGAAGGCCTGAAGATCGGCGACGGTCTTGCCGAAGGCACGCAACTCGGGCCGCTCGCAAACGCACGGCGTCTGACGGCGATGGCGAGCATCGTCGAGAACGCGCGCGCAACGGGCGCGACGATCGCGACGGGCGGCGAGCGCGTCGGCTCGGAGGGCAACTTCTTCGCGCCGACGGTGCTCACCAACGTGTCGCTCGAAGCCGATGTGTTCAACAACGAGCCGTTCGGCCCCGTCGCCGCGATTCGCGGCTTCGACAAACTCGAAGACGCGATCGCGGAAGCGAATCGTCTGCCGTATGGTCTCGCAGGCTATGCGTTCACGAAGTCGTTCCGCAACGTGCATCTGCTGTCGCAAAACCTCGAAGTCGGCATGTTGTGGATCAACCAGCCCGCCACGCCGACGCCGGAAATGCCGTTCGGCGGCGTGAAGGATTCGGGCTATGGTTCGGAAGGCGGACCGGAGGCGATGGAAGCCTATCTGGTGACGAAGGCCGTGACGGTGATGGCCGTCTAACGTCGACACAAATGTCAAACATGCCGCCCCGCTGCAACGGCGGGCGGCTTATCGTAATCGTCAGTCATCGAGCTGCCATAGGCTGTCCGCGAACGCGCGCGAAAGCGGTTCGTCGGACGAATCGAAAGCCGTTGGTAAAACTCCCGATTGGTCGCGTCGCGATGCGCTTCTAGCATGGCGATCGATGCAGCGTGCCCGCGACTCCTGCTGTGCGATGTTCAGACACGCGGCATCGATGGGTCGGCGGTTCGTTCGGATCGCATTGCTCATACCGTTGCCGTCTTTTCAAACGCGGCAAGCCGGCCCCGTTCTCGTCGTATTGCTCACAGATCACTGAATGGTTCGCTGCAGGCGAGGCGCATGCAGCAGCCCTCGACATCGCGCGTGCCGCGCGCGTGAAAACAAAAACGAAAACGCACGACGCAGCAGACCTCGGGCGTTCACGCGTGCAATCGTCGCGCGGATCTCGAGACCGTCTTTGCGCCTGAGTGTCGTTCAACAAAAGTCACTGCACGAGTCACTGGAGAGCTTCGATGATCTTTCACGCGTCCATTCCCACGCACAACCCTGAGCGCGTCGCGCGCACGCTCGCCGAATTGTGGGGCGGTTTCGCCGCGCCGTTTTCGCCTTTCGAAGGCGCCTGGATGGCGGTCGCGGGCGACGATCGCGGCACCATCATCGAGACCTATCCAAGCGATCTCACGCTCACGCCCGGCGACGCACAGGAGCCGCTTGCTTCGAAGATGGGCACGCGTGCGCAATACAGCGGCTTCCATATGGCCGTCGCGACGCCGCTTTCCGAGCAGGAAGTGATCGCGATCGGCGAGCGCGAAGGGTGGCGCGCGGTGCGCTGCACGCGCGGCAACAACTTCTTCGACGTGATCGAGTTGTGGATCGAGAACGGTACGCTGATCGAGCTGCTGACGCCCGACATGCAGGCGCAGTATCGCAGGTTCGCGACGCCCGAGAATTTCCGCGCACTCGCCGCGCAAGCTCAAGCTCACGTACAGGCTTGATCGTTCGCTTGCGCGCTTTTGTTGTCGCGGTGCGATGTCTAAACTGCGGTGAATGCCATCACCGGGGTATGCGATGACTGAAGCTACGAATATTTGCGCAGGGAAAGCTCCCGCGTCGGTTGCGACGTTCAAGAGCGCGCATGGATTTTCCGTGACGGTCGCGCGATTGCGCGGCCTGCTCGCCGACAAGGGCATGACGATCTTCGTCGACATCGATCAGGCCGACGCCGCCGCGCAGGTCGGCATGACGCTGCGCCCGACGCGCCTGATCGTATTCGGCAACCCGAAGAGCGGCACGCCCGTGATGCAGGCGAATCCGTGTGCGGCGCTGCTGCTGCCGTTGAAGGCGCTCGTGTGGGAGGACGATGCGCGCGCCACCTGGCTTGCTATCGACGACGTGACGGATGCGCTCGTCGTCGGTTATGGGCTGGACGCGTCGATCGTCGAGCCGCTTTCGAAGGCGAAGGGGCTGATCGAGATGGTCGCTGCGCGTGAGCCGGCTTGAGCCTACTGGCGCTCGCTTCCGATGACGTTCAGGCCCACGCCTGCGCCGCTGCGCTGGCCGCAGCAGTCAGGCGGTGGCGGATTCGGCAGCGGCGGCGGCGGCACGGTGTGGGCCGCCTTCAGGAATGCCGGGCCAGGGCCTTTGGTATGGGATGGTGAACCGGTGCTGAGAGGGCCATACGATCCCTCTACCGTAGAGGCACAGTTGAAGGCGGCGCGCGCCGCGTTGAGTGCGAGCGGCGGCGATAACGACAGCGGGGGCGATGACGGCGGCAGTTTGCTCGGCGTGGCCGGGGCCGTGCTCAGCGGCGGATCAGACCCGGACGATGATGGCGAAGGTACACCCGACATGGTCGAGAGCCTGACGGACGGCTCTGATCCTGATGACGATGCATCAACACCGCTCAGCGATGCGCAGCCATTCGACTACCAGCCGAACACACCGTCCGATGGCGACGTCGACGAGCTGGCGGGCGGCGAAGGCACGCCCCGAAATAATCAGGCGCAGAACAAACAGACCAATGATGTCGCCCGGATTTTGGGCCTGACTCCCAGTCAATCCTGGCGACTTCATGACGAGATTTCTGGCGAAGGTCTTGGCTTCCACGATCTCATGGAACGCGCAAAGGATATGTTCGATCTGTGGTAGCGCACCAGCACACGAACGGAATGATTCGATGATCGATACTCGAAAAGAAATTGAGCAGCGGCTGTCGGTGCTACGCGGGCTGGTTCTAAGTGGCGTGAATCACGCCGCCGACATGCTTACACTGAGCTTTGGCGCTCTGCGGCCGGTCACCAACTTTAGAGGGAAGCTCAAACACGTTGGTGAATGGGCGCTTCATGTGCAATGCGCGTGGCGGCTCGAAGAAGCGGGTCGAGTTGTAGCAATGGAGGATGATCTTCGTGGGCCGGATGAAAAGGCGCACGCGAGCGCTCATCGTCTCCGGGAAATATTGGTTGAGCATGGCACCGTGACTGTCGACGCGGTCTCAGTGAGCGAAGCGGCCAGCGTCGTGCTTTCCATGTCGCGTGGCTTCCGCCTCACCGTTATCCCCGATGTTGTGGAGGATCATGAAGACTGGCGATTCTTCGCGCCCGGTGTCGATGCCGCGCACCTTGTGATAGCGGGCGGTAAGATCGCGCCCGAGTCTTTCGACTGACGAGCGATGCGATCGATGGCGACGAATGTGCGCCTCGCCGGGAAGCTTGCCTGCTTCGTGCAACGGTACTGCCGAAAGGTCACCTTGACGCGCCCACGCCCTGGGTCTTGCGGTCCCACGTCTTCAGACAGACGCCGAGAAACTCCGCGAAGCCATCGGCGGACGGCGACAGCGAACGGTCGACGGGGCGATAGATGCACACTTCGCGGATCGTCTCCGGTTCGACGACGCGCCGCATCGCGAGGCCGAACGTCTGCGCGAGCGGCTTCACATAAGCGGGCGCGAGCGTGACGGCAAGACCTTGCGCGGCGAGACCGAACGCCGTCGTCACGTTGTCGACGACTTCGACGGGCGCGATCCGTGCATCCGATGGCTGGTCGGCCAGCATCTGCGCGACGCTCGCTTCGTGATCGCGGCCTGTCGCGACGATGGACGTGCCGCGCAGATCGTGCCAGCGCAAGCGCCGCCGACGCGCAAGCGGATGTTCGGCCGCGCACCACAACACCCACGGGCTGCGGAAAATCGCTTCGCGCCGCACGCGGTCGCCCGTCGTGCGATCGGGGCCGACGGCCAGATCGACGTCGCCGCTCGCGACGCGCTCCACCAGTTGCTCGACATCCGTATCCACCACGCGCACGACGACCTTCGGCTTGTGCGCCGCGTAGCCGGCGATCGCGTAGGGCAGCGCCGTGCTCGCGAGCACCAGCGGCGCGCCGACGCGCACGATGCCCGCCGCACGATTGCGGATATCGCTCGCCGTCTGCTCGGCGGCGCGCAGATGACGCAGCACCGATTCGGCCGAAGACAGGAAGTCGCGGCCCGCCGTCGACAGGCTCACGCGCCGCGTCGTGCGGTCGAACAGACGAAAGCCAATCTCGCGCTCCAGCTCCGCCAGCAACTGGCTGACGGCGGACGACGTGAGCCCCAGCCGTTCCGCCGCCGCGGCAATGCCGTTCTGATCGACAATCGCTAGAAACGCCTCGAATTGGCGTATGGTGACGCGTGTGAGAGCCATCGGGCGATTCTAAAGCTAAACTTACGAATCATCCAAAATCGATTGATTGTGATGACGCGCGCTTTTCGCGACACTGTTGCGACGCGCCGGTTCTGCGGCCTCGGTTCATGCAATCTTTCGCACCTTCGAGCCAACATCAACACAGATAGAGACAATGCCATGTTCGAACACATCCCAGCCTACCCCGGCGATCCCATCCTGAGCCTCAACGAAGACTTCCAGCGCGATCCGCGCACGAACAAGGTCAATCTGAGCATCGGCATCTACTTCGACGAAAACGGCACGCTGCCCGTGATGTCGGCTGTGCGTGAGGCCGAGGCGGCCGTCGTCGCGCTGGGCACGCCGCGTTCGTATCTGCCGATGGCTGGGCTGCCCGCTTATCGCGACGCCGCGCAGGCGCTCGTGTTCGGCGCCGATAGCGAAGCGCGCGCGGCGGGCCGCATCGCAACGGTCCAGACGGTCGGCGGATCGGGCGCGCTCAGAGTCGGCGCGGATTTCCTGAAGCGCCACTTCGCGGGCTCGCAGGTGTGGCTCTCTGATCCCAGCTGGGAGAATCACCGCGTCGTGTTCGAAGCGGCGGGGCATACCGTGAACACGTATCCGTACTACGACGACGCAACGGGCGGTCTGCGCTTCGACGCGATGCGCGACACGATCGACGCCCTGCCCGAACGCAGCATCGTGTTGCTGCATGCGTGCTGCCACAACCCGACGGGCGTCGACCTGACGACGGAGCAATGGCGCGAACTCGTGCCCGTGCTGCAGCGTCGCAAGCTGATCGCGTTCGTCGACATGGCCTATCAGGGCTTCGGCGACGGCCTCGAAGAAGATGCGGCATGCGTGCGGATGCTGGCATCGGCGGACGTGCCGTTGATCGTCGCGAACTCGTTCTCGAAGAACTTCTCGCTGTATGGCGAACGCTGCGGCGCGCTGAGCGTCGTCTGCAAGGACGCCGTCGAAGCGCAGCGCGTGCTCGGCCAGTTGACCTTCATGATCCGCGCGAACTACAGCAACCCGCCGATGCACGGCGCGCGACTCGTCGCGGGCGTGCTCGGCGACGCAAAGCTGCGCGCGTCGTGGGACGACGAGCTGCGCGTGATGCGCGACCGCATTCATGAAATGCGTCATGCGATTCACGATGGCCTCGCTGGACGCGTCGATGAAGTGATGCGCGCGCGCTATGTCGCGCAGGTCGGCATGTTCACGTACACGGGCTTGAGCGCGGCTCAGGTCGAAACGCTGCGCAACGAGCACGGCATCTATCTGCTGCGCTCGGGCCGCATGTGCGTCGCGGGCCTCAATCGCAGCAACGTCGGCTATGTGGCGTCGGCGATCGCGGCCGTCGCAGGCCCTGGTGCGCGCCAGTAAGAGCGCAGTGAGGAGACACACATGGAGACTCTGGAGCGAGACAAACAGGCTGCGCCGGAAATGCATCCCGACGAATGGCAGGCGCGCGTTCAATTGGCCGCCTGCTATCGCGTCTTCGATATGCTGGGCTGGACCGAGCTGATCTACAACCACATCACCGTGCGCCTCCCCGAAAGCGTGGCGGGCGGCACGAAGCAGTTCCTGATCAATCCGTTCGGCCTGCACTACAGCGAAGTGACCGCGCGCAACCTGGTGAAGATCGACGCGCAAGGGCGCATCCTCGACGGCTCCGCGTACCCGGTGAACCCGGCGGGCTTCACCGTGCATGCAGCGCTGCACGAGGGCATCGCCGATGCGCATTGCGTGATGCACACGCACACGACGGCGGGCGTTGCCGTCGCGTGCTCGGAGGGCGGCTTGCAGCAGACGAACTTCTACAGCGCGCAGTTGCACGAGCGCATTGCGTACCACGACTTCGAGGGCATCACCATTCATGCCGAAGAAGGGCCGCGACTCGTCGAGCATATCGGCGACCGGCAGGCGGTGATCCTGCGCAATCACGGGCTGCTGTCGTGGGGCAAAACGCTGCCGCAAGCGTTCGCGTATCTGTGGACGCTGAACCGCGCGTGCGAGATCCAGGTCGCGACGTTCGCGATGGGCCCGGCGCGCGCGGTGCCCGAAGCCATCGCCGAGCGATGCTCGCGCGATGCGCTGCAATTCGACGTGCGCTACGGCGCGGGACAGGACGTGTTCGACGCGCTGGTGCGCAAGGTCGACAGGATCGACGCCAGCTACAAGCTCTGAGGAAGAAGAACGATGAAAGTAGGCATCTACGGCGCGGGCGCGATCGGCGGATGGATGGGCGTGAAGCTCGCGCAAGCGGGCTGCGAGGTGAGCGTGGTCGCGCGCGGCGCGACGCTCGAAGCGTTGCGCGAACACGGCTTGCGCCTCGTCGAAAACGGCGAGACGCATGCTGTCAAGGTACATGCAAGCGAGCGTCCCGAAGCGCTCGACGCGCAGAATCTTGTGATCGTCGCCGTGAAGGCGCCGGGCATGGCCGACGTCGCGCGGCATATCGGACCGCTTCTCGGCGCGAACACGATGGTGCTGACGGCGATGAACGGCGTGCCGTGGTGGTTCTGCGACGGCCTGCAAGGCGAGTTCGCGGGCGCGCGTCTCGCGTCCGTCGATCCCGATGGCTCGATTGCCGCCGCGATTCCCGCTGCGCACACATTGGGTTGCGTCGTGCACGCGAGTTGCCGCGTCGATGCGCCTGGCGTCGTCGCGCATCATCAGGGGCGCGGATTGATCGTCGGCGAGGCGACGGGGCACGCAAGCGAGCGCGTGACGTCGCTGGTCGAACTGCTGCGCAAGGCGGGCTTCGACGCCACCGCATCCGGGCAGATCCAGCGCGACGTCTGGTACAAGCTGTGGGGCAACATGACGATGAACCCCGTGAGCGCGATCACGGGCGCGACCACTGACAAGATTCTCAGCGACCCGCTCGCACGCGATTTCATCACGCGCGTGATGCTGGAAGCGAAGGAGATCGGCGCGCGCTTCGGCATTCCCATCGACCAGGCGCCCGAAGATCGTCACGCCGTCACGCTAAAGCTCGGCGCGATGCGCACGTCGATGCTGCAAGACGTCGAAGCGGGCAAGGCGGTCGAACTCGATGCGCTCGTCGGCGCGGTCTGCGAACTCGGCGCGCTGACGGGCGTCGAAACGCCGTATGCGAACGCGCTGTTCGGGCTCGCGCGGCTGCATGCTCGCGCGCGCGGACTGTATCCGCAAGCGTGAGCACACGTTTTTCAACTTCGCATCATCGAGCATGAAATTCACCGATCTTTCGTCGCCGGCGTACTTCGACAATCCCTATCCGTTCTACGAGGACATCCGGCGCGCGGGCGCTTTCGTGCCGCTCGCGCCCAACGTGATGCTGACGGGGCGGCACGCCGTCATCGATGCGCTGTTACCCGACCGCCGCATGGGCAAGACGTATATGCCGAGCGTGGTCGCGCGTTATGGCGATGCCGCGCGCGGACAGCCGGTGTTTCAGGCGCTCGACCGCACGTTGCTGATGATGAATCCGCCCGTGCACACGCGACTGCGCACGCTGCTGATGAAGGCGTTCAATGCGCGGCAGATCGAAACGCTGCGCCGGATCGTCGAAGAGACGACGGACAGTCTGATCGACGCGATGCAGGGCAAGCGTGAAGTCGATCTGGTGCGCGAGTTCGCGTTGCCGCTGCCGTTGCAGATCGTCTGCCGGCTGCTCGATGTGCCCGTCGACGAAGGGCAACGGCTCGGCGACGCGGCGGGCCTGCTCGTCTCCACGTTCGACCTCGCGCCGCTTTCGGCCGATGCGCTCGCTCGCGCTAATCAGGCGGCGCTCGATCTCGAACAGTACTTCGGCGCCGTGGTCGCGCAACGGCGCGCCACGCCCGGCGGCGATATCGTCTCGTCGCTGATCCAGGCGGAAGAGGGGGGCGAGCGGCTGTCGGAGGAAGAGATCGTGTCGAACGCGATTCTGCTTTTCGTCGCGGGACACGAGACCACGTCGAACATGCTCGGCAACGCGCTGATCGCGCTGCACCGGCATCCGGCGCAACTCGCGCGTCTGCATTCCGAGCCGTCGCTGATGTCGAAGGCCGTCGCCGAATGCGCGCGCTATGACACGGCCGTGCAGATGGTCGTGCGCACCGCGTTCGACGATATCGAAGTGGAGGGCGCGACGCTTGCGCGCGGCTCGATCGTGTTCATGCTGCTCGGCTCGGCGAATCGCGACCCCGAGCGCTTCGCGCGGCCCGATACGCTCGATATCGAACGCGAGCCGTCAGGGCATCTGCTGACTTTCGGCGCGGGCATTCACTATTGCCTCGGCGCGCGCCTCGCGATGATGGAACTCGAGATCGCGCTGCGCAAGCTGATGACGCGCTTGCCGCAGATGCGCGTCACTAATCTCGATGCGCTCATGTGGCACAGGCGGAACAATCTGCGCGGCGTCGAATCGCTGATGGCCACGCTTTGATCTTGCCTTGATCCTGCTTTGATCGAGCCGCGTGGGCCTGGGTGATGCAGGGTCAGGCCATCTCGCGATGCCAGCATTCCAGTTGCTCGATCGTGGTTCCTGCGCCGCCGCATACGATCACGAGCACGCTATCGAAGCGCTGCAGCGCTTGTGTCTGCCGATAGACGAGCGCGAGGCTCGCGCCGCATGCGGGCTCGACCAGCACACGGTGATCGTCGACGAAGCGTCGCGACGCGGTGACGGCTTCCGCATCGGACACCACGATACATTCGATGGGATGGGTCTGCGTCAGCGTAAAGGCCTGCTCGCAGACCTGCTTCGCCCCCAGCGACGTCGCGACGCTCGTGATGCCCGGCAGCTCGATCCGCTTGCCCGCGCGCACCGATTGCGCGAGCGACGACGCGCCTTCCGTTTCGACCGCGATCACCGGCACGTTGCCGAGGCCGTTGCGCCGCAAACCCTCGATCACGCCCGCCATCAGGCCGCCGCCGCCCACTGACAGCACGACAGCATCGAATTTCGCGCCGGTGCGCGCGACTTCGTCGATCATCGACGCATGGCCCTGCCAGAGGAGCGGATCGTCGAACGGGTGGATGAACGCGTCGTCGGGGCCGGCCTCTTCGAGCGCGAACGCGTTGGCTTCCTGCCAGGTCGCGCCGTGCACGATCACGTCCGCACCCTGCATGCGGATCAGTTCCTTCGCGCGCTCGCCGGTGCTCTGCGGCACGACGACCGTGACGGGTATCGACAGCGCTCGGCCCGCGTAGGCGACCGCGATCCCCGCATTGCCGCCCGACGACGACACGAACCGCCGCTTGCCGGCCTTCGCATGCTCTTCGCACGCGTAGCCGATGCCGCGAATCTTGAACGAGCCGGGCGGCTGCAGCGCGTCCATCTTGAGCAGCACGCGGCGGCCAAGCGCGCGGCTGAGCGGTTGCGATTCGAGAAGGGGAGTATCGATGTGCAGTGTCATGATGAAGGTGCCTGCGGCGTCGCGATGAAGGTGTTTCGCGGAGTCGTTAATGATAGAGCAAGTGATGGTGGATCGGGCTTCATGTCCGCGACGGCGCGAAGCCGCCGCGGACACCACAGACATCCCGTCAGGCAGGAAACTCACTTTCCCGCAATCAGACTCGGATCGCCGGAAAACCGCTCGTTGCCGCGCACGGGCCCGTCGTCGAGCAGTCCTTTCGTCAGCTCCAGCGCCTGGCGCTCGAACAACCGGCGATACACGCCGTTGTCGAGACGGATCAGTTGTTCATGGCTGCCTTCCTCGACGACGCGCCCCTTGTCGAGCACGAGCAGCCGGTCCAGCGCGCGCACCGTCGACAACCGGTGCGCAACCACCAGCGTCGTGCGTCCGACCATCAGCCGCTCCATCGCCTGCTGGATCAGCACTTCGCTTTCGCTGTCGAGACTCGACGTCGCTTCGTCGAAGATCAGAACGGGCGCATCCGCAAGGAACGCGCGCGCAATCGCGACCCGCTGACGCTCGCCACCCGACAGCTTCACGCCGCGCTCGCCGACGAGCGTGTCGTAACCGAGCGGCAGCGCGCTGATGAACTCGTGCGCGCTCGCAAGCTTCGCGGCTTGCACAATCTCGTCGAGCGTAGCGCCGGGGCGCGCGTACGCGATGTTCTCCGCGAGCGAGCGGTGAAACAGGATGGGTTCTTGCTGCACGATCGCAATGCGGCGGCGCAACGACGCCTGCTGCACATCGGCGATGTTCTGTCCGTCGATCGTGATGCGGCCTTCGTCGATGTCGTACAGACGCTGGATCAGCTTGATGAACGTCGTCTTGCCCGAGCCCGAATGGCCGACGAGCCCGATCCGCTCGCCCGGCGCGATGCGCAGCGAGAAGTCGCGATAGAGCGGCGTCCGATGCGCGCCGTAGCGGAACGTCACGTTATCGAATCGGATCTCGCCCACGCGGATATCGATCGCGCGCGCACCCGGCTTGTCCTCGATGCCGAGCGGCTCGCGTTCGAGCGCAACGAGCTCTTCCATGTCGTTGACCGAGCGCTGCAGGTTGCGCACGTGCATGCCGACATCGCGCAGGTAGCCTTGCAGCACGAAGAAGGTGGTCAGCGCATACGTGATATCGCCGACGCTCGCTTCGTCGCGCAGCCACAGCAGCAGCGCCGCGCCGAGTATCGCGGCCTGCATCAGCGCGAGCATGGCGCCCTGCACGCCGCCGTTGGTCGTGCCGCGCTGCCACGTGCGGCGCGTGCGCTGACGCCATTTGCCGATCACGCGGTCGAGCCGCGACTCTTCGCGCTCTTCCGCACCGAACGCCTTGACGACGGCATTGCAGCTGACGGCATCGGCGAGCGCGCCGCCCAGGCGCGTGTCCCACAGATTGCCGAGGCGCGCGGCAGGCGCGACATAGCCGAGCGACAGCGCGACCGTCACCGAGACATACAGCAGCGACCCCAGCCCGACCACGATGCCCATCACGGGCCAGTGAAGGCCGAGCAGCACCGTCGATCCCGCGAGCATCACCAGCGACGGCAGCAGCGCGATCAGCAACGTGTCGTTGAGCAGGTCGAGCGCCCAGATGCCGCGCGTGATCTTGCGCACGGTCGAGCCCGCGAAGCTGTTCGCGTGCCAGTCGGTCGAGAAGCGCTGCACGCGATGAAACGCGTTCGCGCAGATCGCGCTCATCATCTTGAGCGTCATCACGATGATGCTGCGATACACCAGTTGACGCAGCACCGTGCCGCCGATGCCCAGGCCGATCAGCGTGACGAACGCGATCAGCGCCGCGTGCGACGCAGCCTTGCCGCTTGCGCCGCCTGCGCTGCCAGACGTGAGCGCATCGACGAGACGCCCAGCGAACATCGGCGTCAGCACGTCAGCGAACGCGGCCATCAGCGCGAACAGCGCAATGCCGACGATGCGCACCGGCTGCTTGCGCCAGTGATTGAAAGTGAAGCCGAGAACGCTTCTGAACGCTTGCGCGCCAAAGTCGAGTTTTTTGCTAGCCATGTGTCACAGCGTGCGGCGCGACGCGCGCATCGCTATCCAGTCAGGAGATTCGAGAGCAGACGGCCGATGCCCGCCAGTTGCGGCAGGGACGAATAAAACCGGTTGTCTGGTAAAAGCGCGGGCCTCTGCGTGCCTACGCTGACGGCGACCTAGCTCGAAGAGCCGATGACGCGTCGTGGAAACCCGCGAGAGACTGCGATGTGCATTGCGTGCATTGAACGCCTCCCTTGGGTGAATGAATGGATGAAGTACTGCGTCTGAGGTGCTCGATTGTAGCAGGAAAGCTTGCGCAAGTTGCTCGCGGATTGCCTTGACCCGACGCGTAGTGGTGGCTTTATGCGCGCGTGATCGACCCATTTCTCTACCATTCATCGAGTGTTCATCCGCAGCAGTTCATCGTTCGTTCATCGCGACGGATACGCGACGGGCACGCGAGCGGTTTTCAGGGCCCGAAGCCGGCGTGCCGGATACAATGCCGCAGCGCCGAAGCGTCCAGGCTTTGCCCAAACCGCGACCCAACCTGATTCGACCTCAACTCATGTCCAGTTCCACTCGGGCCTTCTTGCTCGGTCCGTTGCTCAAAGGGGTGTCCCGTTCGTTCTATCTGACGTTGCGCATCTTGCCCGCCGGCATGCGCGATCCGATCGGGCTTGCGTATCTGCTCGCGCGCGCCGCCGACACGATCGCCGATACCGCGCTGATTCCTGCGGCGCAACGCCTCGAATTGCTGCTTGCGTTGCGCGAGCAGATCAACGGCGCGACCGAGGACGGCGCTCTCGCGCGCCGCCTCGCTGGCGAAGTGGCGGGCCAGCAGACGCAGTCGGACGAAAAGGTGCTGCTCGAATCGATCGCGCCCGCGCTCGACGTGCTGGCGCAACTCGACGAGGCCGACCGCGCCGCCGTGCGCGAGATCGTCACGACGCTGACGACGGGCATGGAATTCGATCTGCGCACTTTCCCCGACGAGCGTTCGGGCCGGATCGCCGCACTGCGCGAATGGGACGAGCTGGACCGCTATACGTACCTCGTCGCGGGCTGCGTCGGCGAATTCTGGACGAAGATGACGTACGCGCATCTGCCCGGCACGTTGACGACGGACGCCGCGACGATGCTCGATCGCGGCGTGCGCTTCGGCAAGGCCTTGCAGATGACGAACGTGCTGCGCGATTGCGGCAAGGATCTGCGGATCGGGCGCTGCTATCTGCCGTCCGCGATGCTCGACCGGTTCGGGCTGAGCCCTGAGCAACTGCTTCAGCCGCAGGCATCGGCGCGCGCACAGCCGTTGATGCATGAGCTCGTGCGCAAGTCGCTCGATCATTTCCGCGCGGCGCTCGATTACACGCTCGCGATTCCGCGCTTCTCGCTGCGCTTGCGGCTCGCGTGCGTGTGGCCGATCGTGATCGGGCTCGAAACGCTGCTGCTGCTCGTCGACAACGCGCATTGGCTCGAACCGGCAAAGGTATCGAAGATCCAGCGCAAGCAGGTGTACGGGATCATCGCGCGTTCGCTTCCCGTTTCGCTGTCGGATGCGATGCTGCGCCGGTGGATCGAAGGTCTGATCGGTGCGATCGAAGCGCGCATCGACGTTCGCTGAGCCTCGCTCGTTGCCGCTTCGCCTGGCTGTACGGCAATCGAAAGCCTATGATGAACGTCACATGACTTGCAGCGAAGGGCGGCATCGGCCGCAATCGATCATGACCGATATCGTCGACTGGCATGCTCACGTGTATTTCGATCAGGCGACGCGCGATGCCGCGTGGGCTTTGCGCGAGGCCATCGAGGCCCGCTTCGGCGGCAGGCTCGAAATGGGTCGTTTTCACGAGCGTCTCGTCGGACCGCATCCGATGTGGTCGTATCAGCTCAAGTTCGGCCGCGAACTGTTCGCGGAGCTGTTCGAGTGGCTCACGCTCAATCATGGCGCGCTCGATGTCTTCATTCATCCGAACACAGGCGACGCACTGCGCGATCATCGTGAAGCGGCCGCGTGGATCGGGCGCTCTCATCAGTTGAATCTCGCCGCGCTGGGCGGATAGCGCGCTGCGCCCCGCGCACGATTGCGCGCCGTTGCGCGCTGCTGCACATCGTTACGCGCGATCGCGCGCGGAGGTCTCGTCATGACGATCACGAACGCAGTGTCGGGCACCAACGTCGATGAAGTATCGGATGGCATCTACCGGATCAACACGCCCGTCGTGTTCGAAGGCGGTCCGGGCGGCTTCTCGTTCAACCAGTATCTGATCGCCGACGACGAGCCGCTGCTCTTTCATACGGGGCCGCGCAAGATGTTCGCGCTCGTGCGCGAGGCGGTCGCGTCCGTGATTCCACCCGAGCGGCTGCGCCACATCGCTTTCTCGCATGTCGAGGCGGACGAGTGCGGGTCCCTGAACGAATGGCTCGCCGTCGCGCCCGACGCGCAGCCGCTGTGCGGATCGATTGCAAAGCTGGTGTCCATCGACGATCTCGCCGACCGTCCGGCGCGCGGCCTCGAAGACGGCGAAGCCGTCGATCTCGGCAAGCACAAGGTGCGCTGGCTCGCGACGCCGCATCTGCCGCACGCATGGGAATGCGGGATGATGATCGAAGAGACGACGCGCACGCTGCTATGCAGCGATCTCTTCACGCAACCGGGCAGCGATCATCCTCCCGTCACGGGTTCCGACATCCTCGGTCCGTGCGAAGCGTTCCGCCGCAGCATGGACTACTACTCGCACACGAAACACGCCGACGCGATGCTCGATCGGCTCGCCGCGCTCGAGCCGCGCACGCTCGCCTGCATGCACGGCAGCGCGTGGCAGGGCGACTGCGCTTCGCTGATCCGCGCGCTGGCGCAGTCGCTGCGCGAGTAAGGCTCTGCTGCTCAAACTGGCGGCGGCGCGGACGCGAACTTCTGCGCGGTCGATGAACGCCGATGCACGTTCGAACGCCGCAGTGCAGCAAGACTTTTTCGCGCGGGCGTGTCGATTCGCGTTGCCGCCGTTCGTCGTCAGGTTAAGTGGACCATTTGTCCGCTGTGCCGCTACCACTCAGCAAGGACGACGACGATGACCTTGAAGCTCTACGCCCATCCGTTTTCTTCGTATTGCCAGAAGGCGCTCACCGCGTTATACGAGAACGGCACGCCGTTCGAGTACCGCCGGCTCGACGAACCCGGCGCGATGGATGAACTCGCCGCGCGCTGGCCGATCAGGCGCTTTCCGCTACTCGTCGACGACGACCGCACGATCGTCGAGGCGACCGTGATCATCGAGCACCTCGGGCTGTTTCATCCCGGCCCCGTGCAACTGATACCGGACGATCCGCGCGCCGCGCTCGAAGTGCGCTTCATGGATCGCTTCTTCGACAACTATGTCGCGACGCCGCAGCAGAAGATCGTCTTCGACAGCTTGCGCAGCGAGGGCGAGCGCGACGCGCGCGGCGTCGCCGATGCACGCGCGCAGCTCGAAACCGCGTATGCGTGGCTCGACGAAGCGATGCGAAATCGCGAGTGGGCAGCGGGCGAGCGTTTCAGCCTCGCCGATTGCGCCGCCGCGCCGTTCCTCTTCTACGCCGACTGGACGCATCGGATCGACCCGAAGTTCGAGCACGTGATCGCGTATCGCCAGCGGCTGCTGAAACGGCCGTCATTCGCACGCGCCGTCGACGAAGCGCGTGTTTATCGGCACTTGTTTCCGCTCGGCGCGCCCGATCGCGACTGACTTCGATGCATCTGCGGCTGCCCCGTACATCGGGCAGCCGTTTCCATGCTTCTTCAACGGAGGCCGAACATGTCTTCTGCATCTTCTCTCGTGCCCGCCGCCGAGCTCGTGAAGCGCAACGGCAGGCACTATCCGAATGAAAGCGTCGAGTACCGACAGGCGCGCGACACGCTGCTCGCCGAGGAAATCGAGCTGCGCCGGCAGATCGAACGCGTCGCCGAGCTACGTCGCACATTGCCGCCCGGCGGGGAGGTGACGGGCGACTACCGCTTCGTCGGCGAAGCAGGGCCCGTCGATTTCGCGGGACTGTTCGGCGACAAGGACACGCTCGTCATCTACAGCTATATGTTCGGGCCGCAGCGCGAGCGGCCTTGTCCGATGTGCACGTCGCTGCTGAGCGCATGGGACGGCGAGGCGCGCGACATTGAGCAGCGCATCGCGCTGGCCGTCGTCGCGCGCTCGCCGATCGAGCGGCTCGTCGCGTTCAAGAAGGAGCGGGGCTGGCGCGATCTGAAGCTGTATTCGGATGTCAACGGCGAGTACAGCCGCGACTTCGGCGCGATCGGCACCGATGGCGGCGACGAGCCGGCGTTCCAGGTGTTCACGCGCCGGGGCGGCACGGTCCGGCATTTCTACGCTGCCGAGATGGGCTTCCCGACGGCGGACCCGGGACAGGACCCGCGCGGCGCGCCGGATCTGATGCCGATGTGGACGATCTTCGACATGACGCCGGAAGGGCGCGATCCGAACTGGTATCCGAAGCTCGACTACGCGAGGTGAATGGCGTGCGTTGAATGGCGCGTTGCGGTTGGCGTGATCGAAGCGCGAACGCACTCGCGCCGCATGGGCGCGGCCGTGTGCGGATCTGTGCGGGTTCCGCGTGAACGCTCAGTCTGCGATGCGCCGGTCGGCGAGTGCGCGTTCGCAGTCGCCGAGCACGGCGATCACGAGACGCGCCTGTGAATCGAGCTCGTCGGTATCGAGGATTTCTTCGACGGCGTCGCGCGCCCAGTCGGCTTCGACGAACGACGCGTGCCGCTGCGCGATGTCGAGTGCGATGGCCGACAGCTTCGCGATGCACAGCCAGTCCGCTGTGCGGCTATGCCTGTCGAGCCACTTGTGCGCGGCCTCCACGTGAAAAGCCGGCGAGGGCCAGGCTTCGTTCAGATACCAGGCACCGAGGCTCCCGCATGTGAGCCAGCAAAGCAGCTCCACGCGGTCGCGTTGGCTCAGAAGATGGCGTACATCACTCATGGCGACGCTCGCGAAGGTAACGGATATGACGTGAGTTCCGCGTAGCAAAGCTCGAACCCGTGTGTGTACGACAATATCACGAGGTTGTGCCGTACACGACAGGGTTTAACCGGATGTGTGCTTTCTCGCGCGCGTGTCCGAACGTGTGCTGGCCGACGATCGCGGGCGCTTTCCGATGCTCTTCGTGGCCATTGCACGGACGCAGCGCAGCGCGAACGCTCGATACCCGTCAGCGCGAACAGGCGTCGCGCGGATCGCCGGGATCGTCGAGCGTGATCATCTGACCATGATGCAGGACCGTGAACGCGTCGTCGGGCAGACTGGCTTCGCGGGTCGCCTCTGCGAGTTTTTTCGGCGGTTCGTCGAGCGGCTCGTCGGTCAACTCGAACGTGCCCCAGTGAACGCCGATAGCCTTTTTTGCATGCACGTCTTCGAAAACCTGCACGGCCTGCTGCGGATCGAGATGCGGCGGACCCATGAACCAGCGCGGCGCATATCCGCCGATCGGAATCAGCGCGAGGTCGAAACAGCCGAACGCCGCGCCGATCCGCTTCGCGTCAGCGGAATAGCCGGTGTCTCCCGCGAAATACAGCGAGTACGGATGCGCGGCGCCTTCGGGCGTCTTCACGACCCAGCCACCCCATAGCGTCTCGTTGCGGTCGGTTAGCGTGCGCGCGGACCAGTGCGTCGCGGGCACGAACCAGAAGTCGAGACCCGCCGCTTCCGTTTCATCGCCCCAGTCGAGTTCGCGCGCGTTCGTGATGCCCTTCTTCGCGAGCCAGTCCTTGATGCCGAGCGGCACGAGAAAGAGGGGCGGGCCGCCGGGCTGTCCGTTCAGCGCTTCGACGCTCTCCGTATCCAGATGGTCGTAGTGATTGTGCGAGATCAGCACGACGTCGATGTGCGGCAACTGGCCGAGCGTCAAGCCCGGCGGCACGCGCCGCTTCGGTCCGAGAAACGGAAGCGGCGACGCGCGCTCGGAAAACATAGGGTCGGTCAGGATGTTGGCGCCGCCGATCTGCAGCAACGTGCTCGCGTGGCCGATCCACGTCATCGTGTTTTCGCTGCGGTTCGCCTTGATCCATTCGACGTCGGAGTGATCGACGGGAAACGCGTAGCCGTTCGCGGGCGGCGGAGGCAAGCCGTGGATCAGACGGTTCCAGCGCCACTTCCAGAACGAGCCGCGCACGAGCGGCCCGTCGTTGTTCTCGAAGCCATGCTCCGTGCGCGGCGCGTGATGGATGCCCGCCGCGGCGACGCGCTCCGGCGATGGCTCCCGTTCCTGCGCACCGGCGACGCAAGGCGTCGCCGCGGCATGCACGGCGAAGGCGGCGCACAGCAAAGGCAGGCGAAGCGGGCGTGGCATCGTCAATGGCCAAATGGGCGCGAAGTGCTCGAACGGCGCAAGCCGGACAGTGGACTGTGCATCAGTGTAGACGGACACTGTTTTCGTCGCCGAAGCGACGGCAACGTGTTCGGCGCGAACGTAGGCCCGAACGACTGCAATCCGGTTCATCGGCTCGCCATATCCAGCGAGCACGGTTGAATTCCGGGTCGCAGTGCCTGTATTTTGCCGGCATTCGTCGTGTGCACCGAGCGACTTGCTAACCGGAAAAATTGTGCCGGCAGCGGAATGCAGAAGTGAAGTGAAATGCCGCTTGCCATCGATAAAGGGCGCGAATACGGTTCAAATCGTGCAATTTTTTTCCGAAACGCCGTGCTGACTGGCCCGATTCGAACCGTCAAAATTGAAAATAAGGCAAAATTCGGGGCATTCGCGTCGGCCTTGGCACCGCCGGCGGCATTTCCCAACCTTTCTCGACCGAGAGCAAAGCGATGAGTAACAAGCAACCTACGATCATCTACACCCTGACCGACGAAGCCCCGCTGCTCGCGACGAGTGCCTTTCTGCCGATCATCCGCACGTTTACCGCGCCCGCCGGCGTCAATGTCGAGACCAGCGACATCTCCGTGGCCGGCCGCATTCTCGGCGAGTTTCCGGAGTTCCTGACGGAAGAGCAGCGCGTGCCGGACAACCTGGCCGAGCTGGGCCGCCTCACGCAACTGCCGGACACGAACATCATCAAGCTGCCGAACATCAGCGCGTCGGTGCCGCAACTCGTCAACGCGATCAAGGAACTGCAAGCGAAGGGCTTCAAGGTGCCGGACTATCCGGAAGACCCGAAGACCGACGAAGAAAAGGCGATCCAGAAGCGCTACTCGAAGTGCCTCGGCAGCGCCGTGAACCCGGTTCTGCGCGAAGGCAACTCGGACCGCCGCGCGCCCGCCGCCGTCAAGAACTACGCACGCAAGCATCCGCACAGCATGGGCGAGTGGAGCATGGCGTCGCGCACGCACGTCGCGCACATGAAGCATGGCGACTTCTACCACGGCGAAAAGTCGATCACGCTCGACCGCGCGCGTGACGTCCGCATGGAACTCGTCACGAAGAGCGGCGAGACGATCGTGCTGAAGCCGAAGGTTGCGCTGCAGGACGGCGAGATCATCGACAGCATGTTCATGAGCAAGAAGGCGCTGGTCACGTTCTACGAAGACCAGATGGAAGACGCGCGCAAGACGGGCGTGATGCTGTCGCTGCACGTGAAGGCGACGATGATGAAGATCTCGCACCCGATCGTCTTCGGCCACGCAGTCAAGGTGTTCTATAAGGATGCGTTCGCGAAGCACCAGAAGCTCTTCGACGAACTGGGTGTGAACGTCAACAACGGCCTCGTCGATCTGTACACGAAGATCGAAGCGCTGCCGGAATCGAAGCGCGAAGAAGTGATCCGCGACATGCACGCGTGCCACGAGCACCGCCCCGCGCTGGCGATGGTCGACTCGGCGAAGGGCATCTCGAATCTGCACGCGCCGAACGATGTGATCGTCGACGCGTCGATGCCCGCGATGATCCGCGCAGGCGGCAAGATGTGGGGCGCCGACGGCCGTCCAGCCGACACGAAGTGCGTGATCCCGGAAAGCACGTTCGCGCGCATCTACCAGGAAATCATCAACTTCTGCAAGACCAACGGCGCGTTCGATCCGAAGACGATGGGCACGGTGCCGAACGTCGGCCTGATGGCGCAGAAGGCGGAAGAGTACGGCTCGCACGACAAGACCTTCGAGATTCCCGCAGACGGCGAAGCGCGCATCGTCGACATCGCGACGGGCGAGGTGCTGAGCGCGCTCACGCAGCAGGTCGAGAAGGGCGACATCTGGCGCATGTGCCAGGTGAAGGACGCGCCGATCCGCGACTGGGTCAAGCTTGCCGTCACGCGCGCGCGCAACTCGGGCATGCCGGCCGTGTTCTGGCTCGACCCGTACCGTCCGCACGAAGCCGAGCTGATCAAGAAGGTCGAAACGTACCTGAAGGATCACGACACGTCGGGTCTCGATCTCCAGATCATGTCGCAGGTTCGCGCGATGCGTTACTCGCTGGAGCGCGTGATTCGCGGTCTGGACACGATCTCGGTGACGGGCAACATCCTGCGCGACTACCTGACCGACCTGTTCCCGATCATGGAACTGGGCACGTCCGCGAAGATGCTGTCGATCGTCCCGCTGATGGCAGGCGGCGGCATGTACGAAACGGGCGCGGGCGGTTCGGCGCCGAAGCACGTGAAGCAGCTGGCCGAAGAAAATCACCTGCGCTGGGATTCGCTGGGCGAGTTCCTCGCGCTGGCCGTGTCGCTGGAAGAGCTTGGCATCAAGTCGGGCAACGAGAAGGCGAAGATCCTCGCGAAGACGCTCGACGCGGCAACGGGCAAGCTGCTCGACAACAACAAGAGCCCTTCGCCGAAGACGGGCGAGCTCGACAATCGCGGCAGCCAGTTCTACCTCGCGATGTACTGGGCGCAGGAGCTAGCCGCGCAGACGCAAGACGCGGAACTCGCTGCGAAGTTCGCACCGCTCGCGAAGGTGCTGACGGACAACGAGAAGACGATCGTCGGCGAACTGTCGGATGTGCAGGGCAAGGAAGCGGACATCGGCGGCTACTACAAGCCCGACTTCGCGAAGCTGGATAGCGTAATGCGTCCGAGCAAGACGCTCAACGCCGCGCTGGCCGCCGTGACGGCCTGAGCCGCAGCAGCGTAGCGCTGTGAACGAAGCCCGCGCATTTCGATGCGCGGGCTTTTTAAAGAAACCGCACCGAAGCGGATCTGTTCATCAGGGTGCACTTGAGCCTACCAGGTTCTTTTCTTCAACGTGTAGGCATAAAGCCCGTACTGCGTATTTGTCGCCGCGTCGAAATAGACGCCCTGCGTGATTCCATCATCAGTATCGGCCCACGACTTGCCGTAGTCCTTGCTTGCCAGCGTCATATCGTGGGGTGCGCCTTCTCGTGTCGCATCCGTCGCATAAACAAGCAATACGCCCCGCTTCCCTACGCTGAGGCCGTCCAGTGTCAAACCTGCGTCGAACGTATTTCGTTGTTCGACTGCGGCTGGATTTCCGCGACTGGTCCACGTCGAAATTGCACCTGTGCGATCTCCGTTATCGTTTCGGTCGTTTCAGTTGCGTGGTAATCCCAGGCGTGAAAGGGCGTAGATGGAATAGGTGTAATCCGGTTGTGTCTGCTCCGATTCAAGGGACACCACAACCTGACCGGGGAGCACAACATCCTGCTCAAAGGTCTCGCTATCCCATTTCAGCTTTTCGATGACGCTCGATTGCAGGATTTCGCCCAATTGGGTCACGTAGCAGGCAACGCGCAACGTTCCATCGGAACCGAGGTTCACGCCGTCGAAGGTCTTTCGCGGCTCACGGTCGTCGGTGGCGAAATAGGGGACGTTGATTTCTCTCCATGAATGGCCACCGTCCGCTGTGCGCCATACGCGTGGACCCCAGCCCACTGCATAGCCGCGCTCGGAATCGAGGAACATCAGTTGCCCGATGTTCTGATTCTCGGGCCATTTGAGCTGGGTCCAGTTCTTTCCGCCGTCGTGCGAGCGCCAGAGCTTCGTGATATGCGGCGCAGGTCCTTTTTCATGATCAGCACGTTTGTAGTCCATCCAGTCCGTGCTGATGTATTGCGTGCTCCAGGCTTTCGAATACCACCAGGCCGCATCCTGCCCGGGTTGCTGGAAATAGCGAGTCAGGCCACCGTCAATCGTGCCTCGAAAGAAGCCGACTGTAGACCGATTGAGCCGCTCACTCGAATTATTCATCCATGCTTCGGTAGGCTCCGCGACCTGCGGGCCCTTCAGTTGTTCAACCGGCTTGAACGTGATTATGGGGTCCGCAATTTTGAGACTGATGACTTCATTCCCGCTTATCCGGCAGTCGCCGCCCCCATACGGTTTGTCATTCTTCATGAAAGTCGTTGAAATTGTCTTCCAGCCTGGTGTCGTCATGTTGCGATATCCGCAAGTTGCGACGGCTAGTACCGACAAGCCGCCCACGATTAAATTCCTGCGCTTGAGCATTCGCATTTCACTTCGCGTTCATCAGACGCCCGAGTATCTTGCTCACCGGATCGTCAACATCCATCTTGGCGTCATCCCACGCGTCGCCGAGAGTCTTGCCGGCAACAACTTTGCCGCTGTCCCATACCTGCTGGTAGGTTCGCGGATCTGCCCACTCCTCTAGAGCCGGGCCTCCCATGATCTTGAGCATGTCGCCAATCTGCAGGTCCGCCAGTCCACCGTCCAGGTACGCAAGTGGGTGCGTCTTGAACGCGAAGGTCTTGAACGTTTTGCTGTCCAGTTCGAGCTGATACTGTGTGACCGCCATCTTGAAACTCCCATTACCGTGCTTGGCGCTACTGATCTTGATGATTTTTCCCTGCATATTTTGTTTAAGTCCATCTTCCATGTTTTTTTGCAGATACCACCTTGCGCTACAAAGCCATGCTTGCCCGGCGGGGCTCAATGTCGGGTATAGCTTCGCGCCGTAGTTCGAACAATAGAAATAGCCGTAACTCAGGTAGTAGGAGGGCGGTTTATGTCCGCAGCCGATGTGACGCATCATGAAGTTGCTGTGCCTCGACCAGTCTGAAGCGGTGCATTCCGGCTGGATCAGCGTCTGGCGCTCATGTAGCAGACGCGCAGCAACTTCCTTGTCCGTCCACGGGTCCCAAGAGGTTGCAAAGGCTTTGACAGTCGCCCACGCGCTTCCTGCCGTGACCTTTGTGACGGTATCAACGTACTCGCAATGCAGAGGCCTGTAGTAATACTCGCAGTGCCCGATGATCGAGTCCGCTGCCGGAGGAACCTGAACTTCGCATGCGGTCCGCTCCACTCTTGCGCGCTTCGTGTACGACCTTGGCGTCATATACGATTCCGCGTAACCCACGATTCTGTCGTCATCTGCCATATCTATTTACCCTTCAACTGAATTTTCACGCCCTGCGGAACGTGACTCTGCGCCAACGATGTTTCACCGTGCTCGTTGGTCGTACCCTCAGCAATCACCTTGTTCTCCGAGAACATCCGGTATTGCGTATTGGCAACTGGCACCTCGGTCCCGGCCCAATGCACAACAAACGCTTCATCAAACGCCCCCGCTGATTCTGGCAATGGCGCAATTGCTTCCGCAATGCGCTGCGCTTTCTTCTTCTGGACCGTGATGGTCTTGATGAGAAGGTCGAGCGGACCGCCCAGCGTGACGTTGCCGTCTTTGAGTTGCACAAATGCGCCGCCGCATTCAAGAACAAGTTCCTTCTTTGCGCTGATGCGCACTGTGCCGTTGACGCTCGCCACCGTCACATCCCTGTCGGCCAGCAACGACATTGCATCGCTCTGGGCCTGCACCTCAATTGGCCCTTTCGCAGCGAACAGCTTCAGTCCGAGCTTCTGCGCGAACATCGACACCAGTTCGCCCGCGGCCACCGTGAAACGCTTCGCGACGCTGACATCGGCGTTCTTGCCCGCCACGGCCGAGATGCTGTCCTGCGCCGCGAGCTGCATGCCACGGCCGGATGCGATGGCAATCGAGCCCGGCGCGCTCGCGAGCAGCCCCGGCTGCTTCAGGCCGTCGAGGTCATCCTTCACGCCTTGCTGCGCGTCGATATCCGCGGGCACTGCCTTCGCGCTGCGCGCCGAATCGGCCAGTGCCTTCGCCAGTTCCAGCGCACGCTCAAGCTGCGCGATGGTTTCCTGCATGTCGAGCTGCTGGCCGGTGGCGCCGGGACGATCGTATGCCGTGAGGTGCAGCCCCTTGCCCGCACGCTGCACGCCATAGCCGGACGTGCGCAGCTCATAGCCCTCGCCCCGATACGCCAGCTTCCGGTTCACCAGATAGCCGAGGTTCAGTTGCGACTTGCCCGAGTGTTCCGTGCTGAGCTTGATGCCCTCCTGGCCCGCCCAGTCCTCCATGCGCAGCTTGTTGTTGCGCTGCGTGCGGATCACGTTGCGCGAGAGCCAGCGCCGATCGCTCGTCACGAGGTCCCGCGCCTGGCTGTGATGGTGGAAACCGATGATCTCGGGCTTGTCCGGGTCCGCGTCCCGGAAGGAAATCACGGCCTCGTCGCCGTCCAGCGCCGGGAAGTGGAAGCCCGTCTGCAACCTGCCGGCGAACGGCTTCGCCAGCCGCAGCGGCACACTCTCGCCGCCTTTGGGCCAGTCCGCAAAATCGACATCGAACCGCACGGTGTAGTAACCGGCCGCGCTCAGGTAAGCATATTGGTAGGTGTCCGGGGACGTGACGCGCGCGCTGAGTGCGCCCGCGATTTGTGGCCACGTTTCAGGTTCCAGTCTGAGCCTGAAACGCCGCTCGGCGGGAATGGCCTTGTAGCTGTTGGCGTAGGATCTGTCGCGCGCGCCGCTGTGCGTCGCCTCCACAATTACCTGCCCTTTGGTCGCGTCCAGCAGGGTGATGTCGTCTATATCCAGCACACGCCCGGGTTGCAACGCCAGCACATTGCTGTTGCCTTCGTAGATCACCTGCCACGTGATGGCCGCCTCGTGGCGCAACTGCGCCTCCCACTGCGCGCCCGCCTGGTCGAGGTGGTGGGTGCCATAGATGTACGGCTGGCCGTACGTGGTCGGGTCCTGCGGCGCGACGTTGGCCTCGTCCCTGAAACGCTCCCACGCCTGTTCCGGGTTGTAGTCGGCGACCGCGTACGACTGTGGCACCGTGACCGCGTGAGTCTTCAGCGCGGTGACCGCCTCGACGCCCGCCGCTTCGAGTCCTGCCGCCTCGCGGTAGGGCACCACCAGTTGCAGGTCATACAGATAGTGATCGATATCGTCTCCGAACACGATCTGGTCGCCGTGTTCGGTCTCAACGATGTAACTGTAGATGCCCGCCTTCTGCATGAGCATCTGCACGTACGACAGATCATCGACCTTGTACTGGAAGCGGAACCGGTGCTGCGGATACTGTCGGCGCGGCCGGAAGGCGAACTGGTGACCGGCCATGCCGTGACGGCGCAGGATCGCCTCGATGATCTGCGGCGTGCTCTGGTGCTGGTAGATGCAGCTCGTTGTTACCGCGTCCAGTCGTCCGAAATGGGACTTCAGCACTAGCTCGTACTTCGTAAAGTCCTTCGTCGTCTGGATTGTCGAGAAGCGCGCGAGGAAGCCCGAGAATTTCCGGGGCGCGCCGTCATCGGGAACAATGGAGAAGGTCGCATCGCGGTTCAGGTAGTCAGCACGCGCAAGCCCATGGGGGTGGGTCAGCACGATGCAGACTTCCGTCGGCGCGCCCATCTTCTCGACCGCCTCGAACGCCACGACCGACAGCGCTTGCGCGCCTGCCGTTCCCGGCACATCCAGGAAGTAGGCCTGACGCCCCGTTATATCTCGCCACAACGGATTGAATATCGCCATTTCTTCTCCCTGAAAACGCCAACAGCGAAATGATGAGGAATGCGAAGCCAGATTCACCCTGAATTTCCACCGACCCCGGAACGGAATTGCTCTCCAATATAATCAAACAAACTTGTAAATGGGGCGCCGTTCAGGCGCAGCAGATAAACATCACAAAATTTGACTTTCGATAGACTGCCTAATATGGCCGTTAAACCGGACGCTCCAATGATTTCAAATGCTCGCGTTGCGCAGGCTTATTCGTTTCAGCGCATGGAGAAAAAGGGGGTTCATCCAGATAACCGGCGAACGCCGCGCGTGGTCGACCATCAGGCGTTCATCGCACCTGAACCCACTGCGCGACCGCTCACCCGACAGCGCCGAATGAACACGCCGATGGCACAATAACGCGTTCATTCGATGCGCCACGGAGCACCGACATGAAATCGGACGACGACCTGAAACACTTCGCATTGCACGGCGCCGCGCCGCTGCCTGCCGCTGTCGATGAGGGCTTCGTGGACAACGACGGCGCGCGCATCGCGTGGTCGACATACGGCGCGGGCAGCCAGCCCGTGATGGGCCAGCCCGTGATGGGCCAGCCCGTGATGGGCCAGCCCGTCGTACTGCTGCACGGCGGTCTCGGGCATCGCGGCAACTGGGGCTATCAGGTGCCCGCGCTCGTCGATGCCGGCTACCGCGCGATCCTGATCGACAGCCGTGGACATGGGCGCAGCACGCGCGATGCGCGACCCTACAGCTATGAGCGGATGGCCTCCGATGTGCTCGCCGTGCTCGACGCGCTGCATGTGCAGAAGGCCGCGTTCGTCGGCTGGAGCGACGGCGCGTGCACCGCGCTGGACCTCGCCCGGCGCGCGCCCGAGCGCGTCGCGGGCGTGTTCTTTTTCGCCTGCAACATGGACCCCGGCGGCGCAAAGGAATTCGTGCCGACTCCGGTGATTGAGCGCTGCTTCAAGCGGCATCGGGAAGACTACGAGGCGCTGTCCGCGACGCCGGACGATTTCGATGCGTTCGTCGCCGCCGTCAGCGAGATGCAGCGCACGCAGCCCAACTATTCGGCCGACGATCTCGCGCGAATCGGCGTGCGTGTCGTCGTGGCCATCGGCGAGGACGACGAGTTCATCAGGCAAGAGCACGCCGCGTATCTCGCGCAAACCATCCCCGACGCCGAACTGATCGTGCTGCCGAACGTCAGCCATTTCGCGCCGCTGCAAAGGCCGGCGCTGTTCAACGGCGTGATCGAGCGCTTCGCGGGAACGGTATTCGAACCAGACGAATAGATCTCGACGAGCGCGAATGAGCACCGCGCTCCATTCGCCGCCTACTTGTTCTTCGCGCTCGCCGCCACGTCCTCGTCTCTCTCCCATCCGCCGCCGAGCGCGAGGAACAGGTTCACCTGATCGATCGCCACCTGACCGTCGGCGGCCGCCACCTGCGAAGCGACGCTCGTGAGCGTGCGCGTCGCGTCGAGGTCGTCGATGAACGACTCGCGGCCCGCGGCATAGAGCCGGTGCGTTTCGTCCGCCGACTGCACAGCCGATTTGTACGCAGTGCGCAACGCATCGGCGCGCGTCGTGTCGGATGCGTAGGTGGACAGGCTCGTCTGCGTTTCGCGCAGCGCGTTCAGCACGACGCCGTCGAAGTGCGCAAGCGCGCCGCCCGTCGATGCCTCCGCTTCATGCACGCGCGCCCGTTGCCCGTTGATCGGAAAAGTCCAGCTGATCAACGGCCCGAATGCCCAGCGGTTCGTCGTCGCGCCCAACAGGTCTTCCGCGACGCCGACCGAGCCAACCGACGCACCGAAGCTCACGGACGGATACAGCGCCGCCGTCGCGACGCCGATGCGCGCCGTCGATGACGCCAGTTGCCGCTCGGCCTGGCGCACGTCGGGGCGTCGTTTGAGCAGCGCGGCGCCATCGCCGACGGGAATCGGCTGCGTCAGATGCGGCACCTTGTTGCAGACGAGGGCGGCGGGCGGCAGGTCCGACGGCGCGCGCGCGAGCAGCATCGCGAGCCGGTATTGCGCCGCGCGGCGGCGCGCGACGAAGCGCGGGATCTCGGCGGCGAGCGTGTCGGCCTGCGTCTGTCCGCGCGTGACGTCCGGCTGGTTGCCGCGCCCCGCGTCGCGCAGCCGCTGCGTGAGCTTGACCCGTTGCCTCTGCAACGACAGCGATTGCTGGGCGATCTTCAGTTCGTCGGCGGCCGAACACGATTCGACATACGCGCGCACGACATCCGCGACCACCGTGATGCGCGCGAGATCGCTCGCGGCTTCGACCGCTTCGTCGTCGGCCTTCGCGGCCTCGACGCCGCGCCGCAGCTTGCCGAACAGATCGAATTCATACGACACGCTCAGGTCGAGCGCGCCTTCCGTGACGACGGGAAGCTTCTCCGTCAGCAGAAACTGTTCTGCCGATTCCTGCGCGCGCTGGAAAGCCGCCGACGTCTTGCCCGAGAAGCCGCCCTGTTCGTTGGCGAAATCGACTTGCGCACGCGAGCGCGCCAGATTGGCCGCAGCGATGCGCAAATCGGTATTCGACGCCAGCGCCTGCGTAACGAGTTGATCGAGCACGGGGTCGTCGTACAGACGCCACCACTTCGACGGCACGGGTTGCTGCGTAACGGGCGCGTTGTCCGCGCCGTCGATGGCCGCGTTCGCATACGGCGCGTTGACCATCGCGTCGTCGGGCAGCTTGTAGTTCGGGCCGACCGTCATGCAGCCGCTCAGCGCCAGCGCGAGGGGAAGCAGGGCGGGCAGCCACGCGCAGCCGGCGCGCGCTGCCGTCATGAACGGATTGCGTTTCATCGTAATGCGCCCGAAGCAGGTTGCGTTGCACGGGACGGCGACGCGCCGGCGACAGCGGCGCTCGCCGTCGATGCGCCCGCGCCACCGGAAGCCGATGGCGACGCGGCAAGCGCCGAAGCAGCAACGGCATCCGAAGCCGCAGGTCTTCCAATAGACGGCCCGAGGCCGCGCACCGACACCGTCGCCGTGCGGCCCGCGATCATGCGGAAGTCGGCGGGAATCTCATCGAGCGCGACGCGCACGGGAATGCGCTGCGCCAGACGCACCCAGCTGAACGCCGGGTTCACGTTAGGCAGCAGGTTGGCGCTTTGCTGGCGGTCGCGGTCCTCGATCGCGGCGACGATGCTCTGCACGTGTCCGCGCAATACGTTCGGTTCGCCCATCACCTTGATGTCGACGGGCTGGCCGATGTCGATGCCGTGCAGCTTGGTTTCCTCGAAGTAGCCGTCGACGCGGAACGAGTGCATGTCCACCACCGACAGCACCGCGCGTCCCGCCGACACGAACTCGCCGGCGCGCGGCGCGCGGTCGTTCAGGTAGCCGTCGACGGGGCTCACGATCACCGTGCGCTGCAGGTTCAGACGTGCCGTGTCGATCGCGACTTCGGCATCGGCGAGCGCGGCGGCCGCCTGTTCGACGCGCGAGTGCGTCTCTTCGACGGATTCGCGCGCGACGAGATTGCCTAGCGCGCGGTTGCGCGCGTCTTCGCGGCGCGCCTGATCGAGCGTCGCGCGGCGCTGCTGCGCGGTAGCCTGCGCGTTGCGCAGCGCAAGCTCGTAGCGCGCCTGGTCGATCACGAAGAGGACGTCGCCGCGCTTGACCTCCTGGTTGTCGACGACCTTCACTTGCGTGATGAGCCCGGACACGTCGGGCGCGACCTGGATGACGTCGGCGCGCACGTGGCCGTCGCGCGTCCACGGCGCGAACATGTAGTAGTCGACCAGCTTCCACAGCACGGCTGCCGCGATCGCGACGACGATGAGAGTGAGCAGGATCTGCCCGACGGAGAACCAGGTTTTTTTCACGTTATGAGCCGGTGCGAAACGATGACGACCAGCCCCAGCACCAGTACATAAATGCCGAGGTCGAAAATGGAGCGGTGCCAGATGAAGCGATATATGCCGATGCGCGCGAGCACGGTGCGGATCGCCAGATTCAGCAGATAGGCGATGAGCATCAGCACCAGCACGGCGGGCACAAATACGCCGAGAACATCGATTTCGCCGATCATGTGCGTCGACAGAATGAAAAGGGTTGAGTGGCCATCAGGCGGGCGTCTCCTCTTGCGCGGGCGGGTTGCCGCCGGGCGCCATGTGCGGCGGGTGCAGCGACAGGCGCATGCCGACGAGCGCATGCAGCGTGTCGCGCAGCCAGCGTTCGGCGGACGGAGCATTGCGGCTCTGCCCCTGGTCTTGCGCAGGTTCCTGTCCTGGTTGTGCGGGTTGTGCGCGTTGCGACCCGCCTTGCGCCTCTTCGATGCCGCGTGCCGTCACGCGCGCGACGGCGGCATCGATCGCGTCAATCAGCGCGCGCGGCACCGGCTGCCGCGCGCGCTGATCGATGCATTGCTCGAAATACTGCCGCACGCCTGAGAGCACGTCATCGATGGTGTCCTGCAAGTCGGCTGTCAGTTTGCGGCGCGTGCGCCGAAGGTCCAGCGCGTTCAACGCGACGCGGAAATCGCGGAAGCTTTCGATCGACGGATGACGGTGCGAATCGGTTGCGGCGTGGCGCGGCAGCAGTTGCATCAGCCGATCGAGCATGCGCGCGTACAGATTGCGCTGGTCCTCGATGGCGGCCGTCGAAGCGCTCACCACGACATCGGACCACGCCGAGCGCGTAAGCCGCGCAGCCGCGAGTTCCGCGCCGAAAGGCCGCGTCGCGCGTGTCCAGATGAACGCGAACAGCAAGCCGCCGACGCCAGCCAGATTGCTGTTGAGAAACACGAAGAAGTCCGCTTCGTAAGCGCTCTGAATGCTGATGAACGTGGCCGTGTTGACGGCGACGAGCATCGTCACGAGATTGAACTGCGGGCGCGGAATCAGCGTGCCGATGATCAGGAACGGCCCGGCGAAGATCACCACCAGCATCGCGAAGTCGTGCACGTGCGGCAGCACCGCGAACACGTACAGGCCCGCGAACACGACGCTCGCGCAGGTCGAAAGAAAGAACTTGAATACAGCGGGCGCGGGTTCGTCGAGCGCGGCGAAGAAGCAGCACGACACGGCCGCGAGCGTCACCGCGCCCGCGCCGTCGTTCCAGCCCGACGTGATCCACAGTCCGCACGCGACGATGATCGCGCCGACCGCCGATGCAGTGGAAAACAGCATCATCCCGCGATCGAAGAAGCGCTCGGTGCCGCCCAGGCGCCAGTGACGAAAACGCGGCCGCCACTGCGCCGTCTCGTGGACGATCTCCGCGCGCAGACTGCGAATGTCCTGCCACACATCGACGACCTGGCCCAGACGCCAAAGCGCGTTCGACAGCAGCGCGGCATGCCAGCTTGCAAGCGATGCCGCGGGCGGCTTCATCGCGGCAATGCGCTCGCGCAGCGCTTCCGCCTCGCGGTCGGTTTCGTCGGCGTGCCTCGCTTCGAGCGCGGGCGATCTGATCCACTGCGCGACATCCGCGAGCAGCGCTGCGACTTCAGGCGGATGCGTGCCATTCTCGCGCATCAGTTCGATCAGCGGATCGGCCATCGACGAAATCAGCGGCAGGAAGATCTGCATGCGCCCTTGCAACGCGCGTGCGCGACGCACGATGTCGGGACGCGTGTGGTCGTAGGTCAACTGGCTCAACGGGAATTCGAGGCCGTTGACGGTCGCCGCGAGCCGCTGGCGCGAAGCCGAAATCGACGCACCCGCGATGTGGCCTGAGAGCGTCTCGCTTGCGTAGAAGGCGGCATCGCGGAACCACGCGTCGGTGCGCTCGATCAGCGTCGGCGCGAGGCGGCTCGGAAACACGACGCTGCCCACGATGCTCGCGACCACGATGCCGAGCAGGATCTCTTCGGTACGCGTGATGGCGAGATCGAACACGGTCGTCGGATTGGTGACGGCGGGCAGCGCAATCAACGGCAGCGTGTAGCCGGCGAGCAGGAACACATAGCTGCGCGCCGTGCGGTCGTTCATCGACAGATAGAGCAGGGTGCCCGTCCACAACGCGACGATCACGCTGAACAGAAACGGCGACTCGACGAACGGCGGCACGATCAGCACGGCGCCCGCCGCGCCGATCGCCGTGCCGAGCGCGCGATACAGCGCCTTCGAGCGCGTCGCGCCGACGAACGGATTCGACACGATGTAGACAGTTGCCATCGCCCAGTACGGGCGCGGCAATTCGAGCGCAAGGCCGATGTAAAGAGCGATCATCGCGGCCGCGAACGTCTTGGCGGAGAACAGCCAGTCGCGGAGTGAGGGATAGACCATGGCGCTTACGCTTTGCCTTTGCTGCCGGAGCGGTCCGGCGCGCGTGCGAATGTGCCGTCGTCGACGGCCGTGGGGTTGCCGGATGCGGGCGGCGTCGTGGCTGCATCCAGCGATGCGTTGAACGCATTCAGCACGCGCAGCGTCGTCTCCAGATCCTCGCGTGTCACGCCTTTGAGCACGCGCGCCCGCAGATCCATCAGGCGCTCTTCCATGCGCGCGGTGACGGCGCGGCCTTCGTCGGTGAGCGTGATGGTTTTCGCGCGCCTGTCGTCGGGGTCTTCGTCGCGGCGCACGAGACCCGCCGCGCATAGCTGGTCGAGCAGACGCACGAGCGATGGCCCTTCGATGCCGACTTCTTCTGCGAGCGTCACCTGGCGAACCGCCTCGCCGAGGCGGTTAGCCGTCAGCAGCGGCCCCGCGCAGGCTTCCGACACGTTGTACGCGGACAGCACGCTATGGCTCGTGCGGCGCCAGCGGCGCGCGGCGACAACCAGCGTGCTGCTGACAGAGCGGCGCAGGAGATGGAGATTAGCCATGGGGCGGGATTGTATGTCGATTTCTATTCGTTAGCATCCTATCGACCTACAGTTTTTAAGGAAATACTTCAAAATTTTTCTCCGTGTGGCGCGAGGCGCTGAAGCGCGCGGGCGGGGCTGCTCTAAAGAGACGCATTAGCCGGGATTCTGGCATCGGCATGTGACGCGCTCCGCGCCGGTGTCGCGCGGGCTGCCGGTGTGGCTGCGGCGGAAAAATTGCGTGTTGCGCATGCAAACGGGGTACTAACGAGAAAGTTATTCTTTGGCCTCATCGCGTTGCACGCGGGCTTGGTTTTGCCGCTTATGCGCGAGTGCCTTGCGTCATGCTTGTGTCTTGATGCGGTTTCCACGCTGCTCCAAGCTGCAATGCGGCAACGCGCGAGGACCACCGACAAAAGCGAATCGTTTCCTCGCGGCGCGCACTTTCGAAAGAATCGTTTTTATTTCAGACGGCCACTGCGCAAACGCCCAGCGCCTGCCGATATCCAGCCAGTAGATCGCCACTGATGCAAGTGGAAAGAACTCCCGCATCGTTCCCGTATTGAACTCCTGTCAGCCGACGCGCGAATGCGCCCACTCGACGGAGCACTGTCGATGAGGTCGTTGGCGATAGTTCGAATGTCATTAATCAGGATGACGAATCATATTGGACGGCCCGTCGATCTTTCATCAACACGCACGCTGCGCTCACACATCAAAGCTTTTCGCCGGGCGCGACCCTGGTAGTGGATTTTTTTGTCATGATCAAACGACGTCAATTCCTCGGTTTGCTGACCGCGCTCGGCGGCGCTCGCGTGCTAAGCGCATGCGGCGGGGGCGGTGGCTCGGGAGGCGGCGAGGGCGGCTCTACGGGCATTAGCGCCAACAGCACAACGACAACCAGCGCGGGCGTGACGGCGGCAGCCGGAAACGGCAAGACGCCCGCTTCGACGAGTGGTGCGACGGCGGGGTCGTCGAACGGAAAGGGTTCGGGTTCCTCCAGCGGAACGAATAAGGGCTCATCGGGCGATTCATCGACGGGATCGTCGAACGATAGCGCGCCGGGATCGGCGGACGGCACGGCGATTCCGCCTGCGCCTTCGATCACCGACAATCAGGCTGCCGTCTGGACGCTCGTCAACGGATCGGTCTACCGGAACAGCGTCGCTGCGGGCAACACGTACAACGTGACGCTGCTGCTGTGGTACGGCGGCGGCATCTATCACCAGGGAACAGGCGGGCAGTTCTACGGATGGAACGGCTCGACCTGGTTCGCATGCAACGATCCGCGTCTTGGCGGCACGTCTGCGGACGGCACGACGATTCCCGCGTCGCCGTATATCATCGACAAGGTCGGCGCGCTGTGGACGGTGGCAAACGGCATCGTCCTTCGCAACAACGCTGCCGTCGGCGTGACATCGAACGTGTCGATGCTGCTGTGGTACGGCGGCAAGCTCTGGTACCGGTCGACGGACGGACAGTTCCATGTGTGCAGCGATCTCGACCAGTGGATGCCGTGCAGCGATCCGTGCATCCCCGTCGCGGCGACGAGCGGCACATTCCACGGCATCAACGGGCATTACGACTATCGCTACACGCCCGCCCAGATCGTGACGATCATGCGCAACATGGGCTGCTCGACCTATCGCGTCGGCTGCATAGACGATCCGACGTCGCTCGGCGCCGTTGTCAATCTCGCGCAGGCGTTCCAGGCGTCGGGGCTGACGCTATTCGTGCTGGTCAACCTTGGCATCCGCGATTCGAACGGCTTGCTCTTTGCAAGCGAATCGGCGGCGTACAACCGCGGGTATTCATGCGGCGCGACAGTGGCGCGCGCGCTCGCACCGTATGGCGTCGTGATGTTCGAGTGCGGAAACGAATTGACGCGCGATGACGCGATCATTCTCGACTCGACCAACGCGGGGACGAAGGCGGTCGACTTCAGCAACATCAATTGGCCGATCATGCGCGGCGTGATGCGCGGGATGATCGACGGCGTGAAGTCGGCACAATCCAATGCGAAATGCGGGATCAACTTCTGCGTCGCGGATACGGGCGCCGCCGATGCGTTGTGGGACGGCAAGCAGCCGGACGGCACGAGCGGCTATCCGGCGGTGCGATGGGATCTGACGACGTGGCACAACTACGAGGTGTACGGCGATATTTTCGATATCGGCTCTGACGGCTCCGGTCCCGGCTTCGACCTGCCGACTTACTGCAAGGCGCGCTATGGCGTGCCGTTCCTGCTGACCGAGTGGAACACCGGGCCGGAGAAGAGCCAGTCGTATCGCGCGGATTACATCACGTCGCGCTATGCGACGTACTATCAGGCGAGAAAGACGAAGAACATCCAGTCCGTGATGTACTACGTGCTCGATAGCGGCGATACGACGTACGGCCTAATGATCGACGGTGCGCCGGTGAATCTGCCGTATAACGCGTTTGTCGGGTTTGTCGCGGGGCATCCGGATAGCTAGGGCGTTTGTTGTGGTTGCAGGGTGGCGTTGATTCGAGGATCGGCGCTGGGCGTTTTGATTTTACATAAGATAAATTATCACCAGAACGTTTGTAGCGGCTGAATTGTAATGTCCGCTTTTAGCCAAGTTGAAATGTCCGCTTTTCGGACCATCGTAAGCTGACCGGCCGCCGGCTAACCGGCACGGGGAGCTTCGATGGCAGTCATAGAACGGATAACGATGACGATGCGCGAGCTGGACAGGTACAAGGTGATTCAGGACGTGGCCGATGGTGTGCTCAAGCCGTCGCGTGCCGCCGAACGACTCGGGCTGACGACGCGGCAGATCCGCAGACTGGTCGGCAGACTGCGTGACCAGGGAGCGCCGGGGCTCGTGTCGCGTCGTCGCTCGAAGCCCAGCAACAACCGCCTGGACGCCGTGACGGCCGATCGGGCCATCTCGATCATCCGTGATCGCTACGCGGATTTCGGGCCGACGCTGGCGCGCGAAAAGCGGTATGAATGTCATGGCATTCGCCTGGCGAAGGAAACGGTGCGCCGGCTGATGACGGCCGCGGGGCTCTGGGTGCCGCGCCGGCAGCGGCCGCCGAAGGTGTACCAGCCGCGCGCGTGGCGCGCATGCGTGGGCGAACTGATCCAGATCGACGGCAGCGAGCCATGCGTGGTTCGAGGACCGGGCGCCGCAATGCGCGCTGCTGGTGTACGCGCTGCATTTCACGGCGACGGAGTCGACGTTCAGTTACTTCGAGGCGACGCGCGCGTACATCGAGCGCCATGGCAAGCCCGGCGCGTTCTATAGCGACAAGGCGAGCGTATTTCGCAGCACCACCGCCGGCAAGACTGGCAACAGCGTGACGCACTTCGGCCGGGCGATGTACGAGCTGAACATCGACAGCTTCTGTGCGAACAGCAGCCCGGTCAAGGGCCGCGTCGAGCGCGCCCACCTGACGCTGCAGGACCGCCTGGTGAAGGAACTGCGGCTGCGTGGCATCAGCACGGTGGCTGCAGCCAACGCCTGGGCACCCTCATGCAAATAAGAAGTAGGTAAAGCTGCGTGAGGTTCACCCAGTTCCTTACTTTGAAACTCGACGAAGGAAGAATGCCGTCAGCTTGTGCCCGTGCGCCATCCGGTCGGGCACGAATTCAGTCCGGGTTTTCCGTTCGTCAATCGCGATCAGCCGGGAAGCAGCCATCTCCTCGCAAGATCCACGAGGCTCAGAACGACTTCAAAACAGATTAGCCCGATTACATACCATTCCAGTTTGTGGATTTTCTTGTTCTCCACAATATCCGCCAAGGTTTGTACGGTATCTGAGATCAGAGTCAGTTTGCGCTCTAACGCTGCGTGACGCTCGTGCAGCTCAAATTCATCTTCGAGGGCGGCATACAGGCCACCAAGGGCCGGAAAGTCCCACAGGATTTCAGGTTTGTCACCGATCTCTGCACGGCCAACCATGCGGTGTTCGATCAATATCAGATTGCCTATTTTCGAAAACAGTGATTTCGAATCCGCATTCACCTTTCCCGAATTCGCCAGTTCCAGGGCCACGGGGGCAATCCCATCGAATTTACCCGCGACCTCCTTCTCATACAGTGACAGGACGAGGCTCTTCCCGAGCACGTCCGCGACTATCTGTATCTTCTCCAACGTGACCTTGTCCACCGACAGGGCGTCGCTCTGCACCCCCGCGTTGGACCTTCCACTGTAGATGTCGAGTTCTTCGACCTCAGGGCTGTCGTAAGCGTTGGTTATGATGGTTTTGAGGGAATCAATAAAAGCTGTTTCATCGTTGGTACCCACGCCAAAAAATACAACAACACCATAACGAAACAGAACTGCTACGCCATCGTCAGACCCGACGGTCAGTGTGAGTGGCGTGGTGCCCATCGGATTGGCGATCTTATAATTTTTCAAATCAAGCCGGTCTCCGATCAGGCGTGCGCGGGCTTTCACGTGTTGCCGGGAGTCGAGAGCGAGCTGGTTCATGTTCTACCCACCAATCCGATTCATCTCACAACATGCGCTTCGACCGATTGCGCGCAGCTCTGCCAGGCGTTTTCGTCGCGACTTTTTCAATATCGTGATCCGAACAGTGCGCGCATTCGATGCGCGACGCAAGACATGAAGAGCCAGGCACTCGCGCTCGCATAAGGCAGCGTTTTGCGGGATTCTGAAGGGCGCAAGCACCAGCTTGTCCACTCTGGCGGCCCCGCCCACGGGCCGCCGCGAATGCCTTGGCGGCAAGGTGCTCGCGTTCGCATCAGGCAGCGTTGTTTGAGAGAGACCAATGCAGTCGCGCCCACCGACTGCTGCGAATACCTTGGCGAGGTCTCTATCTCGAACGAACGATTACCCTGTTTAGGGCCGATCGCTCAATGCATAAAACCCTGCCGAAGCAGGGTTCTGATACTTCGCGCCGAGGCCGTGGATTATTGCGCCGCCTTCTTGTGCGTCACATGGTGACTCACTTTATGCATGTGCTTCGTCGTCTTGTGTGCAGGCGCCGGCGTCGTGGCGGGAGCCGTAGCCGTGGCTGCTGGTGCGGTCGCCGCGGGTGCCGATGCCTGGGCGAACGCGACAGTAGCAAACAGGGATGTGATCAAGGCGGCAGCAAGCTTCTTCATTCGGAGTCTCCAGTGGTAAGGCGACGATTCATTACGTCGTCCACTGCCATAACGCGTGGGGATTGGTTTCGTTGACGTCAGGTTAGCGGTTTCGTGAGCTTGTCCCGACACCATTGCACCTACGACGTCAATGAACCTCCTTGCCTCCGCCCGACAGGCCGATACGGCCACGCCAGCGATCATGGCCGCCGAGTCGCCATGCGCGTAGGTGCTGCACTTCGACGCGGGTTCGGCCATGGAAAGTGGCGATGTCCACCCTGGACACGCGGAAGCGGCACTACTTGCCTGAATACAGGTTGCGTTGCTGGATGGAGAGAACCGTTAACCGAGATATCGCACGTTCGCCGAGGTGCCGAACACCTCATTGACGATCGCGACCAGATGATCGTGGTGACTGAGAAAGATTACCTGCATGCGCCTGGCCAGTCCCGCCAGCACACGAAGTCCGGCCTTCGCACGCCTGTCGGCGAAGTTGATGAAAAGGCAATCGGCGACAAAAGGCAACGCGAAGCCATGCTCGCAATGGAGTTCGAGTGCAGCGAGGCGCAACGCCAGATAAAGCTGGTCGCGTGTCCCCTCGCTCATGCCGGCGATCTCCACGCGTTCGCCGCCCGCCCGCACTGCGGCCAGCGCCAGTGGTTGGCTATCGTAATCGACAGAAAGACGTTCGAACGCGCCCAGCGTCAGTTCAGAAAAGATTGTGCTCGCGCGCGCCAGCATCGGCCCCTGACGACGCTCGCGGCATCGGTCGACGGCCCAGCGCAGCAAGGTGGACGCCGTCTCGACCTTGATGAAGCGTTCGGCCGCCTCGGCCATGGCGGCGAGCGCCTCCTGGCGTTCGCTTCGGCAATCGCCGCACTCGCGCCGCCCGAGATCGCCTCCAGTTGCTGACGCGCCTCGGCCACCCTGGTCGCCATTTCGGCACGTGCGTTGACCGAGTCCGTCAGCGCGAGGCCCACGCTCAGCAGATCGGCCTGGACTGTCTGCAGATCAGTCGCGTCGACTTCCTCGGCAAGTTGATCGATGCTCAGCCCGTCGCCATCGTTGACGAGACTCCTGTGCGCCTGCCCGATGGCGGCCACCAGTTTGCGCTTGCTGTCCGAGCGAGCGATCAGCGGACGAAGCAGGTCAGGCTTGTCGACGGCGGCAAGCGCATACGGCGGACGCAGTTGCGCTGTCGCCTCATCCACGTCCGCACGGGCGAAGCAAACGCGCTCCGACACGTCCATCAGTTCGTTCGTCAGGCGCTGGGATTCGGCCTGCACAGCCCGCGCCGACGACAGACGTCGCGAGAGTTCGATCGAAATGTGATCGCCGTCTTGATGGTGGACTTGCCGGCTTCGTTGGGCCCGACAAGAAAGTGAAAATCGTGCGACGAGCGGGGAAACGCCACCGCTTCGTCGGAGAACCTGCCGTAACGGATCAGTTCGAGCTTGCCTATACGCATATGTCAGTTCGCCTTCGCCAACTGTTCGACCAGACCGGCGCGCACTTCACGCACCAGTCCCGTCAGATCGCCGTTAAGCACATCGAAGAGCGCGGGCACCATCTCCTGCAGCTCATGAGGCGAATGGGTTGCCAGCCCGATCAGCCGCTCTTTCAGCAGCGCGAGAAAATCCGGATCGGATTCGGCTTCGACGAGCAGGTTGTGCAGATCCGCGATGGCATCCGCGCGATCGAGCACGGCATTGCTATCGCCGAGCGGGCTCGTCTCGATGCGCACCTTCTCAAGCCACAGACGGTCGTGGCTGAGACCCGCGATCTGCGCAAGCACTTCGGCGCGCAATTGCGGTTCGAGTCCGAACAGCTCGCCATGTGCCGCGGTCGTTCCCGTGACCGTCACACGCACGGCGTGCTGCACCGTCGCCGACGCCGATTCCGCGAGCATCTCCAGATGGCTACCAACCGCGCGCACGACATCGTTGAGCGTCGCGCAAGCCGAGGCATCGACCTCCACCGCTTCCCAACGCAGCACATCGACGAAGAGGCGCTCGATTTCGATCTCGCCCGAATCGTCGACCGTCACCATGACGGCGCCGCGACGTCCCGTCTCGCGGATATTGCGGCCTTGCAGATTGCCGGGGAACACGACCGTCGATCGATCCCGCCACATCGCAAACTCGTGCACGTGTCCGAGCGCCCAGTACTGATAGTCCTTGCCATGGAGTTCCGCCAGCGAACACGGCGCATAGGTCGCATGGGCCGCATTGCCTTCGAGCGCCGTGTGCAGCACGCCGATATTGAAGTAGCCGGACACAGGCGCCGGGTAGCTCGTAACGAGGTTCGCCGTCGTCTCCCGTTCCCTGAAGCTATGGCCGTGCAACGCGACTTTCAGCGCGTCGATCTTGAACGTCTCCGCCTTGCGCGTGGAAAACGTGCGGACGTTGTCGGGCAGTTGCAGCTGTTTCGTCATCTCGCTTTCGGCGTCGTGATTGCCGAACAGGACGAACACGGGAATTTCCGCGCGTCGCAGCCGGCCCATCTCCCGGCAGAAAAAGATGCCCGTGTTGTGGTCCCGCCAGGTGCCGTCGTACAGGTCGCCGGCGATCACCATGAAATCGACGGATTCGACGATGGCGGTCGTCACCAGCGACGAGAATGCCTCGCGCGTCGAATTGCGCAGCATGGCCGCAGGCGCATCCGCATAGGCAATCAAGCCGTGAAGCGGACTGTCGAGATGAATATCCGCCGCATGGATAAACCGCATGTTCACTCCCGGACTGAACGAATGGCTATCGACGCGCGCAGCAATGGCGCGCCGATGCCGGACGTCGATTCTAAGCGAAACGCCAGACGCATCGACGATAGCAATATATCGGCACAATCGGGCAGCCCCCTCCCGGCCGACATCGCTTGTGATGCGGGCGTACGGCCCAGATCGACGCGAGGCAGTCGCCATGATCAATGGCGCGCTGACGCGCGCAAAGGACGCAATCGAAATTCAGGGGTACCTGGTCACGGTGGGAGGGGCCGGCGGCCGTCATCAAAGTGACGACGTGAAGCTGACCGTGGACTACGTTTTCGGCGGCACCTCGCCGGGGCTGTTGCCGGTCAGCGAAGGGCCGGTTGAGCGGGGCAGTTTTTCAGTAGCGTCAGTTCCTAGTTGTTGCTCCCGGGTTTGCTCTACATCTCATGCTACCGCAACCGGAGTACTTGTCGGCTGCCGAACGCGTTCTGCGGTAGTTGTTTCAGAATGAAAAGCACTTGCGCAGCGACTGCGATGCGGCGGCAAGCCAGCACGGCCTCACGCCCAGCTACCGGTCACTATTCACGGCATTCCGTTGACGAATACATGATTGCGCCACGTGCCGGAAGCCGTGTCGTTCATGAGTCGACCGCTGAACTTGGGACCGCTTGAACTGCAACATTTGTGGCCAGCATGCCATCGCCGTTGACTACGGCACCGATAGTAAACGGCACGTTCATCAGTTGCGAACTGAACCTCTCCGGCCAGCCTTCCGTCCGGTGCAACGAGATCGGGACCGCGCGAGTCACACTCATGGCCATAACGACCAACGCTCCAAAGATTGATTTCTTCAACACCTTGGTTCTCCGGTAGTTGAGCCATCCGGATGATTGCGCCTCTACTAGTGTTGATCAACAAGGATCAGGGAAATCTAGACCCGGAACACAAAAGCGTTGCCGCTCGCGTGAAATAAAATACAGCTATTAAGCTAAGTTTTCTTTTCTTGATGGACAGATTTCCGCGACAAACTTAGGCTTGCGAATTGCTTTAGTCTTTAAGATCCATCACTGGAGTTCGCATCGATGTCAGATCTTCGCCACAATACGGCCATTCGTTAAAATGAAGCCGGTGTGTCTTGATGGCCGATGGACTATACCGCTCGCGCCGTAGACCGTACTAACTCTGTCACCGTCGCGCCATTAGAAGTGTCAACTCGCCACCAGGCGAACACCAAGCGAGGGCAAAGCTCCGACCCTTACGCCCTGCTCTTGTGGGCATGATGCGGTGACAACATTGCTTCGCTTTACGGCATTCCAGACCAATATCCCGGACTCAATGCCGCAGTGGAGTCGGTGCGTGCGGGCGAGCACGGCAGAGGCTGCGAGGTCGTGGCGCGCGAGGTCAGGAACCTCGCGCAGCGCAGCGCGAAGGCAGCAAGAGAAATCAAGGCATGATCGGCGACTCCGCGCAACGGGTGCAGACCGGTAGCCAGCAGGTTGCTCAGGCCGGCGCCACGATGGGCGAGATCGTGGCCAGCATAGAGCGCGTGACGGGCATCATGGGAGAGATCACGGCACGCAGTCCCAGAGCGCCGGAATCGAGCAGATCAATCAGGCGTTGGAGCAGATGGACCAGATCACGCAGCAGAACGCGGCGCTCGTTGAAGAGGCTGCAGCGGCGGCCGCATCGCTGCAGGATCAGGCCGGGCGTCTCGCGCAACTGGTCGGCGTCTTCAGGCTTGATGGCGCACAGATCCAGCGTCCCGAAGCGACCCGATATGGCGATCCGAACTGGTATCGGGGCCCGCTGTATGTGGCAACAGAAGAGGTGTTCGACCATCGAGCGCAGATACGCAGCAGTTGCGTAGCGGTCGAACGGCACTGCCCGACGCTGCCTGTCATCAGATGGCCGGCGTCGCCGGTAGGAATGTCAAACGGCTGCAGAAGTGGCGGGAAGCTCAAGCCGAGCTTTACTCAGGACAATGCGCCGAAGAACATTCGAACATTCTCGTAAAGACGTTGCTTAAAACCGCTTCGGCCAAAGCTTCCGGCAGCTCATTGGGCATCGTCATGGCGAAGTAGAGGACGCCATCCAGCAAGGCGATGGTGGCAAGCGCGTGATGGGCCGGAGAGCCTGGCAACTGCACGTTAGCGCGCTTGCAGAACTGCTCGATGAAGGACGCGATCAGGTCGCATTTTTCCAGCCACAGGGCGTTTACGCGTTCCCGGAATTTCGCGTCACGCATTGCGTGCAGGCGTGCCTCAGCCCAGACGAGGTAGTGCTTGTCGTCCCGATAGCATCGGGCGTACAACGAGGTGAGCTGCTTGTGCACGTCTTCGGTGGACGCGGCGTCTAGCAGCTTCTGTAACTGTTCCCGGATGTACTGGTGATCCAGGCGGAGCAGTTCGACGAACAGGTCGCTCTTGCTGTTGAAGTTCGAGTAGAACGCGCCGCGGGTATAGCCGGCCTGAGCCGCGATGTCCTCCACGCTGGTCGCGGCCAGCCCTTTTCTGGCAATGCTCAAGGCCGCAGCGTCGAGCAAACGACAGCGAGTCTGTTCGCGGTGTTCTTCGCGCGTCAATCGTTTGCGTGGCATGTGAGAAGGTGTTCGGCCATCTGGGATATGGGTTTCGTTGCGCTATCGAATTTGGACGCCCAGTCCTGCAATGCAAGCCGTTCGCCTATCCCATGGGTTGACATGCCGGGTGTCGGCCGGATACTTACCTCAGCGCATCCACACATGAATCACTCCCGTGGCGAAAGGAATCCTCAGCAACGACGATGGCGAATCCCATGTTCCTCCTGCGTCACTATGGGTGTGTTCGGTTGCTACCTGATGGCTACCGCAGCCCCGGATTCGCGAGGTTGCCAACCGCCACCGAGCGCCTTGAAGGCCGCGACCGCTGCGCGTGCTGATTCCGTTTGCGCCTGCGCCCGCTCATCGGAGGCGCGTAGCAAGCTTTCGTCGGCCTGCAGTACTTCGACGAGACTGACCACGCCTTTTTGATAGGCTGCAAACGATGCCGCTCGCGCGCGACCCAGCGAGTCCACGCCCTGGTTGAGCACAGCAGCCTGTTCCTCGCGCTTGACCAGTGCAGAAAAGGCGTTCTCTACGTCTTCGGTTGCATGGAGCGCGGCAAGCCGATACGCCGCCAGCATCTCGGCCTCCTCGCCCTTGGCCTGATTGATCTGCGCATTGATGCGACCGAAGTCGAACAGACGCCAGCGCAGCCCCAGCACACCTGCAGCTTGATTGGCGCCGCTCGTGAAAAGATTGCCACTGGCCACGGAGGTCGCGCTGCCGATCAGCCCACTCAGGGAGAGCTTCGGATAGTACTCACCGATGGCGACGCCAATACGCGCGTTCGATGCGGCCAGGCGCCGCTCGGCCACGATCAGGTCAGGCCGACGCCTGAGCAAGTCGCCCGGTGATCCGGTGGCGCCGATTTGCGGGGCGGCCGGGATGTCGCCCGCTTCGACCAGCTCTGCCCGATGCGTGCCGGGCTGCGCGCCGAGCATCACATCCAGTGCGTTCATCGCTGCATCCAGGCCCGCCTCGAGGACCGGGACGGAGGCCCGAACCTGGGCAAGCGCCCCCTCGGCCTGTCTCACCTGAAGCTCGGCCGCCAACCCCTTGCCGTACAAAAGGTTGATGGTCGAGAGCAGTTCCTGCTGCGTCTGCACCTGATGCCGGGCAACGTTCAGACGGGCTTGCAGTCCACGGATGGTGATGTAGATATCGGCGGTCTGCGCCGCTACCGCCAGGCGCGTGGCCGCTGCGCCCGCTTCCGAAGCCTGGTACTCGGCTAGCGCCGCTTCCCGCCCACGACGCAGGCCTCCGAACACGTCCAGTTCCCAGCTCGCGCTGAGATTGGCTTCGTAGTCGTTGCCGTAGCGGTCGAAACCGGGCGTCGCGTTCAAGACTCGTCCCAAGGGCGTTTCAACGGACTGGTAGACTCTGGCCGCCTGGCCGCTGAGATTACCGGAAGGCAGCAACGCGGCATTCGCTGCCCCAAGTCCTGCACGCGCTTGTGCAATGCGAGCGGATGCCTGCGCGAGGTCGAGGTTTTGCTCCAGCGCGAGCGCGACGAACCGTGTCAGTTGCGGATCGCCGAAACCCGTCCACCACGTGGCGAGATCGGCACTGGCCGTTGCAGGCCGCTGATCGACCGCGGCCTGGCCGTGGAACCGTTCCGGCATGGATACGTCGGGCGGGACGTAATCGGGGCCGACGGCGCAGCCTGCCGAGAGACTGGCGACAATGAGTACGGCAAGGAGTTGTTTGGGCAGCATGAGCTTCTTCCGGCGAAGGGAGAACGGAGCGAGTGATGTGACTATAATACACTTTAGTCACTTGTTGTCGATTCTTGAGAGCGGCGGTAAGCTGCGAACCATGAAAAATGCAATCAGCTATCCCGTTTCGGCCCGTGGCCCGGCCGACCATGAGGTGCGCGATCAGATCGTCGCTGCCGCCACCGAGCACTTCAGTCGGTATGGCTACGAGAAAACGACCGTCTCCGATCTCGCCAAGGCCATCGGCTTTTCCAAGGCCTACATCTACAAGTTCTTCGAGTCCAAGCAGGCCATTGGCGAGATGATCTGCGCGAACTGCCTGCGCGAGATCGAAAGCGAGGTCAAGGCGGCCGTCGAGGAGGCCGACCGGCCGCCCGAGAAGCTGCGGCGGATGTTCAAGGCGATCGTGGAGGCGAGCCTTCGCCTGTTCTCCCAGGACCGCAAGCTTTACGAGATTGCCGCGTCGGCCGCCACCGAGCACTGGCAGGCGACACTCGCCTATGAGGAGCGCATCCAGAAACTGCTTCAGGACATCCTGCAGGCGGGCCGGCAAAGCGGGGACTTCGAACGCAAGACGCCGCTGGACGAGACCGCGATGGCGATCTACCTGGTCCTGCGCCCCTACCTCAACCCGCTCATCCTGCAGCACAGCTTCGATTACACCGAGGAAGCGCCGGCGAAACTGTCAAGCCTGGTGCTCCGTAGCCTCTCACCCTGAAACGAAGCGTATGTGACTATTGACTATACTAGTCACTAGAACCATAATGAAAGCCATCATCACTTCGTCGATGGGACTTTCATGCGCTCGCGCCGCCTCGCCACCTCTACCGTCGTCTGTGCCTTGCCGTTTGCGCTGGTCGCCTGCGGCGGCAAAGCACCCTCCGATCCGCGCACCGAGGCACCGCTGGTGCGCGTCGCAGTCGTTCAGGGCGCTATCCCCGCGTCACGTTCGTTTACCGGAACCGTAGCCGCCCGCGTGCAGAGCGACCTGGGGTTTCGCGTATCCGGCAAGGTGCTGGAGCGGCTGGTGGACGCCGGGCAAACCGTCAAACGCGGCCAGCCGCTCATGCGCATCGACCCGGTCGACCTGAAGCTTGCGGCGCAGGCGCAGGAAGAGGCGGTTGCGGCCGCACGCGCGCGGGCGCATCAGACGGCGGAGGATGAAGCCCGCTACCGTGACCTGCGCGGGACCGGTGCGATATCGGCTTCGGCCTACGATCAGATCAAGGCGGCGGCGGATGCGGCCAAGGCCCAGCTCAGTGCGGCCGAAGCACAAGCCGACGTGGCCCGTAATGCGACCGGTTATGCGGAGCTCGTCGCGGACGGCGATGGTGTCGTCATGGAAACGCTGGCAGAACCGGGCCAGGTCGTCAGCGCGGGACAGCCCGTGGTGCGCCTGGCCCACGCCGGGCGTCGCGAGGCCGTTATCCAGTTGCCCGAAACGCTGCGCCCCGCGATCGGTTCCGTTGCACAAGCCACGCTCTTCGGCAAAGACGGCGTTGGCGTTCCGGCCACGCTCCGCCAGCTTTCGGATACGGCGGATCGCCTTACCCGCACCTTTGAGGCGCGGTACGTGCTGGAAGGAGCACTGGCCAACGCCCCGTTGGGCGCCACGGTGACGATCCAGATTCCGGATGCACATGCCTCCGTGCAAGGCGGCTTGCAGGTGCCGATGGGCGCCCTGTTCGACGCGGGCAAGGGACCCGGGGTGTGGGTCATCAACGGCAAGCCTGCAAAGGTGTCCTGGCGGCCGGTTGCCATCCAGCATCTGGAGGACGATGGCGCACGCATCGCCGGTCAACTCCAGCAAGGTGACCGGGTCGTTGCGCTCGGCGCGCATCTGCTGCGCGAAGGCGAACAGGTCCGTGTGGCGGGCCAGACGGCCGCCACTTCGACCGAGGGAGTCCGTCCGTGAGCGAAGGTCGTTTCAACCTGTCGGCGCTCGCCGTGCGCGAGCGCTCCATCACCCTGTTCCTGATCTGCCTGATCTCGCTGGCCGGGCTCCTTTCGTTCTTCAAGCTGGGCCGGGCGGAAGACCCGGCCTTCACGGTCAAGGTGATGACCATCATCACCGCGTGGCCTGGCGCCACCGCGCAGGAAATGCAGGACCAGGTCGCCGAGAAGATTGAAAAGCGCATGCAGGAGCTGCGCTGGTACGACCGGACCGAGACCTACACAAGACCTGGCCTGGCGTTCACGACCTTGACGTTGCTCGACAGCACGCCGCCTTCGGAAGTGCAGGAGGAGTTCTACCAGGCCCGCAAGAAAGTCGGCGACGAAGTAACCAACTTTCCGTCTGGCGTGATCGGGCCGATCGTCAATGACGAATACGCAGACGTCACCTTTGCGCTGTTCGCGCTCAAGGCCAAAGGCGAACCGCAACGCCTGCTGGTGCGCGATGCGGAGACACTGCGTCAGCGGCTGCTGCACGTACCGGGCGTGAAGAAGGTCAACATCATCGGCGAGCAGGCGGAGCGGATCTATGTCGAGTTTTCGCATGACCGTCTGGCCACGCTGGGCGTGAGTCCGCAGGACGTATTCGCCGCGCTCAACAGCCAGAATGTCCTGACGCCAGCCGGCTCCGTGGAGACCCGGGGCCCTCAAGTGCTCATTCGCGTGGACGGCGCCTTCGACGCATTGCAGAAGATCCGCGACACGCCGGTTGTGGCGCAGGGGCGCACGCTGAAACTGTCGGACATTGCCACCGTCAGTCGTGGCTATGAAGATCCGGCGACATTCACGATCCGCAACAACGGCGAACCGGCCTTGCTGCTCGGCATCGTCATGCGTGACGGCTGGAACGGACTCGACTTGGGCAAGGCGCTGGACCGTGAGGTGGGTGCGATCAACGCTGAACTGCCACTGGGCATGAGCCTGAGCAAGGTCACGGACCAGGCCGTCAACATCAGCTCGGCGGTCGATGAGTTCATGATCAAGTTCTTCGCTGCTTTGCTGGTGGTCATGCTGGTGTGCTTCGTGAGCATGGGCTGGCGCGTGGGGGTCGTGGTCGCTGCGGCCGTGCCGCTGACGCTCGCAGCTGTCTTCATGGTGATGGCCGCGACCGGCAAGAACTTCGACCGGATCACCCTGGGCTCCCTGATCCTGGCGCTGGGTCTGCTGGTGGACGATGCCATCATCGCCATCGAAATGATGGTGGTGAAGATGGAAGAAGGTTACAGCCGCGTGGCCGCTTCCGCCTATGCCTGGAGTCATACGGCCGCGCCTATGCTATCGGGCACGCTGGTGACGGCCGTCGGCTTCATGCCCAATGGCTTCGCCCGCTCCACCGCAGGCGAATACACCAGCAACATGTTCTGGATCGTTGGCATTGCACTGATAGCGTCCTGGGTGGTCGCCGTGGTTTTCACGCCTTACCTCGGCGTCAAGCTGCTGCCCGACTTCAAGAAGGTCGAAGGGGGACACGATGCGCTCTACGATACGCCGCGCTACAACCGCTTCCGCCAGTTGCTTACGCGTGTCATCGGGCGCAAATGGCTGGTCGCCGGTTCGGTCGTGGCGCTCTTTGTCGTGGCCATCCTCGGTATGTCGGTGGTCAAGAAACAGTTCTTCCCCATCTCCGACCGTCCTGAAGTGCTGGTTGAGGTGCAAATGCCCTATGGCACGTCGATCGCCCAGACCAGCGCCGCCACGGCGAAGGTGGAAGCCTGGCTGGCCAGACAGAAGGAAGCCAGGATCGTCACTGCCTACATCGGTCAGGGCGCCCCACGGTTCTATCTGGCAATGGGCCCTGAACTGCCTGATCCGTCGTTTGCCAAGGTCGTGGTCCGTACGGATAGCCAGGATGAGCGCGACGCGTTGAAGCAGCGGCTGCGACAAGCCATCGCCGACGGTCTCGCGTCGGAGGCGCGCGTACGCGTCACACAACTCGTATTCGGCCCGTATTCGCCGTTCCCGGTCGCCTACCGGGTCACGGGTCCGGACCCGGACAAGCTACGTGGTATTGCGGCTGAAGTTCAGCACGTGATGGACGCGAGCCCGATGATGCGCACGGTCAACACCGACTGGGGTACGCGCACGCCCGCACTGCACTTCACCTTGCAGCAGGACCGGTTGCAGGCGGTGGGGCTGACCTCCAGCGCCGTGGCGCAGCAGTTGCAATTCCTGCTCACCGGTATCCCTGTCACCGCAGTTCGTGAGGACATTCGAACCGTTCAGGTTGTGGCGCGTTCGGCTGGCGACGTCCGGCTCGATCCGGCCAGGATCGGCGACTTTACGCTGGCGGGCGCCAACGGGCAGCGCATCCCGCTGTCACAGGTGGGCAAGGTCGACGTGCGCATGGAGGAACCGATCATGCGCCGGCGCGACCGCATGCCGACGATCACCGTGCGGGGCGACATCGCCGATGACCTTCAGCCGCCGGATGTGTCAACGGCGATTACCAGGCAGCTTCAACCCATCATGGCCAGGCTGCCGGGCGGCTACCGCATCGAGCAGGCCGGCTCCATCGAAGAGTCGGGCAAGGCGACGGTAGCCATGTTGCCGCTCTTCCCGATCATGCTGGCGGTCACCCTGCTGATCATCATCTTGCAGGTGCGCTCGATCTCCGCGATGGTCATGGTCTTCCTGACCAGTCCATTGGGGCTGATCGGCGTCGTGCCCACCCTGATTCTGTTCCGGCAGCCATTCGGCATCAATGCACTGGTCGGCCTGATTGCGTTGTCGGGCATCCTGATGCGCAACACGCTGATCCTGATCGGGCAGATCCGCCAGAACGAACAGGCGGGGCTGGATCCCTTCAAGGCAGTCGTCGAGGCAACCGTGCAGCGGGCCCGACCGGTGATCCTGACCGCGCTGGCGGCGATCCTGGCGTTCATCCCGCTTACCCATTCGGTGTTCTGGGGAACCCTTGCTTACACGCTGATTGGCGGCACGTTTGCAGGGACGATTCTGACGCTGGTATTCCTGCCGGCCATGTATTCCATCTGGTTCAGGATCAGGCCGGGCAGTACAGCTGATTCGCAAGGAGGCAAGCATGAACGGGCACAACCTGCGGAACAGATGTTTGAGGACTCGTCAGCCAACCAGAGATAAACAACGCCACTCTCCAAAGGAACTGCTATGTCGAATTCGATCGTTGTCGTTGTTACCGGCGTGTCATCGGGGATCGGACGTGCCACCGCAGAGAAATTTGCCAAACGGGGCTACAAGGTATTCGGCACCGTGCGTAGTGCTACAAAAGCGCAGTCAATACCGGGCGTGGTGCTGGTTGAGATGGATGTCCGCGACGAGGCTTCAGTTCAGCGTGGATTCCAGACCATCATCGCTCAGGCCGGGCGGATCGATGTGCTAGTCAATAGTGCGGGGGTGACCCTGCTCGGTGCGACGGAAGAAACGTCGCTTGCCGAAGCGCAGTCGCTGTTCGATACCAACGTCTTTGGAATCTTGCGCACGACACAAGCGGTGCTGCCGCATATGCGCGCGCAGGGTTCGGGAAGAATCGTCAACGTCAGCTCGGTGCTGGGCTTTCTGCCAGCTCCATACATGGGGCTCTATTCGGCCTCCAAGCATGCTGTTGAGGGACTGTCCGAAACCCTGGATCATGAGGTGCGCAAGTTCGGGATCCGCGTGGTGCTGGTCGAGCCTTCCTATACCAGGACCAATCTGGACCTCAATGCGCCCCATGCGGCTTCAAAAATTGCGGCTTATAACGACGACCGCGCGGTCGTGTCCCGTGCGATTCAGAAAAGTGTCAATGAGGCGCCGGCACCGGATGGTGTCGCCACCACGATTGTCGATGCTGCTCTGGGTCCATGGAAAATGCGCCGCACGCCCAAAGGCGAAGCCTCCCTTCTGAGAAAATTGCGCCGCTTCATGCCAGCTGGCCCAGTCGATGCAAGCCTGCGGAAGACATTTGGGCTGGCTTGAAATCATGCTCCTTAGCAGATTTAGTTGTGTGAGCGACCCTCGATTCGCGGTCCGCGCGATGTCCCGAAATGAAGGGTATGAAAGCCCCAATTTTTCGTTCCCTTCGGACGCGATTACGGCCAATGTCCCGAAACGAAGGTCGGATAGCCCAACTATCTACCCCTTCATTTCTGAGCGAGTGGGCCTGTCGATTCAACTTCATCCTGAAACTCGCTCGTAACGCCTGGCGCGCACCAGATCCCGGTCACATACATCATTTTCACGATCGTCAGCGGTTCGCGGAATCGTCGTCGAACGGGTCCTTGTGGACAGCCTCGACGTCGACGGTCCGGCCGTCGTCGCCGAACGCGCGCGCCTGCCGGACAGCGCGCGCGTCTTCCACCAGAAAGTAGTGCGACCGCGCAATCTGGCTGCCGGACGACACGATGGCGAAACCCCCTGCCCTTCGTCCACTTCCCATACACGCCCGACCTTGGCGCTGGTGTTTCAGTCCGTCGCTGCTTTCAGCTCAATGAGTAAATCCTTCGCCGCCACGCGGTCGCCCGCGTGCACATGAACGGCGGCGATCTCGCAATCGCGGTCAGCTGCGATGTGCGTTTCCATCTTCATCGCTTCCAGCGCGACCAGCGTGCTGCCCGCCGATACGCGCTGTCCGGGCTGAACCGGGACGGTCACGATCGAACCCGGCATCGGCGCGGCGATATGCAGCGGGTTTTCCGGATCGGCAACCGCCTGGCTCTTGCGTGCCGGACCCGCGAGCACGGTACTGGCCTGCTCGATGACGGCCGTGCGGGACTGTCCGTTCAGTTCGAACTGGACCTTCACCATGCCCTCTTCCACATCGGCGTGCTGTCCCTGCAACGAGACGAGCAGCGTCTTGCCCGCGTCGATATCGACGGCGACTTCTTCCTGCGGCTGCAAGCCATACAGGAAGGATGGCGTGGGCAATACGGAGGTATCGCTGTACGAACGCAGGTGCGCATAATAGTCACCCGTCTGCTTCGGATACATCAGATACGAAGCGAGCTGCCTGTCATCGAGCGGGTGCTCGCAGAGGGCCTCGCCCTGCGCACGCGCGGCGTCCAGGTCGACGGGCGCAAGCTGATCGCCGGGACGGTACGGCGTGGGCGGTTCGCCGCGCAAGACCTTGCGCGACAGTTCCGCAGGAAAGCCGTCGGGCGGAAAACCAAGCTCACCCTTGAAGAGCGACACGACCGATTCAGGAAACGCGATCTCCTTCGCCGGATCGCATACGTCCGCAGCGCTCAGATCGTTCGCCACCATCATCAGCGCCATGTCGCCGACCACCTTCGAGGTCGGCGTCACCTTGACGATATCGCCGAATATCCGGTTGACGTCCGCATACGCGCGCGACACCTCCGTCCAGCGATGTTCGATCCCGAGCGAGCGCGCCTGTTCACGCAGGTTCGTGTACTGGCCGCCGGGCATCTCGTGACGGTAGACATCTGCTGTGCCGGCCCGGATCTCCGATTCGAACGGCGCATAGTAGCGACGCACACCTTCCCAATACATCGACGCTTCATGCAGCTTCTCAAGGCTCAACCCCGGATCGCGCTCGCTGCCTGCCAGCGCCGCAGCAATGCTGGAGAGATTCGGTTGCGATGTGAGGCCGCTCATTGCATCGAGCGCGCCGTCGACGGCATCGCAGCCTGCATAGATTGCGGCAAGTGCCGATGCGGCTGAAATACCGCTGGTGTCGTGCGTATGGAAGTGGACGGGCAAACCCGTCTCTTCCTTGAGCGCCCTTACGAGCGCTGCGGCAGCCTGTGGACGACAGATGCCCGCCATGTCCTTGATGCCCAGAATGTGCACGCCGGCACGCTGGAGTTCACGCGCGATGCTGACGTAATACTTCAGGTCGTACTTCGAGCGCGAGGTGTCGAACAGATCGCCCGTATAGCAGATGGCGCCTTCACATAGCGCGCCGCTTTCACCCACTGCATCGATCGCCACGCGCATGTTGCACACCCAGTTCAGCGAATCGAACACGCGGAACACGTCGACGCCCGCGCTAGCTGCCTGCTGTACGAAGAACCGAACGACGTTGTCCGCGTAGTTCGTGTAGCCGACCGCGTTCGATCCGCGCAGCAGCATCTGGAAAAGGATGTTCGGCACCCGTTCACGCAATTGCGTCAGACGCTCCCACGGGTCTTCCTTGAGAAAACGCAATGCGACGTCGAAGGTAGCGCCGCCCCAGCATTCCATCGAAAAGAGCTGCGGAAGCTCGCGAGCGTAGAACGGCGCGATGGGCAGCATGTCGGCGGTACGCATGCGTGTGGCGAACAGCGACTGGTGAGCATCGCGCATCGTCGTATCGGTCAGCAGCACCTGTTTCTGGTCCAGCATCCAGTGCGCGAACTTGTCCGCGCCAAGCTCGCGCAGGCGGTCGCGCGTGCCTGCCGGCAGCGGCCCGGAAGTGTCGAGCGCAGGCAGCACGGGCTTCGGCAGCGGCAACGCCGGCAGCGAGCGCCCGCTGATTTCCGGATTCCCATTGACGCTCAACTCACCGAGATAACGCAGCAGCTTGGTCGCCCGGTCACGACGTTTCGTGAAGGCGAGCAGCTCGGGCGTCAGGTCGATGAAGCGCGTGGTGACGTCGCCGCTTCCAAAGGCAGGATGATTGATGACGTTTTCGAGGAACTGCAGATTCGATGCGACGCCGCGAATGCGGAATTCACGCAGCGCGCGGTCCATCCGCCGGATCGATTCGGCCGCCGTCGGCGCCCACGTGGTCACCTTGACCAGCAGCGAATCGTAGTACGGCGTGATGACCGCACCGCCGTAGGCGGTTCCGGCGTCGAGCCGCACGCCGAAGCCCGCCGCGCTGCGATACGCGGTGAGCCGCCCATAGTCGGGCAGGAAGCCGTTGTCGGGGTCCTCGGTTGTGATCCGGCATTGCAGCGCATGACCGTTGAGCGGAATCTCCGCCTGCGCGGGCACGCCCGCGGCGCGAGCGTTGATGGCACCCGCTTCATCCAGCGTGTCTTCCGTCAGTCCAATCCGGCCACCTTCCGTAATGCGGATCTGCGCCTTGACGATATCGACTCCGGTGATCACCTCGGTAACGGTGTGCTCGACCTGGATGCGCGGATTGACCTCGATGAAGTAGACCTGGCCCGAGTCCGCATCCATCAGGAACTCGACCGTACCGGCATGCGTGTAGCCGACCGCACGCATCAGGCGCAGCGCGGATTCACACAACGCCGCCCGGCCCGCCTGATCCAGATAGGGAGCAGGCGCCCGTTCCACGACTTTCTGGTTGCGTCGCTGCACGGTGCAGTCGCGTTCGTAGAGATGCACGAGGTTGCCATGCGAGTCGCCGAGTACCTGCACCTCGACGTGGCGCGCGTTGCGCACCAGCTTCTCCACATACACCTCGTCATTGCCGAAGGCCGCGAGCGCTTCGCGCCGGGCTGCGGCAAGCGCCGACTCAAGATCCTGTTCAGTTTCCAGCACGCGCATGCCGCGCCCGCCGCCGCCCCAGCTTGCCTTGAGCATCAGCGGATAGCCGACGCCGGCCGCGAGACGCTTGCATTCATCAAGGTCGCACGGCAACGGGTCTGTGGCGGGCATCACCGGCACACCGGCCGCGATCGCCGCGTTACGCGCCGCCACCTTGTTGCCGAGCATGCGCATGACTTCCGGCGACGGGCCGATCCAGCGGATACCCGCATCGATCACTGCCTGCGCGAACTCGGGGTTCTCCGAAAGGAAACCGTAGCCGGGATGAATGGCATCGACCTTCGCCTGCCGCGCGATCCGAAGTACATCGTCGATGTCGAGGTAGGCGGCGAGCGGCTTTTTGCCCTCGCCCACGAGATAGCTCTCATCGGCCTTGAAGCGATGAAGCGCGAGCCGGTCTTCCTTCGAATAGATGGCTACCGTGCGGATGTCCATCTCGGCGGCCGCGCGCATCACCCGGATCGCGATCTCGGAGCGGTTGGCAATCAGCAGGGACCGGATCGGAGCGTAGTTCATGATGTGCAAGAGAAAGGTAACTGGTTGCGATCGCGCGGTGCGGACCGCCGGAACTCACGTGTGACGAATTGGACTAGAGCTCTGCCAGCCTGACGGAAAGCGTACGTTGAACAGAGCGTTGATAGATTAGCGAATCCGACAGCCATTGGCGATCAGGCGACCGCATAGGCCAGCAATGAATGAGGATGGTGGCGTTTTTGGACAGTTAAGGCTGGCGAATGATGCACGCGAATCCATCCACTCATAATGACCTTGCGTAATCGCCCACGCCCAGTCTGGCGCGGACGGGGCGCGGCGTTGCGACTTCAGTCGCCCGAGCCGTCACGACCGCACCACGATTTCAAATCTCCTCCGTCCCCGTGAACCGACTGGCTTTGCCGAATCTGGTCTAAGACAGCCAACGTTCCTCCGTCACTGAAAGCTGGTTCCAAGGAGTTCAGAGGTCGCTCACCAGTTCCGGCACGACCGTGAACAGATCGCCAACCAGACCGTAATCCGCGACGCTGAAGATGGGCGCCTCTTCGTCCTTGTTGATCGCGACGATCACCTTCGAGTCCTTCATGCCGGCGAGGTGCTGGATCGCGCCCGAGATGCCCACCGCGATGTACAGCTGCGGCGCGACGATCTTGCCAGTCTGGCCGACCTGATAGTCGTTCGGCACGTAGCCCGCGTCTACTGCTGCTCGGGATGCGCCCATGGCTGCACCCAGCTTGTCCGCGAGCGGCTCGAGAATCTTCGTGTAGTTCTCGCCGCTGCCCAGACCGCGGCCACCCGACACGATGATGTTCGCCGACGTCAGTTCCGGACGGTCCAGCTTCGTCACTTCGCGGCTCACGAACTGCGCGATGCCTGCATCGGCTGCGGCTTCGATCTTCTCGACCGATGCGATGCCGCCTTCCGCTGCAACCGGGTCGAAGCCCGTTGCGCGTACCGTGATGACCTTGATCGGATCAGCCGATTGAACGATCGCGATCGCGTTGCCTGCGTAGATCGGACGCTCGAACGTGTCGGCGCTATTGACTGCCGTGATGTCGCTGATCTGTGCGACGTCGAGTTTCGCGGCAATGCGCGGTGCGATGTTCTTGCCATAGGCCGTCGCGGGCGCGAGGATGTGCGAGTAGTCCTTCGCGATGTTCAGTACCGTCGCCTCGACACTTTCCGCCAGGCCCGCTTCGAGTTGCGGCGCATCGGCGAGCAGCACTTTCGCCACGCCTGCAATCTTCGATGCGGCATCAGCGGCTGGCTGTGCGTTGTAACCCGCGACCAGCACATGAATGTCGCCGCCGACGAATTTGCCAACTGCGTGCGCGGCAGCAACCGTGTTCAGCGTCGCGGCCTTGATCGACGCGTTGTCATGTTCAGCAATTACCAGAATCGTCATTTCATTCGTCTCCGTGTGCCCGAAAAAATCAAAGCACCTTGGCCTCCGTCTTGAGCTTCTCGACCAGCGTCTTCACGTCCGGCACCTTGACGCCGGCGGAGCGCTTCGGCGGCTCGCTGACCTTCAGCGTCTTCAGACGCGGCGTGACGTCGACGCCCAGGTCTTCGGGCTTCACAGTTTCGAGCGGCTTCTTCTTCGCCTTCATGATGTTCGGCAGCGTCACGTAGCGCGGCTCGTTCAGGCGCAGATCCGTCGTCACCACGGCGGGCAACTTCAGCGACAGCGTTTCCGCGCCGCCATCCACTTCACGCGATACGGTCGCCTTGCCGTCTGCAACCGTCACTTTCGATGCGAAAGTAGCCTGCGGCAGGCCCGCCAGCGCGGCCAGCATCTGGCCCGTCTGGTTCGAATCGTCGTCGATGGCCTGCTTGCCGAGGATCACCAGCTGCGGCTGCTCCCTGTCGACCAGCGCCTTCAGCAGCTTGGCCACGGCCAGCGGCTGCAGGTCTTCATTCGATTCGATGAGGATCGCGCGATCCGCGCCGATCGCCAGCGCCGTGCGCAGCGTTTCCTGGCACTGCGCGACGCCCGCCGACACGGCGACCACTTCCGTCGCGACGCCCGCTTCCTTCAGGCGCACGGCCTCTTCGACGGCAATCTCGTCGAACGGATTCATCGACATCTTCACATTGGCAATGTCGACGCCCGTGTTGTCCGACTTCACGCGGACCTTCACGTTGTAGTCAACCACTCTCTTGACTGGCACAATGATTTTCACTTTGTCCTTCCTGGCAAATCTGTTCGTTTACGTCTGTCTCAGCTGCGGCTATCCCAGCTATCGATCAAGCATCGAATGCGGCCTGGGTGATGACAACTGGCGAGACTCGTGATTCCGTGATCCGACGGGCCACGACTTCCTTGATGGCCGGCTGCCCAAGCACAAAGGCTTCGCGCCGCGATATCACGTGACCAACCGGTGCAACAGCACTCAACGCACGTGTGGTCAATACGCAATTGACGGGCACGCCGTCTACAAGTGCATCGAAGCAAATGGGGCCTTCGTCAAAACGTACGGTATCGACGGGGGGAAACAGAATGTTCATGGCGACCTCAATACATCAATCTCAATCAGACGCACCTGGCGAAGTTGCACATTGCTTCTACCGGAAGCCCCGCAACGCATGAAAGAATCGTAGCCCGGATCCCGTCCGGACCGAGTGTCCAAACCTGACCTTCTATGGACAAATCTGGCCACTAATCGAAGCGACGCCCGCTGTGGAGGCAGCATTTTCAGGCGCCGCGCCCGCGCCCATACGGACAGAACAGAGGCCTGCATCACGCCGGTTCTTTTTGCCGGTAGCGTGCCAGTTCCAGTCTGGCGATAGCGTTGCGGTGCACTTCGTCCGGTCCGTCCGCAAGCCGCAACGTTCGCTGGTTCGCCCACGCGTACGCAAGCGGGAAATCATCGGACACACCTGCTGAATCGGCCCGATCACTTCCCTCATCCGCAAGAGCTTCTACTGCCAACCTTCGCGTTCTTCTTTATTCGTTTAATGCAGGAACGTAGAAAGTTCGCCACATGACTCGCAGGAAGCGCCCACCGTCATGCGGCAGACCATTCGTTCGTGATTTGCCTGCGAACATCGACTCCGGCATATGATGGACGATGGTACAGGCGAATCCGGCCGACCTCGGGCCCCTCCCGCTGCTTTCGCCGCTCCCGGTCTGTCAAAGGGAGAGTACCGAACTGTCGTCTCTTTCATATACTGCTCTTACCAGCAGTCCATGTTGGCAGCTAGCGTAACGTCTCGTTGACTACCTTGAGTCGAGGCCATATGAGCACTATCACGCCGGCCGGACACGCCGAACCCGAACGGCGCGAGCCGATTCTCAATACCGTTGACCGTGTCTGCGAAATTTGTTTTGGACTGTTCATGGCCCTGACGTTCGTCGGCGCCGTCAAGGCAGTCACCGCGGGCGAAGATGAGGGGTACAAGATGTTCTTCGCCGCGCTCGGATGCAATCTGGCGTGGGGCCTGGCCGACGCCGTGATGTATCTCGTACGCACGCTCGCCGATCGAGGGCAGCGTCTGAAACTCGCGCTGACCGTGAAGCGGGAGCAGGACCATGCGGCAGCCGTTCGGGTGTTGCGCGATGCATTGCCTGAGAAGCTGGAGCCGCTCGTCGAAGATGCCGACCTCGAGCGGATCCGCGCGCGCCTCGCGACCGCATCGACGCTGCCACCTCGGGCAAATTTTGCGAGTGGTGACTTCGTCGGCGCGCTGGGCATCTTTCTGCTTGTTGTCCTAGGAACGTTTCCGGTCGCGGTGCCGTTTCTTGTCGTGAGGGATGTTACAACGGCACTCATCGCCTCGCGCGTGCTCACACTCGTGATGCTTTTCATCGCCGGCTTTGCGCTGGGGCGCTACACCGGCGCAGGGGCAATGAAGGCAGGTGTCGCAATGATCGCGCTTGGCATTCTGCTTACGATGGCAATCATCAAGCTGGGCGGCTAACCGACCCCAAGCCGTTCCAAACCTGGTCGGCCCGCTTTCCATCTGCGGGTGCAGACCCTGTCCGTTAGCAGGGAGACGCACACTATTGTGAGAGGTCTGCTTCATGGAGAACGCCAACGGTTCCGCGCACGCCCCGCTGAAGACTCGCCACGTGGTGGCAGAACTTTCCAGGGCCCTTGGGCGGCTACGTGCTCCGATCGCCTTTCTGTTTGTGCTTTATCTCCTGCTTTCCGTCGTAATGTACGACTTCGGTGGCCCGGTCCAGTCGACAAGCGGATCGCCATGCTCGTTTGGCGAGGCCCTCTACTTTTGCGCGATGAGGGCGATCACGATCGGCTACCGCTACATTGTGCCTACCACAACCGTTGTCCACATCGACTCGGTATCGCTCGGGGTGCTGGGCATACTGCTGGTGAGTACTGTTGCTGCCGCGGCGGTTCGCGGCGTCCATGAGGCGATACAAAACGCTGACACACGGCGCTAGGTCAGCTCTAGCACTGAGCTAAAACTCAGACCCGGCTCCAATTCTTCTCGGTTGCGGACCCTGATGGAAATCGTCTTCACCGTTTTGATCCTACTGCTCGCGGTCGCCGTATCGGGCGTCGCCGTGCGGCTTCTGCGTGGCCTGTTGCCGTTACCGCTCGTCCAGATCGCAATCGGTGCATTGCTTGCCTGGCCAAAGTTCGGTCTGTACGTTACCTTCGACCCCCAACTGTTTCTGCTACTCTTCATCCCCCCGTTACTCTTCGCGGACGGATGGCGCACTCCGAAACGCGAATTCTTCATGCGGCGCCGTTCGATCCTGCTGCTTGCGTTTGGCCTCGTGTTCATGACGGTGCTCGTGGTCGGCTACTTCGTGCATGCGCTCGTGCCGACAGTTTCGCTCCCCATCGCGTTTGCGCTCGCAGCGGTGCTGTCGCCGACGGACGCCGTCGCGCTTGCTGGCATTGCCGGTAAGAACCGTATTCCGCCGCATCTGATGCATATTCTCGAGGGCGAAGCGCTGATGAATGACGCCTCGGGGCTCGTCGCGCTCAAGTTCGCGATTGCGGCCGCGCTGACTGGCATGTTTTCGCTGCGCGAAGCTTCGATCAGCTTCGTGATCATCGCCGCGGGTGGCCTTGCGATGGGCGCCGCGATGAGCTGGGTGTTCAGCTTCGTTATACGGCGCCTCCGCAACGTGACGGGCGAAGGCGATCCAGCACCCGGCGTTGTATTGACGCTGCTGCTCCCGTTCGCAGCTTATCTGTTCGCCGAACATTTCCATTGCTCCGGTATTCTCGCGGCGGTCGCCGCCGGGATGATGATGAACTACGCGACCATCACCAGCGCCGGCACGGTATCGGCACGCGTGAGGGCAAACAGTACCTGGTCAATGGTCGAATTCGTCTTCAACGGCATGGTGTTCATTCTGCTGGGACTGCAGTTCCCTCACATCATCGGTCGTGCACTGCTCGACGCTCACGAGACGGGTAATGGCGACGTGTGGCGACTGATCGGCTACGTGGCGGCGGTCACTCTCGCGCTTTATACGATGCGCTTCGCGTGGGTCTGGCTGCTGCGCTGGTCCGCAAGCCTTGGCGCGGCCCGGCACGGCGTGATCAACGCCGTGCCGGGTCTGCGTACCGTGACGATCATGACGGTCGCTGGAGTGCGCGGTGCGCTGACGCTCGCTGGCGTGTTGTCGATACCCGTTGCGTTATCTAGCGGTGAGGCGTTGCTGGGACGTGACCTGGTGATCTTTATCGCTTCGGGTGTGATCCTGACGTCGCTGCTGGTCGCAGTGTTCGCACTGCCGCAGTTGTTACATGGCGCTCGCCACGGGCACGATGCACATGCAGTTGAAGAACAACACGCGCGCAAGGTCGCCGCGCAAGCCGCAATACGCGCGATCGACGACCTTCATCGAACCGTCACCGGAGATATGGGCGAATCGGCAACAGCCTTCGCTGCGGATGCGACTGCGCGCGTGATGGACCTCTACCGTCGGCGACTCGCCACGCTCACCGCCGACAGGAATTCCACTGACGAAGTGCGCCGGGCGGAAGTACTGGAAATTCAGATCAGCCTTGCGGCGATGCGCGCGGAGCGCGCTGCGCTGCTGGACCTGCGCAACGCCCACGAAATCAATGACGAGACGTTGAGCAAGCTGATGCGGGAAGTGGATTTTTCGGAAACGGCGCTGACCACCCGCGAACAGGCTGGTACGTGACCACACGGAGCGTGGGCCGGATCAGTTTTGCAAGGATCGGATCTCGCGATCACCATCGCATATGTAGGACCCAACTCTTCGGATCAAGATGATCAACTTTCGAGCGCGCTTCGGCCGGTGGGAAACGGACGACGGATGTCGCTTCATGGCCGAGAGAACCGGTTCCGTGAACGTTCTACAGAGCTGACGTTGGAGTCTTCAACGGCAGCTTTCCGGCGCGGTGGGTGAACGCGTACTGCCGGCCAGCAACGGACGGTCGACGTATCAGGAAGACGAGGTCCGTAGTGGCTCCGGGATTTCTCACCCGGGTTGAAACTGCTGGCACTCCGTTTCGAACCAATGGTCGACCAGGCGCTGCGCCGCGTGTAGGTCCTCCGGGAAGTTTGGATCGTCGTTCCATGGTGACGGGTTGTAGCCCGCTTTCCTCAGGGCCGCAAGCTCGCTTTGGTGTTGCGCCGTCGTCGGAGGCGCGTTGCTCCTAAGTGCGGCCAGGTCACGGCACTCCGTTGGGCTCAGATGTGGGCCGCTTTGGGGCACGCCGCCAGCGGCACATCCCGCCAGCAGGAGTGCCAACGCAGTAAGCGTCAAGCGGTATCTCGGGAGGTTTTCCATAGCGCATCTCGTTGATTATGGATAGCAGATGGTTTCGGTAGCGGGGCACTCCAATGAGCGCAGGGAGTGGCGGCAGGATGATTTCTAAGAACTCGACATAATTTCAGCGATGGTCTGGAGTAACGGTCCCACTTCTGGGTACCGTTATGAGGCCAACCAGTCTGCGCCCGACAATTCCAACGTCCGGTCTTTCGCATCATTCCCGGCGAACATCACTGACGATTTACATCGCTACGATGCGTATCTACGCGATGTACGAGGCCTGGCAGCCGAGACATGTAAGAACCGACTACCCGTAGTCGGCTTGCTCTCGCGATACAAATTTGAGCGGTGCGATGCGAAGCTTTCCATAAGGCGGCCGTATAGCCGGCGGATGCCTCCCTGCCCTCTCGCGCTCGCACCAAGCGCGGGTTATCACGGTTACCCGACCACCGATTCATGGCCACCATCTATGATCCACTCTGACGAATCCGCACAGAATCGGGTCTACGAAATCCTTGTACGACCCATGCGAACTCGACCACTATCTTCCGCTCGGAATCGGCGCGGGCGTGTACGCACCTATCTATCGCGGGGACAACCCAGAGCAAAGCGGAGCAGGCGACGACATGCTTTCCGGGCTTATATCGATGTCTGCGTTGTGCCGACTTGAGCAACACTGGTCGGCTCGCCTGCATGGACTCATCCTTGTCGCGGGGTCAAGGGGCAACTCGGTCGTCTATCACACGCTTTGCTGCGTTAAATCCCGCCGTCAAGGCCTCGTCCACCGTGCCGAAGACGCGGTTTCCTTCTGTGACGAGCCCAATCGGTACGCCTACTGGTCTTCTCGGGTCCGCCGTATAGATACTCACCACTGCAATGTACCCCACTGGGGGCCCATAGGTGAATTCGCTTGACAGAGCCCGCACAGACTCAAGCCGCACGGTGATCTCAAAGCCTTTATACGAGTACGTTTTTTCCATTGATCCACTCCCAGCTTGACAGACCGCGAGGCGCTCGCATTGATGCCGGCCTACTGCCAGCGTCGCCTTGTCGCCCGTAATCGCCTGATTCCATGACGCACAGACAATCGCCGCCGCTTTTGACCAGCCCGTAGTTCTCGATGAAGTCGCAATCGAGCAGCCTTATACGGGATCAAGCGAACTGATATGACTGCCGTCAACCTCGGTGACGGCTTGCGTAGGGATCGATCGGATATGCGTTCATCGCGCGCCCTCAGTTCGTCAGGTTATCGGCACCTTAAACGAAACGCCAGCACCAAAGTTAAACAGCTGTTCCAACGTTGATGGGCAGCAGGCCAGATGAAGGGTGCAGCGTTTCTACTGCTGCTTTCCGTGCCTTTGGCCGTGGGCTGCCTGAATCGATATCCGGTGCCAGCTTCGATAGCCACAGACCTCCGCGTCGTGCCAGGTATCACGACGATGACCAGCGGTGCTGCGACACGCCCCCGCCGCCGACGGATTAGACCAAGGTCCAATACAATTTTCCGGCACGGCATCCTACTCTAGCTACTTTCCGAGTGACATACCACACTTGTCAATGGCGCGATGCCGCCGTTGTAGGCGCGAAGCGCAGGCTAGCGAGCCAGCGTGTGTTGCACAACCCCCAGATATCGCTACGCGTACAAACTGCCGCGTGCATTGTCGCTATCGCTTCTCAGCAAAATTCGATTGCGCTGGGCAATCGGTATTGCATGGAGGCTTGGAAATGCACGCTATTGCCGGCACAAACGGTGAACCCGCATGAATGCAGTAAAGCTGTTTCTCGAAGCTCAGCCATTGTTCACACTCTTCCTAACCGTGGCACTCGGCTACATCGTCGGGGAAGTGGACATCAAGGGCGTCTGCCTCGGATCCGGAGCGGTCCTGTTCGTCGGTCTCGCGATTGGCGCCTTTGCGCCCAAATCGTCCCCACCGGCCCTGCTAGGTACGCTCGGACTTTTGCTTTTCCTCTACGGAATTGGTATCCAGTATGGCGCACAGTTTTTTAAGGGCCTGTCGAGCCCGGACGGCATCAAGGCGAATCTGGCGGCCTGTTTGGGCGTACTCGCAGCCGGTATCGGCGGGTGGTGTCTCGTCCCGCTCGCAAGCTTCCGGCTCGCAGATGCACTCGGCATGTTTGCCGGGACCGGTACAAGTACAGCCAGCCTTCAGGCGGCAATTGCGACGCTTAAGAACAATGATGCAGCCGTGGCGTACAGCGTCACTTATCCTATCGGCGTGGCCGGACCGATTCTGTTTCTTCTCCTACTGAAGGTCGTTTTAAAGCCAAAAATCGATACACCAAACGCAAAGATCATCGATATGGCCGAGATCGCGCTGGCGAATGCCGATTTCATTGGGCTTAAACTGTCCGAACTGACCGCTCGCCTTCCGCAAGGTCTCGCCATCGCCGCTGTGCGCCGCAAGCATCACAACCAGTTACCAGCTGCGGACCTGGTCTTGTTACAGGACGACGTTTTGCTTGCCACTGCGACCGATCCGGAACTGTTGCGCAAGACTGCGGAACTTTGCGGTCAGTTGCAGCCCGGCAGAATAGCGAGCCATCGCGAAGACCTCGATTACATGCGTGTGTTCGCGTCGAGTCCGAGCGTGGTTGGCAGGTCCCTGCGTGAATTGCGCTTTCCCGAAGGGGTCACATGCTCAGTCGCTCATGTGCGACGTGGCGACGTAGACCTTCTGCCCAGCCCCGAAATTGTGCTGGAGACGGGCGACCGCGTTGGCGTGCTCGTGAATCGCGCGCATATGCCCATAATTCGCGCGTTCTTTGGTGACTCGATCAAAGGCACGGCGGATCTGAGCTTTGTCAGCCTCGGGATCGGCGCTGCAGCCGGCCTGCTGGCAGGCGCCGTCGCCCTGCCGTTGCCCGGTACGGGCGGCTTTACTTTGGGTCTCGCCGCGCTGCTGATACTCGCGCTCTGTCTCGGTAAGGCGCGGCGCAGCGGGCCATTCGTGTGGGTCATGCCGTTGTCGGCGAACCTGGTCCTGCGCAATCTCGGACTGACCATATTTCTTGCACAGGTCGGCATTTCATGCGGACCGAAATTCGTCGACACGGTTGGTACAACTGGGCCCCTATTGCTGCTGTTCGGGGCTCTCGTCTTGCTGGTGCTTGTGCTCGTTACCGCCGTGTTCTCGATATGGGTCTTCAAACTCCCATTCGATGCAGCGGTCGGCGTGATCTGTGGCGCGACAGGCAACCCGGCCATCCTTGCGTTCGCTAACCGCATCGCACCTACGGATCGCCCTGACGTCATGTACGCGATGATCTTCCCGTCCATGACCATCGTGAAAGTGCTCTTCGTGCAGCTCGCGATTTCCCTCTCGTAACGATCGCCCGTACCGGAGGAGATACTCGATTCGAATTCGCATTCGGATCGTCTGCTGCGACGACGCGGTGCAGTCCGTCTACTGTGACCCTGAGGTCGGGACGCTGCAAACGTAGGTGCGCATACCCTGCGTCACCTGCAGTGGAAAGACCGAACGCTAACGGCTCATCAAAAAAGAGCCGCGTCATGTGCATTGTTTAGCGTGCGCGAAAGAGGACGCAGCGCGTTACTGAACATCGGCATCAGGCACCTTGCTCCAGCCCGTGCCCGGGTCAAACGACTTCATAGTCTCCGCCTTGGCGGCGCTGTCCGGTCCGAGGTCTCGTTGATAGACCTGCCCCGCATGGCTCACCATGAAACTCTTGATCCCCGTGTCTCCATATTTGACGGGCCAGGCGATGACGGCGAATCCGCCGAATAGCTTTCCTCCGACAACGTAGTCATAGGCACCACCCGGTGCGTGCGATCCTTGTGATTCGAGCAGCTTGTAGTGGTACCCGTAGTAGCCGGCATTCTTCGCATTGCGCGAACTTGCATCAACGAACGCGTCGCCGAGCGGACTCGGGGTCGCCTCCCGTCCGGTAGGCCAGTACAGACCGTCATGTTTGCCGGGCGAACTCACCATCCTTGACGCATAGGCAAGCACGCCCTCGCCGTCGTGACTGGTTTGTGCATACTCGCGCTGCGCGTCGTAGATCGCGAGCATTGTCTGAATGACGGCCAGTTCATTGCGTCCGATGCGCCGCAATCGCATTTCTTCCGTGCCGGCGTGCGTATCAAAGCGCCATCCTTTACTGCTCTTGACGAGTGGTATCGGGAACGTCCAGCCATTGTCGCCCACTACGATGTGGGTGCGTCCTGTTTCCGTCGGCTCGATCGTGTGCGACCTCGCCCATTCGGCGATAAACGTATCGCGCAACTCTGCTCCAACGGGTGGAATCAGTTCGCGAAAGTCATTGCCGAAGATCGTGCGCAACGCGTCTTCGCGGTCTTTCACCACTGCATCGCCAAAGGCGTTCATCGCCGCCTCTGGCGAGCTGAAGTTCTTTTGCGCATGCACTGCTGTCGTCGTTGCGACCGACAGGACGGCGACGGCCGCAAGGTTTGCGAGTTTGAGCGTCAGCCATTGCTGGACGACGCTTGAATGGAATTCCATGCTTCCCTCCTTAACGCCTGCCACCGCGGAATCCACCGCCGCCGCGCATGCCCGCACCACCGGAGGGCCGGTTAACCCCTGAACCCCGCATGCTCGAGCTACCCCTGTCGAAGTCACGTTGCGCGGTACGGCCGCTCGTGCCCACGCCGTTGAAAGCGTTGTCGCGTCCGCCGCTGTAACCACCCCCGCGATCGCCACTGCTGACACGATTCACGTCACCTCCTGCGCGATTCGACGCGCCCCGGTTCGCGCCAGCAGAACGGTCTGCCGTCGCTGCGCGATTGCCTGCCCCTGCCCGGTCATTGGTGCCGGGACGGTTACCCGCGTCGCTTCGGCCGCGATACTGGTCGCGTGTGCCGGCACGCGGCGACTGCCCGGCGAATTTATCGCGCGTGGCATTGTCCCGATAGGCGACGCCCTGGCGATGGCTCGCATCATGCTGCCATCGACCGCCTTGCCCCTGGACCTTGCTGCGATCGAAGTTGCGGTTGATGTTGGCGGCCTTGTCGACGTTGATGTTGACGTCGCCTCCACCCCAACACGAGTTGCAGTCGCTGAAGATTGCGCCGGCGGCAGCTATGCCAATGCCAAAGGCAAAGCCTGTCGCGAGGGCCGCACCGGGATAGTAGCCGGGATAATAGGCGGGATACGGCGGCCAGTAGTAAGGCGGATAGGCAGGATAGCTCCACGCGCCATACACGACAGTCGGATCATAGGCGGGCACATAGATCACCTGCGGGTTCGCGGGCTCGATCTTCACGATAGTCTGCCCGCCTCCAGCAGGTGCCTGTTCGACGATCACGTTCTGCTGCTCGTTCGACTTGAGGTTGCCCGACTCCTTCGCGTGTGCCCGCAAGCGCTGCACGGCAGCGAAGACGTCCTTTTGCTGCGCAAGAAAGGCGTCGCCGAGCTTCTGGGTCCAGTCGATCTTGTCATTCATCGGCTCAAGTATCTGCGGGAACGCCACCAGCGATTTCACGCTCGTGTCCCACGGCTGGTTCTCTACCGCCTTCACGGCGGCGTCGCCCTTCACATTCGGATTTGCTTTCACCCAACGCGCCGCGTGCACGATCTCCAGCGGATAGGTCGACGCCATCAATACCTGCGCCAGCACGGAGTCCGGGTAAAGCGCGATCGGCGCGACCAGGGCTTCGATCTCCTCTGGCTTGAATGGCGATGGGCCCGACGCCGCTGGGCCTGATGGTGCGGGGCCTGATTGCGCCGGGCCAGATGACGCCGTATTCAATGACGCGGGGCCTGATTGCGGCGGGCTAGTTGGCGCGGTGCTCAATGACGCGGTACCTGATGGCGGGGGGCTCGCCGGACCGTGATCTGCACACGAGGGGATGGCGGCCGGCAGAACCAGCCATAACAAGCAGGCTCTAGCCCATCGGGCCTTCCAGTTGATCATGGCCACTCCGCCCGGCAGGTTCCTGTCGCGGACAACGAGGCGTTCCTGCCTGTCATAGAAGTCGCTGGTGCCTGCGTGCCTGGCTGCCCGGATGGTCCGGGCGTCGACTCGGGAAGCAAAGAGTCCGGGGTAAACTCAATCGCGAGTGTCTCCCATCCGACTCCGAACCAGTCACCAGTCGTGGGTTCCTTACCGCGAATGAGGAACATCAGCAAAACGCAGGCAACAATGATATGTAGCCAGAACGCTGCCTGCTCGAATCCCTCGAAATCGTGTTTCACGTCGAGTCTCGAAACGCAGGAAGACCTACGGGATGCATTGCGCGATATCTCTGACCGACACGCGAGCCCGACTGGCTGACCACCCAGACAATCGCGGAATACGTCTTACTGGCCCGCGCCGTGAGCGACCGACACCGCAGCGTCGCGCTTCTTCTTCGCTTCCGCTTTCTTGTGGTCATACACCTTTTTTGCAGCCGCGACTTCACGGTCGTATTCGCGATTCGCCGCAGCAACCTGCTGGTGCATTCTCACTATCTCGTCCGGATGTTCAGCGCCCGTCGATGTGCCGGCCCCAGCATTGTTCTGCGCTCCAACGCCAAGGGACGCGAGTCCTAGAGTAGCGGCAATCAAGACTGCACTCGTGTGTTTCATGACGAACTCCCGATGTTGTGCCTGCATTGTCTGTCTACCGGTGAAAAAAACCGACGGCTTCCAGCCTATACGGGTTGAAATGGATATGGTATTGGACTTTGGTCCAATGACTGGTTGGCACCCTGAACTAAACGGGGACCTGCGAAACGAGCCGCGCGAAAACGAAATTCGCGCTGCACGACTAAAGCGCGCCTTTTCGCTTACGTGGAATTCAGTCCGCTTCCAGCACGACGACCGTGCGCGGCTGTATCAAGCAGTGATCCAGCTCAGCCGGTGCCTCGCGCGGCGCCGGAACAATGTCATGCGGGCTGCTCTGCGCGGTATCGACGATCCGGTGCCAGCGTCTCCCGTCGAGTACAGTGGGAAGCGCGACCTGACGTGCCGAATCATCCATGTTCAGGATCACATGAAGAAGCGCCTCTTCCGGATCTTCGCCGCCCAAGGTAAATGCGAGAAGCCGCGCTCGTGGATTCAGCCACTCGGGTTCATGCAGTCGTTCGCCATGCCATGCGATGTCCGGGTGCGCGTGGCCTTGCACGGGTCGCCCCGTCAGAAATCGCCGCCGGCGCAGACTCGCATGCCGCTTGCGCAGCGCGATCAGTTCGCGCATGAACCGCAGCATCCCCGATACGGATTCGACCCGACGCCAGTCGAACCACGAAAGCGCGTTGTCCTGGCAATAGCCATTGTTGTTGCCGTGCTGGCTACGGAGTACTTCGTCGCCCGCGAGCATCATCGGCACGCCCTGGCTCAGAAAAAGTATGGCCATCAGATTGCGGGCCTGACGGCCGCGCAGTTGAACGATTCCCGCGTCATCCGTTTCGCCTTCCGCGCCGCAGTTCCATGACAGGTTGTCGTTTGAGCCGTCGCGGTTTTCTTCACCATTGGCCTCGTTGTGCTTGCCGTTGTAGCTGACAAGGTCGTTCAGCGTAAAGCCGTCGTGACACGTGACGAAGTTCACGCTATTGCCCGGCAATCTGCCGTCGTCCGCGTAAAGATCCGCGCTTCCTGCTATACAGGTTGCCACCGCCCCAATGATCCCGGCGTCGCCGCGCACGAAGGGGCGAATCACATCGCGGTAACGTCCATTCCATTCCGCCCACGCCATGCCCGGAAACGCCCCGACGTGATAGAGGCCTGCGGCATCCCACGCTTCCGCGATCAGCGGCACGCGCGACAGGATGCGCGATGATTCGATCGCCCATGGAAGTGGCGGATCGGTCATCAGTTCGCCATGCCGGTCGCGCGCGAAGACGCTGGCAAGATCGAACCTGAAGCCGTCGACGCCCATTTCTTCGACCCAGTATTCGAGGCAATGCACGATGAACGCCGTCACGAGCGGATGATTGCAGTTCACCGTGTTCCCACAGCCGGTGTAGTCGAGATAGCGGCGCGCGTCGCGGGGATCGTGCTGATAGAAGATGTCGTTGGCGAACCCCTTGAAGTTGATGACGGGTCCCGACTCGCCCGCTTCCGCCGTGTGATTGAAGACCACGTCGAGCAGCACCTGAATTCCCGCGGCGTGCATGGCGTCCGTCATCGCGCGAAATTCGTTCACGGCGTTTGCCGGATCGACGCAATAGCGCGGATGCGGGCTGTAAAAACTATGCGTGCTGTAGCCCCAGTAGTTGACGAGACCGCGCGCGGCTGCTGCGGCGGGCACATCCTGTTCGTCGAACGCCATCACGGGCAGCAGCTCGACGTGCGTCACGCCGAGTTGCTGAAAATAGGGAATCTTTTCGATCAGTCCGTCGAATGTACCGGGATGCCGAACGCCGCTCGATGGATGGCGTGTAAAGCCGCCGACATGAAGTTCGTAAATAATCGCGTGATCGAGGCCACGCGCAACCGGCGAGCGTGGCGCAGCCGTGGATTCGACGACGATCGCGCGGTAAGCCGCGTTCGCGACGTCCGCCAATTCGATGGTCTTGCGCCGGTCCCAGAGCACGTCGCTTACGGCATGCGCGAATGGATCGAGCAGTTCGCGGCGCGCGTCGAACACATGCTCAGTGTGTTGAGTATCACGCGGCGGGTTCACTCGCCATGTGTAGAAGACATGCGGAGCCAGATTCTCGACCAGTACGTGCCAATAGAAGAACGAGCGATTGTGCTCGGACGTCAGCACAACGACCTGGAACGGCTCCGCGCTATCCGGCGCTTCATACAGCAACAGTTCGACATGCGTCGCATGCCGGCAGAAGATGCAAAAGTTGACACCTTCCGGCACCACGGTCGCGCCTGGCGGAAAACGTGATCCGGCGCGTATGACATAACGCTGGACCGGTTCTGCATCAGCTTCGGTCAAGGTCGATTCTCACGGGAGAGATCTTCCAGATGCGCTCGCAGTACTCGTATCGCGCGATCCGAAGAGAATTTCCCGGAGCGCGCCGTATTCAGAACCGACATGCGAGTCCAGCGCGACGGGTCTTGCCACGCTGCGCTCACGCGCTGCTGACACGTCACGTATTCAGCATAGTCGGCAAGTACGAGGAACGGATCGGATTGCAGCAGGTTCTCGACGAGCGGACGGAACACCTGCTTGTCGCCGCGCGAAAAATATCCGTCCGCGATCAGGTTGAGTGTCTCGCGCAATTCCGCATTGTTTTCGGCGTATTGCGCAGGACGATAGCCATCATGCTCCACCTGCTCTGCGGTCCGGCCAAACAGGAAGAAGTTTTCATCGCCCGCTTCCTTCGGGTGGCTGCATTGGCGCTTCAGTGGAGCTACCGGGCCGCGTCGCGCCAGTGGGCGGTCTCGCTACATCCGTAGTGCTGCCAGGGGAAATATGCGTACAACAAGCCAGAATACGTTACCGCGTGTGCATTTCAAGTCGATGTACAAACGGTCATTATTTCGTCATGCATGTCCCATTCATCCGTCGATTCGTTGTGCGCAGCACCAGTTTTCCAGACGTCGCGCGTTCAGAACCTGAAGATCACATTCAGGCTTAGACCGCTGAAGCGCAGCGTCTGCACGAGCTGATCGCCCGAGCCGTAGAAGGCGAGATACCGATACGTCAGACTGACGTCACCCCACTTCAGCGCGTAGCCGAGCCCCGTCATCGCCTGCCAGGTGAACTTCGACGTTCCGGCGCCCAGATCGAGATAGAACGGCACGTACCAGCGGCCGTCGCCCGTGATCGACACGCGTCCCCGCAGGCCCGCGAAGCCGTCGAAAACGTTCTGCATCTGCGATACGTCTAGTTGCGGGTTCGCGCCCACGCCGGCGCTCGCTGTCGGGACGGCTGTCGCGTCGAGCGTGCCCTTCGCGCCAAGATAGCGCATCCCCACGATCGCATCGACGTAACCCCACGACTGCCGCATCATCGTGCGCCCGCCACCGATCTCGACCAGCGTGCCGCGAAAGCTCGTTTCGACGCTCTGCTGCGTTTCGCGCGGCCCGAACAGGCCGTTCGTCGCATTGACCGCACTCTCGTGGCGCCCGAAGTTCAGATAGATTCCGTCCGCGAAGAAACTCCAGTCGCCCTTGCGCGCTTCGCCCTGAATCATGAAAGCGAATTTGAGGTTCTGCAGATAATCGTATGGGCCCGTGGACGCATCGGCTCCGCCGCCAGGCAACGAGAAGCGCATCGTGCCGTCCACGGATGGCAGCCACAGGTATGGCGCCACTGCGAATTGCCAGTGATCGTCTGCATCGCTTCGCGTCGGCGCAGCGTCCGACGCCTGTGCGAACGTCGCGACGAACGTCAGGGCGGCGATGCATCCGCAGTATCCGCGCATGAAGGGAGTCTCCTCTGCTTCCATTCGAATGAACGCGCCGCCCGGCCGAATCGGCTTCCAATCTGATGCATGCGCTGCCGCATATCGGCAGGCGTGAGTCACGGGGCCTTGATTTCGTTTTCGAGCGTCTGTCCTTGCTCGAATGCCGTTGCGCTTTGCAGCGTCGTTTCGCAGATCGTGGTCAGCGCTTCCCGCGTCAGAAACGCCTGGTGCCCCGTCACGATTACATTCGGAAAAGAGACCAGCCGCTGGATGAGGTCGTCCGCAATCACGACGCTCGATAAATCCCTGAAGAACAGGTTCGCCTCCTGCTCGTAGACGTCGATCGCGAGGCCGCCCAGCTGACCGGATTTGAGGGCTTCGATGACGGCCTCCGTATCGATCAGCGCGCCGCGGCTCGTGTTGATCAGCAGCGCGCCCCGCTTGGCGCGCGACAGCGTTTCAGCGTTGATGATGTGGTGCGTCGCCGGCGTCAGCGGACAGTGCAGCGAAATGACGTCCGCTCTCTCTCCGATCTCGCCGGGGGCCGCGTAACGCGCGCCCAGCGTCTCGAACTCCCGCGACGGCATCGGATCGTAGCCGATCACTTCACAGCCGAAGCCGAGCATGATCTTCCCGAACACGCGGCCGATCTTGCCGGTGCCGACCACAGCGACCGTCTTGCCTGTCAGGTCGAAACCGATCAGGCCGTCGAGCGAAAAATTCGAATCCCGCGTCCGGTTGTACGCGCGATGGATTTTCCGGTTGATCGCGAGCAGCAGCGCCACCGCATGTTCCGCGACGGAGTTCGGCGAGTAGTCGACCACGCGAACGACTTTCATCCCGAGTCGGGCCGCCGCCTCCAGATCGACGTTGTTGAAGCCGGTGCAGCGCAGCGCCACCAGCCGCGTGCCGCCTTGCTGGAGGGCTTCCAGCACCTGGGCGTCCGCGCGATCGTTGACGAAAATGCAGACAGCGGGATAGCCGGTTGCAAGTCCTGCTGACTCGGCCGTCAGCGGCACTTCGAAGAAATTCAGCCTGTGATGCCCGTTCGCGTTGGCCTCGTCGAGGTAGCGGCGCTCATAGGGCGTCGAGCTGAAAATGGCGATCTCCATGGCGTGCCTCCAATCTCCGGATAATCGCGATAAAAGCCAGAACCACGGCGCGCGTCACGCCCGCGCACAGGCAGCGTGAGCGTGTCGTGGGAATTTCAGGGCAGAGGGCGGTCACTGGAAAGACTAGATCATGCGCGCGCGGGATGATATGGGACCTTGGTCCAACGGCTGCGCCCTTAGTGCATGGCTACGCGTAATGTCAAGCGTCCAACAAACCTCAACGAAACCTGCCAGACGCCCTGTCCAAGTATGTCAGCCGCTGCGGTCATTCCAGCCTCCCACATATGGTCGGTTTCCCGAGGACCGGTATGCGAGAAATAATCAGGCGCCCCACCTTTCAATTGTCGTTGGAGCCGCCACCAGACCCGCGGCGGCGGCTTCGGAGGTCGATGATCTATGGTCATTCGATCGTATTCGGATACTCGGAAATATCGCCGCGATCTTTACTGTCCGCGCGGCCGTTTCGGTCGAAAAATAGAGTGCAACAAATCGAATTCTCAGTTCAGACGGTACATGGTTTGGGGCTGTGGGTAACCGCCCTTCAATGGCTTTAACTTGCGCAGGTGACGGCGGATTAACGCCAGCTTCTTGCGGGCGTTTTGGGCCTTTGGCTCATCTGGCCTTTCGAGAAAAGCCCGCCTGGTCGACAGAACCGGGCGAGTGCCGTTTTGGCAGACATAGGATTTCGGCACACTCCGCCGCAGCGATTGCGGGGATGATCTTCACCGGATTTCGGGGATAGTCTTCACTGAAGAGCCGCCTCCCGTGTCAAGGAAGCGGATCTTTTCGAAATTTTCGTCGTCGTCCGGCACAGGCAAAAAGAGCGAGAAATGAAAGACCTCGGTATCACCGGACAGATCGATATTGCAGAATTTGAGTCCTTCAACCCGGTTAGTGAAAAGGATTCCTACATGGTGCCACCCGGCGGGATCGGATTCTTGAAGGACGCTTTATAGAAGCGGTCGTCGATGTGCACTTTCGCTGCTCCGCCGGGTCGCGTATGTACTGGCCACGCGGACTCGAACGGCAAGTAATAACCCTCGCCGTTTTCGGTGCGGAACATCCATAAATAAAGCAAGGTTCTGTTCGTCACCTCGACCCAGACCGGTTGTACGTCGGCTATGTTCAGGTTGGTACCGAACATGCGCTCGTTGTCGTCGGCACTCAGCACGGCTGCGCTCACCCGTACACCGTGACTTTCCGCCGTCACGGCACGGGCGCGCAACGACGCGTCATCAGCACGCGTAGACGACGAAGCACTGTTTGCATGCGTTAAGGGCGAGTAACAGGCACCCCGCGCAGAGTGCATCTACGATCTGACGCAATCGGCGTAGTGGATTCGTCATGGGCCGCCCGGAAACAAGCTACGCCGAGCCCGGTGGGGGCGTCTGCAGCACGACGTCCAGCGCACGTGGACAAAGCGGTGTTCGCATTACGGTCGTCTGGGAAACCCCGGACGACCTATCGAGGCTTGTGTGCCTCCGTTACTTGCCGCTCAGTGCATGGTGTATCCACGACCGCTCATACAGGCAGAATAGGCCTGGTTCCATGCGCCCATGGCGTTCTGTTTCTGCGCCTCAGCGTTTGCCTGCGCGTTCCGCTGGTTCTGGCGCGCACGCATCCCGCCACCCATCGTTCCTGCGACCGCGCCAACGGCGGCGCCCTTACCTGCGTCGCCCGCAATCGCACCGATGACCGCGCCACCCGCCGCGCCTCGAGCGGCGCCGCCAACCCGTTCTCCGCCGCCTACCGCAGGTCCAGACGGAGGCGGAGGCGTTGCGGCGACAGCTGTCGGATCAATGCCGGTTTTCGACTTGGCCCACGAAGCACATTGTCCCTCGTCCTGCTGCTGTTTCTGTGCGCTTTGGCCTTTGGCCGGATACGCGACGGGCTGCGCTTGCGCAAGAGTCTGGTAACACAGCAGCGCCGCGATAGCGCTAATGTGGTAAATCCTTAAGGCGTTCATAAGAGCCCCCTGTGTGGTGGCGTGCTCTCACCTAGTCTATTCGGTCCGCTGAATTAGCGGTAGGAATCTCGAAAGTCGATCCGGGGCGACGGCACGTGTCGCGCCTCATGGAAGACCTTTTAAGATGCGAAACTGGCGAACACGATGCAGACAGTTCCCGCTTTTGTCGACTGCCCGAAACATTGGCTCGTCGCTAGTTCCACAGGGACATGGCCGAGTTCTTCAGACAGAAGGACAGAGTCCCGATAAATTGGCCCTGTCTGGACCGGTGGCAATTGCAAACGGGTTTGTAGCGAATTGCGGCGTCGACTCAATATGATGTTAGAACATTCATCGCGCTTTTGATGCTAATACTCGGTGTACCGACTCACAGAATAATGGTCGTGATTATTTCGTTTGATAAAAACAGAACTTGCCGATCAATGAACCGGCGAATATCGGCCTAAAACTCAGGGCAAAACCAAACGACACGCCGTGTACATTGTGGTCAACCACATACCGGACCAGCGCGCGAGCGCACGTGATCACAATGGCGGCAGCCACGCCCCTACCGGTCATGTTGCGACGCATTCTCGACACTGCGACGCCCGCGAGTCGGGCGGCGATGACGCGCTCGTTGAACAACCTGATCGTGACGCTTGAAAGTGCAATCCTGGTCAAGGCGCCGCCCGCGCCTTTTTGGCCCCCCGTTAGCGGGCGCCAGGAAGCATCGTCACCTGTGGCGCGCAATAGCATCGATGGCTGTCGTCACCACCGGGTCCGCCTGCGGCCATGGCGCGTACAACCCGCGCTCATCATGTTTTTTCCTCGCGGCCGTACCGGCGCACGCAAACACGCGTGCCCCCCGGCCGCGATGATTCGCGGAAACGTGTCGCGTTACCTGCAGCGCCCCATCGGCCAACATCGCGCGTACGGCCACGAGCACCTCGTTGCGACTCGTGCCCAGTTGCTGCGCAATCTGCATGGCGGTGCGCTCGCTGCCATCCGCCAGCAGCGCCCTGATTTGCGCAGCCAGCCGTCCCGTCCTTTGGGGCTGACGATCCACAGCCGGGGGCATCAATGTACTGTTCTTTTCACGCATGTCTCGCCCGATCATCACAGGCGAACGGGCTGTTGGCTCGCTGTCGTGCTTCCCGGGATTGCGCGCGTAATAGCAACGCCGGTCGACATCGAGCCGGCAAAGAGGGTTCTCAAAGATTGTCGTCAGTTGATCGACGGTGAAGCGCGCGCGGAGCGCCCGCCATACGTCCTGCCATCCTCAAGCAATGCTCGGCAACGTCGCGAGCGCGTCTGTCGTAGGCCACTGCCCGATCATCTCGAACATCGAAGAGCGTGTGCATCGTCCCGCCGAAGCACACTGCACCGAGTGCGGTGGTTCCGCGCCACGTTCGCGGATAATGCGGTAGGGTGCGAGCTTGCAGAAAGCCAGTGAAATTCCGGGGAGAAGTGTATGCGCAGCACCGGGCACCCACCGCCGAAGGACGCGCCGGCGCCAGGATTCATTCAACGGTTGCTTTCCTGGCTTTGTTTCCCTGTGCTTATGTTTCCCGGTCTGGCGCTCGGGATGGAATTCAGGATCTACTACCAACCACAACTTGAGTTAAAGATGATTATCGGGGAAGGGAAGGTTCAGGAAGGTGATGCAGAGAAGTTTCTCGCAGTCGCCAAAATGGCTGACCGCGATGAGGAAGGACTCGTTGTCCTTGTTTTAAATAGCCTCGGAGGAAATGTTGAGGCCGCTTTCCGGGTCGTCGATGCAATGGACAAGGTACGCGTCTATACAACGGTTCCAGATAATGCCAAATGCGCGTCCGCTTGCGCTTCGATCCTGTTCGCGTCCGGAGAACGCCGAAGTGTTGTCGGTGCCGGGCTGCTCGGTTTTCATAGTTGTTACCGGCGCGATGGGCGAACCTACGCCGAGGATTCGCTTTGCAACGAAATAATCGCGGCAAACGCAATGCAAAGGGGCGTCAGCCACGCCGCCATCAATCGTTTCGTCAAGCAATATGGTGCGCAAGACATGGCGTGGGTCGGGCGCAACGTTGCATGCAAGTCGCTACAAGGGCTATGCAAGCCGGGCTTGCTGGAAACCCGATACGAGACGAAGGCTGCATTGATGCATAGTCTTGATTGCAGCAACCTCATATCCGTTCAAGCGCAGCTTGTTTGCGGGGATGCGGAACTTTCCCGTGTCGATAAGACATTGGCAGAGCTCTATCATCGAAAGATAAAAGAATCGGCTAACAAGACGCGATTGCGAGCGGATCAACGAGCATGGCTTCGCAATTCTCGCAACGTGTGCGGCGATAAAGTATGTCTGCTACGAAGCTATCGTCTGCGCATCGATGAACTCAAGCGGATGCGGTCGTAATGATGTGCCGATCGATGTGAGATAGGCATTGCTCGACGTCGACCACGAGGGGCTCCTTGAATATTCAATCGTGTACACCGACCGATCAATCAATCATATGTCGCGGCTCTTTCAAGGAGTCGTGCGCGACATTTCCAAGGCTCTGAAAAAGGGTCTACAACGCAAAGTCGGCCATTGTTATCCCGGGCAGCGGGACTTTCGGAATGGAAGCCGTCGCAAGGCAGTTCGCGACGAACACGAAGTGTCGAAACCGCGTCCGGCATGATGCTGCCTAATGCTTATCCGCGCGCGATGTCCGACGCTGTTCATGCCGTCGGCGGCATCTTCGTACTGGACTGCATCGCCTCCGGCGCGCACCGCAAAAGGGACGGAGCGCGTCGCCTTGCTGCGCGCTGGTCATGCTCAGCGCTCTCGCCCGCGAGAGAATCGACGCAACATCCAGCACCAGTTTCGCTTGCGATCTGCGCAAATGGCTGCAGATCATGGAGGCATACGAAAACGGCGGGTTCGCGTACCACGCCACGATGCCAACGGATAGTCTCGCTACGCTGCGCGATGTCATGAAGAAAACCGATGCATACGGCTTCGACAAAGTGAGAGCGGAGCAATTTGAACTCGGAACGCGTGTTCGCTCACTCTTGACTGGCGCAGGTTTCAAAAGCGTGACTGCCGAAGGTTTCCAGGCTCCGGGCATCGTGGTCACCTACACGGACGAAGACGGCATACGATCGGGCAAGAGATTCGCCGATGCCGGCTTGCAGATCGCGCCCGGCGTTCCGCTTCAATGCGGCGAGCCTGAAGACTTCAACACCTTTCACGTCGGATTATTCGGTCTGGACAAACTGCATGACATCGAAGGTGCGGTCGCCGGGCTCGCCAAGGCGTTGGACGGTATTCTTTAGAGCGCTTTTCCGAAGCATGTGCGCATGGCTCACCATTGCGACCGCATGGGCAGGAAGACCCCGGACCCTGCCGAACAAGCCGCGCGCACGATTCGGCTTTTATAGACATTTGGGAGTCGTCGTTCCTGAGGCAGCTTCAGATTTGCTTTTCTGCCATTCGGACCACCACAACCGTGAATGTCAGGTCTAATGCCGCGCGAAGCATACTCTCGACCCTCAACGGCCACTCGGGCTGACGCAACTTCGACGACCGCTTTCAAAAGTAACCGTCAATTTTCCCGACACCGCAGAACCCTGCGAGTTATGGCAGCGCCTGAATGCTCATGACCTTCGCGGATACCACACAGCGGTGCGGCTGCGGTATCGCATCTGCTAACGAGCGCAATCCTTGGTCTCCCTTTGTTGTTCACGCTTCCACTTCTTGCGCCTTGCCAGCATGTTCATGCCTTCAACGAACGCCGAGAACGCCATCGCCGCGTAGATATAGCCCTTTGGAACGTGCGTGCCGAAGCCCTCGGCGATCAGCGTCATGCCAATCACCAGCAGAAAGCTCAGTGCGAGCATCACGATCGTGGGATTGCGATCGATGAATCGTGACAACGGACCCGCTGCAAACATCATGGCCGCGACGGCCACGATGACGGCAATGTACATGATGACCACATGTTCGGTCATGCCGACTGCGGTGATGATGCTGTCGACCGAGAATACCAGGTCGAGCACCAGAATCTGACCGATTGCAGAGCGTGACGTGAGACGTGTAGGCCTCTCGGTACTTGTGGTACGCCCCTCCTCATTGCTCGCGACGTGATGATGGATTTCCCCCGTCGCCTTCCAGACGAGAAACAGTCCGCCGCCGATCAGGATCAGATCGCGCCAGGCAAAGGCGTGGTCAAAGAGCGATAGCGCCGGCTGGGTCAAGTGCGCGATCCATGCAACCGTGCCAAGCAGCGCAAGACGCATCACGAGGGCGAGCGCGATGCCAATCCGCTGAGTCCGCACCCGCTGCGATGGCGGCAGTTTGTTGCTGAGAATTGAAATAAAAACCAGATTGTCGATACCAAGGACGACCTCCATTACTACGAGGGTCACGAGCGCGGCCCAGACGGCCGGGTCGGCAGCGAGAGCGAGGAGATAGTCCATAAGCACAGGCGTTCAAACAGCGGTTGCGAGGCCAGCCGTGGCGTGATGAATCGACCATGACAGGATAGGAGAGTTTTGCGCTTAAATCGTTACACGAACGGCGATTCGCGGCCCCGAACGCGAGACGCCATCCCGGAGACTCGACGTCCCCGACCCGTTGGACCAAGGTCTCATTGACCGGGTTGATGTTCGGGTGTCGTATCGTAAAGGAAACGCTCAAGTGTCCGGATCTTCTGGCGAAATGCGAACCCCCGTCTGCGCTGCAGGGGTTCGCCAGTCTCGACTGCAAACAACTAGACCTTCCGGGAGGCAATCCATGCGCAAACCCATCACGGGCATCGTCGAATTCCGCGAGAAAATGCTCCCGCAATACGCGGAGAAGTTCAGCAAACTGCCTCTCGCGCAGACGCCTGATGCGCTCTTCGTCACGTGCTCGGACAGCCGGGTTGTGCCAGATCTGCTCGCCTCGACCCATCCGGCCGAGCTGTTCATCTTCATAGCTGCCTTCTCGGCGACAGGGCACGGCTGTGTCGAAACCTTCTGAATATGTCGCAGATGAAACTGGCATCAATGCGTGGGCAAGACCGAAGTGGACAAGGACTAAAACTGGCCGAGGCAGTGCCGGTATGGTCGAGACGCATGGGCGGTGAGAGCGAGAATTTTTGGCGTACAGCGGAATATTTGGTGTGCAGCGTTCGTTTAGCCTCCCTGGCGCTCGCTCGCGGAGCAATCTCTCACCAGTCAGAGTAAGGAGGGTGTCATGTCTCAGGTCTCTTGGGGTCTCAAAGCGGCGGCCGTGATCGTCCTCGCCGCCGGTTTCACAATCGGGCATGCTGCCGACGATGATGCTTACGTCGTCACGCCACTCGTGTCCAACGTGGCAGGCGCGGCACCGAAGGTCGACGGGGTGCTCCAGAACGCCTGGGGTATCGCGTTCAGTCCGGCAGCAAGTCCATTCTGGATCAACGACAACGCCACCGGCTGCGCCACGCTGTATGACGGCGCGGGGACAAAGGTGGCGCTGCAGGTCTCCATCCCGCTGCCGGGCAATGTCATACCGGACAGCGCATGTCGTCCCTTCTCTCCCAACAATCCGCCGAAGACCGCGCCCGCGGCGCCGACCGGGATGGTGTGGAATCCCTCACCGGCGTTTCTCGTGCCAGGTACCACGATCCCGGCCGTATTCATCTTTGCGACCGAGGACGGCACGATTTCCGCTTGGGCCGGCGGGCTGAATCCGCCGAACAATGCCGTGCTCGCGGTCGATAACTCGGCCACCCCCTCCGCCGCCAACGGGGCCGTCTACAAGGGTCTCGTCGTCGGTGTGAACGCGAAAGGAGTATTCCTGTTTGCGACGAACTTTCGTTCGGGGCAGATCGATGTATTCGGGCCGAGCGGCGGAACGAAAGGCTTGTTCATGCCCGCGACGACGGACGGCGGCTTCATCGACCGAAAGATCCCGGCCGGATTCGCGCCGTTTGGCATCGCGAACATCGATGGTGACCTTTTCGTCACCTATGCAAAGCAGAACAAGGAGAAGCACGACGACGTTGCAGGCGAAGGTCTCGGATTCGTCGATGTATTCGATACAGACGGCCACCTGCTGCGCCGTTTCGCCAGCCGAGGGCCGCTCAACTCACCGTGGGGAGTCACTCGCGCATCGTTTGCGTTCGGCCGCTTCAGCGGAAAAATCCTGATTGGCAACTTCGGCAATGGCCGAATCAATGTCTTTAACGATGACGGCACGTTCGTCGATCAACTGGAGGATGCAAACGGCAGTCCACTGGCTATCGACGGCCTGTGGACTCTGACACTCGGTGGCGGCCGCAACTCGAGTTCGGATACGTTGTACTTCTCGGCAGGTCCAAACAAGGAGGTCAACGGACTGTTCGGTACCATAGCTCCCGTGAGCGCTTCCAAGGCACACGCGTCGGCTGAGCACGGGCAATAACAGGCGCCGGGTGGCTCCCCGTGCAACTCCAAAGCACGATATCGTTGACCATCGACGACGTGTCGATCCGAGTTGGAGACGAAGGACGTGAGCTGCGTGACTCGTTCGCGCGCTCACTTCGGAGAAGTCGAATCCGATGGTCAACCGCAAACGCGATTTCCTCGTGCGTTATTAACCGCGGGCGGGACAGATCAAAGCTCTGTGAAAATACCAGCAGGATCTAAGCTATCTTGCGGATCGACTTAGGCGGATAACGCAGTTCCTGACGATGTACGAGGAAGCGCTTCCTGGATTCCACGCAGGGCGCGAGAGTGAGGGCAGCAAGAGCATGCGGACGCGTAAAGAGAATCTCAAACATGAAATCCCTCAAATGTTGATCAGTGGAATATCAGTATCAGCCTGAAATTATGTCGTCGTGAACGCGTCAACCCGGTAGGCAATACAGGGGGATCGCGAGTCACGGCGACATATTTTTTACCACGCCATACTCACGACCCAGGCCGCGATTGTTGCGTGTCCCGTTCATGCCATAGTGCTCGAGCAGCGCCGCATAGTGCACCGTGAAGTCGTCTTCGTCCGCAAGCACGGCCCCCGGCTGCGCGACCCGCCATCAATCGACCCGTATCTTCGACTCCGGCATTCCTGCTTCCACCAGCTCACAGGTATTGCACTTGTAGATGGCGTTCAGATTGCGCACGGCGCCCTTGACCAGATCGGAGACCGCGAACACGACGCCGTCGCCTTGCCACGGATCGCACCAGACTGCGTCGGGGCCCCATGAGCGCAGGTTGTTGGACTGCCATCCCGGATGCACGCCGATGCCGACCCACACATGGTCATAACCGGCCGCTGTGAACGCCATCAGGTCGAGCGGACGCAGGCCTTTGTCGTAGAGATGAACGAAGGCGATGATGGCCTGCTCCCAGCAGTTACCGTATTTCGTATTTCTCACGTGCTCCGCGGTGCCGCGCATATTCCCGATTGTCATCGCGCATGCACCGGCGTTTCGCGTTCTGTCGACACCCTGTCCCGCAGTATCGTCGTAGCCGTGGTAGACCACGTTATCTACGCCGCCCGCAGCTTTGAGGCGATCCGCGAGTTTGTTGCAAGCCAGAACGCCCAGGCTCTTCACCTCTCTGACAGCGCTTTCGCCCAGCCGAATGTTATCTGCCAATGCCATGATTTTGCCCCTCAAAAGAAAAGTAACCGTGCCCCGCAAATTCGCCTTTAACAGCATTCATTGAAAGAATGAATGCCCCCAGAGTCATTTCGTTGAGACCTGTTAGAAGACTGACCGTACTGCTGACATCGTCCGCCGCGCCAACCGCGCAATTGCCTCGGGAACCAGAACCGCACGACCCAGAACCGCACAACCCAGAACCGCGTAAATCAGAACCGCACCAATCAAAACGCCGGTTCGATGACCCCACCGACGCGCTCGACCATCGCACGGCACGCAGCGCATACATACGATTGAGAGCCGCGCCTCGTATCGAATACGCCCCCTACCACCGCCCGGCTCCATCGCAGTCCCCTGCCGCCGCGATCGTGGATGTAAGCGGCCATGTTTTCTTCCGCATGAGGGGCGCCACCTTCTTCGCGCCCGACGCCCTTCAGATGACATGGCACTTCGAGAATGCCCAGTCGCTTCATTTCGTCTCGTTGCCTGTCATTGAAGCCAGCCGACGAATTGATGCCCGCAATGAACAGCCTCGTTTCGTCGATCTCGATCCAGGCGATCTGAACCGTCGCTCCGCGCATCCGGTCACCGAGCGCCTTGATCCGATTCGCGACGAGCGTCAATGCGTGCTCGCCTTTGCGTTGCAGTTCGTTTTCCATGAGCGTCGACATAGTGCACCTCTCGATCGCATCGACTCGTGTCACCGCGTGGCCTCGGCCACTTTCTGCTTCAGCCTGCCGCGTATCGCCGCGACATCGAATCCATTCGGGCCGGGCACGTCGGCGAGCGGCATATAAGGCGCGGGCGTATGCAGCAGATAAGCCTGCGCTTCATCGATGACGATCCGGTCGCTCGCGTCATAGCCCAACGCTTCCAGCTGGCGCGTCAGTTCCGCGCGCTGGTCGTAGCTAAGCTCGCGCCACCAGAACGAACGGCACGCCTGCGCGTATGCGTTGTCCGAGAAATATTGCCAATGGCCCAGTTCGTGGCTGAGGATGGCGGCCCTCACGGACGCATCGATGATCTCGCCGCCCGGCCCCTTTCCAAGCCCCGGAATCGTGATCAAAAAATCGCGTGCGCTGCGCGCCTGCCAGTTACCGTTGCGTTCCCCGATCAGGTCCATCTGCACGGCGATGCGCAGCAGCGCGCGCTCGCCGGGCGTCAGCGTCAGATGCTGGCTGCGCGCCAGATCGAAGAAATGCGCGAGTTCGGTCGAGCTGAAGTTGTTGCCCGCCGTCAGGTCCGCTGCATTGGTGCGGAAACGCCGCGCGTGAGTGGCGATCTCCGTCATCGTGACGATGTGATCGCGCGGCATGTCGCGGCGTTCAAAGAGCGCGACGACCCGCGAAAACATCGCGCCTTGTCCGGCCAGGCCTGGCGCGTGCATGACATAAAGGCCTGGCCGGTCGGTGATCGCAAAGAGGACGAGCCGCGCGTCGCCCGGCAGCGATGCTTCGAGCCTCGCAAGCGGAACGCGTCTGATCTCGACGTGCTCGCTCTGCGCTTCGAGTTCAGCGGCGCCAGCTTGCGCGCAGGCATCGCCGGCGAGCCATCCCATCGTCGACAACGACAACGCGCATGCCGCCGTGAGCCCGATGCCACGTGTGAGAAAAGCCTTCATGGACGCCGGCGCCCGCAATCGCCGCTAGTCCGTCACGGTGACGATCGTGACGCGGCGGTTTTCCGGCGCGATCGGATTGCGCCGGTTCAGCGGCTCGGTCGATCCCTTGCCGACCGACGACAGACGCTCCGGCGCGATGCCATCCTTGTGCGTCAGATAGTCGACGACGGCAGCCGCGCGATCCTCCGACAGCTTCATGTTCGCATCCGCCGAGCCGCGCGGATCGGCATGCCCTTCGACGCGAAACCGATAGGCCGCCAACTGTTCCGACTGCAACGCGTGAGCGACCTTGTCTAGCGCGGTCTGCGCGCTATCGGTGAGCGTCGACGAGTTGGTCGTGAACGTGATCAGCATCTGCAGCGACGGATGCTTCGCGGAAGCGGCGGGCTTCGCCGCCGCACCGGGCTGCTTGTTCGACAGCACGAACCCACGCGTGACGATGTTGTCGCCATTGTCCTCGGGAGCAAGCGCCCTGGTCACCGACTGTTCGTCGATGTCCTGCTCCTTGACGACCGGGTCCGCTGCATGGGCGAGATGCGCGCATGCGATCGCACACAGCGCCATCGTCACCGCCCTGCGTGCCGTGCGCCCGTCTACAAACGAAATGATTGAGCCAGACATATCGCGACCTCCGATCAACGCTTGACCTGTCCACACGCGTGCGAGCTTGCGCCCGCTGTCATCCGCTTTCATTCGCGCAATTTCACAACCGACTGCCAGCCGCTGCGCGCATCGTCGAGCAGGCCGATGAAGCGCTCGCCATCGGGCAGTCCCCGTCCGCACAACAGCGACGCGGGCACCGCGCTCGATCCTTGCGTCCACCACGCGCTCGATCCCATCTCCGTGCAAACAGCCAGCAATGCAGAGAAGCCGCTTTGCGTGGCGACTGGCTGCATGTTGTCCGCCTGCGCCTGTTCCATCGGACACAGCCGCCATGCGGGCGCATCATTTGTTGTCGATGCAACCATAGGCGGCCCCCAAGCATCGAGTTCCGCATCGAAGCACTCGAGCACGAAATCGTCGGCAAGCGTCGACAATGCGCGCCGTGTCGCCTCGTCGTACCAGGACTGCGCGCCGACGAGCCATCCGGTCGCATCGCCGCACGCAATCGGCGCCGCGATCGTGAACGGAAAGTAACGCCCCACTCTGTCGACGCCCGGCATCACGACGCCCGCCCAAGCCGACTCGCCGCAGATGCCCGCGCCGAGCGCAAAGCACCAGACGGGCGCATTCAGATACACGGGCAGCCACTGCGCATCGAACCACCGCTGCGCGAACAGCATGCCCTGCTGCAGGCACGCGTCCCACGGCGCGACGAACGCGGCGGGCAGACGCCGCGTGACGAAGTCGCCATGCGTGCGCACCTTGCCGAAAAAACCAGGCCCTTCTCCTGCGAACTCGCTCATAGCCGGTCAGGACAGCGAAACTGATCGAATATTCCTCGACGGAAAGGGTTCGTCACGCTGCTCGCGTCGAGCTGAAGCACGAGCGTGCGTCCATCCGAATCGAAGGTCATCTTGAACCGGTCCGCTTGCGCAGTCGGCTGCAAGCGCGCGTCGTCGACCAGATGCAGCAGCGCCCACGGCCCATCCGCCCGAGGCGCCGACGCGTCGCCCGACGGCTCGAAATCGACATGCGCCTGTCCCGTGCCCTTGCCGCTCGGCCACTGGAACACCATCGACTGATCGACATGCGCGGCAACCAGCTGCTGCCCGTCGATGTCGATGGTGGCGTGATCGATCGCGGGATCGATATCGAGCACCTTGAGCGAGAAGCGCACGGAGACGTCGCGCCCGCCCGCGCGGAAAAACGCATCCCTGATCTGCGCGGCCCGCTGAAACTGCGCGAGCACGTCCTGCGGAATGCCGGACGAATCGGCGCCATTGCGCCAGCGCCACTGCGGCCCCGACATGTCGACGAGCGTCGCGAGGTTCTTCTGGAAGAAATCGTCGATCAGACCGCCGGGCCCGAGTAGCCGCCCGAAGTCGTCGGATGCCGCATCACGACTTGAGCCGCGCACCAGCGGATAGCGGCCATCGAGCGCCTGCCGGCAAAGCTGCGCGACATTGGCCTGCCACAGCGCATTCAGACGCGCCCGCTCGCCGCCGATCATCAGCATCGAGCCGCCGTTCGCGATGTCGTCGGCGACGTTCGCGAGCGGCGCGGGCGCACCCTGCGCGGCGAGCTTCAGCTTGTTCAGCGCATCGCCGGGCGGCGCGGGCAGTCCCTGCTTGCGCGCGGAATCGGCGGCTTCGAGATACGACGCCGCGTCCTTGAGCGCCGCGAGCTGCGTATCGAGCGGCACGGGCCCCGCCGCGCCCGGCTTGCCCGCGAGATCGTGCAGCGCCTGGAAGTGCGCATCGACGGGATTGACCTGCGCGGTCGGCGGCGGCGCTTCGTCAGGCTGATTGCCGAGCGCGCTTTCGAGCCGCTTTTTCACTGCATCGAGCTTGTTGCCGAGCGCGGCGGCGCCCTGCCCGGCCAGCGACCCGCCCGTCTTGACCGTGCCGAGCGTCGTCTCCTGAGCGGCGACGAGCATCAGCGCACGCAACGGCGAATCGGGCGCGGCGAGCAGGTTCGCGACGCGCGCGCCCTTCTCGACGCCATCGAACGGCACCACGTCGACATCCGCGAGCAGCGCGTCCCACTGCCGGATGTACTCGTCGTAGTAGAGCCGCGTCATCGCGGACTTCAGGTCATCGATGCCGTTCGGCGTCAACACGGACTCTTCACGGCCGAGCACCCAGTCGTCCCGCGCGACATCGACCACGGCAGCGTCGCGTAGCTGACCGAATTTCTGATAGCCCGCCCGCGTATAAGCGCCCGGCACGCCGCGCGTGAGCGGCGCGCCGCTCTTTCTGACGAGCACGAGCGTGGCATTGCGTCCGCCCGCCGACGCGATGCTGAACTCAGGCAGCTTCGTCTGCTCCAGATCGCGCGCGACGCGGTTGAACATGCGCTGCGCAAGCGGCATCTTCGCGAGGTTCGTGCGCGCCTGCGCGATCAGGTTCTTGTCGAGCGGCAGCGACGCATCGAACAGCGCGGGCTGGAACAGCGCGGCGAGATGACCGTCGATATCGTTGCGCTGATCGTCGCTCGCATCGCGCAGCGGTCCGCGCCGCCAGTCGATGTCGGCCCACAGACGGACGGAATCCGCGTCGAAGTGCGACGCATCGCCGAGCATCAGATACGCGCGCAGCACTTCGTACTGAAAGTCGGGATTGTTCGCATCGCCGCGCCGCAGCTCTTCTTCCATTCTGCGCACGACGAGGGGCAATAGCGTTTGCTTCAGGAGCCGCCTGTAACTCGCCTGCGCTTCGAGGCCCAGCTTGTCGCCCTGATACAGGCCGAGCCGCGAAAGCCACGGCACACTCCTGTCGCGATCCGCGTAGCCGCCCGGCAAATCGCGCGCGGCATTGAGCAACGGCAGCAGCGTGAGCGGATCGTCGCCGGGCCGCGTGCTCTGCGCGAGCTTTTGCAATGCGCTCACATGCTGCTGGACATCGGCGATATACGCACGATTGCGCTGATAGCTGATGAAGAACAGCACCAGCGCGATCACCACCGCGACGCCGATCAGCGCGAGTGCGATGCGCTGCAACCACGTTCGACGGCGCTCCAGTTTCGGGTTCGTGCCCGCCAGTCCCGCTTCCTGGAAAATGACGTCGCGCAGCAGCCGCGTGATGAAGTACGCGCGCCCGCTCGCCGGATCGGGCAGCACGACCTGGCGCTGCAAGCCGAGCGCGGCCGCGACGGCGCTCATTACGCGATCGATGGGCCGTCCCTCTTGCGTGCCGCTCGTGAAATAGACGCCGCGCAAGAGCGCTGCTTCGTCGAAGCGCGACGTGCTGAAGGTCTCCTGGAGGAACGACGTCAGCACATTCTCGAGGCCGGCGAACTGCTGCGGAAAGCCGTACACGAGCGCGCGCCGCCGCGTGTCGGTCTCCTGCTGCATGCGTCTCAAGACACGCGCCTGCAACTGCTTCTCCAGCCCGGCGAACTCGCCGGGGAACGACGCCAGCGCTTCGTCGGGCGCGCCTTGCGCGACGTAGGGGAACGTCACGCCCCACACCTGTTCGCGCTCGTCGCGACCGAGGTCGTCGAAGAACTCGGCGAAGCCCGCCAGCAGATCGCACTTCGTCACGACCACATACACAGGGAACCGCATGCCGAGCCGCGCGTACAGTTCCTTCAGACGTTCGCGCACGGCGCCTGCCTGCACCGCGCGCTGGGTGTCGGACAGTTGCAGCAGATCCTGCACCGACAGCGCGACGATCACGCCGTTGAGCGGCCGGCGCGGCCGGTACTTGCGCAGCAGTTGCAGGAAGCCGCCCCATGCGGCCTGATCGGCTTCGGCGAAACTGTCCTGGGTCGTGTAGCGGCCGGCCGTGTCGAGCATCACGGCATCGTCGGTGAACCACCAGTCGCAATTGCGCGTGCCGCCGACGCCGCCGACTGCCTGCTTGCCGAGCCGGTCCGCGAGCGGAAACTTGAGGCCCGAGTGCAGCAGCGCCGTTGTCTTGCCGGTGCCGGGCGCGCCGACGAACATGTACCAGGGCAGCTGATACACATACTGGCTGCCGAAGCGCCCCTTGATGCGCGCCTTACGCAGGATTCCCATCGCTTCTTCGAAGCGCTGCTTGAGCGCGGCGACATCCGCCTCCGATTCCTTCTTGCCAGGCTGCGGCGTCTCCTCGGCGACCACGCGCGTAAAGCGCACGTTCGCGAGCCGCACGATCAGCCAGCGCACGCCCCAATAGAGCGCCCACAGCACGAACAACACGACGATCACGATCCAGCGGCTCGTCGCCGTTTCGAGCGGCGCCTTGCCTGCGAACGCCAGCAACGGGCCTTCGATCCACACGATCAGCGCAAGCGCCAGCACGCCGAGGAACGTCAGCACGATCGGGCGCCTCAGCCAGCCAAGGAGTTTCATGGGCGATGACCCTCGCAGTGTTGCGTGCGTTGCGTGCATTGCGTGCGTTGCGCGCAGATGGCGAACGAAGTCACGATGCCGCCCCCGGCGCGAGAATGGTGATGTCGACACGGCGGTTCTTCGCGCGGTTTGCCGGCGTGTCGTTGGGCGCGATCGGCTCGGTGTCGCCGCGGCCTTCGGCGGTGAAGCGGCCAGGCGATCCCGCGCGCGCGGCCAGCATGTCTTTCACGACATCGGCGCGCGCTTGCGACAGGTGCCAGTTCGACGGGAAGCGCGCCGACAGCAGACGCTGGTTGTCCGTGTGTCCCGCGACGACGACATTGCCCGGCACATCCTTCAGCGCATCGCCGATACGCTGGATCAACGGCAGATAGCTCGACGTGAGTTCGGCGCTGCCCGATGCGAAGAGCCCGTCGCCGTTGATCTCGACGATCGTCCTGTCCGGCTTTTCGGCGACGCGCACGAGCCCCTGTGCGATCTCGGGCGCGAGGAATTGCGACAGCTTCGGCGCAAGCGCAGGCGGCGGCGCGGCTTTCGCGGCGGCGAGCGGCGGTGGCGCGACGCGCACGCCGTGCAACGCGACGAACACGCGGTCCGATTCGTCGTTCAGACGCAGGCTCAGCACCAGATGCACGCCGACGAGCAGCACGCACGCGACGGCGGCCGCGACCCACAATGGCACCAGTTGCAGCAGCGGCTTGCGCTCCGCCTTGACGGGCAACCAGTGCACGGACAGGTCGCGTTCGGCGGCGCCGCGTTGCGAGCGGATCATCGTTTCGAGCCGTTCGCGGATCGTGTCGAGTTGCGTGCGCCCGCCGTCGATCAATCGATAACGCCCTTCGAAGCCGAGCCCGAGAATGACGTAGATCAGTTCGAGCACATCGACATTTGCGGCCGGGTTCTGCGCGAGCCGCTGCAGGATCAGGAAGAAGCGCTCGCCGCCCGACGCCTCGTTGTGAAACGTCACGAGCAGGCTGCGGCTCGCCCACATGCCCGCGCCCCAGGGCGTGCTCGCAATCGACTCGTCGAGGAACGTGCACAGGCAATAGCGCGACGCGCCGAGCTTCTCGTCGTCGATGCCGCTCGCGCGCCCTTGCGTCTCGAACGTGCGCATCATCTGGATCAGTTGAGTACGCAACTCTTCGACGTTCGGATGCGTCGGCAACTGGCGCAGCGGCACGGCCAGTTCGAGCAGAGGATTCGCCGCGCGCAGCAGCGGATTGAGGCCGCCCGCGTTCGGCGCGATGGGCGCCGTGCTCGCCGCGGCCGCCACGAATGCGGCGCGCGCGCCGCCCGGCGTCGGGATCAGGATCGTCGCGCCGGGATCGTCGAGCGGACCGCGCGGTTCATCTGGAGTCACGATGTCAGTCCTCTTCAGCGGCGGATGGCCCAAAGTTCCATCGCCAGCCCCGGGAATTCGCCCGCGACGTGCAACGCCATGCCGGCGGACGTCGCGAACTGCTTCCACAAATCATTGCCGCGATCGAGCTCGAAGTACGTGAACCCCGCATGAAACGGCAACTGGCGTGGCGCGACGGGCAGCGCGCGCAGCCCGATGCCGGGCAACTGCAGGTTCACGAGATCGCGAATGCGCTCGATCGGTCCGATCTTCACTTGCGGCGCAAAGCCCGTGAGGATGTTTTCCGCGGGCATCTGCGCGCGCACGGCCAGCACGAACATCGCCGAAGCGAACAGGTTCTTGTCCGGCACGAGCGCCACGCGCAAGCCGAACTTGCGCTCTTCGAGCGGAATCGGTACCGCGTGCGGGTCCATCACCATGCTGAGCGACGCGCGCAGATCGTCGATGACGGGCGCGAAAGTTTCCTTGAGCCGGTCGTGCCGATACACGGGATACGCGGGCGGGCGCTTCGTCGGCTGGCTGAACGTGGCGAGTTCGCCCGCAAGCTGCAACGCGATCGCGTACAGCGCTTCGGGATGCAGCCCCGTCATCGTCGACAGGTGCGCGGCGAGCGGCTCGTGCCGGTTGATCAGTTGCAGCAGCAGGAAATCCGCCACTTCCGCGACGCCCGTCACGCCCGGCTGCGCAAGACGCGCGGCCAACGCTTCGCCGCGCTGATGCAGCAGGCCGACGAGATCATCGACGAATGCGGCGAGCCGGCGCGCCACGCGATAGTCGAGACACGGCGCGCTGTAGTCGCCTTCGAGCACGACGCGGTTATCCGGCAAGCGCTCGACGACGCGCGCGACGCCGAGCACCGCATACGCATTCGCCACATCGGGTTCGAGCGCGAGCCGCACGCGCAGCTTGCCGATCTGCATCAGCGCCGGCGCGGCATTCGGATCGTTGCTGTCGCCGATTTCGAGTTCGGACACGCGGTGCCGCGCGAAATTTTCTTCGCTCCCGTCGTTGCCCGTTTCCGCGATGCCCGGTCTGCGCACGGGCAGCGCGAGCGCGATCAGCGTATTGCGCGTGCCTTCCGGAATATCGAGCGGCTCGGGGAGGTCGTCGTCGGCGGGCAGGTTGAACGGCGTGCCGTCGGGCATCACGCCCGCGCACGACAGCAGCGCGACCTTGCCGAGCTTGAGCAACTGCTCGTCGATTTCGAGCGCCGTCAGCCCCCAGCTATACGGACGCAGTCCCGCAGCCCGCGTTTCCAGTTGCGTCTGCAAGTAGCGGTCGTGCTGCTGCAGATGCTGAGGCTGCAGGAACATCCCCTCCGACCAGATGACTTTGCTGTTCCAGGACATGTTTGTTGTCGCTAGCTAGTGGCGTTCTCGTGGCGAAAATGATCAGCGGTTGTCCGACGGGTCTGTCTTGCCGTTCTTGCGCGCGGCGCGCAGTGCATCGATCTGCGCTTCGTACGCATCGTTGAACGCGTTGCCGAACAGGCGCTGGAAGTCGTCCTGCGCCTCGCGCGCGACGCTCTCATGCCGTTCGACGAACAGGTCCCAAAGCTTTGACTTGCGGTTGGACAGCACCTTGTCGATCACGCCGCCCTCCTTCAACTGGGCCTCGATCGTCGCGGGATCGAAGCGCGCGAGCACTTCCGCGAGCGCCGCGCGCATGCCGACGATCACGGCCAGTTCGTGCGACTCGATGTCGTCGAACGCGCGCTCCAGCGCCTGCGCCGGCGACAGATAACCGGCGCCGCGGCCCGTCAGCATCTGCGCGAGTGCGCTGTCGACATCGGGGAAGAACTTCAGCGGGTTGTTGTCTCGCGCGACGATCAGCGTGACGTCGAGACGCGCCTCGCGACGCGTCATCGAGCGCGCGCGAAGCACGGCCATCGTGCCGCGCAGCGCGTCGCGCAGCATCGCGCCGACGAGACGCGCAAGATCGGCGGGCGGAAGATTGGGCGCGCGCGAAGGATCGAGGCCGAGTCCTTCGAGTAGCGCGGCGTATGCGTCGCCCGACGCTTGCGCGGGGCGCGGTGCTTCGTGTTCGCTCGATGGTGCGGGGGCGTGTGCTGGCATCGTGGCAGTGGTCGCGGCAGGTGCGGGCGATGGCGCAGGCGATGGCGCTTGCCGTTCGAACACGGCCGTCTGCACAGGCTCACGCGCGACGGGCGCAGGCGCGGGAACGGGCGCGACCTCGGTAGGATCTTCGAGAGGCGCGTGCTGTGCGGGCTGCGCGAGCAGATCGTCGAATGGCGTCGCTGGGCCACTCGCCGCGGCATCGTCGAGCAGGCTGGCTGGCAAGCCCGTCGGTCCCTGTTGAAACACAGGTGCAGGTGCCGGAGCGGACGGCGTTGCGCTCTGAGCCGGATGCGCCGGAGCGGACACAAACACGGGCGCGGGTGGCGGCGCAAACACCGGCGATGCAGGTGCGGCCACGGCAGGCGCGCCGCCAGGACGCGGCGACGACTCCCATTGCGCGAGCGCATCCGCGAGCGGATCGTAGTCGGCGGGAATGCCTCCCGGCGATGCAGCCGGCGACGCAGACGAACCGAACGCGCCAGGCGTCGCTGGCGGCACGAGAGGCGCCGACGCCACAGGCGCGGAGAACGCCTGAAACTCCGGCGCGACGTGATCGCTTTCAGAGCCTGCATAGCGCGGCCCCGTCGCAATCGGCTTGCGCTCGCCGAAGGCGGGCTGTCCGAGCGGATCGAGCGCGCCGAGGCCGAACGGATCGCCTTGCGCGTCGGCGGGCGACGGTTCGCCGAGCACCTTCACAGCTGCCAGCGGATCGGGCAGCCCCGCCCCCGTCATGCTGCGCGCGCCAGCGACGCGTTCGCCGATCGACACTTCGAGCAGATACGTGCCGATCATCAGCCGGTCGCCGCTCGCAAGCCGGGCCTCGCGCGTGCCGCCGAGCGCGCGCTGATTCAGCACGCTCGGATTGCTGCCGAGATCGCACAACAGATACTCGCCGTCACGAAACTCGATGCGCGCGTGCACGCGCGAAATCGCGCGCTGCTGATCGGGCAGGACCAGCGTGCAGTCGGTTGCGCGTCCAATGGTGCCGCCCGCCGTGCCGAACTCGACCGCGATCGGCTCGGCGACAGGCTCGTCATTGAAACGCGCGACGCGCAACGAAAGAACCGGATTGCTCACCTCTATCATCCCCTTGGCTTGTCGACCAGAGTTGGCGCTTGAACTGTCGGCTGGAGTTAGTGCTTTAGCACTTACTCCAGTCCCATGCAGAGCACCTTACTCTGGTCCCATGCAGCGCGGTCGACCAGAGTTGGCGCTTTAGCTGTCGGCTGGAGTTAGTGCTTTAGCACTTACTCCAGTCCCATGCAGACCGCCTGATCCCCTGCAAATCATCCACGCATCCCGTCATCACTTGAGCTTCTTCGTACCATCATCAGCGTCCTTCGGATCGGTGGGCGCAGCAGGCGACGAGCCGCTGCCCGATCCCGCCGAGCCACCCGAATTCAACAGGATCGGCGTGCCTGATACCGCGACGCTTGCCGGCCCCACCACGACGAACGCGCCCCCTGCCTTGAGCGTGATGCTCACGCCCGCTTCGATTACGACGTTCATGCCCGCCTTGATATGGATGTTCATGCCCGCGTCGATCGCGTAGTCCATCCCGACTTTTTCCTGCAACTTCTGGCTGACGTTCAGCGAGTCATTGCCTTGCACTTTCGCGTTGCGATCGCCCGTTACGCTGTCGTGCCGCGCGCCCGTCACCGCAATGAATTCATTGCCCGTCACCTTCAGATGGCGGTCGTTGCCGACGTTCGTCAGCATGTCGTTCTTGATCCACGTTTCATGGTCTTTTTCCGCGTGGAAGAACAGTTGCTCGCTGCCCTTCGTATCGTCGAAGCGCATTTCATTGAACCCGCCGCCGCCTTTGGTCGAATTGCTCTTGAGCGTGGACAGCGCGGCGTTCGCCGGCAGGTCGTACGGCGGCATCGTGTTCGCGTTGTACACGCAGCCGGTGACGAGCGGCCGGTCAGGGTCGCCTTCGATGAAATCGACGAGCACTTCCTGGCCAATGCGTGGGATGAAGAACGTGCCCCAGCGCTTGCCTGCCCAGTCGTGCGATACGCGCACCCAGCAGCGCTTCATTCTCGCGGCCGCATCGGCGGGCGGTGCGAACTGCTCCCAATGAAACTGCACCTTGATGCGGCCATACTTGTCGGTGAGAATCTCGTCGCCGTCGGGTCCGACCACCATCGCGGTCTGCGGGCCTGCCACGATGGACCGCGGCGTGATGCGTTCGGCGCGGAACTGGTTTTCCTTGCGCAGCGCGGCAAAGCTGCAATCGAAGAACGGCAGCGCGCGCTTGTCGCCGCGGTTGTCGTTACGCTTGTCGCCGCGGTTGTCGTTATAGGTGGATACGTACGTGTCGGAATTGATTTCGTACTCTGCGCTGACCACCAGATAGTCGTGGTTCTGAGCATCGCACGCGTGTCCTTGCAGCTTGAACAGCCCGCCCGGCCACACGCCGCGCGCGCTCGACCGGCCGCTGATGCTGTCGTTGCGGGCCTGGCGAATCTCCACGCCGACCTTTGCGTAACGGTCGCCGTCGCCGGACTGGATGTGGCCGCTCAGGTGCTCCTGCATCGTGTATACGGGCGGATCGTAGACCTTCGGCCGCGTCGCGCGCGACAGCAGCCCTTGCTGGTTGCTCGACGATGGCTTCTCGAAGTCGTACTCGTTCACTTCGTACTTGCCCGTCTGCAACTCGGCACCCGACGACCACTGATACACGCACTCTTTCTCGTGGCCCGGCTCGTACCACCCGTCATAGGCGATCGTCGCGTAGTGATCGATCGACGCATGCACGTCTGCTGAATCCGTCATCACGAGCGTGTGCTTGCCGCTCTTGTGCTCGAAGTAGTAATAGATGCCCTCGTGCTCCATCAGCCGGCTGACGAACGCGAAATCCGTCTCGCGATACTGTGCGCAATGCTCCAGCGACGGATACGTCGCCGAGCATTTGTTGCTCATATCGATGTCGTAATCCTGCAGCACCTTCGCGATGATGTCAGGCACGGTCATCTCATGGAAGAAGCGGCTGTGCGACGCACGCGTGAGCAGCCACAGCCGCGGCCGCACGACGGCCTCGTAGCGCGCAATCCGGTTGCGCGTGCGATCGCCGGGCGCGACGATGCGAAACGCGGTGACGATGCCGTTGATCTGCCGCTCGCCGTCAGAGGGCAGGGACACGGCAATCGAGATATCCTGGCCGAGCAGATCGCCCGGCTTCAGATCGTTGCTGGTGCTGAGCAGATCCAGATGAAACTCGCTGAGCCGCCCGAGCGCCTCGTGCCCGGTCAGGCGCAGGAACAGCAGGTCGCTGCCGGCAGGCGCGCAACTGACGGTGATGTGGCGGAGCGGGTCTTGCGTAGTCATATCACGGAATCATCGTATTGACGGTGGCCGGGTTGACGATGGTGACGACGCCGCCCCAGTTGCACATGCACTTCGAGACGTTGTCGAGCGACGGCTGGCTGCCGAGAAGCACGGTCGGCGCGCCCGTGACCCACGGCGTCGCCGTTGCGGGCACGCACGGCATCGGTGTGAGCACGCCCATCGCGGCCGCCGTCGCTGCGGCAACGGTCGGGTTCGCGGGCGAGCTGCACATGCCGAACGGCATGATGTTGACGAGCGGCACATGGTCCATGATGTTGGCGGCGGGCGGCCCTTCGCCCATCACGCGGTTCACGGGCAGCACGACGAGCGTCGATGGCGCTGCGCCGAACGAGCACTGCAACGTTGCTCCCATGCTGACTTGCTGCGGCATATGCAAACTCCGTCTGAGTGCAAGCGCTCAATCGAACGTGTAGATGAACTCGCCGTCGCGCGCGCCGATCTGCACCTTCGATACCGTGGTGCCGTTCATCATCCGCGTGAGGAACTCGTTGCTGATGTGAGGCAGCAACGTGTTCGTCAGGATCGCGTCGATCATGCGGCCGCCGCTTTCCAGTTCAGTGCAGCGGCTCGCGATCAGCTTCACGACATCGTCGTCGTACGCGAACGGAATCTTGTGCGTCGCGCGCACGCGCTTTTCGATCCGCCCCAACTGCAAGCGGATGATCGCGCCGAGCATCTCGTCGGACAGCGGGTAGTACGGAATCGCGACGAGGCGTCCTAGCAGCGCCGGCGGAAAGACCTTCAGCAACGGCTCGCGCAGCGCTTTCGCAATGCCCTCCGGCTCGGGCATCAGCTCGGGGTCCTTGCACAGATTCGCGATCAGATCGGTGCCCGCATTCGTGGTGAGCAGGATCAGCGTGTTCTTGAAGTCGATCACGCGCCCTTCGCCATCCTCCATCCAGCCCTTGTCGAACACCTGGAAGAAGATCTCGTGCACGTCGGGGTGCGCTTTCTCCACTTCATCGAGCAACACGACGCTATACGGACGACGCCGCACGGCCTCCGTCAGCACGCCGCCTTCGCCATAGCCGACGTAGCCCGGCGGCGCGCCCTTCAGCGACGACACGGTATGCGCTTCCTGGTACTCGCTCATGTTGATCGTGATGACGTTCTGCTCGCCGCCGTACAGCACTTCGGCGAGCGCCAGCGCCGTTTCCGTCTTGCCGACGCCGGACGTGCCCGCGAGCATGAACACGCCGATCGGCTTGTTCGGATTGTCGAGTCCCGCGCGCGACGTCTGGATGCGCCGCGCGATCATCTCGGTCGCATGCCCCTGGCCGATGATCCGCTTGTTCAGGTTTTCCGCGAGCTTCAGTACGTTCTCGATCTCGTTGCGCACCATTCGTCCGACGGGAATCCCCGTCCAGTCCTGCACGACGGACGCGACCGCCTGCTGGTCGACCGTCGGCAGGATCAGCGGGTCTTCGCCCTGATGCTGCGCGAGCTTCGCTTGCAGTTCGCGCAGTTCGGCAAGACGCGCGTCGCGCGTGGCGGGATCGACGGATGCGGCCGGATTGATGGATGCAGCGGATTCGGCGCTGGCCGCGCCTTCGACCTTGCCTGTCTCGTTGCGCAGTTGCGCGCGCAACGCGAGGATGCGCTCGACCAGTTCTTTCTCGCCCTGCCAGCGCGCTTCGAGTTCTTCGAGACGCGCGCGCTCGGTCGTGAGATGCTCGGTCGCCGCGGCGAGCCTTTCGCCCGTTTCGATGCCGACAGCCGTCTCGCGCCCGATGATCGCGAGTTCCGTTTCGAGCGCGGCAATGCGCTTTCTCGAATCGTCGACGGAAGGCGGCGTCGCGTGCTGGCTCACGGCGACGCGCGCACAAGCCGTGTCCAGCAGACTCACGGCCTTGTCGGGCAACTGGCGCGCGGGGATGTAGCGATGCGACAGCCGCACGGCTGCCTCCAGCGCCTCGTCGAGCACCTGGACCTTGTGATGCTTCTCCATCGTCGACGTGATGCCGCGCATCATCAGGATGGCCTTCGTCTCGTCGGGCTCGGGCACCTGCACGACCTGGAAGCGCCGCGTGAGGGCCGGGTCTTTTTCGATGTGCTTCTTGTACTCGGCCCACGTCGTCGCGGCGACGGTGCGCAGCGTGCCGCGCGCGAGCGCCGGCTTGAGCAGGTTCGCGGCGTCGCCCGTGCCCGCCGCGCCGCCCGCGCCAACGAGTGTGTGCGCTTCGTCGATGAAAAGAATGATCGGCTTCCCGGAAGCCTGTACTTCCTCGATCACCTGGCGCAGCCGGTTCTCGAATTCGCCTTTCATGCTCGCGCCCGCTTGCAGCAGGCCTACGTCGAGCGTGCGCAACTGCACGTCGCGCAGCGTCGGCGGCACGTCGCCCGCGACGATGCGCTGCGCGAAGCCCTCGACCACAGCCGTCTTGCCGACACCCGCTTCGCCCGTCAAGATCGGGTTGTTCTGGCGGCGGCGCATCAGGATATCGACGACCTGGCGGATCTCTTCGTCGCGGCCGACGATCGGGTCGAGCTTGCCGCTGCGCGCCTGCTCAGTGAGATCGGTCGTGAAGCGATTGAGCGCCTCCTGCTTGCCCATCGCGGCGGGCGGCACAGCGCCGCCACTATCGCCTCCCTGTGTCGCGCCCGCTGCCTGGAAGCCGTCGCTCGCGCTCATGCCCGCTTCGGGCGAACCGCCGAGCAGGCTGTCGAACTCGTCGACGAGCGCCTCCAGCTTGACCCGCTCGAACTGGCGCGAGATGCCGTACAGCGCGTTGCGCAGCGACGGTGTCTTCAACAGGCCGACGACCAGATGCCCCGTGCGCACCTGCGACTCTCCGAACATCAGCGAGCCGAACACCCAGCCGCGTTCGACGGCCTCTTCGACCTGCGATCCGATGTCGACGACCGAGCCCGCGCCACGCGGCAGCCGGTCGAGCGCATCCGTCAGGTCGCGCGCCAGCGCCGAAGGCTCGACGCCGAAGTGCTTCACGATGCGATGCAGATCCGAGTCCTGCAATTGCAGGATCTGATGGAACCAGTGTACGAGCTCGATATACGGATTGCCGCGCAACTTGCAGAACACGTTCGCACTTTCGATCGCACGATAGGCCAGCTTGTTCAGCTTGCCGAACAACGCTGCACGTTTGATTTCGGCCATTTTGCTAGTCCTTGGATGAGTGTTGGGGGTCCGGCTGGCGCGTGTGCGCGTCGCTACGCTCGGGTTCGCCGGGCCGCCCGGACAACGAAGAAGAATGTGAAGCGGGATGCAGCTTCAGTTGACGCTGATCCTGCACGGCGGGGCCGCCCAGCAGCCAGCTCGTATAGCCGAGCCGCGCGCGGCGGCCCAGCGCGAGACGCGGCACATCTTCCTGCTTGAGCCACAGGTTCAGGTCCCAGTCGAGGCCGTCGCGCACGTAGTTGCGTACCCAGTCGGTCAGGCGGCGCAAGCTTTCGCCGCCTGGCAGGAAGCGCTCGTAATCGGCGAGCGTCAACGGGCCGATGACGATGCGAAACTTGTGCTGGCAATCCCACACGCTCGCGCCGAGCAGCGTCGATACACCGAGCGCGGACGATCCGTCGCGCGCGCCCAACCGCGAGAGCGTGTCGCGCGGCAGCGGCATCCAGTGGCCGACCCATTGCTCGATACGCACGGGCAGATGGAAAAAGCGCGCAAGAATCAGTTGCAGGCCCGCTGCGGGACGCGTCGGTGCAGCGAGCAGTCCGGCGAAGTGCAGCTTCGCGAAATCGGGCACTGCATCGCGCTCGCGCAGCGCCGCTTCGCCGAGACCAAACGTGCTGCCCACATACACCGAAAAGCGGTCGTGCTGCGGCCTGTCGAGACTCACGGTCGGCTGTGCATTGGCCCACGCCCGATAGAACAGCGACACCATCCGGTGATGAAACACATCGAGAAAGCGCGCGAACGTCGGGTCGTTCGCGTTGCGCGCGCGGTCGCGCACGTATTCGGTCACATGCACGGGCATCGGCCCGTTCGGCCCCAAGAGGCCCATGAAATTCACCGCGAGCCGAGCCGCGTGTCCATCACGCGACGGGATCAGCGCGGCGAGCGTCGCCGGGTGAAAGATCAGTTCCGGCTCCTGCGAAAAGCGCACGGCATCGTCGCGCGGGCGCAGCGATTCCCCGATGCGCGGCTTGTCGCGATGGGCGTTCTCGATGAGCCGCACGGCCTGGAAGAAATCGAAGCGCCATGCGTGTGTTTCGAGTTCGCGCAGCAAGGTCAGAGCGTCAGGCATTGTCCGCCTCTCGCTGGCCAGCGCATGATCTCGCCGCGCGACAGCGTTCTCACCACCGTCTCGGCGAACGAATTGATCGACACGTATTGCGCAAAGTAGTGCGACATCACGGCGCCGAGCAGAAATGCACCCGCGCCTTCGAAAGCGGCATCGTCGAGTGTCAGCGTGATTGCAAGGCCACGGCCGAACACGATCGGTCCTGCAAACGGCAGGCGTCGCGTCACCGAATGCGACTCGACGGAATGCATGCCTTCGATCATCCGCTGTGTCGCCGGGTCGCCGACGGGGCAATAGAGGCTCAGAAGGTCGCGCAACGCGCGGGCGCCCTCTTTCGCGTCGCTATCGACGAGCGATGCATAGTTCAGCGACAGATGGCTCAGCAGCCGCCATGCGACGGCGCCATGCGCATACGACGGCAGCGGGCGGCTCGGGCCGCTCACGCAGCGCACGCTCTCGACGGGCGCCTCGACATCGAGCGTGAAGTCGCTCTGGCCGCTGCCGATCGACAGCGTGAGCGGCAAGTCGCGATTCGTGCAGAGCACCTGCAATCCGAGCTGGCGCAGATCGCCGCGAAACGGCGCATTCGCCGCGTCGACGAGCGCGATGAACGTCTCGCTGCCCAGATAGCTCGTGCGCGGTCCGCGTTCGGCCTGCCGCGACGAACGCAGCCTCTTCTCCCGCCGCACCTGGTAGTAAGCGCTCGCGCCGTGGCCCGCGCCGAGATCGCGCGCGTGATAGAACGCGTCGAACTTCTGCTCGGCGGCGGCACCCGCGCCATAGCCGGTGACTTCGTCGATCGAATAGATCTCGAAGTCCATCGGCCGCGTGCGATCGGCGATCACGTGATATTCGAACTGCTCGCCGGACAGCGCGATGCGGTCCGTCCGGCGCGGAAACAGATTGATCGCGGGCGTGCAGAAGAGCGCGAAGTTGGACGCGTCGAGCGACTGTTCGAGCAGCGGATCGCCGCGCTTGAGCAACACGATCACTTCCACTTCGTTGTCGCCGCAACGGCGCAGCGCCGGCTGCAAGCCATCGATCGCGACGAACATGAAGCGTTGCGCGAACGCGAAATACTCCTGTAGCAGCCGATAACCCTGGAACGACTGCTTGCTGATCGGGAGCAACGCTTCGTCTTGCGCAAAGCCGACGGGCACGACGGCCGTTGCGGGCAGTTGCGCATGCCACGTTGCGGGTCGCGAGACGGGCATCAGGACGACACCAACGGCAGAGCCGAGCAGGCGCTCATAGGTGCGGGTCGGCAAGGCGTCGGCGCCGCGCAGATACAGCACCAGCCTGTCGAGCTTCAACTGGTTGATCCTGAGGCCACCCGTCGCGCGCAGACGCAGCCGCAGGCCTGCTTTCACACCGGGCGGCAGCGCGATATCTATGCCGCCGAGCGAGCCCGAATGCGTGAAGAACTTTGCATCGGCGATTTCGATCGGCCATAGCGTCAGGTCGTGAGCGCTGCGATATTCGCAACGCGTCGAGCCGTTCTTGTCGAGCACGCTGCGAAACGCGCTGCCACGCGCGACCTTCACGCCTTCCGCGAGGCCGGGGTTGCTCAGATCGGGCTGGATCTGCACGACGGCCATCGACGGCGTCGGCGCGAGATAGTGCGGATAGACCAGTTCCGCGAGATGCTGCGTGAAGCGCGGAAACTCGGCATCGATCTTCATCTGCACGCGCGCGGCGAGAAAGCTGAACCCTTCGAGCAGGCGCTCGACATACGGGTCCGCGCATTCGAGGCTTTCCAGCCCGAGGCGCGCGGCGACCTTCGGATATTCCTTCGCGAACTCCCCGCCCATCTCGCGCAAATGCTGGAGCTCTTCGCTGTAGTACTTGATCAGTTCGGGGTTCATGAATTCAACGTGCCCCGCTCTGGTCGATCACTCTGATTTCGCCGGCTTCGAGATCGAGCTCGGTCCTGAAGTAGAGCCGCTCCAGATACGGCTGCGCCCACAAGTCTCCTTCGATCAGAAACGACACGGTATTGTGGCGACCCGTGGTTTCTTCGTTCTGAACGGCCGTCACGCGCACCGTGTCGCGGATGATGCGCGGCTCGAATGCCCAGATCGCGTCGCGCACGTGCTTTTCGAGTTTCGCGGCATCGATGCCCGAGGCCGTCTTGCCCGCGATGTCCGGAAAGCCGAAGTTCAATACCGACGTGCTCACATACGGATAACCCGACAGTTCCTGCACGGAAGCGAGTCCGTTCGCGTTCAGGAGCCACGCGAGATCGCGCTGCACGCTCTGGCGCAGCGCACGCATCGACAGCACGCGGCGCTCGCGCGCCTCCTGCTTCACCTCCGGCTCGTAGTCGGTCAGCCGGTCGAGCAGCGAGGGCTGCAACCGGTCGCGCGTGCTCGACTCAGCCATGATCCGGTGCGGCGCTTGCACCGCCCTCGTTGCCAGGCGGTGCGTCGACCGCCAGTTCGATGGTGCGGATATCGAGCAGCGCATAGTCGTTCACGTCGGTCGTCAGCATCCGTTGCCCGACGGGACGCGCTTGCGCCGCCTCGCCGCCGATCCATTCGGTCAGACGCGCGAGCCATAGCGCGTGGCTCTTGTGGGCCAGCGTGCCCGCATAGCGAGTCGGAATCAGTCCGGCTGCCTGGCCTTCGTTGGCCCACGTGAAGATCGCGGGCGTCCAGACGCGGTCGCGCAGATCGACGGGCGCTTCGATCTCGATGCGCCTGATCCGGAAGAAAGGCACCCAGTAGTAACGGCCGTTGAGCACCGTTTCAAGCGTGGGTCCGAGCCGGCCGTCGGCATCGGCGATCCATTCGAACGGCTCGCCGTTGATGCTGCCCGAGGTGGTGGGCGCGTCGGCGAGCGCCTGTTCGCGGGCGGCCGTGGCTGCTGCGCCATCACCCGCCGCATCGAGCCGCAACGCTTCGACGAGCAACGCGAGCCAGCCCGTCGGCTCGCCGAAAATCAGCGGCGCGCGCGTGCCGTTGAAGACTTCCTCGCGCAGCGCTTCGCATTGCAACGCTTCGCGGTAGGCCTGCACCATCGGCAGCGCGGCGGCGTCGAGATCGCCGACGACGTTCAATTGAGTCAGCGCGCGGTCCCACGAGCCCTGCACCGCGAGCAACTGGAACAGGAACACGCGAAGGGACGCCTTCGACGGATCGTTGCGAACCTGCATCTGCAATTGGCGCAGGCTCTCGTCCAGATCGCCTTCACGCAAGCTTTCCTCTGCGGTCATGTCAATTCGCTCCGTCAGGCCGGATCAAATGCAATTGCGCGCAACGGCGTGCAACTGCGCGAGACGGGACGCCGTTGCCCACGCCATCGCGTTGCCGTGCCACAGCGCTGTTCGATTGCGGCACGGCACGCTGCCCCCGTCTAGTTGGTCGCGTCGTTCTTCGGAATGTCCCACTTCACCTCGACGACGCCGCCCTCCTTCGCTCCCTTCGCGTTTTGAGGCTGATATTCGACATGGAACTTCTCGAAGTTCAGCGTCACGTTTTCGGTGAAACGGTCTTCGCCACCCGAGCCGCCCGTCGAGTACGAGCTGACCAGCAACGCGGTCAGCGTCACCTTGTAGTACTCAAGCGGGTTGTCGCCGCCCGCCTTGCGCACGGTCAGCACTGCCGATTCGATATGCGAGCCCTTGCAGCAGGCCGCCATGATCGCCGGCGACGCCTTGTCGACGTATTTGGTGAACGAAAGGTCCTGCACGTTCACCTTGCCTGCGCCTCCCCCCGTGCCCATGTGCATCGTGCCGCTCTGGCTCAGCCCCCAGCTCCACGCGAGCACTTCGATTTCCTCCTTATGGGTCTTGTCCTGGGACTCGCCCTTGATGTCGCCCAGCTTCATGAACATATCGACGGCCATGTTCTTCTCCACTCAAAAACGTTTCGTCGGTAACAACGGAATTCCGTCATGCCGCCTTGGCGGACGGAAGCTTCGAGACCAGCCGCAATGACACGGTCAGGCCTTCCAACTGGTAATGCGGACGCAGGAAAAACTTCGACGTGTAATAGCCGGGATTGCCTTCGACTTCTTCGATCACGACTTCGGCGGCGGCAAGCGGCCGGCGTGCTTTTGACTCTTCGCTGGAATGAGCGGGATCGCCGTCGACGTATTGCAAGATCCAGTTCTGCAGCCAGCGCTGCATGTCGTCCTTTTCCTTGAAGCTGCCGATCTTGTCGCGCACGATGCACTTCAGGTAGTGCGCAAAGCGGCTGCATGCGAACAGATACGGCAGCCGCGCGGCGAGATTCGCATTCGCCGTGGCATCGGCATCTTCGTACTCGGCGGGCTTGTGCAACGATTGCGCGCCGATGAACGCAGCAAAGTCCGAGTTCTTCTTGTGCACGAGCGGCATGAAGCCGTTCTTCGCCAGTTCCGCTTCGCGCCGGTCGCTGATGGCGATTTCCGTCGGGCACTTCATGTCGACGCCGCCATCGTCGGTCGGGAACGAATGCACCGGCAAGCCCTCGACGGCGCCGCCCGACTCGATGCCGCGAATCCGCGAGCACCAGCCGTACATCTTGAACGAGCGGTTGATATTGGTCGCCATCGCGTAGGCCGCGTTGGCCCATGCGTATTTGCCGCTGTCCGCGCCCGCTGTGTCTTCCTCGAAGTCGAATTCATCGACGGGGTTGGTCTTCGCGCCATAGGGCGCGCGTGCAAGAAAGCGCGGCATCGCGAGACCGATGTAGCGCGAATCTTCCGACTCGCGCAACGAGCGCCACGCGGCATGCTCGGGGGTCTGGAAGATCTTCGTCAGGTCGCGCGGATTGGCCAGTTCCTGCCACGAATCCATCAGCATGACGGCGGGGTCCGCGCCTGCGATGAACGGCGCATGCGCGGCGGCAGAGATCTTCGCGATCTGGGTCAGCAGGTCGACATCGGGACCGCTGTTGTCGAAGTAATAGTCAGCGACGAGCGCGCCATAAGGCTCACCGCCGAACTGCCCGTACTCTTCTTCGTAGAGCTTCTTGAAGAACGGGCTCTGGTCCCATGCAGTACCTTTGTATTTCTTGAGCGTCTTGTACAACTCGCCTTTTGAAATATTCATCACGCGAATCTTCAGCGACTCGTCGGTCTCGGTGTTGTTTACCAGATAGTGCAGACCGCGCCATGCGCTCTCCACTTTCTGGAACTCTTCCGAGTGAATGACCAGATTGATCTGGTCGGTCAGCTTCTTGTCGATCTGCGCGATCAAGCCCTCGATGGTCGCGAGAACATCGCTCGAAATGACTGCGGTATCGCGCAGCGCCTGTTCGGCGAGCGTGCGCACGGCCGTCTCGACGGCTTCTTTCGCTTTCTCGCTTTTCGGCTTGAATTCCTTTTGCAGCAGATTAGCGAAGTCGCTCATTTCGAGCGTGCCTTCTGCCTGCTGCACCTGCTCCTGGGGATTGGGTTCGGCCATGGTCAGACTCCACTGTTGGTCGCGCTTATTCCTGTGGCTTCGGCGCGGATGCGAGCGATTGAAGCAAGGCCGGATCGTTCAGTACTTTAGCGATCAATTCCTCGGCGCCGGTCTTGCCGTCCATATAAGTCAGCAGGTTCTGCAACTGGCCGCGCGCCTCCAGCAGCTTCGACAGCGCATCGACCTTGCGCGCGACGGCAGCGGGAGAAAAGTCGTCCATGCTCTCGAACGTCATGTCGACGGCGAGGTTGCCTTCGCCTGTCAGCATGTTCGGCACCTGCACCGCGACGCGCGGCTTCATCGACTTGAGGCGCTCATCGAAGTTATCGACGTCGATCTCCAGAAACTTGCGGTCCGCGACGGGCGCAAGCGGATCGGCAGGCTGCCCGGACAAGTCGGCCATCACGCCCATTACGAAGGGCAGATGCACCTTCTTTTCCGAGCCATACACCTCGACGTCATATTCGATCTGCACGCGCGGCGCGCGATTGCGTGCGATGAATTTCTGGCTGCTTTCCTTGGCCACGACAGTTCCCCTGGTTGACGCCGCACCGTCGAAAGACGGGGCAGCGTATCAGTTGCGTTGCTGATCAACTCCCCACGACTACAGGGCCTGTTTAGATATGAAACGTGCATGCGTTGCCCCGTAAAGGGCCGCTCGCAAGGATTGCGACGCAGCGAATACTGGACGTCCCCCAAGGGGATTTCCTTCGGGGCATATTCGCAAGGAGCGTGACGCCGCGAGCGGCCCTTTACGGGGCAACCCTCTTTGGGATTTATTCCACGGGAACGCCCGAAAGCGGCCGCATGGCGGCGTCGCGCGTCGCTTGTTTGGCTCGGCCAAACGGGCGCTCCTTGCTCCTTGCCCTGCCGCCGCTTTCGGGCGTTCGCATGCACGTTTCATATCTAAACAGGCCCTAGCTATCGATACCGCCAACCTGCCGGGCCTGGCCAAGACCTTCCGGCGCCAGGTCCTCGAGTATTTCCATGAAGTTCTTGTCCACGAGACGCCGCGCGCGGTTCAGCAACAATGGCACCGGGCTCGACGGCTCGTGCTTCTGGTAGTAAGCGCAGATCTTGTCGAGCAGCCGGATCACGTCCTGCCGGCTGTTCACTTCGCCCGTCGGCGGCGCGCCCGTGCTCGCTCGCGCGCCCGTGCCCGCGGGCACGTCCGTCTCTCCGTCGCCTGTCGCTGCTTCGTTCGCGATTTGCGGCACGGCTTCGCCGACACGCTCGCCAAGAAATCCCGCTGCCTGTTGCAACAGACGCGACAACGGCGACAGATCGATGGCCTGGGCCGTGCCGACGCGCTCCGTCAACAGCGTTTCGATACGTGTGTTGCTGCTGCGCGCGCCCTGCAACGCAGCGACGACGCGCACGGCATCGTCGCGCACGTCGGCGATCGCCGCGTCGATCGACGCGAGGGACAACGGTTCGACGCCCTCGGGCGCGGACGCGTCGCCGTTCGCATATTCGATGTCCCGCAGCCTGACGATTCCATGCGTGCGCGAAGCGACAAGCGGCGTATCGCGCACGTCCAGCAGCATGCCGGATTGATCGACGAGAACAGTCAGCGCATTGATGCGCGCGGTCGGGTCGTTGTCGTCGTCGGGATCGAGTTGCGGATGGACATGATTCCAGTGCTGTTCGAGCAGCGCTTCGATCAGCGCGAGCCCTTCGGCAAGACCCCCGAAGCCCTGCCGATGCAGCAGCGCGCGCGCAAGATGCGCGGCCACACGCAAGTCGCGGCTCTTGCCGAACAGTTCGAGGGAAAGCGACTGAGCTGTCTTCCAGTCCGGCGGCGTGGCAGCGACTACGGTTGCGCCATACTGGACATCCGGTTTGCCGTGAACGGCCTGTTCGAGTTCGAGGAACAGCGGGTCGTACTCGACATCGTCCCCACAAGGGCTTTCTGGTGAGAGTTCGGCAAGCAGTACCCCGGCATCGAGCGTGGCCATTTGTTGTATTCGCTGCAGTCAGAAACGAATAGTTTTAGCGTGCTCGCTCTTCGCGACGACTCACGCCACGTTAACTGTCGAAACTGGACTTCCCCCGGATTGAATAGTCAATTGAATAAATTCGGATTGCTTATGTATGGGCGCGTTTATACAGCTACGTCGCAACGCGGTCACTGCTTCGGAAAACCGATACGAGCGTAGCACGCAATCCTTAAAATTAAAGGACAGGTTCGATGCTCTCGCTTTTGTAAAGCCGATTCAAAAATTCAATTAAAAATGGCGTTTCTAAGCGCCTTAAAAAAACGCAAGATGCGCATACGGTCGTGGTTTTGCATCAATCGCAACTTGCGCGTCACTCGGCGGCATTACCATCTAGTAAACGTTCGAGTCTCACAAAATTGAAAAAAAGCACGATTGGACGTAATAAGGTAAACCCTCATATTGGTTTTGTACCAGCGTGTGCAATACCTAAGGCAGTACTTTTCGCACTATTGCGGTGAATATCTGTTTCCTCTATTAGTCGACGCTGAGCGGTAGCGGACTGTTGTCAGCGTCCCGGACTCAAACGAACGGACGCTTTTCGAGTACTGAATCCGCACAGCATGACGCTGTGCTCATCATGCGGGGTGACGTGTGACACACATAGAATGCGCACGTGCGGTCGACCGTGCTTGCGATGCGGCGTTGCCGGACTTGTGGCGGCGCCGTACATGTCTGAATCGTGACGAAATGGCTTCAATGTATTTAATCGTTCGCCGCGCACTTCAGGCGTATTACCCATTCGAATTACAGGCGCTAGGCGAAGACAAGGAAGAGTTGATCTCGCAGTTCATTTATTTCAAGGTTTTCCGCCTCGAAGCCGCGCATGCGCACCCGGAAGCGTTCCCACTGCATAGCGCGCCTTCTAATGGTCACGCAGTGTGCGCATATTTCCGTCGTTATCTGATCGATTGCCTGCGCAATGCCAGTCATCAACGCAACGTCGTGTTTGACAACGAAGACGTGCTGGCCGAGATCGAGCAACAGGCAGCCGTGCAAAGCGACCCCGTCGGCTCGGTGTTGCTGCAACACGGACTCGACGAGCGCATTGTGCGCGAATCGGCAGCGCGCTTCATCGCCGGACTCGACAAAGTCGACCAGTTGCTGCTTGCAGGCAGCCTCGGCTGGCTCTCGAACGAAAAAGGCGGACTGGCGGAGATTGCCGCGCGCTACAGGATCGCGTCATATCACTATCGCGCCCGCAAGCTCGGCGTCACGCTGAAAAAAGGCTCGCTGCCCGCCGATTTTGCCGCGACGAACATTGGTCAGTGGGTCGCGAAAACGCTCGGCATCGACATCGTCGCGGATAACAGGATCGCGATCCTGCTCGTGCTCGGCATCCTCGCCGAGCAGTCGCACGCGCCAGCGGCCGAGCCCGCCCCTGAGCGAGGCTTTCTGTGCGACTTGTCACAGCAAGCCTGACGGACCGCGGCGGCCGGCAACGCAATGAAGATTCGCTAGGCGACTGGTCGAGCGAGCGCCTTTATTACTGCGTGCTTGCGGATGGCGCGGGCGGACATGGCGGCGGCGATACCGCATCGGCGATCGTCGTCGATTCGGTGCTTGCGGATCTGCGCTATCTGACCGTTGGCGAGTTGCCGCCGACGGGCCAGCGTCTCGTGAGCGCGCTCGCGCACGCGAACGACAACATCGTCGAAGAACAGACGCGCGGCGGCGCTGCGCTCAAAGACATGCGCTCGACGGCCGTGGTGCTCGCGATCGACTGCGAGCAGCGCACGGCGGCGTGGGCGCATTGCGGCGATTCGCGTCTCTATTGCTTCCGTGGCGGCAACGTCCGCGTGCAGACGCGCGATCACAGCATGGTTCAGGAAATGGTCGACGCGCGCCTGCTGTCCCCCGACGCAGCGCGTCATCATCCGCGCCGCAATGTGCTGCTCGCCGCGCTCGGCGAGCGCGGAGATCTGCACATCACGGGTTCCTCCGGCACCTTCAGCCTGCTCGATCGCGACGCGTTCCTTCTGTGCAGCGATGGGCTGTGGGAGTACGTCGACGAAACCGACATGTGCGAAGCGCTGCACAACGCCGCGACACCGGACGCCTGGCTCGACGCACTCGCCGCGCAAGTGCGCGCAACGGCGGATGCGAACCGCGATAACCAGAGCGCAATGGCAGTATGGATCGTCGACGCGGAAGACACGCAGGCAACCATATTGCAGACGAGCCGCGCGCCTTGATGACAGCGCGCATAGCGTCTGCTGTCGATCTCTTTACGCCGCGCGCCGAACGTTGCTAGAAATCGCCGCACCCATGCGGACTGTTCAGCAACATGCAACTGTTCAGATTGGGCTGCGAACGCACGCGCTTCCATTCGACGGCGAGTATGTCCTGATTGTCGCCGGGTGCCGCCGTCGTAAAGAGCGGCTGGTTCGAACCGATGCAGATATTCGTCCCTTGCAGGTTGTTTTCATAGACGAAGGTTTGCTCCTCGTTGCTGAAGAACGACTGCAAGCCGGCTTGCGCAACGAGATTCGGCATGCGGATCACGGTCAGCGTGCCGGGCGCTTCGTTCACGACATACCCGACGTTCGACAGGAAGTTCGGATCGATCGGATATTGGCCCGGCTGCGAATTCTGGTTCGCCGCAGTCGTCAGTGAACCTGTCAGCGCGCCTGCTGCCGTATCGCCGTTGATGAGTCCGCTGGCCGTGAACGTGAATGCAGGATTGGGCGCGCCGGCGAAGCGCGTCGCACCATTCGCGGTGACGATCACGGTGGGCCTTGCGACATACACGTAATGATTGCCCGTCGTCGGCACCGTGCCGCCCCAACTGCATCCGGCGCCGAAGATGCAGCCATAGAAGTTGGGTTGCGCGGTATCAGGCTGCACGTTTCCACGTACTTCCTGGTTCCATGTGGCCGCCCAGATCCGCCAGCCATTCGAGGCGCTCAGCGCGCCCGTACTGCCCGCCGTGAATACGCCGTTCTCCATCACGAGGTCGACGGTGCCGCCCGAGGTCAGACTGGTATCGAGCGCGACATTGCCCGTCGCGGCCTGCGCAACCAGGTTGCCCGTCAGCGTCGAATTCGTGCCGTCGATTGCGGTCAACGTGCCCGAGCTCGCGTTGTATGACTGGCTTGTGACGGGACCAATCGCAAAGCCATGCGAATCGACAAAGCTCACATTGCCCGCGTTGACGAGCGCAAGCACGCCGACATCATTCTGCGGATCGGTCAGCGTGAACGAGCCGGGGCCGGACAGCAGCAGATTCGCTGCCTGGATGCCGCCCGGGTCGGTCACGGCGCCCGCCGATACAAGCGACAACGTATGTCCCGCGCCGAGCGACAATCCGAACGGCAGTTGAATCCCCTGACTGCCCGCGCCCGGATTCGACAACGTGAGGTTCATGTTCAGACCAGGCTTCACGAGCAGGCACGAGCCGCTCGCCGGGCCGCACACGCCGTTCACGGTGATGAGGCCAGTCTGCGTGTCGGAGCCGAGCGTCAGCGTCTGGAAGTTTGTGAAGCTCGCGAACGTCTGCGCGTCGATGCTCATGCCGCCGCTCGTGCCGAACAGCGTGATCGGCGTCGCGTTCTGCGGCGTAAACGCGAACGTCGAGGAATCGACGCTGGCCGGCAGTATCGAAAGCACGCCCGCGCCGCCCGTGATGCTCGCGTTGCGGCTCAAGATGCTTTGCGACGTGTTGTCGTTCGCGGCGCGCAGCACGACCGAGCCGCCCGGTGCGCCGTTGATCGACACGGGGCCTGCCGCATGGAAGAAGCTCGACACCGCGAACGAACTCATGAATTGCGGCATGGGCACCGCGCCGAACGCGAGACCCGCATCCGACGTGCTGGTCGAGCCGGCGAGCGAGATCGTGCTGCCCGGCTTCGTCGAAGTCACGCTGCCGTTCAGGATCAGCGTGCCGTAGTCGAACTGCACGTTGCCGCCGTTCGCGGCGGTCGTCGGGCTGCTCACGACGCCGCGAATATCGATTGCACCGCCGTTGTTCGACACGATCTGCGTGCCGTCGGCGATCAGCACGCCTTGTGCGTTCGCGCCGGAGCCACTGCCGTCGATGCTCAACTGGCCGCTGCCCGTCGTGATGGTCGAAGGCGTCGGCACAGCCGATTCAGTCTGGCTTTCGAGCACCACGCCCGTCGACGCAAGGTTCGTCGCGGGGGTGCCCGTGGTCCTGCCCGACAGCGAGATCGAGCCGCTCGTCGACGATATCGATCCGTTGTTCAGGTCGAACGCGATGCTGCCCGACGTCGTCGCAGGCGCGCTGCCCGCGACGACGATGTTGCCGCTGCCTGTGATGATCAGCGGCAATTGCGTAACGGTGGTGTCGGGGTTGGTGATCAGGAATCCCTCGAACGCGCTGACGCCCATAGCGAATGTCGTAGCCCCGGTGACAGTGCCGTTCACCGAGACGCTGCCGCTCGTGGTGCTCGCCGATGTATTGACAAGCACGACGCCGCTGCCGTCGAGCGGGACATTCGCAGTGCCGCTGATGGTCACGTTGCCTGCGCCGTCGCTGATCCGCGTATTCTCCAGATGAACGCCTTGAGCCGCGCGGCTCACGGTCGCCGTGCCCGCGACGCCGATCGCGCCCGACGCGGCCGCGAACATCGCATTGTTCACGCTGATGCCCGTGCCCGCCGTCGCTTGCGCGCTGCCGCTGACGGAAATCGCGCCCGCGCCCGTCGCCGAAAAAACAGGCGTGGTGCCCGGCGGCGACTGACTGGTGAAATTGCCGTTGACGATCACGCCCGTCGCAGGCCCGGTGGCCGTACTGCTCGCAGCACCCGTCACGGCGATCGAGCCTTGCCCCGTCGTGTGAAGCGCGCTTTGCACGATGTCGACGCCCGCACCAGCCAACGTCGACAAGCCGGTCATGCTCGACGAGCCCGTCACGCTGATATTGCCGTCGCCCGTGCTGACGAGCGCATAGCCGAGCGCCACACCCGACGCAAGGCCCGTCGCCGCATACCCGATCGCGACGGCCTGACTGGCAGACGCCGAACCCCTGATCGATACGCCTGCGCCCGTCGTGCTGATCGTCGCGTTCTGCAACGTCACGCCCGCGCCCTGATTGGTGACGTCTGCGGAACCCGTCAACGCGACATTGCCTGTCGCCGCAGCGACTTGCGCGTTGTTGAGGTTCACGCCGGAGCCGCTCGTGCTACCCGTGATGACACCGTTGATCGCGACCGTGCCGCTGCCCGTCACGTCGATGTTCGGGATCAGCGTCGTCGATCCGTCCGGATTGAGCTGCGCGTATGGTCCGCCCGAGATGTTCACGCCGAAAGCGGTGCCGCCGAACAGGCCCGCGCTGCCGCTGCCGCTCAGCGAAATCGCACCGCTCGCGGTCTCGATCGCGCTCTGCTGCATGTCGATGCCATTGCCGAACGTGCTCGAACCAACGAGCGTCACGTTGCCGCTCGTCGTGGCGAGCAGCGAATAGCCGATCGCGACGCCGTGGATTTCCGGTTGCGCCGCGCCGGTGATATGGATCGCACCCGCTTCCGTATGCACCGTCGAGTTGTTGATGCTCACCGCGCTCTGCCCGGTGTCGCCGATCGTCAGCGATCCGCCGTTGGTATCGATTACGACGTTGGTGAGGTTCACCGAATTCGCGGGCGTCGCGCCACCCACGTTCGCATCGAACACGAGATTCAGCGAGCCCGCCTGCGACGTAATGCTCTGTCCGTTATCCGTAATCGAGCCGGCCGCGCTGAACTTGAGCGTCGTCGCGTTGTTGCCCGCCGGCGATATCGCCGTCTTCGTGATCGGGGTCTCGATGGAAATATTGCCCGCCTGTGCGCCGCCCGTTCCCGTCGTGATCGTCACCGACGTGCCGTTGCCAAGCGGCGTTTCGATGTCGGAACGGAACACGACGCTGTTGTCGCCCGCCGCCGCGAACGTCGTCGTGCTGCCCGGCGCGGCAGCCGCCGTGATAGCAGCAAGTCCGATCGGGTCCGGTTCGATGAATACATCGAACGGATCGAGCAGCCACGTCCCAGCCTTCCCTCTGACCGCCGACGCGTCGATCTTCACACCGGCTGTGTCGAGATAATGGCCCGACGTCTCGATCAGTCCGCCGTTGCCGCCCTGTGCGCCGCCCTTCGCCGATAGCGTGCCGTAAATGCGGCTCGCCGTCGCGCTGTACGCAACGATATGGCCGCCGTTGCCGTTTAGCGATGCGTCGGCATGAATGCTCGCGTTCGGCGACATCCAGATTGCGTTCGCGTTGCGCATGTCGGCATCGCCGCCCGCCGCGCCACCGCCGAAGCGCACCGTGCCGCCGCCCGCCGCGCCGCTTGCATCGACACGCGCGCCGTCGGGCAACGCGACGTCATAACCCGTCACGTCCACGCGGCCACCCGTCAGGCCCGCGCCGCCCGTTGCATCGAGCGTCCCGCCCGCCGTCACGACGCCGTTCGTGCCGCCGTCGAGCACGATGTGTCCATTGCGCTCGGCAAGGCTCTGCGCGCGCACGATCCCCTGCTGGTTGATCACGGTGCCGGCGAGCGCATCGGCGGTCTGCGCGCTCATGATCACGGTGCCGCCGTCGGCCGCGAGCGTCCCGGTGTTGCCGATCAGCGCGCGCGCCGCGCCTTCGTTGATCTTCAGTGTGGTCAAGCCGTCGCCGGCGAAGTCCACGGTGATGTCGCTACCCGCGCCGAGCGCGACCGTGCCGAGACGCGCGCTCACCGTGCCCGTATTGCTGACGGTCCCGCCGAGCAGCGCAATCGTGCCCCCCGATCCGGCCGTGAGCGTGCCGGCGTTGCTGACGGGCGCCGCCGATGCGCCGACAAAGCGGTAGTTGCCCGCAAGGAAATCGGCGTTCGAGATGTTGAGCGTCGACGCGACCAGTGAGCCGACGTTCACCGACGAGCCGGGCGCAAAGATCACGCCGGCGGGATTGACGAGGAACACCTTGCCGTTTGCCTGCAGGCGTCCCGCGATCACGCTCGGATCGTTGCCCATCACGCGGTTGAGCAATGCCGCGCTCGCCGACGGCTGGACGATCTTCACGCCCTCGCTCGCGCCGATCGAAAATGTGTTCCAGTTGACGATCGCCTTCGGCGACGATTGCGTGATGTTCATTTGCCCCGCGCTCGGCACCGCGACGCTCACCGTTCCCGACACCACCTGCGCGCCCGTCGGATTCGCGAGCGCCATCGGACCGCACGACGCCGCAAACAACGCAGTCACCGCGCTGGCGATCGTGCCGGCGCGTAGCGGACCCACACCCGAACCCACAACCGGACCCACACCCAGCCGCACACCCGATCGCATACCCGGCCGCACACTACAGGGCTTGTTCATCGCACACCTCAGGCCGATGGCCCACTAGAACGTCTTCGTCAACTGCACATAAAAGCGCGGCACCTTGTCGTTGCCTGTCGTATCGGAGCCCGTCGTGCGCCACGCGATCGTGCCCTGCACCGCGATGCCGCCCGGCGCCAACCAGAACGCGCCAAGGCCGACGCCGCTTCTCGTGATCACGTTGGCCCCCTGGTTCGGCCGCGCGTTCGCGTTGTACCAGCCGGTGCCGAAATCGAAGAAGCCGAACACCGTGGCTTTCGACGTGATCGCGTAACGCCCTTCGACGGTCGCGACGAACCCTTCGTCGACGAGCGCCTCGGACGGCGAATAGGCGCGCACCGCGTGCGGCCCGCCGAGCAGGAAGCGCGACGAGTTGTCGAGTGTCGTGGCCGCCCACTGGCCGGATATGCCGGCGAACATGCTGACGCGCTCCGTCACCGCATTCAGCCGGTTCGCGAAGAACGTGGCGCGCATTTCGTTGCCTTGCGTGTTGCGGCCAAACGCCGACGCATCGATTTCCTCGGCCTGCGCGTTCCTGAAGTGAACGCTGCCGATCAGCAGCTCAACGTCTGCGCTGTTGAAGCCTCCGCCGAGCAACGTATCGCGGCTTTCGTAGCTCAGGCCAACGCTGCCTTCGAACAGCGAACGCGGATTGTGCGAATCGACGACGCCCACGTTGTCGATCAGATCGCGATACTCGAGGTTGATGCGTGCAAGCAGGTTCTGGCTGCGGGTGCGCACGAGCGGATGCGTGAGCGTCAGGTCGACGACGGTCGCCTCACCCTGCGCGTCGAGCGACGCGAACTCCTTGCCGAGCGCGTAGTTGAGCCGCGACACCGCGACGCCGACGCGCGTGCCATACGCATTGACAGGGGCCTCGTAGCCGACGCGGCCATAGACGGTATCGAGCCGTTCGCTGCCGAGGAGGCGCAAGTCCAGGTTGTCGCCGATCATGAAGGGCGAGTTGAGCCGCGCCAGTGCGCCCAGGCGCCACGTTCCGCTTTCCGGCGCGCCGTAGTTGTCAACGTCGACAGCGAAGGTCCAGCGTTTGGCGGGCGAGACGCTGATGCTCAGATCGACCGTGCCCGGCTCCTCGCCCGTCTCGATCGCCGACGTCACCTGGATGCCCGGCAAGTCGGACAGCAGCAGCATCGTGCGTTCGATATCGTGCTGCTGCAACGGCTGGCCGATGGGGATCTGCGCGACGCGCTCGCGTATCAGGCTTTCGCGGATCGGCGTGCCCGCCGCGATATCGAGCCGCACATGGCCTACGCGCCCTTCGAGCACGGTGAACTCGACCGTCCCCGCGCTCACGTCCTGCTGCGGAATCACGACCTGAGCCAGCAGGTAGCCGCGCGCGCGATACACCTGCGTGACCCTGGCCGCGATCGCTTCGAGATCCGCGAAGCCGATCTGCCTGCCGATCTGGTCGCGCACGGGCGCAAGCAGCTCGTCGGTGGGGATCGTATCGTTGCCCTTGAACTTGATGCCTTTGAGCGTGAACGTCGGACCGGGCGCGGCGGCGGGAGGCGTCGTCGGCGGCGGCACCGCGGGCAGCGCTTCTCCGCCGCCGGGTGGCGAAGGGCGCGTCTCGCGCGGCGCGGTCTGCTGGAGAATGCTGCCCGCGTTCGGCAGCGTCTGGCCCCACGCGAATGTTCCGCTGCACGCCAATGCCGCGGCGATCAGTCGAAGTGGTGTCTTCATTATTGTTCTTAGCGCGCGATGCTCAGGCGCCAACCTCCCATCAGGTCGAACGGTGCCCAGAAGAACGGATGCGCAAAGCGCGGATTCTGCATGACCGTGAGTTGCGCCGTCCGCATCGCGTCGATCGCTTCATGGCCGTCAGCGAGTTGCGAGTAGAACGTGCGCATCGTCAGCGCACTCGATTCGTCGGCCACGGGCCACATCGACACGATCAGGCTGCTCGCGCCCGCATAGAAGAACGCGCGCGTGAAGCCGAGTATTTCGTCGCCGCGCGCGATCCGGCCCAGTCCCGTCTCGCACGCCGACAGCGTGACGAGCGATACGTTGTTGAGCTTGAGGTTATAGATGTCCTTCGCGAGCAGCGAGTCGGGTCCGTCGGCGGGCTGCGTCGCGGGCGCGAGCAGGATGCGCGAATGCAGCGGGTCGATCGTGTCCGCCTCGGCGTGCGTGGCCACATGCAGAACGCGTCCGGCGGGCGCGTTGTCGCGAAAGCTCACGCGCGTTGCGCTCGCTTGCAGGAATACTTCATTGCGCGCAAAGAGCGGCGCGATGCCGCGCACTTCGGCTTCGGCGCCAGGCAGCGCATACGCGGGAGCAATGGTTGGATTGCCGAACGCGACGAGATTGCTCGCGACTTGCCGCTCGCGTGCTTCGAGTTGAACCGCGACGCTTGCCGACGGTTCGAGCGCGACAGGATGGCGCTGGATCAGAAAGCCGTCGGGGCCGTGCAGCGCCTGAAACGGCAGATAGTGAAGCGCGCCGTGCGGAACGATGATCAGCCGTTCGTTCTCGCGCAGCCCGAGTGGCGCGATCAGCAGCGCATAGAGCTTGTCGCCGTACGTGATCGCGGTTGGCCGGCGACGCACGATCGCGTTGCGGATGTCGGTGACGGCGGCATCCATGTCGGCGCGCGCAATCGGCAGCGTATAGCCCTTGAGCCCTTCATTGCGGATCACCCAGACGACGATCGACTTGTCGAGACTGTGATATTCGACGATCGCCTCGTTCGGCTTCAGCGCGTTACGCACGACATCGAGCCCGGGCACTTCGCCGTTCAGTTGACGGTCGTCGACGCCGGCATCGACGCGGTTGCGCACGACATCCAGCAGCGCGCGTGCGCGGCTGCGCTCGGACAGGCTCCATGCCGACGCATAATCGCCGACCTCGACCGTCAGCGCGATCGCCTTTTCGAACACCGATTGCGTGTCGCCGAAGAGACCCGTCTTGAACTCGTCGCTGCGAAAACGCGCGCGGATCTTTTCCGAATCGTCGACGGCGAGCAGATACGCTTCGCGCGCCCTGCCCTTCTCGCCGAGCACCAGATCGGCGCGGCCGATGCCCTCGTGCGCCCACAGCCGGTCGTAGTTCGCATCGCCCGAACTGCTCTCCTTGAGGAGCGCGTTGAACGCGTTGCGCGCGTCTTCCGGCTTGTCTTCCGCGAGCAGCAGATTGCCTTCGATACGACGGTACGCGGGCGCGAGTTCGGCTGTCGGCGGAGGACTCGCGGAATCGAATGTCTTGCGCGCGCCCGCCGTATCGCCCGCGGCGATCTGCGCATTCGTGATCGACAGCAGCACGAGCGGCCGATAGCGCGGCGACGCCGTTTCCAGTGCGCGGTTGTACGCAGCGAGCGCATCTTGCGGATGGCCGCGACGCAGCGCGACATCGCCGAGCACCTTGTTCGCGGGCGCGAACACCTGCTCGGGCGCTTTGGGCGTCGATGCGAGGGCTTCCTGTGCGTATTTCCCGGCGTCGGCGAGATCGCCCGCGTAGCTGTACGCGATGGCAAGGTCGCGCTTCGAGAGCGCGGCCAGATCCGCGTTGTCCGTGCGCTGCGCCATCACCAGCGCGCGGGCGGCCGCCTCGACGCTGTCGCGGAAGTCGCCGCGCTCGGCCGCCGATACCGCCATGCTGCAATAGTCGTAGGCAGGCAACGTGACGCGATCGCGCGACAGCAGCAAGCGCCCTTCGGCCGTCAGCGTCTGCAATGTTTCGGCGTCGCGTTCGCGCTCGGCGGCCTGGCGAAAGCCGGATGATTCGGGCGCGAGGCCTGGTGCAGCGGAGCTGGATGCAGCGGCGTCGGCAGCGCATGCGGGAGCGCTCAAGACGAGCGTCACGCAGACGGTAAGCGCAGCGATGCACTCGCTCAACCGTACGGCACGCGAGCGCGCGATGTGAGGCTTCGCATCGGACCAACCTGTGTGCGCGGTCGCGCCCGGCACCGTTTGCGATGCGTTGCGCGCTCTCCAGGATCGAAGGATTCTTCTGAGTTCGTTCACATCGCCTTCCTACGGGACGGTCCTGGGACGCGACTGACTGGAGAGCCGTTGTGACTGGGAGCGCAGGCAAGCGAAGTGAGCGCCGCGCGGAGACCTCGAACTACACAGAACTAGACGAATCAGGGCTCGCTATTTTGAAAGCGACGGGCATGCAGGATGCGCAGCGGCATCTCGCGATACAGGTGGGCTCGACGGAAAGGCCTCGCGCGCGCCTTCAAAATCGGTCGCGTGATTCGTCTTGTAAGTACACGCGCGTGTGCGTGAGGATGGCGCATGCGTGTTCGCAGCGCCGCGCGGCTGGACTCACATGAGCATCCCGACCCGATGACAAGTCCCGACGACAAGACGGTAATCGTGTCGCAAGCGCCCGCGTCCGACAGCCGTCCTGCGACGTCATCGGCCGCGAGCATCGACTCGCATCACGCGCTGGCGATCGGCACGCGCGTCGCCGAGTTCGAGATCAAGGGGTTGATTGGCGAAGGCGGCTTCGGCATCGTCTACCTCGCTTACGATACCCAACTGGGCCGCAATGTCGCGCTCAAGGAGTACATGCCCGCGGCACTCGCGTCGCGTGGCAACAACGCCGAAGTCGCGGTGCGCTCCGAACGTCATGAAGAAACGTTTCGTGCGGGCCTGAAGAGCTTCGTCAACGAAGCGCGGCTGCTTGCGCAATTCGATCATCATTCGCTCGTCAAGGTCTACCGCTTCTGGGAAGCGAACGGCACTGCCTATATGGTGATGCCGTATTACGAAGGCGTGACCCTGCGCGACTCGCTTCGCGCGATGAGTTCGCCGCCCGACGAAGCATGGCTGCGCGCGCTGCTGACACCGCTTCTCAGCGCGCTGGACGTGATGCACGCCGCGCAGTGCTACCACCGCGACATCGCGCCCGACAATATCCTGCTGCTCAAGGGCAGCGGCCGGCCACTGCTGCTCGACTTCGGCGCGGCAAGACGCGTGATCGGCGACATGACGCAGGCGCTGACGGTGATCCTGAAGCCCGGCTATGCGCCCGTCGAACAGTATGCGGAAGTCCCAACGCTCAAGCAGGGTCCGTGGACCGACATCTACGCACTTGCGGCCGTCGTCTACTTCGCGATCGCGGGCAAGACGCCGCCGCCGTCCGTGGGACGCATGATGAGCGACAGCTATGTGCCGCTCACGACGCTTGCCGCGGACCGCTATTCACCCGCATTCGTGCAGACGATCGATCACGCGCTCGCGGTACGGCCCGAAGAGCGGCCGCAAAGCGTGCAGACATTTGCGTCGGGATTGGGCCTGGCATTGGGCGGCGAGCACGGCTCGCGCGACGATGCGCTTGCTTCGGCTGCGCCGCGCGTCGCTGCGGCTGCTTCGATCGGCGCTGTCGAGTCTCGCGAGTCAGGCGCGGCTGCTGTGGCTCGTTCGCAGGAGAGCGCTCGAACGGCCTCCCGTTCGCTTGCTTCAGCACGTTCAGCGGCCGACGCGCAACCGCATGCGAAGCGCAGCCGTTCTGCGGCGATAGCCGTTGGCGCCGTTGCCGTCGTCGGGCTTGCCGCGCTCGGCGGCTGGTATGCGTTGCGTCCCACACCACCGACGACGCCTTCGGGCGCTGCCAGTTCTGCTGCTACTGCCGGTTCGGCAGGCCGTATCGACATCGCTCGTGCGGCAAGCGGCAGTCATGTTGCGCCAGAGGTGCCGACGCAAGCACAAGCGGCGTCCAGCCCACCCGCGTCGGCGTCGACATCGGACGCGGCAGCGAATGCAAGCGGCAATGCAGCGCCAATCACGACCCAGGCCACGCCAGCCCCGCTTCCGCCTTATACGCCCGGCGGCGAACTCGAGCGGATCGCCGCGCTTTCCGATCCGTCGATTCGCGTCACGGCGTCATCACGCAACAGCTCGGCGCGGATCAACAAGGATCGTCTGCAATTCAGGATCAGCAGCAATCGGGCGGGCTATGTGTACGTGTTCATGGTCGACCCAGCCGGGCAATATCTGATGCTGTTTCCGAACGGCCTCGACAAGAACAACACGATCGCGGCCGGCCAGGCGATCTCACTGCCGCGCGCGAGTTGGCCGATGACGGCGGGCGCCCCGGCGGGCCCGAATCGCTTTCTCGTGCTGGTGTCGCCGACGCAGCGAGACTTCTCCGGCGGCGGCCTGCACGGCGAATCCGTCTTCGCCGAATTCCCCGAGCAGGCCCAGCGGGCGGCAGCCGCGCGCCGCACTGCCAGCTACTCGCCATTCGCCGGCCAGCCGCGTTGCGCGGCCAGCGCGACCGACTGTCCAGACACATTCGGCGCGGCAACTTTCACGATCGACGTCGTCGGCCCGTCGACGTAGCGGACCACGCGAACGTCCGCGAGCGCGGGAAGGAGGTGGCATGCACAGCCTGTATGCGATGCTCGGTGTGGCGGCAGTGTGCGCCGGTTGTGCCAGCAACCAGCCGGCCACGTCAATGACGTTCGGCGCTGCGGCGCAGTCATCGGTTCAGTCATCGGCGCAGTCATCGGTTCAGCCATCGGCTCAGTCATCGGTTCAGCCATCGGTGCAATCTTCGGCTCAGTCATTGCCTGAGTCATCAGTGCAGGTTACGTCGCTCTCGCCTGCCGCACGCGCATCTTCCACGAAGCCCGATGCAACGCCGCACGCGAGCGTTGCTGCCCCGGCCACGCCCGCCCCGTCAGACACGATGCCGACGGCACCCGACACGTCTGCGGCAAGCGCAAACGCGAGCACGAGCGCCGCCTTCTCCACGCGTCACGCTTACTACGCGCCGACCCGGTTCGCCGACTTGCCCGGCTGGAGCACCGACAATCTCGGCAATTCGTGGGATGCGTTCAAACGCAGTTGCGCGGTGCTCGGCTCGCGCGCAGGATGGTCGGCGCCGTGCATCGCGTCGCGCTCGGTGGATGCGCGCAACGTCGCCGCGATCCGGATTTTCTTCGAGACGTACTTCAACGCCTATCAGATCCGCAATACGGACAAGAGCGGCGAAGGCACGCTGACCGGCTACTACGAGCCGCTTTTGAACGGCAGCCCGCAATACGGCGGCGCCTTTCTCTACCCGGTCTACGGCACGCCCGACGACATGCTGTACCTCGACGTGCGGCGTCTGCCGGAGCGCGCACGCGGGGCCGTGAGCGCGGCTCGCATCGAAGGGCGCACGGTCGTTCCCGTTACCGATAGTGCGGCGAGCGGCGTCAAGGGTGTCTACGTGCTCGATCTGCGCGACAGCGTGCCCGACATACGCGACAAGAAAATCCGTCTGCGGCTCGATCGCGAGCGCATCGTGCCGTACTACACGCGCGCCGAAATCGAGCGCGGCGCGCTCAAGGCGCCGATTCTCGCGTACGTCGACGACCCGGCGATGCTCTACTCGATGCAGGTACAAGGCGCGGGGAAAGTGCGCATGCCCGATGGCACCGTCCGCCGTTTCGCTTATGCCGAGCAGAACGGCCGCCCGTTCGTGCCGCCTGTCGCGCGTGCGGGCGGCGGCAGCGGACAGCGGATTACCGTCCGCGGAATGGACGTGGAGATCGATGTCGTCGATGAAACTTCGACGGGCGCAATCAGCACCGCTGATGCTCGAACACCGGGCGATGCAACGGGTGATGTGACTTCGACATCGGCGCGCGCGCAGGACGACGACGAACCCGCGTCGCCGCTGCTGCGCGGTTTCAAGCTCGCGGCAGCGACGCCGCAAAGCGGTGGCTCTGTTACGCCGGCTATCAGTGCTGCTGCTTCGAAGCCGGGTAATGCAGCGACATCGGCAGCAAAGACAGCAGCGTCGGGAGCGGCAACCGCGTCCGTCAAGCGCGTGTTCGCGATCTCGGACCCCAGCTACGTCTTCTTCCGGCGCATCCCCGATTCGCCCGACGGACCGCTTGGCGCGCTCGGTGTGCCCTTGTCGGCGGGTCGCTCGGTTGCCGTCGATCCACGCACGACGCCGCTCGGCGCGCCCGTGTTCGTGTCGACGCAGGACGATCCGCAGACGCCCGGCGCCATCGACCGGTTGATGATGGCGCAAGACTCAGGCGGCGCAATCCAGGGTGCGGTGAGAGCGGACTACTTCTACGGCTTTGGTCAGAACGCACAGGCGCAGGCGAGCCGGACCAAAGAACGCATTCGCATGTGGGTGCTCTTGCCGAAAGGGCTGCATATCGCCGCGCAGGAGGCGACGATGAAAACGCGAGGCGGCGCGCCGGCGGCATCGAGTGCGGATTGCCTCGTAAGCGATCCCGATCTGTGCGTCGACGATGCACCGTGAGCGCGACGGCAATCACTTACCGAATGCGCTCTTCGTCTTCACGCTCATTGATACCGGCCTCGTCAAGCGATTCGCCGATGCGGTAGTCTTCATGGTTATCGACGCCGCTCAACGCACGCCGCGTCCTCGCATCATCAACTCCGTCGAATCGGCATGACGCACATGACCCGCTCTCTTCATCTCTCCAACGTTCGACTGGCCGATGGCCAGCGTGTTTCCGTATCGGTGGCCGATGGCCGTATCGAGGCGCTCGGCCCGCAAGCTGCTGCGCGACCCGGCGTGCCTGTCGAAGACGGGGGCGGCGTGTTGCTGTTGCCGGGCTTCGTCGAAGGGCATACGCATGTCGACAAGAGCAACTGGGGCCGGCCGTGGTATCGCAACGAGGTCGGGCCTCGGCTCATCGACCGCATCGACAACGAACGCGAATGGCGCAAGACGTCAGGCCACGATGCGGCCGCGCAGTCGCTTGCGCTGTCGCGCGCCTTCGTGCAGGCCGGGACGACGCGCTTGCGCACGCATGTCGATATCGATACCGATGCGGGTCTGCGCTACCTCGAAGGCGTGCTGGCCACGCGGCAGACGATGCGTGAAGTGCTGGACATGCAGATCGTCGCGTTTCCGCAGTCGGGCATGCTGGTCCGTCCCGGCACAACGGAGCTGCTCGGCAGCGCGCTTGCAGAAGGCGCCGATGTGCTCGGCGCGCTCGACCCGGCGTTGATCGACGGCGATCCCGTTGCATCGCTGAACGCGACTTTCGACCTGGCGCAACGCTATCGCAAGCCGATCGATATTCACCTGCACGAACCCGGCGCAGTCGGCGCATTCACGCTGAAGCTGCTGCTCGATCGCGTCGAGGCGATGGGCATGCAGGGACAGGTCGTCGTGAGTCACGCGTTCTGCCTTGACGCGTTGCCGGAGCGCGAACGCGACGCGCTGCTCGAGCGGATCGCACATCTGCGCGTGGCCATTGTCACGAGCGCGCCCGCTTCCGTCCCTGTTCCGCCGCTGATGACTTGCAGGGACAAAGGCATCACGATGTTCGGCGGCAACGATGGCATACGCGACACGTGGTCGCCGTATGGCGTGCCCGATATGCTCGAACGTGCGATGCTGATCGGCTTGCGTTACGACTTGCGCCGCGACGATCACCTCGCGATCGCGTTCGACTGCGTCAGCGATGCGGCCGCGCGAGGATGCGGTTTCGCCGATTATGGTTTGTGCGTCGGCGCACGCGCGGACCTCGTGCTGGTCGACGCGGAAACCGTCGCGCATGCCGTGGTGTCCCGGCCGAAGCGCAAGCTCGTCGTTGCCAACGGATGCATCGTCGCGCGCGATGGCGAACTGATCGATGCGTTGTGAGCGAATCGGGTTCCTCGGGCCAGGTGTTGGACTGAATGTTGGCCTGACCCCGCATTTGAACGTTTGAAGCGTCGCGCGAACTAAATGTGTGAGAGCCTCCAGCAGCGATTGCGCAACACCGACACTTCACATCCACTATGTTTTCGCGCAAGCAGGCGTTGCCAGCCCGTCCCGTTACATATCGCGCGGCGCGATGCCGAACCAGCGCGCGCGCAGGCATTTACGCGGCAGCTTTATTCGTGATGTCGGCCTGCTCGACATCGATGTCACCCAGCGCTGTCCCGCCAGCGTCCCAGGCCGCCGCATGCCATGTGCCGGGCCATTTCTGCGACACGTTCTTCGGACCCTGATCGCAACCACGCGCGGCGTGTCGACGCGAGTCGCTGCCGAGTTACTCAACGTTACAAGTTGAGCGGCATCGGTTTCACTTACCCGCAGCGACCGCGACTATTCTGTAAACCATTGCCTTACAGTTGCGTTTTGCCGAACTTGCGCGCCAAAAGGAAGTTGATCATGAAGTACTCGATCTCTCTGCTTTTTGCAGCCGCAGTGGCCGTCTGTACACCCGTGTCGGCTTCTGCTCAGGGGAACGTAGGTGTCTATCAGGGTCTCGGTGTTCCGGGGCCGGTGGCTACCCCTCCACCGTCGGTTATCAACCAGCCCTACTACGGCCCTCCCGGCACCTATGGCCCGCAGGGTACTTACCAGTCGGCGCCACCGCCCGTCATCTATCAGGCGCCACCCGTCTACGGCTATGGCCAGTGGCATGGCAACGGCTGGCACAGAGGCCATGGACATCACGGCCAATGGGATGACGATTGATCGCCCATAGATCGATCACCGATAGCCGCTCGCGTCGATGACGCGACGACGATCGAATGCCCTTCGTCGCGTGGGCACGTCGAGAAGGCAGCCGTGCCTTCGGCGAACGGGCCACGCTAGCGCGCCGTCGCCAGATGCGCATTCACATGCAGTGGCGGCACGTCGTCGTGGTACGGGGGCTTCGGGCAAAACGTCTCGATGACGCCCGCGCGAAACAACAGGCAGAAGGTGCTGCCGCCATACTGGAAGAAGCCAAGCTCATCGCCTTTGGCGACACGTTGTCCCGGCCGTATCGTCACCTGGCACGACGAAACCTCGGCCATGCCGACGAACACGCATGCCGTCTCGCCAATCGAAGCGTCGTCGGCGTCGATCACGATGATGGCGCGCGCCGCTACCGCTGTCGTGTAGCCTTGCGAATCGTTGAGCCCGCCCGGGTCCTCACCTTCCGCCTCCGCATCCGAGTAGTAAGTGCCGTCGACGTTGTATGCCTTGACCACGCGCCCGGCGACGGGCGCATGCCAGCGGTGATAGTTGAATGCGCTCAGATATCCCTGGTAGATCGAGCCGCCGACGAAGCGCCGCGCCAGTTCGCGCTCGCTTTCCGTGAGCATGTCGCGCAGCGAATACGGCTGCTCCTTGATCCAGAATTCGTCGGTTTCCTTGATGTCCGTGCGCACATTGAAAGGCGATGCTTCGCACGCGCTCACGATGATCTTGTGATTGTCCGGCTCGGCGACGGGGCGCATGCCGTCGCGAAAGCGCCGGGTAAAAAAGTCGTTCCACGATGTAAAGCCCCAGTATGGCGTGCCCGGCGAGCAGACAAACTGCGAAAGTCCCATCTTCTGCTGCGCCTTCTCGCAGAACCAGCCATCCGGTTCGTTCGCGTTCAGATGCAAGCACGAGTGCGGGCCCGAGAGGAAACTGCACCAGTACGTCAGCACGCGTCGAAGCTGCGCATTGAACGCGGGATCGCGAAACACCGCATAGCCGGAAGGCATGCACATGAGCCAGTCGAGCACTGCGTTGAGCGGCGTCATCACGGGCGCCGTCTCGCTGAAGGGCGGCACATACGTCGTGATGTAATCGATGATCGGGAACAGTTCGTCGATCGAGCGGTAGCCCGGTTCATAGCCGGCTTCCAGCGCCTCGCCGATTGCGCGCGAGACGTTCATCCGCAGCACCGGGTCGCCGTGAACGAGTTGCGCAAGATCGCGCACGACGCTCGAAAGCGGCATCCGCGATGCGCGTTCGCGCGCCTTCGCCGCGAGGTCTTGCCGGAACGCCGCGGCCGTCTGTTCCTTCCCGGGCATCCAGCCGCCCAGTCTGCGCCGCTCGATGAGTGGTCCTTGGTTGCCGCCATTCATGGGCACATGCTCCTTGTCTCGATCGTTGCACGAAGTCGCGCGGAACGCGTTCGCGTAGCGTTAGCATCGAGCGTGCCCAGTTCAATGGGGATTGCGTCGGGCGGAAAGCTCTTCCTGTAGACAGGATAGCTATGTATTTTTTTCGGATGACGAGCATGTGCCTATTGCTGATCGAGGATCGAGCGGCGCATGAACGGTATTGCCGGTTGTGGAATCGGGGCGGCGAAACGGTATATATCGTTTTTGGACCCGGACCGTTCTTCGTGGTCCAACGCACATGACTTCACGGCAAGCGGAACGATTTGCGGCGCCAAGAAACCGCCCGCCCGCACGCCACCGCGAGCGAATGACCATAAAAATCGGCGGCCAACGCCTGGTCAACGTTGGCCGCCGTCATGGGCGGGCACGGAGGGCTCTCTCCGTCCGCCGCCACAGAGCAGCGAGGGTGCCGATCTGCTGATATCAGCGTACACACGATCGCGCGTAAATCCAATATGGCGAAGCTGTACGTAACAGATGCCTATCGGACGCCTCGGTCATCCCGGCATTGCCGACGCTATCCGATTTCATGGTCCCGACATCGACTCAATATGTCGTTAACAACATTCTGCACTGCGGATAAGGCCTGACCGTGATGTGCGCCGATGCCGTTAACAGCACGTCGCGCAACCGGTAGCAGAACGTGCCGACCAGTACCGTCTGCGTGCGAAAGAGACGGCCGCCCGGAAAAGGCCCATGCCGAAGCCGCGTAAGAACGTGATGACAGGTGCGACGATGACGGCTTACTGACCCGACGCATGTGTCCTGAGAAACGCCACGTAGCCGTTCTGCGTCTTGAGGATCTTTTCGGCGCACTCGTCGTAGTCTCCGCCCTTCGCCCTGTCCGGCCCGTACATTCCACGGCATTGCGCAAAGAGCGTGAGCGTCGCGCCATCGCCTGTCGCGACGCGCGTCGCGGAGAACGCGGCCTTGCCTGAATCGTAGGGCACGTCGGTTTCGATTGCGACGGCGTCCGCGCGGGTCACGGGCGTGTCGGAATGCTGCTGGATGTAGCGCTTCGTCGCTGCCCAGGCCGCGTCGCACTGCGCCCGTGCGCAGTCGATCACTGCATCGCGCTGGGCGGCGGCGAGGCTGGTCTCGTTATGGATGAACTCCTGGGCCTGCTTCGCCTGCTTTTCCGGGGACGAGCAAGCAGCGAGTGCAAGCGCGATGAGCGCGAAGGCGGTGATTTTTTTCACGTGTGTAAGTCTTCTCAGGTCACATTCGAGCGCGATTATAGCCGGGCATCAAAAGTATTCGCACAGCCAATGTGCCGCTCCTCATAACAACCTGTTTCAGCACAACCGCGCACCATGCGGCACGGCAATTGCTACGTACAATCAATTGGGCATAGGGGAGCGATCTTGACCCGCCGGGACTTCATTGCGATAGGCACATCATCGGGCGGGGTCGATGCTCTTCGCGCCGTGGTGTCCGCGCTTCCGCACGACCTGCGGGCGGCCATCGCAATCGTGCTGCACGTAGGCGCCCACGGCAGCGTCCTGCCCTCGCTTTTGAACATGTCTGGACCGTTGCGCGCCGTCCATGCCGCGGACGGCGAAACATACGCGTGCGGCAGAATCTACGTGGCGCCGCCCGACCAACATTTGATCATCGAAGGCAGCCGGTTGCGGCTCGTACATGGTGCGAAGGAAAATTTTGCGCGACCCGCCATCGATCCCCTCTTTCGCAGCGCTGCCGCCGAAATGGGCCCGCGCGTGATCGGCGTGATCCTGACCGGCCTGCTCGACGACGGCGCGGCCGGCCTCGAGGCGATCCAGACGTGCGGCGGCGCGACGATTGTCCAGGACCCCGCGGATGCGTTCGCGAGAGGCATGCCGTTGCACGCGTCGCCTTTTGCGGACGACATTCTGCCCCTGGCCGGCCTGCCGCGCCGGCTGATCGAACTCATCGACGGCAGACGCGCCGCGCGTACGAACGACGAGGCCGCGCCTTGCGACGCCGACATCGATCGCGACGCGACCGCGCCGCGCGCACGGATTCCCGGCACGCCCCCCTCTGGGGCTCCGAGCGGGAGGGCGACGCCATCGCGTTGAGGTGCGCAGACCGGGCATTTCGGGACATTGCGGAGCATTTCGGCAGACATCGGCGATACGCCGCGCAAAAGGCAGGAAAGGAAGATGCAACTCGCGGCGCAGCAGAAGCGGCAGGACTTTTGCAGTCTAGGTTCGAGAGGGGATAATGTGGTTTGCGTAGACGCAATGCGGGAGCGGTCCGCATTGCCGCCCGGACCAGGTCTCGGGCGACACTATCATTCTTCTAACAGGACACGCAGCCATGCCTAAGAGACGGGCACAGACCATACCGAGCCAGGCAAACTATCCTATTGTCGGTATCGGTGCATCAGCGGGTGGATTGGGTGCACTGCTGGAATTCTTCGAAGCGTTGCCGGCTCATACATCCATCGCGTTCGTGGTGGTCGTCCATCTGGCGCCGGATCACGAAAGCAACCTGGCGTCGTTGCTTCAGAAGGCGACCGACATGCCCGTGGCGGCGGTGACGAGCGCGACACCCATTCAGCCCGACCATGTGTATCTGATCGCGCCTTCGCTCGAACTGACCATGGTCGACGACTTTCTGCGCGTCGCACCCAATCAGCCGCAGGACGGCCGCAGGGCCGCCATCGATCTGTTCTTCCGCACGCTCGCGGAAGCTCATCGCGAGCGCGCGATCGGCATCGTGCTGTCCGGCGCGGGTTCGGATGGTTCCGTCGGGCTGTCGAGAGTCAAGGAAATGGGCGGCATCACGCTCGCGCAAGACCCGTCGGAAGCCGAATACGACAGCATGCCGCGAAGCGCGATTGCCACGGGCATGGTCGACTTCGTGCTGACGGCTGCGGAGATGCCGCAACGGCTGATGGATCTGTGGTCGACCGCACGGGAAATTCATCTTCCCATCGTCGAAAACGAAGATCGCGCAGACGATCCCTCGAACGAGACGGCCGAGCGCGCATTGCGCGAGATCATGATCATCCTGCGAACGCGCACGGCGCACGATTTCCGCCATTACAAGCGGGCGACTGTGTTGCGCCGGATCGAACGCCGGCTGCAGGTCAACGGCATCGTCGATCTCCAGGCCTATCGCGACCATCTGCATCTGCATCCCGAGGAAACGCAGGCGCTGTTGCAGGACATGCTGATCAGCGTCACGAACTTCTTCCGCGACAAGGAAGCGTTCGACGTGGTGGAGCGCGAAGTGCTGCCGCAGCTTTTCGAAGGACGCGGCGAGCAGGATCGCATCCGCGTGTGGTCGGTCGGCTGCGCGACGGGCGAGGAAGCCTATTCGCTCGCGATGCTGCTGCAGGAGCGCTCGTTGAAGTCGTCGGAGGGCATTTCGTTCCAGGTGTTCGCGACCGACATCGACGAGCGCGCGATCTCCTACGCGCGCGCGGGTCTCTATCCCGACTCGATTCTCGCCGACGTGACGCCCGCCCGCGTGCGCCAGTTCTTTTCGAAAGACGCCGCGCATTATCGTGTGAAGAAGGAACTGCGCGAGCATATGCTGTTCGCGCATCACAACGTGCTGAGCGATCCGCCTTTCTCCCGGCTCGATCTGATCTGCTGCCGCAATCTGCTGATCTATCTGGATCGCGAAGCGCAAATGGAAATCCTCAGGATGTTCCACTTCGCGCTGCGTCCAGGCGGCGTGCTCTTTCTCGGCAGTTCCGAGTCCGCCGACAGCGTCAGTTCGATGTTCAGCGTCGTCGACAAGCGCAATCGCATCTACCGCGCGAACATGGCCGTGCGCGGCGATACGCCCATGCCCGTTGCGATCGGCCCGATGAGCACGCGCCCTGTCGTCGCCACGGTGCATCCGCCGGGACGCCGCCGCTTCTCGTTCGGCGACCTGCATCAGCGGCTCGTCGAGCAATATGCGCCGCCTAGCGTGCTCGTCAGCCGCGATTCGGAGATCGTGCATCTGTCCGATCGCGCGGGCCGCTTCTTGCAGTACTCCGGCGGCGAGCCGTCGCATAACATCGTCGCCGTCGTGCGTCCCGAACTGCGGCTCGAACTGCGCACCGCGATCTATCAGGCCTTGCACACGAATCGCAGCGTCGAAGCGCGGCGCGTGCGCATCGAGCGCGACGGGCGTTCGTATTTCGTCAACATGACGGCGCGCCCCGTGCACGATGCGGAAGCGAATGCGGACTTCGTGCTGGTGCTGTTCGATGAAGTCGAAGACAGCATGGGCCGTGCGGAAACGTCGTCGGCCGATGCACAGACGGACCCGATCATCAGCCAGCTCGAACGCGAATTGCAGCGCACGAAAGAACAGCTTCAGTCGACCATCGAGCAATCGGAAACATCGACGGAAGAACTGAAAGCCTCCAACGAGGAGTTGCAGGCGATCAACGAAGAGCTGCGTTCGGCGACGGAAGAACTCGAGACCAGCAAGGAAGAACTGCAGTCGATCAACGAAGAGCTGACGACTGTGAACGCGGAGCTGAAATCGAAGGTCGAGGAAACCGGCAAAATCAACGACGACTTGCAGAACCTGATCGCGGCGAACGACATCGGCACGATCTTCGTCGACCGCAATATCTGCATCAAGCGCTATACGCCGCGCGCGACGGACGTGTTCAGCATCATTCCTTCTGATATCGGCCGCTCGCTGCTCGACATCACGCACCGGCTCGAATACGACAAGCTCGCCGACGATGCCGCCGAAGCATTCGACTCATTGCGTCTCATCGAGCGCGAGTTGAAGAGCAGCGATGGCCGCTGGTATCTCGCGCGCTTCGTACCGTATCGCACGACGGAGGACCGCATCGACGGCGCGGTGCTGTCGTTCATCGACATCACGGACCGCCGCGAGGCGCAAGACCGGCTGCGCGAAGAGGAACGCCGGATGCGCATCGTCGCCGACGGCACCAAGGACTACGCGATCATCACGTTCGACGACGACGGCATCGTCACCAGCTGGAACGCGGGCGCGGAACGGATCTTCGGATACACGGAAGCGGAAATGATCGGCCAGTCCGCCGACATGCTTTCGACCGACGAAGACCGCGCCAGCAACGTTGCCCAGCGCGAATTTGCGGAAGCGCGTCTGCATGGGCGCACGGACGAAGAGCGCTGGCACCTGCGCAAGGACGGCACGCGTTTCTTTGCGACGGGCGTGCTATCGCGTCTGGACGAGCCTGGCGTGAGCGGCTTTGCGAAGATCGCCCGCGATCTCGGCGAGTCCGTCGGCGCTGGAACGGCAGGCCGCGGCGCGCCCGTCCAGACGGTTCGCGAAGCCAGCGAGCGAGACGCTCAACGACGGCGCGATGAATTTCTCGCGGTGGTCTCGCACGAACTCAAGCATCCCCTCAACCTGATCTCGGCGAGCGCGGAACTGATTGCGCGCGCGCCGGAAACGCGGAAAAGCCTCAACATCTCGCGTGCAACCGATACGATCCGGCGCACGGTGATCGGCCAGGCGCAGATCATCGACGATCTGCTCGACATCTCGCGCGTGCGCACTGGCAAGCTGTCCGTGGTGCGCACGGCCGTCGACATGCGCGAGATCGTGCAGCGCGTGAGCAGCGCCGTGCAGGACGATGCGAAACACCGCGGCCTCGCGCTCAATGTCTCGATGACGGAGACGCCCGTCATCATTCACGCGGATCTCACGCGCATCGAACAGATTGTCTGGAACCTGGTCAGCAATGCGCTGAAGTTCACCAGTCGAGGGTCGGTGAATGTGTCGCTGGAGGTCAACGAACATGCGGAGGCGGTGCTTCGCGTGTCCGATACGGGCAGCGGCATCGAGCCCGCTCTGCTGCCGCACATCTTCGACATGTTCCAGCAGAGCCGCGATCCCACCACGCGCCGCGCCGGGCTCGGCATCGGCCTCGCGCTCGTCAGGGATCTCGTGAATCTGCATGGCGGGGCCGTGCAGGCGGAATCGGAGGGCGTCGGCAAAGGCGCGACGTTCACGGTCACGCTTCCGACGCATGGATCGCTCGCGCACGTGAACGCGCACTGCGGCAGCGTGATCCCGTCATTGCACGGCTTGCAGATCCTGATGGTCGACGACGACGCGGCAACGGTAGAAACGTTCAAGCTGCTTCTGGAAAGCGAGGGCGCCGTCGTTCGGACGGCGACGAGCGGCGAAGAAGCGTTGTCGATGCTCGACGGACACGTGCCCGACGTCGTGCTGTCCGATATCGGCATGCCTGGCATGAGCGGATTCGAATTCGTCGGCAAGCTGCGGCAGGAACCGTCGATGAAATCCGTGATCTGCATTGCGCTCAGCGGCTTTGGCGCGGAGGACGATGTCAGCGACGCAGAAAATGCCGGCTTCGATGCGCACATGAAGAAGCCTGTGATGCTGGAAGATCTGCTCACTGTGTTCTCGCGTCTGCGCAAATAGAACGCGCATCGGCACAACCGACGCGATGCGTCCTTGCCGTCGAAGCGGCAGCAAGCATGCCCGACGACCGACGCGAATGCCGTGAGCTTTGGAGAAGCATTGGGCGATGGGAGCGAAGCGGGAAATCATGGACAGTTTCGACAATCTGGGCAACAACGCGAAAGCTCAATTCGACGAAGCCGTCAGGCGACTGGAGGCAGCGGATGCGCGCGTCCGTGCGCTTTCCGCCAATCCGCTCGCGGACGAATCGACGAAGCAGACCGCGCAGCACGCCTACGAGAAAGCGCGCCTGTTGTGGCTGAGCTGCGAAGCGGTGTTGCGGAGCGCCGCAATCGTCGAGAGCCCGTCGCAGTACGCGGGCAAGAGCATTGCGATCGTTCACGCCAATGCGCATGTCGGCGAGTCGATTGCGCTGCTATTGCGCCTGCGGGGATTCAAGACAACCGTGTTGCCGACGGAGCGGCTCCTGGATGCGGCTTCGCACGGATCTGCTACGGCCATTCTCGTCGACGTGGAAAGGAAGCTCGATGAGGCCTCCGTGCTGGCAATCTGCGAACTCAAAACGGAGCCGTCGATCCGCATCATCGCGATGATTCCGGAAGGGCTGGAACACGGCGAGTACGTCGGCTTCGATGCCGTCCTCGTGAAGCCGGCTTCGATCGATACGATCGTTCAGGCCATCCTGTTCGAGACCTGACAGCTGCACGCATTGCCCTTCAATGCTTTCCCGGAGACAATATTTGCGACAAACGTACTTCTACATCAACGGCGCGAGCGACAGCCACACTCCGGAACGCGAGCTGATCCAGATCGACAAGGCCGGCTATACCGTCGCGCTCAATCGCGTCGCGATCGACGACGTGCCGCAGTACTTTCCCGCAGCGGATCGCCCACAACTGAACGTTTTGCTTAGACGCATCGCTCGCGATGACCTGCTGGTAGTACTGAAGCTCTCCGCGCTCGGATGCAGTGCACGAGACGTGCTCGCGACATTGACGCGATGCCGCGGCGCAAAGGTGTCCGTGCGATGCGTCGAGCTCGGCAGCGTGGATCTGACGGGCAATCCCGAACCGCAAGCCGTCAGAACGTTGCGCGCCGTCGTGCAAATGGAGATCGCGACGCGAAGCCAGCGAAGCAGGAAGGGCCTGCAATCCGCACAGGAAAGCGGACGGCACACTGGCCGCCCCGCGTCGCTCTCGCGCACCGACAGGGCGCGCGTCATGCGCTCGCTCGACAAAGGGCTGTCCGTCAGCGAAGTCGCGCGCAAGTTCGGCACCTCGCGTCAAACCATCATGCGTATACGTGATGCGTCTTCCGCACAGGCGGTTGCGCAGCGCTGAACTACCGCTCATTCAGCTTCGCCGCCGCCATCGCAATGCGTTGACGCACGACGCTGATGGCCTGCTTGAGCGCATAGACGTCGTGCAGATAACGTGTCGGCACGCGTATCTGACTTGCTTGCGCGTCGATGTTCTCGATTTCATTGCGCCATTGGGCAACGAGATCATTCGACGGCTGCGCAGTTCTCCATATTTCGTCTTCCAGCGATTTGAGCTCGCGATACCAGACGATAAAGCGGTTCTTTATCCGCGTTTCGACCATTCGCGGCAAAGCCTGCACGACGCCGATGAGCACCGCCATGAACGGCAATAGAATAAGCAGGCGCCTTTCGATAAAGCTCGCGAGCCAGAACGGAAGATAGCGCTGAAGAAAGGGACGCCCCGATTTGAAATAACGCTCGCTTTCACTGGAAAGAGGAAACTCATCGGTATTCAGATTGGGAAATGCGCCGAGTGGCGTGAAGTAGTCTTCGCCCGAGTGAACGGTCTTGGCGGCATCCAGCAGCAGATAAACGAGTGCCGGATGCAACGTGTCTTTTGCGACGAGCAGCGCCGTTGCGGCCAGCAATGTGACGTCGTTCTGCGGGCGGTCACTCACGATGCTGGTCGACCCGCGCGGAAACGTCACCTTCGAAAGCGATGGGAACTTCTGCACGAGTGCGTCCGCCTGGGCAAAACTCATCAGCTTCAGGTCGCTGTTCAACAGCGTTTTCTGCATCGGCGCATCCGGTCGGCCGATAAAGAATGCGGCATCGAGACAGCCGTCTTCGAGGCAGCGATATGCTTTCTCTGCATCGGTTTCGACCAGTTGCGTATTGCCGCGATCGATCCCGCTATAGCCGAGCAGCACGAGCGACACGTGCAGCAACCCGCTGCCGGGCACGCCGATGCCGATCCGCTTGCCGCGCAGTTGCACGAGGCGGTTGACGACGGCGTCGCCACGATAGAACACCCAGATCGGTTCGTACGAAACTGCCGCGATCGTCTGCAACCCGTCCGTTTCCTGCGGCGTGGTGGTGCCCGATTGAATGAAGCCTACCTGGTACTCGCTATTGGGATCTCTAAGCCGCTGATAGTTTTCGACTGAACCTGAAGAACTGCGTATATCGAGCGTGACGCCGTCGCGTTTGAGGATGGGCGCGTACCGGTCTGCAAAGCCGCGATAGATGCCTTTGTCCGCGCCTGTCGTGATGACGATTCGCGTCTGAAATGCCGGCTCGATGATCGTGAACAGCACCCAGCCCAGCGCGGTCAGCACGACGATCGCACCGAGGATCAGAAGACGCCGGCGCCTCGGTGTGACGGGCGTCTTCCGGCTGCGATGGAGCGCTGGGTTGTCCCTTCGCATCGTCCCTACTGGTGTTCAGTACTTTTCCGGAACGTATCGAAGCGGCCGGTTCGATTCCCGATAACCTTCGGGCTTTTGCCGCTTCGGCAGCTTCACTTTTTCGCGTGGCATCGTCTTGTACGGAATGCTGTTGAGCAGATGCGTGATCAGATTCAGTCGCGCGCGTTTCTTGTCATCCGAGCGCACGACGTGCCAGGGCGCCTGGTCGGTATCGGTGGCCGCGAACGTGTCGTCCCGCGCGCGCGAATAGTCATACCAGCGGCTATATGAACGCAAATCCATCGGCGAGAGCTTCCAGATCTTCCGCTCGTCGGTGATACGCGCCTGGAGCCGTCGCGTCTGTTCGTCCTCGCTGACTTCGAGCCAGTACTTCAGAAGAATGATGCCCGAGCCGATGATCGCGTGCTCGATGAGCGGCACGGCCTTGAAGAAGTGCTGCACCTGCTCTTCCGTGCAAAAGCCCATGACGCGCTCGACGCCTGCGCGGTTGTACCAGCTTCGATCGAAAAGAACGATCTCGCCGGCAGCAGGCAAATGCGGAAGATAGCGCTGGATATACATCTGCGTCTTCTCGCGGTCGGTCGGCGCGGGCAGCGCTATGACCCGGAACACGCGCGGACTGACACGCTCGGTGATCGCCTTGATCGTTCCGCCCTTGCCCGCACTATCGCGCCCTTCGAAGATCACGCACACCTTTGCGCCCGTTTGCACGACCCATTCCTGAAGCTTCACCAGTTCGACGTGAAGCAACGTAAGTTCTTTTTCATATTGCCTGTTCTTCAGACGCCCATGCGCTGCTGCTTCCGGTGCTTTTTCCGCGTGCTTGCCATTCGCGCCGTTCCTGTCATTCCTGGTCTTGTCATTGCTCATCTCAGCCATCGTTGATCTCCCGTGACTGCCACGCAAAATGGTTGCTGACTGGTTGTTGACGAAGGCGCCGCGATCGCCGTCGAAGCCGTTTGCACAGCCGTCCGCGAAGCAGACGCGATGCTGCCCCCAAGGAGCGACCCTACGCAATGCCGTGCGGCCGAAACGTCTTCAGGTCTCGTCGCGCGCGGGCACGACCTGCACCACCAGCGTGCGGCTTTTCCAGAACATGTTGTGCACGCGCGGCTGCAGACTCTGCAGCACGTGCGACGCTATGTCGTTGAAACCGAGCACGACGGCGGGATGTTCGCCCGTTCCTTCGACGCGCTGGATCGTATCGAAAGGCGGAAACCCATAGTGGCAAAGAAAGGTCTTGATTTCCTCATCCGTCGTGCTGTCTTCGACATTGCCTACCCATAGTTCAGCCATAGCGACTTTCTCCTTTTGGACAGTCGGCTCAACACCTCGACCATGCACCGCACGACCCGACACACTCAATATATTCATTGTGCGCTCACGTGTGGCAAATACCTGCCCGAAAACGCATTACGTCCGCTCAGAAGGATGAATCGATGCTGCGAAATACGAAATGGCGAGAGTGATCAAATCGAAAATTGCAACACGTTATTTTTTCAAGGCGCGGAAGCCGGCTTACCTTTCTCTTGCTTCTGAGGTTCTGCTTGCTGTTGCTGGGCTTGCTTCCTTGCTTCGCGAGCCTTTTGCTCTGCCTTGCGCTGCGCGTCCTGCATCTGCTTCGTTGCGGCCGGCTGCGCGACGGCGACGGGCGCCGCGGCAATCAAAACGGCAAACGAAACGGCGGCACCTGCCGCGACCGACAGTACTGCCAGATCGAATCTGTTCATGGTCTCCTCCGCTGCCTGCTTTCGAATTGAATCTTATAAGGCGCGCATCGCCGCGTCGATATTCAATCCACCAGGCGGCAAATCCGCACGGCTAAAGTGGACCAGTGCGAAGGCCCGCGTCTCCGGCCTGGGACCGGGAATGCGCGCGAAGTGAAATTCGATTTCGCGCGCGCCTTGCACGTTTGCCTTCTGGATCACGTTCATCATGTCGATGCGGATGCGCCGGGTCTTGACGTAGACATGCTCCGACGGCTTGCTCAGCACTTCACACACGCCCTTGAGGTCGAGTTCGATGGTATCCGTCGGCACTCGGAGCGCCGCAAGGCCGTCCGCGTTCTCCGCAATCTGCGCCTGCACATGCGCGAGTTCTTCCGAGGTCGCACCGTCGCCGCCGACGACGGACCGAATACCCGTGCCCTGCCGATGCAGCAACGCGACGCGCTCCTGCATCAGCTCGCGTCCCCGCGCGAGGCGATCCGCGCGATCGGTCGCCAGCCGGGAAAGCCCTTCCAGCGCCATCTGGTCGATCAGCCGCCGCACGAGTTCGTCGCGCAACTCCGATTCCGTACGCCCGCAAACCCTCACGCGATGATCGCTGAAGGACAACGTGGTTTGCACGACGTCATGGCGCAGCGTGTCGCCCTCCAGTGCAACGCCGAGCACATGGCGCTCGGTCAAGGCCATCCCGAGCGTTCCGTGGACATCAACTGCGCCGGGGTTCTGCTCGAAAAAGGCGCGCACCGCTTCGGAGCGGCCGAGCGCGCGCGCGATATCGTCCGGCGTCGCAAAGAACGCGCGCAGGGACGGATTGCTGGACCACGCAGCGGCATTGGCCTCGAGCGTGGCGGGCAGCGAGGCGATCAGCTCGTCTATGTACTGGAGTGTTGCTGCGACGGGCCGTTTCAGACGGCGCCGGTAGTGCCTCGCCATTTTCAGTCGCGGATGAATGGCGAGAATGCGCTCGACCGCTTCATCGATACGCGCTGCGTCGGCCACTGAAACGTGGACTCGCTCGCGATGGAACAGCCAGCGCAATAGACCCATTGTCGAATTCTCCGAAGGCGAGGCACCATCAAACATAGTCTACGGCGCACGGGAATGCGTAGCGGGCGACCGTGGTCAACGGTGTCATTCATTTTCGCTTACGAGACTGGGCGCGCGGCTTTCAGCGGCTACGCATCGGGAATCTGTCTGAACGCATCGAACCGCGCAAATGGCGGCGCAAGCTCTTCGACTTCCATTCTGTCGACGAGTGATGCGGGCATGCCGTCCGTCATCCAGTCGCACATCTCGCGCACCTGCTCCGGCGTGCCCTGGAGCAGTGCCTCGACCGAGCCGTCCATCCGGTTGCGCACCCAGCCCGCGACACCGAGCACGCCCGCCTGTTGCACGCACGCCGCCCTGTACCCGACGCCCTGAACCGTGCCCGTCACTCTGACGAGCAGCGTCGTCACGCTGCCATCGAGGTCGCTTGCCATCCGCGCTCTCCACCGACAATTACCGCCACGAAAATATCGCACTCTCGCCTATGTGTCGATCATATGTCACGTCGCTGCATTGCCGACAGGATGCACCGGGCAAACCCGTCGCTGTGGAGTGACAGAGAAGGCATCGCCTTTCGACGGTGAAGATGCAGGCCGCGCTCACGCAGTTGCAGGAAACGGATGCATCGCTGACGGCACTCGCGACGAGGCTCGGCTACGATTCGGACGCGGCGTTCAGCCGGGCGTTCAAGCGCATCGTCGGCGTTGCGCCCGGCGCTGTGCGGCGCAACGCGCGAATGCAGCCCGCACGATGCCGACGCTCAGTCGAAATCGAACATATCGAACAGCGACTTCTTCTTGCGACGCGCATCGTAATGCTTGCGATGGTCATCGTGCGAGTCGTGACGCCGGCCCCACTCCTGTTCATGCCGCGCATCACGGTCGCTAAAGCGCGCTTGACGCTCATGCTGCGCGTCCGCGCGTTGCGAATGCGGCGTGTCCTGCATCTGCCCGATCAGCTTGTCGAGTTCGCCTCGGTCAAGCCATACGCCGCGGCATGTCGGGCAGTAGTCGATTTCGATGTTCTGCCGCTCGGTCATCAACAGATCGGGTGTCTTGCAAACGGGGCATTTCATTGCGTCGCTCCTTGTCATTTCGCCAGTTCGGCATTTCGGTGATCCGGATTTGTTGCGTGTCCAGCCGCGTCGCGCTCGCGCTTTATCCTCCTGCGGCGCGCCAGCATGTTCATGCCTTCGACGAAGCCGGCAAAAGCCATCGCCGCGTAGATGTAGCCCTTCGGCACGTGCGTACCGAAACCTTCCGCGATCAACGTCATCGCGATCACCAGCAGGAACGCGAGCGCCAGCGTGACGATGGTCGGATTGCCTTCGATGAACTTCGACAACGGAGCCGCCGCGAATAGCATCGCCGTGACAGCCGCGATCACCGCGATGAACATGATGGGCAGGTGATCCGTCATGCCGACGGCCGTGATGATGCTGTCGACGGAGAACACGAGGTCGAGCAGCAGGATCTGGCCGATCGCAGCCGTCGCCGTCAGTCCGCAGACACGCACGGCCGCATTCGACACATCGGCATCGCGGTTCACGTGATGGTGCATTTCACGCGTCGCCTTCCACACAAGGAACAGACCGCCCGCGAGCAAAATCAGGTCGCGCCACGAGAACGCATGATCGAACACGGAAAACACCGGCTCCGTCAGGCGCGCAATCCACGCGACGGTGCCAAGCAGGCCGAGACGCATCACGAGCGCGAGCATGATGCCGATGCGCTGCGTCCGTGCGCGCTGCGCTTCGGGAAGCTTGTTGCTCAGAATGGAAATGAAGATCAGGTTGTCGATGCCGAGCACGACTTCCATCACGATGAGTGTCACGAGTGCCGCCCATGCAGCGGGATCGGCGATGAGAGTCAACAGGGAGTCCATTTGCGCGCGTTGTTGTTCGGGGTTGAGTGAAAGCGGCTCAATACTGGCCACAGCCTCCAAAGCGAATGATCCACTACGCGCGATATCGTAAAAACCAGTGATAATCTGACGGTTCGTTCGTATTTTTCGAAGTTGACGAGAGGCCAAAGAATGCTCAACTACCGCCACTTGCATTATTTCTGGGTCGTCGTGAAAGAAGGCGGATTCGCGCGTGCCGCCGAACGACTCGACATGGCCGTGCAGACCATCAGCGCGCAGGTGCGTGAACTGGAGAAATCGCTCGGTCATCAGTTGCTGAAGCCGGCGGGCCGCGGCGTCGCGATGACGGAGGCGGGCCATGCGGCCTTCGCGCGCGCGGAAGAAATCTTCCAGCTCGGAAGCACGCTGCACGACGAAGTGCGCGAAGCCGCGAGTGGAGCGGTCGCGCGCTTCGCAGTCGGTCTGACGGACGGCATCTCGAAGCTTGCCGCCCACGCAATCCTCGCGCCCGTGCTGGATACGCCGTCGTTGCGGCTGCTCTGTCACGAGGGAGAATCCGGGCAGTTGCTGGCCGAACTCGCGCATCACCATCTGGACCTCGTGCTGTCCAGCCAGGCGGCGCCACATAACGCGAACTTGCGGCTGTCGAGCGAACGCCTGATTGCATCGCCGATCGACTGGTACGGGCCCACCGCCACCGTGCGCAAGAGCGCCATCGATCACTTCCCGCAATGCCTCGCGAGCCTGCCCGTCTTGCTGCCGACTGGGCACTCCTCGCTGCGCTCGCGGCTTGACCGCTGGTTCGAAGCGGAAGACATACGACCGCGCATCGCGGGCGAGTTCGAAGACAGCGCGTTGATGGCGCTATTCGCGTCGCGGGGCCTCGGCGTGTTTCCGCTCGCGGCATTCGGCGCCGAGCGCAACGACCCGATGCATCGCGGCTTGCGCTGGCTAGGCCGGTCGCCGGACGTGAAAGAGGAAATACACGCGATCGTGTCGCGGCGCGGACGCCATCATCCGTTGACGCAAAAGGTACTGGCTCCCGCTTTGGGCTGACTGTTCTGGCCGACTGTTCTGACAGTAATGCAGCTTCGTTTTTTCCGAACTTTCCGTTCCGCTATTTCTGCTTTTTCCGGACCCTTCGACACCGTACTCTTGAGCCGTACCCACGACGGAGGTGTCACATGCAAGTTCTGTTCAAGTCCCGCGACCGTGAAGCCGTTCGTATGCGCCGTTTCGCGCGTCAACGTATCCGGTTCGTGTTCCGGCGTCTGGACTGGCTGATTTCGAAGGCAACAGTCAGCCTTTCGGATATCAACGGCCCGCGCGGCGGGCTCGACAAGCGCTGCCAGGTGCAGGTGCAGACACCCGATGCGACGCCCGTCGTCGTGACGTCGGTTGCGAGAGACTGGCGCGGCGCGCTCGATCTGGCGCTCTCTCGCGCGGCCCGTTCTATCGTGCGCAGACGGCAAACTCGTCTTGCCGCGCGACGCTTCAGCCAGCGCGAGCCCGCATGGATCGCTCAGCCTGATTCTGTTTAAGCACGAATGCGGTTGATGACTGCATGGTCGGCGACACCGTGAGCGCGGTGTCGCCCGTTGCGCTCACGTGCTACGAATTCATTGCACGGTCGAGCAGCCTCAAGCCCTCGACTCCGCCTCGGGCAAGCCCAATACCCAGAGGCGAAGCGATGCCGAAATCGCGCGGATTGATGCGAATGACGCGTGGCCCGTGGTACTCGCTGAAAAGACGCACAGTCGGTATGGCCTTGCCCGCGCCGACTTCGATCACGACAGGCCGCTCGACTGTCGACAACCACGCGTGCAAGCGCGCCTCCTGCTGTTCGGTGCGCAGCGCGATCCAGTCGTAATCGCCGAACATCAAGATATTGGGCCGCGCCACCGCACCGCATGCCGGGCAGCGCGGCAGATCGCTCGTCAGTTCGCAGGTCGTTTCATCGACGATTGGACGCACGTCATCGGCGGACCATAGCCGGTCGTTGCAGACCTCCGAGCATTGCAGAACGTGAATCGAACCATGGCACTCGGCTATGGTTGTATCGTCGAAGCCCGCCTTCTGAAACTGTCCGTCGACATTGCTCGTGAACACCCACAGCCCGCGCGGCATGGAGTCGGCCCAGCGGCGCAGCATGTCGAAACCCTCATGTGGAATCGTGCGCCGGTACAGGTCGAGACGATGCCCATAAAATCCCCAGCATAGCCGCGGATGCAACGCCATCACGCGCGGATTCGCCATGTCCTGAAAGGTTAGGCGCTGCTGTTTCAACGCGGGATAGGCGCGCCAGAATCCATCGGCGCCGCGATAATCGGGCAAGCCTGAATCGACACCCATGCCGGCACCTGCCGTCACCAGCATTCCATCGGCCTCGCGCAGCCACGACACGGCGCGCCTGATACGTTCGTTTTCGTCCATCGCGCTACTCTAGCAATTCGCACACGAAGCGTCTTGTACGCCGCGCTTCGCGTAATGGACAATAGCGACACGAGCCGACACATGGTTCACGAGACTGTCGCTCAAGCAGCATGGCCACCTTATCGAGGAGACAAATCGATGTCCGCATCCGCCGCTGTGTTTGCCATTCTCATCGCGTTGTTGCTGGGCGCGATGATCCCTGGGCCGAGTTTCGTTCTCGTCGCGCGAAATTCGATTAGCCTGTCTCGCAGCGACGGGCTTTCGACTGCGCTCGGCATGGGCGTCGGCGGAATTTTCTTTGGCGGCATCGCGCTTGCAGGACTCTACACGTTACTGGTTGCCGTCGAGTGGCTTTACATCGCGCTGAAAGTTGCGGGCGGGCTGTATCTGATCTATATCGCGTCGAAGATCTGGCGCGGCGCGGCTCAGCCCATCGCAATGGATAGCGCCGACGCAGTGCAAGGCCGTAGCGCAAAGAAGTCATTCTGGATCGGCTTTACGACGCAGCTCAGCAATCCGAAAACGGCGATCTGGTACGGCAGTATCTTTGCGGCACTGCTGCCGCAGCATCCGCCCGTGTGGTGCTATTTCGTGCTGCCGCCGCTCGTCTTTGCAGTGGAGGCCGGCTGGTACACGGTCGTCGCTCTGTGCTTTTCGAGCCGGCATCCGCGCGAAGTCTATTTGCGCGCGAAAAAGTGGATCGACCGGATTGCCGCTAGCGCGATCGCGGCGCTCGGGTTGCGCCTGATCTTCGCGGCGAAGCAGGCGGGAATCTGACCGCCAGACACAACGGCCACGTCAGCTGGCCGTATAACGGCGATGATCAAAGGGGCAGTACGGCTAGTACTCCCCTTGTCTTATGTGGAATGCCCGGCGGTAAATGCTTAGCGGCGATAGGCTTCGGCCAGCACGGCGCAATGCTGCAGATGCAACTCCACGGCGCGGATGGCAAGTTCGCGCAGACGCGAGAGCCAGTTCGTGGACGGGACAGCGGCGGTCGTAGCTTGTTGCATGGCGGATTCCTTTTACGGGTAATAACCTAAGTAATAACCCTAGTATATCCGTACGCATGACGCACCGCAACAAATCAATAAGCCCATGCGTCAGCGCGCGATGCGCGACCTTACAACGGGCCTTCGTCATCTGCGCATACGCGTTTATCGGGTTCAATTGCATTCGCTGAAACCGAATGCTCCCACAACAAGTCGTCGCGCACCACCGGGCGAAGCCAATCAGATAGAACGGATACCTCAATATATTCATTGCACGTGACGAATCACCGAACTTCACCCGTTGCGTGACAGCAGTATTTCAATTGCGTTGCTCCGTTCATTTTCGTTCGAGCAAAAAGGTCATACCGGATTTCACAATGATCCGCCGCTTAATGAATCGAATTGAAAGCATCGGGCACTGTTGCGTTTGAACCAACGGTGTATTGGAAAAATTAACGTGATCGCGCAAATACTTTTGCTCTAAGATTCGCCGTGCTCCAACAACGCCTATCGCTCAAAAGGAAAAGTATGGACATCAAGTCAATCCGGCAATCCGCTTTTGCGATGCCCGTTCACAATCCCGCCTACCCTCGCCCGCCATTCCGCTTTCTCAATCGCGAGTACTTCATCATTTCGTATGAAACGGAAATGGATGCGCTGCGCGCCGTTGTGCCCGAACCTCTCAAGCCGGAAAACGCACTGGTCCATTACGAATTCATTCGCATGCCGGATTCATCGGGCTTTGGCGACTACACGGAGAGCGGCCAGGTGATTTCCGTGCGTGATATGGAAGGACGTCTTGGGAACTACACGCACTCGATGTATCTCGACGACGAAGGCCCGATTGCCGGCGGCCGTGAAATCTGGGGCTTCCCGAAGAAGCTCGCGCGCCCGAAGCTGGGCGTCGACGGCAACGACACGTTGCTCGGCACGCTCGACTACGGCACGCAGCGCATCGCGACGGGCACGATGGGCTACAAGCACCGGATGCTCGACATCGAAGCCGAGCGCACCAAGCTCGCCGATACGCCCAACTATCTGCTCAAGGTGATTCCGCATGTCGATGGCAGCGCGCGCATTTGCGAGCTCGTTCGCTTCTATCTGCGCGACGTGACAGTGCTCGGAGCATGGAGCGGCCCTGCCGCGCTCGAACTGCATCCGCATGCGCTTGCCCCCATCGCGGAACTGCCTGTCAAGCGCGTGATCGGCGCGCGTCACGTAATTGCGAATCTCACGCTCAATATCGGTGAAGTGGCGTTCGACTATCTCGCGCCCGCGCAAGCCGTTGCGCAGCCGGCGATGAAGTCGAATGACGACGCACTCGAACTCGCTCTCTAAACCACTCGTCAGGAAAAGAACATGTCATTGCAAAACAAGGTCGCGCTCGTCACGGGCGCAGCAAGCGGCATCGGCGAACAATGCGCGCGCAAAATGGCGAGCCTCGGCGCTTGCGTCGTCATCGCCGATCTGAACCTCGAGGCCGCGCAGAAAGTCGCGTCAAGCATCGTTGCTGCGGGCGGCAAGGCACTCGCCGTTGCAATGGACGTGACGAATGAAGAAGCCGTCAATGCGGGCGTCGAAAGCGCAGTGAAGCAACTTGGCGGTATTGACGTGCTCGTGTCGAATGCAGGCATTCAGATCGTGGCGCCCATCGAGGACTACTCGTTCGCCGACTGGAAGAAGATGCTCGCAATTCATCTCGACGGCGCGTTCCTGACCACGAAGGCGGCCATCCGGCACATGTACGACAGCAAGCGCGGCGGCTCGATCGTTTATATGGGCTCCGTCCACTCGCACGAAGCGTCGAAGCTGAAGTCCGCCTATGTCACGGCCAAGCACGGCCTGCTAGGTCTCGCTCGCGTCGTTGCGAAGGAAGGCGGTCCGCGTGGCGTGCGCGCGAATGTCGTGTGCCCGGGCTTCGTCCGTACACCGCTCGTCGAGAAGCAGATTCCCGAACAGGCAAAGGAACTCGGCATCACCGAAGAAGAAGTCGTGAAGAACGTGATGCTGAAGGAAACGGTGGACGGCGAATTCACGACGGTCGACGACGTCGCCAATACGGTTGCGTTTCTCGCGGGTTTTGAATCGGCGGCACTGACGGGACAGTCGGTGATCGTCAGCCACGGCTGGTCGATGCAGTAAGGAGCTTGCATGCGCAGCGATACGAAAAAAATCAGCGCGCGGCTGGATGCCTTTGCATTGCCGCGCTACGACGAGATCGCGCTCGTGCTGCAAGGCGGCGGAGCACTCGGCTCGTATCAGGCGGGTGTCGTCGAAGGGCTGGCCGAGGCGAACGTCGAGCCGGACTGGATCGCGGGCGTGTCGATTGGCGCGCTCAATACGGCGATCATCGCGGGCAATGCGCCGGAAAACCGCGTGGAAGCGTTACGCGGATTCTGGAATGCGATCTGCCATCCGCTCGACTGGGTGAGTAGCGTGAGCGCGTGGACACTGCCCGGTTTGGGCTTGCAAGATCTGTCGCGCAAGTGGGCCAGCATGTGGGCCGCTGGCCGCGCGTTGACGGAAGGCCAGCCGGGATTTTTCGCGCCGCGCTTTCCATTGCCCGTTGCCGGACTTGCAAAGCTGGACCCGAGCCGCGTCAGCTACTACGACACGGCCGCGCTCAAGGCGACGTTGCAGCAGTACGCCGATTTCGATCGCATCAACGACGGCAAGATTCGCGTGTCCGTGGGCGCAGTGAATGTGCGCACGGGCAATCTCACGTATTTCGACAACGCCAAAATGCGTCTCGCGCCCGAGCACTTCATGGCGTCGGGCGCATTGCCGCCGGGCTTTCCCGCTGTCGAGATCGACGGCGAGTTCTACTGGGACGGCGGACTCGTTTCGAATACGCCGCTCACGGAAGTTCTGCGCGATTCGGATCACAAGGACACACTGGTTTTTCAGGTCGATTTGTGGAGTGCGAAAGGCAATGCACCGGGCGATTTTCTCGACATATCGGAGCGCGCGAAAGACATCCAGTACTCGAGCCGGACTCGCGCGATCACCAACATGCTCGCGGAAAGACAGAAGCACGCGCGCTTCATCAAGGAACTGCTCGAACATGTGCCGACGTCGGTGCTGAAAGCGGACCCGCTATTCCGGCTTGCCGAAGCGGCCGCAGATGGCAGCGCGATCAACGTCGTGCATCTGATCTACAAGAACAAGCCATACGAAGGCCACTACAAGGACTACGAGTTCAGCATGGATACGATGCTCGAGCACTGGCAAAGCGGCCTCGACGACATTCGCGATTCGTTCTCGCATCGCGACTGGTTCGATGTGCCGAGCCGTGAGCAGGGTTTCGCCACGCACGACGTGCACCGCCCCGTCGGGTCGGTGCCGCAGTCCGACAAGAGCTCCGTCGAAACGTTGCCGGGCAAAAGCCGCAAGGAAGCGGCCTGAGTGCGCTTTGATTGAATTGGCTCTAACCAGCCTTAAGGGAGGTGAGGCTGCACCGGAGCCCCAAAGGGCGCTCCACACAGGAACTAACGCAAAGGACGGCACATCAGATCGTCGATCAACGCAGCATAGCTTGTGACGATCTGCCGGTTATCTGGCAGGTAGCGCGCAATCAGCGCGCGTTGTCTCTCGCGGTAGTAGCCTCGGTGAGCGTCATGCGCGTCGATAGCCTCAATCACCCGCCGCGCGCCCTCGTCGACGTCGTTGGCATGATAGTAGTAACCCAGATCCTGGCATAGCTCAGCGTTGTGAATCAGTGGATATCCCTGCCAACACACTTCGAGGTAGAAGTAGTTCAGCGGATTTTCCAGTTGATGCGAGATGACGATATCTGTGTTGTTCGAGAGGAACTCGGGCGTCTCATGCCGGCCCAGAAACACCGCCTTATGTTGTCGAACGATGTCGAGCTGGTTCATCAGCGAAATGAACTCGGCGCTTTCTCGCGCGATTTGCCCGGCATTGGTTACCTGCAACAGCGCGATCTGCTCAGGGCGCTCGCGGTACGCGACTTCCGCAATCAGAGCGGGATACAGACAGAACTTGACGATATTGATGTTAGGCTCCATCACACTCAACCGGCGTGGTCCAGCGTGCGGCCTGTACCGCCCCTCTTCGGGTAACATCCTTGTGCGCTCGTCAAGAAACAGCGGGCTCCAGACAAACGGAATAACGCGTGCCCGCTGCCGCCGAAACACTTCGAAGTAGGACTGACTGATGCCTGCGACCTGCGGAATCATCCACAGATCGTCATAGCGCTGATTCACGAACAGGTCGCTGCCCCATATCGGCTTGTTGAACAGTACGGATTCCATCGCATGCACGTACTCGAAGCCGCAGCAGTATGAAACGAGCCGAACGCCGCGCCGCTTCAGATAGTCCGTCTGCTCCGGACCGATCTGGCCGCCGAGTTCGATCATGATGTCGAGATCGTCTTTCGCGTCATCAAAGGTACACGTCGGCCAGCGTTCCAAATCCCATGGAAGCGCTTTTGTTATTGGTATTGCAGTCGTATTCACCAGCACAATGCTGCGCACATTGATGCAGTTGCGCAAGGTTTCGGTAAGAAAGATTGCGTTCTGCTTGATGCCGTTGTTCCACAAGGTCTCCGCTTCATGATGCAGCCCGATGGTAATGCCGACGCGATATTGGTTCATTGCAGTTCTTTCGATTTCACGCAAGACAGCCAACGCTGTTAGTTATTGCGAACGTTGAAACGGGCAAACCGCCTGATAACGAGGCATCCTTCTTTCACTGCAAACAGCGAAACGGATGAACCGGGGTCGTTATGGTCGGTGTAAACGGTGATCCGGTTCAAGAGCGGAGTCGCCCGGTACCCCGCCAGTTCCTGGGCTGCGACGGCCTCGCAGGCCGCCGGTGCGACCGAGATGCGCTCGGCGGACACGGAGCAGCTTCCGTCTGCTTCGGACACCGCATTCACCGTCATTGCCGCCCCGCCTACGGGCGTATCGAGTGCGAGCAACGCAAAGACGGCGCTGTTGGCCGGGCGACTACGATCCCAGTCCAGGAGCACGTCGTTATTCACCGCTCCCTGAATGCCTAGCGCAGACAATGCCGTCAGCGAGCTTGCGCACTGTTTGATGCCAACATTCTTGATCGCGAGCGCCAGTGAATTGGGCGCCGCAATCGACGCATGCGTGCCCTGCCCCGCCGGCTGCACGGCCACGGCGGATACCGCGACAGCCTGACTGAGTATGACGGCCGCCATCCATCCGATGAACCGTGAAGAGATCAGCTTGAACGATTTCATGTTTCCAGTATGCGTTCCCAACCTTTCAGGCAAGTGAATAGAGCGCGGCGAGTGCGGCGCTGTAGATACGGACGTTCTCCTCGCTCTCGGGATGGAGACGCGAGAGGAACGTCTTCGCATTCGCGCGATAGGCCTCGAAGTTCACGTCGTGTTCTGCAAATGCGCGCAGCAGAGCCTTGCCGCCCTCCTCGCAGTCGAAGTCATGGTATCGATAGCCACACGACCCGATGAATTGCGAGTTGTGTATCAACGGATACCCGCCGTACAACGCTTCGTAATACACGTAGTTCTGGCCGTTTTCCCAATGGTGAGTAACGATGACATCGACATCGCGAGCGACGACGCGGCAAAGCGGAAAGCGCCCCTCGAAAGACGCGAGCCCATGCTGCACGATGTCGAGGCCGCGAGCGAATGTGAAAAACGGCGGGCTTTCCTTGAGTTGCAGCGCGTTATACGTCCATACATGTTCGAGAACGTCCGGATCGGCGCGGTGCGCGGCTTCACAGCAAAGCAGCGGAATAAAACTCGTCTTCACCATGCAGATGTTCGGTTCGAAAATGCCTGCGCGCCAGCGGGCGCGTCCCGGCTCGTAGCCGAAACGTTGACCGTCCGGCAGGGCGGCGATTTCACGGTCGACGATGAGCGGACTCCACAGATGGGGCATGATCCGCACTGGCGCGCGAAAAAGACCCCCGAAATATGAAACGCAGGTTTTCTCGTATTCGGCGAGCGTCCACACTTCGTGATAAGGCGCGCCGCTGACCAGCATGCCGTGCGGCCGGTCGAAGATCATCCGTTCGATATCGATGACATAGTCGTTACCGACCCTCATCGACACGATCTTCCCGCCCTTGGCGCGGAACTGAACCACCCACTCGCGGTCGAGTTGCGCGCTCATCTCGATCATCACGTCGAGCCTGTCCATCGCCGCCTGCATGTCGATGAGCGGCACGGGCGAATCCGCCAGAAAACCTTCCGCGTGAACGGGGGCTGCACCTCCCGCCACAAGATATGTCTCGGCCACGATCGGCGAGCGCAACAGCAGCATCACCAGAAACACACAGTTCTGGTAGATGCCGTTTTCCCACAGCGATTGCGCATCTTCGCGGATATGAATCGATACGCCCACCCGGAGCCGTTGTGCTTCGCGGCGTTTGATTGTCGACTGGCTGCCGTTCATCACACGCCTCTGGCTGTAGTGGTTTGTCGGCTGTCGATGAGATGCTTCAGGCGCAGCGCGTATTGCGACAGGTTCCGTGGATTGAACGGATCGACCGCCTTGAACACCGCATTCGATCGATTGCTGTAAGCGGTGAGCGACTCATCGTGATGGTCTGCCGCATAGAGCAGCTTTCGCGCCCCTTCGTCGGCGTCGAAGTCCGGATAGTAGTACCCCGCGTCGCGCAGCCACGGCGAGTTGTGAATCAATGGATAGTTGCCGTAGAGCACGTCGAGATACGCGTAGTTCTGCGCGTTTTCCCACTGGTGGGCGACCACAGCCTCGGCATGCTGGACCATGAAGCCGACCACGTCGTGGCGTCCATGGAAAGTTGCCTTGTGCGTGCGCACGAGATCCAGAGAATTGGAGAAATGCAGCATGGTCAAATGGTCTTTCATATGCAGCGTATTGAGCACGTGCATGGCGCTCACGCTCCGCGTGTCCTTGCGGTATGCGAGGTCACACACCAGCATCGGAATGCTGGATGTTTTGACGACGGAAATATTCGGTTCGAGAATCGCCACCCGCAAACCGCGCGCGTTCCCTTTTTCATCCGTCCGGCGCGGCGTATACCCGTAGTGCAGCGATAGCTTCGCCACTTCGTCGATGCGCTGCTGCACGAATTGCGGATGCCAGATGAACGGCACCTCGTAGACGGAGCACCTGTGCTGCACGCGCATCATCGGCGTCAGCAGCGTCGCGTCTTTCGGCAGGAGCCAGACTTCGTCGCAACGGTCCGGGCGAAGCGCGTGCGCCGGCTTGCTGAAAACGGGCGACTCTGCCAGCCCCGCGAAAGGCTGGCCGCAGCAGTAATAAACCACTCGCTTGCCGCGCGCCCTCATCAGCTGAAGCCACTCGCCGTCCAGCGCGCCCCCCATTTCGACGATCACGTCGACCACGTCACCTGCTTCGCGCATCGTGAGCAACGCAAGCCGCTTTTCTGTCGTGTCGACTTGAGGGGCGAGCGCTTTCTGATTGCCGACATCGATGAGCACCACTGATTCGACGAAAGGGAGCCGCTGAAACGCCTCCGCCAGAAACACGATGTTCTGGCCGAGACCGTTCTCCCAGATGTTTTGCCCCTCGTGGGTCAAAACGGAAATTCCAATGCGCATGTTTCCGGTTCCTCAAATGGAATGACAGCCCCCTGCGCCCGCAGAGGGCTGTCGCCAGTTATTCAAACAACGTCAGGGCATGCTTACCACTTGTAGCCCACGCCCGCGTTTGCGCCGATCTGCTTCGCCGTTGCCGCGATACCTGCGCCCCAGGACCAGCGCCCGGACTCGCTCAGCGACTTGAAGTTCAGCCCGAGCGCCGAATAGCCCTGGAACGTGCCGACCCCCGCACCGACCCCGTACTGACCCGGGTCCAGCTTCGGCATATAGTCCGCCGCCAGCGCCATGCTCATCGCGACGCCTGAGTAGGCGACGCTCGCCACATGCTTGATATCGCTGGACAGGGTGTTGTAGACGTTAGTGACGTTGTTCTGCATGCTCATCAACTGGCTGACATTCGCCGCATCGGTCGGATTGGCGCCCGCAGCCACGTTCGTGATGCGGCGCTCGTTGCCTGCGGAACCCACCGACACCGTGTTCGCCTGATCGGCCACCGACCCCGCGCCCAGTGCGACCGAATTCGACGCACTGGCGTTAGCATTGGCTCCGATCGCCACCGCGCCGGGCGCATTCGCCAGCGCCTGGTAACCCAGCGCTGCCGAACCTGCGCCCATGGCGGTTGCGCGGAAGCCTATCGCGGTCGTGTTGACATCGCGGGCGAGCGACTGCGCACCGTATGCGGACGCGCCGTTGGCGACAGTGGTCTGCGTGGCGCCGTTAACGCCGATCAACGTGCCTGCGTTCGCGCATGCGCCCGTGGCCGTCGTGTCGACGCCGTTGGCGACACCGCAATCCGCTGCGTTGACGGGACGCATGGCCGCGCTGTTGGCCACGCGCCCTTGTGTGTCGATCACGGCGCCATCGGTGTTCGCCCCGCCCGTCAGCGTCGCGCCGACGGTAGCGCCGCGCGTGATCCCAACGTCGGCGGACAGCGCCAACGGTGCGATCGCGGTCGACAGGCTCGCGACGTTGCTGTTGGTCGTCGACAAGCCGGTTGAGAGCGACGCGATCCCCGTCGAGGTGGAAGCCGACAGGCTGGCAGTGCCCGTGGACAGCGAAGTGACCGCGGTCGACATCGACGTCGAGATCGAGCCTAAGCTGGTCGACAGGCTGGCCATGCCGCCGATCGTCGAACTGACCGTCGTCGACAGCGAGTTCATGCCCGTCGACAGGCTCGCAACATTGCTGTTGGTCGTCGACAGGCCGGTCGACAGTGACGTAAGGCCGGCCGAGGTCGACAGCGACAGGCTCGCGACGTTGCTGTTGGTCGTCGACAGGCCAGTAGACAGGCTCGTCACGCCCGTCGACAGCGATGCGATGCCGGTTGACGTGGACGTGGACAGACTGTTCATGTTGCTGTTGACCGTCGCGACATCCGTCGACAGCGTGTCGATGCTGGTCGAAAGCGAGGCCATGCCGGTCGAAGTTGACGAGGACAGCGACGCAATGCCTGTCGAGGTCGACGCGGACAACGCGTTCATGCCTGTCGACAGCGATGCGACGCTAGTCGACGTCGAAGCCGACAGCGCGTTCATGCTCGTCGACGTGGAGGTCGACAACGCGTCGACTGCGCTATTCGTCGTGTTCAACGCCGTCGACAGCGAACTCAGGCCGGTGGACATCGAGATCATTCCGGTCGACAGCGAACTGACCGTTGTCGAAGTCGAAGTCGACAGGTAGATCAATCCCGTGGACAACGAATTGAGTCCAGCGACCGTCGACACCGAAAGGCTTGCCAGGCTGTCGTTCGTCAGCGCGATACCGGTAGACAGCGATCCGATGCCGGTGGACGACGAAACCGACAGGCTGAGGAGATTGCTGCTTGCCGTCGAGAGGCTGGTCGACAGACCGGACAGCCCGGTGGAGGCAGATACGGAGAGGCTTGTCAGGTTGCTGTTGGTCGTATCTACTGCCGTCGACAACGAACCGATGCCCGTTGAACTCGACACCGACACGCTGGCGAGGTTGCTGTTGGTCGTGTCGAGACCCGTCGACAGGCTGGCGACATTGCTGTTTGTCGTCGACAGGCCGGTGGACAGGCTGGCTACGCCGGTCGAGGCCGACACCGACACGCTGGCGAGGTTGCTGTTGGTCGTGTCGAGACCCGTCGACAGGCTCGCGACGTTGCTGTTTGTCGTCGACAGGCCGGTGGACAGGCTGGCCACGCCGGTAGAAGCCGACGACGACAGCGATGCCAGTCCCGTCGAAGCCGACGCCGACAGGCTGGCAACAGAACTATTGGTTGTGGACAAGCCTGTCGACAACGAGCCAATGCCGGTCGATGCGGACACCGACAAGCTCGTCACGTTGCTGTTGGCCGTATCAAGAGCAGTTGAAAGCGAAGATGCAGCCGTTGACAGCGACGAATTGCTACTGGAGATCGACGATGACAAGCTCGCGAGACCAGTGGAAGTCGACGTGGACAGGCTGCTGAACGCAGTGGACGTCGAGGTCGAAAGGCTGCTCAGTCCGGTCAACGTGGAGGTCGACAACGAAGTGAGCGCGTCATTCGTGGTCGACAGGCTCGTGGACAACGACGCCACACTGTTGAATGTGGCGGTCGACAAGCTGGCCACGCTGCTGTCGGTCGTGCTCAGACCCGTCGACACGCTCGCAACGCTGCTGTTGGTCGTGCTCAGACCAGTCGACAGGCTCGCGACGCTGCTGTTGGTCGTCGAGAGGCCCGTCGACAAACTGGCTACACCGCTATTCAGTGTGCTAATACCTGTCGACGTCGACGTCGACAGAACGGTCAAATTGCTGTTTGCAGTCGACAGCCCAGTCGACAACGAAGAAACCCCCGTCGACAGGCTATTCACGTTGCTAGTCAGCGTACTGCTGACCGTCGAGAGCGAAGCAAGACCCGTCGACGCCGACGTAGACAGAGAAGACACAGATGTCGACAGGCTGCTGGCGCTGGTGCTCAATTGCGCGACGGTAACCGCGTCTGAAGCAGCGGCACCATCAGCCACATTGGTAATGCGGCGTGTCGCCGTTATGCTGCCCACGGACACTTCGGAGCCTGGCGCTGCTTGTCCGGTAGCGTAACCTGTACCGGTTGGCGCGGCAGCGCCCGTGGTGCTGCCATAGCCAATTGCCACGCTGTTCGCGTAGCTGGCCTTTGTACCTGCGCCGACCGCCACCGCCTTACTTGCCGACGCCGTCGCGGTCGAGCCGAGGGCAATGGATTGGGCGCCGCTCGCTATCGTCGCCGCGCTGCTGGCGGCGTCCGTGGACGAAGACTGGGACGAGCCAATCGCGATAGCATCCACGCCAGCAACGCCAGCCAATGTGGCGGCGCTACCGATACGCATGCTGTAGGTCGAGCCCATCTGATCCGCCAGCCCCAGCTTGCCGCCGTTCACATACAGTTCGTTGCCCAGTGTCAGTGAATTCGAGCCCCCGTTGTTCGGGTTGTAAAATAGCGCGCGGTTCGTTTGCGTCGCCTTATCGGAAACGCTACACATGGAATCGCCAACCGACTGGGAGCCGCCGCCGCCATAATCGTAATATTCGACGCAATTGCCATCAGTGCCGTCGTTAACAAAAATGCCCTGACTGGAACCGATATATTCAGCATTCGCGGCACCTGACCAGCAGCCAAGCCCTAATACGACGGCGGTGATCGTGGAGAACGCAAAAAGTCCGGCATCTGAGGAACCAGCTGGTCCTTCAACTAAAGAATCCGATGCTCCGATGTCGCGCGATGATGTCCTGCTGCGCCCTTTGACCAACTCAGACGCTGCAACCCATGCGCCAAGAGCTTCATTCCAAATAGTGCGATAAGACTTATTCATATTTTCACAGCAAATTCAATAGACGTCACGGACCGGCACCGAAGAACACGAATTAACTGATTTTCCCCGACACTTCCCGTAATCAGATTTAAAGAATTGACAAATGTTTTATTCGTTATGCTAATTAACTTGAATAAAAATTTATATATCTGTATAGCTCGTTATTTAATCTGCCGGGTTCCTCCTGATAGATCACAAAAGCGCGCCTAGTCTTCTATAGAAACGATGCACCAGATATAGGACATGTCCTATAGAGCTACGCAAAACAGCTTTTTTTGATTGCACGATGAGGAAGGCGCGTACTTGATCGTTGGCACATGCCTCGATGCACGCTTTTTTAGCCCGATGTAGTGAAGCGTGCGCCTGCGCATGCGGCAATCAGCGTCGTGAGCTGCGCTACGACATCGCCGCCGTAGCTCCGTCCTGCAACAGAAAGCCGGTCAGCGAAATGCTCCGCCCCGCGCGACAGGCCTTGGACCCATAGTTCGCGGCGATACGGGTACGCATGCAGCGCAACACGGCTGCCCGCTATTAGCGTGGTGCCTGTCACACCTCAGGAGGGGTGCTGCGCCACGTGCGTCGACGAACGCGTTGTCGCGTCAGTTTCCCTTGCCACCCATCGACACCTTGATGCCTCGATCCAGAGCCGACCGCGATGGAAAGTCAGCGAATCGCGACGGGCAAGATCGAGTCGGCACTGCACGGGCTGGATCGATTCCCGGCGCACAGCTTTGAAACTGTGATACGCGGACTTCCCGGGCACTTCGGAGTCGCGAACGCATGTGGGATGCAACGGACGGTTCTGTTGCAAATAGCAAGGGCGATTCGGTGAGAGTGCTGCCTCCCCCGACCTCATGATTCAATAATGGGCAAGCTGAGCATGGACGATCTGTTTTCAGGCCGGCACTTCAACCGCGATGTGACCATTCTGTTGCATGCGCTGGTACTCGCGTTACAAGCTCAGCCTGCGTGATCTTGTCGAGATGATGGCTGAGCGCGGCCTTGACGTTGGCCCACACAAACACAACAACCCTGCGCTGGGTGAAACGCTATACGCCGGAATCCGTCAGACACGGAACCGTTTGCCACTTCTGCGAGAGCATCGTGGCATGCAACGAAACGTGCCTGAAAGTCCGTGGCAAAGTCGCTATTCTTATCGGGCTCTCCTGTCGATAAGGCATCCCCTTTATAGAAATCTTCTAAACGAAATACGGCTCTGCAATACGCACGTTGCAGGGCCGTATTTTTATCGAGCCGCGCAAATGCCTCACGACGGCGGGCAAAATTTACATGCCGCCTGGAAAACCTAGCGCAGTCGCTTTCGCACGCAATTCGGCAAAGCGGCCGCCGGGCGGATTGACGGCTGTCGACGATGCCGCGCTCGACGGAAGTTGCTGGCTATGATCGACGCCGCCGAGCCCCGGTATGATGCCCGCAGTCGAGCACGCCACGCCGAAGGTTCCCTGTGTCACTGCAATGGCGGGCGCATCGGTTCGCGCAGCATCGCTGAAGTCAAGCGCATAGGCCATGTTGAAAGTGGCGGGATCGGTTGCGCGCACGCCCAACGGATCGATGCCGAAGCGCCATGCGAGCAGTTGATGGATCGAGCTGGGATCGAACGGATAGCGCGACACCATGTTTGCGCGCGTACGTGGTCCGAGCAACATGCACGGCACACGAAAGCCCAGTCGGCCGTCGTTGCCCACAGCCTGTTCAGCCGCCGATACGGGCCTGACGGGCGGCACCGCGTGCTCCATGAAACCACCCCATTCGTCGTACACGATGATCATCAGCGTCGTGCTCCACTTCGGCCCGGTGCGCAGCGCGTCGTAGATCTGGCCGAGCAGGACCTGTCCGTTGCGCACGTCGGCATGCGGGTGATCGTCGTTGGACGTGCCCTGCGCTTCTCCCGCGAAACTTGGCTCAACCATGCAGAACGACGGCAGATTGCCCGTCGCCGCATCCGCAAGGAAATTCGCGAAAAGCTTTGAGCGGCTGACGTAGCGGGTGCCGTACAACGAGATGATCGGCACGTCGTGGAAGTAATACGTCGACGAGATGTTCTTCGCGTCTAGCCGGTCCCAGATGGTCGGCAGCGAAGAGGTGTCGGTGCTGTCGTCGAGACGGTCTGTTTCGCCGCTATGCAGATAGAGCCGGTTCGGGAAAGTGGCCGACAGAATGCCGCTCATGAAGTAATCGCAAACCGTGTACTGCGTGACGGCGCCGCGGTAGAAGTCGAGATCGGCCGCGCCGAAGTAGCCGATGGGGAGAAGATCGCCGCGCAAGAGGCTCGTGCCCGGCGTCAGCAGGAAGCCGCTCATCGCGCCATTGGCGAGCTGGGTGCGGCCGCCACTGTACAGATGGTTCGGATCGGAAAACGAGCAGGCCTGGAAGCCGTATGCCGCGTTCGACGTCAATGCGAACGACGACTGCGTCTGTCCGAATGCGTCGGTAAACTGGCGGTTCTGCTGATGTTCCGCATTCGGGACCCAGCCGAACAGGTGATCGAATGAGCGGTTCTCCATCGTGACGAGCACGACGTGATCGACGCCTGACGTGGCCGGGTCGGGCAACGCGGGCCTCGGCAGATTGGCGCGATCGGGCGGAATGCCACTCGTCGCCCCCGAACTGCCTCCGCCTCCCCCGCCTCCACCACAAGCCGACAACGCGACGGTGCCCGCGAGCGCAGCCAGTATCTTGCGGCGCGTGGGATCGGGTGCATTCGAAGACTGATGATCGCTCATGTCGTTCTCCGTTGTTGTAAGGACCGTTGGGGTGCCGTTGAGGCCGCTGTCGACGGGTCGAGCGGACGGACAAGCCTCTTCAGCACTTGGCGTTCCCGGAAATCTCCGTTCGGCACGCGATCCGTGTCAGTGGATTCCCTGGTCTTTCCCGATGCGGCATGAGCTTTTCGTGCTGCGCGGCACGCGGGACGGCCGCGCGCGGGCACATTCTCATCGATACAGTCTCAACCCTGTATTTTCACTTTACAGTCTAAACTCTGTATATTGCCAATACAGTCCTTGACCTGTATCCTGCCTGACAGGCAGCGACGCATGCACACGCTCGCCTGCACGCCTTCAACCGTCTCCCTCGAGGCCCGCCGTGGAATATTCCGTCAAGACGCTCAGCCAGCTGCGGCCCGTTCTGCGCGGTTTTCGCAAGGCCGCGGGACTCACGCAGGCCATGCTCGCCGAGCGGCTCGGCATCACGCAGCAGAGCTATGCGCAGTTCGAGGCGAATCCGGCGGCGGCCGGGGTCGAGCGGCTGTTCAAGGTTTTGCGGCTGTTGAACGCCGGCATCACGCTCAGTCAGGATGCGCTGTCGCCGGCTAACACTGCGCCCGTTGCGAAGATGGCGCCGTCGAATCGCGCAGCCGCCACTAACGGGAACGTCTCAAAGGCTCGCCCGGCAACGCCTCGCGAAGCCGGGACGAAACGCGCGGCCCCCGCCCGCAAGACGGGCAAGCGGGCGCAGCCGGGCACGGCAGCGCCGGGCGCCCGCTTGGCTGCGCGCAAGACTGCGTCTGACCGAAAAGCCCGCGCGCCCGTCAAGGTGAAGCGAGCGGCAACACCACCCAAAAAACGCGAGAACTGGTAAGCATGCGGCGCCCGTCACAGACACAACGACTCGACCTGTGGATGAACGGCCTCGCCGTCGGCTATTGGGAAAAAGCCAGCGGTGGTGAGCGGCTCGTCTACTTCGACGACTGGATCGACGATGAACAGGGCCGTCCGCTGTCGCTTTCGTTGCCGTTTACGCCCGGCAATCAGCCGTATCGCGGTGCCGTCGTGTCGGCGTTCTTCGACAACCTGTTGCCCGACAGCGAGCCCATCCGGCGACGGATGGCGCAGCGCTACCATACGGGCGGCACGGCTCCGTTCGACCTGCTTGCGGCGCTCGGGCGCGACTGCGTCGGCGCGATCCAGATGCTGCCGCCTGACGAAGCACCCGCCGACCTCTACCGCATCGGCGGCGAAACGCTCACCGACGACGACATCGGCCGGCTGCTGCGCGACACGACATCTGCCGCGCCGCTCGGCCAACGCGATCACGCTGGCGACTTACGGCTGTCCATCGCCGGCGCGCAGGAAAAGACGGCGCTGCTGCGCCACAAGGGCCGTTGGGTGTTGCCCTCGGGCAGCACGCCTACCACGCACATTCTCAAGCTACCATTGGGACTCGTCGGCAACATGCGCGCCGACATGCGCACGTCGGTCGAAAACGAATGGCTTTGCGCGAAGATCGTCGAAGCGTACGGGCTGCCCGTCGCCGCATGCGAGATCGCGCATTTCGGCGATCAGAAAGCACTCGTCGTCGAGCGCTTCGATCGCCGGCTGTCGAGCGACGGCACGTGGATCGTCCGCCTGCCGCAGGAAGACATGTGCCAGGCGACGGGCACGCCACCCATCGTGAAGTATCAGGCCGACGGCGGCCCCGGCGTCGACACCGTGATGGAGATACTGGCGGGATCGGTCGACGCCGCCACGGACACCACGCGTTTCTTCAAGACGCAGCTGATCTTCTGGCTGCTCGCGGCCACCGACGGTCACGCGAAGAATTTCAGCATCGCGCATCTGCCGGGCAACCGTTATCGCGCGACGCCGCTGTACGACGTGCTGTCCGCGCATCCCATCATCGGGCGCGGCGCGAACCGCATCCCGATGCAGAAAGCGAAAATGGCGATGGCCGTGCGCGGCACGAGCAATCACTATCTGATCGCGCAGATCGTGCGGCGACACTGGATCGCGCAAGGGCAGCAGGTCGGCCTGGCGCCCGATGCCGTCGATGCGCTGATCGCGTCGGTGACGAATGACACGCAGCACGTCATCGACACCGTGGCCGCACAACTGCCCGCCGCTTTCCCGAAAGACCTCGCGTCGGCGATATTCGACGGCCTGCTCAAACAGAGCAGCAAGCTCGCGGCGATGTAACCCGGCGACGAAAGACGAAAGCGCTCAACCGCGCTCAACCGATCACCGCTCCAATCCTGTCGATAGTCAGCGACGGCACGAACGTCTTGTCCTGATACACGTGCGCGAGCGCCTGCTCGTCGATTTCACGCGCGCCCGCCGGCAGCGACGTATCGGCGACGGCATACGCGGCTTCCCACATCGCAGCGAGAAAGCGTGCGCCCGCGCCCATCAGTTTCGCCGTGTCTTCCCCGAAGGCCACCCATAGACCATCGACGACACGCGCCGAACTTCCGCCGCCCAGACGGATGTACTCGTCGATCAGCGTGCTGGGCGGAAGAATTTGCGCCGCCTCGCTCATCAACGTCACGGTCGCGAACGCGGCATCGCGGCCGGTTTTGATCGCGGGAATCCTGCCTTCGAACGCTTTCGCCTGCGGCCCGATCTGCGGCAACAGGTCGCTCGAATGACGGTCGACCATCTTGTCCTCATAGGTCGAATGCACGCCCTTGCCGGGCCATTTCTTCGCGGTTGCGCCGGGGGCATCCTTGTAGCCGTCCGAGTGATACGAGCCGTGCAACGGCTGGCACGCATCGCCGACGTAATGCGCGAGCACGCCCGCCGCGCACAGAAACTTCGTGTCGTTGCCCGCCTTCAGCTGCGCGACCATCTCGTCGAATATCTGCCACACGCGAAACGGCAGCAGACCTTCATCGCGCGCGTCCTTTTCGCCTTCGTCCGCATACCACTTCGACCATACGGCCACGCTCATGTTGGCGATGCTGTCGAGCGTCACATCGCGCAGCGTCTTGCCGTCCGCGTTGGGCTGATCGATGTCCGCGTAATGATTCGGATGCTCGGGGCCCGCGTTCTGCGCATAGTCGCGCCCGCCAGGTACGCGGTCGGGCGTCTTCTTCCACACGAGATCGGGCACGTCCGCGAGCTCGACGAAATCTCCGCGCGCAAGCTTCTCGCGTATCTGCTCCGGCGTCAGTTCATTCGGCCGGAAGCTGATGCGCTCCACGTTCGCATCGAGGAAATCATGAAGCGGTCCCCGCTTCACGGACTCGATCGCCGCCGTCGCGATGCTGTAGTGGCCCGTTTGTCCCCAGAACGGATTCGCGCCGACGTTATGCGCGCGCACGAGATCGACGTCGAGCAGCTGACACGTGGTGCTCAAGCCCGTCGCGAGCGCATAGTTCAGCCGCCGTTCACTGTCGCTCGCGAGCGCCTGCCCGCCCCATTCGATCGCAAGCGGACAAAGACGACGTGCGCTCTTCACGGCGTTGCGCTTCTTGCGCGCGGAGCCCGCGGACCCGTTACGCGTTCCCTTTTCCTCTTCCGCATTTTCCGGCGACACCAGATACCACAACGTGCCTGAATCGCCGGGTTGCGTTTGCGGGCTTCCGTTGGCGGGCGCGATCAGAAACTGCGATACGTAGTCGTAGCCCGCTAGCGACTTGTGACGATAGAAAAGCGCCTTGATCGTGCCGTCGAGCGCGCCCGAGGCGCTGCCGAACGCCGTCACCGGCTGGTCGATCAATTGCAGGTTGGGACTCAGCTCGTTCAGGTCGACGATGTTCCCGATCGTGCCTTCGACGCCGAACGGCTGGCTCGACCAGTCGTTGGCGTCGTGTACTTCGACGAGCCCGATATCGAGCGTCATGAAGCTGCGGTTGCCTGCGAAGCCGGGAAACACATCGGTGAATGGCTCGCGTGTCAGTTGCCGGTCCGATGCAATGCCCACTTCTAAAACAGTGCCGCGCAACAGCGCCTTCACCGACGAGCCGGGTTCGCCGCACACGTGCCGGTTGGTGAGCGCATAGACAGTATGTCCATCGGTGACGAGACATCCGACGCTCGCCGTGCGCTCGACGCCCTGCGTATCCGCAATCAACGGACACCCACCGCCGATGTATGTCGACGGCCAGCGTGCATCCGCCGGTGCGCTCGTCGCGGCCTCGGTCGGCTCGACGGCGACCACGCAGACGGGCACCGCGCGGCCATCGGGCATGTAAAGCGTGCGCGGCACCATATGATCGGGATCGACCTTGCCATGACCGAACTCCGCCGCATCGATCCAGTCTCGCACCAGCACGATCACGGCGGGCCATGAATACGGCCGTACCTCCGAGTTGTCGAATGTGCGTATACCCTTCGTCCTGGCATTGCGTGCATCGTGGCCTTTCGTGTCGGCGTGCTGGTCGGGCCACGGTTCATCGGTGCGGATCAGATACAGCCCGACGGCCGTGCCGACCACATTGGCCTTGTTCGACAGATGCCAGTGATACAGATCGCGCGCTTCAAGCAGGTCCTTCAACGACAGGCTCTGGAAATTGTGCTGCGTGGACAGTGGATTCATCGATTCACCTCGACGCTCGCCGGCCGCTTCGACCGGCCGTTGCAGGCACGCCGCCAGTACGATGCGATACCGCGCTTCACGTGGCATCGCGCGTGACGGCGCGTGGTCACGATCAAGGTTCTCCGATGCGTGTGACAGCGTTGCGTCACTCCGATGCGGGCTGTCATAAAGATGTCACGTGCGGTACGCACCATCAGCGGACAATACGGTCGAATGGCGGCTGAGAGCGCCATCGCATTGCGCGGCACCCGGCGTGCTCAACCCGGTGCTATCGCGTCCCTACATGGAAGAGACACTGTGAAGCAACGTGCGACTGTCGTATGCAGGGTGGGCACACGCATTCTGCTGGTCGGCAAGGCGAATTCGCGCTGGTCGCTGCCGGGTGGCAAGCCTGAAGTGGGTGAGTCATTCGAAGCGGCCGCCCTGCGCGAACTGATCGAAGAGACACGCCTTCACGCCATCGGCATGCAGTATCTGTTCGCATTCGTGGGCACGCGCACTTGTCATCACGTGTTCGCCGCGCATATCGACGAGCGGCATTCGCCTGTGCCCAGCAACGAAATCACGCGCTGCACGTGGGCCAAAGTCACCGACATCTCCGATCTCGACACGAGCGTCTCGACGCGAGGCATCGTCGATGTACTCGCGCTGAATCGCCGCTACGATCCACGGGAGCAGAGCCGGCACCAGCGCGCCGATGCATTCGTGCAGAATCTGCGCGAGGCGTTGCACGATGTCGGGCTCAACGGGTGGACACCTGCTCTGTGATCGTCAGCCGATTGTCGTGAGTCGATTGTCGTGAGTTGATCCAGATCGGAACCCATACTGACTGCGTGTGTGTGAAAGCCGCGTGACTGATGTTCGCGGAAGCGCTCGCGTCCTTCGCGCAAAAACAAAACCGCCGGCCTCAGAGACCGGCGGCTTCGTCGACCCAACCCATTACAACGCGGATACCGTTGACTGACGACGCGCCAGACGTGCACGGTGCGAGCGCGCGACGAGCTTCGCAATCGTCACGCGGCCCATCGAGCGGCGCGTTTTCGTCGCGACATTCGCGAGCCGCTTCTCGCTCACGCGATGGCGGGCCCACACGAATGCCGCGATCCACCCGATCACCGTCCAGCCAAACAGTACGTTGAAGACCGTGAGTGCGAACGCGTCGTCGCGCTCGCGTGCATCGGCGACGATGGCAGGCAGGAAATACACGATCACTGCTGCCAGCAACACCAGTCCTTCGAAAAACGCTCTCATGCTATGACCTCCTGCCGTGGTCGCGATGATAGTCGCCGCGGCGCGCTGCACGCGCCGCGTGCGGCGATCAGTGGCCGTTGAATACGTTCGCTTCGCGAGCGGCTTCGGCCGGTTGACGGCGACCCGACGCCGACGATGTATCGACCACGCCGCCAACGGCGCTGTTCGCATCGACAGCCTGGCTGCGTTCGGCTGCGATCGTCTGAGCGCTGACGCCGCGTTGCGAAGCCGGCGCGCCGACGGACGGATGATAGAACGGTGCGGGACCGTAGCCCGACGCGAAAGCCGGTGCGGCAACGGCTGCGGATACGGCGACGAGCAAGGCTGCGATAAGACGGGTCTTCATGACGTGACTCCGGAAAATGTTGAATCAGGAAGGCGTCGCAACCGGATGTTCTGGCGCGGCGTCGATTGAGGATGAGTTTAGACGAGCCCTATCAAACTTCTATGCTCATAGATTGAAATCACAGTTCCCGTTTTTCAAACAATGGGAGAACCACGCGCCGATTCCGGTGCGTTCCCCATGCGGTCCTCAGGGTTGTCGCGCCCGCTGCCGGTGCGATTCGCACGCCGATGCTAGGATCGGCTTCCGTTCAATCATCGCAAGCGTCGCGGCAGCAGTTGGCGCACGTTCATGAACTCAATTGCATCCTTCACGGAACGCCGGGTGTTTTCCGAAGATCGTCTGTCGATCGGACTGACGCTGCCGTTGTTGCGCGCGGGTGAAATCGTCGCGGACTTCCGCGAGCAGGTGGAACTCGCGGCGCTTGCGGATGCACTCGGTTTCCGCGCTCTCTGGGTGCGCGATGTGCCGTTGAACAGCGCGGACTATCCCGACCCTGTCGGCCATCTCGACCCGTGGGTGCTGCTCGGCGCGCTCGCGATGCATACGACGCAGATCGCGCTCGCCAGCGGCGCGATTGTGCTGACGCTGCGTCATCCGCTGCATATCGCGAAGGGCGCGGGCTCGGTGCAAACGCTGTCGAATGGCCGCTTCATTCTCGGCCTGGGCTCGGGCGACCGGCCGCCGGAATACGCGGCGTTCGGGCGCAATGGTGAAGAGCGGCGCGACCTGTATCGGATGCATTGGGAGACGGTTGCGGCGGCGCTGGGCGAAGCGCGGCGAGTGGTGGCAGATCGTCGTCCGGAGGGCGCACCCGGATTCATGCTGTTGCCGCAGCCCCCGTCGCCCGTTCCGATGCTTGCCGTCGGCTCGGGTGGACAAAGCGTGGACTGGATCGCCAGGCATTCGATCGGCTGGATGACGTATCACCGCGAGCCGGAAACCCAGCGCGCGAGACATAGCATGTGGCGCGCGGCCGTCGAACGTCTGCCGACACGGGGCTTTCGTGCGTTCGGCGTCGCGATGCGGCTCGATCTGAGCGGCGATCCGCATGAACGCGCCACGCCGCTCTCGCTCGGGCTATCGCACGGGACGGCATGCACTGATTGAACTGCTAGACGACATGCGCGAGAACGGCACACATCACGTGACGCTGAATCTGAATTCCGATCGACCCGTGCGCGATGTGATCGCGGAACTGGCCGCCGAGGTCTTGCCGCATTTCCATACGTAGTGTCGCCGTGCGCGAGGCAAACACGGCTACTTTTTCACTGCGCTTTTCTTCGCTGCAGTTTCCTTCACTGCACTCTTCTTCACTGCACTCTTCTTCGCTGCACTCTTCTTCGCTGCACTCTTCTTCGCTGCACTTTTCTTCGCTGCACTTTCCTTCACCGCACTCTTCTTCCCTGCACTTTCCTTCCCTGCACTTTTCTTCACAGCCGCCTTCGCCGCACTGCGTCTAACCTCTGCATCTTCATCAGCGCCTCCGTTCTCCGATGACGCCCGCGCAAGCGCGCCATGCTGCTCGCCGCGCCACCCGCCGAGATCGAGTTCGACCCACGCCGGCGCGTGATCGCTCGCACGCGGCTCGCCTCTCACCCACCTGTCGACGCCCGCATCGCGCAGTTTCGCGGCAACCTGTTTGCTCAGCAAAAGATGATCGATGCGCAGCCCGGAGTTCTTTTCCCAGTGCTGCCTGAAGTAATCCCAGAACGTAAAGACCTGTTCGTCGGGAAAGCGCGCGCGCAACGCGTCCGTCCAGCCCTGCGCGAGCAGGCGCGCATAGCACTCGCGGCTCTCCGGTTGCAGCAGCGCGTCCTTGAGCCACGAGCGCGGATTGTAGATATCGAAATCGGTCGGCACGACGTTGTAGTCGCCCGCCAGCACGACGGGATGCCCGCTGTCGACGAGCTTCTTCGCATAGGTGATCAGGCGCTCGAACCATGCGAGCTTGTAGTCGAACTTCGGCCCCGGCTGCGGATTGCCGTTCGGCAGATACAGGCAGCCGACCAGCAGACCGTCGACGGCCGCTTCGATATAACGGCTATGCGTATCGTCGGGATCGCCGGGCAGGCCGCGGCGCGTTTCGATGGGCTCGCTGTCCTTCGCGAGAATCGCGACGCCGTTCCACGACACCTGTCCATGCCAGACCGCTCCATAACCGGCCGCGTCGAGCTCGGCCTTCGGGAAGCCCGCATCGGGCGTCTTCAGCTCCTGAAGACACACGATGTCGGGCGCTTCCCGCTTCAGCCATTCGAGCAATGCGGGAAGCCGTGAGCGAATGCCGTTGATGTTGAACGTCGCGAGCTTCATGATCATCGGGCGCTCGCAAGTGCCATACCCACGCGCGCCGCGAGCCTCCATGCGCGGCGGATCGCGGCGCGCCGGACGGACAGGGCGGATCAGTTCTAGCCGTTCTTCAGATCGTCGGGCACCTTGCCGCCGTTTTCGGCGAGCTTGGTCATCACCTGCTTGTGCAGCCAGATGTTCATCGCGGCCGAGTCATTGGTGTCGCCGCTGTAGTTGAGTTCCTCGGCAAGTTGCTTGCGCACGGCGAGACTGCTGTCGAGCCCGAGCAGCTTCATCAGATCGACAATCGACGTACGCCAGTTCAGCTTTTCCGGATTCTGGTCGGCGAGCGCGGTCAGGATGGCTTCGACATCGACGGGTTCGGCCGGTGCGGCGGCAGGCGCTTCCGCAGGTGCCGAAGCAGGCTCGGCGACGGGCGCGTCTTCAGGCGCCGCCGTGGCGGCCTGCACGGCGGGATGGCTAGACGGGAAGATCTTGCTGAGGATCGTGCTGAAAATGCTCATGGCTTTCCTCCAGACAATCGGTTGAAGGCGACGGCGCCGCACTCGACGAAACGGCCCCGAACATCCGCCTCATGGGATTTCGCGGGAGCGACGCATGCAAGGCGTCCGGTGGAGATTGTAGGCAATCGTGCGCCCGATGCGCCCGCTCGAACCGCTATCCTCGCCGCAAAAAATGACAGGACGATGCCGCTCATTCTTACTTGAGGACGTAAAATCCGGCCGCCATTCTTGTGCCGGAATCAGACTCTGAGCCGTCATCGGCTCATAACAAGGCAAAATACCGCTTTTGACGCGGATTTGACGCGGACCTGATGCAAAGGCAGCCGCCCGTTTCCGACGGCCACGGCGGCCACGGCCATCCGCCCCGAACCCCATGCGGCCGCGCGGCATCGCGCGCCGCGGCAGTATCCAGAAAATCAGGAGCGATCTTTCATGACCGAACCGAACGTTTCGCTGATGAGCAGGCTATCGCTTGCCTTCGGCACATTTTTCAGCATCCTCGGCGACCGCGAGTTCGCCGCGAGCGTGCTGCGTCTGCGCAGCGGCGCGGCGCCCGCTCCCGTGGCGACACCTGCGCCCGCACCGGCGCCCCGGCCTGCGCCCGCTCCCGCGCCTGTGATCAAGGAAGCGACGCCCGACGCCGCGCTCCAGTTGCTCGGTCTCCTGCAACGCGACGCGCGCTTCATCGATTTCGTCGAAGAGGACATCGCGAAGTACTCGGACGCCGACATCGGTGCCGCCGCGCGCCTCGTCCATGACGGCTGCCGCGCGACGCTGCGCGAGCACTTCACGATCCGCCCCGTGCGCGACGAAGCGGAAGGCAGCCGCGTGACGATCAACGACGGCTTCGACGCGACGGCGATCCGCCTCACGGGCAACGTGGTTGGCAAGGCGCCGTTCACGGGCAGCATCAGCCATCGCGGCTGGCGCGTCGCCGAAGTGCGCCTGCCGAAGCTCACGCAAAGCCATGACGCCACCGTGCTCGCTCCCGCCGAGGTGGAACTATGAGCGATCCGCGCTATTCGATCGGTATCGACCTGGGCACGACGCACTGCGCGCTGTCGTACGTCGATCTCGCCGCAAGCGACGGCGAAAAGACCGAACAACGCGTGATGCCCGTCACGCAGCTCACGGCGCCCGGCGCGATCGAAGATCTCGATCTGCTGCCGTCGTTCCTCTACCTGCCGCATGCAAGCGAACTGACGCCCGGCGATCTCGCGTTGCCGTGGACGGGCGAACGCGATTTCGTCGTCGGCGAGATGGCGCGCAGCCGAGGCGCGGGCACGCCGATCCGTCTCGTGTCGAGCGCGAAAAGCTGGCTGTGCCATCCGGGCGTCGACCGACGCGCGGCGATTCTGCCAAGCGACGCGCCGCCCGAAGTGACGCGCGTGTCGCCGCTCGAAAGCTCGGTGCGCTACCTGACGCATCTGCGCGAAGCGTGGAATCACGCGCATCCCGACGCGCCGTTCGACGACCAGGAAATCACCGTGACGATTCCCGCGTCGTTCGATCCCGCCGCGCGCGAGCTGACGGCGGAAGCCGCGAATGCTGCGGGCTACGGCCAGAACCGCGGCCAGATGACGCTGCTCGAAGAGCCGCAGGCCGCGCTCTATAGCTGGATTCAGAAGAGCGACGGCGCGTGGCGCAAGCAGGTCAGGATCGGCGACATCATTCTCGTCGTCGACGTGGGCGGCGGCACGACCGACCTCTCGCTGATCGCCGTGATCGAACGCGAAGGCAATCTCGAACTGCATCGCGTCGCGGTCGGCGAGCACATTCTGCTCGGCGGCGACAACATGGACCTCGCGCTCGCGCACGTCGTCGCGCGCAAGCTCGCGTCGCAAGGCACGCAAGCCGATCCGTGGCAACTGCGCGCCCTCACCTACGCGTGCCGGGGCGCAAAGGAAACGCTGCTGTCCGATCCGTCGACGGATGCTGTCCCACTCGTCGTGCCGAGCCGCGGCTCGAAGCTGATCGGCGGATCGATCCGCACCGAACTGACGCGCGACGAGCTCACGCAGACCATTCTCGAAGGCTTCTTTCCGCAAGTCGACGCATCGGCGCGGCCCATCGCCCGCACGCGCGCGGGCCTTACGCAGCTTGGTCTGCCGTATGCGCAGGACGCGGGCGTCACGCGCCATCTCGCTGCGTTCCTCGGCCGCCAGGTCGCGGCGCTCGCCGAGCTGCAAGAGTCGCAGGGGTCCGGGCAGCTGCCGCTCGAACCGAATGCGACGTTCCTGCATCCGACGGCCGTGCTGTTCAACGGCGGCGTGTTCAAGTCGCCGCTGCTCGTCGAGCGCATCATGACGACGCTCAACGGCTGGCTCGCGGCCGATGGCGGCGCGGCAGCGCGTCTGCTCGAAGGCGCCGATCTCGATCTCGCCGTGGCGCGCGGCGCCGCTTACTACGGCTACGTGAAGCGCGGCCGCGGCGTGCGCATTCGCGGCGGCACGGCGCGCTCGTACTACGTCGCGATCGAATCGGCGATGCCCGCCGTGCCCGGTATGGAGCCGCCCATCTCGGCGCTGTGCGTCGCGCCCTTCGGCATGGAAGAAGGCACTGATGCGCCGCTGCCTGAACAGGAGTTCGGTCTCGTCGTCGGCGAGCCGGTGCGCTTTCGCTTCTTCGGCTCGTCGGTGCGGCGTCTCGATCAGGTGGGCACGATGCTCGACTACTGGTCGCCCGACGAATTGCAGGAACTCGAAGAGATCGAAGCGTCGCTGCCCGCCGAAGGCCGCACGGTCGGCGAAGTCGTGCCCGTCAAGCTGCACGCGCGCGTGACGGAAACGGGCACGCTCGAACTCGAAGCGATCCCGCGCGGCACAGACGAGCGCTGGAAAGTCGAGTTCGACGTGCGCGGCGGCGCACAGGGCTGAGCACCGGGTTGACCATCTACGCATCGATGAAGCGAAAGCAGCCGCAGCAGCGAAAGCCCGAAGCCGTCAGGCGCTACACGGTCGGCATCGATCTCGGCACGAGCAATACCGTCGTCGCATATGTCGAGCCGGGTTCCGACGACATCCGCGTGTTCGATGTCGAGCAACTGGTCGGCCCCGGCGAAGTGGGCGCGCAGCCGCTGTTGCCGTCCGTGCGCTATCACCCGGCGGCGGGCGAGCTGAATCCCGGCGATCTGCTGCTGCCGTGGTCGCGCGCAGCGGATGAAGCACGCGATGGGTCGCGGAACGAACCCGCGCCCATCATCGGGCGGCTTGCGCGCACACTCGGCGCACAGGTGCCCGGGCGTCTCGTGACGAGCGCGAAGAGCTGGCTGTCGCATGCGTCGGTGGACCGGCTCGCGCCGATCCTGCCCTGGGGCGCGCCCGACGACGTCGAGAAGGTCTCGCCCGTCGCCGCGAGCGCGAGCTACCTCGCGCACGTGCGCGCCGCGTGGAACGCACGCTTCGCCGATGCGCCGCTCGAACAGCAGAACGTGATTCTCACGGTGCCCGCGTCGTTCGACGAAGGCGCACGCGCGTTGACGCTCGAAGCGGCGCGTCTCGCGAAGCTGCCCGCGCTGCGGCTGCTCGAAGAACCGCAAGCGGCGTTCTACGACTGGCTGTTCCATCATCGCGCCCGTCTCGGCGACGAGCTGGCAGACACGCGGCTCGTGCTGATCTGCGACGTCGGCGGCGGCACAACCGATCTCACGCTGATCAAGGTGCAGATCGACGCAAACGGCGAACCGCAACTGACGCGCATCGGCGTCGGCAATCATCTGATGCTCGGCGGCGACAACATGGACCTCGCGCTCGCGCGACTCGTCGAGACGCGGCTTTCGCACACGCAGGACGGCCAGACGCGGCTGTCGGCGGCGAGTCTGTCGCAGCTCGTCGAACGCTGCCGCGTCGCGAAGGAGCAATTGCTCGATGCGAGCGCGCCCGAGTCCGTCGCAATCACGCTGCTCGGTGCGGGCTCGCGCGTGATCGGCGGCGCGCGCACCGCGCACGTGACGCGCGACGAGATCGAAAAGGTCGTCGTCGACGGATTCTTTCCGCAGATTGCCGCCGATGAAATGCCGCGCCGCTCGCGCGCGGCGATCGTCGAGTTCGGGCTGCCCTACGCGAGCGATGCCGCCGTTACGCGTCACGTCGCGGCGTTTCTGAAGCGGCTCGCCGCGCAATCGCGCGACGCGCTGGGCATGTCCAGCCAAAGCGGCGAAAGCGAGCCAGGCGCTGAGCACGACGACAACGCCGACACGCTGCCCGTGCCCGACACGCTGCTGCTCAACGGCGGCGTGTTCCGCGCGCAGCCGCTGACGGAGCGGCTCGCGCAAACGCTCGGCGCGTGGCGCGGCAAGCCGTTGCACGTGCTGCACAACGATCATCCCGATGTCGCGGTGGCGCGCGGCGCCGTCGCATACGGCCTTGCGCGCGCGGGTAACGCACCGCGTATCGGCGGCGGCTCGGCGCGCAGCTATTTCCTCGTGCTCGAAGGCGATCAGGGCATCTGCCTGTTGCCGCGCGGCACGGAAGAAGCGCACGAGATGCATCTCGACGACCGCGTGTTCGCGCTGCGCCTTGGGCAGCCCGTGCGTTTTCACCTGATGTCGACGGTCGCCGACACGCGCTTCGCGCCAGGCGAACTCGCCGATCTGTCGCAAGGCGACTTCGTGCGCCTGCCGCCCATCGCGACCGTCGTGCAACGCCGGCACGCGACGGACGACGACGAGCGCCCCGTCCGGCTGACGACAGCGATGACGGAAGTCGGCACGCTCGAAGTGACCTGCATCGCCACCGACGATCCTTCGCAACGCTGGCTGCTGCAATTCGAACTACGGCGCGACGAGGCGGCGGCTGCAACGGACGAGGCAATTGAATCCGGGCGCCATCCGTCGCTCGATCACGCGATCGAACTGATCGAGCGCTCGTTCGGCGCGCGTTCGTCGGACGTGGGCCCGAACGAAGTGAAGCGGCTGCGCGCGCAATTGGAACAGACGCTCGGGCCGCGCGACAACTGGGACGTCGCGCTGCTGCGCGAGCTGTTCGGAGCACTGTGGGAACGTGCGAAGCGCAGACGGCGCTCGGCCGCTCACGAGCGGCTGTGGCTCAACCTCACGGGCTACTGCGTGCGCCCGGGCTTCGGCTATCCGCTCGACGAATGGCGCGTCGAGCAGCTCTGGTCGATCTTCGACGATGGCATTCAGTACATCCACGAAAGCCAGGTCTGGTCCGAGTGGTGGACGTTGTGGCGACGCGCGGCGGGCGGGCTGAACGAAGACGCGCAATTGCAGTTGCTCGACGCGATGGACTTCCTGCAAGCCGCGAGCATCAAGAAGCAGAAGCTGCCGTTCGACCCCGCGAAGGTCGGCTATGCGGACATGATTCGCGTGCAGGCGTCGCTCGAACGCATTTCCGTCGACCGCAAGATCGCGCTCGCGCAGCAACTGCTCGAACGGCTGCGCAAGCCTTCGGAGAACCACCAGACGTGGTGGGCGATCGGGCGCATCGGCGCGCGTCTGCCGTTCTATGGCAGCGCGCATGGCGTGGTGCCGCCCGAGGTCGCGCTGCCATGGCTCGATGCCGTGCTCGCGCTCGACTGGAAGAAGGTCGAGCCCGCCGCGTTCGCCGCCGTGCAATTGGCGCGGATGACAGGCGACCGCTCGCGCGACCTGCCCGACGATGCGCGCGAGACGGTGATCCGGCGGCTCGAAGCACTCGGCGCGGCGCCCGCGTGGGTCCGGATGGTCCGCGAGACGGTCGCGCTCGATGAGGCCGACACCGGCCGCGTGTTCGGCGAATCACTGCCGGCGGGGCTGAAGCTGATCGGCGGCGCGTGATGCGCGCTTGCGCCTGATTCGCGCTCGGCCTGATTCACACTGAGTCTGATTCATACTGAGTCTGATTCACGCTCAGCCTGATTCACGCTCAGCCTGCGCGCCTGATCCGCCGAACCGCCTTCTGAGAGTCAAACGGCCTTCGCATGAGCCGCGCCCGCGCGTCGCGCGTCGGCCCGCGCCGTTGCGCAGTCGTGCGCGCGGCCCGACGGCTGCGCGCCTGTCGCAATGAGCACGGTGCGCCGCGTGCAACGTCCGATCACATCGCTCATCCGCTCTTCCCAGAACCACTTCGAGCCGCGACCCGCGCCGACCACGATCAGATCGGCGTCCAGCTGAACGGCGAGATTCGCGATCTCGCGCCCCACGCTGCGGCCTTGCAGCGGCACGGTGATCGCGCGTGCCTGAATGTCCCATGCTTCGCATTCGAACGTATCGTTGCAACGGCGCTCGACGACACTCTCGAGTTCGCGGACCGTCTGTGGCTTATCGATGCAGCCGTGCTCGACGCCCATCATCGCCCACCACGGCATCGTATCGACGACATACACGGCTGTGAGCCGCGCACCCGTGTCGCGCGCCTTGTCGATCGCTGTCTTCAGCACGGCGTCGTTCGTGCTGGCGCTGACCGCTACCAGAATGTGCCTGATCATCGTGTGTTCCTCCGTCGTTGCGTCTGTGCTATGGAGGCATGATGACGCGCGAGACTTAGCACTGAATGAGCATTGCGCATCAGGCATTGCGCATGCTCGCTGTCATGCGCTTATGAATCGAGGAGCACGCAATGGCCACGCATAGCAGTACACGGAGCACAGACGATCGCATCAGGGAACGCGCGTACCATCTTTGGGAGCAGGACGACGATCCGAAAAAGCACGCGAACGAGTACTGGGACGCGGCGCGCCGGCAGATCGAAGCCGAGGGTTCGGGGAACGCGCAAGACGGGCAGCCTGCCGCGCAATCGGTGAAGCGGCATATCGAAAGCGAAGATCCGCAGGAAGGCAACACCCCTCACGACGATCCAACGGGCAAGCCGCGTGCGAAGCGCGCGAGATGACACGTGCAAATCGCGGGATCTGACGAACGTGTTCGATGCGGATTTCGTGCCCGGGCGCCACGGATCATCCACGAGGAGAACCGCGATGACGGTCAGGATCGGTATCTCAGGTTGGCGCTATTCGGGCTGGCGAGGTGTCTTCTATCCGGAAGGGCTTGCGCAAAAACGCGAGCTCGAATTCGCATCGCGGGCCGTCGATACGATCGAGATAAACGGCTCGCACTATTCGCTGCAAACCGTCGAGAGCTATCTGTCATGGTACGACGCAACGCCACGCGATTTCATTTTCAGCGTGAAGGGTCCGCGCTACCTCACTCACATGCTGCGCTTTCGCAACGAAACGGCGCGTCCGGCGATGGCGAATTTCTTCGCGTCCGGCGTGCTCGCATTGCGCGAAAAGCTCGGTGTGTTTCTCTGGCAATTTCCACCGAATTTCGTGTTCGCGCCTGAATCGTTCGAAGCGTTCCTCGCGCTGCTGCCCGTGGATTTTGCGTCGGCGGCGCGGCTCGCCGGGCAGCACGATGCACGCGTCAGCCATCCGTGGTTCGACGTCGACGTGAACGGGCGCATTCGACACGCGATCGAAATTCGTCACCCGAGTTTTTGCGTACCCGAGTTCGTGGCACTGCTGCGAAAGTACAGGGCAGCACTCGTGATATCCGACTCGACGGCAGGCTGGCCCTACGGCGAAGACGTGACAAGCGACTTCGTCTATCTGCGTCTGCACGGCAGCGAAACGCTCTACAGCGGCGCCTATGCGGACGCCGCGCTCGAACGGCTCGCGGCCCGCATCGACGCATGGGCGCACGGCGGCGAACCGAACGACGCGGTGCGGTTCGCGCCCAAGCCAGCGGCGAAGCGACGCTCGCGCGACGTGCTCGTCTACTTCGACAACGATACGAAAGTCGAAGCGCCATTCGATGCCGCGCGCCTCAAAGCCCGGTTCGATCAGTTCGCGAAGTCGCCCAACGCAAAACCAATCCGGCAGAGCGTCAGACGAACTACTCGTACAGCACTTCATCACAAGCCGGCATAGCACTTGCATGCGGGCGGCCCGGCCGGATTGCGCATCCCGATCGCAAACATCTCCCGTGCGCCACTAGACGCAATGCTCGTCGATCCATTCCTTCGCCCATTCGGTGCCGAAGACGATCGCCTCTTTCTCGTCGAGAAAGTTCCCCGGCACTTCGAACTCGTAGGTCTCCATCGCGGCGTCGTCATTGGATGGCCGATAGATCCGCACGCTTGCCACCAGGTTGCCGTCGGCGACGCCGGCTGTCACGCCGACGGTGCACGACGCATAGGTCATTTCCATGATGCTGTCCCCTTATTCTCCAATGTTGCGACGGTGCAGGCTACACCGCTCGACTGACGATGCAAAGCGTCAACGCCGTGAGCCGAACGTGTTGGAGTCGTGCTCGATCCGCGAGAGCGCGTTCTGCGCGGCGCCCGACCTCGTTCCTGCCTTCGGACGAGTACGTGGCGAAGCCCTCGTCGACGCACGCTCCGCTGCCGGGCTCCTCCGGGAGCAGCAATGCAATCGGCCGGCCGTGCACGACTCGGTCGTGGCAAGCCTGAGCCCGCGCGAACCCGGAAACGAAACGACCTGTCCCGGCACATTCATCGGATTTGCTCCCGACAACGTTTCGTTGCCGGGGCTCCAGCAATCTGCATGCCGTTTCCGTGGGCCGGCTCACTTGCGCGGAATTTCGCGCAACGCACTGACGCCGCTGGCGGTGATCGGCTGCGCGTCGTTGCGCCATGCGCTGTGCACATAGGTCGGCACCACGGCGATGCTCCCCGCGTCCTCGCCCGATCGATACGACATAAGGCTCGCCTTGAACCGGCTCCAGGAACAATGGAACAACGCTTCGCCGCGCTCGACACCCTTCGTCGGCACCGACGGGCAGGCCTATCGCGACAGACGATGCGAACTCATCGTGCTTATCGGCGGCATCGTCGCCGAGCGCGACGGCCACGTTCATGCGCTTGAACAACGCCGAGCGAAAGCTGCTCGAGATGCGGCCGCATGACGCCGCACAGTCATCGCGCGGACACCCGCTTTTCGGCTTCACAAGGCGACGGCACGACGGTTGCTCATTCCCTGTGAAGCGCACGCGCTAACGCGGCGCGGCCCCATAAAAGGAGATCCCTACCATGCTTTACTACGCTCTGGTTTTCTTCATCATCGCGATCATTGCCGCCGTTTTCGGATTCGGCGGGATCGCTGCGGGCGCGGCCAGCATCGCGAAGATCCTGTTCTTCATCTTCCTCGTGATCTTCATCGTGACGCTGCTGATGGGCGTCGTGCGGCGATAACGTAACGGCAAGCGCAAGAAGCGGCGATGCGAACGCGCGAGCGTTGTCAATCGAACGGCTCGCATCGCCGCCACCACGACGCACAACGTGAGTCCTTTACACGTGGAGCTTAAGCATCGTGTGGCGCAGTCCGCCTGCGATGCTGATCCGTTTCGGCGGCGGCGTTCACGCGTTGCAGATCGTCGAGAAAACGCAGTACGTGCTCGCGCGCGCCCTGTTCCCATACATCGACATGTCCCGCGCCGTCGATCAGTTCGAGCCGGCGCGGCGCGCGGACAGCCGAGTAGAGCCGCGCGAACTGCACAGGCGGAATGACGGCATCGGCAAGGCCGCCGCATATCAGCACGGGCGCGCGCACGCGGCCGATGCTGGCGAAGTTGTCGTAGCGGTCTCGCACCATGCAGCGCAATGCGAACAACGGAAAGCGCGCTCTCGCCACGTCGGCGATGCAGGTGAACGGCGCTTCGAGAATCAGCGCAGTAAGCGCTTCGTACTCCGACGCCATTCGCACCGCGACACCCGTGCCGAGCGAAAACCCATGCACGGCGATCCTGGTCGTGCGCTGCGCGACGAAGTCGAGTGCGGCGCGGCCGTCCGCATACAGGCCGGCTTCGGATGGATGTCCCGGTGCACCTCCATAGCCGCGATATTCGGCGAGATAGACGCCGTGCCCCGCTTCGATCAGGTCATGCGCGATTTGCGCGCGTTGCGACAGGTCTTCCCCGTTTCCATGAAACAGCACGACGGTGAATGCATCGCTTCGGCTCGCGGGCGCGTAACGGCCCGGCAGCACGAGGCCGTCTGCCGTGCGCACCGTCACAGGCTCGATGTGATCGGCAGCCGCGTTGCGTGCTACGCCCCGGATCTGTTCGAGAGGATAGACCAGCCGCCCCTGAAGCCAGAACAGCAGCGCGACGGCGATCGCATAACCGGCGAGCACGACGACAAGCAGCGACAGCAGAATCAGCCGCACCGTTTCGTTCATGCCGTCGCGCCCTGGATGGACGCGCGCTCGGCGCACTGCACGCGATGCGCCGCGCCATGCTGTTGAAGAAGCGCTTCGAAGCGCGCGCACGTCAATGCACGCGGTGTCGGAAATTGAGGTTCCAGGCGCGCAAGCGCGCGGCCGAAGCGCGCGAACGTCGCGAAGTCGCGTGGATAGTGCGCCGTATCGACGCCTGCGAAGCGGCCCTCGCTCTTCGCCGTATCGAGCAGCGCACGCCAGCGATCGATCGGCGCATAGCCGATGCTCTCGACGCCATGCGAGAACAGCATCATGTCGATCTCGTCGAATGCGGGCTGCGTTTGCAGATAACGCTGCAACGCGTCCGCCGAAGACTCGACGCAGAACAGCAGCCAGAACGGCAGTGCGTGAAGACGCATGGTGGTGAGCGGCTCCATCAGCAGGAACGAATCGACGACGAGCCTGCGCGGAACGATGCCCGCATCGCGATAGCAGTCGCGATACACGGCTGCCGTCACGAAGCTCAGGCTCTCGGGCTCTTCGTAACGGATCTCCACGATACGCCATTTCATCTGCGCGGCCAGCCATTCGATGTCGCGCATCAGCCGTTCGTCGAAGCCCCACTCGGCTTCGGGCGCGATGTCGTTGGGTGCGGGCGGCGTCCAGTGCGTGCGCTTGCTGCCGTAGCGCGCGAGGCTCGCTTTCACCGATGGGCCGCCGTGCAGGTACTCGTCCTCGGTTGCGCCGCCCGTCGCGCCGAACTGATAGACCGAGCGCGAACTCGTGCGCGTGACAGGCCATGCGCGCGTGCATGCGTTCACGTACAAGGTCCCGCCGGGCCGCAGGCTGCTCAGCAGAAACTCGCGATACGCAAGCGGCAGCGCGAGATGCTTCAGGCGGAAATAGTGCATCGAATGCAGCATCAGCCTGTCCTGATTCGGGTCTTGCATATGATGGACCGCGATGCGCTCGTCGGCGGCGAGCAACGCATCGATAATCCGGCGGCCTTCGTTGAAACCGCGCTGCGCGTCGTCGGGGTCGCTGAACGGTGCGCGCACAGGGCACAGGAACGTCTGCGGCAGCCACGGAATCCGCAGCGCGGCCGCGAGATGAACCAGCGCGCCATTCGACGACCCGACGATGGCGGCATCGTATTGCCGTTGAGGATACAGACCGGCGAGCCATTCGGCGATGCGTTCGATGTCCAGCTTGCGGACCTGACGCCGCCGTATCCCTTCCATCATGCCGCCGATGCTGTAGCACCGCTCGCGGGCGCGCGGCGACAACCTGTTGGCGCGCGACATCAGCCAGTCCTGCACGCGCGACTGGCTCGGACTCACGAAGGGCTTGCCGTGCAGCGTCGCAGCCAACGCCTGCGCCATGCCGGCCGCCGAGTCGAAACGGGCAATGCCGCGCGGCGGCTTGTTCATGGTCGTGCGGCCTCGGTTGATAAAGTGTGCGTGCCTGCCGTCAGGAATGGCGCGATCGCCAGCGCAAAAGCGTGCGGATAGACATAGTTCAACGTGTGCGTGCCTCCCTCGATCACGGCAAGCGTTCCGCGCGGGACGAGCCCCGCGACGGTGGCCGCCCATTCGAGCGGCACCACGGGGTCGCGCGTGCCGGCGACGACGAGCGTCGGCGCAGCAACATGCGGCAGCCGCTCTTCGATCCTGTCGCGAATCAGGATTCGCATCGTCGCGAACGCGCGCGGCAGGCCCGCCTTCGCGTAGTCGATGCGTCCCGTCGCGGCGGGCGAGCGCATCTTCTCACGCCGCCCGTTGACGAGATCGCGATAGACCTGCTTGATGAGCGTGCGAGCGTTGGGATCGGTGGTCGGCCCTTGCAGGACGAGCCGCTCGACGACATCCGGATGGCGGCACGCAAGATCGGTGATGATCTGGCAGCCGAACGAATTGCCGACAAACGCCGCCCTTTCGACGCCGAGCGCTCGCAACCAGTCGCGCAACGCGTCGGCGAGTTGCGCAAGCGACAACGTCCGCGAATGGCTGCCGTCGATCAGACGGCTTTCGCCGAAACCCGGCAGGTCCGGCGCGAGCACGCGGAAATGACGGCCCAGCGCGCTCGCAAGCGGCTCCATATAACGGCTCGATATCACAAGGCCATGGACCAGCACGACAGGCATCCGATGCTGCGTCATGGCCGGTCCGGGATGAACGCGATGAAACATCCGGCAGCGGCCGACCTCCGTATACACGCCGCCGATGCCCGCGGCGCGGCTCGCCTCCGTCAGCGCGGGCGTGGCCGCGAGCCGGCGCCACGCGAGCGCGAGCCACGCGCCGCCGAATACGATGCAGACGGCGAGGCAAACAGGAAGAAGTTGCAACGTCATGCGTCCGTTGAAGAGCGGTAGCGGCACGCGTCAGCGAAGCACGAATGCGTCAGTGCCGCGTCGGAATCATTGATATGAGCAAATGCTGGTCCTGCTCGCTGGTCCTGCTCGCTGGTCCTGCTCGCTGGTCCTGCTCGCTGGTCCTGCTCGCTGGTCCTGCTCGCTGTTCCTGCTCGCTGTTCCTGCTCGCTGTTCCTGCTCGCTGTTCCTGCTCGCTGTTCCTGCTCGCTGGTCTTGCTCGCTGGTCCTGCTCGCTGGTCTTGCTCGCTGGTCTTGCTCTAACGCACGCGAACGGACGTGGCCAGGCAGGTCGTTTAGCCGCTAAAGCTGGGCTTCGATGGCGGCCTTGTCGATGACCGACCATACTTCCCCGATCTTGTCTGCCCGGAATGCGTAGAACACGTTCTCGGCAAACGAAACACGCTTGCCGTTCACGGGAAGCCCAAGAAATACGCCGCGTGGCGTGCAGTCGAATTGCAATCGGCTCGCGATATAAGGCGGATCGGAGACCAGCAACTGCACGTTGAAATAAAGATCCGGGATTTCCGTGAAGTCTCGCTCCAGCATCGCGCGATAACCCGACAAGCCGATCCGCTGGCCGTTGTGAATCGCGTCGTCGTGGACGAACCGTCCGAGGCGCGACCAGTCCTGCTGGTTCAGGCACGCAATGTAATCCCGGTAGATGGCGGGCAGACGCGTTTCGATCATGGCCATGGCTCCTTGCTCGTGCGAGATCCCCGAGCAGAAATCTTGCCGGCGTGCGTTGCCCGAATCAAGTGACGCTTTCTTTCTATGCACTCTCCAGCTGCGCGAGAACCGCATCGCAACTTCGCCGCATGTGTTCCGTCAGCCGTTCAGCAGGCTGCGGTTTCGCCAGCAGGTAGCCCTGCCCCTGATGACAGCCCGCCTCTTGCAGGAACGCGAGCTGTTCCGGCGTCTCCACGCCTTCCATCACCACGTCGAGGCCGAGCGCGCGCCCCATCACGACGACGGCGTGGATGATCGCGCGATCCGGATTGTGCGCGTCGCTGCCGCCGAGAAACGAGCGGTCGATCTTCAGCGTATCGACGGGCAGATCCTTCAGGTACGCGAGCGACGAGTAGCCCGTGCCGAAGTCGTCGATTGCGAGGCTCACGCGCCGCGCGACCAGCTCGCGCAACAGCGTGCCGATCTCTTCGCGCGTATTCATCGCCATGCTCTCGATCAGTTCGAGTTGCAGCCGCTCGGGCGGCAGCGCCGTCTCGCTGAGAATCGCGGACAGGTCGCCCAGGAACTCGTCGGTGAAGCACTGCCGCGCCGACAGGTTCACGGCGATACGGCCGAACTCGATGCCCGCATCCAGCCACGCGCGCGCCTGCCGGCACGCCTCGCGCAGCACCCAGCGGCCGAGCGGCACGATCAGCGTCGACTGCTCGGCGATGCCGATGAATTCGCCGGGCGGCACGAGCCCCCGATGTGGGTGGCGCCAGCGCAGCAGCGCTTCGACGCCGACGATGCGACCGTTCGACAAATCGTATTGCGGCTGGTAGTACAGGCAGAATTCGTTCTGCTCGAGCGCGCGGTGCAACTCGCCGAGCGTTTCCAGCTGCGCGATCGCCGACGACGTCATGTTGCTCTCGAAGAACTGGAACACGTTGCGTCCACGGCTCTTCGCGCCGTACATCGCCTGATCGGCGCGCATCATCAGTTGCCCGGCGTGCGTGCCGTCGTCCGGATAGATGCTGATGCCGATGCTCGGCGTCGTGAAGATCTCGCGTCCGCCGAGATCGATCGCCTGTCCCACCGAGTCGAGCAGCATCCCCGCGACATGGCCCACGTCGCGGACATCGTTGAAGTCTTCCAGGACGAGCGCGAACTCATCGCCGCCGAGTCGCGCGACGGTGTCGCTTTCGCGCAGCCCGGCGTGCAGCCGCTCGGCCACCACTTTCAGCACCTTGTCGCCGGCGCTGTGGCCGAGCGTGTCGTTCACCAGCTTGAAGCGGTCGAGATCGAGATACATCACGGCGAACTTGCGTCTGCTACGGCCCGCATGAATGATCGCCCGCTCTAGCCGCTCCTCGAACAGCACGCGATTCGCGAGCCCCGTCAGCACATCGTGCGTCGCGAGGTAGCGCAACCGCTCTTCCGTCTGACGACGCTGCGTGATGTCGGAGAAGATGCCCGCGTAGTGCGAGATGTCGCCGTCGTTGTTGCGTATGCTCGTGATGGTCAGATACTCGAGATACAGCTCGCCGTTCTTGCGGCGGTTCCAGATCTCGCCTTGCCAGTGTCCGCCCGTTTCGAGCGATCGCCACAGCTCCGCATAAAACCCGGGCGCCTGATGGCCCGAGTTCAGCAGGCTCGCGTCGCGCCCGAGCACCTCTTCTTGCGTATAGCCCGTGAGGCGCGTGAAGGCCTGGTTCACGCGCTCGATCTTCCCGTTGCGGTCGGTGACCATGATGCCTTCGAGCGCCGACTCGAACACGCGGTCCGCCATCCGCAGACTGAAGCGCGCCTGACCGAGCGCCTCGTCGCGCTCGCGCACCGCGTTTTGCAGCTCGCTGATGTACTCGTCCTCGATGTTCTGCAGAAGGTCCGCGAAGCTGAGCAATCCGGCGAGGCGTCCGTCGCCGTCGCGCACGCCGACATGACGGATATGCCGCTGCAGCATCAGGCGCTGCGCGGCGTACAGGCTCTGCGTCGCCGCAAGCGCCTGCAACGGACGGCTCGCGTGATCGCCGATCACGCCTTCAAGCCGGTCGTTCACGATCAGACGCAACACGTCGCGCTCGGTGAGGATGCCGTGCTCGCCGTCGTCATACTCGACGACGACGGCATCGAGCTTGCGAGTCCGCATCAGCGCGATCGTGTCGTGCAGCGGCTGATGCGCCGGCACCGACAGGTGCGGGTGTACGTGAATCGATTCGATCGACTTCAGGCGCAGGAAAAACTCGGCGCCCTGGTTCACGATCACGTCCGTCTGCGTCAGCACGCCGATGCAAGCGCCGTCCCTGACCACGCCGAAGTGGCGAATGCCCGACTGCTTGAAACGGACGACCGCTTCGCCGAGTGGCGTGCCCGCATCGAGCGTGAGAAGCGGCGCGCTCATCACGTCGCCGATGGGGCGATCGAGTGCATCGGCATCCTCGCCGGCGGCGAGCGCATCCTGTTCCGTCCAGATGCCGACGGGCTTGCCGTCGTCGATCACGACAATCGAGCTGCAACGTTCCGCGAAGATGCGCCGCGCGACTTCGCGCACGGACGTGGCAGACGTGCACGTGACCATCGGGCGCGCAATGAGGCGTGAAACGGGAATGGCGTAACTGCTCGTGTTTATCATCGACTGGCTCAGAGCGGCGAACCTTCGCAGACGTCTGCATGACATGCACGCCGGCAAAGCAAGGCGGCCTCGCGGTTTAGCTGCTGCATCGACGGGGGTCTGCAAACGCCCAAAGGAAATGACACTTCAATCCGTCTCTTGACGACAGGCCGGGTGCAAAACCTGAGTGACAGGATGTCGCACGAGAATGCGCGAGAGCCCGCGCGGCCGTGCTCGTTGCGAGCCCGCACCGCTGCAGGCTCGCAACCGCCGCATCGAGGCAGCATCAAAGCTGCACTGAGCGATCAGATGATCAGGCGGGAAATCTTCGATCCTTCGAGCGACACACCCGCCATCAATCCGCCGTTCGTCAGCACGAAGGCTTCGACGGGGCTCGTCGCCGTCGACGTATCAACGTTGCCGTTCGCGCCGACCTTCAGCACCGCGACGGTCGCATCGATGCCCGCCGCCCAGCCCTGGCTGTGCGTGAAGCCGTTGAGCGCGTCGTCCGTCATGAACAGCATGACGATCGCCTTCGACTGCGCGCCGATCTGCAGGCCGAATGACGCCGCCGTGATGCTGTAGTAGCCCGACGTCTGTCCGCCGATGCGCAGCGCGCCCTGCCCGTACTGTCCGCCGAACCAGAAGCCCGCCGAGATCACCGAAGGAAACACGAGAATGCCGCGCGCCTTGTCGGCCAGTTCGCGCGAGCCGCCGATCGTGTTGAACAGACGCGTGAGCGTCGCGTTGACGTCGGCGTCGATCGACTGGCGCTTGCCGGCGTTCGCTTCAGGTGTCGCATCCGACGACGGACCCGTGGTCGTGCAGCCCGCAAGCGACAGGCCGCTCGTGGCGACTGCGGCAGTGGTCATGGCGAGGAATCGGCGGCGGCGCATTGTTTTCTCCCTTGTAAGTCCGAATTTTTGTCGCGGCGACGGTCCGTCCTTGCGTCGGCAGCGGACGGCCCTAGTTGATGACAGCGGATGCGTCGCCGGAGTTCCATCGTCATCTTCGTCTGCATTGGGCACTTGCATCGGGTACTTGCATCGGGCACTTACATCCGGCACTTGCATCGGGCACTTGCATCCGGCAAATACATCCGGCACTTACATCCGGCACTTGCATTGCGCGCCATCGAAAGCCGCTATGGCCGCGCAGTGCCCGAGCGTGATCATCTTTTCGCGCCAGTTGGCGCGTAATGCGGCACCCCGCATTCCGCGACTGCGCCGCACACGAGTTTTTATTCGGCTTTAACGCGGATCGCGCTACGCTAGTCATCGTGTCAAGGTCTGGAGAGAGGGCATGACGAAGGCAAGTGCCATTCTGCGCGCGATTTTCGGCGCCCACCGCGCCCGCGCGGATGCCGCGCGGCGACACGCGGCCGGTCGCAGCGTGATGATGCGCGTGACGCTCGACGCCCAGCACGTCACGCCTTTGCGGCGCGCGCTCACCCGCGACTGCGCGGGCCAGCCCTGGACGATCCGTATCGCGACATTGCCGCATACCGATCGCGTGCAACTGTCGCTGTATCTGCCGAAGGACGCCGTCAACGGGGCCATCGCGCAGGTGGCGCGCATCGCGCCCGCCGCGCAATTCGGCCATCTGTTCGAGATCCCCGAAACGCCGACGGACGGCTGGCGCGATCTGCTGCGCGCGACGTCCTGGACGCACGCGGCCAACACGCTGCGCCCCGCGCGGCCACAGCCGCCCGTCAGCGACGACGCCGAGTCGCTCGACCGTCTGCTGAACCCCGGCAACGTGCTGCTCGATGCGAGCATCGCTGATGGAGCCGCGCTCTTCGCACGGCTCGGCGAGCTTTGCGAAACGCGCTACGGCGTACGGGCGGATGAAGTGGTCGCGGGACTGAGCGCGCGCGAAGCGCTGGGCTCGACGGGGCTCGGGCAAGGCGTGGCCGTGCCGCACAGCCAGATCGCGGGCCTGCGCAATGCGATCGTCGTGTACGTGCGCCCCGCCGTGCCGTTCGATTTCGACGCGCCCGATGCGAAGCCCGTCAGCGATGTCATCGCGCTGCTCGTTCCCGAAGGCGCGAACACCACACACCTGAACCTGCTCGCCGATGTCGCGCAGCGCTTTTGCGATCAGCACTTTCGCGAGCGTCTGCGTGGATGCGGCAGCGCGAGCGAGGTTTGCCGCCTGTTCGGCAGCGATGCCGGAGTCGACGGCACGCTTACGCCGCCGTTGACGCCGATGCAACGTCCGCTCGCAGCAACGGCGCATCAGGGGCGTGTTTGAGGGCGTGGCGTTTGAGGTTGTGGCGTTTGAGGTCGTAGCATTTAAAGGCGTACGTTTAAAGGCGTACGTTTGGAGGCGTACGTACGTTTGCGCCGGCGTCGGCTTGCCTTGTGCTTACGCGACCACCGCGCATCGCGCGCCGACCGCATTCATTCCCAACGCCCTTCCTGACGGCCTTGTGCCGCCGCGACGCGCAACGTTTCCTGCGTGCGTCTGAACACTCCTGGCGGCACGCTCGGCGAATCGTCCGCTAGCCTGTCGAGCGTCTCGCGAACCGCGCTCACATAGTGCCCGTCGCGCGAGCCGGGATCGCCGGCGTAGATCGCTTCCAGTTGACGCCGCACGGCGCCATAACGCGCGCCCGCCGAGCGATGCTCTTCTGCCCGCTCCGCGTAGCGCATGAACGTCTGCAATGCCGCCGACACGGCCGCCGCAATGCTCACCATTCCGACCACGAGCCGCGCCCACGGCGAATCCGCCGACGCCACCAGCGACAGAAACACCGTCGTGCCGACCACGGCCGAAACGGCCGTCACGCCGATGCCGAACAGGCGATTCCGCGCGGCCAGCAGATCGGCCATGTCGTAATGGCTCTTCTGCGATTCGCGCGCGCGGCGAATCCATTTCAGCAGCAGCTCGTCTTCGTTGACGGGCGGCCTGTACTCGGCTTGCACGCCCGAACCGGGTTTCGCTTGCGTATCGACCATCGTCATGCCTGCCGCCTCTCTTCGACAAGGAAAGACCAGCATAGCATCGTGCGGTGCGCCATGGCCCTCGCGCGCGGTGCACGGTTCGATGCCGAATCGATGCCGCGTCGACCTCGTGTCAACCGCATGCGGGGACCGCTTCGCGACGCGCGGGCTCGTCATGCGGAGTTCACGCAGGCGCGGCGGACACGGTAGGATGACGGGATTCGTGGGAGCAAGTGATGCCTGTGTATGACTATGAGTGCGCCGACTGTGGCGCGTTTGAAGCAGTGCGGCCTATCGCGCAGCGAGACGAAGCAGCCGACTGTCCCCGTTGCGGGAGCGCCGCCGAACGCGTGCGGATCGGCGCGCCCGCGCTGCTCGGCGGTTCGTCGGCGTCGGGCGGCGCCGCGTCCGATGGCGAGGGCGGCTACGGCATGCGGCATCGCGGCTGCTCGTGCTGCCCTTGAGCCCATGAACGGCATGCGAACGGGCCGCACGTTATCCGCCTTATCCGGCTTATCCGCGTTGTCAGTCGTCATGCGCGGCCGTCAACCATCAAGCCAGAAGGACGTGTCATGCCGCTGCGCCTGCCCCCGCTGAACTCGCTGCGTTTCTTCGAGGCGGCGGCGCGGCACGGCAGTTTCAAGCTCGCGGCCGCTGAGCTCAACGTGACGCCGAGCGCCGTCAGCCATGGCATCGTCGCGCTCGAAGAAACGCTCGGCGTCGCCCTCTTCGTGCGCGAGCCACGCAAGCTGTCGCTCACACCTGCGGGCGAGCTGTATTTTCCGTACATCGCCGAAGCGTTCTCGCTGATCGCGCTCGGCACGCAGCGGCTGCCCGACAGCCGCACGCACCGGACCATCTCCGTAAGCTGCGCGCCGACGCTTGCCGTCCGCTGGCTCGTGCCGCGCCTGCACGACTTTCGCTCGCGCTGGCCCGGCATCGACGTTTCCGTCGACACGTCGCGGCGCCAGGTCGGCTTTCCCATCGACGGCTTCGACTTCGGCATTCGACTGAGCCGCGGCCCGGTTCCCGGCAGCGACTGGAGCCGGCTGTTCGGCGAGCGGCTCGTGCCCGTTTGCAGCGCGGCGTACCGCGCGACGCTCGTCGATGCGCACGGCCACGTCGATCTGCGCCGCGCGACGCTGATCCACGTCGATACCGCGAGCGAGGACTGGCAGGCGTGGCTGGACGGCGCGTGCATCGCCGACGTCGACGCGACGCCCGGGTTGCGCTTCGACACGATCCAGCTGGCGCTGGAAGCGGCGTCGACGGGCGTGGGCGTCGCGATCGGCCGCCGGCCGCTGGTGAACCGCGAACTCGATGCAGGCACGCTCGTCGAAGCCGCCGCGCCGACCGTCGAAGCGAAGACCGCGTACTGGCTCGTCAGCGCGGAGGGCGCGGACGAGCGGCCCGATCTGCGGGCGTTCAAGCGTTGGCTGCTTCACGAAGCGCAGACATTCGACGACCAGCATCCCGTCGACGAGCCGCCTTCGTCCGCCTTTGCTGCGTCGCGATAGCACTACCGGCTCTTCCCAACGCACTCGACGCTGGCAAGTCCTTCGCCATGAGTGAATTCTCTTCATCTGTCGTCGAAAACTTTTCGTTTGTCGCGTGGCCGCGCTACTGCGACGATGGCCGCGAGGAGGAACGGAAACATGTCGACAGCCAAACCCGCTCGTGCAACAACTTACGCAACAACGCTGAAGAACCCGACGTTCTACGTGATCGTCGCCGCCGCGCTGATCCTGAGCGCCGCGATGGGCATCCGGCAGACATTCGGCCTGTTCATCGGGCCGTTTTCGTATGACCGGGGCCTGCCCGTCACGCTGATCGCGTTCGCGATCGCGCTGCACAATCTCGTGTGGGGCTTCGCGCAGCCGTTCGCGGGTGCGGCCGCCGATCGCTACGGCGCAGCACCCGTCGTCGCGTTCGGCGCCACGACGTTCGCGGCGGGCCTCGCGCTCGCAGCGGGCGCGCCGTCAGGGCTCGCGCTCATTGCGGGGCTCGGGCTGCTGGTCGGCATCGGCGTCAGCTGCACGACCTTCGGCGTCGTGCTGACGGCCGTCGGACGCGTCGCGTCGGCCGAGCAGCGCAGCATGGCGATGGGCATCGCGAGCGCGGGCGGCTCGCTCGGGCAGGTGCTGATGGTGCCGTTCGCACAGACGCTGCGCGAAACGTCGGGTATATCGACGTCGCTCTTCGCGCTTGCATTCCTGATGCTGATCGCGGCGCCGCTCGGCATCGTGCTCGATCGCCGGGGCAGAGGCGCGGGCGTGCCGCATGCGGCGGCCTCACACGCGGCGGAGTCGGCGCCCACGTCGTTGCGTGAGACGCTCGCGCACGCGACGCGCCATCGCGGCTACCGGCTGCTGACGCTCGGCTTCTTCACGTGCGGTTTCCAGCTTGCGTTCATCGCGACGCATCTGCCCGGATACCTCACGTTGTGCCATATGCCGATGGGACTCGGCGCCACCGCGCTCGCGCTGATCGGGCTCTTCAACATGGCGGGCAGCTGGACGTGCGGCTGGCTGGGCGGGCGCTTCCGTCAACAGCACGTGCTCGGCTGGCTGTACCTGATTCGCGGCGCGACGATTGCGTCGTTTTTCCTGCTGCCGAAATCGACGCTCTCCGTCGTGCTGTTCGCTGCCGTGATGGGCCTCACGTGGCTCGGCACCGTCCCGCTCACGAGCGGACTCATCGCAAAGGTGTTCGGCACGCGCCATCTCGGGACGCTGTTCGGCGTCGTGTTCCTGAGCCATCAGCTCGGTTCGTTTCTCGGCGCGTGGCTAGGCGGTTTCGTGTTCGACGTGACGGGCTCGTATTCGCTGATCTGGGGCGCGACGGCGCTGGCGGGACTGTTCGCGGCGCTGCTGCATTTCCCCATCGACGATACGGTTCACGCGAGCGGCGCGTCTGTCGAAACCGCACGCGCCTGAAGTGAAGTGTCGCGATGCGCCGGCGGCCCTCAGGTCTTCGGCGTATCGCCGAGCATGACGGTCCAGCCGAGCCCGCGCACGTTGCGGATCACCGACTGTCCAAACTTCTTGCGCACGGAATGGATGAGCACGTCGACGGCGTTGCTCTCGACTTCCTTGCCCCAGCCGTACAGCTTGTCTTCGAGCTGATCGCGCGACAGGATCGTGCCGGGGCGTTCGAGGAACGCGAGCATCAGCGCGAACTCGCGCGCCGACAGCACCGACGACACGCCGTTGCAGCACAGCGTGCGCTTGTCGAGATCGAGGCTCAATGCGTCGTCGCCGAGCCGTGACGACGCATAGCCGGCCTTGCGGCGCAGCACGGCGCGGATGCGCGCGAGCAGTTCGGGAACGTCGAAGGGTTTGAGCATGTAGTCGTCGGCGCCCACGTCGAGGCCCTGGACGCGCGCGTCGAGATCGTCGCGCGCGGTGAGGATCAGCACGGGCACCGTGTTGCCCGCCGCGCGCGCCGACTTCAGCAATTCGATGCCGCCCATGCCGGGCAAGCCGAGATCGAGCAGGACGACGGTGTATTCGGCGGCCGCGATGGCCGCGCTGCCCGCCTTGCCGTCGCGCACCCAGTCGACGCTGTAATCGGCGTCCTGAAGCGCGCGCAGCAGGCTCTGGCCGATCTGCAGATCGTCTTCAACCAGTAGCACTCGCATGATGTCGTGTCCACAGCAACGAAGCGTTGTCGTTGGCTGCGGCGCAAGGACCGTTCGCGGCGGGGCGACGCGTGCCCAGGCGGCGAATTGTGATTCCAGGCCGTAGCCCGCCGGTGCAAGCCCGCTACGGCGCACCGGCCACAACGCATGATAGCCGAGTTGTTTCCGCCGATTTGCTCGCGTTTATTCGCGGGGCGCTGCGCAAGTGTCAGCGATGGCAAGGGCGAAAAAAAGCCGACCGCTCGCGCAGTCGGCGGAAGGGTTCTGACGTACGCCGGTCTTCGCGCGAGAACCAGAGCGGCCTGCTCCAACGGTTCCATCATGCACGCGCAAAGTTAGCAAACGATGAGCGAATGAGCGCCGCGCGCGAGCGCAAACGCTCAAGGCACGGCGTCGAATCCGATCGAAGCTACGATGCCCGACTGTCCATCCGTACGATTGCGCAAGTTCGCCGCGCCGCCATACCGGTTCACGATTGCCTGCACGATCGACAGCCCCAGTCCGCTGCCTTCTATCTGCGCGTTCGCGCGAAAGAAGCGGTCGAACACGCGCGGCAGCAACGCCTCGTCGATGCCGGGCCCCGTGTCCACGACCTCGATCCACACGATGCCGTCGCGAACGTGCACGCTCAGATCGACCTTGCCGTCATCCGGCGTGTAGCGGATCGCATTGCTCACGAGGTTGCGCAGCGCAACGCCGATGTCGGCTTCATTGGCGCGCACATGCGCACTCGCCATTTCGTCGGCGCCGATATCGATGCCGCGCTTCATCGCGATCGGCAGCACTTCGGCCACGACATCGACGACCACTTTCGTCACGTCGACGCGCGTCAACGTATCGGGCTGCACCGCCGCATCGGCGCGCGCGAGCCGCAGCAGCTGCGCGATCAGTCTGCCGCTGCGCCGTATGCCGCCTTGCAGCTCGCGAAAGCGCGCCTGATTTCCGGGCGCGATATGCGGCTGAAGATTGTCGGCCTGCAACTGCAACGCGGTGAGCGGCGTGCGCAATTCGTGCGCGGCGTCGGAGATGAACTTTCTTTCGCCTTCGATCGATTGCGCGAGACGCTCGAACATCCTGTTGATCGAAACGATGAAGGGGCGTATTTCGGTCGGCACGCCCGATGTCGACAGCTGCTCGAAATGCGTCATGTCGATCGCCTGCACCTGGGCGCCGAGGCGCGTCAGACGGCGCAGCGCGCGCCGCACGACCAGCAGCACGGCAAGCCACACGAGCGGCACGAGCACGACCATCGGCCAGAGCGTGTTGATCGAGCGGGCCTGCGCAAGCTCATGCCGCACACGCGAGCGCTGCGCGACCTGGACGACCGTGCCCGGCTCGCGCAGCGTGTAGATGCGCCAGCTTTCGCCGCCGACTTCCGTCGTCAGGAAGCCCGCTTCAGCATTGCGCGGCAACGCGAGCGCGGGTTCCGTCGAACGATAGGGCGTTTCGATGTCGTCTTTCCATACGGTGACAACGATATCGCGCTCGGGCTGCGAACCGCGTGCGGGTATCGCAGGCAGTGACTCGGCTAGACCGCTGCTATAGAGGCGCGTCGCCGCCTGTTCGAGGCGCAGGTCGAGCAGCGCATTCATGCCCGCCTTGGACAACTGATATGAACTGACGCCTTGCACCACGCCGACGATGCTCACCAGCACACACAAGGCGAGCACGAGCTGATTTCTTAGCGACCGGATCTTGGGCATGGACATGGTGACGAAGCGTGCCGTCCGAAGTGCGTTGCGCGTACAGCTTTGCAGCTTTGAATGCAACGACGGCGCGCGAGACGCACGCTCCTCGCGCTTCGTCGTTGCGAGCCGATTCTACACCGCGCTATACGCTCTTCTCGTTCTCGAAGCGGCGATGCGGACGCGCAGAGTGCTCTGCGCGTCCACGACTCATGCGCAACGAAACACGTTGCCGGCAAGCATTCAATGCCCGATGTAGATCGACTTCAATCCGACATCGTATTGCGGTTGATCGAATGCGCCGCTTTGCGACGCGCCATCGGCAACGCCGCCGTATTCGCTTGCACCCTGCGCCTGAATACGTGCATGCGCCGCGTGCAGGTTAGCGGGATAGTGCGCGTAGTCGCTGGCGGGCTCGTAGCCCGCACGTTCCAGTTGCGCGAGTTCGGCCTGCGCGTCGGCTCTCGTGACGGGCGCATTGGTCTGCGCGAACGATACAACAGGCAATGCGAGGAACACAGCGACGGTAGCGGTTTGAATCAGCGATTTCATGACGTTTCTCTCAGAGGTTATCGAGTGAGTCTCCGATGCCGTGCATTCGACGCATCGGTTCATTCGTATTCTGGGCGCCAATAGTGAGCACAGAATGAGCGCCGCCAATCCGGGGGCATAGACCGCGATATGTCACGTTGTGCCCTACCCCATCGTCACGCCGCCGGTTTTCTGCATGTCTGACTCATTTCCGGCTAATTCGGCCTGACTACGATGCAACCCGTCGATGCAGCGGCCCGATTCCGAGCAACCGAGGGCACGCAGTTTTCAAGCGCATCGCATCCACGCAGCGACGCGAGCCGATCGTTCGCCCGCACGTTCCTGATTCTTTGCATCACTGAAGGAGCCCATCATGTTGGCCCAACTCGCTCATCGTCTTGGCACGCTGTTCATGCCCTCGCGCAACCGTGAACGTGAACGCGATGCCTTCCTCGCTTCGTCGACCGATCTCGCCGATCTCGAACGGCGCATGCGTCTGCTCGACGACGGCTGCCATCCGTTTCACGTGCATCCGAGCGTCATGCCGCGCGACTGGATCGCATGAGCGGCGGCACGCCACGCAAGACCGGTATCAATCGATCAATGCAAATGGAGATCTGAAAATGCGTCACTATCGATGCGACAGCCCCGAAGCCGCAGCCCGTATCGTCGCTGCCTGCCTGCTCTCGGACGGACACGTGGGCATCCACGAACTCGAAGCGCTGGACCGTTACGGCATGGAAGAGCGGCTCGGGCTGAACCGCGAACGACTGCTCGCCGTCATCCAGCAGATGTGTGAAGACCTCACGACGACGGCCTATCTGAACTGGGGCGACACCTGCCGGCTCGACCCCGCCGTGATCTTTCAGCTGGCGCAGGACGTCAAGGATGCGCGTCTACGACGCGAAGTCATTGCGCTATGCAAGGAAGGCGCGCACGCCGACGGGCATCTTTCCGAAGGCGAGGACATGTTCATGCGCGCGCTGCGCGCCGCGTGGCGAATGCCGCAAGAGAACGATCCGCTGCAATACTCGCGCGAGAGGTCGAAGCTCGTGAGCGTATCCGCCGCGTAGGGTTTTGGGATCGATGCCGTTGTCACGCCGCCGTGCGATCTGCAAGCCGCATGGCGGCCCATGGCGGCGCCGCGGCGTGATGGAAGGACCGCCTGAAACTAGAACTCGCCGCGGCCGATAGCCGTCGCCTGCATGCTGCCCGGCGACGCGTACAGCATGACGCTGATATGCGTCGCGTCGAGCCCGTTGCCGACAGCCTGCTCGGTGAGCCCGAATGGTTGCGACTTGTAGATGCCGCCGTCGTCGAGATTCTGGTAGCGGACGTCGTAGCTTCCGGGCGCGACGTCCTTCAGCGTGAAGGTCCGGCCTGCCGGCACGAAGAAGTGGCGCACGGGCTGATCGAACACGGACGCGTTGTAGACCAGCTTGCCGAACACGTCGAAGCGGTTGATCGAGTTGTCGATCGTCACCGACGAATGCCCGCCCGACGCGCCGACAGGCATGCCGTCGAGATAACCCGCCGTGGCTGGCCAAGGCGCGCCGTTGGGCGCGACGCTGGGGCGCACGTACGGGGCGGGCGCACTCGTGGCCTGCCCGCTCGCGTCGCTCGCGGCAACGGATGCGTCGTTCGTCCACGGCGACGTCGCCGCCTGCGCCGAGGCCATCGCCGCCAGCGCGCGGCCGTTGCCGTCGGTTGCAGCCGCGCTTTCGGCATCGGCATGGCCGTGCTCGCCGTATGACGCACCGGATGTGATGTTGCGCGTGAACGGCCACGGCGACATCGATTCCGTGATCACGACGTAGCCGACGAACGCGCATGCCACAATCGCGATCCAGCCGCGCAACGAGACCCTGCGCAGCGCAAGTCCGAACGACGCGCGCGGCTTCTTGCGCGCAGCGGCGCGCGGATCGACCCGCGCCTGGGACGTCCAGCCGCTTCCGCGCGGCATGGAGCGCGCCGACGCCTCGGCTTGCGAAGCGGCATACCGGGGCATGTGCTGGGAGGCCGCGGCGGCAGATGCGGACGAGGCCGACGAAGCCGACGAGCCGGACGGACGCGACGACGACGATGCCGCGGCAGCAGCCGAGGCCTCGCGCTCCTTGCGCGCGAGCCATTCGTCGTGTTCCTTGCGTTGCACCGGGTCGCTCAGGACCGCGTAAGACGCGTTGATGATCTTCATCACCCGCTCGGCGTCCGGATCGTCGATCCGCCGGTCTGGGTGATATTTCTGACACAAGGTCCTATAGGCCGCGCGGATCACTTCCTGAGGCGCGTCCCGCGAGACTTTCAGATTGTCGTAGTGGCTGTGAATCTTCACGCCCTTCCCTTCCCCGATTGCCGTGCTGTCTTTTATATCGATTCTACGCGACACAAAGCGAGCGTACCGGTCGCGGGCGCGCCCGTGCCCCAGCTTTCGAATCGCCGTTGTGGTCTGGACCGCACTTCGCGTTGCGCCATTTTTACATCGTGCAAGGTGGCGCGCGCCGCCGTTCCCGCTGCCGTTCGTTATGCAGTCTTCCGTTTATGCCGTCTTCTCGTGGGGAAACTGCACGGCGGATTCTGACGTTTCCTCGTTACGTTTTTGCTGCTCGTTCCAGATCTGGCTGTCCGGGAACCAAAACGCGGTCGCGCGCGGCGGCACGGCAAGCTTGACGGGCAGCGACGGATTGAAGATCTTCGACCACGCGGACAGATACGACGGCGTCTTCAGCAGATAGCCGCAGCGCGCGAGCAGCAGGCTTGCGACCAGCGCCTCGCGCCCGATGGCGAGCCCCGGATGTCCGCTGAAATGCACGGGCGTGCCGCCCGAGGCCAGCAGCCGCGCGGGCGCGACGTTGACGGGCACGGCAAACGGGCGGGCAGCGAAAAACTCGAGGAACGGCTGCTCGTCGCTCGACACGAAGATGTTCGTCAGATGCGGCTCTTCGGAAAGCGTTGTATCGATGAACCGGCAAAACTCCTCCCAGCCGATCGTATGCGCCTCGACCTTCTTGTCCGTGCCGCGATAATGCACGCCGAGCGTCGCTGCGCCGATGCCGAGGCGCTGGCAAATTGCGTCGACTTCCGCGCGGATCGGCGCGGCGGGTCGATAGTGCGCCGTGAAGAGCGCGCTCGAATGCTTCAGTTCGAGCCGCGGCTCGTAGCGATTCCGAAAACCGAGCACGCTCAGATCGCGCACGACCGACGTTCGCAGCCGCGCGCTCGCTCCCGGCCTTGGGGACAGACTGACGGTATCGAAGTATTCGGCGAACCAGTCGACCTGCCCTTCCCGATCGCCGTAAATCCCGCCGCGCGCGGAAATCAGCGGCGTCAGGCGCTTCTCGTCGCAATACATCAGGATGAACAGCACGATCTGCATCACGGAAAAAAAGCCCGAATGCGCGCGAATTTCAATCGCGAAGTAGCCGTGGTTCAACCGCTGCTGCGCATGGAGCGAGATGCGGCCCGGTGTGCTGATCGATTGTTTGAACCGTTCGCTGCGCCGGATATCTCTTGCGATATCGATCAACTTGCTCAACATGCCACGTCCCTTTCCGCTCACCGGGCAGCCGACCCGATACGGCGTCTGTGGTCGAAGGATGCAGGCGCGATGCGGCGCTCCGTACGACAGTCGCGAGACGCCCTTCATGCTGGAAAGTCCAGCGCGTCTTGCACATCGTACGGATCGGACCGCCGGCCCAATGCGAAATCAGCCAGCAAATAGACGCGTTCCGTCACGCGCCATCATAAAGGGCGGAAACGCGGCGGTCGAGAAGGAAAAACTGACTGTGTGCGACATCCAACATTTGCGCGCATGCCGCTAATCGTGTGAATTTAAATGATTTTCTAAGGCGCTTATGTGGAAATGAGGCAACTGCGGCCGGAGCGGCGGAAGCGCCAGCAGCAGTTGTCGACAGGCCTTCCCTCGGAGCCTTCCATCAGCCTTTCATGTCGACCCAGATGCGGCCCCAGGCAGTCGCGTATTTGAGTGCCTGTTCGCCGTCGTAGAAGTAGTCGAGCGCGTTGAACGTGCGGGGCGGCAGCCCCGGCTTTTCGATGATCAGATCGGCTGCGTGCATGCCGTCGTCGCCCATGGCGGCGCTGGCCTGCAAACGATAGCCTCGGTGTGTCGTCAGCATGGGAATCGTCATTGATACGTCTCTGGCTCTTTCAAGGAAATGCAGGCCGATGCGCTGCGTCCCGAACGACGGGGGCCGCGCCTCGTGCCCGCTTTCGGGCCAGGATTCGCATTATCACAACGCCCCGTTACTGTTCGGTGACGGCCGGCGTTTTTGCACGCCGGTCCGTTTTTATGCGTGCATTCTGATCAATTGGCGATGGGCTTGCCGGAAGCGTCCTTCACCTTCGCCTTCCACTGCGTGCGGATTTCGGACACGACGGCATCCGGCAGCGTGATGTAGTCGAGTTCCTGCGCGGTCTGGTTGCCGTTCTTGAACGCCCAGTCGAAGAACTTGAGCGTTTCCTTGCCGTGGTCCGGCTTGTCCTGAGACGAATGCAGCAGCACGAACGTCGCGCCGACGACGGGCCACGCTTCCTTGCCCGGCTCGTTCGTGAGGATCTGGTAGAACGACTTCGACCACTCGGCACCCGCGGCGGCCGCCTTGAACGTTTCCGCCTTCGGCTCGACGACGGCGCCCGATGAGTTCTTCAGCGACGTGTACGTCATCTTGTTCTGCTTCGCGTACGCCCATTCGACATAGCCGATCGAGCCCGGCAGACGCTGCACGAATGCCGCGACGCCGTCGTTGCCTTTGCCGCCCGTGCCCGTCGGCCAGTTGACCGTCGTGCCTTCGCCGACCTTGCTCTTCCACTCCGGATTCACCTGCGACAGATAGTGCGTCCAGATGAAGCTCGTGCCGGAACCGTCCGCGCGGCGCACGACGGCGACATCGGTATCCGGCAGCTTTGTGCCCGAATTGAGCGCCGCGATGGCCGGGTCGTTCCACTTCTTGATCTTGCCGAGGTAGATGTCGCCCAGCACGGGACCCGACAGCACCAGCGAACCCGGCTTCACGCCGGGCAAGTTGACCACGGGCACCACGCCGCCGACGACGGTCGGAAACTGGAACAGGCCGTCCTTGGCCAGTTCGTCGTCCTTGAGCGGCGCATCGGAGCCGGCGAAGTCGACGGTTTTCGCGAGCACCTGCTTGATCCCGCCCGACGAGCCGATGCCCTGGTAATTGATGCGTGCGCCGCCCGTCTTCTGATACGCGTCGGCCCATTTCGTGTAGATGGGCGCCGCGAATGTGCTGCCGGCGCCCGTGATGTCGGCCGCCCGCGCGAAGGAACTGGACAGCGCGCCGATCAGGCCGGCCACGGCGAGGAATGCGAGTTTCATGGTTACCTCCTGATGTTGATCCAGAGTCGGCGATTTAGCTGTCGGCGGGAGTTAGTGCTTTAGCTGTCGGCGGGAGTCAGTGCTTTAGCACTTACTCCGGCCCCATGCAGAGCACTTACTCCGGCCCCATGCAGAGCACTTACTCCGGTCCCAAGCAGAGCACCTACTCCCGCCCATGCAAAGCTGCCGATCCAGAGTTGGCGTGTCAACGGGAGTCGGCACTTTAGTGCCTGGTCCCATGCAGAGCAGTCGATCCAGAGCCGGCGCTTCGATGCCTACTGCCGTCCCATGCCTTACTGGTCCCATGCAAGACAGTTGCAGAAAGCTTTGGATCGGGTGCGTTTCGAACTTAGCGGGGCTTCGTGACATTGCGGTGACGGACGCGTGGCGGCTCGCCGAGTGGTTCGGAAAGGTCAATAAACGCGGCTTTCACGGTCGCGCCGATGGCTTCGCGCGGTTGTCGGAAGAGATGGCCGAGGGGGTGCCAGCGCGTCGACGACACGTTCGTCGAAAAGCCGTGGATAGCCCCGCTCACGCGTACGCCAGCAGGCGCCGCGCAATCGCCTCACGCAGTAAAAGGCAACTCGCCCTGCACGGGCAACGGCTGCGCGCGTTCGCCCGCATGCGACAGCCCGCTCACCCGCACGCCCAGCAATCGCAGCTTGCGCGTCAACGCGACGCGCTTCAGGCATTCCGTGGCCGCGCGCCGGATCGCCGCTGCATCCGACGTTGCGACGGGAATCGTCAGATCGCGCGTGACGGTCGAAAAATCGTCGAAACGCAGCTTGATGCCGACCGTATGCCCGACATAGCCCTTGCGCTGCAAATCTTCGGCGACGCGCACGCACAGGCGTGTGAAGGACTCCGACAGCGCCGGGCGATCGTGACGCGGATGCAGATCGCGTTCGAACGTCGTCTCGCGGCTCATCGACTTCGGCTCGGATTCGACGACGACGGGACGCTCGTCGATGCCCTGCGCGACGTGCGTCAGCCACGTCGCGTACCTGAGTCCGAAGTTGGCCTGCAGCAGGTCTGGCGCCGCATGCGCCAGATCGCCGACCGTATGGATGCCGAGCGCGGCCAGCCGCTCGCTCGCCTTCGGGCCGATGCCATTGATCTTGCGCGCTGCCAGCGGCCAGATGCGCGAGGGGATGTCGGCGGGCGTCAGGATCGTGAGGCCGTCGGGCTTGTCCAGCTCGGAGCCGATTTTTGCCAGCAGCTTGTTCGGCGCGACGCAAATCGAGCATGTGAGGCCCGTCGCATCGCGCACGGCCTGCTTGATGCGCGTGCCGATGTCGGCGGCGTCGCCGGGGACGTCCGTCAGTTCGATATAGATCTCATCGATGCCGCGATCTTCGATACGCGTCGTGAACTTCGCCACTTCCGCCTTGAAAAGGCGTGAGTAATGGCGGTACGAATCGAAGTCGGTGGGCAGCAGAACCGCGTCCGGCGCGAGTTGCGCAGCCTTCATCATGCCCATCGCCGAAAAGACGCCGAACGCGCGCGCCTCGTAAGTCGACGTAGTGACAACACCGCGCCCCGCATAGTCGCGCAGCCGCGCGAAGCGATGCGTGCCGTCGGGCAGCGTTTCCGGCGTCGCGTTGCGCCCTCCGCCGATCACCACCGGCTTGCCGCGCAACTCCGGATAGCGCAGCAGTTCGACGGATGCGTAAAACGCGTCCATGTCGAGATGCGCGATACGGCGAGTGAAGACGCTCATGTTGCGTGATGCGGCGGCGATGAATGTGGGCTACGGCAGCAGATGCTTCGGTTGGAAGCTGACTCGACGATACGCCGTGTGCGCAGTGGGTGCTGCCGATGCCGCTCGTACTGCTGGCATCTGACGCAGTGACGATGCCGCGCGGCCGTGGAGTTTAGCAATACACACGCTGAAAACAGCGGCGCACGATGCGGGCACAAGACAGCGGCTCGAAACAGCGGCGCTCGCGGGACGCAAACATCAGCCGCTTTCCCGCTTGCCTCAGACGCGGAACACGTTGCCGTCGGGACCGATCTTGCGGGGAATGCTGCGATTCGGCGCCTTCTTCGACGACACCACCGATGAAGCGCCCTGATCCGGATGCGCGCTGCCCGGCTCGGTGATCTTTCGCGCGAGCCGCGGCGCCGTTTGCGTGTGCGGGCGGACGTGCTTTGGTGCCGGAGCGGAATGACCGCGCGCCTCCGGCGGGTTCCAGATCTCGACGTACTTTTCCGCGTGCGCCGCTGAAGCCATAAGCAGCGCGACCACTCCGGCTGTCATTCCGGGTAAGAGATGACGACCTGCGTTCATTGCCTTATCTCCTTGCCTCGCGCGTGTCTTACCGGGCATCGTTTTCCACCGCGTGGGGATGTTCGCGCGCCAGGCCCGCGCCCATCGACGAACTCGCCGTTCCCACCGACCGGCCGTTCTCGCATGCGTAAAACGTGGGCTCGCCAGCCTTGCCGCGACGGATCGCTTCATCGATTTCCCGTTCGCCGAATGCCGACTTCAAGGCCGCGACAAAAGCCGCGATCTCCGGCATTGGATGGCCGGAGGGCTTGTTCACGCGCATATCCACGACGCACGCTCCTCATCGATCGCATCCCGATACTGTATATCCATACAGGGTTTTATGCAATTGGCCGGAAACGTCGTTGCGCATCAGTGCGTGAAGCCCAAGTCCCAGGCGCGCCGCTGCGCGCAGCAGTCTACCGCGCTCACCCGGTACGCGGACAAACAAAAGCCGGGCCGTCGCAATATCGCGACGCCCGGCTGGACAAATGGCGCAAACCAAATGGCGCAAACGATTGCCGCGCCAAAATCGACGCCGTCAGAACGCGTGTCGGATGCCGGCCATCCCGACGAACTGCGACGGCCCCACGATGGTCTCCGCGCACACGAGCGCGATGATCCACCAGCGCAGGCCAACGATTGTTTTCAACTGTGCCTCCTGTTCAAACCGGAATCTGGGACCGCCGGTCCTGGTTGCGATTCGATGCGCGAATTCGAACATTGGATCTGCATTTATCATCCGTCATCGTACTACTTGGCAGGCCGCAGGATACCAGGGAAAACGATGCAGTATAGCGAATGACTCGCCGGAAAGTCACTTCAGATGGCTGTTTCGCATACTGCTGTGCAAGTGTGTTGTGAAAGAACAAGTGCATTCGAACTCCCTCATGATGTTCATTCGAACATCAGATTGTTCTTTTACGCGTTCACGCGAACATGGAACGCGCGCGATGACGCTCAGAAGAATCGCGGGCAAGACGTGACGGCAACACCGTTCCATAGGCATTTCGCGCGGCGCTCGCTAAGCTGAAGGCGCACATTGCCCGAACAACGAATCCGGAGGACGTCATGTCTCAGACACTCAAGGCCGGCTTTATCGGACTCGGCATCATGGGCCGTCCGATGGCGGAAAACCTGCGCAAGCACAACGTCGCGCTCGCCGCCTACACGCGCAGCGGCGTGCCCGGCGAACTGAAGCAGGCGGGCGTCGTCGCTTGCGACAGCGCCGCCGATGTCACCGCGCAAGCCGACGTGGTCTTCATCATGGTGCCCGACACGCCCGACGTCGAACGCGTGTTGTTCGGCCAGAACGGCGTCGCGGACAGCCTGCGCGCGGGGCAGATCGTCGTCGACATGAGCTCGATTTCGCCGATGGCCACGCGTGGTTTCGCGGCGCGCGTGCGCGAGAAAGGCGCGGATTACCTCGACGCACCCGTGTCGGGCGGCGAAGTCGGCGCGAAGGCCGCGTCGCTGACGATCATGGTGGGCGGCTCGCAAGCCACCTTCGACAAGGTCAAGCCGCTGCTCGACATGATGGGCAAGAACATCTCGCTGATCGGCGAAGTCGGCGCGGGCCAGGTGTGCAAGGTCGCGAACCAGGTGATCGTCGCGGCGACGATCGAAGCGGTCGGCGAAGCGCTGCTGCTGGCGTCGAAGGCAGGCGTCGATGCGGAAAAGGTTCGGACAGCGCTGATGGGCGGCTTTGCGTCGTCGCGCATTCTTGAAGTGCACGGCGAGAGGATGACGAAGCGCACGTTCGATCCGGGTTTCCGGATCGAGTTGCATCAGAAGGATCTCAATCTGGCGCTGTCGACGGGGCAGGCGCTCGGTGTGCCCTTACCGGCTACGTCGGCGTGTCAGATGCTGTTCAACGCGTGCGCGGCGCATGGCGGCAAGGCGTGGGATCACTCGGGCATGGTGCGCGCGCTCGAAATCATGGCGAACCATGAGATCGGCCAGAAAGCGAAAGGATGACGCCCACGCCCTTCTGAGATACGTCATCGTACAAGTTCGTGGCGCATCTAATCGATACGCGACGCACTAACTTTCCTTTACCTTTCTTTTTTCTTTCGATTTAGACTAGCGCCACCTGTCAAAACCAAGGAGCGCTACATGCGGAATCTGGGCGGTTTTATGCAAGGTGCGGTCGCGTTGGGCGGCTGCATCGGGCTGTACACGATGATCGTCTGCCTCGTCGAGTTGTTCAACGGCTGATCGTCCGATCGGCGCTGGAGACCACGCAATAAGCAAAAAGAGCCGTCGCGCCCCGACGGCTCCTTCATTTTCAGTCCTGCCCGAGCGCTTCGTCTTCTTCCTCGATCGCCCTCACCCGCTCGGCGAAATCCAGCAACGCAGCGAGCGATCCATGCACGCTGTGATATTCCTGCCGCCCGATTCTCGCTTCGAGCACGACGGTCATTCCCGCTTGCCGCGCTACGTCGATGATGTCCATGTGAGCCTCCGTATCCGCTTGCATCCTCAATCGCCTGTGGCCGCAATAACGGCGTCCTTGATATCGATTCTATGAAGCGGGCGCAAGACATCAATCGCATGCACAGGGAATCTCTGTTCGGCTGAAGGCAACAATGCGCGGCGCCCGTTGGCACGGCTCGCGCTCAAGCGACGCGCATGAATCAGATGCCGGCTTCGAGCGTCCCACCGCGTGTCCGCGTCCCTGTACGATTGCCGTTGCCGCGATGCGCGGCGCAGAAGCCGCAACGGCGAAGCATCGTCATTCGCAACCACGATGGCACGAGGGGAAGCTCATGATCGTGTATAAGTTCGGAGACGGTTCAGGCGCAATGCCACCTGATCTCAGCCCGTTTGTCGTGAAGCTCGAAACGTGGCTGAGATTCTCTGGCATTCCGTATGAAGGACGGATCGGCAATCTCAACGCGATGCCGAAGAAAAAGCTGCCCGTCGCGGTGATCGACGGCGTGACGGTCAGCGACTCGTCGGCGATCATCGACTATCTGCAACGACGTCACCCGGATGCGCTCAGCGACGCGCGGCTCGATCGCCTGCAGCGCGCGCAATCGGCGGCGATCAAGGCGCTGCTGGAGACGCATCTGTATTTCGTGATCGTCTATTTGCGCTGGGCCGTCGACAGCAACATGGCCATCTACCGGCCATATCTGATCGAATACGCGCGGCTGACCGCGCCGCCGTCCGCGCGTGTGCTGATCGGCACGGTGGCGCCCGTCGTGATCCCTGTCATTCGCCGCAAGGTGCTGCGCCAGGTGTGGGAACAGGGGATAGCACGGCATAGCTATGACGAAATCGTGCGAATGGGCATCGACGCGTGGCAGGCCATCGCGGACCTGCTCGGCGATCAGCCGTACATGCTCGGCGACGAAGCCACGACGATCGACGCGACATGCTTCGCGTGGATTCACACGACGGCCATCCATGCATTCGACAGCCCGGTACGCGATTTCATCGCGAAGCATCCGGCGCTGATGGCGTATCACAAACGGATCGCGCAGCGCTGCTGGCCGGAGCTTGCGAACGCTTTGCGCGGCGGCCCAAGCGGATCGAGTGCCTGAAGAGCGTGAATCGCGCGCCGACTGTGCAGAACCGTCCGGCGCAACCCGTTCTTCTGGCTTGCCCTGCATCCGTCGAACTGTCTATTCCCCGCGCGGCCCGGACCTCAGACAATCACCCGATCCTTCACCCACGGCGCGCTCATGACCAGCATTCCGCTTCTTTCCGCGAACGTCTCCGCGAACCTGCTGTTTGCCTATTCCGCGTACTTCGTCGGCACTGCGAGCCCTGGGCCGAGCAATCTGGCCATCATGTCGATCGCGACGACGGACGGACGCAAGGCCGCATTCGCCTTCGCGGCGGGCGTCGTCTGCGGGTCGTGCTTCTGGGCGATGCTGGCCGCGCTCGGCCTGTCGGCGGCGCTGCTCGCGTTTTCGGGCCTGATGGTCGGGCTGAAGATTTTCGGCGGATGCTACCTGCTGTGGCTCGCGTTCAAGTCGGGCCGCTCGGCGCTGCAATCCACTGCAACCAGAACACAGATGCCGAACGCGGATCTGTCGCTGCGCCGGCTCTATACGCGCGGCGTGCTGCTGCATCTGACGAACCCGAAGGCGATCCTCGTGTGGATCTCCGTCGTCGCGCTCGCATCGCCGACGCACGGCGGCGCACCGCACATGCTGACGACGGTCGCCGGATGTCTCGCGATCGGCGTGCTCGTGTTCGGCAGCTACGCGGCGCTGTTCTCGACGCCGTTGGCGCGGCGCGTCTATCTGTCGATCCGCCGCTGGCTCGACGGCGGGCTCGCCATCGTATTCGGACTCGCGGGCCTCAAGCTGTTGACGTCGCGCACTTGAGCACTTGAGCACCAGACGCCGCGCGACACGACACCTGAACCGGCTGTTTCATCAGCGGCGCAAGCGCCGCGCCCGTCAGATCTCCACTCGCAAACGCTGCGCTTCGCGTGCGAACTCGCCCGCCGCCGCAGGCCTTCCGAACAGATATCCCTGCTGCCGCTCGCATCCGATCGAGCGCAAGAACGCCGCCTGCTCGTAAGTCTCGACGCCTTCCGCTGTCACGTTCATGCCGAGCGAGTGCGCCATCGCGACGACGGCATGCGTGATCGCCACGGCATCGCGATGAGCGGGCAGGCCCGCGACGAACGACCGATCCACCTTCAGGCTATGCAGCGGAAAGCGCTTCAAATACGACAGCGACGAATAGCCGGTGCCGAAATCGTCGACGGAAATGCGCACGCCCATCCGCGCGAGTGCCGACAGCAGCGGCATAACGGTGTCGGTGTCGCTCATCAGCACGCCCTCCGTGATTTCCAGTTCGAGCGCCGACGGGTCGAGCCCCGCTCGCTCCAGGCTCGAGCCGACGTGGTCGATCAGCTCGCCGCTGATCTGGCGTGGCGACAGGTTCACCGCGATCATCAGATGCGGAATCAGCGTGCCGCGCCACTCGACAGCCTGCCTGCACGCGTTCTCCAGCACCCAGCGGCCAATGTCGACGATGAGCCCCGTGTCCTCGGCGACGGGGATGAATTCGGCGGGCGACACGTTGCCCAGTTCGCCGTTGTGCCAGCGCAGCAGCGCCTCGGCGCCGACGATGCGCCCCGTCGCCCCTTCGACGATCGGCTGATACGCGAGGCTCAATTCGTCCGCGAGCAGCGCGCGCCGCAACGACTGCTCGATCGCGAAGCGCCGCTGCAGGCGTTGGCTCAGCTCGGCCGTGAAGAACTGGAAGTTGTTACGCCCGCGCTGCTTCGCGTCGTACATCGCGGAATCGGCGTTGCGCATCAGCGTCGGCGCATCGCATCCGTCGTCGGGAAAGAGGCTGATGCCGATCGACGCGCCCAGGTAGTACTCGTTGCCGCCGACCGCGAACGGTTGCGCGATCGTATCGAGCACGCGCTGCGCGAGCGACGTCAGGAAGGACGCGTCGGCATAGTCGCCCGTCACGATCACGAACTCGTCGCCGCCGACGCGCGCGAGCGTGTCCTCGCTGCGCACGCAGGCCGACAGCCGCTCGGCGACGCTGCGCAGCAGCGCGTCGCCCGCTTCGTGGCCGGCGATGTCGTTGACCTTCTTGAAGCCGTCGAGATCGACGAACAGCACGGCTAGTTTCGATGCGGCCTGATCAGGCATGGCCGGTCCAGGCACGGCCGGCTCAGGCGCGGCCGGTCCAGGCGCGGCCCGCTCAGGCGCGGCCGGTCCAGGCACGGCCTGCTCAGGCACGTAATCATCGGACGCAGTCGACGGGCCTAAGCCAATCTCGCGCGGCGTGAGACGCTCGCTCATCTTGTCCGCGAGATACGCGCGGTTATACAGTCCCGTCAGCGCATCGCGCGTGGCAAGCTGTTGCAATTGCGCGCGCGCGGCCCGCACGGCGCTGATGTCGTTGAACGAGATGAGCACGGCGCCTGGCTCGGTCTCGCCCGGCTTCACGATGGGCACGAGGTTCTCCGTGACCCAGATCGTTTCGCCGCATGTCAGCTCGAGCCGCAGCGTCACGCCGACGAGCGGCTTGCCGGAGCGCAGCACGCGCTCCGTCGGCCGCTCGCCGGGCTCGACGTGCGAGCCGTCCTCCCAGAACGCGGCGCGCATCACCGTATAGATGCCCTGCCCGATCACGTCGTCCGTCGTGCGCAGCATGCGCCGCGCGCTTGGATTGCACGCGAGCACGATCCCTTCGCGTGACTGCACGACGATGCCTTCGTTCAGGTGATCGACGACGAGCCGGTGATGCTCTTCGCTCTGCGCGAGCCGCTTGCGTATCGCGTCCTGATGCACGGCGAGGCCGACACTGTGGCCGATCTCGCTCAGCAGTTCCTGTTCGCTTTCGTTGGGACGCCGCACGTCGCGGTAGTAGACGCCGAAGGCGCCGAGCACATGGCCCGCGTCGTCTTCGAACGGGATCGACCAGCACGCGCGCAAGCCGAACGGCAGCGCGAGATGGCGGAAGTTGGCCCACAGCGGATCGTGCTCGATGTCGTCGACGATCACGAGACGCCGCTCGAACATCGCCGTGCCGCACGAGCCCGTGGCCGGGCCGATCACCGCGCCGTCGATCGACGCGCTGAATTGCGCCGGCAGCGACGGCGCCGCGCCGACGCGCACGGTCACGCCGTCGCTGTCGAGCACGAGAATCGAGCAGGAGGCGCCAACGCCAAGCAAGGTCTCCGCGCGCCGGCACACTTCCGCCAGCAGTTCGGGCAGCGGCGTGCTGCGCGTCAGAAGACGCAACACGGTCTGCTCCGACGCGAGCACGCCGGCGGCCAGGTCCGGCGCGTAGCGAGTGCATTCGGATGGCTTGTCAGTCGCTATGTCTGCAGTCACTTGACGACTCATGGTTGCACTCCCTCACGCGACAACGGCAGACCGATGCCCACCACGCATCCGGGTTTACCCCTAATTGCACCTCAGTCACAGCGACGGGCGTTACGCGCGATACGGATTGAAGATACGCCCTTCGATCCGGCCGAGCTTCGCGACAATCGCAACCGATTCGGGCACTTCCTCCCATAAGCCTTCCAGATCGACGAGCGGTTCCGACAGTACGAGAAACGCGTCGCGGCCAACGGCTGCGAGGCGCGGATCGTCGGGATACAGCTCCATCAGATGACGGATCGACGTGCTGTGATAGAGCGAGCGCGACTGCCGCTCGCTCGAATAGCGCGCGGCGACGATCTGCTCGCCGTCGGTCGCGCAGACGGTCATGTTCAACGGCGCTTCGACGCCATGCCGCTGCCCCGTCTCTTCGACGAAACGCGCCATGCGCTCCAGCGCCCGTACGGGTTCGATTTCGAGGCCGAAGGTCAGCGCGAGCAAGAACATGACTTCGGAATCGGTCGAACCTTCGATCGACGCGAACAGATCGGGATCGATGCCGAGCATCAGGTCGCGCCGCACTTTCGGGTAGTCGCGCACGAGGCCGTTGTGCACGAAGAGCCATCGCCCGTGGCGGAACGGATGGCAGTTGGTTTCCTGCGATGGGGTATCCGTGGCCGCGCGGATATGCGCGACGAACATCGGCGCGTGCACCGCGCGCGCGGTGTCGCGCAGGTTGCGATCGCTCCACGCGGGCTGTGCGCATCGGTAACGGAACGGCAGTTCGGCGGGCGAGCCGTACCAGCCGACGCCGAAGCCGTCGCCGTTGGTCGTCGTGTGTCCGAAGCGCGAATGAAGACTCTGATCGATCAGCGAATGCTTCGCCCTGAACAGCACGGCTTCGAGCTGTATCGGGTTGCCTCTATAAGCCAGCCAGCGGCACATGATCGGTCTCCTCGATGAAAACGCCTTCGCGCGCGCCCGCTTGAAGCGGCTCTCACGACGGGCCGGCTGCCGTGCCCGCCCCGTTCACTGCAATCAGCTGCACTCGGTTGCAGTCAGTTGTTCATGCGCGCGAGCGGCGCGAGAAACTCGGACAGCCCCGTCAGGATGATCTGCACGCCGATGCACAGCAGCAGAAACGCCGACACGCGCAACGCGACTTTCGTCCCTTCCTTGCCGAGGTAACGGGCGAAGGTCGTCGCGTGGTTATAGGTGAACCAGATCGCGAGCATGATCAGAAACGAAATCGTCACGGACGCAATCGACGACATCAGGAACTCCGACAGCTTGTGGCTGCGGTTCGCGTTCAGCGCGATCGCCGTCGCCATCGTGCCGGGACCCGTGGTCAGCGGCACCGTCAACGGAAAGAAAGCCTTCGACATCGCGTTGTCGGGATCGACGGGTTTCACGGCTGCCTCGTTCGGCTGCTTCTCCGGTGCATTGAGCATATTCCACGCGCTGACTGCGACGGCAAGTCCGCCGCCAATACGCAACGCCTCCATCGAGATGCCGAAGAAATGCAGGATCGGCGTGCCGACGAAGAACACGACGAGCAGCACGACGAACGCATTGATCGCGACGCGCCTCGCGAGCGCGGCGCGTTCGCTTTCTGTCAGCGAATCGGTACGATCGACAAACACGAATGCAATCGCGATGGGATTGATGATGCTGATCAACCCCGTAAAGCCAAACAGAATCTCCGAAACCAGGCTTGAAATCATGTATGACCCGCTCGATTGTGGTTGTGTTTTTTGCGTCGCGCCACCGCGCAGCTTGCAGCGCAGACTGTTTTAATGCAATGAAAATTGCATGCGGCCCATGCGCGATTTTCATGCAATGCAGCACCGCGGAGATGCATGCCGTACGATACGCAAGCCACGCGGGCATTGCGTTTGCGCATCTCCCTTTCAATTGACCTGCACATTTTTGACACCCTTTACCGGAATACCGTGAAGGGCATACAGTCGGTGCGCGGCACCTCAGTCATTGCTTCATGAAAAGACGTTCGCATCGACCACCTCCATCACATCCGAGGAGTTGTCCCATGTCATTTCGTCTGCTCGCCGTGCTGCCGTTCATCGGCATCCTGCTCGGCGTTCCGTTCGTCAACCGCGTCGAGCCGCTCGTGCTCGGCATGCCGCTCGTGCTTGCATGGATCGTCGCGTGGGTCGTGCTGAGCTCGCTCATCATGGCCATCATCTACCGGCTCGATCCCGCCAACCGGCATACGTCCGCCGACGAGGAGGTGCGTTCATGAGCAGCGCACTCGTCATCATCGCCGCGATCACGCTCTTTGCGCTCTATCTCGGCATCCGTGCGCGGCACGGACACGACATGAGCCTCGAACAATGGACGGTCGGCGGCCGCAGCTTCGGCACCGCGTTCGTGTTCCTGCTGATGGCGGGCGAGATCTACACGACGTTCACGTTCCTCGGCGGAAGCGGCTTCGCATATGGCAAGGGCGCGCCCGTCTACTACATCCTCGCGTACGGCACGCTCGCGTATGTGCTGTCGTACTGGATGCTGCCGCCCGTGTGGCGTTTCGCGAAGGCGCACCGGCTCGTGTCGCAGCCGCACTTCTTCACGCGCAAGTACGACAGTCATGGGCTCGGCGTGCTGGTCGCGATCGTCGACGTCGCCGCGCTAATCCCTTATCTCGTGCTGCAGCTCAAGGGGCTCGGCATCATCGTGTCGACGGCTTCGTATGGCGCGATCTCATCGTCGGTGGCGATCTGGATCGGCGCGGCCGTCGTCACGATCTACGTGACCGTGTCGGGCGTGCGCGGCTCCGCGTGGAACTCGGTCGCGAAGGACCTGCTGATTCTCGCGATCGTGCTGTTCCTCGGCATCTATCTGCCGCTGCACTACTACGGCGGGCTCGGCCAGATGTTCCATGCAATCGACGCCGCGCGTCCCGGCTTCCTCACGTTCCCCGAGAAAGGCTCGAGCGTCACATGGTTCCAGTCGACCGTGCTGCTCACGGCGCTGGGCTTCTTCATGTGGCCGCATACGTTCGGCTCGGTGTTCACCGCGAAGGACGAGCGCATCTTCCGCCGCAACGCGATGGTGCTGCCGCTCTATCAGCTGATCCTGCTGTTCGTGTTCTTCGTCGGCTTCGCGGCCGCGCTGAAGGTGCCAGGGCTCAAGGGCGGCGACATCGACCTGTCGCTCTTCAAGCTGTCGCTGCAGACGTTCGATCCGTGGTTCGTCGGCGTGATCGGCGCGGCGGGCGTGCTGACGGCGCTCGTGCCCGGCTCGATGATCCTGACGACGGCCTCGACATTGCTCGCCAACGACGTCTATCGCGGTCTCGTGCATCGCAACGCGCCGGATGAAAAGGTCACGAAGCTCGCGCGGATCTTCGTGCCCGTCGTCGCGCTCGTCGCCGTGCTGTTCACGCTGCACGGAGGCGAGACGATCGTCGCGTTGCTGCTGATGGGCTACAACTTCGTCACGCAACTGTTCCCGGCTGTAGTCTGCAGCATCGCGCCGCGCAATCGCGCGACGAAGCAAGGCGCGTTCTGCGGGATCGTGGTCGGCGTGGCCGTGGTCGCCGTGACCACGCTTTTCCACATGAGCGTCGGCCAGATGATGCCGTTCCTGCCCGATGCGCTGAAGGACGTCAACATCGGCTTCATCGCGCTGGCCCTGAACGTGATCGTGCTCGCGATCGTCAGCGCACTGACGCAGCCGCAGCCGCAAGCGGAGCGGTCGCACGCGCACTGATGTTGCCGGGCCTGACGCGTGCCGATGCAGGCGCACGTCAGGCCCGATGCACGATTCAGCCTTCCTTCGAATACAGCGTCGATTCCGCGAAATGCTCGGCATCGAGCACGCGGCCGACGAGTATCAGCGCCGTTCGTTCGATATCCGTCGCCTGCACCTTCGCGACGATATCGGCGAGCGTGCCCGTCACCTTTTCCTCGTCCGGCCAGCTCGCGCGATAGATCACCGCGACGGGGCAATCGCTGCCGTAATGCGGCGTCAGCTCGTCGACGATGCGCGCGAGATGACGCACGCCGAGATGAATCGCCATCGACGCGCGATGCCGCGCGAGATCGCCCAGTTGCTCGCCTTCGGGCATCGACGTCTTGCGCGCGTAGCGCGTGAGAATCAGCGTCTGCGATACGTCGGGCAATGTCAGTTCGACGCCGAGCGCCGCCGCGCACGCAGCCGTCGCCGTGACGCCCGGCACGATCTCATACGGAATGCCGAGCGTGCGCAGGCGCCGGATCTGTTCGCCGATTGCGCCATACAGCGAAGGATCGCCGGAATGCACGCGCGCGACGTCCTGGCCTTTCGCGTGAGCCTCGGCGAGCAGCGCGACGATCGCGTCGAGATCGAGGTCGGCCGTGTTCACCACTTTTTCGGCGACGTTGCCGCTCAATACGGCTTGCGGCACGAGCGAACCCGCGTACAGGATCACCGGGCATGTGCGCACGAGGCGCTGCCCTTTCACCGTGATCAGCTCGGGATCGCCAGGCCCAGCGCCAATAAAAAACACCGTCATTTCACTGCACTCCCTCTGGTTCGTTCAACGCGCGCAGCACCTGCTGCGGGCTGTCGAATTCGCGATCGGACTCGCCGCCAACTTCGGGCAGCAACGGACGCCGCGTCATGACGACGGGCACTTTCCGCTCGCGCGCGACGTCGAGCTTTGCGCGCGTCGCGTCGCCGCCGCTGTTCTTGGTCACGAGCGCGTCGATTGCGTTCAGCGCGAACAACGCGCGCTCGCCGTCGATATCGAACGGGCCGCGCGCATCGATGATGCGCGCGCGCTCGTTGGCCGGATGCGCGTCGAGGCAACGCACGAGCCAGAACTGATGCACGGGAATCTCGTCGAGATGCGCGAGCGGCTCGCGGCCCGATGTGAACAGCACGCGTTTGAACGGGCGGACCGCGTCGACGATCCCGTTCCAGTCGTCGACCATGCGCCAGTCGTCGCCCGCTTGCGGCGTCCATCCCGCGCGGCGCAACGCCCAGCGCGGCACATGGGTCTGACGGCATGCAGCAGCCGCGTTCGCGCTGATCCGCGCGGCGTACGGATGCGTCGCGTCGATCACGAGGCCGATGCCTTCATCGACGATAAAGCGCGCGAGACCAACGCTTCCGCCATATCCGCCGACGCGCACCGCGCACGCGAGGCCTTCGGGCACGCGTCCGAGCCCCGCGAGGCTATAGACATGCTGCGGCCCGAGCTGACGCGCGATCTGCAACGCGTCGCCCGTTCCGCCGAGCAAGAGCACGCGCTTCATCGCGCCGCTCCGACGATGTTGCCCTTGCGGTCGATTGCGAACATCTCGACGGCGACCGTCGCGGGCACGATCTCGCGCGCGACGTCGCGCGCACGCGCGCACACGATATCGCCGAGCGGCACGCCCTTCTTGAGCGCCATTGCGAGCGCCTCCTGGCTCGTATTCGCGCCGACGATGGCCGCCTGCAACGCGTCGTCGCCGGCATCGTGCTCCGCCGACCACGCGGCGAGCTGCGGCAAGTCGATGCTCGAGTTGCGGCTGTGCAGATCGAGATGCCCCGCCGCCAGCTTGCTCAGCTTGCCGAAGCCGCCGCACATGCTGAGCGTGTCGACGGGCGCGCGCTTCAGATGCTTCAACACCGCGCCCGCGAAGTCGCCCATTTCGATCAGCGCGATATCGGGCAACTGGTAGTACGCGCGCATCGCGTCTTCGCTCGCGTTGCCCGTGCATGCGGCAATGTGCTGGTAGCCATTCGCGCGAGCAACGTCGATGCCCTGATGAATCGACGCGATATACGCCGAGCACGAGAACGGCCGCACGATGCCCGTCGTGCCGAGTATCGACAGCCCGCCGACGATGCCAAGGCGCGGGTTCATCGTCTTTTGCGCGAGCGCCTCGCCGTTCTCGACGCCGATCGCCACTTCGAAGCCGCCCGCGTAGCCGTGCTCGGCGGCGAGATCGGTGAGATGAGCGGTCATCATCTGGCGCGGCACCGGGTTGATCGCCGGCTCGCCGACAGGCAGCGTGAGGCCCGCGCGCGTCACCGTGCCGACGCCCGGCGCCGCATGAAAGCGCACGCCCGGCGTGTCGCTCAAACGCACGCGCGCGAACACGACGGCGCCGTGCGTGACGTCGGGATCATCGCCCGCGTCCTTCACGGTGCCTGCCTCCGCGCCGTCTTCCGTCAGGCGGCAGAACACGAGCGTCATCGGCACATGCTGGCCTTTCGGCAAGACGATCTCCGCGACGTCGCTGGCGATGCCGGCAAGGAGCAGGCGCGCCGCCGCCAGCGAGGTCGCCGTCGCGCAGCTTCCCGTCGTGTAGCCGCTGCGCAGCGGCGCGGGTTGTTCGGGTGTCTCGTCGCGCATCACGGTTTGCGGGTGTCGAGTAGCGTGATGGGAAGCGCGGGACGCCACGTCTCGAAGCCGCCGAGCGGTTGCGCCTCCGTGAGCGCAATGCGCGTGAGCGTGCCGCCGTGCTGCGCTCGCCACGCGGCGAGCGCAGCTTCGCCTTCGAGCGTGACAGCGTTCGCGACCAGTCGACCGCCGCTCTTCAGCGCGCGCCAGCAGGTGTCGAGCACGCCATCGGCCGTCACGCCGCCGCCGATGAAGATCGCGTCCGGTTCGGGCAGGCCCTGCAACGCATCGGGCGCGCTGCCCGCGATCAACTGAAGTGCCGGCACGCCGAGCGCATCGCGATTGTGCTCGATGAAGCGCTGACGCTCGCTGTTCGCTTCGATCGCGATCGCACGGCACGTCGGGTGCGCGCGCATCCATTCGATGCCGATCGAGCCGCAGCCCGCGCCGACGTCCCATAGCAATTCGCCGGGCGCGGGCGCGAGCCGGCCGAGCGTCAGCGCGCGAATATCGCGCTTGGTCAGCTGCCCGTCGTGGCGATAGGCGTCGTCGGGCAATCCGGGCGTGAGCGCAAGCCCAGGCGCCGACGCGTCGCGCCGGCATTCGAGCGCGATGACGTTCAGCGCCGCCGTTTCACTCATTTGCCACGACGCCGCGCGTGCGTCGATCAGACGTTCGGACGCGCTGCCCAGATGCTCCAGCACGATCATGCGCGTCGCGCCGAAGCCGCGCTCGGCGAGCCGCGCGGCGACGGCGGCGGGCGTCGCGCCATCGGCGCTCAGCACGAACACGCGCGCGCCATCGTGAAGATGCACGTGCAGCGCGGCGAGCGGCCGCCCGACGAGCGATACCGTCGCGACGTCCTGCAGCGCCCAGCCCAGCCGCGCGGCAGCCAGCGACACGGACGACGGCGCAGGCAGCACGCGCAATTCATCGGCGGGAAGATGGCGCGCGAGCGTCGCGCCGACGCCATAGAACATCGGATCGCCGCTCGCGAGCACGCATACGCGCGCATCGTGCGCCTCGTACGCGTTACGCTGCGCGAGCACGGCTTCGATATCGAACGGACGCGGCCACGGTTCGCGCCGGGCGGACAGGCAAACGGGCAGCATCGCCAGATGGCGCTCGCCGCCGTAGATCACCGACGCGTCGATCAGCGCGCGCCGCGCCGCCTTTCCCAGACCGGCAAAACCGTCATCGCCCATTCCCACTACGGTCAGCCAGGCCGGCATGCATCTTTCCTCATCGGATTGCAGAAAACGCCGTGGCGAGCCCGATTCAAGGGCCGCGGCATCGTTGTGCTGTTCGAAAAAAGGCATAATACCCGCTCGCCGGTGCCTTTCGGGGCCTAAGAGGGAACACGTCGTCGTGACTGCCCCCGCAACTGTATGCAGCGAGTCCGCGCCAATTTGCGCCACTGGTGTCACCGGGAAGGCCGGCGTGGATGATGAACTGCTAGTCAGGAAACCTGCCGGCCAACTTGTTCGTGCCAGCCAACGTCGGGCGGGGTGTACCGATGCCGAGCCGCTCTCCGTTCGAGATGCCCGGGGCCGTCGCGCGACGCTCACCCGGTGACCCCTTGAGCCACGCTTACCTTTCGTCCGATGCCTGTCGCTTGCGCCCTTCGGCCTGTCCGGGGCTGCTGCGCATCGTGCCCGCGCTCGACGGCGGCATCTGCCGCGTGAAGCTCGCGCGCGGCGAGTTGAGCGCAGCACAGGCGTTGGCGATCGCCGATGCGATCGACGAACACGCTTGCGGCATCGCCGACATCACGAATCGCGCGAATCTGCAATTGCGCGGCGTGAAGCGCGGTCATGAAGAGCCGCTGATCGCGGCGCTGCTCCACGCGGGACTCGGGCCCTCGGGTCCGCAAGACGCCACGCATGCGTTCGCGGACGATGTGCGCAACGTGATGGTGAGTCCGACAGCGGGCCGCGATGCGAACGCATTGATCGACACGTCAACGCTTGCAGACGATATCCTCGCTCGCCTGCAAGGCGACGCGCGCTTCGCGGCGCTCTCGCCGAAATTCGCGCTGCTTCTGGACGGCGGCGAGCGTCTCGCGATGCTCGATCATCCACACGACATCTGGCTTTCAGCGATGCGCGATCCCAAGTGCGATGACGTACTGTTCGCCTTCGGCCTTGCAGGCTGCCCGCCTGTCGCCGAAAAGCACGCTGGCGCGGTCGCAGCCGTCGCGGCTTCGGACGCGGCCGCGCTGACACACGCGCTCGTCCACACATTTCTCGATCTCGCCGCGCCCGAACACTCGCGCATGCGCGATCTGCTTGCCGTGCATTCCGTCGAGGACGTGCTGACGCATGTCGAAAGCAAGTCGGGGATCGCGCTGCTGCGCGATGCGTCGATCGAACGATGGCGCCGCGCGCCCGGCGATCCGTCGCTGCGGCTCGGCGCGCACACGCAGCGCGACACACGGCGATCGCATGTCGGTGGGCAGCCTGTGCTGGGACGCATGAACAGCGAAACGCTGCGCGGCCTCGCGCGGCTCGTAGCGCACAACGACGGCGCGACGCTGCGCATGACGCCGTGGCAAAGCGTGATGCTGAGCGATATCGACACGACGAAGGTTGCATCGACATTGCAGGCGCTCGAAGCGCTCGGCCTCGCGTGCAATGCGCAGAATCCGCTGACCCGCGTGATCGCGTGCGCGGGCTCGGCAGGCTGCGCGAAGAGTCTCGCCGACACCAAGGCCGATGCGATGAAACTCGCCGCGTGCCTGCCTGCGGATGCGCAAGTCCATCTGAGCGGTTGCCCGCGCTCATGCGCGGCCGCGCATCGCGCGCCTTATACGCTGCTCGCCGTGGCACCCGGCCGCTACGACCTGTACCACACCCGCGACCCGCGCGATCCGACAGGCTTCGGCCGCTGTCTCGCGCGCGGTCTGACGATCGACGAAGCCGCCGGCATGCTGAGCCGTGCCGCTCTTCCACCGATCACACCTTTTGACGAGCCATCCGATGCCTGACTACCTCCGCGACGGACAAGCCATCTATCGCCAGTCGTTTGCGACGATACGTGCGGAAGCCGATCTATCGCGCATTCCCGCCGACCTCGCAAAACTCGCCGTGCGCGTGATCCACGCGTGCGGCATGGTCGATATCGTCGGCGATCTGCGCTTTTCGGAAGGCGCAGGACGTGCCGGCCGCCATGCTCTGGCAAACGGCGCGCCCATCCTCTGCGACGCGCGCATGGTCGCCGAAGGCATCACGCGAGCGCGGCTGCCCGCGCGCAACGAAGTGATCTGCACGCTCGCCGATCCGCGCGTGCCCACGCTCGCACGCGAACTGGACAACACGCGCTCGGCGGCGGCGCTCGAATTGTGGCGACCGCAACTGGAAGGCAGCGTCGTCGCGATCGGCAATGCGCCGACGTCGCTCTTCTATCTGCTCGACATGCTCGACGCGGGCGCGCCCCGCCCCGCACTGATTCTCGGCTTCCCGGTCGGCTTCGTCGGCGCGGCGGAATCGAAGGCGATGCTCGCCGCCGACAGCCGCGGCGTGCCATTCATCGTCGTGCAAGGCCGGCGCGGCGGCAGCGCGATGGCGGCGGCCGCCGTGAACGCGCTCGCATCGGAGGACGAATGATGGCTGAGCAGGCGAACGGCACGCGCGGACGTCTCTTCGGGCTCGGCGTCGGCCCCGGCGACCCCGAGCTGATCACGGTAAAGGCGCTGCGTCTCTTGAAGTCGGCGCACGTGGTCGCGTACTTCGTCGCGAAGGGCAAGAAAGGCAACGCGTTCTCGATCATCGAGTCGCATCTGTCGAGCGAGCAGCAGCAGTTGCCGCTCGTCTATCCGGTGACGACGGAAGCGCTCGAACCGCCGCTTTCGTACGAGGCGATCATCGCGGACTTCTACGACACGGCGGCGGAAGTGGTCGCCGCTCACCTCGACGCGGGCCGCGACGTCGCCGTGATCTGCGAAGGCGATCCGTTCTTCTACGGCTCTTACATGTATCTGCACGACCGGCTCGCGAACCGGCTGTCGCCTCGCTTCGAGGCCGAAGTGGTGCCCGGCGTGTGCTCGATGCTCGGCGGCGTCGCGGTGCTCGGCCAGCCGCTCGTGTATCGCAACCAGACGCTCTCCGTGCTGTCGGGCGTGCTGCCCGAGGATGAATTGAAGCGCCGTCTCGCCGATGCCGACGCCGCCGTCGTGATGAAGCTCGGCCGCAATTTCGACAAGGTGCGCCGCGTGCTCGACGAACTCGGCCTCGCGGACCGCGCGCTTTACGTCGAACGCGCGACGATGGCGAACCAGCGCATCGTGCCGCTCGCCGAAGTCGATCCGATGGCATCGCCCTATTTCTCGCTGCTCGTCGTGCCGGGGGAAAAATGGCAAGGATGACGACACCGCCCGCGATCGTGATACTCGGCGTCGGCGCGCTGGCGACGGCGCGGCGCGTGCAGTCCGCTGTGCAGTCCACTTACCCCGGCGCGAGCGTGCATGGCCTGCAAGGACGCGTCGCCGATGGAGATGTGGACGTCGCCTTCACCGAACTCGCCGCGCATCTGCGCGATCTGTACGCGAGCGGCATCCCGATCGTCGCGTTGTGCGCGGCGGGCATCGTGATCCGCTGCATCGCGCCGCTGCTCGCGAACAAGGGCAGCGAGCCGCCCGTGCTCGCCGTCGCCGAGGATGGCAGCGCCGTCGTGCCGCTGCTCGGCGGTCTGTCGGGCGTCAACGCGATGGCGCGCGAGATCGCGGCGGCGCTCGAAATCAAGCCCGCGATCACGACGAGCGGCGAGTTGCGCTTCGGCGCCTGCGTGCTGAATCCGCCCGATGGCTACACGCTCGCGAGCATCGACCAGGGCAAGCGCTTCGTGTCCGATCTGCTGGCGGGGGAAGCGACGCGCGTCGAAGGCGACGCACCGTGGCTCGATGACGTGCATCTGCCGCGCGACGACGACGCGCAGCGCGCGATCCGCGTCACGCCTCTTGCATGGAACGGCGCGACGGACGAACTGGTCATTCATCCACGTAGCGTCGTCGTCGCAATCGGCGAGGCTCGCGACGAACACGACGTACGCAATGCAGGCGACGAAGGGCTGCACGAACGCATACTCGAAGCGGCGCGCGAGCGCGGCCTTGCCGCGCAGGCGCTCGCCGTGCTGCTCGCGCCGGCGTCCCGCATCGGCGAGCGGGCGCTCCAGAAGGCCGCCGACGCGTTGCAGATCCCGTTGCGCTTTGCCGATGACGATGCTTCGTCCGATCCGCCGCGACTGCTCGGCAACACATTGCGTATGCCGCACGAGACGCTCGGCGACGGCAATCGCGCGCCCATCGCATTCGCGATCGCGCACGCGCCCGTCGATCCCGCGACGGTCGGCCGCGCGCGCGGCAGGCTGAGCGTGATCGGGCTCGGACCCGGCGATGCGTCGCTGATGGTGCCCGCCGCGCGCTCAGCGCTCGCGCAAGCCACCGACATCCTCGGCTACGAAACCTACGTGAAGATGGCCGGCCCGTTTCGCGCGGAGCAATGCGTACACGGCACCGACAATCGCGAGGAAATGCAGCGCGCCCGTCACGCGTTCGAACTGGCGAGCGCGGGGCGGCGTGTCGCGATGGTGTCGTCGGGCGATCCGGGCGTGTTCGCGATGGCGGCCGCCGTTCTCGAAGCGCTCGATGAGGCGCATGACCCGGCATGGGCCGCCGTCGAGCTGGAGATCGTGCCCGGCGTGTCCGCCGCGCTCGCCACGGCCGCTCAGGCGGGTGCGCCGCTCGGCCACGACTTCTGCATGCTGTCGCTGTCCGACAATCTGAAACCGTGGTCCGTCATCGAAATGCGTCTGCGGCATGCCGCCGAGGCCGATCTCGTGATGGCGTTCTATAACCCGATTTCACGCGCGCGTCCGTGGCAACTCGACAGGGCGCTTGAAATCGTGCGCGATTTTCGCGATCCGGCGACCATCGTCGTGCTCGGCCGCGATATTGGCCGTCCCGGCTCGGCGCTCAAAACCACGACGCTTGGCGAACTGAAATCCGCCGACGTCGATATGCGGACGATGGTGATTATCGGTTCGTCGATGACACGCGCCTTTCGCCCCGCCGACACCGCCCGCGAATGGGTGTATACGCCGCGCTGGTATAAAAGCGCCGATTTTAACGTTTAAATCGCTTTAAATCGGTCGCCGTCCCGACCAAAATAAAGCGATTGAATGCGCGATTGAAAACCGGATCGATCCAGCGCTAAAAAAGAAATTAAAGTTTTTCTAAAAGGCGACGTTACACTGGTTATCTCGTCCAACGCTTTCTTTCGTTCGTCATCATGCAAACAAGTGAAGACGCTGTCGATGCAAGCGCGAACCTGCCCGCGATGTCTCGTTCGCTTGCGCCCGAGGCCGTGCCCATGGGCGTGCCGCTCAAATTCCCGATTGTCGACAGCGACGACACGCTGCTGTTCGAGCGCGGCGCGATCGTGATCGGCGCCGACGAGCACCGCTTTCTCTTTCAGCATTTCAGGCCGCAACGGGGCGACATCGAAGCGATCTCGCCGGAATCGGCGGCCGAATCCGCCGGCAAATCGGGCGAAGCCGAATCGCTCAGGGACATGCACCTGACGATCGGCGCGTTGATCGGCGTGCGCTCGCAAGTCGGCATGGGCGCGCCGATGCATCCGTCGCGCATCATCGGCTTTGCGCCGAACGAATCGCTATTCGTCACGCCACCCGTCGCCGACGGCAAGCCGATGACGCTGTCCGTCGGCGAGAACGTCGAGATTCTCGCGATCGCGAGCCAGGCGGTGTTCCGCTTTGTCTGTACCGTCGATTCCGTGTGTGTCGCGCCCTTCCACTATCTCGTGCTGTCGAAGCCCGGTGTGGTCCGCCGGCTGCGCGAACGCAAGTCGGTCCGCGTGCGCGCGAGCCTGCCGCTGCGCTTCGGCATCGACGAGGCAGGCACCGGCTACGAAAGCCTCGGCCTCGTGCAGAGCGTAAGCGCAATGGGCATGTCGTTCTCCGCGCCATGGAAAGTCGGCGAAGTCGGCAAGCGCATTCGCGTGGCGTTCCGGCTGTGCTCGAAGGATATGGACACGTCGATCGAAGCGGCGGCGATCATCCGTAACGTGCAGCAAGGTTCGAGGCCCGGCGATCCGACGACGCACGGCATCGAGTTCGAACACCTCGATCAGGTCGAGCACATGGCGCTGAAGGTCTACGTGTTCGATCGGATCGACGATGTGATCTTCTGGACGAGCGGACCCAGGTAAGCGCGACTCCGTTGTCACGAGCCACAAAGAAGCGGCCCGGTCATTCGCATGACCGGGCCGCTTCGCTCTTGCGGGACGTTATTGCTATTGCTATTGCGGCTGCGGCTGCTCCGGCTGTGGCTCCTGACGCTGCGCGGCGGCCGGCTGCGCAACCAGCGCGCTGACGCGAACCTCCACGCGCCGGTTCGGCGCGAGACACGCGATCACGGCGGGCGTCTTCGGCCCCGGACACGTCGCGACAGGCGCCGCCGAGCCTGCGCCGCGCACGTCGAAGCGCGCGGCGCTCACGCCACGTTCCTTCAACGCGTCAGCGACGGATTGCGCGCGACGCGACGACAGATCGCGGTTGTGCTCGACGCTGCCGAAGCGGTCCGCGTAGCCCGTCACCGTGACGGCGTCGATCGTGCGCGCCCGCTTCAGCTTCGACGCAAGCGTGTCGAGCGCGGCGTTGCCGTTGCGCGTCAGCATCGCGCTGTCGAAATCGAACAGCGCGTCAGCGGACAGCGCGACGGGCTTCTCGACCGCCGTCGGAACATCGGCGGGCGGCGGCGCGCAGCGGTTCAGCTCGTCGTCGACCTGCTCGCTCAGCTTCTTCGCGCGCTCGATCGATTCCCAGCCGTGCACCCAGCGCGTGCCGTGCGTTTCGTCCTGCTCTTTCCAGACTTCGTCGGTGAGCGCGAGCAGCCGCCCCGCCGACTCGCCCTTGCAGGACGACGCCGAAGCGCGCGCATTGCTCGCTTCGATTGCGCGGATCGCCTGGACCCAGTTATCGCGCGTCGGCCAGTTCTTCACACTGAACATCGGCTGCCACTGCCCGCTGCCGTCGATCAGATAGCGTGCGTTGCCGAGCGCCCGTTTCGCCGCGTCGTTGTAGACGTTCGACACGAGCACGTGGCCGTCCTGACGCCCGGCGATTTCCAGGTAGGCTTCCGCGACGCCGCGCCGGTACGGATCGGCGAGGCGCTGCGCGGCGGGCATCAATGCCGCGGCCTCACTCTTGATACTGGCCGCGAACGCTGGCGCCGCGAAGATCGCAGTGCAGGTCGCGGCCACCACTGCGAGCGCCGCGCTGCGTAGTATTGGTTTTTTCATAGATTTCTCCGCGCCCGCCACGCAATTCGCGCGGCGGGCGTGCCCGGCACTCAGAAGCCGATCGTCGCGCCGACCGATGCGCCCGTGCTTGCGCCGTTGCCCGTCGCCCGCGTGACATGCGCATTCAGGAGCACGCGGTCGCTGACCCAGTAGTTCGCGCCGATCGCAATCGCGGCAGCCCCGCCATAGGTGCCCGCCGCAGCGGACATCTGGAAGTTGCCTTCCGCGCGCGCATTCGGAATCAGCGACGTCGCCGCCATGGCCGCCGCGCCCAGCGAGTTCATCTTGTTGTTCATCTTGCTGAACTGCTGGTCCGTGTACGCGTTTGCCGCCTGCACCGCCTGGTTGCCCATCCGCGAGAGCATGTCGTTGACCTGGCCGAAGTTCACCGCATCGCCCGGCGCCGTACCCGCTGCAACGTTGGTGATGCGGCGCTGCTGCGAAGCCGAGCCGACGGACACGGTGTTGTCCTGATCGGCGACGGAGCCCGCGCCGAGCGCCACCGCGTTGCTGCCGCTCGCCGTGGCGTTCGCGCCGATCGCCGTCGCCGTGGGACCGCTCGCGGCCGCGTTCGCCCCCGTCGCGATCGAACTGTCGCCGCTTGCCTTCGCATTGAAGCCCGTCGCAATCGACTGGCTGCCGCTCGCGTTCGCGGTCGGCCCCATTGCCGTCGCGTGCGTGCCGCTTGCTGCCGCTGCCTCGGTATCGCGGTCGCCGTCGGCTGTGAACATCGGATCGACTGCGCTATTCGCGAGGTTCGTCACGTTCTGAATGGCCGCATTCAGCTGATTGACGTTGACGGCATCCGTGCCTGCCGTGCCGGCCGCCACGTTGGCGATCTGGCGTTCGTTGCCCGCCGACCCGACCGACACCGTGTTGTCGCGATCCGCCACCGAACCCGAACCCAGCGCAACCGAGTTCGTCGCCGAGGCCGTCGACGCATTGCCGACTGCCACCGAGTTCGATCCAGCCGCCGTCGACTTGCTGCCGACTGCCACCGCGCTCGTTGCCGCCGCTGTCGCCGCGCCGCCGATGGCCACTGCGTCCGTGCCCGTCGCCGACGAGTCGGCCAACATCGAGTTCGCGTGGAAGTACTTGATGCCGCCACCGTTGACGATGTTCGTCACCGCGTTGTCGATATTGGTCACGCGGCCGTCGAGGTTGGTGATCGCGGCGCCAACGTTGGTCACGGTCGTGTTGCCCCCATTGAGCACGTAGGTCGGCGCGGAGATCGTGCCCGACGTCGGGTCGAAGGTCGAGCCGCCGCCGAGCGCGCTCGCCGCCGACTGCGATACGTTGTACAGCTGCGCGCCGTTCACTGCATCGGTGCTCGATGCGTTCGTGTTGCCGTTGAGCAGCCCTGTCAGCCTGCGCGCGCCCGCGGTGCCCGTGAAGTCCACGACAGTGCCGTCCGTGCCCTTCGCGACCGTGATGGCGCGTGTCGATTGATCCTGCTGCACCAGACCGATCGAGCCATTGTCTATCTGCGTCTGGATGTTGCTGATGTCCGTCGTGTTCTGCGTCACGCGGCCATCGAGGTTGGTGATCGCGCCACCTACGCTGGTCGCGGTCGTGTTGCCGCCGTCGAGCACGTAGGTCGGCGCGGAGATCGTGCCCGTCGTCGGGTCGAAGGTCGAGCCGCCGCCCAGTGCCGCTGCCGTCGAGCTCGACACGTTGTACAGCTGCGAACCATTAATCGCATCCACGCTCGATGCATTCACGTTGCCGTTGGCTACGCCCGTCAGCTTGCGCACACCTGCCGTGCCCGTGAAGTCCACCAGCGTGCCGCCCGTTCCCTTCGCCACCGTCACCGTCGCTGACGAACTGGCCTGCTGCACCAGACCGATCGAGCCATTGTCTATCTGCGTCTGGATGTTGCTGATGTCCGTCGTGTTCTGCGTCACGCGGCCATCGAGGTTGGTGATTGCGCCGCCCACGCTGGTCAAGGTCGTGTTGCCGCCGTCGAGCACGTAGGTCGGCACAGAGATCGCGCCCGTCGTCGGGTCGAAGGTCGAGCCGCCCCCGATCGCGTTCGCCGTCGAGTTCGCCAGGTTGTAAAGCTGCGAACCATTGACCGCATCGGCGCTGGACGCGTTGACGTCACCAGCCGCGAGATTCGTGATTTTTTTCGTGTTCATGTCGACGGTGTTCAGAATGCTAACGCCTGCCGTACCCACCAGCTGCAGCAAGCCAGTCTGATAACCGGTAACACGGGCCGTCGATGCTGAAAAACCGTACGACCCATTGGTGTCTCCCGTATTGTTCAGCGAGAACGAAAGAGGATTGCTACCCGCAATGGTGCAGTCCAGGTTGTTCACATTCGTCACGTACCCGTACGAAGAACCCGTGCCCCCCGACGCGAGTCCCGGACACAGCTCAAGCGAACCGAATCCAGCCGTGACGGCAGCATGTGCGCCACTCCCCGCGAGCGCCAGGCCTGCACCGATGATGCCGATGACGGCCGCGAGACTCTTCTTCGACGACCCCTTGCCGCGCGCAGCGGCGTTCTCCTGTGCGGCGGCCCACGTGCCCGTCGTTTCGTTCCACACAGTCCGGTAAATTCTATTCATTTGTCATCCTAACTTTTCTAAATAAATGATCAGCTTCAGTCCAGCGATCGGATCAGATATCGAAACGAATTCCGCTTTGTGGTGACGCTTCGAGTGCGGAAAGAGACAACGTCCGCATGTCGACTTCTTTCAGACGTCGCAGACAATCCACATCCAATCGACGGATTAGCAGCGTCGGCAAGTTAGGCGAAACGGCAGAAGTGCTGAATAGGAGCAGTCTTATTTAGATGTTTGCCACGCATAGTTCGAAGCATTCCTACGTATGCCTTCGAAAAAGACTCGAAAAGGCGATGCGGATATCTCGAACCGATATGGGCAACGTGCCGGAATGGTGCGCGGAAGTTTGCGATCGCGGCAATGCTGTGAGCGGAATTACCTTGCCGCAATCAACCCGTCAGGACGCACGTACTCGCCGCCCCACGCTTGCGCGAGCTGCGCGCAGCGACCAAGCCGCACCGTCTCGTCGCGCTCGAAGTCGACGAAGATGACATGATCCGCAGCAACGGGCCGCACAGGCGTACCGCTGCTGCGGCCGTCCGTGAAAATCCACAGCCATCGCTGCTGGCCAGGCTTGCGGCGTGCCGCGCGTTCGAGCACCGTCGCCGCCGTTTCGGTGCCGAGCGTCAAAGGCGTGCCGCCACCGCCGCCGATGGGCGACAGCCACCGCTCGTTCCACCAGCGCGGCACGGCGGGACGAAAGCGCACATCGGCACGTTGCCCGCCGAAACACACGAGCGCTGCCTCCGACCGCTCGGCGCGCGCCTGATCGAACAGCGCGACGAGCAGCCCCTTGGCAAGCGCAAGCCTTTGCCCCGAGAGCATCGAGCCGGAGCAATCGAGCAAGAAGCAATGCAGCACGCCGCCACGTGCGGCTTCACTAACGAAGCGCAGGTGATCCACATGCAAACGTTGATTGCGCTTCGCGGCAAGCGTGCGCGGCCACGCGATACGCGCGCCGGCAGAGCCGCCGCGCGACGCATCGCCCGCGCCTTGCCGCCATCGAAAACCGCTGCGCATCGCGCGCGCGGCCGCGCCCTTTCGATGGCTCAGCGTTTTTTTGTCGGAAGCGGAATGACCTGCTTGACGTGCGTGGTGCCCGTCCGTTCGGGTGGAAGATAGCCGTAGTCGCTTTCGCCGGATGGATTCGCGCTATCGGTAGAAGACGGCTGCCGATCGGAAGACGCGGCCTCCTGAGGCTGTCCGGCCTCATCGTCATGCAAGCGCCGCCTATGCAACAGCACCGATTCCGCCACTCGATCCACATGCTCCAGTGTCACCTCGCCCGCGCCGTCGAACGCGGCCAGCGCGCGCGCCGCGCGCAGCATCACGAGATCCGCGCGCAATCCATCGACGCCCGCGGCGATGCACAATGCGCTGACGTGCGCGTGCACGGCATCGTCGAACGACAGACGTGTCAAAGACGCGCGAGCATCGCGTATGCGTGCGACGAGCGCATCCTGCTGCTCGACATAACCCGAGCGAAAACGGAAAGGTTCGAGATCGAACGCAAGCCGCGCCTTGACGATGTCCTGACGCGTCTGCGGCTCGTAGCAGTTCTCCAGCTCGACCATCAAGCCGAAGCGGTCCGTCAGTTGTGGACGCAGCTCGCCCTCTTCCGGATTCATCGTGCCGATCAACACGAAGCTCGCATCATGCGTGTGCGAAACGCCATCGCGTTCGACCGTGTTCACACCGCTCGACGCCGCATCGAGCAACGCATCGACGAGCGCATCCGGCAGCAGATTCACTTCGTCGACATACAGCACGCCGCGATGCGCACTGGCCAGCAGCCCCGGCGAAAAGCGCACCGACGCATCGCGCAGCGCCGCTTCGATATCGAGCGTGCCGATCAGCCGGTCCTCGCTTGCGCCGAGCGGCAGTGTCACGAAGCGGCCTTCGGGCAGCAGTTCGGCGAGCGCGCGCGCTGCCGTCGATTTGGCCGTGCCACGCGGCCCGCTGACCAGCACGCCGCCGATGCCCGGATCAACGGCGGCGAGCAACAACGCCCGTCGCAACGGCGCCTGGCCGATCAATGCGGAAAACGGAAACACGGCAGGCATCGCACGGGTTTCGCTCATGATCGTGATCCTTCGATGTGCTGTTCGCTATTCAGCAGATGTTGTTCGATTTGCGCGCGATAGCCGCCCGGCTGCTGCCAGAGTCCGCGCTGCATCGCTTCGACGAGCCGCTCGCAGACGGCGTGCAGCGCATGCGGATTGTGCCGGCGCATGAACTCGCGTGTATCGCCGTCGTTCAGATACGCATCGGCGACGAGCGCATATTGATGATCGGCGACCACGCGCGCCGTGGCATCATAGCCGTAGAGATAATCGACCGTCGCGGCGATTTCGGCCGCGCCTTTGTAGCCGTGACGCTTCACGCCGTCGAGCCACTTCGGATTCACGACGCGCGAACGGATCACGCGCGCGATCTCTTCATGCAGCGTCCGCACGCGAGGCGCATCCGGGTTGCTGTGATCCGCGTGGTAGACGTGCGGCTGATTGCCCGCAAGATGCCGCACGGCCGCCGTCATGCCGCCCTGGAACTGGTAGTAGTCGTTCGAATCGAGCACGTCGTGCTCGCGGTTGTCCTGATTCTGCAAGACGACATCCATCGCCGCGAGCCGCGTGCCGAATGCGTGCCTCGCCTCTTCGCCCGCGCTCTTCTGCGTGTACGCGTAGCCGCCCCACGACAGATACGCGTTCGCGAGATCGGCGTCCGTCTGCCATCGTTGCGTGTCGATGATCTCCTGCAGCCCCGCGCCATATGCGCCGGGCCGCGCGCTGAATACGCGAAAGCCCGCGCGCCTGCGCGCTTCATCCGGCGCGACGCCGCGCGCGATCCACGCATCGCGCTCGCGCATCACGCGCGCGCGAACAGGGTTCACGTCCTCGTGCTCGTCGAGGCCGGCGACAGCCTGCACGGCCGCATCGAACAGATGCATCACGTTCGCGAACGCATCGCGGAAGAAGCCCGACACGCGCAACGTCACATCGATGCGCGGACGATCGAACGCGGCGATCGGCATGATCTCGAAGTCGGTCACGCGATGGCTGCCCGGCGCCCACTTCGGGCGCACGCCCAGCAACGCGAGCGCTTGCGCGATATCGTCGCCGCCCGTGCGCATCGTCGCCGTGCCCCACACGGACAGGCCGATCGCGCGCGGATAGTCGCCGTGCTCCTGCAAGTGACGCTCGATCAGTGTCTGCGCCGACTTGAGACCCAGCGACCACGCAGCTTGCGTCGGGATCGCGCGCGTGTCGACAGAATAGAAGTTGCGACCCGTCGGCAGCACGTCCGGACGTCCGCGCGACGGCGAGCCACTCGGGCCAGGCGGCACGAAACGCCCTTCGAGGCCGCGTTTCAGATGCATCAGCTCGTGCGCACCGCATGCGTCGAGACGCGGCAGGATCTCCTCGCGCAAGCGTTCCAGAACGCGCGCCGCGTGCGGCAAGGCATCGGCATCGAGTGGAATGCGTGAATCGCAAGGCAAGCCGCACATATCGTCGAGCAAACACGACGCGAGCAGTTCGAGCCGTTCGCGCGTGTCGCCGTTGTGACGCCACGGCGCATCGCCGATCTGTTGCAGCAATGCAGGACGCGGCCCTTCCCACGCAGCCGACCAGTCCGCCGACAGCGGATCGAACACGCGATCGACATGCAGATCGCGAGCGAGCGCATCGATGAGCCCGGCCTTCGCGCCCTGTCCGTCGCCGAAGGGAAAGCGTGCGAGCGCAAGCAGCGTATCGCGCCGTTGCACGCCCTGAGGCGACTCGCCGAACGTATGCAAACCGTCGCGTATCTGCGCTTCCTTCAGCTCGCACAGCCATGCATCGACGCGCGTGAGCAGTGCGTCTTCCGCATCCGCATCGTTCGGCGTATCGACGCTCAGCTCTTCATGCAGCCGATGCGTGACAATCGTATCGAGAATGGTCTTGCGCAACAGCTTCGCGCGGCGCGGATCGACCATCAGCGCGTCATAGTATTCGTCGACCTGGCGCTCGAGGTCTTGCAGCGGCCCGTAGTTTTCGGCGCGCGTGAGAGGCGGCATCAGATGATCGACGATCACGGCCTGCGCGCGGCGTTTCGCCTGGCTGCCCTCGCCGGGATCGTTGACGATGAACGGATACAGATGCGGCAGCGGCCCGAGAATCGCATCGGGCCAGCACGCATCGCTCAGCGCGACGCTCTTGCCCGGCAGCCATTCGAGATTGCCGTGCTTGCCCACATGCACGACGGCATCGATACCGAACTGATGACGCAGCCAGAAATAGAACGCGAGATACGCATGCGGCGGCACGAGTTCGGCATCGTGATAGCTCGCGTAGTCGTTCTGCTCGCGCGAGCGCGGCGGCTGGATGCCGATGAACACATGTCCGCAGCGCCAGCCGGCGATCATGAAGCGCTCGCGCCGTAAGGTCGGATCGCGTTCGGGCGGCCCCCACTTCGCGTTCAGCGCATCGCGCAGAGATTGAGGCAGACCCGCGAAGTGCGTCATGTAATCGCTCAACGCGAGGCTTTGCAACGCGGGCCGCAGATCGCGCACGACGGGATCATTGGTCACGCCTTGCGTCAACGCGTTCATCAGCGCGTCGCCGTTCGCGGGCACGTCGTCGATGCGATAGCCCTCGTCGCGTAGCATCTTCAGGATGTTCACCACGGACGCAGGCGTATCGAGTCCCACGCCGTTGCCGATGCGCCCTTCGCTCATCGGATAGTTCGCGAGTATCAGCGCGAGCCTTTTGTCGGCGTTGGGCGCGCGGCGCAACTTGCACCAGCGCTCGCTCAGTTCGGCGACGAACGCGACGCGCTCGTGATCCGGCTGATAGCGAACCACGTCCACTTGCGTATGCGGACAGCGATACGCAAGGCCCTTGAAGCTGATCGCGCGCGTGATGATGCGGCCGTCCACTTCGGGCAGCGCGACGTGCATCGCGATATCGCGCGAGTTGAGGCCGTGATTGTCCTTCTCCCAGTCTTCGCGGTTGCCGCCGCTCAGGATCACCTGCATCACGGGCGCGTCGCCCGCCAGCGCGAGCGGCTCCGGATCGTCTATCGCGGAAGCGGCAAACGCGGTCGTGTTCAGCACGAGTGCGATGTCGTGCTGCGCGGCGAGTTGCTGCACGACATCGCGGCTAATCGCATCCTTCAGCGACGTGATCGCGACCGGCAACGGATTCATGCCGCGCGCTTCGAGCGCATCGATCAGCGCATCGAACACGGCCGTGTTGGCCGCCTGCAAATGCGCCTTGTAGAACAGGACCGCGACGACGGGCGCGCCCTGTGTCCAGCGCGCCTGCCAGTCTTCGATGGCCGCTGCGTCGCGCGCGGGGTGATACAGCGCGGCAGCGGGCAACGGGCTCGGCGGCGCGGGCTCGTCGCCCCAGCCGAGCGCGCGCCACGCGATGCAGCGCATGAAGGACTCGGCATTGCGCGCGCCGCCCTCGCGCAGATAGCGCCACAACTGATGACACAGGTCTGCATCCGCCGTGCTGTGCGCGAGCAGATTCGGGTCTTCCTGCAAGTCGCCGGAAAACATCGCGAGCGTCTGCCCGTTGCGCTGCGCGAGCGCGACGACCTGCTCGATCCCATACGGCCAGTACGACTCGCCGCCCAGATGATCGACGACGACGACGCGCGCATGCTGCAACACATCGTCGATATAGAAATCGACGGAAGCCGGCTGCCGCAGATACGTGACGTTCGCGAGCCGCACGCTCGGAAAGCCTTCGCCAAGACGCGGCACGACGCTCGCGAGCAGCGACAGCGTCGTGTCGGCGGAACTGAGGATGACGATATCGGCGGGCTTCTGGTCGATACGGATGACGCCCTTCGTATCGTCGACGAAACCGCCAGGGACGGTGCGCAGCAGATGCATCGCGCCGCCTTCAGGCCTGTTGCGTCTGTGCGTTCGCGACGTCGTTCAACGCTTCGTCGAGCGCGCGCTGCAGCGCCCGCTGATCGAGATCTGCGCCGATCAGCACGAAGCGGCTGAGTGCCGAGCCAGCAGAAGCGTCGAATTCGCCCGCCTGCCAGCGCCGGTCGAAATAGCTGTCGAAGCGCCGCCCGACGCCTTGAATGACGAGACGCATCGCCGCGCCGGGCAACGCCGCAAAACCCTTCACGCGATAGATCGTGTGCGCTTCGACCACTTGCCTGAGAGCCGCGATCATCGTGTCGCGCGACGGTGCCTGTGCCGTCACGACGACGGAATCGAACTCGTCATGATGGTGGTCGGCGTGACCTGGATCATCGGCGGAACCGTGATGATCGTGCCGCAGATGAATCGTTTCTTCCGATGCCGATTCGAGCCCGAGCAGCGCGTGAAGATCGAGTTGCCCCATATGCGCGCGCACCACTTTCACCTGAGGCGGTATCTCTTCGCGCAGCGTCGATTCGACGGCGGCCTGCTGCGCTTCGTCGAGCAGATCGGTCTTGTTGAGGATCACGAGATCAGCCGCCGACAACTGGTCTTCGAACAGCTCGTGCAGCGGCGATTCGTGATCGAGATTGGGATCGGCCTTGCGCAACCGGTCGACGGCGGCGGGATTGTCGGCAAACTGGCCGCTCGCGACGGCAGGACCGTCGACCACGGTGACGACGGCATCGACGGTGAAGCTGTTCTTGATCGACGGCCAGTTGAATGCCTGCACGAGCGGCTTCGGCAATGCGAGCCCCGATGTTTCGATCAGCACGTGATCGATCTGGCCGCGCCGCTCGACGAGCTGCTCCATCACGGGAAAGAACTCTTCCTGCACGGTGCAGCACAGGCAGCCATTTGCGAGTTCATAGAGCTGGCCTTCCGTCTCGTTGCCGTCCTCGTCGCAACCGATGCCGCAACCCTTGAGGGTTTCTCCGTCGATGCCTAGCTCGCCGAACTCGTTGACGATCACCGCGATGCGCAGGCCGCCCGCGTACTGAAGAATGTGACGCATCAACGTCGTCTTGCCGCTGCCGAGAAAGCCTGTGATGATCGTCACGGGAATCTTGCGCATCTGTGTCTGCATGATGGCTCCGTTGCCCGCTGTGTTTCGGGCGACTCTGGACTCTGGAATCGCAACGCCGCGAGCGATGCGAGTCAGCGTAATGCACGGGGACGGAAAACGGCGCCGCAAACGCTTCGCGGCATAAAGAAGCAGGCGCGAAACGGGCACGCGGCACGTGCGGAATCGTGAACGCAGCGCCGCATCCCCGCAGCATTGCATCGTTTTCTCGGGCCGGTATCCGGGCTGATGAAAGCGCCGCCTCTCCTTCCCGCGCGAGCGTTTTCGCGCAGTGGATGATCTGCATGGGCCACTGTTGGACGCACATGCAGCGAGACGGCTCCGCATCGACTTCGCGATGCCTTCACCTACCGTTGCGGGGAGCAGCATAGTTTGGCCCTGTGACGACACGAGCGACACGAGGGGCCTGCTATTTCCCGTTTAACTGCGCGAGCAGAAAGCGCGCGCGAGCACCAGAGTGCGTGCGAGTTTAGGCTCGCACGCGAGGAGCGTCAAGAATAGAGCCGGAATGCTTTCTTCGCACCGTTGCTGCGTGCTCATCGAGGAAACTCCGCAGCGACGCGCAAGGTCGGCTGTGCTATCGTATGCGCGCGTCTGGTGCCGTGCCTGCGCTCGCTTGCACGGTTAAACGGGAAACAGGGAAGCGCCTCTCACACGGCACATGCTGTGCGGCAAACGAAGCGCTCAGCCTGTGCTGTCCCCGCAACGGTCACGCGGCGAGCGGGAGGAACAATTTCCGCGCAGTGCGTTCAAGGCCACTGCCTGCATCATGCAAGTGGGAAGGCGAACGCGATGAGCCGCCAGCCCGGATACCGGCCAGATGCAAGGGGGCGACGGGACCGACGAAACCGTTCGCCATTCGCTGGAGCCGCGGGAAACGGACGCCAGCGCCCACGCGCGACGCGCTGCTTGCACGCCCGCTTGTACGCCCGCTTTTGCGCCCGTATATAAGCCGGCTTCAGGCAACGGCGCCGCGCATCAAATGCAGCATCGCATGACCCACATTTCTTCAAGGCCCGCCCACGCAGCGGCGCTACATTCGCGATGAGCCGCGCCTGGCTGATCGGCGCCGGCCCCGGCGACGTCGAACTGCTGACGCTCAAGGCCGTCCGCGCGCTCGCGCAGGCCGACGTCGTGCTCGTCGACGATCTCGTGAATCCCGAAGTCCTGCAATTCGCGCGCGACGATGCGCTGATCGTCCACGTCGGCAAACGCGGCGGTCACGCATCGACGCCGCAGCCTGCGATCGTCGCGATGATGCTCGATTATTTGCGCGCGGGCCGCAGCGTCGCGCGTCTGAAGGGCGGCGATCCGTTCGTGTTCGGACGCGGCGGCGAAGAGCTGCAGGCGTTGCAGGCGGCCGGCGTGCATGTCGAGATCGTCAGCGGAATCACGGCGGGCATCGCCGCGCCCGCTGCAATCGGCATTCCCGTCACGCATCGCGATTACGCGCAGGGCGTGATCTTCGTCACGGGCCACGGCGCGGGCGAGCACGAGGCCGACTGGTCCGCGCTCGCCGCCACCCGGATGACGCTCGTGATCTACATGGGCATGCGCCGCCTGAACGACATCGCCCACGCATTGCTGCGCGCCGACATGTCGCCGGATACGCCGTGCGCCGCGATCGAATCGGCGACGCGGCCCGAGCAGCGTCACGTATGTGCGGCGTTGCGCGATCTCACCATGCGGGTCGCGGACGCGGGCCTGGGCTCGCCTTCGATCGTCGTGATCGGCGGGGTCGCGTCGCTGGCCGCGCCCGTCGATGCATTTCTTCAGCACGCGTCGTCATGACGGGGCTCATCGTGGGCATCGGTTGCCGACGCGGCGTATCGGCTGAACAGATCGAAGCGGCTGTGCGCGACGCGCTCGGCGATACGCTGCCGTTCGAAGCGCTCGACGCCGTCGCAACTATAGCTATGAAATCCGACGAAGCCGGCCTCGTCGCGTTCTGCGCACGCCATGCGTTGCCGTTGCGCACCTTCACACGCGAACAGATCGCCGCACTCGACGTACGCACGAACGCATCGCAAGCCGTACGCGAGCATATGGGCGTCGATGGCGTGTGCGAACCGTGCGCGCTGCTCGCGACGCAAAACGGACGGCTGCTCGTGCACAAACGCGCACGCGATGGCGTCACGGTCGCGATCGCATGCTCCGCCGATGACATCAGGGCCGTACAGAGCGCCAACCATCAGCACTCAAACGACACACACCGAACGAAGGACAATCGATGAAGACCGACCCCGAATCGCATGCACGCATGACGCAGCGCCGCCGCGAAGGCCACGAGAAGAAGCAGGCCCAGGCGACCGTCGAAAAAGGCCTGCTGATCGTCTACACGGGCACGGGCAAAGGCAAGTCCACGGCCGCGTTCGGCATGGCCGTGCGCGTGCTGGGCCACGGCCTGAAGCTTGGCGTCGTGCAGTTCATCAAGGGCGCGCTGCATACGTCGGAGCGCGATTTTCTCGGCGCCCAGGCGAACTGCGATTTCGTCACGATGGGCGATGGCTACACCTGGAACACGCAGGACCGCGAAGCCGACATCGCGACGGCACGCAAAGGCTGGAACGAGGCGCGCCGCATGATCGAAAGCGGCGACTATCAGATGGTGATTCTCGACGAACTGAACACCGTGCTGAAGTACGAGTATCTCCCGCTCGATGAAGTGCTATCAGTCGTCGGCGCGCGGCCCGAGATGCTGCACGTCGTCATCACGGGACGCCACGCGCCTGACGCGCTAATCGACGCCGCCGATCTCGTCACCGAAATGCGCCTCGTCAAGCATCCGTATCGCGAGCAGCACGTGAAGGCGCAGCGCGGCGTGGAGTTCTGAACGATGCCCGCGTGCCCCGCTCTCTTCATCAGCGCGCCGGCGTCGGGCCAGGGCAAGACGACGATCACGGCCGCGCTCGCGCGGCATCATCGGCGCATGGGGCGCGACGTGCGCGTGTTCAAGACGGGCCCCGACTTCCTCGATCCCATGATCCTCGCGCGCGCGAGCGGCGCGAGCGTGCTGTCACTGGATCTGTGGATGGTCGGCGAACGTGCATGCCGCGCGCTGCTCGCCGAAGCGGCGCGCGACGCGGATCTGATCCTGATCGAAGGCGTGATGGGCCTTTTCGATGGCACGCCGAGCAGCGCCGATCTCGCCGCGAAATTCAACGTGCCCGTCGCCGCCGTGATTTCGGCGAAAGCGATGGCACAGACCTTCGGCGCGGTCGCGTTCGGCCTTGCGCGCTTTCGTCCGGATGTGCCGTTTCATGGCGTGTTCGCGAACCGGGTCGGCTCCGCGCGTCACGCGCAGATGCTCGAAGAGTCGTTGCCCGCCGATCTGAAGATGCTCGGCTATCTGTCGAGCACCGATGCGATCGAATTGCCCGATCGACATCTGGGCTTGCTGCAAGCTGAGGAAATCGGCGATCTCGACGCACGGCTCGATCGTGCCGCCGATGCGCTCGCATCGACGGCGCTCGCGCAACTGCCGCCCGTCGTGACGTTCGACGAGCCCGCGCACGAAGCGCCGCTGCCGCGAATGCTCGACGGCATGCATATCGCCGTCGCGCGCGACGCTGCGTTTGCGTTCATCTATCCGGCGAACGTGCAATTGCTCGAAGCGCTGGGCGCGCGCGTCACGTATTTCTCGCCACTCGCCGACGAGCGTGTTCCCGTCGATGCGAACGCGCTCTATCTGCCCGGCGGCTATCCGGAACTGCACGCGCCTGCGCTTGCAGCCAACGCGCGCAGCGCGGCATCCGTCCGCGCGCATGCCGCTGCGAACAAGACCATCGTCGCCGAGTGCGGCGGGATGCTGTATCTGCTCGACAGCGTCACCGACACGCAAGGTGTCACGACGCCGATGCTCGGTCTGGTGCCCGGTCATGCCGCAATGCAGACGCGTTTCACCGCGCTCGGCATGCAGCAGATCGACGACCGCGTGCACGGCACGCTGACGGGCCACACGTTTCACTACTCGCGCGTGAGCACGCCGCTCGCGCCCGTGCGTCACGCGACGCGCGCACAGTCCGACGCGCCCGGCGAAGCCGTCTATCGCCAGGGTTCGATCGTCGCCACTTACATGCACGGCTACTGGCCGTCCAATCCGGCCTTCGCGGCCGCCCTCTTCGATGGCCGAGCCTTTTGACGACGCCGAACGCGCGGCGGTCTACCGCGCGATCTACGAGCGGCGCGACATGCGCCACTTCGTTCCAACGCCCGTCGATCCCGCCGTCCTCGCGCGCCTCGTCGATGCCGCGCATCACGCGCCGAGCGTCGGCTATATGCAGCCGTGGCGGATCGGACGCATCACCGACCCCGCGCTTCGGCAGAAGCTGCATGCCGCCGTCGAGCGCGAGCGCGTGCTGACGGCGGATGCGCTCGGCAAGCGGCGCGACGAGTTCATGAAGCTGAAGGTCGAAGGCATGCTCGAATGCGGCGAACTGCTCGTGATGGCGCTGATGGACGGCCGCGAGAAGCACATCTTCGGACGGCGCACGCTGCCGGAAATGGATCTGGCTTCGGTGGCGTGCGCGATCCAGAACATGTGGCTCGCGGCGCGCGCGGAAGGGCTTGGAATGGGCTGGGTGTCGCTGTTCGATGCCGACGAAGTGCGCGCTATGCTCGGCATGCCGGAAGGGGCGCGGCCCGTCGCCATTCTGTGTCTAGGGCATGTGGAGCGTTTTTATCCCGAGCCGATGCTCGAATCGGAAGGCTGGGCAAAACGCATGCCGCTCGATGCGTGTCTCTTCGAGAACACGTGGCGCGATCAGAAATCCGCTTGCGAAGACGCGACGTCGATGCAGTCGATGCAGCAGCAGGCGCACGACGATGCGCGTTGAGCGCCGCTCGAAAGCCTTTGAGCGCCGCTTACGTGTCGCCCTTCTCGATGCGTTCGAGACGGTAGCCGTAACCGTAGATCGGCATCAGCCGGTAGCCGTTCTCGGGACGCAAGCCGAGCTTCGTGCGCAGCATCGACACGTGCGTGTCCATCGTGCGCGACGGAATGGCCGCCGCCTGTTTCCAGATCGCATCGAGAATATGCGAGCGCGACAGCGGTCGGCTCAGATGCTTGAACAGCAGCAGCGCGAGTTCGAATTCCTTGTGCGTAAGCGTGACGGAATGGCCGCGCACATGGACGCGCTTCGAGCCCGGCTCGAATTCGTATTCGCCGAACACTTCCTTTCCCGCCACCAGCCCCTGGCCGGTGCCGCGCAACAGCATGCCGACGCGCGCGAGCAGCGTCGCCGCGCTGATGGGCTTGACGAGACAATCGTCGACGTCCGCTATCTGGTCGGACGTGTCGTCTGCGCTCATCAACAGGAGGACGGGCAAACGCTCGGTGAGATTCTCGCGGACCCAGCGCAGCACCTGACCAGGCGACAGGCCCGATGCATTGCGATCGAGCACGAGCACATCGAACGGCTGGCTACGCAGTTGCCCGATCAGCGCCTGTCCATCGTCGAATGCATGGCAGGCGTGCCCCGCCGCCGACAGCGTTCCGCACACGAATTCGGCTTGCGCCCGTGTCTCCTCCAGAACTGCAATTCTCATAAAACCCCGCAACGCTCAATCGTTGTTTCCGTCCGACCGGGAAATCGTGGATGAAGGACCACAACCGGCGATATGAAATTGGAATTCCACATTGGCCTGGCGTTCAACTCCTGCATCGATTGCGGGCCAATTCCTTCACATTGCCCGACAATGCCTTGATAGCCCGATATTGCTTTAATGCCTTCGCACCCTATTACGGCTCATCGAACAGCCGGTTATAAGAGGCGCGAACTCGACTTCTTTTGACCGCCTCTTGCGAGCGGATTTTTCTTGCATTTCGCTGTCGGCGATACTTCACCGGCTTATTGTGCCGCCGCCCTGAAACGAGCGCCGCTGCTCGCTTTGCGCGGAGTGTCTCAGCTTTTCGCAGTTGGAAATGACTGGCGGGCGACTGATGACCAGCCGGCGAACAAGGCCGCCCGTGCATGCGGCACTGCATCACAAACGTCCCTTTGCGGATTTAACATTCACGCAATAGAGAGTTCATTCCAATTACCGGAAAGATTTAACAATTCAAGCGTCGTCGTTGACGCTTTCATTTAAATCGGGGTGAAGATTATTAGAACGAATTCAATCAGTCAATTAACCTCTCATTTTTTGTGCAGCCGGTGAACCACTTCGTTAAATCGGTCGATGGCGGCGATAAGCGGCTTATCCCGGCTTCACACGCCCATGCGTGGGCCCAGGACAGTTCCCCTGATCGCGTTGGCGGCTCTTGCGGCGCCGCACTTCAGGTCCGTGGCCGATGCGGTGCGCCGCTCACGATCAGAGGCCGGCCCCGCCTGCTCCGCCTATGGGCGCCGCGCAGATCACTTCGACGCCCGCCGCCGTCAGAACTTTCGACAGCGCCGCAGCCGGCGCGACATCCGTGACCAGGATGTCGAGACCGTCCGGGCCGAATACGTGAGCGAGCGCACTGTGGCCGAACTTCGTGTGATCGGCGGCGACGACGCGTCGCTCCGCTTGCGAGAACGCCGCGAGCGCAAGCGCGGCATCGGCGGGCTGCGCGTCCATGAAGCGCCCCTTCGCGTCGATAGCCGTGATCGACACGATCGCATAACGCACGTGAAATTGCCGGACGAAAGCGAGCGCGCTCTCGCCAACAGCGGACGCATCGTCGGCACGAAGTTCGCCGCCCGCCATCAGCACGCGGTTGCCGTTGCGCGGCGCGAGCAGATGCGCGATCTCGGCGGAATTGGTGACGACCGTCAGGCGCGAATGCGATTCGAGCGCGTGAGCGATATGCACGCAAGTCGTGCCGCCGTCGAGCAACAGTGAATCGCCGTCGTGGATCATCTGCGCGATGCGCGCCGCGATCGCACGCTTGGCGTCGCGCTGCTCGACCATGCGGCGGCTGAACGGCGGCTCGTCGAGTTGCGCGGGCAACATGATGCCGCCGTGCACCTTGACGAGCAGCCCCTCGGCGACGAGCGGCTTCAGATCGCGCCGAATGGTTTCGTCGGACACGGCGAACGTGTTCGCCAGATAGGTAATGGTGCAGGTCTGTTGCGCGCGGACGAGACGCAGGATCTCGTTCTGTCGGTGGTTGGCGAACATCGGCGGCGGCGGTCGGAAATTGGCGCGAGTCTAGCAGACACTTGCGACTGAGGCCAACACGAATCCAATCACTTCCACACATCCCCGCTTATCTACTCGCATGAAAAGTGCCCGCAACATTGCATTGCGCGCATTTTTGCGGCAAAGTACGCATCGACGCATTTCCACATACCTCAACGCAATTCCACAAACCTCAGCGAGATCCAACACATGTCAACCAATCCTCCGACGCAGGCACGCGTCGTCATCGTGGGCGGCGGCATCATTGGATGCTCGCTCGCCTGGCATCTCACGAAGCTCGGCTGGACGGATGTCGTGCTGCTCGAACAGGGCCAGCTGTCGTGCGGCACGACGTGGCATGCGGCCGGGCTGGTCGGTCAGTTGCGCGCGCAGGAAAGCATGACGAAGCTGATCCGCTATTCGACCGCGCTGTACGCGGAGCTCGAAGCGGACACGGGGCTCGCGACGGGCTGGAAGCAATGCGGTTCGCTGTCGGTGGCGCGCTCGCCCGAGCGGACGACGCAGCTGAAGCGCACGGCCGCTGTCGCGCGCGCGTATGGCGTGACGTGCGACGTGATCGGCGCGAAGGAAGCGGGCGAGCTGTGGCCGCCCATGCGCACCGACGATCTGCTCGGCGCAGTCTGGCTGCCCGGCGACGGCAAGGCGAACCCAACCGACCTGACGCAGGCGCTCGCGCGCGGCGCACGGCGGCGCGGCGCGCGCATCGTCGAGAACACGCGCGTCACCGCGATCCGCACGCGGCAGACGCGCGAGGGCCGCGAGGCGAGCGGCGTCGCGTGGCGCGACAAGGCGGGCAACGAAGGCGCGATCGCGGCGGAGATCGTCGTCAATTGCGCGGGTCAGTGGGCGAAGGCCGTGGGGCGGCTGTGCGACGTCACCGTGCCGCTGCATTCGGCCGAGCACTACTACATCGTCACGGACAGGATTGCGGGCGTGCATCCCGATCTGCCCGTGATGCGCGACCCGGACGGCTATATCTACTTCAAGGAAGAAGTCGGCGGCCTAGTGATGGGCGGCTTCGAACCGGATGCGAAGCCGTGGGGCATGAACGGCATTCCGGAGAACTTCGAGTTTCAGTTGCTGCCCGACGACTGGGATCAATTCCAGATCCTGATGGAGAACGCACTGCAACGCGTGCCTGCGCTGGAGACGGCCCAGGTGCGCCAGTTCTACAACGGCCCCGAGTCGTTCACGCCCGACAACAACTTCATCCTTGGGGAAGCGCCCGAGCTGCGCAACTTCTATGTCGGCGCGGGATTCAACTCGATGGGGATCGCGTCGGCAGGTGGCGCGGGCATGGCGCTCGCCGAGTGGATCGTCGCCGGCGAGCCGACGATGGACCTGTGGCCCGTCGATATTCGCCGCTTCGCGCGCTTCAACGGAAACGATATATGGCTGCACGACCGCATTAAGGAGACGCTCGGCCTGCACTACGCGATGCCGTGGCCAAACCGCGAACTCGATAGCGCGCGTCCCTTCCGGCGCTCGCCCCTTCATGCGTTGCTGCGGGACGAAGGCGCATGCTTCGGCAGCAAGATGGGTTGGGAACGCGCGAATTTCTTTGCGCCGACGCGTGAGCAGGCGCGCATCGACTACGCGTTCGGCCAACAGAACTGGCTGCCCTGGAGCGGCGACGAACATCGCGCATGCCGCGAACGCGTTGCGCTCTTCGACATGACGTCGTTCTCCAAATTTCTTATCAAGGGACGCGATGCCGAAGCCGTGTTGCAGCACATCGTCGCGAACGACGTCGCCGTGCCGCCGGGCACGACCGTCTATACGGGCATGCTCAACGCGCGCGGCGGCTACGAATCGGATTTCACGCTCACGCGTCTCGCCGCCGACGAATATCTGCTCGTCACGGGCTCCGCGCAAACCACGCGCGACTTCGACATGATCGACAAGCGCATTCCGCGCGACAGCCACTGCATGCTCGTCGATGTGACGGGTCAATATGCGGTGCTCGCGGTGATGGGACCGCGTGCGCGCGATCTGCTCGCGAGCGTGTCGAAGGCCGACTGGAGCCATGCGGCGTTCGCATTCGGGCAGAGCCGCGAAGTCGATATCGGCTATGCGACGGTGCGCGCGACGCGCATCACGTATGTCGGCGAACTCGGATGGGAGCTGTATGTACCCGTCGAATTCGCAGTGGGCGTCTATGAAACGCTGCATCAGGCGGGCACGCGTTTTGGCCTGAAAAACGCGGGCTATTATGCATTGGAGTCGCTGCGCATCGAGAAAGGTTATCGCGCATGGGGGCGCGAGTTGTCGCCAGATACGAATCCGTTCGAAGCGGGGCTCGCGTTCGCGTGCAAGCTCGACAAGGATATTCCGTTCGTCGGCCGCGATGCGCTCGTCAAGCTGCGCGGCGAACCGCTGCGCAAACGTCTCGTCGTGCTCACTGCGGACGGCGCAAGCGATCGCATGCTATGGGGCGGCGAGGCGATCCTGCGCGATGGCAACGTGGCGGGCTTCGTCACGTCGGCGGCGTTCGGGCATACGCTCGGCTGCCCGGTTGCGATGGGTTACGTGAAGCGCGACGACGGCGCGCTCGACGAAGCATGGCTCACGAGCGGCCGCTATCAGATCGATGTCGCCGGCGATCTGCTGCCGGCTACGCTGCATCTGAAAGCGCCATACGATCCCGCCGCGGCGCGCGTGAAAAGCTGAATCACAGGCGGGCTGAATCGCATGCGGCGCGAACGCAACGCCCTGCGCTAGCGCGCAATGATCAGCCGTCTCTCGCCGTTGCCGGCGAGATCGCGCGGCGTCACGCCGAGCAGCCGCTTCATCCAGTGCGCCATGTGGCTCTGATGTGCAAAGCCGGTTTCGAGCGCGACCTGGCTCGCGCTCAGGCGCCCTTGCAACAGCAGCGATTGCGCACGCTCTACGCGCCGCAGCACGACATGCCGATGTACGGGCACGCCGAACGTCTCGCGAAACAGCACCTTGAAATGCGGCACGCTCAGTGCGGCGAGCGCGGCGAGTTCGGCGAGCGTCAGACGTTCGTCGAGATGCGACTCGATATAGTCGCTCACGCACGCAGCAACACGCGGCGACAGCGTGCGTCTTTTGTCGTCGCGTGGGACGCCGGCGCCCGCGAGCCTCACGATCATGGCTGTGCACAGGCTCTCCGCGTAAAGCGGATCGGATGCGTATTCGGCTTCGAGTTCCGCGCGCATGGCCCAGGCCAGATGCTGAAACCGCGCGTCGCGCATCTGGAATTGCGGGCGAATCTGCGCATCGGCTGCACGCAGGCCAAGTTGGTCGAACGTCTCGCGCGCGAAATCGTCGGCAATCCAGATGCGCAAGATCGTACAGCTTGCGTCATCGGACCACTCGCCGTCGAGCCCGGCTGGAATCACATCGGCATCGCCATGTGCCTGAATTCGCGCATAACGGTGGCCGTTGCATCGGCACACGGCTCTCACAGGCGCGCCGACATGCACGCCAACGCGATGATGCGCCATCGCCGGAATGCGATGTGCGCCGGCGGCCACCCCGACGAGTTCCGCGCCGAAACGGGACCAGCCGAGCGACGCGCTCGAACGCAAGCTCTCGCGCGCGCCGGAGTGCGGCACCAGCCGACCGTTGACTGCATTCATCGCCTGCCCCTTCCGTCATCGTTCAGATCGACGCATTGTGCTTCGTTTCGCGCCAGCCTGCAGGCCGTCGATTCATGTGGACTGCCATCGCACGCAGATCGTCATCCGGATCTGCTGTTCTGCATCCTTGCATGCGCGCTTCGCACGTCGTCGCGGCTTACGCTTGATGTCATCTGAACGATCGAGGAGCCGGATGATGTTCGTGATTTTTGGCGCAGCGGGCAACGTGGGACGCACGGCGGCAACGGCATTGCGGCACGCGGGCCACGCCGTGCGCGCCGTTGTGCGAAACCCTGCCCAGCGCGAGGCGCTCGAGCGCCTCGGTTGTGAGGTCGTGCCAGGCGATCTGACGGATGACGCATCGGTGACGCGCGCGCTCGTCGGCGCTCACGGCGTGCAGATGCTGTGTCCCGTGCCGCATCGTGACCCCGATCCTGCCGGCTCGATGCGTCGCATGATCGATGTGGCAGCCCGCGCGCTGCGCGAGCATCCCGAGGTGCATGTCGTCGCGCTGTCCGACTATGGCGCCGAACTCGATACGGGCACGGGCATCACGATGTTGTTCCATCACCTCGAAAGGGCATTCCGCGAAGCTGTGCCGCGCCTGACGCTGCTGCGCTCGGCAGAGCACATGCAGAACTGGGCGCGCGTGCTGCCCGCCGCACTCGCGACGGGTTTGCTGCCGAGCCTGCATCATCCCGTCGACAGGGCGTTCCCGTCGGTGTCGGCGCACGATGTCGGCATGCTTGCCGCACAGTTGCTGATCGATGGACATGGCGGCGATGGGGTCCGTGTCGTGAGCGTCGAAGGCCCCCAGCGCCATGATGCGAACGGCGTCGCCCGCGCATTGAGCGAAGTGGCCGGGCGCGCCATCGTCGCATGCGCGTTGCCGCGTAGCGAGTGGACGGCGACGCTCCTGCGCGCAGGACTCAACGCCAATCACGCGCAACTCATCGTCGATCTCTACGACGCGCAGAACGCTGGTCGCATCGATGTCGAAGCGGGCGCAAGCGAGCGGCGCTTCGGCAAAACTGAACTGCGCGACGTGTTTGCCGCACTGGTGTCCGCGATCGACGCGCGCTAGATGCTGTCGAATACGTGCGCCTCTTTTGCGAGGAGCGTCACATGCAGTGCTGTTCTTTGTTGCGCATGAGCCGGGACGCTTCGGCTCGAAGCCGTGACGCACATCACAACGCGGCAAAGGGGCTGTACGCGTTCGCGACGCATCTGGCCGCGCGGCTCGGATGGTATCGGCTGGAACAGTTGCTGAACGCGATTCCCGACAGCAACGATGACTTCATGATCTTCTGAATCCACGAAAACAAATGGCCTCGCCATTGGCGAGGCCATTACGCGAATGAAGCGAGACGCAAAAGAGTCACTCGTTCCTCGAAGGATTGACTAGCCCCTTTCCGGAAAGGCCACAATATGTAACTTACGCGACGAGTGGCCTTATCATCGCGTAACTCCATGCGTACAAGCTTCTGTCATAAATCGTCACGACACTCCGTCTCGCCCCGGTTCCATGCTACGTATACCCGCCCATCAATCAAACGACAGGGGGCCGAATGCGGCACTACGGGAGGGTAGATGTCGTATAACGCGCTTCATGTGCCGCTTGATATCGGCACGTGGCAATGCGAGCTAGTACCCGCCAGGGAGTTCTATAGCCTTTCTGTGCGCCGCTTCGCCGACTGGGACATGCGCCGTGAGCGGGAACGCGAAATCGAAGATGACAAGCACACCTTCGACCGGTACTTCCGTTCCAATTACGACTTCCGGCGAACCATTGCCCCGGATATCGATGCGATCCGCTCATTCCTGAGCCATCAGTTGAACGTCGTTCATTGGGACCTGCCGACCGATAACGTGGGCATCGAGCGCGCGCTCAAACAGGCCGTGCGTGACGGACTGCTTGTGCCCGTCATCAACCGTGACTGGCGCTCGCTTCCAATGACGTTCCGGCCTACGCCCGCGCCGCTGCGTTGGCGGCAGCAGTCAGGCGGAGGCGCATTCCGCAGAAGTGGTGGCACAAAGTGGGCCGCCTTCGAGAATGCGGGGCCCGGTCCCCTGACATGGGACGGCGAACCTGTCTTGTCTGGTCCGTATGATCCGGCCACATGGGAAAAGCAATTGAAGGCTGCTCGGGCTGCAATGGCTGCAAGCAACGGCGACGACTGCAGCGGCCTGCTCGAAGTGGTAGCCGGCGCTGTGCTCGGCGGCGGTTCAGGTCCGGCGAACGATGGCGACGGTACACCCGACATGGCTGAGAACTTCGCGGACGAGTCCGGTACCGGATGAGGGCGCATCGACGCCGCTCGGCGATGCGCAACCGTTCGAGTACTCTGACGATACCCCTCCCGGCGATGTGCAGGACATCGCGGCGCGTGGCGTGAGTGATGCGGAGGAGGCTAAATGCGATGCCATGTACGAAGTGCGCATGACATACTGTAATGCCCTCAGCAAAATGTATGGCGGCGATGCGCGGACGTACCTTGCCTGCAAAGAGCAGGCTTTCCGAGATTATCAAGCATGTAGAGGCTACTGATGGTTGAGTACTTTGTTTCTTACTACGATCCCGAGACGAAGGCCATAAAGACAGGGTTCGTCGATGCCCGCATCCTCAAGGGAGCCCGTTTGAATCTGGCAGTGGAGCACGAGGTCAACGCCGACAATCCAATCGACGATGAATTCGCTCGTCGATTTGGCGGTGCCGCCCTTCTCTGGTTTGCGACGCAATACCCGGAGCTTCGCGACTTCCTTCAAGTTACTGATGGGAAAGGCGGTAAGGTGACGCTTTAAGGGGGACTCGAATTCGCCACCGTTCGATTTTGCCTTGCACTTTCGCGGCTCGTTCGCGCGGTCGCCGACGTCGCGCGCCGTTCGCTGCTTCCTCCCATTCGGCGATCGCCGCACTGAATGAAAGCGCTGGCCACTCCGAAAGCGCCTGGCTAGCGCTTCGCCTTGCCGGATAAGGTTTTGATGAACGAGAGCCTTATGGACTGCGGCTCTCGTGAATCTTTAGCTTTCTACTATTCGTTCTCCTCGAAATAGTGCCCAAACTTCACCTGTTTCGTGCGGATATAGCGCTCGTTCTCTTCGCGCATCGGAATCGCCAGCGCAACCCGTTCGCAGACGGGAATGCCGTGCTTCGACAGCGTGTCGAACTTCTTCGGGTTGTTGCTCATCAAGCGCACGGATGTCACCTTCAGCAGCCGCAGAATGGCGGCCGCCGAATCGTACTCGCGCGAGTCTTCGGGCAGACCGAGGTCGAGATTCGCCTCGACGGTATCGCGGCCCTGCTCCTGCAATGCATATGCGCGGATCTTGTTCGACAGCCCGATGCCGCGTCCTTCATGTCCGCGCAGATAGAGCAGCACGCCGCAACCTTCGGCTGCGATATAGCGCAGCGCGAGATCCAGTTGTTCGCCGCAGTCGCAGCGATACGAGCCCAGCACGTCGCCCGTCAGACACTCCGAATGCAGGCGCGTGAGCACCGACTGTTTGTTCGCGACATCGCCCATCACGAGCGCAACATGTTCCGCGCCCGTGTCGTTCACACGAAACACATAGGACGTGAAAATGCCGTAGCGGGTTGGAAGCGTGGCCGTCGCGTCGAGCGCGACGCATTCGCCGGTGGGGGCGCCGTCTGCTTGCGACGGCTCGTGAGACATGGGCATGGCGTTAGCGGTATTGCGGACATGAACCCGTGAACTAACGGGGATGAAGACCGGGGTAAAAAAAGAAACCGGCGGAACAAGTACAGAGCGGAGTTTACCGCTAAACCGTGAATTCTACCTGTCGCCTGCTTCGCGATGGTGCGCGCGAGCGATGCAGCGCATCCGCCATTGCATCAAATGGAACGAACGAAGCCGGACGAACAAGGCACTGATCCATCGCGTTGGCGATCGCATGGCATGCGTGCCGGACCCCACGGAACCAGGCGAAGCGAGCGTCGCCGCAGCCGCCATCGAGGCCTATACTTGACCTGCGCCTGATCTGCGCTTGACGTGCCCCTTCTTCACCCCAGCGCGCCGCGGCCGGGCGTGCTGCACAGCAAACGGAGCCGCTCCATGACTAGCGTTGCACAAGTACTCAAATCGAAGCCGAATCAAGACGTCTACACGATCGAGGCATCCGATTCCGTCTACAACGCCATCAAGCTGATGGCGGAAAAGCAGATCGGCGCATTGATCGTCAAGGAGAACGGGTCGATCGCGGGGATCGTCACCGAACGCGACTATGCGCGCAAGATCGTGCTGATGGACCGCTCGTCGAAGACGACGGCCGTACGCGACATCATGAGCAGCGCGGTGCGCTTCGTGACGCCGGAGCAAACCACCGACCAGTGCATGGCGCTGATGACCGAGCGTCGCATGCGGCACCTGCCCGTGATGGAGGATGACAAGCTGATCGGCATGGTGTCGATCGGCGACCTCGTGAAGAACATCATCGCCGAGCAGCAGTTCACGATCCAGCAGCTGGAGCACTACATTCACGGTGCGTAGGAGCGCTTGCGCCCGCCGCCGTCGCGACTTGCTTTTCGTCGTCGCGACAGCGGCATTCGACACGCCCAACTCGCCACCCGTTGGTCCGTTCGTTCGGTCGCTTGCTCGCTCGCGCCAATAAAAAAAGCCCAATCCGCGAGGTTGGGCAAAGCCACCTTGAGGCGGCGGAGGTTCAGGTTTTCGTCGACGGCGACACGGACACGGGCTTCTGAACTCTGCGCCGCACCGCCGTTACGATGTTTGTCATGCGCGCTTCATTGTTCTTCGAAAGCACGCATGCAGGGCCGCGAACTTCGCGGCCCCTGACGACAATTAATTCCCGAAGTAGACGTTCTGCGTCGGGCTCAGCCGCTTTGCAGCGCCCGATTGCGACGAGCCGTTGGTCGCCGCACCGTAGCCCGTATCGGCGGTGGGCGCTTGCGCGACAGCGCCGTTCTGCGCCTGGACGCGTGCTTCGGCAGCCTGGATGTCGGCCGGATAGCGCGGATCCGAAGCCGTTGCGGGGTTATAGCCTGCCTTCTCCAGCTGGATCAGTTCCGAGCGAACCTGTGCGCGGGTGACGGGCTGGTTCGACTGCGCGAACGAAACGACGGGAGAGGCGAGAACAGCAGCAATAACGACAGCCTTGATCAACGATTTCATGGTAACTACCTCCGAGGTTGTTTTATCAGCCGCTTCACACACCGTGTGTGAAGCAAGTAAGTTCAGTGTAGCCACCGTCGTGCCGAGGGAAAACCCCTATATCGGAGATACTTAATTGCGCTGAGTGCAAAAGTCGCGCAGCCTCCGTGCCGTGTGTCGATTCATGGGATGCCGCACGGTAATAATGACGGGGCACATCGGCGTTTGCCCATCGATGCGGCAAGCGTGCCGGCTGCCACATGCCACGGCGGACGGGACATCACCGGGCCTTCGCGAAGCGCGGCGCCGCAAGCCGCCGCCGCGCAGCTCATCCTGCTGACAACAGCTTGCGCGGTCCGCTGACGAACGGGCTGCCCGGCTCATAGAAGCGCAACAGACGATGCGTCTCGCGCGCAATGCCGATGCGCGTCGTCACCGCGAACGGCACGGGTTTTCCGTCGATTGCGCCGAGCCACAAGCCGCGCCCCGTGCAGAGGTCGGCGCCGTCAAAGCCCAGATCGATGCCCAGCGCAAGCGCGAGCCTGCCGGGACCGCGCGCGAGATCGCGCGGCTTCGCATCAGGCCGGCGCGCCTGCATCCATTCGATCCCTTCGATGGGCTCCAGCGCTCGGATCAGCACGGCGGCCCCCGTCCCTTCGCGCTCGCTCACCACGTTGATCACGTTGTAGATGCCATAGGTGAGCCGCACATACGCGTGCCCCCGATCGAGGAACATCGAGCCGTTATACGCGCGCCGCCCGGGCCACGCGTGATTGGTCGAATCGCCGACGGGATAGGCCTCCGTCTCGACGATGCGTCCCGCCACACGCCCTTCGCGCTCATCGTGGACCAGGTATTTACCCAGCATGAAGCGCGCAAGGTCAACCGTATCGACGGGTAGATCGTTGCGACGAAGAGGAACGATAGGAAGCGTTGTCGTGACCATGCGAGGATTCGTCGGCAGCGAACGGGTCGGCCGCGTGGACTAAACAGTTTGCAGCATGATGACGCGCCGCCCGTATCCATGCACGATGCACGCAATCCGGCACGAATGGCGTCGATCCGGCGCCCATCCGTTGTACCGATGCCTCATCCCGATGGCCCATGTCTTCACTATGGAACCAATTGAGGTATCGTTACTGTCCGGCCAGCCGCATCGGTGTTCCGGCTTGCGCGCCAGATCGGCAAGCCACCCGATGCCTATCCAACCAGTAGCATCTTTCCAGCCGTTTTCATCGCGAAGTACCGAAGTGGTAGTGCAGTGGTATCCCGTATGACGGCCCGTTTGACGGGTCCGTTCAAGCGCGACACCGTCGCAAATCATGACAACAGGAGAAAGTGTATGAAGGCGATTCAGGCAATCAAGTTGGTAGGTGGCGCGCTCGTGGTTCTGGCGTCGATCAACGCCTATGCTCAGGCAAGCGATGCCGACATGACCAACCAGCCCAGCGCGAAGCAGACCCAGAAGGCAGCGAAGTCGGCTGACCGCGCGCTGGCGAAGAAGGTGCGCGCTGCGCTGTCGAAGAGCAAGGACATCAGTGTCGCCAACATCACGGTCCGCGCGAGGAGCGGTGCGGTGACGCTGCAGGGCTCGGTGCCAGAGCAGCCGCAAGTCGACAAGGCCACGCAGGTCGCGGAAAACGTCGCAGGCGTGACGTCGGTGAAGAACGCGCTGACGATCCGCCCCGTCGGGCAATAAGTTCAACGCAAGGCCTCGGGGGCTCGCGACGCGAGCACCCGGATCATGCACGACACACACCGCTCTTCGCCGCGAGGAGCGGTGTTTTTCTTTGCGTGTTGCGCATCGTGACCTGAGCCGTCATACACGCAGTGAGCCGAACTGCTTTAATTTCGGGTACGCGCGGCTCATCAAGCTGCGCATTCGCGCCCAGGCCATCCGAACAACGATAACGGACTGAAACGCACATGGCATCGACATCGCCCGTACTGCCCCGCTGGACGATCGCGGCTCCTCTGCTCGCGTGGGTCGTGCTCGGCGGCGCTTATGCGCTGCCCGGCAACGGGCTGCTGGTGGCACTCGCGGCCATCGCGCTCGGGTGCTCGGTATTCGCGGGCGTGCATCATGCGGAAGTGGTCGCGCATCGCATCGGCGAGCCGTTCGGCACGCTCGTCCTCGCCGTCGCCGTGACGGTGATCGAGGTCGCGCTGATCGTGTCGGTGATGCTGTCGGCCGGCCCTGAGAAAGCGGGACTTGCGCGCGATACCGTGTTCGCCGCCGTGATGCTCGTGTGCAACGGTATCGTCGGCGTCTGCCTGCTGTTCGGCGGACTGCGTCATCGCGAGCAAGGCTTCCAGATTCGCGGCGCGAGCGCGGCGCTGGCCGTGCTCGCGTCGCTGTCGGGGCTGTCGCTCGTGATGCCCAACCACATCAGCGTCACGCTCGGACCCGCGCTCACTGCCTCGCAACTTGCGTTCGCGGGCGTGTCCTCGCTGGTGCTGTACGGCGTCTTCGTGTTCGTGCAGACGGTGCGCCACCGCGACTACTTTCTCGCCGATGCCGCCGGCGACGAAGACGCGCACGCCGCGCCGCCCAGCGCGCGCATTGCGCTGACGAGCAGCGTATTGCTGATGGTGTGCCTCGTCGCCGTCGTGCTGCTCGCGAAAGTGCTGTCGCCCGTCGTCGAGCGCGCGGTACTCGAAGCGGGCGCGCCCATCGCGGTGGTCGGCATCGTGATCGCGGCGCTCGTGCTGCTGCCCGAAGGGCTTGCCGCCGTGCGCGCGGCACGGGCCAACCGCTTGCAGACGAGCCTGAATCTCGCGCTCGGCTCGGCGCTCGCGAGCATCGGCCTGACGATTCCGACCGTCGCGCTGGTGTTCATCTGGATGGACCGCCCGCTCACGCTCGGCATCACGGGCAGGGACACCGTGCTGCTCGCGCTGACATTGCTGATCAGCACGCTCACGCTCGGCACGGGGCGCACGACGATCCTTCAGGGAGCCGTGCATCTCTCGCTGCTGGCCGCCTATCTGTTTCTGTCTTTCGTGCCCTGATGCGTCCGGGCTTCGCGAACCCGATAGTCTTGCGTTCGCGACGCGCAAGCAGGCAGGCCGCCGCTCAGCCCGCCCAGTGCCGGTCGATCCAGTCGCGAAACAGGTTGACCTTCTGCTGATGCGCGACGCTCTCGGGATACACGAGGTAGTAGCGCGCGCCCGTCGCGAGCACGGCATCGAATGGACGCACGAGACGCTGCGCGGCCACGTCTTCTTCGATCAGCGCGAGATCGCTGATCGCGATACCGAAGCCTTGCAGCGCGGCGTTGGTGGCGAGATCGAGCGTATCGAAGCTCGGGCCGAGATTCGCGTCGACGTCGCGCACATCCACGTATTCGAGCCACATCTTCCAGTCGCGATGATCGCGCGTGGGGTGCAGCAGCGTGTGGCGCGTGAGATCGGAGGCGCTCGCGAGCGGCTTGTTGTGCAGAAGCTGCGGCGCGCACACGGGCGTCAGCCGCTCTTCGAAGAGCGGCACCGACTGCACGCCCGCGCCCGCCGACGTGCCATAGACAATCGCGGCATCGAACGGCTCGACCTGGAAATCGACATCGTGCTGCCACGTCGTCGTGATCTGCACGTGAAGATCGGGATACTCGGCCTGGAACTGCATGATCTTGGGCAGCATCCAGCGCATCACGCAGGTGGGCACTTTCAGCGCGAGATCGGTGCGCTGGCGCGTGAGGCGCAGCGATATTTCTTCGATCCGCGCAAAGCTCTCCTTGACGGCGGGCAGCAGCATCTCGCCTTCCGCTGTCAGCGTGAGGCCTTTCGCGTGGCGCTTGAAGAGCGGGAAGCGGTAGTAGTCCTCGAGCGCGAGAATCTGGCGGCTCACGGCACCCTGCGTGAGACACAGGTGCTCGGCCGCGCGCGTGAAGCTGCGATGGCGCGCCACTGTCTCGAAGATCTGCAAGGCGTTCAGGGGCGGAAGTCGTCGCATGGGCGTGGATCGCATCAGTAAAAATCATTGGACGTGCTTCTTTGATGGATAGCACGCGTCCGACCATCCCCAAGCATACGCGATCCAAAAATCTCCGAGGACCGTTCGTCATGCGCAACGCTCATGCGGCGGCGTCTTCGGGACAACCCGTACGGCATGAGCGCACGTCATGGCGTCCATGCGCAGATTTCGATTGTTCGCGGATTTTGGCAAACCTAGAGTGATCCTCACCCGTAGTCCCTGCCGCTCCAACCTTCAACGAAAGGATGCACCGATGACCCTCGCCGCCCTCTACCGCCGCCGCTTCTCGCACGCGTTCGCGGCCTTTGCCCTGACGGGCGCGGCGCTGTCCGCGTTCGCGCCGCTCGCGCATGCGGATGCGCTCGACACGATCACGAAGGCGGGCGTCGTGCGCGTCGGCGTGTTCGAGGACTATCCGCCGTTCGGCTCGATCGGCCCCGACATGAAGCCGCAAGGCTATGACATCGACGTCGCGAACCTGATCGGCAAGTCGCTCGGCGTGAAGGTGGAGCTGGTGCCCGTGACGGGCGACAACCGCATGGCCTATCTCGCGGACCACAAGGCGGACATGCTGCTGTCCGTCGGTCAGACGCCCGAGCGCGAGAAGGTGATCGACTTCTCGCAGCCCTACGCGCCTTACTACCTCGCCGTGTTCGGTCCGAAATCGGTGAAGGTTAAGGACGCGAACGATCTCGCGGGCAAGAGCATTTCGGTTGCGCGCGGCACGCTGGAGGACTTGAGCGTCACGAAGATCGCGCCGCCGTCGGCGAACATCAAGCGCTTCGACGATCCGAACGGCGCTATTTCTGCGTTCCTTTCTGGTCAGGTACAGTTGATGGTCGTCGGCAACGATGTGGGCGCGACGATACTCGCGCGCCATCCCGCCAACGATCCCGAGCAGAAGTTCTCACTCTTCAGTTCGCCCGATCATGTCGGCTTCAACAAGAACGAGCCGCGCCTGCTGAAGAAAGTCGACGAGACCATCGCGCGCGCCCGCAAGGACGGCACGATGAACGCGATTTCGCAGAAGTGGCTGCGCGCGCCGCTGCCGGAGAATCTCTGAGTCGTCGAATTGAAGTCCTCTCGCGTTGAATTCCACTTGATCGCCGATGTCACGATGAGCCGCATACGATGAGTTACGCGTTCGATTTCAGCAGCTTTGACATGTATGCGGGCATGCTCGTGCGTGGCGTCGGCGTGACGCTCGGGCTCACGGCCGTTTCGACGGCGCTGGGCGGCCTCGTCGGCATTGCGGGCGCGGCGGCGGCCGCGTCCGGTCCGAAATGGGTGCGCGCGCTGATCGCGACGTATGTCGAGCTGATCCGCAACACGCCGTTTCTCGTGCAACTCTTCTTCGTGTTCTTCGGGCTGCCGAGCCTCGGCATCCACATCGACGAAATCGAGGCCGCGATACTTGCGATGACGGTCAATCTTGGTGCATACGCAATCGAAATCGTGCGCGCCGGCATCGAGTCGATTCCGCACGGACAGGTTCAGGCCGCGCAGGCGCTCGGCCTCGAAAAGCGCCAGGTGTTTCGCCATGTCGTGCTGCCACAGGCGGTCGCCAACGTGTTTCCCGCGTTGCTGAGCCAGGTGCTGATCGTGATGCTCGGCTCGGCTGTCGTGTCGCAGATCTCGGTGCCCGATCTGACCTACGCGGCGAACTATATCCAGTCGCGCAACTTCCGTTCGTTCGAGGCGTACGTGATCATCACCGCGACGTATCTGGTGCTGTCGATCGTCTTGCGTCAACTGCTGAACCGGCTCGGCAAGGGGCTTTTCGCAGGGCGCGCGGCCCGCTCGACGGATGCGCCGCGCGGCATCTTTCGCAACCTCCTCGCATTGCGCGGCGCGCGCCCGGCGCCGTCGACGGAGCGCTCGTCATGATCGAATTCACGTTGTGGGACATTGCGCGCAATCTGCTGCTCGCCGCGCGCTGGACGGTGCTGCTGTCGCTGATCGCGTTCGTCGGCGGCGGCATCGTCGGGCTGTTGCTGCTTGCGATGCGCGTATCGCCGATGCCGTGGCTGCGGCGCATCGTCGTGCTGTACGTCGAGCTGTTCCAGGGCACGCCGTTGCTGATGCAGCTCTTTCTCGCGTTCTTCGGCTTGCCTCTGCTCGGCGTCGACGTATCGCCGTGGGTCGCCGCGACCGTCACGCTGACGCTCTACACGAGCGCGTATCTCGCGGACATCTGGCGCGGCTGCGTCGAAGCCGTGCCGCGCGGACAATGGGCCGCGGGCGCAAGCCTGGGCATGACGTTCGGCCAGCAGTTGCGCTATATCGTGTGGCCGCAGGCGCTGAAGATCGCCGTCGCGCCGACGGTCGGCTTTCTCGTGCAAGTGGTCAAGAGCACGGCGCTCACATCGATCATCGGCTTCATCGAACTCACGAAGACGGGGACGATGATCACCAATGCCGCGTTCCGGCCATTTCCAATCTATGGAATGGTGGCGCTGCTGTACTTCGCGATGTGCTTTCCGTTGACGTGGTATGCGCGGGTGCTGGAGCGCAAGCAGAAGGTCGGGCAGCATCGCTGATGTTCACTGTTGCGAAGACGCTTGCTTTGAAAAAGCGAGCGCCTTCGCAGACAAAACCGCCTTTCGTGCAGCCTGCGCCGCCTTCCTCGACTTCGCGACGTCCGCCGCGCCGACAGCAGGCACACTGTTATTCCACCCCGCGCGAACGAACGTCAGCACATCGACGATCTGCGGGACGTCGTTCAGCACGTTCGCGTAGTTCGGCATCGGATACGGCGCGGGAATGCCGCCGATCACGAGGTCTTGGGTGCCGTTCAGCATCACATGCAGCACAAACGCGGCTGCCGGCACGTTAAAAAAACGTGCGTGCGGGCTGCCCGCCAAGCCATCGCTCGATACCGATTGCACCGATGTCCGATGTCGCGTGTAATAGCCGTGCACGCCTTCGCCCTGGAGTCGAACGATGAACGACCAACGCGCCCTTCAGTTTCTTGGGGACATTCGCAAGCCGCTGCTCGTGCTGCACAAAGCGATACTCGATCACGAGCGCGCGTCGTATGAAAAGGAGTTCGGACCTGTCACGCCCGCAGCGTTCCTGCAGGTGTTGATCAACGGATCGGGCTTTCGCTGGCTGACGCCGCTATCGACCGTGATCGCGAATGTCGACGAGATTCTCGACAACGACGACGCGACTTCCGTTGAGCGCATCGCGGCCGTGGAGTCGACAGTAGGCCTTTTCTCCGAGGATGTGCCGGGCAATCTGTTCCTGCCGCGCTATCGGCAGATCTTGCAGAACAGCCCCGAGATACTTCACGCACACGGACAGGTCGCGCCGATCCTGAAGTCGGTCGAAAGGACGTGATCCGTCGTGATCCATCGAAACGAATCACGCTCGCGCGGTTCGCGCAACGGAGTTCAACACCGATGAAGCAATGGACGCTCGATCAGACATTCACGTACCGCGATCAAGCAGTGCGCTATCGAACCTTCGGCGACGGTCCGCCGATCGTTCTGATTCACGGCACGCCGTTTTCGTCGTGGGTATGGCATCGGATCGCGCCGCATCTCGCGCATGAACGCAAAGTGTATGTGTATGATCTGCCCGGCTATGGACGGTCCGAAATGCGCGAAGGCCAGGACGTGTCGCTCGGCGTGCAGAACGGCGTGCTGGCCGCGCTGCTCGCGCATTGGAAGCTGGATGCGCCCGATGTCGTCGCGCATGATTTCGGCGGCGCGACGGCGCTGCGCGCGCATCTGATCGATGGCTGCGAATATCGAAGCCTGACGCTGATCGACCCGGTTGCCGTCGCGCCCTGGGGCTCGCCGTTCGTGAGGCACGTGCGCGAGCACGCGGCGGCGTTCGCTGGCCTGCCCGCCTATATTCATGCGGCAATCGTCGATGCGTATATTCGCGGCGCGGTCGCGAGGCCCATTTCCACTGACGATCTCGCGCCCTATGTCGAGCCCTGGCTCGGGGACATCGGGCAGCCGGCGTTTTATCGACAGATCGCGCAGATGAATCAGCGCTATACGGATGAAGTCGAAGCGCGCTATCCGCAGATACGCTGCCGCACGCAGATTCTGTGGGGCGAAGACGATCAATGGATTCCCATCGAGCGCGGGCGGCATCTGGCGAGTCTCGTGCCCGGCGCGCGTTTTCAGGCCGTGCCGAATGCCGGACATCTGATGCAGGAAGACGCGCCCGAGGCCATCGTCGCCGCGGTCATGCGCTGGATCGGTTGAGCAACGGACGCAAATGCAGCAAGGCTCCGGCGAGCTTCGTTCGCCGGAGCCTTCAGCCGATACTCGTTGCACGCGTTGAAGCGGCTCGATCAGCTCCGTTGATGCGGCAGAAAAGGCATCGGATCGATCGGCTTGCCGTCGTGACGCAGCTCGAACAGCACGGAGACGCGCGAGTTGCTCTCGCTGCCCATCTCGGCGATCTGCTGCCCCTTGCGCACGATGTCGCCCGTCTTCACGAGCAGTTTGCGATTGTGCGCGTAGGCCGTCAGAAAGTCCTTGTTGTGCTGGACGATGATGAGGCTGCCGTACTCGTTGAGCCCCGTGCCCGCATACATCACCTTGCCGTCCGCCGCGGCGCGGATCGGATCGCCCGGCTTGCCGCCGATTTCGATGCCGCGCGTTTCGCCCGGCTGGAAAGCCTCGACGACGCTGCCCTGCGCCGGCCAGATCAGCGACACGCCCTTCGCGTGACGCGAGACTTCGGCGTTCACTTCGCGCGCTTCGGCGGCGCTCGGCGCGGGCGCGGCGTCCAAAGCCATCGTGCTCGGTGCGTTGTTCGAGCCGTTGGTGCCATTCGTATCGCCGCTCCGGGTCGCGCTGCTCACTGTCGCGCCCGATCCATTGCCAGCGTTCGCATTGACGCTCGATGCCGATCCGTTTGAAGCCGAAGAAGATGTGACGGGCACCGCGACCATCCTGACGGCATCCGGCGACGACACCTTCAGCGACTGACCGGTCCGCAAGCGCGCGTGCGGCTTCAGATGATTCCACGCGACGATCTGCGCGACCGTCACGTTGTGGCCGCGCGCAACGCGGGCAAGCGAGTCGCCGCGCCGCACCTTGTACATGGCGGGCGGCACGGGCTGCGCGACCATCTGCGTCGCGGGTTGCGCGGGCGTAGGACCGGCGGCCGTCTGGTTGCTCGCGGCCGCGTCATTGTTATTCGTGTTCTGCTCGCCGACGTGCGCACAGGCACCCAGCATCAAGGCGAGTGCAAAGCTCGCGAAACTGGCCCACGTCTTGCCGAGTCCACTCATCGACATCTGCTCTCCCGCATTGTTCGTTAAAGACCGGATGCGCGCTTCTGCCTGCTCAGCAGGTGTCGACCGACACCTGCGAACGGCGGCGCAGCATGCCGCCTCGTTGCGGCTGCAACCTTCCGGCGTTTTGCCGGAACCAGCCGATGCCCCGTCGGAGCCGCGTCAAACGTGATGCGATCTTCCGTCAAAAGGGCCAGATTAACCGTCTAAAATGAATCCGCATTGTAGAGTGCGGGCGTCGGAAAACGGGCAGCCCGAACACTCTGATACAAATGAAATGTTTAACGGCGGTTCTTTCGCTTGCCCCGCCCTGCGGCAACCGTCGCGCGGGCGTCGAAGCGTCATGGGCAACCGCTCAATCTCATATCGGCACGACGCGCGCGAAACTTGAGACGCACGCGGTTGCCCTCTATGGAGACGAACCGATGACTGGCCCTGTCGAATCGAAAACGATCAGCGTGTCGATTGCACGCGATTGGCGCGAAGTGTACGCGTTCATGGAGCACCCGCTGTCGTTCGCGCAGTGGGCATCGGGGCTCGGCAAGCCGTTGCGCGGCGAAGGCTCGCTGTGGACCTTCGAAAGCGCCGACGGCCGCCCCGTCAAAGTACGCTTCACGCCGCACAATCCGTATGGCGTGCTCGATCACTATGTGATCACCGAACACGGTGACGAGATCTACGTTCCGATGCGCGTCATCGCAAACGGCGACGGCACCGAAGTGCTCTTCACGCTGCTGCGCACGGCGGACATGAGCGACGCGCGATTCGCCGCCGACGCACAATGGGTCGAGCGCGATCTCGCCGCGCTGAAGCGGTTTCTCGAGAAACGCTAGCGCAAGGCGAACCGCTTCATGCACGCACGATCGTCACACCGAGCGCATCGAAGGGCGCGGTCGCTTCGCGAGGCGTGCCCTTCTCGACGACGATCGTACTGGCCGCGTCGATGTCCGCGATCTTGTAGGCGGACGCGGCATTCAGCTTCTCCGACGATGCCAGCACGACCGTCTCCGCTGCGTGCGCCGCAAGCGCGCGCTTGATGTACGCCTCTTCCAGGTCGCCCGTGCTGAGCCCTGCCTCGGGATGAACGCCCGTCACGCCCATGAAGTAGAGGTCGGCGCGAATGTGACTGAGCGCTTCGATGGCGGCGGCGCCCACCGTCACCATTGAATGACGGAAGAGCCGCCCGCCGATCAGCACGACTTCGAGCGCTTCGTGTTCCGCCAGTTCGACGGCGATGCTCGGACTGTGCGTGACGATCGTCGCGCGCAGATCGATCGCGAGGTGGCGGACCAACTGGATCGCAGTCGTGCCGCCGTCGACGATCGCAATCTGCCCTGGCGCGATCATCTGCGCGGCAGCCCGTCCGATCTCCGCCTTCGCCACCGAGCCGATCGACCGGCGCTTCGCCAGATCCGCCACGGCCGGCGACGACGGCAACGCGCCACCATGGACGCGCTGCAGCCTGCCTTCGGCCGCTAGCTCGCGCAGATCGCGCCGCACCGTGTCTTCCGATACGCCAAACGATTCGCTCAGCGGTTTTGCCAATACCTGGCCGTCGCGCTTGAGCGCATCGAGGATCAGTTTCTTGCGTTGAGAGGTGAGCATCGGTTTGCCTGATTAATCGGGGCACAGCCGCTAATCGCGGCCTGTTGGCGATTGCACGATTTTTCTTGATTTTGCACGAATCTGCACGATACCATGATTCGACCTCGCGGCCTATCCGGGCCGCGTCCCAACGGAATCGCCGCCCGCAATCCGGGCCTTCGAGACAAGGAGTGCGCATGAACGAGACCGCTGAACGCGTGCGTATCGTCAACGTGCAAGTGCTATCCGACGACTGGTACGTGCTGAAGAAAACCACCTTCGACTATCGGCGCGCTGACGGTAGCTGGCAGCGGCAGAGTCGTGAGACCTATGACCGCGGCAACGGCGCGACGCTCCTTCTCTACGATCCGCGGCGCCGGACTGTCGTGCTGACGCGCCAGTTCCGCATGCCCGCCTTCGTCAACGGCCATGACGGGATGTTGATCGAGACGCCCGGCGGGTTGCTCGAGGAAGCGTCGCCGGAAGAAAGGATTCGCGCTGAGGTCGAAGAGGAAACGGGTTATCGCGTGCAATCGGTGCGGAAAATCTTCGAGGCGTTCATGAGTCCGGGCTCTGTCACGGAGAAGGTGTTTTTCTTCGTCGCCGAATATGACGCGCTCGCGCGCGTGGGCCGAGGCGGCGGGGTCGTCGACGAGGGCGAAGACATCGAAGTGCTCGAATTGCCCCTCGACGATGCGCTAATGATGGTTGCGCAAGGCGAGATCATGGATGGCAAGACCATCATGCTGCTGCAGCATGCGGCTTTGCATCTGTCCCGGGAGTAAACTTGCGCGCTCGCAATCGCGGCGCCATAAAAAAGCCTGCCGCGCTTCGAATGAAGCGCGGCAGGCAATGCGTTGCGCCCTATTTGGCCACGGGACACAAGACGAATCCGATCATAGACGACGCATTTAATCCCGGTACGCGGGCACCATCATCGACGTACAAGGGGCGTGCGTTCAGCGCCGCTGTCCCCACCAGGTTCTGATTGCGGTATCCGTAGCGCACAGCGCAATGATCTGCGTCTTCATTCGACGACTTTCGCTATTGATGGATATGTTGGTTGGCACGCGTTCTGATCTTTTTCTAGAGATACCATCTATTTGGCTTAACGTCGTTAGACTTGCACGCACATCTGCATCTGGACGCATGGTCGTCAATTCATAATACCGAATTAGTCTGTCGTCGTCGAAATTAATCTCCCAATTGGTAAGCACGCTACAGGTCACATCTGCAAGCCGAATCAGAATTGTCTGATTGGATATGTGGAACCATCTCAGTATCCTCAGCGCCTCTAGTGGCGCGTGCTTAAACCAACGCAGAGCTGCGAACTGGCCCATTCGTCATCAACGCTCAACTCGCTTCGCGCCAAGGCTTACCGACACCGGCAGAGAGGCATCGATGCAAACCACTTACCACGACGTTCCGCGTAAGCTCGACCGCACTTTTCCAAACCGCGCCGCAAGTCTTAATGCCCGGGTAATCGGGATCGTCGTCTTCGACGGATTTTCGATTTTGCCGACTGCTGAGGTCGTTGATGTATTCGACAAGGCGAATCAGGTTCTGGCCGTTGGACACGGCGACGCTCCTTGCTATCGAACCGTCTTTGTTTCGACCCATGGTGGTTGTGTGTCGAGCTCGGCGCGAGTCGATGTATTGACACAGACTGCTGACCAGCTTCGATCTCCGCGGGCGATTTTCGTCGCGAGTGGGGAAAAATATACCGGTTTCGAATGGGACGTGCCATTTAGCAAATGGTTTCGCGCAAAGACCTCTTATGCGGAAGAAATCTTCGCCATTGTTAATGGCGAAGACGCGCTATTTGCCCGTGGTATGTCTTCGCAAAATCTTTCGCAGCACATGGAGACATCTGTTGCCGGCCACTTGCGGCTCGTCCGCACGACGGGCAACAGCCTGCCTGACCGGGCCGCACGATCTGCCGTGAGGCATGCGCTAGAACTGATACGACAGGACTTTGGCGTATCCGTTTTGCGCCGTGTACTCGATCTTCTTCCCGATACCGGATGGCCACATTCTGAGGCTATTGCCGGCGTCAGCGCAAAGTCAATCAAGGAGAAGATACACGAAAGCGCGCAATGGATTACGCGCAATTGCAGCAAGGCGATTTCGATTACGGTGGCGGCACAAACAGCGGGAATGAGTGGCCGCTCGTACTTACGACACTTTCGGGCCGAAATGGGTATAAGGCCGTCTGAGCATTTGCGCCGCTCACGCGTTGAACTGGCCACGGCGTTGCTGGAGTCGAGCGATTTGCCAGTTGACAAAATCGCGCGGCGGTGCGGATTGACCAGTGGAGAATGTCTTGCGCGGTTGTTTCGGCAGGTTTTGAATATTTCACCGACGGAGTATCGGAGCCGTTTTCAGTCCGGCCGCGCGTAGTCATTCGACAGCTTTCCGACCGGCGCCGCGCTGCGGAATCTGAACGCTCTCTGGCGAACATCTCATGCTTACACCTGTTACAAAGGCCGGCGATTCGCTATTCATCGCAGGAACCGCTTATGTGTCGCACGCGGCCGTATTTGGTAGATCATCGCTTGCGGATACCGATCTGCTCCTGGCGGTGCTTGGCTTCACCCTACCTTTCATAACGTTCCGCGCGACACACGTTTACCGTTCGCATCGAGGCGACTCTGCGTTACGAAGTGCCGCCCGCGTTATTGCAGCATGGCTGACCGCACAGACGTTGCTCGTGCTGCTGTCGCGCGTCGCTGATGGCACCCCATTGCGCAATCAGTGGCTGCTCTGCTGGACAGGACTCGCAGCCGTTGGACTCGTGCTCGAGCGGTATGTGCTATACGCTTTGTCTTCATCGTTGCGCTCGCGTGGTTTGAGGGCTATTCCTATTGCGATAGTTGCGCCAAATGCGGCCAATCGTGAGATTCTGAGTCGGATCGCTCCACAGACGCATAGCGCGTTCGTCCCTGTGCTCATTTTCGACCCGTCGTCGTCGTGCGATGGAGTGCTGGGCCACGTCCCTGTTGTTCATCAAATGCAGTCGTTCAAGCGACTCGTCGTCGAAGCAAAGCTAAAGGAAATCTGGATCATCGATTCACCGTTCCGGCCTGTTTCCGTCGAGCATTTATTAGAAGCATTCCAGCACGAATTCATTAACCTGCGCATCCTTCCTGTTTTGGACGAGGATGGATCACTCGAACCCTCAGTCGGCGACTATCGCGGCATCCGCCTGCTCAACCTGGTCGCAGCGCCAGAACGCGGCTGGAAAGTCGTGCCCAAAGAGCTATTCGACCGATCGTTCGCGTTAGTGGCGGTGCTGATTCTTTTGCCGTTGTTCGCAGTGGTCGCAATTACGATCCGATGCTCATCGCCAGGCCCCGTATTCTTCCGTCAGTACCGCAAAGGCATCAACGGCCGTGTCTTCTCTATCTATAAGTTCCGAACGATGTATCAAAGGGTCGACAAACCTGACGCTATCGTACAGGCGCGCAAAAATGACGCACGCGTGACGACGATTGGACGCTTCCTTCGTCGTACTAGCCTTGATGAGTTACCTCAGTTCTTCAATGTACTGAAGGGCGACATGTCAGTCGTTGGCCCTCGTCCACATGCAGTGGAACACGACGAATACTATAAGGATCTCGTCCAGCACTATATGTTTCGCTACCGAATCAAGCCGGGCATAACAGGGCTAGCTCAAGTGAGCGGATATCGTGGCGAGACCGCGCAAGTGGAAAAGATGGTGGGACGCGTAAAGCTTGACATCTACTATGTTCAGCACTGGACGCTCTCGCTGGATATAAAGATCATCTGCTTGACGATTCTGAAAGGCTTTGTAAGCGGAAACGCCTATTAGAGGGCGTCAGAACTTCGCAGTACTTCGACCACGTAAACGGATATGAGCATTTCGAAGACTACAAAACTAAACCCCGGCAAGGGTTTTGGGAGACCGCTCACAGTCGCGCAAAAGGCGGCGGAAGCGATCGAGCCAACGAAAACTGCGCTTTACTACCCACACCTGTTCATTTCCCGATGTCACATGCACCGTCGCCAACTGCCTCTTAGGCGTCCACCCAAAACCTGAAGCCGCTCGAAGCGCCTCAGTAACTATCGAGTCAGTGATATCAGACCCTCACGGAAGAAGTCTAGCGCTTCCTAAGCCGCTCGCCACACGAGGGAATGCACGCCTACGAATCCCGCGCGACCGCGCGCTCAAGAAATTCCTTGAATTTCGCATAATGATTCGTGCCGCCGTGGCGGACCGGCGGCGCCGCATTCGCCTGCATCAGTTTCCGCACCACCTCTACGCAGACCGGCGATGCAGGATGTTTGTCACGCGGACCCGGCAGATCATTGTCGTCCAGGAAGTCCGCGCATTTGGACTGGTAACAGAACAGCAACGCCGGAACCCCATACACATGGCTTGTAATTGCGCCGTGCAGCTTTGATGTTACAACGCACTTCGCCGATGCCAATGCGTCGATAATCTCTTCGATCGATGCTGAATAGTTCAGCGCTTCAACATGGACGTAACGTGGCTCGAACTTGTGCGCGAGTTCCTGCGCAACATGGCTACTCTTTGCATCGAGAGAAACGAATTGCACTCGTTCGACCGAGTTTTCTGCGTCAACGTTCGCAAGAATGTCCAGCACCTGCTCCACGTACTCGTATGAATGAATCGATATGACGAGCGTCCGTATACGCCCATCAATGCGTTTCGCTGAATATATAGCCGGCAAAGCAAAAGCGAGATCGCCGAGGTTAGCCGGTTCAGTAATCGACGGGATCGACGTCACCGTTCGCACAGATGCGCGGTCGCGTACTGCAATGGTGATCATGTCCGCAACTATCGACAGATTCGCACTGCGCCGACGCTCAGTGACGAACGGCCCAACAGAAACGCCCAGTGCATGGACAGGCTTACGCAGCACTCGCGCGATTGAGCTGATAAACCGTGCAAACATGATCGACGCTTGTGCGCCGAACAGCGAACCGCCGCCAAACACTACCACGTCCGTCTGCATCAACGCGGCGCAATAGGTGACCATACGGGCAACCGTTCCGCGCAACCCTGACTGGTAGACCCACCGCTTCACCACCGGAACGGTCCATGTTTGCGTCAACTCACGCTTAGCGGACGCGCAGACAAGGCGCGCTTCCACGCCCGGAATGTCGTTGCAAAGATGCTGCAGTACGTAGCCGAACAGGTCGTCACCAAAGTTGTGACGACCGTAGAATCCGAAGAATGCAATCCTGATCGTGCTTGTCCGCTTCTTGCGAAAACATGGCAGGAACTTCACCGATCATATCCTTCCATGTGTGCTGTGGTCCGTCTTGGGCGCGCCCGTCCGCGGCGATGGTAAGCCGCGGTGTTCGACAACGCGTCATAAATCTTGGCAAACCCGTCAAGGAAACGCTCGGAGCTAAATCGGGCCAACGCCTGTTCGCGCGCTGCAGCCCCCATCTTGGCACGTAACGACGCATCGTCGAGAAGCCGTCGAGTATAGGCAAACAGTTCACTGTCGTTATTGGCGAGAAAGCCGGTCACGCCATGGACAATCACATCGCGATTGCCGACGATTCGGCTAGCGACGGCGGGTAGCCCGGCTGCCTGCGCTTCAATCAGTGCTATGGGCATACCTTCCCATAGCGATGGCAAGACGAATACATCGCACGCGCTCAACCGACGACGCAAACTATCCGCGTCAATCCAGCCAGACAATTCGACGTGCCGTAGGTCAATCCACGCTTCGACCGACTGCGCCTCGCCACCACCCAACCAGATGAAGCGCACCTTACGGCGGTTACTCAGGGATGCAGCAAGCGCCGAAAATCGCCACGGCGCCTTCTGATACGTCACACGCGCGGACGTGCAGATCGTCGGTGTTGCGTTATCGCGGTGTGTAGCGTTCGTGCCAAAACCGCGGAGGTCGATGGCGTTTTCAACTACCACCACTCGCCGTGGCGAGAACAGCATCGCCGCGTAGCGCGCCTCACTACGGGAACAGCCGACGAGCACGCCACCCAACTTGTGCAACCACCGTTCAATCGATATCAGCGCACGGGCTTTGCCCGATGAAATATCGCGACGCAAAAATGCAAACCCGTGAGGCGAATACACTACCCGATCCGAAATGCGCAACAGTCGCGACGCGATGCGACCGAGCGCACCAGCCTTCGACGAATGCAGATGAACGATGTCCGCCTGCTCGATCATGAGTTGGACCACCAGCCGCACGAGCGCGGCAAAGTCGTGGACGCCGATACCGGTGTGCATCGAAATCACACGCCGCTTGATACGTGCATCCAACAATGCATCGAGTCTGTCCGACGATGGTGTGTCCGGTCTGATGGAATGTACGATGACTATGTCGTCTCCGGCTCGCGCCTGCAGATTCGCAAGTAATACGACGCAGTGCAGCACCCCGCCACCAAGCGCCTCGGTGACGTGAACAATTTTCTTTTTCATGAGACTTATTGGAATTCTTCTAATGCGGGAATCGCCCGATAGGGCAAAAATGGCGACGCCCCTCGCCCTTCTTCGTCGAGCATGTTGTGGAAGCGCCCGGCCATCGCGACAAGACCAATCACGAACACACAGGCGGCAAGGCGCGGCGACATCCGACCGTCGCGCGGCGCATACTGGCGCATTAGCACAACGTTCATCAGATACATAAGCAGCAACTGAAACCGGATGCCCGCATACGTCACCTGTGTCAGCACGTAGCAAGCGATGGCGAGCGCACCGAACAGCGATAACCCGGAGATGGGCACGCGGAACTGACCTCTGAAATGGAAGATGACAAACAGCATTGATGCCTGCAAAGTCAGGAACATCAGACCCGATGACTCATTGGGCGCTGCCATGCCCGCGTATAGATCCGTCTTATCACTCAAATACTCGGGCATCAGTAAGGAGACGGCCAGCGCAACCACCGCGAGCGGAAACAGGATCAACATATGTCCGCGCTTCGTAGCGGGAATGAACAGAATGAACAACAGCACCGACGAAAAGTGCGTGCCCGTTCCGAGCAGAGCGAGCGAGAGATAGCGCACAGGCTTTTTTTCAAACGGAATCGCTGTTGCCAGCAGGAAGATCGATGAGGCGAGTCCGAATCGCATGAGATTCATCGTCAGTTCGTAGAACATCGCCGGCACCATCAAAAGACCGCCGAACCATGCACCGTATCGATTGCGACCAATGCCCCACAACATCAGAACGCCGGCCATAAATGAAATGCTATTGACGACGAAGCGCGGATCTGGATCTATCCACCAAAGCGCCATGGAAAGTAAATTGAACACCGGTTCGCCGCCATACCCATCTCCCTTTTCGAGGCCCATGAACGCGGTGTAATAGGCAGCCGTATCAGTTCCGGTATGCCCTCGTAAGCACACGAGCAGAAGCATCGGAAAGGCGAAAAAAAACAGCACACCACAGTCAGTCCCGCCGTATGTGATGCACAAACCTATACCAGTGTAGAAAATCAGGATTGCTAAAATATAGTAGCTCATGCAATCTTACGCGTAAGTTCTGAAGCGGCGCTATCAGGCGAAGCGTCTGGACAGCGTGCAACGTCTCAAATACTTAGCGAAGCTCAGTGCCGAGAAAGTCACCCATTCTAGAAAGCTGACGGCGCCTGCACGCCAGAAATGCAAATAGTTGTGTTGCTCGCCCTTCTGAATTTTCCACAGTTGCGCACTCAAACCGCTACTCGCGCCGAACTGACGTTTGAATACGTATGAAAGTGATGAGGGAAACAGGAATGCCGTGCCCATTTCCACCAACACCAGTTCAAGCAGCATGAAATAATCTTCTGCATGACGCTTCCTTTCATCGAAGCGTGCCGCAATATCACCGCGAACCATCACGCTCGACGGTGTGAAGCGATTCGAAAACAGTACCTGGAAACGGGACATCTGACGCGGCTGAGCAGGCGTGACCATCCTCGTCATCGACATCGCGTGGTTGCTATCAGAAAGTTGTTCAACGGGATGGCCACTGATCGCAGCATCAGGGTGACACTTCATCCATCCATACTGGATCGAGATCTTTTGCGGATGCCACGCGTCGTCGGAATCGAGGAACGCGATATATGGCTGCGTCGCCACCCCCCATGCAGCATTGCGCGCTACCCCGGGGCCAGCATTTTCTGAATGGCGTATGACACGGACCCATTCGAGGCCATAGGCATTCTGAATGCTACGCAGAACTATCGCTGTCTCTTCGTTGCTGCAATCGTCGACCAGAATCACTTCGGCGGGACGACAGGTCTGAGACGCTACGGAAGCGACGGCGCGCTCGATAGTAGTCGCGCAGTTGTAGCAAGGCACGATCACTGTGACAGGCACGCACTCCGTGGATGCCCTCTCATGCGCTGCAAACTGTGAATCGCGCCCAACGCAGGTATCAAAAGCGATTTGCGTCGAAGCTCTCCGCGGGAGAAAACGTTTCGCAGCAGCAAGCGAGAGCACTGCCCACAGTACCTCCCCCGCAACGGTGGCAAACACGGCCCCCTTCAGACCGAATCGCGGGATAAGAAGCACAAACGCGGCAACTCCGCAAATCAAGACCGCCGCTGAACAGCCATTCCGCACGCCAATCAGATGCGAAGTCGTCATCGCCGAGGACGAGCTTGTCGCGACAAAACGCAACGGAATACAGACAACCATGGGGACAATCAGATCGACCGCATCCTGATATCGCTGGCCAAACACTAACGGAATTGCGGAGGGCGCAAGCGCTGCTACAGCGACACCGATTGCGGTGCCTGCAACCAGCATCCAACCATTGCCCTTACGCCACGCAGTTTCCAGTCTTTCCGGCGCGTCAGTGACCCAGCGATGGAAGCGCGGCAAGAGCAGCCGCTGGAACACGACGGTCGGTATCAGATACGTGGCGCTGAGCAGCGTGACAGCGACACTGTATGCCGCCGCCTCATGCGCCGTTAGCAGGTGTGCGACCACGAACAGACCGCTTTGCGCATAGGCAAAATAGAGGACACTTGCAACGCCGAACGGCATGGCGCCGGCGCACAACTGGAGCACGCCAGGCCGCTCCGTTGAACAAGGGGCGATTGCATGATCCCGTGCGTCGTCGTGACCTTCGAGGCGTATCCTGCCGGTTCGCATCGACGATAACGTCCCGCACGCGCCGACGGCGAGAGCGAGGCCAATAGCGCCAAAGGCGAGCGCGACAGTTTGCGCGCGCCAGCGGAGCCACTGCGCATACAGAATGACGACAAGGCGGAGTACATGTTGAGCGAACTGCCATATCGTCAGCAACCCGTGGCGTCCTTCAAGCTGATACTTTGCGCTGGTGAGCTCAATGGCGGCCTGGCTGAGCACGACCGGAAGCATGCAAAGAACGAAGCTTTTCGTCTGCACGTCCCGTGACGCAAACAGCGCCCAAACGGCAGCCACGCCAAGACAAACGAGTCCACTGATTGAAATGAACCGGGTCGACGCCGGCATCCATCGCTTCGCCCGCTGACCTTCTGAACCGTACAACTTCAACCAGTAAACCGGAAGCCCGAATCCGACTGCCGGGGCGATCATCGACAGGGCCGCGAGCGCGGCCGCGAAATGACCGTATACTTCCGTGGACATCGCCCGTGCGAGTGCAGCTTGCACCACGAACGCGACCGCAGCAGATCCGCCCGCGCCCAGCAGCAACTGCGTCAATGACCAGACATCCCGGCGTGATGTCATGCTTCAGTCTCCCTGTTGTTGGGCCACCGCGCGCACGACGTCAGTGCCGGAATCAGCCGAATATCGATACGCACCGTACTTCGCGCCATAACGGAAACGACCGGCACGCGGATCGATGCCGTTCAGAATCACGCCCGTGATATCGACCCCGACGCGCTGCAGCCGACGGACTGTTTCCTTGAGTTCGCCCAGATGAGTTGCGCCGGCACGTACGACCGCAAATACGTTGCCCGCAGCGTATGGTGCGAGCATCGCGGCGTCGGACACTGGCAGGACGGGCGCTGTATCTATCACGACGACGTCATAGCGCGCCGCCACGGCTTTGATGACGACCGCAACGGCGGCATTGGCCAGCAGGTCCGACGCGTTCGACGGTCGCTGCCCAGCAGGAAGAAAATGCAGATTGGTTCGGCCCGTCTGGCGGATCGCGCCGTCAAGCGTGATTCGATCAGCCAACACGTCCGCAAAGCCATCCAGCCGACCATCGCCGTATATGGCAGCAAGCCCCGAGCGACGCATGTCACCGTCGATCAGCAGGACGCGCTTGCCCGACGCAGCCATCACCTCGGCAAAATTCGACGACACAAACGATTTCCCAACACCTTGCGTGGGGCCGGTGAACATTACGACGTTGTTTTGCGCGCCGAGAATTGAAAATCGCACTGCGGTTCGCAGACTGCGAAGATTTTCGATAGCGGGATCGTCTGAGGCCACAATCGCATGCGGATGACAACGCGACGTATTCCTGCGGGAACACATTCGCGCAATTGAGGCAGACAGGCCGCAGCCTGCAGCACGTGGCACCGATGCGAAAACGCGCAGACCTGTCGCACTCTCGACTTCATTGGCATCGGACACGCCGCGGAAAAGCAGATCGCGCACCCACGCAGCGAACACTGCGGCAAATCCGGCTAGAAAAATCGCGATGCACACTTCGATTGCGCGGCGCAAATGCATCGGCCGATCGGGCGCGAGAGCCTTATCGATGAGGCGGACGTCGCCTATCCGACCCGCATGGATCAACTTCATCTGCTCGATATTGTTTAGCAGGCTGACGTACAGATCATTGGCCACCTTGACGTCGCGCTCGCTGCTGATCAAGCGACGCTGATCGGCAGGGAGCCTTGCAATGCTTTGCACGAGTCTTTGCGACTCCGCACGCAACACGGCGATCTGATCGTCGATTGCGATCACCGCGTCATGTCCCGGCAAAAAGCGGCTCGCGAGTTCGGCACGCTTTTGAAGCAGTCCGGTAAGCTGCACTTCGTTTTGCGCCGACTGCTGCAGCAAGCTTGCCGCCTCGCCGTCTGTGCTGACCGACTTCAACTGGACGCGCAGGGTCGAGAGCGCTGCTTCCGCCGCGTCGAGACTGTGCCTCAACTCCGGCTCCCGGCCTTCGAGGAAGGCCAGGGAACGCGCAGCCTCCTCGGTCTTTCGCGCGATGTTCTGGTCGAGATAAAAAGTCGCAATGTCGTCGAGCGTGGCAACGAGCCGCTGAGGATCGTTGCCACGCAGCGACACACGCAACACGTTGGAATCCTTGCCCGCTTCCTTGACCGACAGGTCTCGCTGGAGCTGCTCGATCGCTGTCTGGCGAGGGTAACGAACCAGTCTGAAGCGGGCGCCGGGTTTCGCATTGAACGAGCGGACTTGCAGCACGAGGGGGCCATTATCTGTGCGAACGCGCAGTTGCTCTCCGCATCTCCCCGCAACATCTCCGATGAGCCCGGGACCTGCAAGCCGGAACGCTCCGCCCCGGGCGACGGTCAGGTCGTAACGTTCTTCTTCATAGTTACTGGGGACGTCGAACCGGTCGATGTCGATTTGCTCAGCACCCCACGTATAGCCACCAATCCCGAGCCACCCTGGATCCTGCACACCGCCGTTACCACGCGCGATAGCTGCTCCGATGACAGGGAAGCGACGCGGCTGCGCGTCGATGAAGAGCCGCTCGCGGTCGACCGCCGCCGCAACGACGAGTCGGGAGGCGATAACTTGCTGTTCGGATTCGGCCGAAGCCTTCACGTCGAACATGGAAGACAGACCGCCCAGCACTGAGCGCGCCGCGTCAGCCGCACCGCTCTCTTCGACCTGGACAATGATGTCTGCCTCGTAGACAGGGGCTGACAATAGCACCCAGGCGGTACCAATGGCGGCGGCGACGACGAAGATCGCCAGCATCATCCATCGGTAGAGGATCAAGACGTCTAGCCATGCCGCCAGGTCAAATCCGCTTTCGTGTGGCGCGTTGTTCGAGTCCCGGGTCAATTCGCTCATCGCTGTGCCCCCGTTTCCGATGTTGCTGCGGCGCGGCCAATCGCATTCGGTAGGCACTCGATCCATCGGTCGCTCACAAACGGTTGCATCGGCGACTCACTCCCTATCCTTCGTGCCCACTGTTCGATCGCCGGGCTGATTACATCGAAGCACGCGTTGAAGTGCGCGTTACTCCGCCCGTAAGGATCTGCGACGTCCCGGCCGTCGCTGAGCAGGAAGACCTTGCCGCGGGTATGCGCAAACACATCATGGAGCGCGTGCCGTTGTGCGCCGCTCATGACGAGAATCAGATCTGCTTCATCACACATCGATCGCGTCACCTGCACCGCACGATGCGCGGAAACGTCGATGCCGCTTGACGCAAGCAAGGCGATGACCTCGCTGACGGCCGGCTCCCCGACAGCTGCGGCCAGTCCGGCGGAACGCACTACCGCGCCGGGCAAACGCTGGCCAAGCAACGCGGCTGCCATCGGACTTCGGCACAGGTTGCCTCTGCACAAAATAAGAACACGAGAAATGGTCATAGATTGATCCGATGGACTGGCACGGCCGCCTTGAGGCTCGAGGGAACAGCGAGCGGTCATGTCGTCCGCCATGCTGCGAGACGTAGCACCTGCAGTTCGCCCGACCAGTCGGAGAAACTGGCATGCAATAGCGCGTACGACGCGCCGGGCGGCACCGTCGCACGCAACAGGAGCAGCGCGTCGCGCGTGCCTTGGCTTGACTTGAGTTCGAGCCGCTGTGCGTCGCTGGTCAAGAATTCGAGTTGGATCGTCACTCGCGGTGGCTTGCCATTTGCGGCAACAACGCAAGAAGCGACAATCGTCGCGCCAACCTCCACAGAGAAAGGCGAACGGCTAGTCAGCGCAAAGTCCGCGCTGCCCGCTAACGGCGCCATGATGACGAGCGCCTGCGAGGCGCCCGTGCGATGCGTCGAAGCTTGCCCAACGCTCCGCACGAGTGCTTTCCAATGCGCAAGCGTGCCGACGGAAGTGCCAGGCGCGTCAGCCGCGAAGTGCGCGTCAGCGTTCAGGCAAAGCTGACGGGCGGGCAAAGCGTCGACGCCTGGAAAGCTCAGCGCGCCAAGGCTCTCAATGACGACCTCGTCGCCGATCAGCGGGTCGTGCAACTTGTCCGGTGAATGTTCGAAACGAAGTTCAACGGCGATCGCGCTGAAGCGCACCCGTCCAGATACGAGCCGCCGGGGCGAATTCTCAATTGTCTTGTGCTTCCACGGGCGCGGCAACACAATCGAGTGATTGAGCGCCACACGCAGACGCTTGCCGCTTTCGACCGCATTGACAAGCTGCCCATCAATACCTTCGATATGGCAATGGCTCAACGCCACCGTTCCGTAGCTAGCTTGCGGGCCAAAGTGAAGGACGTCGCCGTGGAAATCGAACGAGCAGGCGTCGAAGACGAAGTCCTGGCTATCCGCATCGATCGACACGGCACGCGGGGAACCAGCGAACGTACAGTCGAGAAAAGCCATCCGCTCGCCGCTGTCAACCGCTGCGCTGGCGCGGCCGCGCACATATATTGCCGCGTCGCGGTTCTGTTCGAAGCGGCACGAGCGCCATGCAACAAGGTACGTGTGGACCGGATCGATGCATAGCGCGCCGCGCCATCCGGTGACGACGACATAGCAACCGCCTGTATCTCGTACCGCGCCCGGTGCATGGGGATTTTTATCGCCGATGACGATGCCCCAACCGTTCGAGCGCTCACTGCCTGGCCCGAGGATCGACACGGTGCCGCCCGTCCCGTCCAGAAATGGTGAGCGATTGCCGGCGAAACAGAGCATGCCCCCCGGAATCGACGTCTCGTTCCGGCAGATAATACCGTCGCGATCGACGGGCAACTGCGTGAAGTCCATCAGCACAGAGCCGGCGCTTCGCAGCTTGATCCACGGCGCGGTGTAGATCGTGTCAGTGAGCCGGTAGTGGCCGGCGGGAAGAACAATGCCAGGCAAATATGATGTGTCGCCGAGCGTGTCAGCGCGCCCGCGAATGTGATCGATCGCGCGCTGCAAGGCCATCGTGTCGTCAGCCTTGCCGTCGCCCTTTGCTCCGAAATCCCGTACGGTGACCAAAAGGTCGGACGGCGTCGCCACTGGCGCCGACGCGCTGCGCGCCGCAGTTGAGAGACCCGCCAGGCAAGCGCCCGTTGCGGACATAGTGAGGAGTCTGCGGCGATCCATCATGCGCGTTCCTCAGCAATCGCAAAGCGCTTCGCGCCACCGCGACGGGCCAGTCCCATCACTTGGCCACCACCGCAGCTGTCAAGCCGGCGTTGATCGCGGGCAGCAGCAGACTGAGGATGCGGCTCGTGCGCACCAGACCATTCGCGTCGACGTACACCACGTCCTTCGGCAACAGGTCGAATTCTCTCGCGAGCAGCATCGATACGGGGGACGTGCTGTCCAGATGGAATACCTGGGGCGCACCGCTGAAAGAACCGCGAATGACATACATCTGCGCCGCGTCCGCACTGCCCGGGTTCAGGCTGCCTGCCTGCAGCAACGCGTCCGCGAGCGTGAGACGACCACTCGTTCGCGGAATCGCACTGAGCGGTTTGTTCACCTCGCCCATCACGTACACTGCATTCTCTTCACGCGACTCTACCCGCAGCAGATCACCGCCCCTGAGGATGATCCGCGCCGGGCTTTGTCCGCTTTCGAACATCTGCGTCAGATTGAGCTGATACGACTTGCCCTCGCGAACCAGGACGATGTGGCTTTGGTCGGCGGCATCGTTGAACCCACCCGCGCGGCTAATAACCTCATACAGAGTCATCGGCACGTCGTTGACGGGAACGGCGCCTGGACTGCGCACCTGTCCATCGACATAGACCTGACGCGAACGGAACGATGCGACTCTTAAGGTTACCTGAGGCTTGCGCAGGTAACGCGACAGCGAAAGCGTGAGCTGCTGTTGCGCTGCCTCGGGCGGTAACCCGGCTACGTGCAAGGTACCTGCATACGGGAACGTCAGATTGCCCTTTTCATCAACGACGAAGCCGGGCGCCGGGTCGGCCGGCCGGACGGCGGCCTGCTGCTGTGGACCCTGTGCCGCAGCCAATTCGGGGTGGTCCCAAACGACGATGTTGAGCACATCGCCTGCACCAATGGTGTAACCCCGAGGCGGCCCTTCGAGCACAACGGCCTGCGCAGACTCCTGACGCTTCGCCGCGTTGCGCATATCCGTGAGGACGCCACCGTCCAGTTCAATAACATGGAGATCCGCCGTCGGTTGCGGTTTGATCGACGTGTCGTGCGTGAACGACGATTCCATTCGCATACCCGGCGCGAGCGCACAGGCGGACAGCGCGCCACAGGCTACAAGCATCACTAACGGTTGGTAAGGCACGCGGCGAGCACGCATCTGACCAAACGCGGATAGAAGATCAAGACTGCGCATGGGATGACTTCACCACGAATGCTGTTGAGCATGGAGGCAGGTCAATCGATACCTTGTCATTCGGTTGGCCGGCACACCTCGAAGACCGGCAAGCGTAAGGGCGCGCGGCTTACCTGTCCTGCCAATACCCGAACCGTTTTCGCCAACCACCCATCTTCCTGCGCAGACACCCGCCCATCTCGGTCAATCACCTTTCAAACGAAAATGCAATCGGGAGGAACTCTGAGCGATAATAGCGGTCCGATTTCGCTTGCGCGGACACCTGTCAGAATTACCCGAGCAAACGCATCGGATAGCCGCGTCGCGCCGTAGGCCCTTGGTCGCGCGACGACGTACGAGGCTTGCCACTCGCCCCCACCCGTTTCCCGCCTCACCGAAACTGCGCTGCGTGCCGCCCGCGCACCGTTTCGCGGAGGCGCTTTGCCATCACACGCATGCAGACATCAAGAAACCGTCTGATCGAGCTGGACTTCTTCCGAGGACTGGTTCTTCTGTTTATCGTCGTCGACCATATCGGCGGCAGCATCCTGTCGCGCGCCACGCTGCATGCGTACGCGCTGTGCGACGCTGCGGAAGTCTTCGTCTTTCTCGGCGGGTTCGCGACGGCGACGGCCTACGCGTCGCTGGCGAAGCGCCACACGGAAGCCGACGCGCGCAATCGTTTCTTCCGGCGCTCGGTCGAGCTGTATAGGGCATTTCTGATCACGGCTGTCCTGATGCTCGTCGTGAGCGCGGTGATGAGCGCGTTCAGCATCGACGCGCCCAACATGGCCACGACCGATCTCGACGACATGATGGATACGCCCACGGCCGTGCTGCGCGACATCCTGCTGTTCCGCCGTCAGCCTTATCTGGCGTCCGTTCTGCCGATGTACGCGTTCTTCGCGTTCGCCGTGCCCGTCGTCTTGCCGCTCGCGCGCAGCAAGCCCTGGCTGCTGCTCGCGGGCAGCCTCGCCGTGTGGTCGATTGCGCCGTGGATGCTGCCGCATTTGCCCGTCGCCGAAGACGCGCAATGGGACTTCAACCCGTTCGCGTGGCAGTTGATGTTCGTGTTGGGTGTGATCGTGCAGACGCAGCCCGTCTATCAGCGCGCAAGCGCGCACCGCTATGGCTGGATAGCGACGGCGCTCGCGTGCGCCGTGGTCGGAACGGTCGCCTGGTACAAGCTGTTCGTCGAAACGGTGCCGCTCGATGGCAGCCTCAAGCAGAATCTGTCGTGGCTGCGCGCCGTGAACTTCCTCGCGATCGCGTGGCTCGCCGCGAACATGGTGCGCGTCGGCTGGGCAAAGGCGATCGCGCAGCGCCTGCCGTGGATTGGGCTCGTGGGCCGCAAAGGCCTGCTGTGCTTCATTGCGGGCACGGTGATCTCGCTGGTCGTCGACTCGCTCCTGTACACCGCCACGGGCGGCTATCTGAACGTCCCGCTCGGACTCGTCGCGGATACCGTCGCGATCGGTTCGCTGTTCGCGGTCGCCAGAGTGTCCGCGCCGATCGCTCGCGTGCTGACCTTGCGTCTACGCGGCTCGGGCCCAGCTTGATCACGCCGATCAGGCAATCACACAAGTCACCGGCTGAAGCGGCATCGCGAAAGCACTCGCCGTAAAAGCGCAGAACGGGATCAGTGGATCAGCGTTCGATCCACTCGGTCCACAGCACCATCAGCACTGTCATCAGCGCGGGGCCGACGAACAGACCCAGCAGGCCGAAGGTTTCCGCACCGCCGAGAATCCCGAACAGCACCAGCAGAAACGGCAGCCGGGTCGAATTGCCGATCAGCATGGGGCGCACGAAATGCTCGGCGACGAACACGACGATAAAGCCGAACACGGCAAGCGCAATCGCAGGGACGATCGCTCCCTGGACGATAAAGAGCCACAGCGCCGCGCCGCAGAACACGACAGGCGCGCAAAACGGCAGCATCGCGGCGATCGCCGTGACGAATCCGAGCAGCGCTGCGTGCGGCACGCCCGTCAACATGTATGCGACGAACAGCAGCGCGCCCTCGCCTATGCCGACCACGACGAGCCCCGACACCGTCCCGCGCACGGCCGCCGCCATCCGCTCGACGAGATGCAGGCCTTCGTGGCCGAACGCGCGCTGGACGCCCTTCATCAGCGACCCGGACAGCCTCGGGCCTGCCTGAAAGATCACGAACAGCGTGACGAGCATGAAGCCGAACAGCATCAGCGCATGCGCGGCTCGCGCACCGAAATGCCGGCCGAACGTCACGACGGCATCGCCGTGCAGCCCCTTCATTGCGGGCGAGTCGCGCAGCGGCTGCGCGAGATTCGCCTCCCACCACGCGCCGATCTGCGCCGCACCGAACGGCAGATGCTGGACGAAATCCGGCACGGGAATGCCGTTCTCGTGCACGGTGCGCAACCACTCGATCACGTCGTGCGCTTCGTTGGCGGCCTGAGCAATGCCGATCCCGACGGGCAACAGAAACAGCAGTCCGATCGCGATGGTCAGCACGGTCGCGATCAGCGTCGTGCGTCCCTTGAAGAAGTCGTGTTGTTCGACTCGATGAAATGCCGGCCACAGCGCAATCGCGATCACGCAAGCCCACGCGATCGCAGGCACGAAGTCGCGTATCACCCAGATTGCCAGCACCACCATCACGGCATACAGCGTGGCCGAGGCCACGCGCTGCATCTTGCGGCGATCGGGCGTGTCGGCCCCGGATGGGACATCTGGCGGACGTTGATTCATGTGACCTCGTAGAATGAGCGGACTGCGTGGGCTGCCCGCATGAGCGGCCCGCCCGCTCAAAGATAGCGCGAATAGATGAAAGACCCGGATGAAAGACCCGGATGACGGACCATCGGCAGCGAGCACGCGGGATACCTGCCTCGAACCCGGCTCCGGCGCGCCGCTCGCCTGTCAAGGCGCACATCATAAGGGATGCCGTGCGCGCCCATCCACGCCGTCCAGCGATCCCGACCTTTTCCGCCGCTGATACAACAGTTCGTTGCAGATTTGCATGTAATGGCGATAGACGCCCGCAAAGCGGCCTGTTACCGTCCGCGTACATACCCGCTATCTCATTATTGCGGAATCGGGAACAGTGTTTCTACGTCGGCACAATGGCTCTCACGCGTGCGGGGGACTAAATTCGGCAAACACCACAACTACGGAGCCGACCATGACGACCTTGGAGTGTTTACCGTTGATGGGCACCAACGGGTTGCGCATCGAGATACTCGAGCACTCTGACACAACGCTAATCATTCGCTGGATCGAACCGGGCCGCTGTCATTATGGCGAGCAGCGCTGGCGCCGTCGCTCGGCGCACTCGTCCGGCACCTGCGCCGTATCGCGCCGCAAGATCCGCCGCGGCGACGCCGTCTTCAAGCCGGCCGAGCGCCCGGCTCCCGCCAATGCATCCGCGATGATCGCGGCCGAAGTGCTCGAACACGCGCTCGCGGCGGAAGAACTCGAACACGCGCTCGCCGCATAACCGACGTTTCAGGCAACAATCGAACGCAAAGATTCCCGGGCAGAATGAGCGGCATCGTACGCAAAAGGATCGCGTGCGACAGGCCGTTGTTGCAGTCGCTAGCCCGCTGCGTGGTCGGCGAGGAAGCGGCACACCTCACCGTGCATCCATCGAACGCCGGGACTCGTCGCCAGCGCGCGCCACGAGCCGTGCACAAGGCCCTTGCCGACAGGGGCATGCGCTTGCCCGCCCGCCGCGCGGATGCGTTCGGCGAACACGCGCGCATCGTCGCGCAACGGATCGTGCTCGACGCCGATCGCAAGCGTCGGCGGCAATCCATCATAGCGTGATGCTTCGAGCGGAATCGTCCACGCTATACGCGCCGAAGCGCTTGCGCGCATGCCGCCGATGCCGCTATCTGCCCTATCCGCTTCGTTGCCCGCTTCATCGCCCCAGTACAGCGCGCTGTAGCGCCGCACGTCGGCGAGCGTGAGCATCGGCGCATCGGCTTCCGTCTCGCGCGCGGGCGATTGCGGTTCGACACCGAGCATCGGATAAACCAGCGCGAGACCGCGAACGCCCTTCACGCCTTCGTCGCGCAACCGCATCGCGACACTCGCCGCGAGCGTCGCGCCCGCGCTGTCGCCCGCGAGTTGCAGCGACGTCGGCAGCGGACCGAACGGCAAGCGCCCAACGAGCGCGGCGCGCGTGACGGCAAGGCAATCGTCGTGAGCGGCAGGCGCGGGATGTTCGGGCGCAAGCCGGTAATCGACGGCGATCACGCACAAGCCTGTATCCGCCGCGACGCGCGCCGTGATCAATTCGTGGCTCGCGAGCGAGCCGACCACGAATCCCCCACCGTGAAAATAGAGCACCGTGCCCGGCGATCGCTCGCACCGCTCGCGTTGGGCGGGCGCGTAGAGGCGCAGCATGAACGTGTGCCCATCGGGTGACGTGAACGGCGCATCGTGCACGCCCACGCCTTCAGGCAATGGCGGCGTGAAGGCAGCGGCGAGACGTTCATACATCGCGCGCTGCTCGACGACCGTCGATGCCGAACGATCGCTCGGATAAAGCGCTTTCGTCCGTTCGACGAATGCCACGATTTCAGGTTCGAGCATGACGTGCGCTCCCTTTGTGCGTTGCCCGATTATGCCTGTGAATGCCGACGCATCACTTGCGGGTCTGCGCGGGCAAACCGATCACACGGCCAGCGTATTGCGCAGGGGGCAACGCGGCTTGCGCATCGACGAGCGCACGCACGTGCGCCTCGACATCGCTATCGAACACGGCGGAACGCGGCCCGCTCGTATCGACGTGCAGCAGCATCTGCTCGCCCGCCGCGACGGGTTCGCCGCCGTCGTCCGCGAACATTTCGAGGTACAGGTGCATGCGCTTTGCGTCGTGTGCGAGCACGCGCATCTCGACTCGCACTTGCGCGCCTTCCTTGATTTCGTGCAGATAGCTGATGTGCGCTTCGAGCGTATAGATCGAGCGACCGCGCGCCTTGCGCACGGTGTCGTCGAGGCCGATCTGATCGATCAGCGCATCGGTGGCGAAGCTGAAGATCAGCATATAGAACGCGTCGCGCAGATGGCCGTTGTAGTCGACCCACTCGGCGCGCACGACGTCTTGATACGCAGGCAGTTCCGCGTGTCGCGGCATGGCGATTGTCTCCGTCGCGTTGAACGATGTTCGTGCGCGCGGGGCGTCTCGCACCGATGCCCCGCGCGTGCAGCCATATTACGCGACGTTATTCGTCGGGATGCAAGCCGTGCCGCGCTTTCGCGTCGGCAATCGCGGACAGCACGTTCGTGATGCAGTCGTCGCGATAGCGTTCGAGCTGCTTGATCGAGCGCGGACCCAGCTGCTCCGCCGTGCCGTCGACGACGCGATCGATCAGCCCATCCGTCAGCTTCGGCGCGACGAGCTTGGTCCACGGCAATTCGAGTGCGGGCCCGAATTGCTGCATGAAATGGCGCATGCCCGCGTCGCCGCCTGCGAGCGTGTATGTGAGGAAGGTCCCCATGAACGACCAGCGAATGCCCGCGCCAAAGCGGATCGCATCGTCGATTTCGCCCGTCGTCGCGACGCCTTCGTTGACGAGATGCAGCGCCTCCCGCCATAGCGCTTCGAGCAAACGGTCGGCGATAAAGCCGGGCACTTCCTTGCGCACATGCAGCGGCCGCATGCCGAGCGAACGATAGATGCTCGACGCAGCATCGATGGTCGAAGGCGCCGTGCACTCGCCGCCCACCACTTCGACGAGCGGCAACAGATACACAGGATTGAACGGATGCCCGACGACGCAGCGCTCGGGATGCAATGTGCGTGCATAGAAGTCGGTCGGCAACAGCCCTGACGTCGACGACGCGATGATCGCATCGGGTTTCGCCGCGCGGCTGATCTGCTCGTGCAGCGCGAGCTTCAATTCTTCGCGCTCGGGCGCGCTCTCCTGAATGAAGTCGGCATCCGCGACGCACGCCTCGACCGTGTTCACGAAACGCAGGCGATCCTGCGAAGCGCCCTCCGCGAGCCCGACGCGTTCGAGCGCGGGCCATGCGTTCGCGACGTTGTCGCGCAACTGTTTCTCCGCGCCCGGTGCCGGGTCCCACGCAACTACGTCGAGCCCGTGCGCGAGCGCGCGCGCGACCCAGCCGCTGCCGATCACGCCGGCGCCGATTGCTGCAAATGTCTTGATGTTGGTGATGACTGCCATTGCCGACGATCCTCTGGAATTGTGCAAAGCCTTATTTGAACTTCACGCGGATTGTTCGACGGCGCGCTTTTCGAGCAGCCGTTCGCCGCGCGCCGGCAAGCCGAGCTTCTTGCGCCCTTCGGCGGGCGTGAGCGCGCGGCCGCCCAATCGCTCGATGATCTCGACCGCGCGCGTGACGAGCGAACCGTTGCTCGCGGGAACACCCTTGTCCAGCCAGATGTTGTCTTCGAGGCCGACGCGCACGTGGCCGCCCAGCAGCATCGCCTGCGCGACCATCGGCATCTGCATGCGCCCGATGCCGAAGCCCGCCCATTGCGCGCCGTCCGGCAGGTTGTCGACCATCGCTTTCATCGTCGCCGTATCGGCGGGCGCGCCCCACGGAATGCCGAGACACAACTGGAACAGCGGCGGCGCATCGAGCAGCCCTTCCTTGAGCAATTGCCTGGCGAACCATAAATGGCCCGTATCGAAGATCTCCAGTTCGGGCTTTACGCCCAGTTCCTGAATGCGCTTTGCGCCCGCACGCAATTGAGCGGGCGTCGATACGTAGATATAGTCGCCGTCGCCGAAATTGAGCGTGCCGCAATCGAGCGTGCAGATCTCCGGCAAGAGTTCTTCTACATGCGCAAGACGTGTCAGGCCGCCCACGAGATCGGTATTCGCGCCGAAGCGCATCGGATCTTCGCCGGGCCCGATCTCCAGATCGCCGCCCATGCCCGCCGTCAGATTGATGATGACGTCCGTGTTTGCCGACCGAATGCGGTCGACGACTTCCCGATACAGATTCGGGTCGCGGCTGCCGCGTCCCGTTTTCGGATCGCGCACATGGCAATGCGCGACCGTCGCGCCCGCTTTGGCGGCTTCGATCGCCGCATCGGCGATCTGTTTCGGCGTGACGGGAATGGCGGGATGCTTGCCGACGGTATCGCCTGCACCCGTGACGGCGCAGGTCACGATCACTTCATGGTTCATGCGTGCAAATTCCTGTTAGAACTAAAGAGTCGGAATAAAAAGTACTTGCTGTTCTCTAAAGACAGAGCTTCAGCAATTGAGCTTTAAAGACATTGGCTTAAAGACCGAGATATGCCTTGACGGCGGGCAAGCCGTCCTTGCCGTCATACGTCTTTACGCCAGCCAGCCATTGATCGAGCAATTGCGGGTTCTGTTTCAGATAGGTCTTTGCAACATCGGAAGGCTTCTCCTTTTTCATCACCGACTGCATCACGACGTTTTCGATTTGCGTCGTAAAGCGAAGATTGCTGACGAGCTTTCCGGCGTTCGGGCAACGCGTCAGGAAGTCGGGCGACGTCAGTGTGTAGACGCGCGCCTCGCCGTCATTGGGGCCGAATACGCCTTCGCTGCCGCTCAGGTACTTCATGTCGATCTGAATGTTCATCGGATGCGGCTGCCAGCCGAGAAAGACGATCCATTTCTTCTCCCGCACCGCGCGTTCGACGGTGACGAGCATGCCCGCTTCACTCGATTCGACAAGCTTGAAGCCACCGAGCCCGAACTGATTGGTCGCAATCATCTTCTGGATCGCGGCATTCGCGCTGCTGCCCGGCTCGATGCCGTAGATCTTGCCGTCGAGTTCCGCGCGATGCTTTGCGATATCGGCAAAGGTCTTGAGTCCCGCGTCGTATTCGTAGGTCGGTACAGCGAACGTGGCTTTCGCGCCCGTCAGATTCGGCGGCTGCAATACGTTGATCGATTTCGACTCGACGAACGGCGCGATTGCCTTTTCCTGCACGGGCCACCAGTAGCCGAGCGAAACGTCGAGCTGCTTGCTCTTCAATCCGGCAAAGGAGATGGGCACAGAGGCCACCGTCGTCACGGGCTGATAACCTAGCCCTTCGAATACCGTCGACGCGAGCGCCGTCGTCGATGTGATATCGGTCCAGCCAATGTCGGCGAAATGGACGGCGCGGCAACTCGGCGGGTCCTGCGCGAGCGCGGGCTGCGACAGCGTCGCAAGAAGGCCCGTGACAAGGCCGGCGAGACATGCGGTAACGACTTTGATGCGCAACTTCATGACGATCCCCTTCGACACGATTCGCAGCGTGTCCTGTAACGCCCACGATATGGGCGGGTAGTGAGACGACCCGAAAACGACTGGTGTGAAGCAAAGGTACAGGCCCATATTTCCCCAAAATCGACCGCCAGCGACCCCTTCTTGCTTGCGCGCGACCATGAGGGAAAACCAGCATGCAACTTGCTGGGCGCGCGGTGGGCGCTCATTTGTGCGCCGCGCAATCGCAATGCGGATTTTTGGCGCGGCTTGCCGCATAGCATGGCACTTGCTACGCTCGCCCGATTCGACGAATCCGCTTCACCTGAGATCGAGAAGATCGAGCGATGCCCGAAGACATTTCGTTCCTGCTGCTGCCGGGCTTTTCAGCCATCGGCTTCATGTCGGCCATCGAGCCTTTGCGCGTCGCGAACCGCTTTCGCGAGAACCTGTATCGCTGGCACATACTGAGCGTTGACGGCGCGCCCGTCGCCGCGAGCAACGGCATTTCGCTGAATGCGGAAAGCGCGTTCGGCAATGTCGACTACGCGCAAACGGTCTTCGTGGTCGCGGGTTTCGAGCCGCTTGCATGCTATAGCCGTGCGCTCGGCGACTGGCTCAAACGTCTCGACCGCGCGCACGCGACGCTCGGCGGCATCGACACAGGCGCGTTCATCCTCGCGGAAGCGGGCCTGCTGCGCCCAACGGACAGCGTGACCTTGCATTGGGAAGCGCTCTCCGCGTTTCGCGAGCGCTATCCCGCCGTCGAGGCGAGCGAAGAGCTATTCGAAATCGGCGATCGGCGCATTACGTGCGCGGGCGGCACGGCATCCATCGACATGATGCTCGACCTCATTTCGCGCAGTCATGGCGCGGAACTCGCTTCGTCGATCTCCGAGCAGTTCGTGGTGAGCCGCATACGTCAGCGCTCCGATCATCAGCGAATGGAAATTGCCGCGCGTTATGGCGTGCACAACCGCAAGCTGATTCAGGTGATCGGCGTGATGGAACAGAATATGGAAGAGCCGTTGACACCCGCCGACCTGGCGCAGGAAATCGGCGTCACGCGCAGACAGCTGGAACGGCTCTTCTGCTCGTCGCTCAAGGACACACCGACGCATTTCTATCTGCAATTGCGGCTCGATCGCGCGCGAGAGCTTTTGCGGCAAACGGATATGTCGATTACGGCGATCTGTGTCGCGTGTGGCTTCGAATCGCCATCGCACTTCTCGCGCACATATCGTGCGAGGTTTGGAGCAAGCCCGCGCGACGATCGCAGGCCGATACGTTCCAGTGCTGGCGGAGTGGTGAGTACGACGCGGGAGAATGCCTTGCCTTGAACGAGGCGTATGTCCGCGACGGACTAAAAGACCGCACAAGGCCGTCGCGGGCAAATGAAATCAGAACGAGTGCCTCATGCCGATTCGCACATCGGCTTGCGTTGTTGTCGTCGATGGCGTGAAGCTATAGCCGATCACCGCATCGACGCCATTCGAAGCCTTCAGATAGTCACCCGAGATATACACGTCCGTCCGCTTCGACAGCAGGTAATGCGCGCCGAGCGAGCCCTGATTCCAGTGATGGCCCTCGAAGTTCGTGTATTGATAGCCGCCGATTACGCTGAACGCCGGCGTGACCTGCCAGTCCGCGCCGCCCTCCGCTACCTTCATGTGTGACGTGACGCCGAGTCCCTTGATCGTCGTGTAGCTGAAGTTGCCCATCAACGTCACGTTGCCGATCGCATAGCTCGAACCCACGCCCAAAGTGCCCTGCTTGTCGACGGGGAAGGGATTGCTGGAAAAGAGATCGGTTCGCGCACCTGTCGCCGGATCGACGGTGACCACCTGCTGGCCCAGAAACGTATGCACGCCAATCATTGCATACGGGTCGAACGCATAGATGCCGTGCGGATTATTCAGCTGCGTATAAGCAGTGCCGACCGTAAAGGAGCCATTCGCATAGTGCGCGCCGACGCTCCATGCGCTGTCCTGATGGAAATTGCCCGCGACATTGCCGAACGAGTACATGCCGCCAAAAATGAAGCCCGCGAATTCATTCGACAGGAACTTCACCGAATTGGGCAGACGGTCACCGTTGAACCGGTCGAAGTCGCCCTGGTGAATTGCATAGCCGCTCGCCCACCCAGAAATGTTGTATGTGGTCAGAATCTCGTTCGTCATATCCAGCTGATTGCCGAACGACAGCGTGCCCCACTGGTTCTTGAGTCCCACATAAGCCTGGCGCCCGAACATCGTGCTGCCGAAGCCCAATTGACCGTTGCCGAGGTGAAAGCCATTCTCAAGTGCGAATACCGCCTGCAAACCGCCGCCCAGGTCCTCCGTACCTTTGATGCCGAAGCGGTTGCCATACGAAACGCCATCGTCGAACTTGACGACGTGCGAGCCGCCTGTGTTGTTCACGTACGTGATGCCCGCATCGATGATCCCATACAACGTGACGCTGCTTTGTGCGTGACTCGCATTCGAAACTCCGGCGAGCGCGAACGCGACGCCTGTCAGTGCTGCGGCATTCAGCTTTTTCATTGTGTCGTTCTCTCTTGCCTGGCTATGAGGATATCGGGGTATAGGAATGCGAAGCGAACTCCGCGTCGTGTGCACACTGCACGACGATCAAGGCACAGTACAAATCCATATTTCGAGCAACTCGACCAAACGCGACACACTTTGGTCTGGCAGCGACATGTGCGATAAAACAAAAGCGCGCGTCCCATTGCAGAACTGCGCGCCTCTATTGGAGTGCCGATAATGCCGCTTTAGTGAATGCCGAGTTGTGCCTGCACGGCCTGCAATCCGTCGTTGCCGCTCGTGGTCGTCACGCCTTTGAGCCATGCATTCAACAATGCGGGGTTGCCCTTCAGCGCATTCATCGCTGCCGTATTCACATCGACCTTGTTTTGCAGCACATTCGAAATGATCTGGTTTTCCATGTCGACGTTGAAGGTCATCTGCTGGAAGAGCTTCGCGAGATTCGTGCACTGCCCCGCAAAGCCCGCGCGAGTGACCGTATTCACCGTCGCGCCGCCGTAGTTCGGGCCGAAATACGCATCGCCGCCTGACAGATAGGTCAAATGGAACTTCGTGTTCATCACATGCGGCTCCCACGCGAGGAAGACGATCCACTGCTTGTCGCGTACCGCGCGCTCGACCTGCGTGAGCATGCCCGTTTCGCTCGATTCGACAATCTTCCAGTCGCCGAGTCCAAATGCCTTGTCGGCGATCATCTTCTTGATGTTCTGATTTGCCGGCGCGCCCGGCTCGATACCATAGATCTTTCCGTTGAACTGATCGGCATGCTTGATGAGATCGGCGAACGAATGCACGCCCGCTGCCGCGACATAATCCGGTACGGCCAGTGTGAACTTCGCGTTGACCAGATTGGCGTGCAGCACATCGATCGAATGGTCGTCGATGAACGGCTTCACAAGCGGACCTTGCGCGGGCATCCAGTTGCCGAGAAACACGTCGATCTGCCCTTTCTTCAAGCCTTGATATGTAATCGGCACGGATAGATTCGACACGTTCTGCTGATAGCCCAGCGCCTTGAGCAGTACGCCTGCCACGGCGTTCGTCGCGTCGATGTCGGTCCAGCCGGGATCGGCCATGCGGACCTGCGTGCAGCTTTGCGGCTCCGCGGCATGCGACGATCCCGTCAAGGCTGCGCCGAATGCTGCGAGCGTCAGCGCGGCCTTCACAAGCGAACTTCTCCAGTGTCTGTTCATCGTGGGCTCCCGTAATGAGTTTGTCGTGTTCCGTCGACTTACATCGTGTATTGCATCAGCGCGCGACGACGCGCGGATAACGCGCCATTGCTTCGAGCGTGTCGAGTTCGATGTGATTGCGCATGTAGCGCTGGCTCGCGTCGGTGAAAGGCTGCCAGTCCCACGAGCGGATCACGCCTTGCGTAGTTGCTTCGAAATGAAAGCGCCTGCGCCGCTGGCTCGCGAGCACCGAACGATGCAGCGCGGGCACGTCCCAACGCTGTGCGATTTCCTTGCGAAATGCGTCGACCAGTGTGGCCGCAGCAGGCTCTTGCGCGAGATTCACTCGCTCGTGCGGATCGTCCGCGAGGTCGTAAAGCTGATCCGGATCGACGGGCGTATGAATGAACTTGTACCTGCCTCGACGGATCATCAGCAACGGTGCAATCGCGCCTTCCGCGAAGTACTCGACGATCGCTTCGTCGTGCCCGCCGTCGTCGAGCAGATGCGGCACCAGGCTGCGTCCGTCGATGGGATCGGGCCATTCGGTTCGGTGCGCACCCGATGCCATTTCGACGAGCGTCGGCAGCAGATCGACATGCGAAACCGACGCGGCCACGCGATGCGCGCGGTACTGCTTCGGCGCGTGTACGATCAGCGGCACACGCACGCCGCCTTCGAAGCATGTCATCTTGTACCAGAGCCCGCGCTCGCCGAGCATTTCGCCGTGGTCCGACGTGACGATGACAATCGTGTCGTCGGCGAGACCTGTTGCGCTGAGCGTGTCGAGAATCGCGCCGAACTGCGCATCGACATAAGACAGCGCGCCGTAGTACGCATGCCGCGCGTTGCGAACCTGCTGCTCTGTCGGCGGCGTCAGGTCGGCCTCGTAGACATCGCGCAGGCGTTTCGAATGCGGATCGCTCTCTTCGCGCGTCAGCGACACGCGCGGCATGTCGATCTGATCGCCGCTATACAGGTCCCAGTACTGCCGCGGGATCGCATAGGGATCGTGCGGATGCGTGAGCGACGCGACCATGCAGAAGGGCCGCGTATCGCCGCCCGCCGCGCGCTCGCGCACGATGTCGTACAGCTTCTGGCGCGCGGTGTACGTCACTTCGTCGTCGAAATCGAGCTGGTTCGTGCGTACGCACGGGCCCGCATCGAGCACCGAGCTCATGTTGTGATACCAGCTCGGCCGCACGTCCGGATGTTCCCAATCCGGCACCCAGCCGAAATCGGCGGGATAGATGTCCGTCGTCAGCCGCTCTTCGAAACCATGCAACTGGTCGGGGCCGCAGAAATGCATCTTGCCGGAGAGGATCGTCCGGTAGCCCACAGCGCGCAGATAGTGCGCGAATGTCAGCGTTTGCGCGGGCAATTCGGCGGCGTTATCGTAAGCACCGATTGCAGCGGGCAGCTTGCCCGCCATCATTGAAAAACGCGCGGGCGCGCACAAGGGGCTCGCGCAATAAGCCGAGTCGAATACGACGCCTTCTTTCGCGAGTGCATCGATGCGCGGCGTCAGTGAAACCTGGTTGCCGTACGCGCGCAGTGCAAACGGCGTCATCTGATCGGCCATCAGGATAAGGATATTCTGCTTTGTATTAAGGCTCATGGGCGGGGCGGATTAGAATCGGAGGATTGCGCTTGCTTGCGCGGCGACGCATCAATGTAGTGACTCGCCGCATGCACGTCACTATTGCCGCTCATTAAAACGTTGTGAAGGCGGCGCACGCTTATCGGCCCATAAGGGGATGTTATGCCGGGACCAGACCGCCTTCCACCGATGCAGACGCTCACGGCGTTTGAATCGGCCGCGCGCCTCGCGAGCTTCACGGCCGCCGCGCGCGAGCTCGGCTCGACGCAGCCCGCCGTCAGCCAGCGCATCGTGCAGCTCGAAGAAGAACTCGGCACGCCGCTCTTCGAACGCGGTCATCGCGGCGTGACGCTCACGCCGGAAGGCACGTTGCTCTATCAGGCCGTGCGCAGCGGCCTCGACACGATCCGCGAAGCCACAGCCGATATCCGCGCGCGCCGCGCCACGGGCTCGCTAACGATCCTCACCGACGCGGGTTTCGCGACCTATTGGCTGATGCCGCGTCTCGCGCGTCTGAACACGTCGATGCCCGGCGTCAACGTGAAGATCGTCACGTCGCAACTCGGCTACGACCCGCACCGCGATCACGCCGACATCGCGATCGCGTTCGGCGACGGCCATTGGCCGCCCTGCACGTCGACGCGCCTTTTCCCCGAAACGGTCACACCCGTCTGCTCGCCCGCGTTTCGTGACGCGCACACCCCCGTCATGTGCGCCGAAGATCTCGCGCATCTGCCGCTGCTGCACGTGCAGCCCACCGAGCCCGAACGCTGGCTCGCGTGGCACACGTGGTTCGCTGCATACGGTTTGCCCGCGCCGGAACAAAGCCAGGGCATGATGTTCAACAGCTATTCGCTTGTCGTGCAGGCCGCGCTGATGGGCCAGGGCGTCGCGCTGGGCTGGACACCTCTCACCGACGAGCTCATCGCGTCGGGCCAGCTCGTGCGCCTGCTGGAGACGCCCGTCACCACGGAGCGCGGCTACTACCTCGTCTGCCCGCCCAGCCGTCCCGCGCCCGCGGCCGTGCCGCTTTTCCGGCGCTGGCTGTTCGATGAACTGATCCACGTGATCGAGCACGCGCACGCCTGACGCTCCGATACTACGAGCACGGCGCATCGGTTCTATGCGCGCGCAAATTGGGCTGATTTACTTGATCATCCCGCTTGCCGCGCCGCAATGCGCTGCACGACGTTTGGCACGGCCATGCGGGAATCCCACATCGAAATACAGAGGACTCGCATGCCCGCCACCGATCGCTCCAAACAGTTCGCGCTGACCCTTTCGTGCCCGAGCGCCGCCGGCCAGGTCGCCGCCGTCGTCGGCTTTCTCGATCGGCACCATGGCTATATCGACGAACTGACCGTATTCGACGACGACATCAGCTCGCGCTTTTTCGTGCGCTGCGTGTTTCATGGCGTGGCCAGCGAAAACGCGCCGGTGTCCGCGTTGCAGATCGACACGTTGCGCCGCGAGTTTCACCCCATCGCCGCCGATTTCGACATGACGTGGTCGATGCACGACCTCGACGCGCGGCCCAAGGTGCTGATCATGGTGTCGAAACTGGAGCACTGTCTCGCCGATCTGCTGTTCCGCTGGCGAATGGGCGAACTGAAGATGGACATCGTCGGCATCGCGTCGAATCATCCCGACTTCGAACCGCTTGCCGCACAGCACGGCCTGCCCTTTCATCATTTCCCCGTGACGGCGGACACGCGTGCGCAACAGGAAGCGCAGATTCTCGATCTGTTCGAATCGTCGGGCGCCGAGTTGATGATTCTCGCGCGCTACATGCAGATCTTGTCCGACGAAACGAGCCGCAAGCTCGCGGGCCGCGCGATCAATATCCATCACTCGTTCCTACCCGGCTTCAAGGGTGCGCGGCCGTATCACCAGGCGCATGCGCGCGGTGTCAAGCTGATCGGCGCGACGGCTCACTTCGTCACCGACGATCTCGACGAAGGCCCCATCATCGAACAGGAAGTGCAGCGCGTCGATCACTCGTACGGACCGGAGCGCATGCTCGCCGTCGGACGCGACGTCGAGTGCATCACGCTTGCGCGCGCCGTGAAGGCGTTCGTCGAGCGGCGCGTGTTCATCAATGGCGATAGAACCGTCGTGCTTTAAAAGTGCTCTAAAGGTTTTTAAGCAACATCGAACAGAGTGCGCTAAAAAAGCAAAAGCCGCCGCGTTGCAACAGCAAACGCGGCGGCCAATTGACGTTAAAGAATTAGAAGAATGATTTCGCGAGGTCGTGCGAGAACCACACTACGAAGACCGCGAGCAGCAACGCGCCATACGGCAAGAAGCCCCGTAGGCCAGCGGGCCGCACACCGCCTCGCCATTCCATGTCCTGCGCCATGCGCGCCGGAAACCGCCCGCGATCCTGCCAATAATGGCGGAACATGAACACGGGCACGATCAGCAGCATCGCGATCAGACCATTGCGCATCGTGCCCACGCCCTGAAGATCAGCGCCTGCGCCGATGAACGCGAGATCCAGATAGCCGCACAGCGCGCCCGCTGCGAGCAACCACGTCGGGCAGCGGAACGGACGATCCGCGTCAGCGCGATCCAGGCGGTGAATCCAGCCCGATTGCAGGTTCAGGAACACGAAGATCATGTAGCAGACGTTCGAGATCGACAGCACCGTCATGTAGTCCGACATCAGCAGCAGGACCAGGTTGAAGCCGAGGTCGGTCCACATTGCGCGCGTGGGCGCGCCGTGCTCGTTGACGTGCGACAGGTACTTCGGCAGCCAGCCGTCGACGGACGCCTGATACAGCGTGCGCGACGAACCCATCATCGACGTCATCACGATCAGCAGGATCGTCAGCATCAACATGATCACGACCACGTCGAACACGATCGCACCGCCGCCGACCATATGCGCCATCGCCGCGGCCACGCCCGTGCCGTCCGCGATCTTCGGATCGAGCATGCCCTTCGTGCCCAGCACGCCCTGGAACGCGAGCGGCACGAGCGTCATCACAAGCAGGCACGCCATGCCCGACCAGAAGATCGCCTTCACGGTATCGGTGCGTGGATTGCGAAACTCGCGCGTATAGCAGACCGCCGTTTCGAAGCCGTACGCGGCCCAGCCCGCCATGAACATCGCGCCAAACGCCATCGTGATGCCCGAGCCGTTCCACGAACCGAACGTCGATGCCGTCAGATTGCCCCGTGCGTCGTGCCCGAGCGGCATCAGCGGCCACAGATGCGCGGCGGGCACGTCGCCCGTCACGAACGGCACGATACCGACGATCAGCAGCGGCGCCAAAGAAGCGATGCCTAGAATGCGCTGCGTCTTCGCGGCCTTCGATGCGCCGCTATGCTGAAGCTTGAACGTGATGAGCAGAAAGATCGCCGCGACGATGAAGGTCGCGTTGATGCGCAGCGAAAGCCCTTGCTTGATGAAGCCGAGATCGAGCAACGTCAGGCGCCACGTGTTGATCGCGGCATCGGGCGCGTAGAGACTCGAGAGCGCGTAGTTGGCGGCAAGCCCGGTGCCCAATGCCAGCATCGGCGACCACGCGAGCCAGTTGCACCACACCGAAACGGGCGCAATGGTCTTGCTGTAGCGCACCCAGGCCATCGCGCCATACACGGACGCGCCGCCCGACTTGTGCGGAAAAAGCCCTGAAATTTCGGCGTAAGTGGCGCTTTGAATGAGGCCCATCAGGATCGCAGCGACCCAGACGGCCCATGCCGGCTGACCGATCGTCGCCGATACGCCGCCGATTGTGAACAGCACGCCGCCCGGCACGCCGCTCGTCACCCAGAATGCGTCTTTCCATGTGAGGCCGCGTTGCAGCGAGTGGCCTTCATGTGCGGCGCCGTCTGCTGCGCCTTCGATACTGCGCGTGCGCAGTCCTGTCCGATCCATCCAGAGTCTCCTTGTAGGAACCTGCGCGCTGGCTGGAACACAAGCAACCAGATACAACATCAGCAATGCGGATGCGCGCGCAGCGCATCCGCATCACCGTAAAACGCTCGTCAGAACGCGTTAGAGAAGGACGGTCATTGTGCTCCGCCCAGCCAGCTGTTCACGCGGTCGCCATGTGCGGAGATCCACGATCCGGCTGCATCAGCAGGCTTGGCGCCGTTCTCCGTCGACAGCATCACGCTGTCGATTTCGCCCGGCTTCCATTGAAATTTCTTCAGAAACGCGACCACCTGGGGAGCCTTCGTATCGAGGCCCGGATTGACGACGCTGTCGACATGCTCGGCTTCGCCATACACCTTCTTCGGGTCTTCGAGGAACTTCAGCTTCCACTTTGCAAACATCCAGTGCGGTATCCACCCCGTGACGATTACAGGCTTATTGGCATTCATCGCGCGCGCGAGTTCCGCCGTCATTGCGCTACCCGAGCTCGGCATCAGCTGGTAATCGAGGTTGTAGGCCTTGATCGCATCCGATGTTTTCTTCATCACACCCGCGCCCGCGTCGATCCCGACGATGCGTCCGCCGAAGTCCGCCTTGTGCGCTCCGAGATCCGAGATGCTCTTCTCCGGCACGTCAGCGGGCACGATCAGGCCGATCTTCGCATCCGTATAGTTGGCGCCGAGGTCCTGCACCTTGCCCTTGAACTGATCCCAGTACGCGCCGTGCGTGATCGGCAGCCACGCGGACAGCGTCGCGTCGAGGTCGCCGCGCGCGACGCCCTGCCACATGATGCCCGCTGCGACGGGCACGAGCTGTACGGGATAACCCAGGCGCTTCTCGATGATCTGCGCAGCAACGTTCGACGTCGCAACGCTGTCGTCCCAGCCCTCGACGTAGCCGATCTTGATCGTCGGCTTGGTGTCCGCGGCTGCCGTTCCGATGGCGCTCATCGTTGCGATCAGTGCCCCGCACAACATCAGCTTCTTCAGGTGCTTCATGGTCGATCTCCTTGTGTCCGCACGCGCGGTATAGCTTTTAGAATCGCCAACCAGAATATATGAGGTGGTCGGCTTTGCGACGTTTACTTGTCTGTATGCGACGTGTTGTTTTTTTGTCTGCGACGCTGGTTTTGTTTTGCCCTTATCGCGGACATCTGCGAACGCGTTCGTTTGTTTTGCCCTTCGCGGGCATCCGCAATTGCGTTCGTTTGCCTTGCCCTTCGCGGGCATCCGCGATGCGCCTCGCGGCGCGGGCGTTGCCCCTGTGCGGGGCGGCACCTACTCTTCTTTGCCGCGGCAAAGAAAAGTAGGCAAAAGAAAGCCGCTCACACCGCCAATGCTTTGTATTACCCACGGGCTCTCAGCGGCCCCATGCTTCATGCGCCAGTGTGCTATCTCATGCGCGTCGCCAGCGCGTTTATTCGATGCCTCACCTGCCTCATGCACCTGCGTTGCGGCTTGCGACATCGAATATCCCCGGCCCCTTTGCGGCAAACTGTGTGTAGGCATTCGCACCGCACAGGACACCCTCGCTACGCGATGCGGCAACAGTGCGGGCTGCGCCCTGTACGACGCTACAACTTCGTTCACTACCGAAATGCGGCACTGAGATCTTCAACGCCCTTTAGCCGTGCCACACGCGCATGAAGCGGGTGAGGCGTTTAGCAAGAACGTTGGCAACGAACATAAGCGAGCACACTGCCGCGTGAAACACGGGGCCGTTGAGAGCCCGTGGGTAATACAGAGCATTGGCGGTGTGAGCGGCTTTCTTTAGGTGCCGCCCCGCACAGGGGCAACGCCCGCGCCGCGAGGCGCATCGCGGATGCCAGCGATAAGGGCAAAACAACCCAGCGTCGCAGACAAAAAAACTACTTATCCACGATGAGATCACTCAACGGCTTGCTGCAACACAGCAGCACCATCCCCTGATCGATTTCGCGCTGACGGATGCCGCCGTTGTGCTTCATGTCCACCTGACCCGACACGAGCTTCACCTTGCACGTTCCACACATGCCCTGCGTGCACGATGCAGGCAGACGCACGCCCGACTGGCGCGCGGCATCGAGCACATGCTGTGACGAAGCGCACTCGATCGTCCGGTTGCTACGCGAGAAGCTCACCGCGAAAGTCTGCGTGCCGTTCGCCGTTCCGTCCCGTCCATTCGCGCCCGCTTTCTCCTCCGCTTCGAGTACTTCCGCCGCGACGTCCGGCTCGCTTTCGATCAGCGTCTCGAATGAGAAGCTCTCTTCGTGATACTGCTTGCGATCGAAGCCCGCTTCGTCGAGCAGATCGCGTACGGCCTTCATGTACGGCGCGGGGCCGCACGTGAAGATCTCGCGCTCCATGAAGTCCGGTGCGATCAGCTTCAGCAGCGGCAACGTCAGAAAGCCGGTAATGCCGGGCCAGTTCGTGCGATTGCCGAGTCGCTCGCAGACGAACGACGTCCTGAAATTGGCCTGATTCGCCGCGATCAGATCGAGCTCGCGCGAGAAGATGATGTCGTCGGGCGTGCGCGCGCTGTGCACGAACACGATGTCGCGATCTTCGCTCAGCTCGTGATGCGCACGGCTCATCGACATCAGCGGCGTGATGCCCGAGCCAGCCGACAGAAACAGATACTTGCGCGCCGGATGCCGCGCGCACGTGAACTCGCCCGCCGGTCCGAGCACGCGCACGCGCGCGCCCGCCCGCAGGTTGTCATGCAGCCAGTTCGACACCTTGCCGCCCGGCACGCGCTTCACGGTGATCGAAATGGTGTGCGGGCGCGTCGGCGAAGACGAGATCGTGTAGCAGCGATTGATCGTCTCGCCTTCGATATCGAGTTCGAGCGTGATGAACTGCCCCGGCTCGAACATGAACGCACGGCCTTCCGGCGAACGGAAAAAAAAGCTCTTCACGTCGTGCGTTTCCTGACGAACCTGGCAGCAGACGAGCGTTTCCTCGACATCGCTCGTCCAGCGCGCCGGCAACGCGCTCCAGAATTCAGGCTTCGTCACGCGGCTTTCGGCCGGTTCGAAGGTTGCTGCATCGCGCATCATTGCTTGCTCCACTTGCCGCCAGGCATCCCGTTGGTTTTCTTCAAAGCGCGGTTCAATGCCTTAGACGGCCTTGATGTTGATCGTGCGCTGTTCCGAAGCGGAATCATCGATGTGCGCGGCGAGGCGCTGCACATACCAGTCGCTGAACTTCTCGACGAGACCTTCCGTGTACGGCGAATACGGACCCGGCTCATACGCGCTGCTCGACGCGCCGCGCTGCGAGAACTCGACGAGCGTACGGTCCTGGTCATTGGTCGCGTTCCACACGGCCGTCAGGTTCTTCACGTCGTAATCGACGCCCTCTTGCGCGTCCTTGTGCACGAGCCACTTCGTGCGCACGAGCGTCTCGCCCGCCGACAGCGGAATCACTGAGAACGTCACGATGTGATCGCTCATGAAGTGATGCCACGAATTCGGCTGCGTCCAGAACGACAGGCCACCCAGGTCCGCCTGCTCGAATTCGCCGAGCAGCATCTTCGACGCGACCTTCGCATCGAGCGTCTGCGATTCGCCGCTGCGATCGAGCGGCAAGCGCTGCGTGCGGAAACCCGTCACGTCCAGCAGACGGTCGATTTCCAAAGAAGGCAGATTCAAGTCTTCCCACTGCTTCGCGCGCTCGATGCAGGTGCGCTCGAACGCATCCATGCCCTCGGCGTTGGCGGGCGAGCGCTGATAGCCGAAGCCGTACTCGTAGAGAGAAATGGTCAGCTCGGGATGGTTCGCGACGCAGTGGTAGCACTCGCGATTGTTCTCCATCGTGAGCTTCCAGTTGCCCTTTTCGATGATGTCGATCTGCGCGGCGATCTTGGAGTTCGGCAGATCGTGCGGCAGCAGATACGGCTCCATCGCCGCGCGCATCACGCCGAAATCGACGGGCGGCTTCTCGGCGAGGCACACGAAGATCAGACCCGCGAGGTTCTCGACGTGCACGCCCTTCAGGCTGTGCTTGCAGCGGTCGAACTGCTCGCCCATGTGTTCCGCGAACATCAGGTCACCCGTCAGGCTGTACGTCCAGCTGTGGTACGGGCAAACGATATTGCCGACAGAACCTTTGTCCTCGTTGCACAGGCGCGCGCCGCGATGGCGGCACACGTTATGGAACGCGCGCACCTGCATGTCGTCGTCGCGCACGATCAGGATCGAGTCGTTGCCCAGCTCGACGGTGACGTAGTCGCCCGGCTCGGGAACATCCGGCTCGATGGCGACCTGAATCCAGTGCTGGCGGAAGATCGCGTCCATATCGAGCGCGAAGATTTCGTCGCTCAGATAGAACGGTGCTTCGAGGCTGTAACCCTTCTTGCGCCGATCGACCAGCGCGCGAATGTCTGCCGATACTTTCATGTGTGCTCCGGGGTGCGAGGCCGTGTGGTGCGGCGCAAATCAGTAATCGATGAGTTGATGCTCGCGCAAATAGCCGAGTATCACTTGTGCTTTTTCGACCGAAGTCCCTTCAATTACGACGCTTCCGCCACGACTTTCCGTCGTCGTCGCGGACAGCATGCGGGCATGGCCCGAGCGCTTCTCGGCGGCCGCGAGGCGCACCGGTTTGCGCGTGACGGGCGACAGCGTCCATTGCGCGGCTTCCGCGTCGGCGCGCGCCTGCGCGCGCTGCGGCTGGATCGTGCCCGCGCGCAGCCGCGCGTACGCGTAGCGCGGCGTGACGGTCGCAAGCGGATGCACGGCGACGACAGCGGGCAACGCGACATCCACGCGGCGACGCACGCCTTTCGGCAAGAATTGCCGCACGGTCGCGCGGCCGCCCGCCACTGTCAGATCGACGGCCGTGCCGACGAGCGGATACGCGAGCGCGTCCGCGAGCCGGTAGGGCAGCATGCCGCTGTCGAACGCGCCCTCCGCGCACGTGCCCGTCAGCACGAGGTCGTAGCCCTTCAGGCGGGCGGCGAGCGCGCTCACGGCATCGTCGTTGGCGCCGCACGTCAGCACTTCGACGCGCTCGGCGCCCAGCGCCAGATACTCTTCGAGTGCGGGATTACCCGGATCGCCCGCGTGCAGCACATCGAGATGCGCGGCGTGCTGGCTCGACAATTGACGGCCGATTTCGAGCGCGGCGGCATCGTTGCGGCTATAGCGCGCGACGCCGCTCACAGGATGCTTGCCGACCGACACGAGCACCGCGATTTTTTCGAGCTTGCCGTTCATGCCGCGACTCCTTCGACGATGGACTTCGTAACGGGCGCAGTTGCAGAAGAACGCGCGGCCCGCGCGCGATCGATCTCGTCGATCAGCGACGCGATGGTCGCTTGCGTATCGCCGATGATCGTGAGGTTCGCGCGCTTGACGATGGGCGCGCTGCCGTCCAGGTTCACCGCGATCACATGGCGGCAATCCTTGATGCCTTGCAGGTGCTGCACCGCGCCCGAAATGCCGAACGCGATATAGACGCTCGCCTCGACCGTCTTGCCCGTCGCGCCGATCTGCTTGTCGCGCGTGAACATGCCGTTGTCGACGGCGACGCGGCTCGCGCCGATCGCCGCGCCGAACGTGCTCGCGAGCTTCTCGAACACGGCGACGTCGTTGACGCCGTTGCCCGCCGACACGATGAAGTCCGCTTCTTCCAGCGCGACCTGCGCGGCATCGATTTCCTCGATGCCGAGATCGCGGTACGCGCTATTCGACGCGTTATCCGTTTGCGCGAGCGCCGGCATCTCGATGCGCTCGCCCGCGCCGATGAACGGCAGGCGCGTATCGACTGCACCCGCTGCGAGCAGGATCACGTCGGGCAGCGCGCGCGTCGCGTAGGCCTTCTTCGCCTGCGCATACGTCGACACGGCCTTCGCGTCGATCTGCACGACATGCGTCGAGATGCTCGCGCCCGCGAGCGCTGCGTAACGGCGACCGAGATCGCCGTCGCCTGTCGCGTTGTCGGGCATCAGAATGTGCTTGGGCGAGAGCTGCGCGACGCAGGCGGCCACGGCCTGCACTTCGCGCTCCGGCGCAAACGCGCGGCGGTCGAACGACGGCAGCTCGACCACCTTGTCCGCGCCGAGCGCGGCCGCGTCGTCCTTCAGTTCGCCGAGCACCAGCAGCGCGACTTGCGTCGCCGCGTCCGCGATCAATGCGGCAGCGGCCAGTGCCTGACGCGCGTGATCGTCGAGACCGCCGCGATCGCTGTGCGCGACAACGAGCAGCGTGTGCTGCGGCGTCTGCGTCGTGCGCAGCGACCTGGCGGCAGCGTGACCATGCGCGCCCGTCTGCAATGCATCGTCATACGATGCGCCCGCCACATGTTCCGCGCCGAGCGTGATGCGCTTCAGTCCTGCCGCCGTGATGACGAACGGGCGGCGCGGATCGATACGTTTGATGGTTGTGTTCATCGTTCACTCCAGCGCTGCCGCAACGAGTTCGGCCACATCGAGCACTTCGGGACGCGGACCGACCACGCCTTCGAGCATCGCCGTGCAGTTCGGGCAGCCCACCGCGACCACTTCCGCGCCGATCGCACGCGCGTCGGCGATGCGGATATCGGGAATGCGCTGCTTGCCGGGGATGTCCGTCAGCGGCGCACCGCCGCCACCGCCGCAGCAACGTCCACGCTTGCCGTGCCGCTCCATCTCGACGACCTTGATGCCGATCGTCTTCAGCAACTGGCGCGGCGCTTCCGTCTCGCCGTTGTAGCGGCCCAGATAGCACGGATCGTGATACGTGATCTTCCTGTCGTTGAACGCATCGACGGCTTTCGTCGACAGCTTGCCGCTCGCGACCAGCTCCGCGAGGAACGTCGTGTGATGCAGCACGTCGTAGCGTCCGCCGAGCGCGCGGTATTCGTTGCGCAGGCTGTGCATCACGTGCGGATCGGCGGTGACGATGCGTTTGAAGTTCAGCGTCGACAACGTGCCCATCATCTGCTTTGCCATGCGCTGGAACGTGGCTTCATCGCCGAGACGCCGCGCGACGTCGCCCGTATCCGTCTCTTGTGCACCCAGCACCGCGTAGTCGACACCCGCCTTGTTCAGCACCTTGACGAGCGAGCGCAGCGTGCGCTGATAGCGCATGTCGAACGCGCCTTCGCCGGCAACGAGCAGCACATCGACAGGCTTGCCCGGCTGCGCGACAGGCGAGCTCAGATCGACCGACCAGTCGTAACGGGCCGCCTTGTCGTAGCCGCCCGCCGTGCCCGTCTCGCGCAGATTCGCGAGCACTTCGGGGCCCTTGCCCGGCACCGTGCCGTGCACGAGCGTCTGGTTGCGGCGCATGTCGACGATGGCATCGACGTGCTCGATCAGCATCGGGCATTCGTGCACGCAAGCACGGCACGTCGTGCACGACCACACCGTATCCGCTTCGATCAGGCTCGAGATGATCGGGCGCTGCGGCTCGCCGCCGTGCTGGCCAACCTTGATGCCGGGCGTCGGGCTGCCGGCATAAGCCGCGTCCGTGCCGCCGACCATGCCCGTCACGAGGTCCTGGATCAGCTTCTTCGGATTCAGCGGCTGGCCTGCGGCGAATGCCGGACATGCCGCTTCGCACTTGCCGCATTGCACGCACGCGTCAAAGCTCAGCAACTGGTTCCAGCGAAACTCGACGGGCTTGCCGACGCCATACTCGTTCTGTTCGAGCACGGGCGCTTTCAGTGCCGTCGGCGGAACGACCTGCTCCTTGCGCACGGCGCCTTCAGCAGCAAAGCGTTCTTGACGCGGATGAAACGCGAGATGCAGAAGACCCGCGAGCGCATGCTTCATCGGACCGCCGCGCGCCGCGCCGAACGTCATCGCGAACGCGCCCGCTGCGATCAGCAGCGCGAAGACGATCGCGAGCCCGCCCGACATCGCCGATGCCGGCAGCAGCGTGTACAGCAATAGGCCGAGCGCGAACGAACCGAGCAGCCACGGCAGCGTATTCCACGGACCACGCGACAGACGCGCGGGCACATCCTTCGCATGACGGCGCCGCCACACGAACACGGCGCCCACCAGCATGATCAGCGCGGCGACAAAAATCAGCCGGTCGAGCCACGGCGAATAGAGCGCGAGCCCGTAGTTGATGAAGACGAGCGCGAATGCCGCAATCGCGCCGCCTGCCGTGGCGATGTGCGTCTTTGCGATGTACGGATCGCGCGCCACGACATGATGCAGATCGACGAAATAGCGTTTCGGGATGGTCAGCAGATTGGTCCAGCCGAATGCACCGGCTGCCGTTGCCCGTCCGAGACGCCAGTAAGCCGCCCGTTTTGCGACCGCGAACGCAAGGCCGGCGACCGATACCCACAACAGCGCGGTAATGAGAAACGCCGGGCTCATCGTCAAAAGTCCTTGCAAAGGCGCAGCGCGTCGTAGATCGCGCCGTGGATGTTGTGCATCGAAATGCAATCGCCGACACGGAACAGCAGGAAGCGTCCGTTGCCGAGTTCTTCGGAGAGCGACGGCTGCGGCTCGGCTGCGAAGAGCTTTTGCACGTCGACCTGGCCGCGGTTCACCGACTCGGGCTTGAGCTTCCAGTACAGCGCGTCGTTCGGCGTGCTGCCGTTTTCGATCACGACCTGATCGACGGCGCGCTCTTCCTGTTCTTCCGTGTACTCGTTGCGGATCACGGCGATCTTCTTGCCGTCCTCTTCGTACACGCGATCGAGCCAGTAGTTCGGCGTATGGATCACGCCCAGCGCGTAGAGTCGCCGGTAGAAAATCGGGAACGTGGTGCCGCCGACATCGTCGGCCACCTTCACGTCGGGCGTCACGATCTCGACCTTCGAGCCGCGGCTCGCGATGAAGTCGGCGACACCCGCGCCCGCATGCGTGCTCACGCCGTCGTACACGAGCACGTTTTGCTTCGGCTCGACCTTGCCCGACAGGATGTCCCACGAACTGACGGCCAAGCCTTCGTCGACGCCCCATGCGGGCACCTGATGCGTGAAGCTGGAACCACCCGTCGCGAGCACGATGATGTCGGGCTTCTCGGCAAGAATCATCTTCTCGTCGGCTTCGACGCCCAGACGCCGGTCGACGCCCAGGCGCTTCGTTTCCATGTCGAACCAGCGCACGATGCCCGCCATCTGCTCGCGTTGCGGCGCCTTCGCGGCCAGCATGATCTGGCCGCCGACGGCATCGCTTTTCTCGAACAGCACGACATCGTGACCGCGCGAGCGCGCGACGCGCGCCGCTTCGAGTCCCGCCGGGCCCGCGCCGACCACCACGACCTTGCGGCGCGGCCCACGCGTCTTCTCGATCACGTGAGGCATCGTCGCTTCGCGCGAAGTCGCCGCGTTCTGCACGCACAGCACGTCGAGGCCGTTGTACTGGCGGTCGATGCAATAGTTCGCGCCGACGCACTGCTTGATTTCGTCTTCGCGGCCATCGCGAATCTTGATGACCATGTGCGGATCGGCGATCTGCGCGCGCGTCATGCCGACGAGATCGACCATGCCGTTCGCGAGCAGACGCTCCGCTTGCCCTGCGTCGCGAATGCTTTGCGCATGCATGATGGGCAGCTTCACGACCGATTTGATGCCCGCCGCGAGATGCACGAACGGCTCGGGCGGCAGCGCCATCGGCGGCATGCAGTTCGCGAGCGTGTTGTGCGTGTCCGCGCCCGAGCCGATCACGCCGATGTAATCGATCAGGCCCGTCTCCGCCATCGCCTGGGCGATTTCCTTCAACTGCTCGTGATCGAGGCCGTCTTCATGGAACTCATCGCCGCACATGCGCAGGCCGACGCAGAAGTCCTTGCCGACCGCTTCGCGCACGGCGTTCAGCACTTCGACGCCGAAGCGCAGACGGTTCTCGAGCGAGCCGCCCCATTCGTCCGTGCGGAAGTTGGTGCGCGGGCTCCAGAACTGATCGATCAGATGCTGGTGCGCGGCCGAAATCTCGATGCCGTCCATGCCCGAGTCCTTCACGCGCTTCGCAGCCGCCGCGAAGTCGCCGATGATGCGGCGAATCTCTTCCACTTCGATGATCTTCGCGTTGCCGCGATGCACGGGCTCGCGCACGCCGGAGGGCGTCATCAGATGCGGCCAGTGCTCGCCATGAAATGCGGAGCGGCGGCCCATGTGCGTTGCCTGAATCATGATCTTCGCGCCGTGCCGATGCATCGCTTCGGCGAGACGCGACAGCGGATCGATGATCTTGTCCGTCGACAGATTGACGGACTTCCACCAGCCCTGCGGACTGTCGATCGACACCGGGCTCGACCCGCCGCACACGGCGAGGCCGACACCGCCCTTGGCCTTTTCCTCGTAATAGCGGATATAGCGGTCGCCGGGCAAACCGCCCGGTTCGGCATAGACCTCAGCATGCGCGGTACTGACGATGCGATTGCGCAGTGTCAGCTGATTGAGCGTCAAAGGTTTGAACAGATTGGGGTAACGCATCGCAAGCGACCTCGGGCGGTGTTCGGTTCAGGCTGTATAAATGATCTGCAGCTTAGTGAGCGATCGGCGACACTTCGAATACGCAGTGATCGTGATGCTCGGCTGCGCACTGCACTTCTTTCGACTGCGCGCGCGGCGCGTCCTTGCCACCGTCGCGGGTGTCATTCACCCAGTCCATCGCGCCCGCGAACCAGCCGGCGAACATGTAGCAAAGCTTGCCTTCCTTGCCCGGCTGCGCGAGCACGAACGACGAGTGATGCAGTTCGATCTTCGCGCGCGCCGTCGACGGATCGGCTTCGACGATCTTGAAGATGCCCCAGCCGCGTTGCGACAGACGCTTCAGATAGTGCTCGAAAACGGCCATGCCGCTGATGCCATGCTGCTTCGCTTCCTTGTCGCACCAGTGATAAGCGGACTTGTAGCCGGCCTTGTAGAGAATTTCGGCGTAGACGTCGCGGCCGAGTGCTTCTTCGACGGCCGTGTGATTGTTCGTGAAGAAATGACGCGGCACGTACAGCATCGGCAGCGCGTCGGTGGTCCAGACGCCGGTGTTCGGATCGACATCGATGGGCAGTTGCGGTTGCATCGCGGGGTTCCTTGTTCTCTAGATTGATTTAGACGTTCCAGACTTCGCCGAAGAAGCGCATCCAGTTCTCGCCCATCACTTTCTTGATGCGGGACTCGCTCCAGCCCGCACGTTCCATCGCAGCCGTCAGGTTCGGGAATTCGCCGATCGTGCGGATGCCTTCGGGATTCACGACCTTGCCGAAGTTCGTCAGACGACGATAGCGGCCCTTGTCATGCGTGATCCAGTCGAAGAATTCGGTGCTGTAGCCCTGCGTGAAGTCCGTGCCGATACCGACCTTGTCTTCGCCGATCACATCGATCACATAGTCGATCGCTTCGAGATAATCGTCGACGGTCGCATCCGGGCCTTTCTTCAGGAACGGCGAGAACATCGTCACGCCGACGAAGCCGTTTGCATCGGCGATCTCTCTCAACTGCTCATCCGTCTTGTTGCGTGGGTGATCCTTGAGACCCGACGGGCAGCAGTGCGAGTACGTGACGGGCTTCTTCGAGCAGGCGATCGCATCGGACGAGGTCTTTGCACCGACGTGCGAGAGATCGACCAGGATGCCGACGCGGTTCATCTCCTGGATCACTTCGCGGCCATAGCCCGAGAGGCCGCCGTCCGCTTCATAGCAGCCGGTGCCGACGAGGTTCTGCGTGTTGTAGCAAAGCTGCACCACGTTCACGCCGAGTTCCTTGAACACTTCGATATAGCCGAGGTTGTCCTCGAACGCATACGAGTTCTGGAAGCCGAAAATGATGCCCGTCTTGTTCTCTTTCTTTGCGCGCAGGATGTCGTCGGTCGTGCGCACCAGCGTGAGGATCTCGCTGTACTCGCGGATCTGCTGCTTCATTTCCGCGATGTTGTCCACGGTCTTCTGAAAGTCTTCCCACACGGAGACCGTGCAGTTGACGGCCGTGACGCCGCCCTTTCTCATGTCCTCGAACACCGAGCGCTCGAACTTCGAAATGTTCAGGCCGTCGATGATGATGCTGCTGTCGTGCAGGTTGCTCATGCTTGACTCCGTAGCTGTGGGGTTTCGGGGCGGCTCAGTAGATCGGGAAGCGTTCGCACAGCGCGAAGATTTCCTTGCGCACGCGCTGCTCGGTTGCGGCATCGCCATCGGGATGCGAGCGCAGCGCGTCGAACACTTCGAGAATCAGGCGGCCGATATCGCGGAACTCGGCGACACCGAAGCCGCGCGTCGTGCCCGCCGGCGTGCCGAGTCGAATACCCGACGTGACCGTCGGCTTTTCCGTATCGAACGGAATGCCGTTCTTGTTGCAGGTGATGCCCGCGCGTTCCAGCGCCTGCTCGACCTGCGTGCCCTTCAAGCCCTTCGGCCGCAGATCGACGAGCAGCAGATGGTTGTCGGTGCCGCCCGTCACGAGATCGACGCCGCCTTCCTTCAGCACTTCGCCGAGCGCGCGCGCGTTGGCCAGCACGTTGTCGATATACGTCTTGAAGCTGTCTTCGAGCGCTTCGCCGAATGCGACCGCCTTGCCCGCGATCACGTGCATCAGCGGACCGCCTTGCAGGCCAGGGAACACAGCCGAATTGATCTTCTTCGCGATCTCTTCGTCGTTGGTGAGGACGAAGCCGCCGCGCGGGCCGCGCAGCGTCTTGTGCGTGGTCGACGTGACGACGTGCGCATGCTCGACGGGATTCGGATGACGGCCCGCCGCGATCACGCCCGCGATGTGCGCCATATCGACCATCAGCTTCGCACCGACGCTATCGGCGATCGCACGGAAGCGCGCGAAGTCGAGCACGCGCGGATAGGCGGAGAAGCCCGCGATGATCAGCGAAGGCTTGTGCTCGTGCGCGAGCTTTTCGATCTGGTCATAGTCGATGCGCATGGTCTCGCGGTTCACGCCGTACTGAACCGCGTCGAACCACTTGCCCGACAGCGCGGGCTTCGCGCCGTGCGTGAGGTGGCCGCCCGCGTCGAGCGACATGCCGAGGATCGTATCGCCAGGCTTGGCGAGCGCCAGCATCACCGAGCCGTTCGCCTGTGCGCCCGAATGCGGCTGCACGTTGGCGAAGCCTGCATTGAAGAGCTTCTTGATCCTTTCGATCGCGAGCGCTTCCACTTCATCGACGAACTCGCAGCCGCCGTAGTAGCGCTTGCCCGGATAACCTTCTGCGTACTTGTTCGTCAGCACCGAGCCTTGCGCTTCGAGCACCGCGCGCGACACAATGTTTTCCGATGCGATCAACTCGACCTGCGACTGCTGGCGTTCGAGTTCCTTGAGCACCGACTTGCGCACGGCTGCGTCGCGTTCGGCGAGGGTCTGCGAGAAGAAAGGGTTAGCGTTCGACATGGCGTCCGTTAGAAGTCCGTTGATGACTGGAAAGCGAAAAGAGTTGTGCGAGGCCGACTGTCCAATTCCGCGCTATCCCTTGACTGGACTGGCTTTGCACTACCTCCACCGACGGCTCTATTCTTGTCTTTCGCCCGATGCGTCAATTTACGATTTCAGACGCGTTCTTTACCTTTTCCGCCATACAGGTCCGTTTTGGACAAGTGATCGACCGTGCTAATTGGTCCGGGCAATTCGCCATATGGAAGTGGAGATAAAGTGGCGTTGAAGTTGCATTGAAGTTGTTTTAAGGCGTCGATTAAATGGTGCAATGCAGCGTTTTATCGGCGCCAAAGAGTACGAATAGCACCGCTCGCGAGCGCGACAGGCCCGCCCGCAGTGCGGGACATGCACAGCGGCAGTGCGCTTTGGCCAATGCACGGCGCAAAACCCGGTTCCAGCCAGGGTTTAGCCGTATGGCATGCTTGTTGCCCCCGATCTCAGAATAAGAAGGCCGAATTCCCCATCGGCTGCAATAAATCATCGAGCTGAAGGAACGCCCGAATCATGTCGCCCGATAGAACCGCGTCGTTATCGCACTTCGCGTTCATGCCACTGCCGAACTTCACGATGATCGCCTTCACGAATGCGATCGAAGTACTGCGCATGGCCAACTATCTGAGCGGACAGTCGCTCTACAGGTGGTCGATCATCAGCCCGAACGGCGGCCCGGTCACGGCAAGCAACGGTCTTTCAGTCGATACGGGTCCCGCCGAATGCATCGGCACGCCCGACATCGTGTTCGTCTGCGGCGGCATCGACGTGCAGCGCGAAACCACGCCCGAACATCTGTCGACGCTGCGCCGCTTCGCGCGTGCAGGCGTCGCGCTCGGCAGCCTGTGCACGGGCACGTATGCGCTCGCGAAGTCGGGACTGCTCGCGGGCTATGCGTGCGCGATTCACTGGGAGAACATGTCGGCGCTCAAGGAAGAGTTCCCCGACACGCGCTTCCTCAAGGAACTGTTCGTGATCGATCGCGACCGCGTCACGTGCACGGGCGGCGTCGCGCCGCTCGACATGATGCTGAACCTGATCGCCGCGCGTGTCGGCACGCCGCGCGTCACGCAGATCGCCGAGCAGTTCATCGTCGAGCACGTGCGCGACAACAGCGCTCAACAACGCATGCCGCTCGTTGCGCGACTCGGCTCGGCGAACAAGTCGCTGTTCGAAGTCATCGCGCTGATGGAGAACAACATCGAAGAGCCGCTGTCGCGCGAAGAACTCGCGCGGCTCGCGAACATGTCGCAACGGCAATTGCAGCGGCTCTTCCGCGAGCATCTCGGCATGACGCCGACGCACTATTACCTGACCTTGCGTCTGCGCCGCGCGCGCGAACTGCTGCTGCAGACCGACATGTCGATCATGCACATCACGATGGCGTGTGGCTTCCAGTCCGCATGCCATTTCAGCAAGAGCTATCGCGATGCGTTCGGCACTGCGCCCACGCGCGAACGCCGCAAGCAGGTTGCACCGCTCGCTCATCCCGTGATGAGCGGCCTCGCGACCCTTCCCGCGCACGCCTGAGCGCGTGCTTTCGCCGCAATCAATCCAGCGGGGCTTTGCGCTCGGGCAGGCATACGGCCTGCTCGCGCTTCGTGCTGTTTGCAGCATCCCGTTCGCTGCGCTATGGTGGGGCTCAACGCGGCGCGGCGTCGCGCGGTTCGCGCGCATCGCTGGAGCGCCGCCCTTCGAGGCTGCTCATGGCTGACACCGACAACGAACTCACTCCGCTCGATTCCACCTCCATCGCGCCGCAGCAATTCTCGCTCGACGTGCTGCTCGAAAAATACGCAAAGGGCGACGAACGCACGGCCGACGACGTGTACGAACGCGTCGCGCGCGGCGTCGCGATGGCCGAGCCCGAGGCGTTGCGTCCCGTCATCGAGGCCCGCTTCGCCGAGAACCTGAAGAACGGCGCACTCGGTGCCGGCCGCATCATGAGCGCGGCGGGCACGGGCATCGCGGCGACCCTGATCAACTGCTTCGTGCAGCCCGTGGGCGACAGCATCCAGGGCGTCGACGAGCAGGGTCTGCCGGGCATCTACGTCGCGTTGCTGCAGGCAGCCGAGACGATGCGGCGCGGCGGCGGCGTCGGCTATAACTTCTCGGCGATCCGGCCGCACGGCGCGCGCGTGAAGACGACCAGCTCGTCGGCATCCGGCCCGTGCAGCTATATCAACGTGTTCGACGCGTCGTGCCGCACCGTCGAAAGCGCGGGCTCGCGGCGCGGCGCGCAAATGGCCGTGCTCGACTGCACGCATCCCGATCTGCTCGAGTTCATCGAAGCCAAGCATTCGAAGGGCCGCTGGAACAACTTCAACGTGTCCGTCGCCGTCAGCGACGAATTCATGCGCGCCGTCGAAAGCGATCAGATGTGGCAGCTCGTGCATCGCGCCGAACCGTCGCCCGCGATGCGCGCGGCCAACGACGTGCATCAGCGCGAAGACGGCATGTGGGTCTACAGCGAGCGGCGCGCAAAAGAGATCTTCGATCGCATCATGCGGTCCACCTATGACATCGCGGAGCCCGGCATCGTCTTCATCTCGCGGATGAACGAGGACAACAATCTGCGCGCCGTCGAAACGATCCGCGCAACCAATCCTTGCGGCGAGCAGCCGCTGCCGCCTTATGGCTGCTGCAATCTCGGGCCGCTCAATCTCACGCGCTTCGTGATCGATCCGTTCGCGCAGCGGCACGGCGGCAAGCCGTCGTTCGACTGGGACGCGCTTGCCGAACGCACGCGCATTCACGTGCGCTTTCTCGACGACGTGCTCGACGTGACGCTGTGGCCGCTGACGCAGCAATACGACGAGTCGCGTGCGAAGCGGCGTATCGGTGTGGGCTTCACGGGCCTCGGCGATACGCTCGTGATGATGGGCTTGCGCTACAACTCGCAGGAAGGCCGCGACTTCGCGGTGCGCGTCGCGCGCCTGATGCGCGACGAAGCGTATCGCGCATCCGTCGAACTCGCGCGCGAGCGCGGCGCGTTTCCGCTCTTCAATGCGAAGCAATATCTGGAAGAAGGCACCTTCGCATCGCGTCTGCCCGACGACGTGAAGCAGTCGATCCGCAAGCACGGCATCCGCAACAGCCACCTGCTCTCCATCGCGCCGACGGGCACCGTCAGTCTCGCTTTCGCGGACAACGCGTCGAACGGCATCGAGCCCGCGTTCTCGTGGACGTATACGCGCATGAAGGTGATGGCTGACGGCAGCCGCGAGCAGTTCGCCGTCGAAGATCACGCGTACCGTCTTTATCGCGAGCTGGGCGGCGATATCGGCAGTCTGCCCGACTATTTCGTGAGCGCGCTGGAGATGTCGGCGCGCGATCATCTGGACATGATGGCCGCCGTGCAGCCATTCATCGACACGTCGATTTCGAAGACGGTCAACGTGCCCGCCGACTACCCGTTCGATGCGTTCGAAACCCTCTATTTCGACGCTTGGAAAAGCGGGCTCAAGGGCCTCGCGACGTATCGCCCGAACGAGACGCTGGGTGCCGTGCTGAGTGTGACGGCAGAGCCCGCGGCCACGCCCGCCGACGCGCTCGTCGAAATCGATCTCGACCCGCTGCGCATTGCCATCGACCATCGGCCCAAGGGCGAACTGCCCGCGATCATCGAGAAGATCGAGTACCTGACGGCGGCCGGCAAGAAGTCGCTGTACCTGGCCGTGTCGTTCATCGAGGTGACGGGGCGCGTAGGCGGCGAGGAAGTGACGATCGAACGGCCCATCGAGTTCTTCATTCCCGCCGGTCAACGCGACGAGTCGCAGCAATGGATCACGGCGACGATGCGTTCGCTGTCGCTCGCGGCCCGTGGCGGCTTTGTCGCGCGCAATCTGCAGGACCTGCGCAAGGTTTCATGGGATCGCGGCCAGGTGCGGCTCGGCGAAGTGCAGCGGCTCGACGGCCATCGCTCGCCGCGCTGGCACGATTCGGAAGTCGCGGCGCTCGCGTACGCGCTCCAGCAGATCCTGCACCGGCGCGGCTTTCTCGATGCCGAGGGCAATCAGGTGCCTTCGCGCCTGCTCGCACGCTTGCCGCGCGGCCAGGCGAATCCGAATGCGTCGAGCGCCGACAACACGCTCTCGTCCATTGAAGAGGGATCGGCGGAAGAGCGCGGCGTTCAGGCACTGCACACGATGCACGGCCGCACGTGCGGTAATTGCGGCGCGAATGCGGTGATCCGCAAGGACGGTTGCGACTTCTGCACGGCGTGCGGTGAAATCGGCGCATGCGGTTAAGCCGAAGAGAACCTGAGGGAACCGAAAAGGCATCGAAAGAACTAAAATGTAGTATCAATGTTTCGACGGGCAAGGCTTCCGCCTCGCCAGGATGATCGGTAGTGTGATCATTTCCGTTGTTTATTGGGTCCTATCCGCGACGCGCCGCAATCTCCGCAACCGGATTGCGGGTGCGTTGCTTCTTCTCGTCAGCGGCGCATTATTTGCCAAAGCCGTCGCCACTGATCACGCCCGTTTATTGCCCGAAAGAGAGCCTGCATCCATTCTTTTCTATTCGTATCCGCAGGTTCCGTCGACGGCCTATGCGCCGCAACGGCATCTGCATCGATACGTCGTGGCAAGCCCGTTGCATATGGGAACTGCGGCTTACGGGCTTTATAACCGGTACAGCATTGCGCCGGATAACGGGCGCGTCCGCTTTGGACAGCACCCGTCCGCACTCGATGGCCTTCACGCGGGCGAGGCGCCGGGTTCGCCTGTCTATGGGCTCACGCCCGATCCTCAAACCGATTCATCAGGTTCATCGGCCAACAACGACGAATGGAGCTTCAGAGCTAATCCGCTCTTGAACCTCAATCATTCGCACGAGAGAGGCGCGACGTTTTCTATTCGACACGACTTTTGAATTCAGTTGAAGTCGTCGCGCGCAAAGAAAAAAAGCTGCGTTCCCCGTAAAAGGGAAACGCAGCATCGTCCAAAACGGGACAGAGGAGACTTCGACCTGCTACCCGCTCGTTACAGGCGAACGCGCCTGCACGAACGCACCTGCACTACGCGGCCTTCAGCAAACCGTGCGGATCGATGACGAACTTGCGCGGCGCGCCGCCATCGAACTTGCGATAACCCTCTGGGGCCTCGTCCAGCGACACCACCGTCACGTTGACGATGTCCGCGATGGGGAGACGGTCCCACAGAATCGCCTGCATCAGGTTGCGGTTGTACTTCATCACGGGCGTCTGGCCCGTATGGAACGAATGCGACTTCGCCCAGCCGAGGCCGAGGCGGATGCTCAGGCTGCCTTTGCGCGCGGCGGCATCGACGGCGCCCGGATCGTCGGTGACGTACAGGCCCGGAATGCCGATCGCGCCCGCCGGCTTCGTGATATCCATCAGCGAGTTGAGCACCGTTGCGGGCGCCTCTTCACGCGAGCCGCTGGTGCCGTGGCCGTGCGCCTCGAAGCCCACGCAGTCCACCGCGCAATCCACTTCGGGCTTGCCGAGAATCTGCGCGATCTGCTCGCCGAGCGACGCGTCCTTCGACAGATTGACCGTTTCGAAGCCGACAGCGCGTGCGTGCGCGAGCCGCTCTTCATTCATGTCGCCGACGATCGTGCATGCCGCGCCCAGGATGCGCGCCGATGCAGCCGCCGCCATGCCGACAGGGCCCGCGCCCGCGACATACACCGTCGAGCCCGGCTTCACGCCCGCCATCACGGCGCCGTGGTAGCCCGTCGGCAGAATGTCCGACAGACATGTGAGGTCGCGAATCTTTTCCATCGCGCGATCACGATCGGGAAACTTCAGAAGATTGAAGTCCGCGTACGGCACCATCACGTATTCCGCCTGCCCGCCGATCCAGCCGCCCATGTCGACGTAGCCATACGCGCCGCCGGCACGCGCCGGATTCACGTTCAGGCACACGCCCGTATGCTGCTCCTTGCACGTCTGGCAACGGCCGCACGCGACGTTGAACGGCACGGAGACGAGATCGCCGATCTTCAGCGTCTCGACATCGCGGCCGATCTCGATTACTTCGCCCGTGATTTCGTGCCCTAAAACAAGGCCTATTTCGGCCGTCGTGCGCCCGCGCACCATGTGCTGGTCGGAGCCGCAAATATTCGTCGATACGACCTTGAGGATCACGCCGTGACCGATCGCGCGTCCGCGCGGATCGACCATTTTCGGGTAGTCGATCGGCCGCACTTCCACCTTGCCCTGCCCCAGATATACGACACCGCGATTGTTGCTCATCGTCTCGTCTCCATGTTGATCTGAATGCGCAAATGGCGCTGATTCGAGGTTAGTCCCTTTGCCCCGCCCACCAATGTTCAAAACGCGACACGCGTTTTCCTCAAACCGACAAAGCCGGATTGCCCTATTTTTCTTGATTGAACGTTCAATAAAAAAAGACTAGAGTGACGACTTTCAGCAAGCATCGCGAGACACCATGCCCAAAGTCGGAATGCGCGAAGTGCGTCGCGCGCAGCTGATCGACGCCACGCTGCTCACGATCGACCAGGCCGGACTGTCGGGCACGACGCTCGCGTCCGTCGCGCAGCGCGCGAACATTTCGACGGGCATCGTGAGCCACTATTTCGGCGACAAGGACGGGCTGCTCGAAGCCACGATGCGTCACATCCTGCGCGATCTGTGGGCCGCCACGACGCGGCGCCGCATCGCCGCGAAGCCGCAGCCGCGCGCGCGTCTGCGCGCGATCGTCGCGGCGAATTTCGATGTATCGCAGGTGAGCGGCCCCGTGATGAAGACGTGGCTCGCGTTCTGGACCGAGAGCATGCACGAGCCCGCGCTGCGCCGCTTGCAGCGCGTGAACACGCGTCGCCTCTATTCGAACCTGTGCGCGGAGTTCGCGAAGGCGTTGCCGCGCGCGCCCGCGCGGCGCGCTGCCAGCGGCCTCGCGGCGATGATCGACGGGCTGTGGCTGCGCGGCGCGTTGTCGGGCGATCCGTTCGACACGAAAGCGGCGCTGCGCCTCGCCAACGACTACATCGACTTGCTGCTCGCGCGCAACGGCTCATAAAGCGCACGCACAGTGCTGCACCACGAACACCCGCATTTCAAGGAGAAACCCAGATGCCCGTCTATGGCCTGCAACGTCTCTACATCGGCGGCGAATATGTCGACGCCACGAGCGGCCTCACCTTCGACACGCTCGATCCCGCCACAGGCGAAACACTCGCGACCGTGCAGCAAGCAAGCGTCGCCGACATCGAGCGCGCCGTGCAATCAGCGCGCGAAGGCCAGCGCGCATGGGCCGCGATGACGGCGATGCAGCGCTCGCGCATCCTGCGCCGCGCGGTAGACCTGCTGCGCGAACGCAACGACGAGCTCGCCGAACTCGAAATGCGCGACACGGGCAAGCCGATTGCGGAAACACGCGCGGTCGACATCGTGACGGGTGCGGACGTGATCGAGTATTACGCGGGCCTCGCTACAGCCATCGAAGGCCAGCAGATTCCACTGCGCGCCGAATCGTTCGTCTATACGCGGCGTGAACCGCTTGGCGTCACGGCGGGCATCGGCGCATGGAACTATCCGATCCAGATCGCGTGCTGGAAGTCCGCGCCCGCGCTCGCGGCCGGCAACGCGATGATCTTCAAGCCGAGCGAGGTCACGCCGCTCTCCGCGTCGAAGCTCGCGGAAATCTATCTGGAAGCGGGCGTGCCGCCCGGCGTGTTCAACGTCGTGCAAGGCGACGGACGCGTCGGCGTGATGCTGGGCGCGCATCCCGGCATCGCGAAGATCTCGTTCACGGGCGGCGTCGAGACGGGCAAGAAAGTGATGTCGATGGCGGGCGCTTCGTCGCTGAAGGAAGTGACGATGGAACTCGGCGGCAAGTCGCCGCTGATCGTCTTCGACGATGCGGACCTCGACCGCGCCGCCGATATCGCCGTGACGGCCAACTTCTTCAGCGCGGGACAGGTGTGCACGAACGGCACGCGCGTGTTCGTGCATCAGTCGGTGCAGCAGGCATTCGAAGAGCGCGTGATCGAACGCGTGAAGCGCATCCGCATCGGCAAGCCGTCGGACCCGTCGACGAATTTCGGACCGCTCGCGAGTGCTGCGCAACTGGACAAGGTGCTGGGGTACATCGAGAGCGGCAAGCAGGAAGGCGCGCGGCTCGTGCTGGGCGGCACCCGCATCACGGACGGCGACTACGCGTACGGCCAGTACGTGCAGCCGACCGTGTTCTCGAACTGCCGCGACGGCATGAAGATCGTGCGCGAAGAGATCTTCGGCCCGGTGATGAGCATTCTGACCTTCGTCGACGAGGACGACGTGATCGCGCGCGCGAACGACACGATCTACGGTCTCGCAGCGGGTGTCGTCACCGAGAACCTGTCGCGCGCGCATCGTGTGATTCATCGGCTCGAAGCGGGCATCTGCTGGATCAACACATGGGGCGAATCGCCCGCCGAAATGCCCGTGGGCGGCTATAAGCAATCGGGCGTGGGCCGCGAGAACGGCATCACGACACTCGAGCATTACACGCGCATCAAGTCCATCCAGGTCGAACTGGGCCCATATCAGCCCGTGTTTTGAGGGAGCGCAGCATGGCAGCGAAAGAGTACGACTACATCATCATCGGCGCGGGATCGGCGGGCAACGTGCTCGCGACGCGTCTGACGGAAGACCGGGACGTGACCGTGCTGCTGCTCGAAGCGGGCGGCCCCGACTATCGTTTCGACTTTCGCACGCAGATGCCCGCTGCGCTCGCGTATCCGTTGCAGGGACGCCGCTACAACTGGGCCTATGAAACGGACCCCGAGCCGTTCATGAACAATCGACGCATGGAATGCGGACGCGGCAAGGGCCTGGGCGGCTCGTCGCTGATCAACGGCATGTGCTATATCCGCGGCAATGCGCTCGACTACGACGGCTGGGCCGAAAGAAAAGGCCTTGAAAACTGGGCCTATCTGGATTGCCTGCCGTATTTCCGCAAGGCCGAGACGCGCGATGTCGGCGCGAACGACTATCACGGCGGCGACGGCCCCGTGCATGTGACGACCAGCAAGCCTGGTGTGAATCCCCTCTTCGAAGCGATGATCGAAGCGGGCGTGCAGGCCGGCTATCCGCGCACCGACGATCTCAACGGCTATCGGCAGGAAGGCTTCGGCCCGATGGACCGCACGGTGACGGCGAGCGGCCGCCGCGCCAGCACCGCGCGCGGCTACCTGGATCAGGCGAAGCAGCGCGCGAACCTCACGATCGTCACGCACGCAACCACCGACCGAATTCTCTTCAGCGGCAGGCGTGCGCAAGGCGTCGTGTATCTGGACGGTCAGGCGCAGATCACCGCGCATGCGCGCCGCGAAGTGCTGCTCTGTAGCGGCGCGATTGCGTCGCCGCAGATCCTGCAACGCTCGGGCGTCGGCCCCGGCGCGTGGCTGCGCGAATTCGACATTCCCGTCGTGCTCGATTTGCCCGGCGTGGGCCAGAACTTGCAGGATCACCTCGAGATGTACATGCAGTACGAGTGCAAGGAGCCCGTGTCGCTCTACCCGGCGCTGCTGCTGCGCAATCAGCCTGCGATCGGTATCGAATGGATGCTGAAGGGCACGGGCATCGGCGCGAGCAATCACTTCGAAGCAGGCGGCTTCATTCGCACGCGCGACGACGACCCGTGGCCGAACATCCAGTATCATTTCCTGCCCGTCGCGATCAACTACAACGGCACGAACGCGATCAAGATGCACGGCTTCCAGGCGCACGTCGGCTCGATGCGTTCGCCGAGCCGCGGCCGCGTGAAGCTGCGCTCGCGCGATCCGCGCGAGCATCCGTCAATTCTCTTCAACTACATGGCGGAAGCGCTCGACTGGCGCGAGTTCCGCGACGCGATCCGCATCACGCGCGAGATCATCGCGCAACCGGCACTCGACCGCTTTCGCGGCCGCGAGCTGAGTCCCGGCGCTGAGCTGCAAACCGATGCGCAGATCGACGCGTTCGTGCGTGCGCGCGCGGAGACTGCGTACCATCCGTCGTGCTCGTGCGCGATGGGCTACGACGACATGGCCGTCGTCGATAGCGAAGGACGCGTGCACGGTCTCGAAGGCTTGCGAGTCGTCGACGCATCGATCATGCCGCGCATCACGACGGGCAACCTGAATGCGCCCACCATCATGCTCGCTGAAAAAATCGCCGATCGCATTCGTGGACGCCAGCCGCTCGCGCGCTCGACTGCGCCCTACTATGTGGCGAACGGCGCACCGGCGCGTGGCGCGCATATCGTTGCGCATGCACAGGCACGGAGCATGGCAACGCAAACGCATTGACGGGCATTGACGGGCCGTGTGCGTCATCCGCCGATGACGCACACGTTCCACTGCAATGCCGAATCTGTTCTATATGACGGATTAATGGCGGCGTCTACTGAAGCGGGCCGGAGCAACAGAACACCGGCCTCTTCCTTCATCCATTCGAGGATGCCATGCCGACCAACGCTTCTTCATCCGTCTCTTTCTCTTCGCCCACGAAAAGGCCCAGCGCCGCCGCGCGTCTCGAACGCCTGCCTTTCTCGGGCTATCACCGCACCATCTTCATCATCATCGCGATCGCGTTCTTTTTCGACTCCGTCGATCTGGGCACGATGACCTTCGTACTAGGCTCGATCAAGACCGAGTTCGGGCTGTCGAGCGCGACGGCCGGGCTGGTCGCAAGCGCGAGCTTCTTCGGCATGGTGCTGGGCGCCGCCGTCGCGGGCCTGTTCGCCGATCGCTTCGGGCGCCGGCCCGTGTTCCAGTGGAGCATGGTGCTGTGGGGTCTCGCATCGTATCTGTGTTCGACGGCGCAAAGCGTCGACGCGTTGATCGTGTATCGCGTGCTGCTCGGCATCGGCATGGGGATGGAGTTCCCGATCGCGCAGACGCTTCTCTCCGAGTTCGTGCCGACGGCTTCGCGTGGACGTCTCGTCGCGCTGATGGACGGCTTCTGGCCATTGGGCTTCATCGCGGCCGGCTGCGTGTCGTTCCTGGTGCTGCCGCAATTCGGCTGGCGCACGGTGTTCGCGTTGCTCGCGATTCCCGCCGTCTTCGTGCTGATCGTGCGCCGCATCGTGCCCGAGTCGCCGCGCTGGCTCGAACATCGCGGACGCGACGCGCAAGCCGATGCCGTGCTTGAACAGATCGAAGCGAAGGTGATGAAGTCGAAAGGCATCCGCTCGCTGCCCGCGCCGTCGATGCGCGCTGATCCCGCACCGCGTTCGAAGCACGGCGCGTTTCGCGAGATCTGGAGCGCGGCGTACCGCCAGCGCACGATCATGGTCTGGGCGCTGTGGTTCTTCGCGCTGCTCGGCTTTTATGGCCTCACGTCGTGGCTCGGCGCATTGATGCAGCAGGCAGGCTTCGCCGTGACGAAATCGGTGCTCTATACGGTGCTCATTTCGCTGGGCGGCGTGCCCGGCTTTCTGTGCGCCGCATGGCTCGTCGAACGCTGGGGCCGCAAGCCGACCTGTATCGCGTCGCTGGCGGGCGGTGGCATCATGGCCTATCTGTACGGACAGACGGCGCTGCACGCGGACAGCGTGACGCTGCTGATCTGCACGGGCCTCGCGATGCAGTTCTTCCTGTTCGGCATGTGGGCCGCGCTCTATACCTACACGCCCGAACTGTACGGCACGGGCGCGCGGGCCACGGGTTCGGGCTTCGCGTCGGCGATCGGCCGTGTCGGCTCGCTGATCGGTCCCTATGCAGTCGGCGTCGTGCTGCCCATCTTCGGACAAGGCGGCGTGTTCACGCTCGGCGCGCTGTCGTTCGGTGTCGCGGCGCTCGCCGTGTGGGTGATGGGCATCGAGACAAAGGGCCTGTCGCTCGAAACGCTCGTGTCACAGGTCGATGACGACGCAGCCGACGACTATCGCGTCGCCGTCGACGACGCCCGCTGATCTCCGGATTCAAGTCGCCCGCGCGTATCGTCAAACGTCAGCGCGCTTTCCGTTTGCTGTATCGGGCTTACCCGCGCGTAAGCCTGTTACAGGCCGGGCGCCATCTTTCGAGCCGTGTTCCGCGAATGATCTCGCGCGCATGCGCAAGCTGCGTCCTTTCACGATCGTCAAACGTGTAACGGCGTAACGTGATGAAACACATCCGTAGTCAAACTGTAGCGGTGCCCCACTAGCATGTGCGGGACTGAACGCTCACTCGACTATGGAGGTGTCCCCGATGTTGAGCCCTCACGAAATCGCGACGCTCATGCTCTTGAATAGCAATGAACACCGCCTCGAATCGCTCGAACCCGATGTGCTCGCTTTGCGTCATTACGAACTCGTCGAAGTGCGCGATCGCGGCGGCACCACAGCGTTGCAGATCAGCGCGCGCGGCCGCGATCTGCTCAAACGTCTAGGGATGGATGCGGGTCACTGAATGCCGCCCATCGCGGCCGACGTCAAACCCGCGCGACGGCACGCGATCCGATGTTACGGCAGCGGACTACCGCCGATGCGGGTCAGCTGTATCGGCAACTGGATGCCCGTCGTTCACGAAGGTGTGCAGGCTCATGCGCACTGTGATGTGCATGCCGCCCGATGCAAACGACGTCAACGGCTCCTGTTTGGGCTGAGTCTCGGGCGCGAGTTGTGGCGCGTCATCCGCACTCTCATGCTCGATGACGGGACTTGCAGCGGCCGTCGTCGCCGGACTCGCCGCGGCAGCGGCGCTCTCCGCCGTCAAGGGCGGCTCGGCCGCCACGGGTGCCGCTTCAGCTTCAACCGAGTCTTTTTCAGCCACGGGCTCGGGTGCGAGCCCAGGATTGCGTCGAATCAAACGCTCCGACACCGCAGGCTCATGACGAACCGGCTCTTCATGAACCGGCTCCTCATGAGCACGCTCTGCATGAGCCGGTTCCTTATGTACGGGCTCTTGTCGAACAGCCTCTGTTGCACCAATGGACGAACGGTCGAACACTTCGACCCACCGTGGCACATCCGCGAGATCCATGATCGTGAGCTTGCCGCCGTATACGGCGCCCGTGTCGATATTGATCACGTTGTCTTTCGCGGTGACGCCGGACACAGGCGTATGGCCGACGATCACGGCCGTCACGTTGTCGACGTGCCCCGTCGCATGCGTGTACGAGCGCACGCTGCGCTTCGCCCTGTCGAGCAGTCCTCGCAACGTGCTGCGCGAAGGCTCGCGATGCGGCTGATACGTCTTCCAGCGCGTGCGCGCCCAGATAGCTTTGCGGCGCATCGATCCATTGGGCGACTCGCGTTCGATTTCGCGCACGAACGTCGCCCAGTCCGACGTGGGCGAGTCCGCGTGCACGATGCCGACGATGCCGTGTTCCGTTTCGATTTCGATCACATACGGCAGCGACGCCATGTAATCGGCGATGCGGTCGACCCAGTCCATGTCCTCGGCGCGATCGAGCAGCCAGTTCGCGCCGTTGCCCAGCAGCGAGAGCGCCTGCTCTTCGCCGTGATGCCAGCGCACGATGACATCTTCGTGGTTGCCCTTTACGGACTTGATGCGATAGCGCTCGACAGCTTCCAGCACGCAATCGGATTCCGGCCCCCGGTCGACCAGGTCGCCGACGGCAAAAAGCCGATCACGCCGCGGGTCGAAATGGCGGGCTTCGAGTTCCGCGCGCAATTGCCCGAAGCAGCCATGAATGTCGCCCACGACGAAGTCACGACCTGAGTCATTACGCGGATAACGGATAACGGCGCGATAGGGCTCTTTCATGGCTCACAGTGAACGAAATAACGACGAAATACATTGGTGAATCCCGCAATAAAGCGGCATAAGAACTAGCAACGAATTCCTTTTGAAAAGTGACAGCAAAGACGGCCGCTACGCGCTAGCGGCACGAATATAAACAAGCATAGCGCGTGGGGATGTCGCAAGGTGCTACACAAAAACGGTTTGTGTAACTGTTCGTGAAGCGCATTTCAGCATGCGCACAAGCGGCTTTGCTTCGGCTTACGCGGAATCCGCCTGTAGCACGGCGCCCGTCGACGCGACCCGCTTGCAGTCCGACGCGAGCATGCGCGAGAGCAGGACTTTCGAAATGTGCAGCTCGGTCGCGGCTGCATCGAGCTGGCCCTGGTTGCGTGCGACTGCCAGTTCGACGGCGGCCCATTCGGGAACCTCGTCCGTCTCGTCGGCTGCCCTCAGCAACGTCACCTGGGCGACCTTCTCGAAGCCCAGATCCGCAGCCGTAATCAACTGGCCTTTGCCGACGACGATCGCGCGCCGGATGCGGTTGATCAGCTCCTGCACGTTGCCGGGCCATGTGTGCGTGTCGAGTGCTTCCCATGCGCAGACGGAAAAACCTTGCACGCCATGACGCGAATCGGAGCGAAAGCTCATCAGCAGCCAGGATGCGAGCAGACGGATATCGGCGCCGCGATCGCGCAGCGCCGGAAGCGTGATCGTATTCCCCGCGAACAACGCAACAAGGCACGGATGCAGACGATGTTCGTCCTTCGCGCGTTGCAAGTCGAAATGTGTCGAGCAGATGATGCGCACATTGCGCGGCCCACTGTCGAACAGATCTGCGAGACGTTGTTGCGCCGCGAGCGGCAGTTCGCAGATTCCGTCTATATAAAGTGAGCCACCCTCCGCCATTTCCAGGCGGGATCGCTGATTGCCCCCTTCGACTTTGCTCTCCTCGTCGCCAAATAGTTCTGCTGCGAGCCGCTCGGGCGCGTAGGCCGCGCAATGAATCGATACCCATGGTCCATCGCGGCGCGTCGAACCCGAATGAATCGCCGTTGCCGTCATTGTCTTGCCGCTTCCCGATTCGCCGACGATCATCACGGGCCGCTCGTGCTCGCACGCGCGCCGGATCGCCGCGCGCACATCGCTCATCGCAGCGCACGCGCCGATCATCGCCGGCGAGTCGTCGTCCGTGCTCTTGCGCTCATCGCCCGTCGACGTTTCATACACGCGATCGATGGTCTGCGCGATCAGCTCGGCGGCAGCGGGCAACGTGATGCAGTTCACGCAACGCGTGCGCACGATCCGGCGTATTTCCGGATCGTTCAGGTGCGCCTTGGTCACGACGGCGACCCAGCTGATTTCAGCACTCGCTTTTGTCAGTACATCGACCTCGTTCAGATCGTCTGGAATGGTCAGCGACGAGAACTCGATCAGACCGGCAGCCCGATCATTGGTAAGCAACGCACTGCCTTGCCTCTCCCGAACATCGATGCAGCGAATACGCCATAACTCCGACGGCAGATTGCCGTCGAGGCACGCCAGTTCAGGGTTGCACACGTGATAGAGCCGCTTTAGGTTGAGGTCCATGATGTAATCGGTTTTCCCGCCTCGATTGGTCGACATGCACCGACAGCATCACGTCCCCGGGAATTCGTTCGCGATCGGTTACTCAAAAATTAACGGAATCGCGACCCGTTATGCATCGACGGTTGTTACTGTTTGAAAACGTCGAATCGCGACTACACGTTGGCGATTTTGAACGGCCTAAGCACGCCGTCCGCGCGCAAACGCACGTTTCCAAAGGAGAAAAAAGTTTGGCGGCATGGATCGCGCGAAGGCCTCAGCCGACCTCCAGGTAACGATCCTTTACATAAGACACGGTTGACTGTGGCGGGCGGAACACAGCCTCAGACGGCCGTGTATGGGGCGCGGAAGTTCTTCCCCATTCGACTACAGCGTAGCGAGAAAAGTACTGAAGATGGCGCGTGATGTGCAGTGAGTGTCGGTAATTCTGAATGGATCGAGTCCAAAACTGACACACTTACCTAGTGAAGCGCACATTAGCAAAGCAAGTCTAACGTGCAAAAACTTAAGGATCGCTGATGCGGCGAAATTGACCGTCCGCACAGAGATGACGAATGTCATAGTTACACAACGACTCTTTTATTCTGCGCACAGTTCCCCACATCGATGACGGCGCGCGGCTCGAACGCAGCAATGAGCCGCACTGCCGCTCAATGCGCTGCGTTGAAGCTCCACGTTCCGTCGACGTCGATCACCGTCTTCACCGAGTTCGCCAGAAAACACGCATCGTGCGCGAGATGATGCAGATGGCGAAGCGCATCGTCGCTTGGCGCTTTCGAGCCCGCAAATGCGACGGCCGGTTTCAGCACGACACGAGTCACCACTTCCTTGCCTGATTCGTTCTTCGCCATCGTGCCTTCGGCTTCGTCGCGATACGACGTCACGACATAACCCTCGCCTGCTGCAATCGACAGAAACCACAGCATGTGGCAACTCGACAATGCCGCGACGTACGCCTCTTCGGGATCGACACCCGCCGGATCGGAGAACGGCACGCGTACCACGTGCGGCGAACTCGATGCAGGGACGACCGCGCCCCCGTCGAACGTCCAGTGATGTGCGCGGCTATAGCGGTTGTCGGTGAACGGGCTGCCGTTGCTGCTCCATTCGATCAGTGCCGTATGTTTGGCCATGTGTGTGAAGTCCTCGCGTGGTGAGTCATTCGATGAGCTTGAGGCGGTCGGATGCGTCAGATGGGCGTGAGCACGTCTTCGCCCCGCGAAGTGGCGCGTGACGTTCTCGCCGTCATTGCGCGGCCCACTCCGCGAGCGTCGCGATCGTGTTGATATTGCGCGCGGTCCCTGTTCTCGCGGCGGGAATCCTCAGTTTCGAATTCGCCATCCCTTCGCCGTAATGCACGTAGATTTCCTGCTTGCCGAGCGCGACCTTTTCCCTTCGCTGGCCGGTCATGTGTTCGAGCGTATCGGCAGGCGGCGGGCCATCGAGAAAGATCGCGACGGTGCAGTTCGGCGCTTCGTCGCTGAACGGATTGGCGTGCAGCACGTCCGCCATTTCCTTGCCCGTGCGGATCAGCACGCCCACGGACTTGCCCGCATAGTCTTCGAGACGGCTTTCGAGCGCCGCTTGCACCGCGTGCGTCGCGAGCTTGCTCTCGAATACGACATTACCGCTCGCAATGTACGTGCGAACGTCGATGAAGCCCGCTTCCTCGCACAGCCGGCGAAGCTCGGTCATCGGCAGCTTGCCGGTGCCGCCGACATTGACGGCCCGCAACAGCGCAACGTAGATCGTCATGTTCCGTTCATGGAGTCGCGATGGATGCGATGTTATCGCGTCTGAAACGAAGTGGAAACGCCGGCCTATCTGGATCACGCGATAGACCGCGGCATTTGAACAAAACAAGGCGGCGCATCCCGCAAAGGATGCGCCGCCATCGCATACGGCCCGCGCGTGCGCCTAGCTGTTGATGAACGCGAGCAGATCGGCGTTGACCTTGTCCGCCTCGGTCACGCACATGCCGTGTGGGCTGCCCTCGTAGACCTTGAACGTCGCGTTCCTCACGATCTCCGCCGCCTTCCTGCCCGCTGCATCGATCGGCACGATCTGGTCGTCGCTGCCGTGCAGGATCAGCGTCGGCACGTCGAACTTCTTCAGGTCTTCCGTGTAGTCGACTTCAGAGAACTCGCGGATGCACAGGTACTGGCCATGAATGCTGCCCGCCATGCCCTGCGCCCAGAACGCGTCGATCGTGCCTTGCGACACCTTTGCGTTCGGACGGTTGAAGCCGAAGAAAGGAATCGCGAGGTCCTTGTAGAACTGCGAGCGGTTGTCGGCGACGCCCTTGCGGATGCCGTCGAACACGTCCAGCGGCAGGCCGCCGGGATTCGCCGCCGTCTTCAGCATCAACGGCGGCACGGCGCCGATCAGCACCGCCTTCGCGACGCGCTTCGTGCCGTGACGGCCGATGTAGTGCGCGACTTCGCCGCCGCCCGTCGAATGCCCGACGAGCGTCGCGCCCTGAATATCGAGTGCGTCGAGCAGTTCGGCGAGATCGTCGGCGTACGTGTCCATGTCGTTGCCTTTCGACGGCTGGCCCGAGCGGCCATGTCCACGGCGATCGTGTGCGATCACGCGAAAGCCCTTCTGCAGCAGGAACAGCATCTGCGCATCCCACGCGTCCGCATCGAGCGGCCAGCCATGCGAGAAGACGACGGGACGGCCCGAGCCCCAGTCCTTGTAGAAAATCTGCGTGCCATCCTTCGTGGTGATCGTGCTCATTGAACTTCGCTCCTTTTGGGTGGTGACACATTGACGTGGTGACACATTGCGCCGCCGATGCGGCGGGTGGATCGACAGGAAAACAATGGGCAAGCGAAGAGCGCGATACCGATGCGCGCGCAATCACCCATCAACGTCGTTTCGATCATCGACGCCGATGGTACAGCGCGACAAAACTCTCTTCAGCAGAGGGTCCGCGCGGCCATACGGGACCGTGGCGGGGCGCGAAAGACGCGTCGGATCGAAAGCAAATAGAGACTTTGGCCCCCTATCGGGGCCGGCCTGTTTCGCCTTGTTCCGACTCGCCTCGACTCAATGAACAAGCGCAACGCGTGGCGTCAGTGTGATGGCAATGTGCTTTGGCGGGCGCTCCGTCAATGCGCATTCCTGGGCGCGGCATTGGCAACCGCTCCGTCTTGCGCGACGAGCGTTTGCATCTGCGCGGGCGGTTGCGCGCCGCCCGATTCCGTATCGTCATGATGGGAGACGATCGCGTTGACGCCGGCTTCGGCGGCAGGCGTCGCGACATAGGGAATGAAGGCCGAGATGGCCACGACGATGACGTAAGTGAACATGACGCTGCCCCTGTTCTTTTCAGGCATGAAGAGGCACACCGGGATGCCGGTGCGCCGCAGACAGATCGTCGCCCGCTTTCGCGGCGAAGCGCTTCGAATGGCTTCGCCGGAAAACACGTGCTCCTCGTATTGCGCGTGCCGCTTGCATGCTGCGCCGCGATGCGCGTTCACGTGGCCAATGCGCGAATTGCGTGTACCCTCCTTACAGATTCCGGCGACTCGTATGATCATTTGCACCGATAAACCGACGACCGGTTAAATCGATTCGTAGGGCATCGCAATGCGAAAGTCAAATGACGGCTCGGCGCGCAAGCCATCACACGTCGTACTGTTCGGCGCATTCGACCGGCACAATCTTGGCGACATGCTGTTTCCCCATGTCGTCGCGAGCATGCTGGACGAGCGCGGCGTGCGCTTCGCCGGACTCGCGGCTCGCGATCTGCGCGTGCATGGCGGCCATCGGGTTGAAGCGCTTGCGCAGATGCACGAGCGTGCGGTCGATCTGATCCACGTCGGCGGAGAAATCCTCACATGCGACGCATGGGAAGCCGCCGTGATGCTGCAATCGCCCGATGACGCGCAACGGCTCATCGCATCGCATCAGCGCGATCGCCTTGCATGGGCGCATCGCGCGCTCGGCACGCGGGCGCTTGCCCCATACGTGTGGTCGAAGGAAGCACTGCCGTCTGCCGCGCGCGTGCTCTTTCATGCGGTCGGCGGCGTGGGCCTGAGCGGCAGCGACGACGCGCTGCGCAACGAAGTGCTCGCGAAACTCGCCGCTGCTGACGACGTCACCGTGCGCGATGCGCGCACGCAGGCATGGCTCGCGCTGTCCGGCGTCGAATCGCGGCTCGTCCCCGATTGCGCCGTCATGGTGGCGAACCTGTTCGGCGATGCGATCCGCGAGCGCGCGTCGACGCCCGCCATCGAACGGATACGCGCAGCGGCACCCGATGGCTATCTCGCCGTGCAATTCAGCGCCGATTTCGGCGACGATGCGACGCTCGCCCAGATCGCCGGGCAACTGGACCGCGTCGCGCAAACGCATGGCCTTGCCGTCGTGTTCTTTCGCGCGGGCGCAGCGCCATGGCACGACGATCTGTCGTGCTTCGAGCGTACTGCTGCGCGCATGCACGCATCGTGTGTCCACGTGTTCGATTCGCTGAATATCTGGGACATCTGCGCGCTGATCGCACACAGCCACGGGTATCTCGGCAGCAGTCTGCATGGGCGGATCGTCGCGATGGCGTTCGCGCGGCCGCGCATCAATCTGCTGCATGACGGCGACCTCGTGCGTCCCTGCAAGCAGACCGCGTTCGCCGAAACATGGGAAGACGCCGATTGGCCCAAGGCCGTCAGCGTAAGCGGATTGGCCGACGGCGTGAACGACGCTTTATCGGTTGAACGGAATCGGCTCGATCAGACCGCCGCGCGGCTCGTTACGCTCTACCGCAACGATTTTCCGACGCTTGCGTCGCGTCTCGTCTGACCGGCCTGCGAAGGAAACGACTCCAGATTCGCCGCAATCTGCCGATATCCCGCTTACGGCCGAACTTATCCATTCCAGCGCCGTATGCCTGCTCTTTTCGCCGGGCATCGCAATCCGGCACCGTAGAATAGCGACACTTTCGATTCTGAACCCGTCATGCCCAACTCCTCCAGCCCGCGCAGCACAGCCGACGACGACTCCGAAATGTTCGACCTGGCCCCCGTCGCGCTATGGCTAGAGGACTTCAGCGGCGTGAAGGCGCTGTTCGAGGCGTGGCGCGAGCAGGGCGTGACCGATCTGCGCGCGCATATCGGCGAGGACGTGCGGCGCATCGCCGAATGCGCGAGCCGCATCCGCGTGATGAAGGTGAACCAGAAGACGCTGTCGCTATTCGAAGCCGCCGATTTCAGCTTGCTGACGGACAACCTTTCCACCGTCTTCCGCGACGACATGCTGAAGACGCACCTCGAAGAGCTGTGCCAGCTTTGGTCCGGCCAGCCTTACTTCACGAGCCAGACCGTCAACTACACGCTCGGCGGGCGGCGCCTCGACATACTGCTGAAGGGCAAGATCCTGCCGGGACACGAGGAACGCTGGGATCGCGTGCTGGTGTCGTACGCGATGTGGCGCACCGATCTGCTCAACTTCTCGATCAACGCTTTCCCACGTGTACATCGGCGTCAACGATTTCGAGCGCGCGTATGCGTTCTATTCGGCTGTATTGCGCGAGCTGGGCCTCAGACCTAAGTTTCGCGAGGACGACAGGCCGTGGGCGGGATGGATGATACCCGGCGTCGCGCGGCCGCTCTTTCTGGTCGGCAGGCCGTTCGACGGGCAGCCGGCCGTCGCGGGCAACGGCCATATGGTTGCGCTGCTGGCGCCTGATCGGCCCACCGTCGATCGCGTGCACGCGACGGCGCTTGCGCACGGCGCCACCTGCGAAGGACCGCCCGGACTGCGCCCCGAGTATCACGCGAACTACTACGGCGCGTACTTTCGCGACGCCGACGGCAACAAGCTCTGCGTCTGCTGTCACGACCCCGCCTGACAGGATGACCACAACGCGGCCGGTCGCAACGCTGCTTCAGTTCGTCGTCACGTACTTGCCGAACTTGCGTATGGGCACGACGGGCCGCTGCGGCGGCGCCGAAACGGCCGGGTCCAGCGTGCCTCGCATGCGCTTCACTTCGTCGACGGGACTAAGACCGAACAGCCGCTTGAACTCGCGGCTGAACTGCGATGCGCTTTCGTAACCGACGCGCGCGGCCGCCGCGCTCGCATTGAGGCCATCCTGCACCATCAGCAGGCGCGCATGATGCAGACGCGTCGTCTTCACGTACTGCATCGGCGAAGTCGACGTGACGGTCTTGAACTGCGCATGAAACACGGCGAGGCTCATGCCGGACTCGCGCGCGAGGGTCTCGACGTCGAGCGCGCCGTCGTACTCGGTGTGAATGCGGCGCAGCGCCTTCGCGATGCGCCCGAAGTGATGCTGATGCGTGAGCGCCGCGCGGATCGCATCGCCCTGCACGCCCGTCAGCACGCGGTAGCAGATTTCGCGCACGATCGACGGCGCGAGAATCCGCGCATCGAACGGCGCCACGAGCGCTTCGAGCAGACGCAGCACGGCATCGCTCAACGGCTGGTCGAGCGGCGTCGAGTAGATGCCGCGCGGCTCGCTGTCGACGGCGCCATGCGTTTCGTTCAGCAGCATCAGCAGTTCCGCGACCATCGTCAGGTCGACGCGAATCGAAATGCCGAGGAACGGCTCTTCGATGCTCGCTTCCGTCTCGCATTCGAACGGCAGCGGCACCGAGAGCACCAGGTATTGCTGCGCATCGTAGATGTACGAGTGGCCGCCGAGATAGCCGCGCTTTCTGCCCTGGCAGACGATCACGATGCTCGGCTCGTACATGACGGGCCGGCGCGGCATCGGATGATTTGCGCGCAGGAACTTGACGCCTTCGAGCGGCGCGTTCGTCATGCCCTCGTTTGGCGCAAGCGTGCGCAATAGTTCGACCATGCGCTGCTGCGGCGTGCATTGCGCGAGCGCGGTATTTGAAGGTTTTATGTCCGACATGATTGAATCCGTTCGAAGCGAGCATGATGCGCCATAGAATATGGCTTGAAATCTAGCATTAAATGGCCTACCGCGAACGGCGTCAGGAGAAATAGGCAAGTCTTCAAGACCTTCAGGTATTCCCTGGGGCGCGTGCGATCCCTACTATGGGAACCCTGTCGCAAAGCCCGCTCTCTGTCCGCGGCCGCCACCGTCCATCGCCTCTCGCACGAGGCAAGCGAACTGCGCACCGCCGCTTTCCCGTTCATCGGACGGACATCCCCAACGGACTCCCGCGTGCCTCGGCGCACGACAGATTCGCCCGCCGCGCGTTTTCAACGCGCGCGGCGCATCGCTGAATTGCATCACCAGGATTGGAGCTTCCATGACCACGACTTACGCTTTTGCCGCAACCGACGCGCAATCGAAACTCGCGCCGTTCGAATTTCAGCGTCGCGAGTTGCGCGAACACGATGTGCATATCGACGTCCTGTTTTGCGGCGTCTGCCATTCGGACCTGCATCAGGCTCGCAACGAATGGAAGAACACGATGTACCCCGTCGTCCCCGGCCATGAGATCGTCGGCCGCGTGACGAAAGTCGGGCCGCAAGTGTCGAAGTACAAGGCCGGCGATCTCGTCGGCGTCGGCTGTCTCGTCGATTCGTGCCGCACCTGCGCGAGTTGCCAGGAAGGCCTCGAACAGTATTGCGAGAACGGTTTCGTCGGCACGTATAACGGGCAGGACCGCGTGACAGGCGCTGTCACTTACGGCGGATATTCGACGCAACTCGTCGTCGACGAAGCGTTCGTGCTGCGCGTGCCGGAGAACCTCGATCCAGCGGGCGTCGCGCCGCTACTGTGCGCGGGCATCACGACGTATTCGCCGCTGCGCACGTGGGGCGCCGGGCCGGGCAAGAAGGTCGGCATCGTCGGCCTGGGCGGCCTCGGCCATATGGGCGTGAAGCTCGCGCATGCGATGGGCGCGCACGTCGTGCTGTTCACGACGTCGCCGTCGAAGATCGACGATGCGAAGCGTCTCGGCGCCGACGAAGTGGTGATCTCGAAGAACCAGGCGGAGATGGATGCGCACGCGAACAGCTTCGATCTGATCGTGAACACGGTCGCGGCGCAGCACGATCTGAATCCGTTCATCAACCTGCTCAAGCGTGACGGCACGCTGACGCTGGTGGGTGCGCCGGAGCACGATCATCCGTCGCCGCAAGTGTTCAATCTGATCATGAAGCGCCGCCGTCTGGCTGGTTCGCTGATCGGCGGCATTGCTGAGACGCAGGAAATGCTGGACTTCTGCGGCAAGCACGGCATCACATCGGACATCGAGATGATCCCGATGCAGAAGATCAATGAAGCATACGAGCGCATATTGAAGAGCGATGTGAAATACCGCTTCGTCATCGATCTCGACTCGCTCCGGAAGTAACGGGCAGCAGGACCCAACCGCTTCACACCTTCCACCCGGGTCGCGCAGGACGGCGGCCTGTCCCTGCTCCCCGCGTTGTATCGCTCTTGTATCTGCAGTATCGGCGCGCCTTCCCGACGGGACGGGGCATGCCGCGGCTTTTCTTGCCGTTTTGTCTTTTTGTGGAATGTCCCGTTTGCCAGCTTTGCATGGGACCAGAGTAAGGTGCTCTGCATGGGGCCGGAGTAAGTGCTAAAGCACTAACTCCAGCCGACAGCTGAAGCACTAACTCTGGTCGACACAGGAGAGTTCCGTGATCGATCGTATCCAGGCGATGCGCACCTTCATGCGTATCGTCGATACCAATAGCTTTACCCGCGCCGCGCAATCGCTCGACATACCCCGCGCGACCGCGACGACGATTGTGCAGAATCTGGAAGCGATGCTCGGCACCGCGCTGCTCGTGCGCACGACGCGGCGTCTGAGCCTCACGCCGGAAGGCGCTGCATATTACGAACGCTGCGCGCAGATTCTCGCCGACATCGATGAGATGGAAGCAAGCTTGCGTCAGACGCAGGACAACCCGAGTGGACGCTTGCGTGTCGAAATGCCGGGCGCGGTGGCGACATCGATTGTCTTGCCGGCGCTCGACGATTTTCACGAGCGCTATCCGGCCATCGATCTGGCGATCGGCGTGAGCCATCGCAATGTCGATCTCGTCGGCGAAGCGGTGGATTGCAGCATCCAGTTGGGCGAGTTGCCCGATTCAGGGCTGGCCGCGCGGCGTCTTGGCACGCTCGAGCATGTGACGTGCGCGAGCCCCGCGTATCTGGAGCGCTATGGGATGCCGGAGAGTCTCGACGATCTGACTGGCCATGTCGCGGTGAACTGCATGTCGCCTCACAACGGCCGCGCCGTCGACTTCGACTTCGATGTCGCTGGTAGTCCGTTGACCGTGAAGGTGAATGGCTTCATCAAGGTCAGCGACGAGCATGCGTATCTGACTTGCGGCTTGCAAGGACTCGGGTTGATCCAGCCCGCGCGGATCGCGGCGCAGCCGCTGCTCGAAAAGGGGCTGCTGCGCGAAGTGCTGCCGCAGTGGAAGCCGGTGCCGATGCCTGTGTCCGTTGCTTTTGTCAAAGGGCGTCGCGTGTCGCCGCGCGTGCGGGCGTTCGTCGATTGGCTCGCTGAGCTGTTCGAGCATCAGGGGCATGTCGAGGCGGATATGTCGCGCGTGCGGCAGTTGATGCGCGGGGGGTTGCACGCGGCGTGAGGGGTGAGTTGATTCTGTATCGCCATTGCCGTCTTATCGTCCCGTCTTTGCAACAGACACTTCGACGAGCGAGCAACGAGAAAAATCTGCCCCTTGGTCACGATCGGGTTTGTCCGACCCGATCCCGATACGCTCTCCGGTCATCAAACGCTACACTGCATCGGAAACATCCTCTCACGTATTTAAAGAGGCGGTGCACGGCGCCCCTCGACCCCCTCCTTCGTTAGAGATCTACAGGTCTGATTGACTTCGCCGACACGTTACCAAGCGAATATCACCATGAATTGCAAATAATTGTAGAGATTTTGCCACTCGTATAGACAGCGATTCCTTGGCATGTGATTTTTCTGTTATGCAGATGACCTTTCACGTCATCAAACATCTATCGCCACCACGATAAGAGTTTGTGAGCCGGCGTCTTAGCTCATTGCCTATTTTGAATATAGAAATATCACCAACCCTTAGTCATGCTTATCAGCCCACCATTCCTCCCGGTCGCAAACCAGGCATCTGAAGACCCAGAGGCGCTCGATTCACTAATGGACACCATCGACAAGTTCGAACTTGCGCATGGAACCTTTCCGATTGCGTTCGACCGGCGCTGGCATTGCGGCGTGCATCTCATGCCAAAAATGCAAGTGGAGAAGGTCCACGCCATCGCAGACGGCGAAGTGATCGCGTACCGCGTCTGCCAACGCGCGTACGACGGTGGAAGCGGTCGTCCAGACAGCAATGCGGGCTTTGTGCTTCTCAAGCATGTGACAGAAACAGGTGATGGTCGAGGTATGACCTTCTATTCTCTTTATATGCATTTACTCGATCTTGGTAGTTACGCGTCTATAGGAGCCGACGCCAATCTAATTCCCGAATTTCTGCGCTTACCAACGGCAAGCGATGCTCGCTCCATCGCTCCTGCAGAGAGCGGCACCAGTCGTAAGGTGCGCCGCAAGCAGGTGCTAGGTTGGGTCGGAGGATGTCATGGTCAAAGTCACCTGCACTTTGAAATCTTCATGACACGGGATGACTTTGATGCCTACTTCGATCGCACACAACCCGGCAACATCACGACGACTCACCTATGTGATAACGGCTGCTGGGGACACACCTACTTCGTAATACCTGTCGGCCGTGCGTTTCATGCCTTACCGCCCACCGCGGACGCACAAGGCAAATTGCACGGGATCGAGTTTGTTCGTCGTCAATCTGGACAAAACGAACAGCCGCTTTACGTCGAGACTTACTTTCAAAAAGGGAATAGATATACGAACGTATGGGGCGTTTCGTCTGATGGCCGCAAAAACCTCCTTACGGAAACTCCAATCTGTGAAAAAAGCTACGAATACGAGATGTATAAGCGGGTGACGGCGCTTTATCCTACCTGCCCGAGCGATGGTTATGACTTGCTTCGTTTTGGGCGCACTCTCTTCACGCCGATCGCTTCAAGCCCAGCAGAGGATCGCTCTCAGACGCGCGAGTCCGACCAACGTGAGACATGGGTCCGCGTTGCGTTTGCAGCTCAACAGGATGGTTACATCGATATAAGTGACACCACTATTCAAAAGCTATCCGACGCTAATTTTCCCTATTTCATGGGTTGGCAAAAAATCAGTGAGGCCAATAGTCCCTTCAATGATGATGGTCTGTGTGACATCAATGCACTGAAAAATATCCTTAGGGATGCCGCAGTTCACCAGATTCCAGACGAAATTTCATCGATCGACGAATATCGGAAAGAAGATGCGCTTGTCCGCTATGTGCGAACGACGGCAGGCGTGCGTACAAAACTGCGCGGTTTTATATGTGAAGCACCGAGCGAGTGGGACAGCACGCACAACGATGAGCGCCATAAAAAACTGATGAACGAAGGCGAGTTCTACTACAAGAACGAAGCCGGATATAAAAAATACATCGACCTGCTCAGATCTTTTCAATTCTGGGATAAAACCGGTTTACCAACTGACCAGAAACTCTGGTTCTTTCACCCACTTGCGTTCATCCGACATTTCCGGAAATGTGAATGGTTAAGTAAGGACGAACTTGCGTCCACATTTCCGCGTTACATGTTTTACTCGTCGACGGGAAATCCGCGAACCGCGATCACGACCAACAATTCAACGTATGCCATAACCAAGGCAGAGGCTCGCAATCGGATCATGCATCACTCGGCTGCGCTTAACGCATGCATTCGAAAGTATATCGGGCACGATAAAAAGCGAACCGCTCTGTTTCTTGCACAAATTCTTCTTGAAACGGCACAATGGAGAAATCCAGGTGGAAGCAAGCGCCTTATGCATGAATGGCGTTTCGGTCAATATTCTCTTGCCAATCCTGCGACACAATATTACACGGCATTCTATGGACGCGGCATCATGCAGTTGACGTGGGCCGGGAACTATAAAGCGTATGGCCAATACAGATCGTTTCCCCCACATAGTGGCTCGTATGTGGAGCGGATACCTCATATTCCCCCTCGAATAGCATCGGCTTCGCGACACTATTCCGCCAATCCCGCTGATGGAGGTGAACTGATGGTCTGGTCGCCACGTTATGATCCGGACATCGTCGGAGAAGACCCTTATTCTGCATGCGACTCTGGTGGATTTTATTGGATATCCAAATCTTTCTCAGAAGGAATGAATATTAACCGGGTAGCCGATCGTGAGTATTCTCCTTCAAATGTAGGATTAATTAATCGGCTAGTCAACGGTGGAGGCAACGGTTATTACGAAAGACAATGCTATTCGGCATATATTCTCGATGTCTTGGGAGATGCCGGTGACCATTACGAGAGCCAACTCATTACACTTCCAGCTCCGAAAAGCGCCGTTCTAGCAAATCTTCTTCCACCGGAATGAATCAACTATAAGAGACTATGAACGTTATAAGGTTTTTTTTATTGTTAATTTTTCTTACGGCCAGCTTGCGTGTATCTGCATCAGATCAAACCGCGGAATTCAAATCAACCGCAACTACGACGGCGAGCTTGCAGATTCGCAATGGGATTCTATTTTATGAGCTATCCACATCTGGCAAAAAAAGGTGTGGTCAGGTTTCTCTTGACACGGAAAAGCCAACGCACATTGCGGTGGATGATTATAGATTTAATGGAACACGGGGTTTTTCGTTATGGCACGTCGATGAAGGCATGGGGGTTTACACGATTCACCGACTCTTCGTCCTGTCACGTAAAACAGGAAACTTCGTCGAGAAATTTCCAAAATGTGGTGAAGAGTTCATAAATTTAAGGTTAGACAAACGCAGGAAGGTATTGATCAGCACATATTTCGAGCGAAACATACCGAAAATTTGTCTAACCCGTCTACATGAGACCGACAACTGAGCTTCGATCATGGTCGAGTGATAACTCCACACAGGCCAAACTGAAACGCAGAAGCCAGAGAAAAATAATCGATCTGGCATTTTTTCTGTTCAATTTTCCATTAAATCTGAATGTTTTTTTCAGAGGAAAGAATTTCAGATGCGTTCTCAAGATGTATGTCGCGCACTCAACATGAACGCCTGACTTGCAAGTCAGGCTGCGGGGTGATTATTCAAGGTTGCTACGACGAGAGCATGACCGAAATCAACGAGAGAACTAATGCGCTTCAGACCTCCATTATAAAAATAATAATCCGGACTGTGCCAGTCTTGCCAGTGAGTATTCAAGAAAAACGTTAAGCACGGAGGCTGACGTTGGAAGTAAAGCGCACTTAGAACCAGGATGGCTTGGTGCAGAACTGAAGCTACATTTGGCACAGTAACGACTGGCTACTATGCAATTCATTCAAAGAACATGCAAGTAGCCAGTCTTTGGTCGCTCCGTTAAGCGCCGACGGTGCAAGATTTGCCTGTGAATAACTCGCGCGATACGGTTTGAGTTAGCTTCCGCGTTGATCGTCCTCACCGCGTGCACGCCCCGCCCCCGCCCGCGCCTCCCCCACCACCCTGGCCAGCGTTGCCGGGCTCATCCGCGCGGCGACTTCCCGCACGTACTCGTGATGCCTCGCATCGAGGGGTGTGGAATGTCCCGTTCTTGTTCTTTGCATGGACCAGAGAAGTGCTCTGCATGGGTCGAATCGCGTGTCGCCGCGCGAGCGGGCGTTCGTCGACTGGCTCGCCGAGCTATTCGAGCATCAGGGGCACGTCGAGGCGGATATGTCGCGGGTGATGATGTTGATGCGCGCAGGCGCGCATGCGCAATGACGTATCGCGCGCCTGGCACGTGTTCCCGTCGATGTCCGGTTACCACCTTCCTTCCGCCCGGCATGGTGAGAATGAGGTCGCGTGCTCTTTCGACAGCGCAAAAGTACGCGATCCCGATCAACATCATTCAGGTGGCTCATGTCGATCTCAAACGTCAGCTACGGCAGTAACAGGCTCTACCGATACGACGATGTAGAGGAACAGTACGACACGGTGAATCCGGACCATGACGTTAAACAGATCGGACAGATCGCATCCCGACCGCCAGCCAGCCCCGTCACGCCTCCGAGAAACCGACGTCAACCGGGCGACGGGGACAATAGCAAGCCTACGCTGACCGCCTATCGCCGCACGGCCTCAGATATGAAAATTCTGGCGTCCTGGCAGGGTCTAGGGACCGCGGCGGGCGATGTCAATTCGATGTCAAACCAGTGTGCCGGGTTGACCACGGAGGCGCTACGCCGCATCGGACAGGGACACGCTTCAACGTTGGCTGATGTGACCGGGCAGATTTTTGACGACCTGCACGATCCGCGTACTCGCACACGCACCATCAATCGGGTGCGCTGGATGCAGGAGCAGAACGAATATCAGACAACGACGCCGATAAAGGATTTGAGCAAGCGAGAAGGCAATTACCCGCTGACCAGTGGCGACGCACTGGTTGCGGATCTGGCCGAGCAGTTCGGAGTGCGTCATCCATCACTCGATGGCCGCGGGACAGAGCAATACACGATTGCCGAACTGGGCCTGACGCTTGGCAACGGAGAGGGCCATGCCGTGGTCATCCAACGCCTGAGTCCCTCCGATGATTACCGCAATGACCAGTACGAATTGTACGACCCCAACTTTGGGGTGTTTCACTATAGCAACTTCGCCAATCTGGCCGCTGCGCTGCATGACTTGTATGCGAACGGCTATATCGCCAACGGCCGCATCGCGTCGGTCGAGACCACCTATCGCGCGGACTCGCTGACCTATCGGCCGTATGACCCGTCACATCCAGGGAGGCCCCGTTTGCCAGATGCGCCATTGGCCGGCATCGGCCACCCCGAAGTTCCACCATTGCCGGAACTCGGGCCATTACGGGAACTCGATCTGCCGGGTCCGTCGGGTGGGCTGCCTCACACCGAATTCAGGCGCGGCGTGAAAAATCCGGATGCCGATCAACAGCCGTTCGCGCTGTATCGCCCCTCGACCATATCGCCCGAGGAGCTGAAGCAAAACGACGGCTTCAGCGCAGACGACGACATCCCACTGAACGACGCCAACCTCAGCATTCACGCCCTTGACGTGAAACACAACAAGGACAACGTCGATGGCGCCGGTTATCTCGGAACGTTTCGCGCCGAAGACACCGCAATGAAGAAGCTGGATTCAGGCGGCAAGAAGGACGGCTATATCTACTACGTCGCGCCGACTCCAAACATGGTGGACGTCAACGGCAGCCTTGGCGATCAGGCGCCCAATTCCGACGATCACGAAGTCGCGGCGATGGGACACATCGAGTACACGCAAATCCGCGGCTGGCGCCGGGTCCATGATGGCAAGGTCGGGCCGTATGAGCCCAACCCCGACTATCGCTGGGACGTCTATGACCAGACGCAGACGGCCGGCGCGAGGCCGGACCTTGCCGGGTTTTCTCCAGAAAATCCCGCTTGGGGAGACGATCTGCACAAGCCCTTTGCGTCGCAGGTCACGCGCGGCGGCAAGACGTTCTACACGCCCAACGAAGATCCGGCAATGCGGGTTGCAAGATTCCGCCAGCATGGCAATGCACTCGTGCAGAAACTGGCCGATCGACAGTCGGCCGGACTGGACTATGTCGGGCCAGTCCATATCAAGCCGCACTGGGGCAACGACGGAGGCCACGGTCCCGTGCGGCTAAATTTCTATAATGCAGGCAACGGCGGCTATCCGTCGGTGGACGGCACAACAGGGGCCGCCTCCGAAGATGAACTTCGCTTCGGCCCGGATGGCCGTATCCATCTGGCCAGGGACTACAGCAAGGTGCTTCGCATCGACAGCAACGGTAATGCGTATATCGGCGACATTCCCGAGGACAGGAACAGCCTGAACGGCGTCTTTACCTACGATCCCACCACGGGCGGACTGCTCCATATGGAAGACCACAAGTGGTTGACGGAAGGCGCATCCGGCTACACCCCCTACGTGGCGGACGCCGGAGGTCGCGGCGGTGGCCTGATGGCCCGTCAGAGCTGGAGCATTGAGGACATGCGGGGAAACAACGTACAGCCCCCTGTTCCAGAACCGGCGTACAACTTCAGGCTGAAACAGAGCACGGCGGGTGACCCTGTCACACTACGGAACTTCGAGCATGATCCGGATAGCGTGCTTCCCGTGCAGGCAACACATTTCGTGACCACCGTGCCGGGCACGACGTCCGCCGATGGCGGCAACTTCCTCTCGTACGTGAACCGTATCAAACCGGGTGAGGCAAAGAGCGTCAACGACTGGCTTCGCAGTCACAACGCAGCCTGGATTTTTCCCGACGGCTTCGTGGCCGTGTCTGTCGACTCCAACACGCTCGAGGTCCGCACGATAGGCGGTACGCCCGTGTGGCATGTGCATATCGATCCCGCGACAGGCAAGGAGCTATCCGAGACAACGCAGAACGGCATCGCATCGAACTACAGGATCGCTGACGACCTGTGGAACTACATCAAGAAGAATGAGGATCGTGACCGGGAACTGGAAGCACGTGCGTAGTGCCCACCACTCGTCACTCGTCACTTCGCAGCGGCCAGTTTCGCTCACTGGCGTGCGGCAATGCAGGACGCGCACTGCCCGCGCCCGGTCGAGATCGACACTGAGCCGCTTCGCTCCCCGCGAATCGGCGGCTCGCGCAAAAAAAGCGCGCTGATATCGAGCGCACCGTTTCTGGAGTGAGCGTTACGCGTCTGCGCGCGATGATTGCCCTCTCCTCGCCCGCGCCTCCCCCACGACCCTTGCCAGCGTCGCCGGGCTCATCCGCGCGGCGACTTCCCGCACATACTCGTGATGCCTCGCATCGAGCGGCGCGTCCAGATATTGCGCCTGCAAATAGCGGATCAACGCAATCCGCCGATGCCCGAGCGCAATGCTCTGATCGAGCAGCGCGACGGCCGCGTGCGCATCGCCGGCCGCATACGCACGCTTGAGCAGTTCGGACGTATGCGCACGCGACATATCGGACGCTCACTCAACGCCGAGCAGCACAAGCCGCGCGATGCACGTCGTAATCCGCACGCGTCCAGTCCAGCTCGACGCCGATCCGCTTCGTGCCCTCACGAATCTTCGGCTTGTGCAACGAAAGCGTGAGCGCATCGAGCGCGGGCCACTCGTCGAACGATAGCTGCGCGATCTCGACAGCCAGCGTTTCGAGCATCCGCGTGTGCGGCTTCGTCGCGAGAAACTCGCTCACGCGATTGCAGTAACGCTCGTAGTCGATCATCGCGTGCGAACCTTCTTCCGAAGGCTCGCAGCGATACGCAAGACTCGCGTCGATCACGACAGGCTGCGGCGCGAGATGCTCGTGCGCGTGAATGCCGATGCGCGTCGACACGAGCAGTTCGTCGATGAAGACTCGCCAGCCCTTGCCGCGCGCCCCATGCGAGCCGCGCAACGGCTGCACGTAAGCCGCCAACGGTTCTTCGAACGGCTTCACGACAACAGCGGCTCAGCCGCGTCGAGCATGATACGCACGAAGTAGTCGGCGAAGCTGCGGCGCACGACGATCTCATATGTATCGTCGGCGACGGGCACGAGCACGATCGACGCCTTGAAGTAATGGCTCTGCGCGCACTGGCCAGGCGCGAACATACGCGGATGCAGATCGATCGGACAGCCGCGCGCGATCACGTCGCGCACTTTCTCGCCGCTCACTTCGAGCACCGTCCAGCCACTGCCGATATCGACGGCCGACGCGAACTGCCCTTGCAGCGCCTCGACCAGCTTGTCCTCCGCCACAGGCGACTGCGGCTGCAGCGAACGCACGAGCCATTCGTCGGGACCGAGCCACAACACGTCATAGCCGTTGCCGCGCGCAACCGTATTCGGCTTCGCGGGCGGACGGCAGCCCGTCACGCTTTCGACGGCACTCAGAAACGCTGCATCGCGCGCATCGCCACGCAGCGTCACCAGATCGCAAAACGCCTTCTCGCGCAGATGAAATTTCGTCGACGGCGCGGCCGCGTGCTTCTTCACCAGTTCGCCCACGCCGACGAGCGGCGACTCCTGCCAGGGCTGGCCCGCCATCCGTTGCGCGACAGCCGAGGTAGCGCCCGGTGCATTGTTCCTTGTTTCATTCCACATGTTGACGCACTCCTTCGGTGTCGTAGAAAACCGGGCTCGCAATCTTCGCAGCGATCTGCTTGCCGCTCGACAGCGGGATCGTCACGCTCTGGCCCATCTTGTTCAGTCCGCCCTTGACCACCGCGAGCGCGATCGAACGCTTCAGGATCGGGCTGTAATAGCTCGAGGTCACGTGTCCAAGCATCGGCGCTGTATCGCCCTGGAACGGACCGGCGACGATCTGGCTGCCCTCCGGAATCACGAACTGCGGATCGTCGGAAAGCAGGCCGACGAACTGCTTGCGCCCTTCCTTCGCGGTATCCGAGCGCGTGAGCGAACGGCGTCCGAGGAAGTCCTTCGACTTCGCGACCAGCCCGCCCATGCCCAGATCGTGCGGCGTGATCGAACCGTCGGTATCCTGGCCGACGATGATGTAGCCCTTCTCCGCGCGCAGCACGTGCATCGTTTCCGTGCCGTACGGCGTGATGTTGAACTCGGCGCCCGCGGCCATTAGTGCTTCCCACACCGCGCGGCCCATGTTCGCGGGCACGTTCACTTCATATGCGAGTTCGCCCGAGAAGCTGATCCGCATCACGCGCGCCTTCACGCCCGCGACGGTGCCGTTGCGATACGACATGAACGGGAACGCCTCGTTGGCGAAGTCGATGTCGCTGCACACCTTCTGCACGACCTTGCGGCTCTTCGGACCGACGACGGCAAACGTCGCCCAGTGATCGGTGACGGACGCGAGGCGCACCTTCATGTTGGGCCACTCGGTCTGCAGCCAGCGCTCCATCCACGTGAGCACGCGCGCCGCGCCGCCCGTCGTGGTGGTCATCATGAAGTGCTGTTCACCGAGGCGCACGGTCACGCCGTCGTCGAACACCATGCCGTTTTCGTCGAGCATCAGGCCATAGCGGCACTTGCCGACTTCGAGCTTGCTCCACGGATTCGTGTACATCCAGTTCAGCAGCTTCGCGGCATCGGGGCCCTGAATGTCGATCTTGCCGAGCGTCGACGCATCGAGAATGCCGACGCTGTTGCGCACCGCGAGGCATTCGCGCTTCACGGCCGCGTGCAGGTCCTCGCCCTTCAGCGGGAAGTACCAGGGGCGCTTCCAGTTGCCGACGTCCTCGAACATCGCGCCGTTCTCGACGTGCCATTCATGCACGGCCGTCTTGCGGATCGGGTCGAGCAGATCGCCAAGCTCGCGGCCCGCGAACGTGCCGAAACTCACGGGCGTGTAGTTCGGGCGGAACGTCGTCGTGCCCGTTTCGGGAATCGACTTGCCGAGCGCGTCCGCGAGAATCGCCATGCCGTTGATGTTGCCGAGCTTGCCCTGATCGGTGCCGAAGCCCATCGCCGTATAGCGCTTCACGTGCTCGACGGATTCGAAGCCTTCGCGCGCGGCGAGCAGAATGTCGGCCGCCGCCACGTCGTTCTGGAAATCGACGAACTGCTTCGGTCCGCGCGCCGCTTCCGCACGGCTACCGACGAGCCACAGCGGCTGGATCGGCGACTCGGTGACTTCCGCGACCTGCGGCACTTGCGGGCGCGTCACTGCATAGCCGATCGACTTCACGGCTTCGACGCCCGCATCGACGGCCAGACGCAAGCCGCGCGCGAGGCTGAGTTCGCCTGCCGCCGCGCCGACGCTCGTCTCCGGCTGCATGCCCTTGCCCGGCACGAAGCAAGCCTTCGTGTCGTTCCAGTGCGCCTTGCCGCCCGACTGCGCGAACAGGTGCAACACGGGGCTGAAGCCGCCCGACATCGCGACGAGATCGCATTGCAGATCCGCCTGCTTTGCGCCCGTCTTGCCATTCGCATACGCAACCACTTCGACCGACGTCACGCGCTGCTTGCCGTGCGCCATCATCACGGCCGCGTTGTTCATGATCTTCACGCCATGACGGCGCGCCGCTGCCTGCAATGCGCCGCTGCCCTGCGCGCGCGGATCGACGACCGTCACCGTTGCGCCGCACCCCTTCATGTCGAGCGCGCACTGATAGCCGGCGTCGTTGTTCGTGAACACGACGGCATTGCGGCCCGGCATCACGCCGAAGCGCTGGATATACGTTGACACCGCCGACGCCAGCATCACGCCCGGCAGATCGTTGTTGCCGAACACGAGGGGACGCTCGTGCGCGCCCGTCGCGAGAATCACGCGCTTCGCGCGGATCTTCCACAGCAGCTCGCGCGTGCCCTTGCGCATCGACACGGGCAGATGATCGGTCAGACGCTGCGTCACCGTGACGAGGTTGTGGTCCTGATAGCCGAACGCCGTGCTGCGCGTGAGAATCTTCACGTCAGGCATGCGCGACAGTTCCGCTTCGATCTTCTCGACCCAGCTCATCGCCTGCCGTCCGTCGATCTCCGTCTTGCACGACAACAGGCTGCCGCCGAGTTCGCGCTGATCGTCGACGAGAATCACGCGCGCGCCGCTCACAGCCGCCGCATGTGCGGCCGCGAGACCCGTCGGCCCGCCGCCGACCACGAGCACGTCGCAATGCGCGTAGCACTTGTCGTAGCGGTCGGCATCGAGCACGTCGGGCGACTTGCCGAGACCCGCCGCTTCGCGAATCTTCTCTTCGTACTTCGGCCACCATTTTTGCGGCCACATGAAGGTCTTGTAGTAGAAGCCCGCGGGCATGAAGCGCGAGAACTTCTGGTTGATCGCCATGCGATCGTGTTCGAGATTCGGCTCGGCGTTCACGCTCGTCGCGACGAGGCCCTGATACAACTCGATCTCCGTTGCGCGCGCGTTCGGCACCGTGTACGCGCCGCGCTCCAGTTGCACGACGGCATTCGGTTCCGCGACGTCGGCCGTGACGATGCCGCGCGGACGGTGATACTTGAAGCTGCGCGCGACGAAGTGCACGCCGTTCGCGAGCAGCGCCGACGCGAGCGTGTCGCCCTGAAAGCCCTGATATGTGCGGCCGTTGAACGTGAAGGTCAGCGGAATCGCGCGGTTGATGCGCCCACCGGCGCCGAGACGGTTTTTCTGGCTCATTGCTTGTTGCCCTCTTGAGCGTCAGCGGACGTGGCGGACGTGTTGCCCGTCTTGAACGTGTCGTAGCCTTGAATCTGATAGGAGACGGTGTCGCGCGTCGCCATGAACCAGCGGCGGCAGCCCTGCGTGTGCATCCATTGCTCGCGATGCACGCCGCGCGGGTTCTTGCGCATGAACAGGTAGTCGCCCCATTCCTTGTCGGTGAGCTTGTCGGTGTCGAGCGGACGCGCGATGTCGGCTTCGCCTCCGCACGAGAATTCGGATTCGGCGCGCGGCCCGCACCACGGGCATTCGATCATCAGCATGTTTCTTTCTCCAGGTGTCCGTGATTAGTGGGCCACGGCAGCAGCGCCGTGTTCGTCGATCAGATGGCCGGTGTAGAAGCGGTCCAGCGAGAACGGCGCGTTCAGCGGATGCGGCTCGTCGTTCGCGATCGTGTGCGCGAACACCCAGCCCGAGCCCGGCGTCGCCTTGAAGCCGCCCGTGCCCCAGCCGCAGTTGAAGTACAGGCCCTTCACATCGGTCTTGCTGATGATCGGGCACGCATCCGGCGACACGTCGACGATGCCGCCCCACTGGCGGTTCATCCGCACGCGCGAGAACACCGGGAACATTTCGACGATTGCCTGCAGCGTGCCTTCGATGATGTGGAAGCTGCCGCGCTGGCCGAAGCCCGTGTACTGGTCGACACCCGCGCCGATCACGAGATCGCCCTTGTCGGACTGGCTGATGTACGCGTGCACCGCGTTCGACATGATCACCGAGTTGACGACGGGCTTGATCGGCTCGGACACGAGCGCCTGCAACGGATGGCTTTCGAGCGGCAGACGGATGCCCGCCATGTCGGCGAGCGTCGTCGTGTTGCCGGCTGCGACGACGGCGACCTTCTTCGCCTTGATGAAGCCCTTCACCGTATCGACGCCCGTCACGCGGCCGCCGTCGCGACGAATGCCCGTCACCTGACAGTTCTGGATGATGTCGACGCCGGCCTGGTCCGCGCCGCGCGCGAAGCCCCATGCAACGGCATCGTGCCGGGCAACGCCCGCGCGACGCTGGATCGATGCGCCGAGCACCGGGTAGCGGCTGTTCAGGTTGATCGTCGGCTCGATTTCCTTGATCTGCTCGGGCGTGAGGAACTCGGCGTCGACGCCGTTCAGCCGGTTCGCGTTCACGCGGCGCTCGGTGTCGCGCACGTCCTGCAACGTGTGCGCGAGGTTCATCACGCCGCGCTGGCTGAACATCACGTTGTAGTTGAGGTCCTGCGAGAGGCCTTCCCACAGCTTCATCGCCTTCTCATACAGCCCCGCCGATTCGTCCCACAGATAGTTCGAACGCACGATCGTCGTGTTGCGCGCCGTATTGCCGCCGCCGATCCAGCCCTTCTCAAGAATCGCGACGTTCTTCACGCCGTGCTCCTTCGCAAGGTAGTACGCGGTCGCAAGACCATGCCCGCCGCCGCCGACGATCACGACGTCGTATTCCTTCTTCGGTTCCGGGCTCCTCCACTGTCGCTCCCAGTTCTCGTGATACGACAACCCGTTGCGGAACAGACTGAATATCGAATAGCGGCTCATCGTGCAGACCCCTTCGTCGTTGCCTTGCTGGTTTCCATTAGCATTCGATGACGTTCACGGCGAGACCACCGCGCGACGTCTCCTTGTATTTCGTTTTCATGTCGGCGCCCGTTTCGCGCATCGTCTTGATGACGTTGTCGAGCGTCACGTAGTGCTGGCCGTCGCCCTTCAGCGCCATGCGCGAAGCGTTCAGCGCCTTGATCGCGCCCATTGCGTTGCGCTCGATGCACGGAATCTGCACGAGGCCGCCGACGGGATCGCAAGTCATGCCGAGGTTGTGCTCCATGCCGATCTCGGCGGCGTTCTCGACTTGCGTGGGCGTGCCGCCCATCACGGCCGCGAGCGCCGCCGCGGCCATCGAGCACGCGACGCCCACTTCGCCCTGGCAGCCCACTTCCGCGCCGGAAATGGACGCCGTTTCCTTGTAGATGATGCCGATGGCAGCCGCCGTCAAAAGGAAATCGACGATGCCGTTCTCGTTCGAGCCCGGCACGAACTTCACGTAGTAATGCAGCACGGCCGGGATCACACCGGCGGCGCCGTTGGTCGGCGCGGTGACGACGCGGCCGCCCGCGGCGTTCTCTTCGTTGACGGCCATCGCGTACAGGTTGACCCAGTCGAGCATCGACAGCGGGTCGCGCAGCGACTCTTCGGAGCGCGTGCGCAGCTGCACGGAGAGATCGGCGGCGCGGCGCTTCACGCGCATCGGGCCGGGCAGCTCGCCGTGCATCTTGCAGCCGCGCTCGACGCAAGCGGCCATCGTGCGCCAGATGGTCAGCAGCCCTTCGCGCACGTCTTCGGGCGAGCGCGAAGCGCATTCGTTCGCGAACGTCACCTGCGCGACGGAAAGGCCGCTTTCGCGGCACACGCGCATCAGGTCGTCGCCCGTGCGGAACGGATACGGCACTTCGCCGCCCGCGCGCACGCCGTTCACGCGATCGCCGTCGCGATTGACGACAAAGCCGCCGCCGACCGAGTAATACTCTTTCTCGACGAGCAGCTGGCCGTTCTCGTCGAAGGCCTGGAAGCGCATGCCGTTCGGATGCACGACGCTGCCCGTGCCGCTCATCAGGCGGCGGAAGAACGCGATGTGCTCTTTTTCCTCGAAGCCGATCTCGTGCTTGCCGAGCAGCGACAGGCGCTTGTCCTTGCGGATTTGAGCCAGGCGCGGCTCGATCAGGTCGGGGTCGATGGTGTCGGGCAGATGGCCTTCGAGGCCGAGCAGCACGGCCTTGTCGGTGCCGTGGCCCTTGCCCGTCGCGCCAAGCGAGCCGTACAGCTCGACTTTCACGCGGCGCACGAACGCGAGCAGATTCGCGTCCTCGATATGCGAAGCGAAGCGGCATGCGGCGATCATCGGGCCGACGGTGTGCGAACTCGATGGGCCGATGCCGATCTTGAACAGGTCGAAAACGCTGACGTTCATGGAAACCTTGCTCAGTTGAGTGGGCGGAAACGCGAAGATTGCGAAGTGACGCCAGTACACCAAAGCGTAAAATCCGCAGATAGAACAAAAACGGCATCGACGTGGGATGGCGACGCCAGAGCCCGCTGCGGCTGCGTTTCTGCGCAACTCGGCGACGGAAAAACGCAAGTCGGAGCGCGTGCAGGATCGCCAGACCGCACGCCTGTTGGGGCCCGACGCGCTTCGCATCCGCGAAAGTCGGTGTCGGAAAAGGACAAGAGGCGCGAGGCTGGATCGGCGACGCTAGGGTTATCCCCACGCGCGCGCGTTTGAGTGCCGCGCGTTTGAGTGCCGCGTTTTTGCGCTGCGTTTTCGTTTTGCTTCGTGGTCAGCCCTTGTTCAGCTTGCCGGACCTTATGACGTTTTCCTGCGCCATCGCGCCATGACCATCGTTGATTCGCTACCGCTGACTTCCATCGATGCGCTGCCCAAAGAGCGCATCCGCTTCGGCATCATCCTGCTACCCAACTTCACGCTGACGGCTTTTTCGGGCTTCGTCGACATGCTGCGCCTGTCCGCCGACGAAGGCGACTACAGCAAGCCCGTGCGCTGCTCATGGAGCGTGATCGGCGAGTCGCTCGCGCCTGTGCGCGCGAGTTGCGGCATCCAGATCACGCCATGGGAAACGTTCGCCGATGCCGAGCCGTTCGACTATGTGGTCGTCGTCGGCGGGCTGCTGCATTCGGGGCCGCAGGCCAGCGACGAGACCTTGCAGTTCATCCGCAATGCCGCGCGCTCGAATGCGACGCTGGTCGGCATCTGCACCGGCGTGTTCGCGCTGATGCGCGCGAGGGTGCTCGACGAGCACCGGATCTGCGTCAGCTGGTTTCACTACTGGGATTTCGTCGAGCGTTTTCCTTCCATCAATTCCGACGCGCTGATTGCGGACCGGCTGTTCGTGATCGACCGTCGACGGATCACGTGCTCGGGCGGGCGCGCGTCGATCGACGTCGCGGCTGCGATCCTGCTGCGGCACTTCGAGACGGCGACGGTGCAGAAGGCACTGCGGATTCTGCTCGTCGGCGAGATGCAGAAAGGGAACGCACCGCAGCCGCATCCGCCGGGACTCGAACCGGCGACGCATCCGAAGGTCAAGCGCGCGATCCTGCTGATGGAGCAGCACGTCGGGCGCACGCTGCCGCTAGAGGAACTGGCTTGCAAGCTGGATCTGTCGCCGCGTCAGTTGGAGCGGTTGTTCAAGGCGGAGACGGGCAAGAGTCCGCAGGCGTTTGCGAAGCAGGTGCGGTTAAGGACGGCTGCCTGGCTGCTGACGAGTTCGGATCGTACAGTCGCGGATATCGCGTCGAGTTGCGGGTTTTCTGACGCGTCGCATTTGGGACGCGAGTTCCGCAAGGAGTTCGGCATGCCCCCCGTGATGTTCAGAGAGCAACGTGGCGGAACGCCGGTTGAGGGCGATGCGGCGGCTGCGTATGAGGAGACGTTTCCCGGGAGGGTGGATGTGTTTTGAGGTGGGCGGCGCAAACGTGACAGCGGGAAAGACAGGGCAGAAACCGACGTTACCAACGTCGGCTTTTCGAACTGGCGATGCGTTAGTCGTTCGTCGACGCGTCGCGGTTGCCAGCGCGCGGAAGCGGTCCTGGCGTCACGCTCATGTACTGCTTGATATCTGGCTGACCGAGCGCGATCAGGTTGAGCATCGCGACACCAAGCCTTCGCGCAAATTCGTCATCGAGCTTGAATTCGAATTCGTCGAGAAGGATCGGCATTTCCAGTTTTCCCGCGAGCAACGGCGCGACTGCTGCGGGTTCAACCGCGTAAGCCGTGAGCATCTGGCGGTCTTCCTGATACGTCAAAACGATGGAATACGGCGAGTGTTTGGCCATTAATATCCCCTGCATTGCTGATAGTTGTCGAAAGCATTTTGACGGCACATGGCCGCTCCACGTGAACCACCCATTGGCCCTCCCAATGCATTGCGCCGATCAAGCGCACGCTCGTACTCCGCATCTTCGCTGTATTCAAATGGCTGCGCATCGCCAAGCGGCGTCGATGCGTCGTCGCCAAAGCTAGATAGTGGACAACTCAATCTCCAACGAGTCAAACTCGACAATAAGTTCCGCTCCGCACGTGGAGAAAAGCTGCGCGACTTTACCGGGCTTGTTATCGGTCCATCGTTCCGCCCTGGCGAGTATCCGCTGTGCTTTCTCATAACGCGGCGTACCAGGTTCCAGCACTTCAATCCCGTACACGATGTTCTGGAGTCCGAGATTTTCGAGCACGCATCGATTCATTCCCACGAATGATACGGAAGCGCGCCGGTCTTGCAGGTACAGGCCAAGAGTCAATGTTTCGCGCTCTTTCGAAACATGGAACGTGTCGATATACCAGTCGTGAAAATGATTAAAGGTTTTCAGGTCGCCCATGTCGTTACCTTGGAAGAATTGATACAGGGTTGCCAAGGTCGCGGTCCCGGCCATCCCAATTATGCGAATGCGGAGCACCGAAACCATGGTCGTGGTCAAAGTCGATATCCACTGCCGCGTTACCGTTGGCATCGTATAGGCGCAATTGCCCGCTGCCCGATGGATTCGTTACCCAAGTGTCAGGCGGCCCGCCTTTGATAGGCATACCCGCAAGAGTTTCGTCGTCACCCAGCGGCATGTCTGCGCCATATTCGAACGGCGCCCCATCGCCGAGCGGTGTCGATGTATCGACGCTAGCATCAGAGCCGTCCGTCAAGCTCTCCGCCATGTCCGGCGTACCGTCACCATCATCCGGGTCCGAGCCGCCACCGAGCACGGTCCCGACCACTGCCTCGACCATGCCGGGCAGGCTGCCGCCATCGTCGCTGCTGCCTGCACTCAACGCAGCGCGCGCGGCTTTGAGCTGCGCCTCTACTGTAGAGGGATCGTATGATCCTCTCAGAACTGGCTCGCCTTCCCATACCAAAGGACCCGATCCCGCATTCTCGAAGGCGGCCCACACCGTGCCGCCACCGCTGCCGAATCCGCCACCGCCGGACGTTGGCGGCCAACGCAGCAGCGCGGGAGTAGGTCGAAACGTCATCGGAAGCGAGCGCCAGTCACGGTTGATGACGGGCACAAGCATTCCGTCGCGGGCGGCCTGTTTGAGCGCCCGCTCGATACCTTCGTTATCGGTCGGCAGATCCCAATGAACGACGTTCAGATGATCTCTCAGGAACGATCGGATCGCGTCGATATCCGGGGCAATGGTTCGCCGGAAATCGTATTTGGGACGGAAATGCCGGTCGAAGGTGCGCCTGTCATCTTCGATTTCGCGCTCCCGCTCACGGCACGCGTCCCAGTCTGCAAAGCGGTCCACGTATCAGCCAGAAAGGCTGTAGAACTCCCTGGCGGGTACTAGCTCGCATTGCCATGTGCCGATATCGAGCGGCACGTGAAGCGCGTTATGTGACATAGACCCATAGCTGCGCATTCAGCCTCCACGTCGTTGTGCGATGAAGGGAGATACGTAGCACGGAGTCAGGCCGCCAAGGACCAATATGACAATTCTTGACGCGAGTGGTGCAGAGGGTGTCCCGCTGGTTTTGTGTGCGCGGGCGATTGCGCGAGATGACTCGCACGTAGATCAAGCGTCGTCTCGACGTGCGAGTCTGGCAACAGGCGCGTGGCTGAACCGAGGACGGACATAATGGCCACGTGAGTTATGAGGCGGTCGGGTCTGATCTGGGTGACGATGAACACCGGAACGGCTTCGAATTACGCAGCCGCCCTTTCCCTTCCCTCAATTCACGATTCAATCAAAACCGCTCACGTCTCCTCCGACCAAACCATATTATCCCTTGCCATCATCGCCGTCGAAGCGCCCGGCCCGAACGTCCCGGCCGTATACCCACGCGGCTTGTCACCGTTGCGCTTCCAGCTTTCGATGATGGGATCGACCCACTTCCATGCCGCTTCCAGTTCGTCGCGACGCATGAAGTGCGTGAGCCTGCCGCGCACGACGTCGATCAGCAGACGCTCATATGCTTCCGCGCGACGGCTCGTGAACGCCTGCTCCAGATCGAGATTCAGATTCACGGGCAAGGTACGCATGCCGCTGCCCGGCTCTTTCGCAAGCATCTGCAACTGGATCGACTCGGCAGGCTGAAGCTGGATCACCAGACGGTTGCCGCAATTGCGAGGACCGCACGGACTGTTCGGCATGATCGAGAACGGCATGTCCGCGAATTCGATCACGATCTCCGACACCTTCTTCGCCATCCGTTTCCCCGTGCGCAAATAGAACGGCACGTTCGCCCAGCGCCAGTTGTTGATATGCGCGCGCAACGCGACGAAGGTTTCCGCGCGGCTGTCGGGCGGCACGTTCGCTTCTTCCAGATAGCCCTTGACGGGCTCGCCGCCGACTGCACCTGCCGTGTACTGGCCGCGCACCGTATCGCGCGCGATGTCTTCCACCGTCATCGGACGCAGCGAACGCAGCACCTTCAGCTTCTCGTCGCGCACGGCATCCGCATCGAGCGATACGGGCGGCTCCATCGCAACGATGCACAGCAACTGAAGCAGGTGGTTCTGCACCATGTCGCGCATCGCGCCCGTATGGTCGTAGAAGCCGGCGCGCGTACCCACGCCGACCGACTCCGCAACCGTGATCTGCACGCTGCGGATATACGGCGCCTGCCACAGCGGCCCGAAGATCGCGTTGCCGAAGCGCAGCACCATCAGGTTCTGCACCGTCTCCTTGCCGAGGTAGTGGTCGATCCGATAAATCTGGTGCTCTTCGAAATGCCTGCCGACCGAATCGTTGATCGCCTTCGCCGATTCGAGATCGTGTCCAAGCGGCTTTTCGAGCACGACGCGCGCGCGCTCGTCGACGAGATCGTGCGAAGCGAGGTTGTCGCAGATCGCCGTGAACAGTTCCGGCGACGTCGACAGATAGAACACCCGCAGCGCATCCTTGCGCGACGCTTCGGCGAGACGCACGTAATCGGCGGGCTGATCGACGTCGACACGCACGTACTCGAAGAGCGCAAGAAAATGGTCCCATGCGGCCGAGTCGAACGCCTTCGACTCGATGAATGGCCTGCTCTGCTCATCCATCCACTTCAGATAGTCTTCGCGCTGCCAGTCGCGGCGGCCGATCGCGAGGATGCGTGTCTCGGCGGGCAGATTGCCGTGCGCGTGCGCCATGTACAGTGCGGGCAGCAGCTTGCGGGCCGACAGATCGCCGGCGCCGCCGAAGATGATCATGTCGAGCGGGAGGTCCGGCGAGGCGGGAGCGTTGGAAGTCGTCATAGCGCGGTCGCGAAAGATGAACTGCTGGGAGAAACGCAAACCCGTCCGGGCCGCCCTTTCAGGCAGCGCTTACGCCGGACGCGTTTGCGCGAGAGAACTATGGTGCAACGTTTTCGGATTGTTTGCACGCATGCTTTCGTGACACGACCCGCACGTTCGTTCGTGCCGGATCACTCTCCCTCGCGAGACGGGCAGCACGCTCTGCGCTCGCACTCCCACACGCACACGCACTCCCACTCGCGAGCGCGCTTGCGGACACTCAGCCCGCGCCCAGCGTCGATCGAGCGACGCGTCCCGCTGCCAGATCCCACGCCGCGCAGCCGACGGTCTTGAACACGATCGCCCCGTCGAGCGTCGGCTTGCGCTCGAGTGCGTCCGCCATGCCCGTCACCGTCGACCAGTCGATGCCCGCCTGGATGAAGTCGCCCGCCTCGTGCTTCGCGCCCGCCAGATCGTCGACGTAAAGCGCGCTGCCCGCGAGCGTGCGCGCGCCGATCTCGCACATCTGCGGCGTGAATGCACCGACGCCGATCACGAGCCGCCCCGCGCGCGGCGCCTCGTCGTATACGGCCTGGCGGCTCGTCGTCAGCGCGATCACGACATCGACGGAATCGGGCGTCGCCGTATCGGCGAGCGGTTGAAGATCGCACACACTGCCGCACTGCGCATCGCAGAACGCCTGCGCGCGAGCCGCTGATGTGCCCCGCACGCGCACGCGCGCGTCCGGATACAGCTCGCCGATCGCCCGCAGATGGTTCGCGGCCTGCGTGCCTGTGCCGATCAACAGAAAGTCCTTCGGTGCGGCGCGCGAGAGCGTCTCGATGCCGAGCATCGTCATCGCGGCCGTGCGGCGTCCCGTGACGGACGGACCATCGAGAATGAAGAGCGTCTTGCCCGTGTCCGGGTCGAACGTCATGACCTGGCCGTGGATCGTCGGCAGCGCGCGCTCGCCATTGCGCGGGCACACGTTGACGAGCTTGTGGATCGCGAGATCGGGCGCGGCGGCCGGCATCGACAGCATGATGCCGTTGTCGTTCAGCGGCACCACGAGCCGCTCGGGGCTCGCGACGCGCCCCGCTGCGTAATCGGCGGCGGCCGTCTTCAGCGCATCGACGAGCGCGCGAAAGGGAATCAGGCGGGCCGTTTCGGCGGCATCGAAAATCGGCGTGCTGCTCATGGCGGGGCGTGCTCCTCGTACGTTGAGTCGTGCGTTCAATCTTGCGTTCGGGTCTGCGTTCGGGTCTGCGTTCAGTCCTGCGTTCAGTCGCGCCTTCAGCGGACCAGAAATCCGTAAGTCAGCGGATCGCGCTCATCGACGATCCAGTTCGCGAAACCGCAGATATGTGCGTCGCCTTCGATCTCGGGAATCACGGCGTCGAAGCGGTCGAGCTTCGTCTCCGACAGCACGCGTCCACGAAACACCGTGCCGATGATCGACTCGTTGACGAGCGTTTCATCCTTGCCCAACTGGCCGCGCAGATACAGTTGCGCGACGCGTCCCGCCGTGCCCGAGCCCGTCGGCGAGCGGTCCACTTCGCGGTCCGCGAACACGCAGCAGTTGGCCTGCGTCGAGCCCGTATGACGCGGCGCGTTATCGACGATCGTGCCGTAGATGTGGTTGATCTCTGGAATGTGCGGGTGCTCAACCTTGAATGCTTCGTTGGCCGCGCGCTTCACTTCGGCGCCGAACTGGATCAGGCGGTCCACTTGCTCTTCGCGCACGTCGAGGCCGAACGGCTCGCCCGACGTGTAGAAATAAAACGCGCCGCCGAATGCGATATCGCCGCGCACGGTGCCGAAGCTCGGTGTCTGAACGCTCACGTCGCGCTGCCAGATGAACGACGGCACATTGACGAAGCGCACGCTGCCCGCGTGGTCGCCGTCCCATTTGACGAACGCCTCGATGAAGCCGCACGGCGCATCGATGCCGACGCGCGTTTCCGGCTCGGTGCGCTCGACCCAGCCGAGCGCGACGGCCGTCGTCGCGAGCGCGATCACGCCATGGCCGCAGTGATCGCTATATCCCTCATTGTGGACGAAGATGATGCCGAAGTCCGCGCCCTCGGTGACGGGCTCCGTCAGATAGCCGCCGTACATGTCGGCGTGGCCGCGCGGCTCCAGCATCAAAGCGCGGCGCAGATGATCGGCATGTTCCTTCAGCCACGCGCGCCGCTCGACGATGGTCTTGCCGGGCATTTTCGGCAGCCCGCTCGTGACGATGCGAAACGGCTCGCCGCCCGTATGCACTTCGACCGTGCTGATCACGCGGTTCAGTTTCATGATGCGTTCGCGCCTCGCGTCACAGGCCTCGCCGGCTGCATATCGAACATGTCGTCTGCTCCATGATTGGCTATGGTGGATCAGAATGTAGACCAGCTTTGGTTGACGATCAACCAATTTCAAAATTGTCGCGCTAAACTGGTCGGAATTCGGCTTACATCATCTTGCCGTCCATTCCTCGCTACGCACCTATGGCCACGACTTCATTTGCACTGGAACACGCGTTTCGCCCGAAGCAGATTTACGAGCAGGTCGCGGAGCGCATGCGCGCCGACATCCGCAGCGGCCAGTTCGCGCCCGAAGCGCGGCTGCCGTCCGAGCGCGATCTCGCCGCTCGTTTTGGCGTGGGCCGGCCCGCCGTGCGCGAAGCGCTGGGCGCGCTGCAGAACGAAGGGCTCGTGGTGACGCGGCGCAACTCCGGCACGTATGTGTGCGCGGACGCGTTGCAGCGCCTGTCGGCGGCACGCGCGGACGATCGCGCGCCGGGCGACGCCGATATCAGCCCCACTTCCGCGCTCGACGTGCGCCTGATCCTCGAACCGGCGATCGCACGCCGGGCGGCGGCGCACGCGCGGCGCGACGAACTTGCGGAGCATTACCTCGCGCAAATGGATTCGATCGACGACGTGTCGGATGCCGAGCAGCGCACGCTCTGGAACGACAGCGACCGTCTGTTCCACCGGCAGCTCGCGGTGATGACGGGCGACGCGCTGCTCGTGAAGATCGCCGACGAAGTCGCGCAGGCGATGGACCAGCCGCTGTGGAAGCGCCTGAAGGACGACGGCATTCATGATCCGGGGCGCATCCGGCTGTATGTGTCGGAGCACCGGCTGATTTATGAGGCGATTATCAACGGCGATGCGGAGGCGGCTGCTTTCTACGTCGAGCAGCACATCATGAGGGTGAGGCGCGATATCGCGCCCAAGTAGTTTTTTGTCGCAGACATCAAGAAACCACTCACAACATGCTCCTCGGCCTCTGCATCGTCGCATCGAAAAACCGCTGCAATCGGAACGCCGACAAATCCAGCGACGACATTCCCTGCCGCCATTCGAGATCGAAGTTCAGCTCGCGTTCGAGCTGCTCCCAGATGCGCATGCCCGCCATCATCAGCGGCGCTTCGGCGGCCTCGCCGCCCTGCTGGCGCGCGAAACCCCACGCGCGCGTCGACTGCTGGCCAGCGATGCGCGACTTGTCGAGCACGACGGCCTTCGCGCCGCGCCGCGCGAGGTAATACGCCGCCGCGCAACCCATGATGCCCGCGCCCGCGTGACGACATCGGCGTGATCGGGAAACGGCGCGTCGGCCGGGCTCACGTTCGCGTGCGGCGGATAGGTCGTCGTCATCGGAAAGCAGATTGCGCAGCGTGGCGCTGTCGAGGGTCTGCAGCCCCGCGCGGATGCCGCAATGCCGGTCATAAGGCAATCCGCCGCGCCATCTTTTGCGCGCCGGCCACCCGCGCTGCCCGCATCGGCAAAAGACCGTCGACACCCGACACTATGCGTTACGCATACGTTTTCGCCGCTAAAATAGAATCGCCGGGCCAGAAGCGAACCTGTGCTGATCCGCGCGGGCAATCGAATTCGACGGAATGAGCGGTTTCGCGGCCAGGAGTGGCACGCGGCCATGCGGGCGCCGCGCGATTCCAGGCGCGCTGCGCGTTTTGCGGTACATTGGCTGTCCCGCGCAGGAGGCTCGCCCAACCGGCGCGCATGGGAGACCCGCGCTACGCGCCGTCGAAACGACGCTTCGTCATAAACAACGATTCATACTGACAGACAGAAACTTCGCGCATGTCCAACGAAGCCACCTCAACCGACTCGCTCGCCGTCGCCGAACGCGTGCGCGAGTTGATGAGCCGTCACGGCATCGGCAAGCGTCAGCAGACCAGCGAGCTTTGCCGCATCCTCGATTTGAGTTTTTCGCAGGGCCACCGCAAGTTGCGCGGCAACAGCCCCTGGACGCTCTCGCAGATCAAGAAGGTCGCCGAAGTCTTCGGCGAGCCGGCCGCGCAACTGTTCGGCGCGCAGACGCTCGACCCCGGCATGGTCGGCGCCACCGCGCAGGAAGCGGTGTTCGCGATCGGCTCGATCGAGCTCGCGTGCACCGCGTGGATCGGCGCGCCGATCGAAGCGGGCAGCCGGCCGGAATTCATCGCGTGGTCGAAGCTCGACCAGTGGCGCGTCGTGCGCTACGACGGCGCGCTCTATCAGAACGCGCACGAGGTCCACAAGATCGAGATCTATCCGCGCCGCGCCGAAACGGACAAGCCGCTGATCGCCGTCGTCGACGACGACCAGCCGTCCGCCGACAACCTTCGCGACTATCTGGAGCGCAGCGGCTTCGCGGCCGTGGCGATCTACGGCCTCACCGCGTTCGCCGAAACATTGCAGACTCAGGTGTTCGACGGCGTCGTGATCGACTGGCTGTTCGGCCCGCAGACGTCGGCGGAGGCGATCCGCGCGGTGCGCGCATCCGAAAACCCGGACGCGCCCATCTTCGTGCTGACAGGCGAACTGCTGACGGGCAAGGCGAGCGAATCGGAGATCAGCGACATCGTGCGCAACTACGATGTCGCCTGCTACGAGAAGCCCGCGCGCATGGCGATACTCGTCGCCGATCTGTCGAAGCGCCTGAGCCGGGCTTAGGCACGCCAAAGCGCCGCGAAGCCGCGCGGCGCCCGCCCTCGCGTCACCTCACTGTTCCACCGATGCCCCGTGCCGCGCCGCCAGCGCGCGCTGCACGGCGTCGCGCAGCACTTCGTAGTGAACCGGCTTGGTCAGGCTGTCGAAGAACGGCACGTCGTCCGGGCGTGTCGTTTCGTCCGGCGCATACGCGCTCACGGCGATCACGGGCGCGCGCGCCGCCGCGCCCGCCTTCGCGGCATACTCGGCCATGAACGCGTAGCCGTCCTTGTCCGGCATGTGCAGATCGAGCAGCACGAGATCGCAGCGCCTCGACGCGAGCCACGCGTGCGCGTCGTCGGCGTTCGCGACGGCGGCCGCGTCGCACTCCATGTGCTCGAGCATTTCGCACAGCGATTCGCGGATCAGCTGGTTGTCGTCGACGACCAGCACCTGCGGGCGTCCGTCGCCGTGTGCCTCTTGCGGCGCGGGCGCCGGCGCGGCTGGCTCGGCGACGGACGCGACGGGAATCGTCACCGTGAAGCGCGTGCCCTTGCCCACTTCGCTTTCGACGCCGATCGTCCCGTTGAACAGCGCGACGAGCCCCTGCACGATCGCGAGCCCCATGCCCGCGCCTTCGAAACGCCGCGTGCGCGATGCGTCGAGCTGCGTGAACTCCTTGAAGATCAGCGGAATCTGCGTGTCGGGCACGCCCGGGCCCGTATCGGTGACGACGATCACGAGCGCGCCCGCGTGCTGCTCGAAATGCAGCGTGACGTCGCCGCGCTCCGTGTAGCGGATCGCGTTGGTCACGAGGTTGTTGACGATCTGCCGGATGCGATGCGGATCGGAATCGACGAGACCCGCGCGCCCGCTCGCGCTGCCTTCGAACGTCAGCCCCTTTGCGCGCGCGGCCGGCTCGTGCTCGTCGACGACGGACGCCAGCAGCTCGCGCGGATCGAAATGCTCATGGCGCAACTCGAGCTTGCCGGCGCCCAGACGCGCGTAGTCGGTCAGGTCCTTCATCTGCGCCTCGAGATGGCGCGCGGCCGTCTCGAGCCGCTGGATGACCTTGCGGTCGGCCTCGGTGTGAAAGTTGAAGCCGAGCAGCTCGATCGACGACACGATCGCATGCAGCGGCGTGCGCAACTCGTGGCTGATCATGCCGAGAAACGCGTCCTTCGCGAGGCTCGCTTCGCGCGCGGCGCGGCTCGCCTGGTGCTCGGCGTCGAGCGCGGCGCGCTGCTGCACGATCAGGTTCGTGCGGCGCCGTCCGTTCATCACGAGCAGCAAGGTCGCCGCCGCCGACAGCAACAGCAGCACGAGCCCGCCCGCGAACAGCATCCGGCGCTTCGCGATGAAGTCGGAGTTCATCGCCTCGCGATCCTGCACGTCGACGAAGCGACGGCTCAGCGCGAGGGCGTTCACTTCCTTCCAGTGCTGGCGCAGTTGCTCGACCATTTGCGAGGCGAGCATCGGCGAATTGGGCAGCGCGTCGAGCATGGGCTGCATCGCGACGAGCATCTCGGACAGCCGCGCGATCTCCTCCTGCTGACGCTGGACGGCCTCGGCCTGCGCGGCGAGGCGCTGCGTCGAGCCCGCCATCACGCGCAGCTTCGACTGCAGCACCTGGAAATGCAGCGTGAGCCGCCGATAGTCGCTGTCGACACCCGTCTGGTACAGCAACAACTGGCTTTCGAGCCGCGCGTAGGCGATCTGCAGTTGCGCGGCGTCCCAGTAGAACCCGTCGTAGGTGCCCGTGACCTGCTGGGTCGCGCGGGGAGTGAGAAGAGCCGAATAGAGCAGATAGCTGATCGCCGCGGTCGGCGCCGCGAGCGCGGCGATCCAGATGACGACGAGTACGACGCGACGCAGCGGGCGCCGTCCTATTTGACGATGAGTGCCTTGATCTGCCATACGAATTTCGCGTCCGCCGCCCCTCCCGCCAGCTCGCTGGGAAATTGGTCGCGCGGGTAGATGAGAAACAGCGGGCCGAAGTCGCTGACCTGCAGGCGCTTGCCATTCATGCTGTACGCAACGATCACGCCATAGCGGCTCGTATCGGACACGGGAACGGTGTACGTGTAGTCATCGAGCGTGTGGATTTCGATCTCGTCGCCGTACGCGCCCACTGTCTTGAGAATATCCGCGAGCAACGGCCCCGTGAAGGTCGATTTTGCCGTCCACGTCGTCGAAGTCGTAATCGTATGCGTCGGCAGCGCGAGAATCTGCGCCTCCGAAAAATGGAACACGGCATGGTCGGGGTCGCTTGTCTTCGCGATCTTGCCCTTCACGTCGAGTTCGAGCGTCGCCGTCATCGGCGCGGCGCTCGCGGTCGGCGCCACGAACGCGAGCGCCAGTACGGGCACGAGCGCGAACGCGCGCAACCATCCGTATTTGTTGTTCTGCACTTTTGGTCCCTTTCGTGTGGTCTTGTTGTGCGTCTGCTTGTGCGTCTTTTTCCCAGCCGTGGCTCGCATTGTGCCTGACATCGACGTCAGACGATAACGACAGCGCAGTCGGATGCCACGACACAGAATCGTTGCACGGCGTGCATAATATCGGCTCCATCTCAAAAAAGCCGTTTCGCCGACGCGCGTCCATCCGGCCCAACACAAACCGCCAGCCGTCATGAAAAAGCCGGTTCTACCGTTGACCTACGAACAGCTCGACCACTGGATCGATTCTCTGCAGCCCGCCCTGCTCGAAGAGCGCTTCGCGGCCGCTGTCGGCATCTTACGGGGCGGCGCGCCACTTGCGTTAATGGCTTCGCATGCGATCGGCGTGCCCGTGGCGTTTCTCAGCTACGATCGCCGCGCGCGGCATGTCACGTGGGACTCGGCGCAGCCGCTGCCGCCGCCGGGCTCCAAGGTGCTGTTGTGCGAAGACATCGCGGGACGCGGTTTCACGCTGGTCGACTGCATCGCGTTCCTGGAGCAGCACGGCCTGATCGTCAAGACGCTGACGGGCGCGTTCGACGAGATCAGCCGAATTCGCCCCGACTATGCGAACGACGCGTCGGGTTTCTTCGCGCTCTTCCCGTGGGAGCGCGAGGCCTACACGGACGATTACCGCGAGGACTGGCTGAAGGTCGAGTCGGGTTCCGCCGAGAGAATGGCGCAAGACCACGAGTACGCGACGTACGCAATCGATCTGGACGGCATCCTGCTGCCCGACGTGCCGCTGTCGCGCTACGACGAGGACCTGTCCGCCGCGTTGAACGAGCGCGACGCGCTGCTGCCGTTCGAGATCCTGCCCGACGTCGATCTGGAGAAGGTGCGCGCGGTGATCACGGGCCGGCCGCACGTCGATCTGAACCGCACCCGCGCATGGCTGGAGCGGCACGGCTTCGGTCATCTGGAGCTGGTGATGCGCGCACCGGACATCCACGACGAGACGCCCGCGGGCGCCGCCGCGCACAAGGCGCAGGCCGCGCTGCGCTGCGGCGTCACGCATTTCATCGAAAGCGATGCCGTGCAGGCGCTCTTCATCGCCAGGCAGGCGCCGCTTCTGCGCGTGATCTGGTGGGATGCGCTCGAGCACAAGGGCACGCTGATCAGCGCGTCGGCGTGGCGCTGAGCTTCGGCGCCTTCGAAGACTTCAAAGAAGCAAGCTGCCCGGCCGCGCCTGTCCCCTGGCGCGCTACGCCGCCGGCTGATCCTTCGCTTCGCCCAGCTGCAAGTGCCGCGCGGCGCGCTGCGAAGCGACGACGATCAGCTTCATCGTCGCGCGCGTCGCACCGACGAAGAGCTTGCGCGCATTGCGCTCGTCGAACTCGTCGAAATCGACTTCGCTGAGGATCACGCACGGCGCCGACTGTCCCTTAAAGCGGTAAATCGAGTCGAGCAGCACGTCGCCGTCGCGGTATGCGGGGTTGCCGAACAGGTCGTATTTGCCCGTGAAGCTGCGCAGCCGGTGCGGACCGAGCTGATCGAGCGGCCAGAGCACCGAGCCCTCGCGTCCGCGAAACGACAGCACCGCGATGTCCTGCTTGCGAAAGCCGAGCGCGAGCGCCTGCGTGATCGCGCGCTTGGTCGCGTCGATGCAGCTTTCCGGCGACTGCGCTTCGTCGTAGGTCGACAGCAGGATATCCGAGCCGTCGAACGGACTGCCCGCCGCCAGCGCGCCCGCGAGCGGCACGGTCGCGCCGACCACGTCGCGCAGATAGTCGAGGATGTCGCGCGGGCTGCGATAGTTGGTCGACTCGCGCAGCACCGTCCAGCCCGGCAGCGCGACGCTCTCGCGCATGTAGAGATTCTGCAGCGGATCTTCGAGCCACCACCACGCGCCGCCCGGCTTCAACAGCCGTTCGAGCGCGGGCACCCACGGCTGCTGGAAATCCTGGCCCTCGTCGACGATCAGCACGTCGTACTGCCAGCGCGCGTCGATAGGCGTGGCGGCGAACGCGCTTTCGAGCCTGTCGAATACGTCGTTGTTCTGGAAATCGGGCGCTTCGCCGCTTTCCCGCGCGATCCAGTCGCATAGCTGGTGATAGTTCGCGACTTTCGCCTCGGGCGGCGCGACACGCGCGATATGGTCCGCGAGCGGCCGGTTGAAGCACACGTACAGCGGCCGCTCGCCGCGCGCGACGGCATCGTTCATCACCTGCACGGCGAGCTGCGTCTTGCCGGAACCCGCCGTGCCGATCACGCGCAGCCGGAACGGCGTGAATTCGAGCCGACGCGCCCACGTGGCCAGTCCGCCCGCGAGCCGCGTGACGAGCGTGCCCGCCTGGCCGACGAGCGCACTCGCGTCGGGCGTGAGCGCGAGTTCGTCGGCGAGAAAGTGGTGGATCTTCGATGCGCACGCGAGACGCGGCTCGTCGGCGGGCAGCGCTTCGAGAATGATGCCGACGAGCTTGTCCTTGCGATTCGCGTCGACGATGCGCGCCGGGTTCACGCCTGCAATCGCCGCATCCCTGACGATGTGGTCCGGGCAATACAGCAGCTCTTCGATGAAATACGTGCCCGCGCCGAAGGCCGCCGTGAAGCGCCGGTGCAGCCCCTCGATCGTGCGCGCGAGCGCGATCGCCACGTTGCGCTCGGTCTGCATGTAGACCTTGACGAGCCCTTTTGGCGTCTCGCGCAGAAAGCCCGTCTTCTGCTCGACGATCATCACGCGCCCCGATGGGCTGACGATCACGAAATCGGCCTCGCCGAACACGGAGAAGCCTTCGTGCAAGCGGGTCCAGTGCACGCCGTGATAGACCGTGTAGTCGCGCGGCAGCGCTTCTTCGAAGAGCGCCAGCGTTTCGCGCTCGCGCGCGGCGGCGCCCGTGGCGGCAAGACTCTTCCAGTCGTCGGGGACAATGCGGGCCATGCGATGCCTCGTCATGTTGGGTGCGCTCATTGTACGCAACGCGTGAATTCGGATCGGCGGCGCCCCGGAAAGAAAAACCCGCATCGTGTATCGTTAGTGGTTGAACGCCGCGCACGAGGCGCGGCTTGCCACTGAAGACGAATCAAAGAGGATTACCGGATGATTACAATCTGGGGACGCGCCAACTCGGTCAATGTCCAGAAAGTCTTGTGGGTGTGCGACGAACTCGTCCTGCCTTACAACCGCATCGACGCCGGCCTGCAATTCGGCCGCAACAACGAACCCGAATACCTCGCGATGAACCCGACGGGCAAGATTCCGACGCTCGTCGACGGCGATTACGTGCTGTGGGAATCGAACTCGATCCTGCGCTATCTGGCGATGCAGTACGGCGCGTCGAGCCTGCTGTACCCGACGGAGCCCAAGGCGCGCGCGAGCATCGACCGCTGGCTCGACTGGTCGTTGTCCACGCTGCAGCCCGCCGAGCGTCCCGTGTTCTGGTCCATCGTGCGCACGCCCGAAGCGCAGCGCGACAACGCGAAGCTCGCCGCCGATATCGACAACGTCGCGAAGCTGTGGAAGCTGCTGGATGTGCACCTGCAAGGGCGCTTTCACATCGAAGGCGATCACTTCACGCTCGCGGACATCGTGCTCGGCGCATACGCAAAGCGCTGGTTCGGGCTGCCGGGCGTCGAGCGTCCGTCGACGCCGAATCTCGAACGCTGGTATCAACGGCTCGCGACGCGCCCGGGCTTCAAGAAATATGTCGACTTCGATCTGACCTGAACTCATGACGATCACGCTCTACGCATGGGGCACGCCGAATGGCCGCAAGGTCAGCGTCGCGCTCGAGGAAATGGAACTGCCGTACGTCGTCAAGCCGATCAACATCACGCAGGACGAGCAGTTCGATCCCGGCTTTCTCGCGATCAGCCCGAACAACAAGATTCCCGCGATCGTCGATCCCGAAGGACCGGATGGCCAGCCGATCAGCGTGTTCGAATCGGGCGCGATCCTGCTGTACCTCGGCGAGAAAACAGGCAAGTTCCTGCCGAAGAGCCTGCGCGAGCGCGTGCCCGTGCTCGAATGGCTGATGTGGCAGATGGGCGGCTTCGGCCCGATGCCAGGACAGGTGCATCACTTCGCGGCGCTCGCTTCCGAGGACGACAAGCGCTACGGCCTCAAGCGCTTCTCGGCCGAGACGCGGCGGCTCTATGCGGTGCTGGATAAGCGGCTGGGCAAGACGGAATACGTGGCGGGCGAGTTGTCCGTCGCGGACTTCGCGATTCTCGGCTGGGCGTGGCGGCACGAGCGCCACAAGGTCGATCTCGCCGACTACCCGAACGTCAAGCGCTGGTACGACATGCTGTTCGAACGCAAGGGCGTGAGGCGCGGGTTCGAAGCGAAGCTCGACTGACGCGGGCCGTTCGATCGTGCGGGCCGTTGAGCGCAGCGCATGCAGAGCGGCGATCGGCGGCCGGGGTTCAAGCGGGGGATTGATCGCGCGGTTCAACCGCCGGGTTCAACCGCCGGGTTTGACCGTGGGGTTCAACCGTATAATCAGCGGATGAAAAACGCCAAGTCAACGGCTGCCGCCGCCGCTTCCGCAACGGCAGGCACATCGAATCCAGCGCATCGTCCGCAGCATGAGCATCACGTGGATAACGCGCATTCGAACGCGCACGATCCGGATCACGAGCATGCCGGACACGCGCAGGGCACACCGGCGTCCGCCGAGGCTGCGCTCGCGCTTGCGGAAGAATACTGCCGCGAGCGCGGCGAAAAGCTCACGCCCATCCGCCGCAAGGTACTCGAACTTCTGCTGACGTCGGGCCGCGCGACCAAGGCCTATTCGCTGCTCGACGACATGCGCCAGATTCACCCCGGCTCCGCGCCGCCCACGGTGTATCGCGCGCTCGATTTCCTGCTGTCCGCGGGGCTCGTGCACAAGATCGAATCGATCAACGCGTTCGCCGTGTGCCACGACCTCACGCAATGCCAGCACGGCATCCTCGTCGTCTGCCAGCAGTGCGGCAATGTCACGGAACTCCATCAGCCCGCGCTGCGCGAGGCGCTCGTCGCGCAAATCGAACACGCGGGCTACCGGCTCGCCGGAGATGGAATCGAGCTGAAAGGGCTGTGCTCGGCATGCCAGGCCGCGCATGCCGCCGGCGGTTGAACTGGCCCGTCTACGTCAAACGAGGCGCCGCGGTTCGAGCGTCAGGTCAAACCGGCGGCGCGCGCACCGATCGCGTCGCGCAGCAGTGTCACCAGCGCGTCGGGCGGCGCGGGCTTCGTCATGAAGTGCTGGAATCCTTCGCCGATGCTGCGCAGCCGGTAGGCTTCATCCGTATGGCCCGTCACGGCCACTGCGACGCAAGGCGCGTGATCGCCGCGAATCTCGTGATCCCGTAGACGCTGGATCAGGTAGAAGCCGTCCATCGCAGGCAGGTCCAGATCGCAGACGACGGCATCGGGCAGCACCCGAATGGCGGCTTCGACGCCCTCTTCGGCATCCGCTACGGCGATGACATTGGCCCCTTCTGATTCGAGCAGAATTTTCAACGATTCCCTGTTTTGCGGGTCGTCTTCGACGAGCACGATCGTGGCCTGATCGAGCCTCAATACTCCGTTCATCTTGATGTTATTGCTGTAAAAGCTGGTTATGCATTCTGACGTGGCCATGATGTTACGTACTTGTATACCGCGCCAGCGCCGGCAGCGGAAAAGAGTTCAACGTTACTACTCTCGCACGGTCGTTCTTACCGACGGACGACGGACGCGCTGTCCGTCCGCCAACCGTTCCCGCCTCGCGTAGTCGTCACTGCGTGCCCGGCGCGTTCGCCGCCGTGCACATCCCTCTTCGGACTCGATTGTCCGCATTGAGTTGCACGCGACTGTGCGCTTGCGAGCACGTCCCGCCGCATTCAAAGAGCGCCAGGACAGGCACGAGGATCGAGCCTGCATGCAAGCAGCACCGCGCCATCTTGACGGCCGTGCAAGGCGCTTGCGTGACCATCGGAGGGATACAGATAACGAGAGGAAGCTTGTGAAGCGCGCGCACGATGAAAGGCGGGCCAGCCGGCCGAAACGGTCGAAGGCAAGGCACTGCGATGCATTGCGATCTTCTTCCTGTTCCTCGTTATGCCGTCAACCGGTTGATGCGCGCGCGGAAGATCGCTCATTGCCGCGCCGGCGCAAAACAACATGGTGGACGTCGACCTGCGAAACACACGGATTCATGAAGCACGTTGCGTGCCGTTGGCAAATGCGCCAGGGCGTTCAACGTCTGAAGAAAGCGGCTCGTCGGCAAGCAATGCGCAATCGGCTCGCGACTCATACGCGCGGCTTCGGCCCCATGCCATGCGTGAGCAACGCAACGGCGTGACGCGCGATGTCGTCCGCTGTCAGCTTTCTGCGCACGGGATCATGGCGCCACATCGCCGACGTGGCGAGCGGCAGGATCGCCAGCCCGATCACCGACAGAAACACGAGCGACGGTTCCAGATCCGGATTCAGCCGCCCTTCCTTCTGCCACCGCTCGATATACGCGATGCCGCGCCGCTGGTTCGCATCGCCGAAACGCTCGTGCATGCGCTGCTTGAGCAGGCCGCCCTCGCTGATCACTTCGCGAATCCACAGTGAAGGAAACCACGGATAATCGCCCGCCACCTCGACGAGCCGATGCGCAAGCAACGTGATCGCCGCGATGGGTTCGTCAGGATTCGCTTCGAACGAACCGGCAAGCCGTGCGCGCAACGGCAGAAAACGCTCGTCGATCAGCACGTCGAGCAACTGATCGCGGGTCTTGAAGTAGTAGTGCATCATCGCGGGCGTAAAGCCGGCCTCGCGCGCGACCTGGCCGAGCGTCGTATCGACGATGCCCTGCCGCGCGAACAGCGCAAGCGCCGCGTCGAGCAGACGGGCGCGCTGCTCGGGGCCGCGTCCGCTGCCCGACGGACGGCCCGGACGGCGCGCCGCTGCGGCGGGCGCCACCGCGCCTTCATGGTCCGCATGCGCCGCCTGATCCACACCCGATTCCGCTTTCCTTGTCATGACAGTGAGATTGACGAATGATCTGATGTGGCATATATTAATCTTCGTGTTAATTAATTTCAAGGCAGCTTGAAAGCATTGGAAGCCGAGATGGAAACCCAGACCCTTGCCCCCGACGTCGCACCCGGCACGACGGGTCACCCGTCGCTGCGCGTGCTGTTTCCGGCGCTGCTGCTGGTGATGCTGCTCGCGGCGCTCGACCAGACCATCGTGTCGACGGCACTGCCGACCATCGTCGGCGATCTCGGCGGACTGGACAGCCTGTCGTGGGTCGTCACCGCCTATCTTTTGACGTCGACGATCGTGGTGCCGCTGTACGGCAAGTTCGGCGATCTGTTCGGCCGCAAGGTCGTGTTGCAGACGGCGATCGTGCTCTTTCTCATCGGCTCGGCGCTGTGCGGGCTCGCGCAGAACATGACGCAGCTGATCCTGCTGCGCGCGCTTCAGGGACTGGGCGGCGGCGGACTGCTTGTGATCACGATGGCCGCGATCGGCGACGTGATTCCGCCTGCCGAGCGTGGCCGCTATCAGGGCGTGTTCGGCGGCGTGTTCGGACTTGCGACCGTGATTGGTCCGATGATGGGCGGCTTTCTCGTCGACCATCTGTCGTGGCGCTGGATCTTCTACATCAACGTGCCGCTCGGCATCGTCGCGTTGCTCGTGATCGGCGCCGTGTTCAAGCCACGCGTCGCGCACGTGAAGCACACGATCGACTACATGGGCGCGGCCTTCCTCGCGGCCGCCCTCACCTGCTTGATCCTGTTCACGAGCCAGGGCGGTACGGTGCTGCCGTGGACCTCGCCGCAACTGTGGTTCACGCTCGTGCTCGCGTTCATTTGCATCGGCGGGTTCATTTATGAAGAGCGCCTCGCCGTCGAGCCGATCATGCCGCTCGAGCTCTTTCGCGACCGCACGTTTCTGCTGTCGAGCGCGATCGGCTTTATCGTCGGCGTGTCGCTGTTCGGGTCGGTGACTTTTCTGCCGATGTATCTGCAGGTCGTGAAGTACTCGACGCCTTCCGAAGCCGGCATGCAGATGCTGCCGATGATGGGCGGCGTGCTGGTGATGTCGATCGTCACGGGACGCATCATCAGCAAGATCGGCAAATACCGGATGTTCCCGATCATGGGCACATTCCTCGTCGGCGTCGCGATGGTGCTGCTCACCACGCTGAAGCTCTCGACGCCCGTTCATGTGATGTATGCGTATATGGGCGTGCTCGGCTGCGGTCTCGGCATGGTGATGCAGGTGCTCATTCTTGCCGTGCAGAACGCGGTGCCGTTCAGGCATCTCGGCACGGCGACGTCGGGGGCGACGCTGTTCCGTTCGATCGGCGGCTCGGTCGGCGTCGCGGCATTCGGCGCGATCTTCTCGAACGGACTCGCGGCTCGCCTGCAAGCGCTGATTCCGCCCGATACCGAACTGCCGCACGCACTCGGCCCCGCTGCGATTCATAACTTGCCGGCCGTCTTGCGCGACGACTACTTGCAGGCATTCGCGAGCGCGCTGCACACGGTGTATCTCGTCGCCGCCTGCGTAGTCGTGCTTGCGTTCGCGCTTGCGTGGCTGCTTAGAGACCATCCGCTGCGCAAGCATTGAACAGCGCATCAGACGCTAGCAAACACAAGAACGACGAGACGTGCGAACGGCGTGCAATGCCTGGATAAAGGCGTGCAACGTCTCTATCACGCGCTTGTGCATAAAGGCCGGTGTGCATTGCGCACCGGCCTTTTATTTGATCGATGTGTTTCCTATGATCAAAACGTAACGGGCGGCGTTGCAGTTCAGTCTATGCATAAACCCTGATTTCTGATCGTTTACCCCTTTAATTCAAGGGCCGCCGCGACCGATGTGTGCGATAGGTAGCAACGTCGATTGACGCGCCGTGAGAAAGAAACGATATTTGCTCACACACAGCGGGCCCGCGATGAAAGTACCGGGCCGGCTGCTACCCAGCGCATGTGGATCGAGTTCCGCCAACTCCTTCGTTTGCTTCAACGTCGATCCTGAGCATGCCGAAACGGCATCGCCTACAACACTGGTTGGGGTTCAAGCATGTCTGCCGAATCGACACCTGCCCAGGGCTTCCCAACGCCATGCACACGTTGCGGCGGCGTGCTGTATCAGCATGTCGAGTTCTGCCCGTACTGTGGCGCCGATCATCCTCTCGACAGAGCGCAGCGCAAGCGCGCCGGAACCCAGTTGAGAGCCGTCGATACACAGCCGCCGCATTTGCCCGCGATTGCTCCCGATCCCTCGGGACTGCACGCGCTCGCATCACCCGACATGCCGATCCCACCCATCGCCGTGCCGCACGCTGCATGGCAGGCGGCCGGCCGGTGGATGGCCACGAGAGGCGTCGTGATGCTGCTCTTCGTCGCGGCGCTCGGCTACGCGGCCTGGCTGCTGCTCGGCGACAATCGCCGGCAGGACACGAGCGGCGACGAAACGACCAATAGCGCGAGCACGGCGGGCGGGTCCATTTCGCCTTATACGCCGCCACCCGCTCCGCGATCGGCGCCGCAATCCGTGGTGCAATCGGCAGCGCAGCCGGCACGCAATGCACCGATTGCAACGAGCGTGAATGCACCCGTCGCCGAGATCACGCCGACACGCGTCGCGCCGCCGAAGCCACCCGTCGTCCAGCATTACCGCGACCTCTCCGAAGCGCTGCGTGCGGCCCACGCGGGACTCGCGCACAACGATCTTGCGGAAGCGAAGTCGGCGCTCGCCGATGCGATGTCGATCGAGCCGAACAACACGGACGCCTCGCAGATCCAGGGCGAAATCGGCGACCGCGAGAAGAGACGCGACGCCGCGCTCAGCGTGGCGAGCAACTGCGCGAAGGACAAGCTGTGGAGCTGCGTGCGCGAGCATGCAGCGCATGCACTCGCGATCGACGTCGGCAGCGCGGACGCGCAGTCATTGCTCGAACGCGTGATTCTTTCGACGGGCTGGAAGCCGCTCGCCAGCGCGGCCGCGCCCGCGACGGCAGCCGCGAGCGTCAACGCCAATGCCAATGCGAACGGCTCGCCGGCGCTGCCGCCACTGCCGTCCGCGATCGCAACGAAAAGCACCGCGACGGCAACGAGCGTCACTGAGAATTCCACAGCGACGAACGCGGTAACAAGCGCGACAACAAGCGCGGCAAGCAGCAACGCGTCGCGCGCAGCCAGCGGCGTCGACGCTGAAATGCGCGCAATCATCGATTCGGGCTGGAAGCATTCGCCATCGGCGAACAAGTGAACAAATAGCAGAGCACGTCACGCAACCGGGAAGACGCAGCACATACGTATTGCAAGCCTCAAGTAACGGAGCATGCGTGCTATCCGTTGGGCGCATGCGTTTCAACACACCATAAAAGGTAGGTAGACAATGCTCAGAAAAATACTGACGGGATTGACGGCGCTGGTGAGCTTATCGGTCGCGTCCATCGCCATCGCTGCTGGGGCGACGGGGGCAGCGGTGGCAGCTGGCGTCGCCGCGCACTACAAGATCGTCACGGGACAGGAGCGCGGCACGTACATCCAGATCGGCGCCGACCTCGCGAAATACGTCGCGCAGCCCGCGGGCATCGACCTCGAAGTGATGCCGTCGAAAGGCTCCGCGGAAAACGTGCAGCGCATGCGCTTCGAGCCAGGCGTCAAGCTCGCGCTCGTGCAATCCGATGTGTACCAGGCCTATATCGACATGGCGAACTCCGGCAACGCGGACGCCGGCACGACGATCCGCCCGTTGCGTCTCATCATGCCGCTCTACAACGAAGAGATCTATTTTGTCGTACGCAACGACTCGCCGATGAAGACGATGAACGAGATCAAGGATAAGGTGATCAGCATCGGCCCGATCGGCAGCGGCACTGCGCAATCGGCAACGACGCTTTACCGGCTGATGTTCAACCAGCCGATTCCCGAGCAGAACGTGCAGAGCCTCAGCAACGAGGACGCGATTGCCGCGCTCGTCGTGAAGAAGATCGACGTGGCCGTGATCGTGGCGGGACAGCCGGCGAAGCTCTTCACCGACATGAACCCCGATCTGCTTTCGCAGATCCGCTTCCTGCGGCTCGACACGAACGCGCCCGAAACGGCGCGCGCGAAGGAAACGTATTTCCCCGCGACGATCCGCCAGAGCAGCTATCCGAACTGGCTTAAAGAAGACGTGCCGACGCTGACCGTCAAGGCGTTTCTCGTCACCTACGATTACGGCTTGCGCGACACGGTCAGCAATCTGAACCGCTTCGCCGATTCGCTGTGCACCAACTTCGATGTGCTTCAGGAGAAGGGACATCCGAAGTGGAAGCAGGTGAAGCTCGACCTGCCGCCGCTCACGAAGGGCTGGCAATACTATCCGCCCATCGAACGGCACTTGCGCGCGTGCATCGCACATCGCGCGGCCGGCACGCCGACGGCCTCCGCGCAACAGCCCGCGCCGCCCAAAGTCAACAAGCGTCCTTGCTCGGATCAGGAGCGCCTGCTGCTGTTGTGCGGGAAGTGACGCGTTCGAACCGGGGACGCGTTTTCATCGATGCGTGACGCCACGGCATGATGAATGCCGTGGCGTTTTCGTTGCATATGAGAACAGTGGGCGACGTAGCATGCACCCGGGTATGGAAGAGACGCGACAGCAGGTTCATGGCAAAGCCCGTATCGGCGACGCTGACAATGGATGAGACTGAAAGGAGCCTGCATGGCAATCGACGGCTGCGCAGCCGGGAACAGCAGAAGCGGCGTCTGGTGATGGAGCACCTCTTCGCATTGCGCGCGGCTTCGTGGGCGATATGTAATTTCGTCCGCGGCGAGCGTCAATGGCGGGAAAGCCGCGTCTCCTGGTTTTCCTCACCATCCTGGATCGGCTCACCATCCTGGATCAGCTCACCTTGCCGTCCGCCGCCGCCGATTTTTGAAGCGCTTCATTTCCTCGCGCGCCACAGGCATAGTGAGAGGTTTCCAGCTACGACACCGTCATCCGACACAATGAGCGAGACCTCTCCGGCCGCCGCGCCCGTCGTCCGCGACGCGACGGACGCCGATTTTCCCTCCATCCAGTCCATCTACGCGCACCACGTGCTGACGGGCGTCGCGTCGTTCGAGGAAACGCCGCCGTCCGTCGACGAAATGCAAAAGCGCCGCGCCGCCGTGCTCTCTCACGGCCTGCCGTATATCGTCGCGGTACTCGACGGCAAGGTCGCCGGCTATGCGTACGCAACGCTGTACCGGCCGCGCATCGCCTATCGCTACACGATCGAAGACTCGATCTACGTCGACGACGCGTACCGTGGACGCGGCGTAGGCCGCGCACTGCTTGCCGCGCTGATCGAGCGATGCGAGCACGGTCCGTGGCGTCAGATGATCGCCGTCATCGCGGACGGCGGAAGCGGCGGCTCGTTATCACTGCATCGGGACGCGGGATTCGAACTCGTCGGCACGTTGAAGGCCGTCGGCTTCAAGCACGGACGCTGGCTCGATTCGACGATGATGCAGCGCGCGCTCGGAGACGGCAGCGATACGCTGCCCACGGACGCCGACATTGTCGAGTAAGTCGCACACTTGCAAGCACGCATGTGACGCGCCGCCGGGCGCGAGGCGCAACTTCAGGCCAGCGGCAATGTGCGCGTGAACATCGTCGGATAGTCGATGACGAGTCCGTCCTCGTCGACCTTCAGTTCGGCCGCGAAGCCCGTATCGATGCCTTCATAGCGATACTCGATGCCCGGCTCGACGCACGCGTACGCCTGCTCTACGCGTGAGATCTGCAGATCGGGCGTCGAGATGAACACGACGGGAATCGTCTCGCGCGCGCCCTTCGCGAGTTGCAGGCGGCGAATGGGCAGCGTGTTGGTATAGGGCGTCGCGGCGATGTCGATATCGATGCAGCCCGCCAGCGACGCCAGCACGAGCCCGTGACCGTCATGCCAGTTGCCTTCGCCGTCGCCGTGCAGATCGAGTTCCGGGCCGCCGATTACTTTCAGCCACACATGCACGGTGCGCCACTGCAGGTCGCATTTGACGCGGTAAAAAAGGCCATACGGGTGACCGTTGCGCTCGCCGACCAGTACGCTTTCGGCATGGAAGCCGTCGGCGCGCGCGTCGAACGCGAGATGCTCGACGCCATCCCCCTCTTCCGGGGTCCATCGCACTTCACGCATGAATCCGTCTCCTTCGTCCGATCGTTATCGGTGACATCGTAGCGCGAACGGCCGTGGATCAACGCCGTCTTTTCCGTTCTCGCCACGTCGGCCGCGAATCGCGCCGGGATCGCGAGCCTGCAAGACACGCGCCGCAAATAGCCGCTATCAATGCGCGCGCATGCCGTTCGCCGTGCGCCTCGCTATGCTCGCGATTCGTCTGCTTCGAATCTTGCTGGCCGCGTGAGTTCCCCCTCATGCGGCTTCGTCACGTCCGCTTTCAATCGATATCGCCATGCACGCCGTGCCCCATCAAGTTCTGTTCACTGCGCTGCGCACGCTGCTGCGCAGCTTCGGCCAGATCGTCCTGCAACGCGATGCATCGACGGGCGCGTGCGTGCTCGCCGCGTGGCTCGTGTGCAGCCCACGCCTCGCGTGCGCGGCGCTGATGGGCGCGATCGCCGCGAACGTCGGCGCCATTCTGCGCGGCTACGATCCGCGCGAGACATGCGATGGGTTGCACGGTTTCAACGGCGCGCTGGCGGCGCTTGCCGCTTTCACGTTCATCACCGATATCGCTACGGCGACGGCCATCGCGATCCTCGCCGCGACGGCCGCCGCGTGGCTCCACGGTCCGTGGGCGCGGCTGCTGCGCTCGCGCTGCCTCGGATACTATTCGAGCCCTTGCCTGCTCGTCACGTGGGCGTGGATGCCGCTCGTGCATGGGGCGTTCGCACACGCCAGCGTGAGTGTCAGTGTCGGCGTCGGCTTTAGCGTCGGCGCGAGCGCAAGCGACGCCGTTGTGTGGATGCCGTTCGCGCGCGCATTGCTCGCGGGCATCGCGCAGACCTCGTTTGCGTCGACGACGTGGGCCGGTCTGCTGATTCTCGCGGGCATCGCGATGTCATCGATGCGATGCGCCGTATTTGCTCTGGCGGGCGCAGCGCTCGCGACGGCGGCGCACTTGCTCATCGGCACGGATGCCGCCTCGCTCGATGCGGGCCTGTGGGGATTCAACGGCGCGCTCACTGCGCTGGCACTGGCCGATTGCGGCGCATTCTCGGCGCTCATTGGCGTGTCGATGTCGGTATTGCTGCAACAGGCTGCCGCGTTTCCTGGCGTGCCGGCATTGACCGCGCCCTTCGTCGTCGCGACGTGGACGGTGAGCCGTTTCATGCGCGATACTCGCGACACGCACATGTCGCGCAACACAAGCCCCTTCGACGCCGCAGCCGAACGCAGCGCGGACGGGCGCACGGAAAACACGACCCGCGCTGCTTTGCCGGAACGCTGAAGCGGCGAGTCACCAGCAACCGTGTTGGACAGAGACGGGAGACATCATGTCATTCGCACACACGCCCGCAGGCCGCATCGCGCAATCCACGCCGATGTCGGAAACCGAACGGCGCACCCGCGTCGATCTCGCGGCCGCCTACCGGCTCGCGGCGCTCAACGGCTGGGACGATCTCGTCTATACGCACATCTCCGCGAGCGTGCCCGACGAGCCCGGCCATTTCCTCATCAATCCGTTCGGCCTGTCGTTCGATGAAGTCTGTGCGTCGAATCTGGTGAAGATCGATATCGACGGCAATATCGTCGGCGACAGCGAGCATCCTGTGAACGCGACGGGCTTCGCGTTGCACGCCGCCGTGCACGCGGCGCGCGCCGACGCGTTCTGCGTCATGCATCTGCACAACACGGCGGGCATTGCCGTGTCGCTGCAAAAGGACGGCCTGTTGCCCGGTTCGCAGCACGCGCTGCGTTTTCACGGTTATCTCGCGTATCACGACTATGAGGGCCTCGCGTTCACGCCCGCCGAAAGCGAGCGGCTCGTCGCCGATCTCGGCGACAAGCCCGCAATGCTGTTGCGCAATCACGGCACGCTGACGGCGGGCCGCACCGTCGCGGAAGCCTATGTGCTGATGGCGACGCTGATCAAGGCATGCGAGATCCAGTTGCAGGCGCAGGCGGGCGGCGGCCCGCTCGTGCTGCCATCGGAAGCCGTCGCCGGGCGCACGGCCGAACAGCTTTACGACGGCGGTGCGATCGAAGGCGCAATCGAATGGCCCGCGCTGCTGCGCAAGCTCGATCGCCTCGATCCGTCGTTCAGGAACTGACTTCGACACGCTTCGTTTCAACTCACTTCAAGGAACACGAGACATGCCTACATTTCATATCGAGCTTTTCGAAGGCCGCACGGTCGAGCAGAAGCGTCAGTTCGTCGAAGCGATCACGAAGGCGACGTGCGAATCGCTGAACGTCGAGCCGGGGTCCGTCGACATCATTCTCATCGATGTCAAACGAGAGAACTGGGCGACGGGCGGCCGTCTGTGGTCCGATCCAGCCTGACGAAAAACGACTGAACGGCTCGCACGAAACCCAAGGCCTCCTCTGCGACAACGGGCCGCAAGTGCTTCCGCGCTTGCGGCCTTTCTGCTTTCGACGCCGCCATGCGAACCGCCATGAACCGTCGCGCAACCGTCACGCACACGATGCTGCGACGCGGTTGATTGACGCACTTTCGCCTTGAGCGCGCGCAACAGACGCGCAGATCGACGCAGCAAAAACCTGATCGCGATCAAGGATTTACGTCGCCGGTTCGCTCGCGCGAAAGCACAGTTCCGCGCCATATCGACGCAGCCCGCGCCGCAGCAAAACCGTCCGCAATCCCCTACGCTTGCCTCACCTGCACGACGCAGTGCGCAACGGCATCCGCCGACGCGCGCCGTGTCTCTTTTCGGATTCGGACACATGAACACCGCAATCTCCGCCTTCGACCTCGCGCGCATGCAGTTCGCGTTCACGGTCTCGTTCCACATTGTCTTTCCTGCGCTCAGCATCGGTCTTGCGAGCTTCATCGCCGTTCTCGAATGGCGCTGGCTGCAAACGGGCAAGGCCTACTACAAAGACCTTTGCCTGTTCTGGTCGAAGATCTTCGCCGTGGCCTTCGGCATGGGCGTCGTGTCGGGCGTCGTCATGAGCTACGAGTTCGGCACCAACTGGTCGGGCTTCTCTGCGTTCGCAGGTCCCGTGACGGGCCCGCTGCTGATGTACGAAGTCATGACCGCGTTCTTCCTCGAAGCGGGCTTCCTCGGCATCATGCTGTTCGGCTGGCAGCGCGTGAGCCCGCGCGCGCACTTCGGCGCGACGCTGATGGTCGCCATCGGCACGCTGATCTCGACGTTCTGGATTCTCGCGTCCAACAGCTGGATGCAGACGCCGCAAGGCTTCGATATCGTCGACAACCGCGTCGTGCCCGTCGACTGGTTCAAGATCATCTTCAATCCGTCGTTCCCGTACCGTCTCGCGCACATGGCGATGGCCGCGTTCATCGTGACGGCGCTCGTCGTCGCGGCCGTCGGCGCGTGGCATCTGCTGAGTGGCCGGCGCGACAACGCGGTGAAGAAGATGTTCTCGATGGCGCTGTGGATGCTGCTCGTCCTCGCCCCCATCCAGGCGTTCGTCGGCGACGCGCACGGACTGAACACGCGCGACTATCAGCCCGCGAAGATAGCGGCGATCGAAGGCCTGTGGGACACGGAGAAAGGCGGCACCGCGCTGAACCTGTTCGGCATCCCCGACATGCAGGCCGAGACGACGAAGTACGCCGTGTCGATTCCGCACCTTGGCAGCCTGATCCTCACGCATAGCTGGGACGGCGAAATCCGCGGACTGAAGAGCTTCCCGAAAGAAGACCGCCCGGATTCGACGATCGTGTTCTGGAGCTTCCGCGTGATGGCGGGTCTCGGCATCGCGATGATCGGCTTTGCGGCGGCGGCATGGGTGCTGCGCCGGCGCGGCAAGCTGTATGACGCGAAGTGGTTCCACCGCATCGCGATCGCGATGGGCCCGACGGGCTTCATGTCGCTGCTCGCGGGCTGGATCACGACGGAAGTGGGCCGCCAGCCGTGGGTCGTGTATGGCGTGAAGCGCACCGTCGAAGCGGTGTCGCCGCTCTCCGCGCAACAGGTCGGCATTTCGCTGATGGCGTTCGTCGTCATCTACTTCCTCGTGTTCGGCACGGGCATCTACTACATGCTCAAGCTGATGCGCACGGGTCCCGCGCTGCCGGGCCACACGCCGGACGGCGTGCCCGATGGTCCGGAACGCACCGCGCGCCGCCCGCTCTCCGTGTCGACGTGAGCCGGCGCTTCAGCTGTCGGCCGGAGTCGGTGCTTTAGCACTTACTCCGGCCCATGCAGAGCGCTTACTCCCGTCCCATGCAAAGCCCGTCGACCCGATGATGGGCGCCTGACCACCCTTCGATACCAGCGAGAGAAAAAATGGATGTCACCGTAGTCTGGGCCGCGATCATCGCACTGGGCCTCTTCATGTACGTCGTGCTGGACGGCTTCGATCTGGGCATCGGCATCGTGTTTCCGTTCTTCCCCGACGAGAAAGAGCGCGACCTGATGATGAACACCGTTGCGCCCGTGTGGGACGGCAACGAGACGTGGCTCGTGCTCGGCGGCGCGGGGCTCTTCGCGGTGTTTCCCGTCGTCTATTCGACCGTGCTCTCCGCGCTGTACCTGCCGCTCGTCGGCATGCTCGCGTGCCTGATCTTTCGCGGCGTGTCGTTCGAGATCCGCGCGAAGGCGAATCGCACGAAGCATCTGTGGGATCTGGCATTCATCGGCGGCTCGGCGGGCGCGGCGTTCTTCCAGGGCATTGCGCTGGGCGCGTTCCTGCAAGGCATTCCCGTCGTCGACGGCAGCTTCGCCGGCAACGCGTTCGGCTGGCTCACGCCGTTCTCGCTGCTGACGGGCCTCGGCCTCGTCGTCACCTATGCGCTGCTCGGCTGCTGCTGGCTCGTCGCAAAGACGGAAGGCGATCTGCAACGCCGGCTGCATCGCGTCGTCTGGCCGCTGACGATCGTGTTGCTCGGCTTCATCGTCGTCGTGAGCCTGTGGACGCCGCTGCAGGAACCGACGATCGCGCAGCGCTGGTTCGACGACGGCCTCTTCTGGCGCCTCGCGCCCGTGCCGCTGCTCGTCGCGATCTGCGTGTACTTCATGCGCCGCGCGGTGCGCGGGCGGCACGACAACACGCCGTTCATGCTGGCGCTCGGTCTCGTGTTGCTCGGCTATGTCGGCCTGCTGGTGAGCCTGTGGCCGTATGCGATTCCTTCGAGCGTCACGCTCTGGGAAGCGGCCGCCCCGCGTTCGAGCCAGGTGTTCACGCTGGTCGGCGCGGCCGTCATCATCCCGATCATCATCGCGTACACGACGATGGGTTACTGGGTCTTCCGCGGCAAGGTGCGCCATGGCGACGCCCACTACCACTAAGTCCGGCCGCGCCCGCTCGCGCCTGCCGGGCTGGCTCTGGTTCATTGCGCTGTGGTGCGCAGGCGTGGGCAGCGCGATGATCGTCGGCTATGCGTTCAAGGCGCTGATGAACGCGACGCTCTTCGCGATCACCTGAATTGCTGGCGCAAAGCGCGACGCTTTTCACGATCACCTGAATGGCTGGCACAAAGGGTCCGAGGCATGCGTGGCAGTTCGCGCAATCAAACACGCTGCGCAGGCCCCATGTACGGAGCCTCGCCTTCAGCGCCAGTGAACACCTGTACGCCACCGCCGCGCATAGCTCGCTCCCGCCCGTTCTACCCGACCGAACCGCCGTTTCGCCTTCAAAATCCTTCCGCTCGGCTCGTCTACGTAGCAGGCCGCGACATGGACGTACGTCCGGCCACCGATGCAGTACCAAACCAAAGGAAAACCACGCGCGCCAACCGCGTCGACCAGACCGGACTCTCCGGCACGGCCGCAGCGGCAGCGCGAGCGAGACCAGACTGATACGCGCCGGCGCCGTTGCATTCCGGGCGGCCCGCGCAAACAATGACAGGCGGACGCAAGCGCATGGGTCGCAAGGCCCGTGCAGGCGATCTGCGACGAGCATGACCACGCCGACGATCAGGCATATGATCGCGGCGTAGGAAGCAAACAAGCTGTTGCTGCATGGACGGCCCGTCGCTGACGCGGCCGCAGGGAGTGCAGCGGGTTGCGGCACGCAGCGGGCGGTTTCGCGCGCGCGGCGCAGCCTTGCGGACGGATGGCGCACTTCCGGGAGCGCGCCCTCCGCTCCCGTCCCGACCGACAACGCAGGTACAACATCGGCAGGGCCGAAAGCGGAGACATCATGAAGTTTCTCGTAGCCGACGATCATGAACTGATCCGCCAGGGTGTCAAAGGTCTGTTGCGCGGACTCGATCCCGACGCCGTATTCGACGAAGCCGACACGTGGGAAACGCTGGCCGCCATCGCCAAGCCCGACGCCGACCACGACCTCGCGATCGTCGATCTGCATATGCCCGGCATGACGGGCGCCTCGTCGCTGCAAAACCTGCTGACGGCCAACCCCGCGCTGCCCGTCGTGGTGCTGTCCGCGGAAGAATCGCCCGACGAGATGCGCGCCGTGCTCGCGGCGGGCGCGCTCGGCTTCGTGCCGAAACGCCAGCCTGCGAGCGTGATGCTCAAGGCGATCGAACTGGTGCTTTCCGGCGGCGCCTACGTACCGATGGAAGCGCTGAGCCTGCTCGGCAATCGCGAAGCCGCGACGGCAACGATGGAGCCGGCGTCGACGGCAAGCGCCGCGACGGCCACCGTACAAGCGACGGCGTCCGCGCCAACGGAAGCCGTTCCCGCCGTCCGCGTCGAAGCGTTGCAGCCGCACCAGCAGCATCTGCTGGAAAACCTGTCGCCGCGTCAGCAGGAAATCATGCGCCTCGTGCATCGCGGCTGGACCAACAAGATGATCGCGCGCGATCTCGGCGTCGCCGAGGGGACGATCAAGGTTCATCTCTCTGTGATCTTTCGCGCGCTCGGCGTGCACAATCGCGCGACCGCAATTGCCGTGATCAACGGCTGGCTCGAAGCGGGCAAGACGCTTTAGCGCGAGCCGCGTCGGCGTTGTGATTCAGCGTGGGAGTTGCAGAGGGCGGCGGCGTTGGGATTCAGCGTGGGAGTTGCAGAGGGCGGCGGCATCGGATGCTCATCGAATGCCGCCTGTCGGAAGGACGCGGCCCCGCCTGGAGCCGCAAAGGCGCGTTGCCCGTTACAGCAGTTCGGTCGCGAGCGTGACGCCAAGCGCGATGCCGCCCATCACGCCGATCGCGCGGCCGAGCAGCAGCGCGTTGAGGTCTTCATCGAGCACGAACAGGCTGCGGCGATCGCGCAGGACCGTGCGATGCAACAGCGGCACCGGGAAAAGCAGCGCGCACGACAGCGCGACGGGCAGACCGAGCCGCATCGCCATATGCGCGTGACGGCCGGACGGAATGCCGAGATACAGCATGCCGATGACGAAAGCGCTCGTCACGAACGCGCCGAGCAGAACGCCGGCGACGAGCCGGTCGGAAGAATGTCCGTTCACTTCGATACCTCGTTGATTCGATAGCCGCGCCAGTGCAGTGGGCCGGGCGCGGAGGGTTGACAGGAGAATTCGCTGCTGACAGCAGATCGAGCGACGGACGCGATGCCTGCCGATCGCACGCGACGTTGCCGGGCCCGACGGCTGCCGTTATCGCGAATCGGCTTATTTCAGCAGCCAGGCTTGCTGCCCGTCGATCAGACACTTCTCAAAAAAGGCGGGCGGGTCGATGCAGGGGCGCAACGCTGTGCGCAGCGTTCTAGCAGCGAATGAGTCGCGCGGAGAAAGTGGGGAAGAACAGAACGGACGTCGGCGCGTCGCCGACCGCCGCAAACACGGCGTCGGAGAAATCAAACGGCCGGGAAAAAGCGAGCGCGAAACGCGACCGCCAGCCAGTTCGAACGCCGCGATCTCAACTGCGCGACGTCACCGGCTGCGGCGCCGCGCCTTCCACGCTCCTGGCGGCGTCGGCGTTGACATCGGCGTCGGAGTCGGCGCCCGGCTGCTGCCACAGCAGCTCCAGCGTGCGGCGCAGGCGCGCCGGCGTCACGGGCTTGTGCAGCACGGGAATCCCTTGCAGCGCGAGCGCCTCCAGTTCCACCGACGCCATATCGCCCGTGATCAGCAGCGTCACGACGCGCTCGCGGCCGCGCCGCCGCAGCGCGTCGCGCACGGCGCCGAGCGCCTGCGCGCCCGTCCGGTGATTCGAGAGCTGGTAATCGCAGAGCACGGCGTCGGGCATGAAGCCTTCGTCGATGGCGAGAAGCGCCTGACGCTCGTCGGGCACGCCGCGCACCACGCAGCCCCAGCGTCCGAGCAGGTTCTGGATGCCTTCGAGAATCGCCGGCTCGTCGTCGATGCACAGCACGTGGCGGCCGAGCGCCGCCGCGCCGCTCGCGCCCGAGTCGTTGAGACCGGCGACGATTCGCGCCGGATCGCCAGCCCGCGCCGGAAAGCGGAACACCGAGCCGCGCCCCGGCGCGGAGCGCAGTTGCAGCGTCCCTCCGAGCATCTCGACGAGCCGCTTGACGGTCGGCAACCCGAGGCCGTGCCCTTGCCGCGCATCGCGGTGCGGATTGGCGACCTGATAGAACTCCTCGAAGATGCGTTCCTGCTCCGACTTCGGAATGCCGATGCCCGAATCGCGCACTTCGATATAGCCGCCGTCGAGCCGCCCCGCGCGCCGGTAGCCCATCCAGATCGCGCCGCCCTCCGTGTAGCGCACCGCGTTCGACAGCAGGTTGCTCAGGATGCGCTCGAGCAGCACGGGGTCGTCGTGGATGACGGCGTCCGTCGGCGCGATGCGCAGCGCGAGGCCCTTCGCGGCCGCCTGCGGCCAGTACTGGCTGCCGACGCGATCGAACAGTTCCGAGAGCCGGAAATGCAGCTTGATCACCTGCGTGACGCCGCTCTCCAGCCGCGCCAGATCGAGCACCTGGTTGAAAAGCTGGTTCAGCGCTTCGACGTTGTTGGCGATATTGCTGGCCGTCTTCGCGTGCTGCACGGGCGTCGCCGCGGGATCGTTCAGCGATGCCGCGAGCAGCCCGATCGCGTGCAGCGGCTGCCGCAGGTCGTGGCTCGCGGCCGCGAAGAAGCGCGTCTTCGCGAGACTCGCCTCTTCGGCGACGAGCTTTTGCGCGGCAAGCGATTCGGCGAGCGCCTGCTGATCGACGCGCGCCTGCACGACCCGCTGGAACAGCTTGCGGTAACTGAGCGCGTAGACGTTGATCGCGCAAAAGAAGAACGCGAGGACGATCGCGAGAATCGTGCGGTCGAACGTGTGCGTGCCGAAGTGCAGCACGATCGCGGGCAGCAGCAGGAACGGAATCGCCGTCACGAAGTTGGCCACGTCAAAGCCGTTCGACATGAACACGCCCGCCGCCAGCGTGACGAGCATCACCGTGTGCAGGATCGGGAGATCGGTATGCGGGCTCTGGAACGCAAACCAGATCGCGAGCCCCGGCGCGCTATAGAGCAACGCGCCACGCGCCGCGTGCAGGTTGATCCACGTGCGCGGCGAGACGGCATCGGGCCAGCGGCGATTGCACATCCACAGCGCGAGGCTCGCGCAGTTGGCAAAGCCGTAGAAGATGAAGCACGCGGCAAAAAGATGCGGATACGGGATGTCATTCCAGTAGATCGCCACCAGCACCGCGATCGAGAACCAGTGCGTGAAGAAGGCAATCGGGTCCTGCGCGTACAGCACGCGCACGAGATCTTCGTCGATCGCACGCTGGATTGGATCAGCCCGCATCGTGCGGTCTCCTGTCCCATGGTTGCTTTCGAGTCCGGCTAGCCGGCCCCGCTGTTCGATGGTGTTTCCGCTTTTCATTGAAGCGCCGCCGCTTGCTTCTGATCGGGAATAAAACCCGTGCGACGCTCGTCTTACACCGGCACTGGTACGACAGTCTAAAGACAGTTTACCCGTCTTGCCCGCGGTTTACCCTTCAGCTATGACTTAATCCATATAGGCGGAGCCGCGTGCAAAAAGCATACTGGTTTCAACGATTCAACAATCAAGCGCGGCCAACAGCCTCTGAAGGTTCAGCTTCACGAATCCTCTTTTACGCCTGTTTTGTCGAGGCTCCATCGGCGGGACCACTCGCCCCTACCGCGCACCTTGCCACTTCCGATGGAGGCCTTCATGGGCGCAGTTCCGAGCCAGGTTTTCGCACGCACTCTCGACGACGCCGTACTTCCCGACCTTTGGCGCCGCCGCACGCAGCTAACCGATAACGAAATGATGTCGATGTACGACCTCGTGAAGCGCGCGCTGCGCACCTATCATCCGCTCGAATTGCACGCGCTCGGCGAAGACAAGGAAGAACTCGTGCACCAGTTCATCTATACGAAAGTGCTGCGCCTCGCGCCCGGCCACGTCGAATCGAAGGCGGCGCCCGAAAGCGCGCCGTCCAACAGCTATGCAATCTGCGCTTACTTCCGCCGTTACCTGATCGATTGCCTGCGCAGCGCGAGCCATCAACGCAACGTCTCGATGGAGCACGAAGGCATGATGCAGGAAATCGATCTGCGCGCGCAGGCGCTCGAAGACCCCGTCGAAAGCGTGCTGATGCAATACGGCCTGAACGAGCGGCGCGTGCGCGAAGCGGCGCGCGAGTTCATCGCGTCGCTCGATTCGCCGGAGCGCATCGTGCTGGCGGGCAGCCTCGGCTGGTGCTCGGAAGCGAAAGGCGGTCTGTCCGCGGTGGCCGCGCAGCATCGTGTGCCCTCCTATCACTACCGCGCTGTGAAGCTCGGCGTCACGATGAAGAAGACGGACGACGCCAGCCAGTTTTCCAACACGAAGATCGGCCAGTGGCTGCGCGACGTGCTCGGCATCGAAATCCTCGCCGAAAACCGCGACGCGATCCTCGTTGTGTTCAACCTGCTGGCGACGGAAGCGACGGAAGCCGCCACCGCCCCGGACGACGAAATGATCGAAGTGGCTGCGTGAGCGGTTGGCGTTTCGCAATCGGCGTTCGGTCGATCGGCCTGCGAGGCGGCTCGATCGACGCGGACGCGGGAATGCCGGGATGCCGCGCCCTCGTCCCCAGCCGCGCTTGATCCCGCGCTTGATCCCGCGCTTGATCCCGCGCTTGATCCCGCGCTTGATCTCGCGCTTGATCTCGCGCTTGATCCCGCGCTTCATCTCGCGCGCCGTTCCAGCGCACGCTCCAGCTACCGTTGCCCGTCCGCGCCCTTCTGCGCCCTTTCGCGCCGAACGCAGCGCGCGCCTAAAAAACACGGCCATTTTTGAATTGCGCACCCGACCGCGCGTTTTCCCCTTGCATTTCGATGCGCGCCGTCCAGGATAAATAAGCTACGAGCTCGAGTCGTCTTCATCGGGGTTCCCCCGCCCTGCTGCACACTCAAAAAGAGGTGGTCGAATGAACCGCTTGTCCAGCGCCCTTGCGGCGATGAAGGATCATTACGAGGTGGTGGTCGTGGGTTCGGGCTATGGCGGCGCGATCGCCGCGAGCCGCATGGCGCGCGCGAAACGCAGCGTCTGCCTGCTCGAGCGCGGCCGCGAATTCATGGCGGGCGACTTTCCCGCGACGCCTTTCCAGGGCGCCGAGCAGATCCAGTACAACACCAGCCTCGCGCAGATCGGTTCGCCGCTCGCGCTGCTCGAAATGCACGTGAACCCGGACGTGAACGTCGTGGTCGGCTGCGGGCTGGGCGGCACGTCGCTGATCAACGCAAACGTCGCGCTCAAGCCCGATGCGCGGCTGTGGGACGATCCACGCTGGCCCGCTGCCGTGCGTGCCGACGAGGCGAACCTCGACATCTGCTACGAGCGCGCGAAGACGATGCTCGGCGCGACACCCGTTCCCGACGACTATCCCGATCTGCCGAAGCTCGACGCGCTCGCGCTGTCGGCGAAAAAGCTCGGCATGAGCGAGCGCTTCTACCGGCCGCCCATCACGGTGACGTTCAAGGACGGCAAGAATGCGGCGGGCGTCGACCAGCAGCGCTGCAACGGCTGCGGCGACTGCAACTCGGGCTGCAATCACGGCGCGAAGAATTCGACGCACATGAACTACCTGCCCGACGCCGTCGCGCACGGCGCGCAGATCTTCACGGGCGCGGCCGTGCATTCCGTCGTGCGAGACGAAGCGCGCGGCGTCTGGTGCGTCCGCTATCAGCCTGCCGACCTGAAGCGCGAGCTGTACGACGCGCCCGAGCTGTTCGTGACGGCCGACGTCGTGATCCTGTCGGCGGGCACGCTCGGCTCGACGGCGATCCTGTTGCGCTCGCAGCAGGCGGGCTTGAGCGTATCGAAGCAGCTCGGCCGGCATTTCACCGGCAACGGCGACGTGCTCGCGTTCGCGTTCAACACCGACAAGGTGATCAACGGCGTCGGCTGGGGCACGCATCCCGCCGGCGACATTCCGCCCGTCGGCCCGTGCATCACGGGCATCATCGACCATCGCGACACAGCCAATGTGAAGGACGGCTTCGTGATCGAGGAAGGCTCGATCGCCGCGCCCATCGGCGCCGCGCTGATGGGCGTGCTCGGCGTCGCTTCAGTCGAAGGCGTTGAGATGCCCGATCCCGAAGGCGAGCCGCCGCTCGCCGACGAAGCGCGCATCGCCGAAAGCATTCTGCGCGGCCCGTATCACGGCGCGATGCGCAACACGCAAACCTGGCTCGTGATGGCCCACGACGAAGAAAGCGGGCAAATCACGGTGGAAAACGGCCGTCCGCGCGTCAGCTGGCCGAACGCGGGCAAGCAGCCCATCTACGAGACGGTGGAAAAGGCGTTGATCGACGCGACGAGCGCGCTCGGCGGCGCCTACGTGCGCAATCCCATCTCCACCGAGGCGTTTCAGAACCGCATCGTCACCGTGCATCCGCTGGGCGGCTGCGCGATGGCCGACGACGCGGCGTATGGCGTCGTCGATCAGGCGGGCCTCGTGTATTCGGATACGCGAGGCCATGCGGTGCACGAAGGGCTGTACGTGATGGACGGCTCGGTAATGCCGCTTTCGCTCGGCGTGAATCCGCTGCTGACGATCTCCGCGCTCGCCGAGCGCAACTGCGCGCAGCTTGCGGCGTCGCGCGGCTGGCAGATCGACTACGATGCGCCGGGCAAAGAGGCCCCGCCACCCGCGCCCAAAATCGGCCTGCGCTTCACCGAAACGATGATCGGCACGTACTTCGTGGGCGATGCAAAGGCTGCGGGGCAAGCCGACGATCCCGCCGAAGGCGCGCATATCAGCTTCACGGTGACGGTCGCGTCCGACGACCTCGACGACATGCTCGCGAATCCGCAGCACGAAGCGCACATGGTCGGCACGCTGACGTGCAACGCGCTGTCGGCGCAACCGATGACCGTCAGCGACGGCGTCTTCAATCTGTTCGTCGTCGACGAAACGAACGTCGAGCGGCGCAACATGAAATACCGGATGACGCTCGATACCTTCGACGGCAAGCACTTCTATCTGACGGCCGAGAAGATCATCACGCACACGTCGCTGCTCGAACTGTGGACGCAGACCAATACCGCCTATGCGAAAGTGCGCGAATCGGAATTCGACGACGCGCCCGTGATCGGGCACGCGACGCTCATCATCACGCCGGAAAATTTCCTCAAGCAGCAGCGCACGATCGAAGTGACGAATGCGCCCGATATCGAAGCGCGGCTCGCGTGGACGCTGAAATTCGGCCGCTTTTTCGCGGGCGTGCTCTACACGGAATATGGCGGCGTCGCCGCGCCGTTGCAGTACTTCAATCCCGAAGCGGCGCCACGCCTGCGCCGCGCGCTGCGCGCACCCGCGCCGCACATCACGTACTTCGACACCGAGGACGGCAAGACGCTGCGACTCGCGCGCTATCACGCCGGCAACAAAGGTCCCGTGCTGCTGATTCACGGCTCCGGCGTATCGAGCCGGATCTTCTCGACGGATTTGATCGGCACGAACTTCGTCGAGTTTCTGTGCGCCGCGCGCTACGACGTATGGCTCGTCGACCTGCGCGTGAGCATCGAACTGCCAAGCGCGACCGGGCGCACGACCGCCGACGAAATCGCGCGCTACGACATACCCGCCGCTGTCGCGAAGGTGCGCGAACTGGCGGGCGTGGATGACATTCAGGTGTTCGGCCATTGCCTCGGCGCGCTGGCCTTCACGATGTCGCTGATGTCGGGACTCAAGGGCGTGCGTTCGGCCGTGCTGTCGCAGGTGTCGGCGCATCCCGTGCCGGGACTCTTGCAGCGGATCAAGGCGGGCCTGCATACGCCGCAGATTCTTCAGCACCTGGGCATCAAGGATATGACGGCTTACACGCAACATGAAAAGTGGCCGCACAACCTGCTCGACGAAGCGCTGAAGTTCTTCCCTGTCGAGCACGATGAAACCTGCAGCAGCCCCGTGTGCCATCGCGCGACCTTCCTGTATGGCCTGCTGTACGAACACGCGCAACTCGACGAGCAGTTGCACGCGAATCTGCAGGAGCTATTCGGCATTCACGACGTCGAGCTTTTCAATCAGCTCGCGGCGATGGTGCGCGCGGGGCATCTGGTCGATGCGAATGGCGACGACGTGTACATGCCGAACGTCGAAGGGATGAAGCTGCCGATCGCGTTCATTCATGGCTCGGAGAATCTCTGCTATCTGCCGACCAGCACGCAGATGACGTTCGACATGCTGGTCGAGCGGTTCGGGCCCGAGCACTACGAACGGCACATTATCGACGGCTATGGACATATCGACTGCGTGTTCGGCAAACGCGCGGCGCTCGATGTGTTTCCGACGATCGTCAGGCATCTGGATGCGCATGGCCGTGCCGAGGTTGCATGACGAATGCCACGGCATTCGTCACGCACGCGTCATCGCGAGTCAGAACAGCTTGCCCGGATTCAAAATGCCGTTCGGGTCGAGCGCATGCTTGATCGCTTTCATCGCGGCCAGTTCTTCCGCCGAGCGCGAGACGGGCAGGAACTCGCGCTTGAGCAACCCGATGCCGTGCTCCGCCGACACCGAGCCGCGCAACGGCGCGAGCATGTCATACACGAGCGCATACACATCGTGATGATCGACGCCTGGCACCGAGCGCCCGTCGACGGTGACATGCAGATTCGAATCGCCGATATGGCCGAAGAAATACGATTCGTTGCCCGGCCACGCGCGGTCGAGCGCTACGCGACAACGATCGACGAACGTACCAATCACGCCGATCGGCAGGCTCACGTCGAAGTTGATCGGGTCCAGCCTGACGGGGAATTCCGCCGTGCATTCTCGGATCGCCCACAGCGCGCGCGTGTCCGCGACCGACTGTGCGATCACGGCATCGCGGATCGCTGATTCGTCGAGCGCATCTGTCAGCGCGTTGGAAAAGCGCGCGCCGTCGTCATCGGCATCGAAGCTCGCGTGCTCGATCAGCGCATACAACGGGTGCGGCTCGGCGAATGGCGAGCGCGTGCCCGTCAGCTTCACGCCGAAACCGAAGAAGTCCGGCCACATGATTTCGAATGCGCCGATGTCGTTGCCAAAGCGCGTCGAAAGCCTTCGCAGCAAAGCGACCGCCTGCTCGTAGCCGTTCAATGCGACGAGCGCCGTATGCCGCGACGCGCGCTGCGGCTGCAGCTTCAACACGGCGCGCGTGATCACGCCAAGCGTGCCCTCGGAGCCGATGAACCAGTGCTTCAGGTCGTAGCCCGTATTGTTCTTCACCATCTTGTTCAGCGAACTCAGCACCGCGCCGTTCGCCAGCACGACTTCAAGCCCGAGCACCTGGTCGCGCGCGGTGCCCGATTGAATCACGCGATTGCCGCCCGCGTTGGTTGCGAGATTGCCGCCGATCTGACACGAGCCGCGCGCGCCGAGATCGAGCGCCAGTTCGAAGCCCGCTTGCGCCGCCGCTTCCTGTGCCGTCTGCAACGTCGTGCCCGCGCGCACCGTGATCGTCGCGGCCGCGCTGTCGATTTCCTCGACGCCCGCAAGACGGTCGAGCGACAACGCGATGTCGCCTGCACGCGGAATCGCGCCGCCTGCGAGGCCCGTCATGCCACCTTGAGGCACCACGGGCTGATGCGCGTCGTTGCAGATCATCAGCGCGCGCGCGACCTGCTCCGTCGTGCGCGGCAAGAGCAGCGCCGCGGGCCGCGTCGGCTCGTGACGCGTCCAGTCCGTCATCGCGCGCTCGCCGATCGCATCGCCGACGCGCACCGCGTCGTCGCCCAACGCGTCGCGCAGCGCAGCCAATGTCGCGGCTAAAGTCGATTCAGACGACGCCGTGTTTTTTACTGTCATGCGGTTCCTTAGCCCGTTGTGCCTTGCGCCGCCGCGAGCTTCTTCCGGTAGCCCATCGAGCTGTTGATGCGGCCCAGAATGTAGTCGCCTGCCGCGACGGGCTCGTATTTGCTGTCCGCCGATGCCGTGCCGAGATCGCGCGGATCGACGATCGACGTATAGGTCGGATCGTAGAACGTCGCGATCGAATAGCGCTCGCGGCCCGATGCGTTGATCACGCGATGCAGCGTCGAACGAAAACGGTCGTTGGTCCAGCGCGCCAGCAGATCGCCGACATTCACGACGAAGCTGCCTTCGATGGGCGGCGCATCGATCCACGTTTCGTTAGCGATCTCGCGCACCTGCAATCCGCCGACGCGATCCTGCCACAGCAACGTGATGCAGCCATAGTCGGTATGCGGCGCGACGCCGAACTGATCTTCATCGGATTGCGGCGGCTGCGGCGGATAGTAGACCATCTGCGTGCGCTGCATCCGCTTCGTATAGCGCGATGCGAAGAAGTGCTCGTCGACGCCGAGACCCACGGCCACGGCGCGCAGCAGATCGGCGCCGCATGCGCCCACTTCCTCGTAATACCCGTACAGCACGGGCTGCAATTCAGGCATGAAGTCCGGCCAGTTGTTCGGGCCTCGCAACGCCTGTCCCGCGAGCACATCGGGATCGTCCTCGGGCAACTCCAGACCGATGCTGAAGAACTCCTTGTAATCGGGGCGCTTCGCCTGATACATCGTCGCGTCGCCGAGCGCATTGAAGCCGCGATGCCGGTGATTCACTGCCGCGCGCCGCTTCGTCTCGACGGGAAACGCAAAGAACGTGCGCGCTGCCTGTTCCGCACGATCGATCACCGCTTGTGGCACGCCGTGATTGACGATGTAGAAGAAGCCGATCGTCGTGCACGCGTCGCGTATCTCGCGGCCCGCGCGCATCAACGCGTCGCGGTCGCCGGCGCGCACGCCGGCCAGATCGACGATCGGAATGCGAGTGACTGGGTGCATCGCAAGGCTCCTTCATCAATGAAGATTGAACGGACGATTCGACATGCCGCGCGCGCCGCTCGCAGCACGCGGACCGGCTCGTGAACCGGCTCGCGAATCCAGCGAGCGATTTCACGTTGTATATACCGCCAAAAGCGTAATCGCAAGTCGCGCTGCACGCATCTTCATTCATCTGTAGAAGGAACAGCCTCGGCATTAGGGTTTGACAGCATGCGAATATTTTTTTCGCGCAAAAGCAGCGGTATATACTGCCCCGCATGACTCGCGCCCCATCGCTTTCGAGCGCGACACTGCTTTGCCAACGGGAGAATCTCATGGGTATCTTTGCAGGCTGGAAGTGTCGTCTCGCGATGGTGGCCTTCTGCGCCACCGCATCGGTAGCGAGCGTGAGCGCGCACGCGGAAGACCAACTCGCGAAGGTCAAGAAAGCGGGTGAACTGGTGGTCGGCACGGAGATGCAGTTCGCGCCGTTCGACTTCCTCGAAAACGGCCAGCAGGCGGGCTTCAACAAGGACCTGTTCGCCGAAGTCGGCAAAGAACTCGGCGTGAAGGTGCGCTTCATCGATCTGCCGTGGCCGAGCGTGCTGCCCGGACTCGAAGCGGGCAAGTTCGACATGGTCGGCGGCCCGCTCACCGTGACGAAGGCGCGTATGGAACGCTACACGTACACGCTGCCCGTCGCCGATGCCACCGACGCGCTGCTCAAGCGCGCGAGCGATACGTCGCTCAAGCAGTCATCGGATATCGTCGGCAAGACGGTGGGCGCGGGCAAAGGCTCCGCACAACTCGACCAGTTGAAAGCCTACATCTCGACATTGCCGAAGCAGCCCGAAGTGCGCGAATACGTCGACAACAATCAGGCGTATGCGGATCTCGCAGCGGGCCGCATCGCCGCCGTCGCCAACTCGATGACGAATATCGCGTACGTCGCGAAGCAGCGGCCCGAAACGTTCGCCGTCGTCACGCCGCCGTTCGGCGCAAAGGTGTACTTCGCGTACTGCTTGCGCAAGGACGCGGACAGCAAGCCGCTCGCCGACGCGTTCAACGCCGCGCTGGTCAAGATGCACAACGACGGCCGCCTCGCGTCGCTGCAAAAGAAGTGGTTCGGCGTGACGATGGACGCGCCCACGACAATGCCCACGCCCAACTATTGATGCCCTGAATCGCGCGGCGCGTCGGCGTTAGCCACACGCACGACGCGCCGCCCACATGTCCTTTGTTGCAGGTATCAGGCCATGTTCAGCGCCCACGTTTTTGCTCAAGGTTTTCCGCTGCTGTTGCAGGCCGCGCTCGCGACCATCGGCATTTCGCTGACAGGTCTCGCGATCGGCTTCTTCGTCGCGATCGGCGTGTGCTCGGCGCGGCTGTCGTCGAATGCGTTCGCGCAACGCTTCGGCGGCGCGTACGTGTTCTTCTTTCGCGGCGTGCCGATGCTCGTGCAGCTGCTGCTCGTCTATTACCTGCTGCCCTTCGTCGGCATCAACGTGTCGCCGATCGTGGCCGCGATCAGCGCCGTGTCACTGTGCTCCGCATCGTATATCGCGGAGATATTGCGCGGCGGCTTCATGAGCATTCCGCCAGGTCAGATCGAAGCGGCGCGCATGCTCGGCCTCACGCCCATCGATATGCTCCGGCGCATTCAGGTCCCGCAAGCGTTCCGGATGACGCTGCCTTCGCTCGTCAACGAAATGGTGCTGCTGATCAAGGCGTCGTCGCTGATCTCCGTCGTCGGCGTGGCCGAGCTTACGCGCACCGCGCAGAACATCGCGGCGAGCACGTACCGGCCGCTCGAAGCGTATCTCGCGGCGGGGCTCATCTACTTCGTGATCTGCGGCGCGCTCGCGCTCGTCGCGCACGCCGCCGAGCAGCGCCTCGCGCAGACCTGAGGGCCGAACGATGCAGCAATTCGATCCCACCGTCATCACGCACAATCTGCAACCGATCGCCGCCGGACTCGCGACGACGCTCGGCACGTGGCTCGTCGGTGTCGCAATCGGTATCGTGCTCGGCTTTCTGATCGCCGTGCTGCAACTCTTTTGCGGCCGCTGGGTGCGCGGCATCCTGCGCGTGTATATCGAACTCTTTCGCGGCACGCCGTTTCTCGTGCAACTCTTTTTGCTGTACTACGGCGGCCCGTCCATCGGGCTGACGCTCGAACCGTTGACGGCGGGCGTGCTCGGCCTCGGTCTCTACGGCAGTGCCTATTTCGCGGAGGCGTTCCGCTCGGGTTTTCAGTCGATACCGCGCGGCCATCTCGAAGCCGCATCGTGTCTCGGCCTCACGCGCTGGCAAGCGGTGCTGCGCATCCAGGTGCCGCAAATGCTCGTGCTGATCGTGCCCGCGCTGACCAACCTGATCATCGTGCTCAGCAAGGAAACGGCCGTGCTGTCGATCGTCACCGTGCCCGAGCTCACGTTCGTCCTGACGGGCATCGGCTCGGCAACGTTCGCGTTCGTCGAAACGCTGCTCGTGTTGTGCGTGTGCTATCTCGCGCTCGTCGAGCTCACATCGCGTGTGGGCATGTGGGCCGAGGCACGCGTCGCGCGCTTCATGGCCTGAACGTCAATCGCAAGCGTGAACGGAAATCAAGGTTCATCATGAATGCACTCGTCGACATGCCCGCTTCCTCCAATCTCGGTTCGATGCGATCCGGCAACGCGCCGCTGATCGAAGTGCGCGATCTGCGCAAGCGCTTCGGCGACGTCGAAGTGCTGCGCGGCGTCGATCTCGACATCAACCGCTCGGAGGTGGTCTGCATCATCGGACCGTCGGGCTCGGGCAAGAGCACGCTGTTGCGCTGCCTCGCCGCTCTGGAGACTTACGACCACGGCGATGTGCGCATCGAAGGCGAACTGCTCGGCTATACCGAGCGCAACGGCAAGCGCGTGCGCGCTTCGCAAGGCGAGATCAACCGCGTGCGCCGCAACGTCGGCATGGTGTTTCAGCAGTTCAATCTGTGGCCGCATATGACGGCGCTCGGCAACGTGATGGAAGCGCTGCTGCGCGTGCGTCATCTGTCGCACGACGCTGCGAAGCAGCGCGCAAACGCGATGCTCGAAACCGTTGGACTCGCGCACAAGGGCGATGCCTATCCGGCGAAACTGTCGGGCGGCCAGCAGCAGCGCGTGGCGATTGCACGCGCGCTCGCGATGGAGCCGCACATCATGCTGTTCGACGAGCCGACGTCCGCGCTCGATCCGGAACTCGTCGGCGAAGTGCTGCAAGTGATGAAGCAGCTTGCGCGCGACGGCATGACGATGGCCGTCGTCACGCACGAAATGGGCTTTGCGGCGCAGGTCGCGGACAAGGTGGTCTTTATCGACCAGGGGCGTATCGCCGTGCAAGGCAAGCCACACGACGTCTTTCACGACGCGAACCAGCCACGCCTTCGACAGTTCCTGCAAAACTACTTCGACCGCAACGCATTCTGGTCGCGCGGCGGCGATAGCGCCGAGCCGGTATGAACACGCTCTGACGAGGCACCGCGATGCCCGCCCCTGCTGTCCGCGACAAACTCCGCGCACGCGCGCTTGCGAAGACGCGCAAGCCTCGCGGGTCGAATGCGCGCGCGGCGAATGCGGTGTCCGGTATTGCGACGGCTGTGGCGTCCGATGCGAAGAACGCGCAACCCGCCACGCGATACGAGCAGGTCAAGCAATACATCCGTCACACGATCGAATCGGGCGAGCACCGCGCGGGCGAGCGCATTCCATCGGAACTCGATCTCGTCGCGTCGCTCGGCGTGTCGAGAATGACGGTGAACCGCGCGCTGCGCGAACTCACGGATGAAGGACTGTTGACGCGCGTATCGGGCGTCGGCACGTTCGTCGCGGAAACGAAGCCGCAATCGACGCTGCTGATGATCGCGCATATCGGCGACGAGATCCGCTCGCGCGGTCACGAATACAGCTATCAGACGGTGCTCATGCGACGCGAGGTGGCGCCCGTCAATGTGTCGAATGCGTTGGGCTTGCCGCCCGGCGCTTCGGTGTTTCATGTGATCTGCGTGCATCGCGAGAACGGGTTGCCCGTTCAACTCGAGGACCGTTACGTGAACCCCGCCATCGCGCCGGATTTCATCGAGCAGGACTTTTCGGTCACACGTCCTTCCGAATATCTGTTCAGCGTCGTGCCCGCGCACGATGTCGAGCACATCGTCGATGCCGGCCTGCCGACGCGCTCCGAAGCCGACCTGCTGCAAATCACGCCCGAAGAGCCCTGCCTCACGCTCATGCGCCGCACGTGGACGAGCGGCGTCGCCGTGACGTTCGCGCGCTTCGTGCATCCGGGCTCACGGTATCGGCTGGGCTGCCGGTTCGCGCCCGATACGTCGCAACGGCAGGGCTAGCCCGGAGAAAAGAAGCGCGTCAGACGTTCCCGGCCAGATGAAAGCGCGACGCCGGATGCCACAGCTGCACCGATGTCGCGACATGCTCGCCCACCCAGGTCCTGCGCCACAGCATCAGGCAAGGCTCGCCGATCTCCATCGTCAGATGGCGGCGCACATGCGCATCCGGCTTCTGTGCATAGATGCGAAACTCCGCGCGCTGGATCGGCGCGAGGCGCACCATGTAGTGATTCGGCGTTTCGGCCGTGAAGTCCTGATCCAGATACTCGGGAAATACGCGCGGATTCACGTAGCGGTCTTCGTATTGAATCGGCTCATCCTCTTCGTAGTGCACGATGCGCGAATGAAAGATGGGGCCTTTCGCGAGCCCGAGCGCATCGATGGCAAGCGGGTCGTCGCTCGATTCGAGCGCGAGCACGCGCGCCGAATGCCGGTGCCCGCGCGCGGCAATTTCATCGGCGATATTGCGGATTTCGAGCACCGTCGATTCGTAGCGCTGCGGCGCGACGTAGGTGCCCGAGCCCTGCACGCGCGTCAACACGCGCTCAGTTGTGAGTTCACGCAGCGCGCGCGAAACCGTCATCCGCGCGACGCCGAACTCCTTGACCAGCTCCGCTTCCGAAGGAATCAATCCGCCCGGCTTCCACACGCCCTCTTCGATCTGCGCGATCACATAACGCTTGATCTGCTCGTACGCAGGCATCGCTTTGGCTGGCGTCGTCCGCATCGCTGCCGATCTACTGTCCTCTGTCTCCAGGTGCCCGTTTATCGTCATGTTCTCATCACCTCGTGGGTTGACCTCGCGAGCTTGACGCATCGGTTCAATGCGGCAGCCCACGTCTCGTTGCGGCACACCGATAAGCGCGTCGCCGAATCTTCCATGTGCCTCGCTGCGCCCCTCATCATGCGGCCGACTGCGGCGCCTGTTGCGCGACGGCAGTCGGATCGTTCGCGGCATGCGCGACAAAGCCTCCGTGATCGTCGAGCGCGGCGCGATTGCCATGCGTCGCCGTCGAATGCAGATCGCCCGAACCCGGCGGCAACGGCGGCGCCGCTTCGCCGATCATCCGGAATGCGGCAGCCATGTCGTCGGCGAGCGGCCGGTCGTCGCGATAGGTCGGCACGACTGCGCGCACGCGGCGCCACAACGCGTCGGTGTGCGGCGCGCGCGGCGCATCGACGGATTGCAGATCGTACGCTTGCGCCGCCGCCAGCAGCTCGATCGCGATGATGCGGCCCGTGTTATCCACGATCTCCAATGCCTTCAGCGCGGCGGGCGTCGCGTGACACAAATGATCTTCCTGCAAGCCCGACGTGATGCCGCCATCCAGGCTCGCGGGCGCGGCCAGCCGCCGGTTCTGCGCGACGAGCGAAGCGGCCGTGTACTGCGCGATCATGAAGCCCGAGCACGTGCCGCCCGGTTCCGCGAGAAACGCGGGCAAGCCGCTCACGAGCGGATTCACGAGCCGGTCGAGGCGCCGCTCGGCCATCGCCGCGACCTGTGCGATTGCCGTCGCGAGGCCGTCCATCGCGAGCGCGATCGACGCGCCCACGGCATGCGCCTGCGAATACACGCGCGGTGCATCCGGCGTGCCCGCAACGATCGGGTTGTCGGTAATCGAAGCCAGCTCGCGATTCACGACATCGGACGTTGCGTCGAGCACATCGCGCGCCGCGCCGTGCACGTGCGGAATCGTGCGCATCGACAGCGGGTCTTGCGTGCGCTGCCCCACGACGGAAGCAAGAATGCCGCTATCCGCGAGTGCATTGCGCATCCGTTCACCGACGAAATTCAAACCCGGCGACACGCGCAACGCGAGCGAATCGGCGTCGAACGCGGCGAGTTGTCCGCGCAGATTTTCGAAGCTCATCGCGGCAATCGCATCCGTCCAGTCGAGCACGCGCTCGGCGCGCGCCAGCGCGAGCGCCGCGAGGCCCGTCACGCACGGCGTGCCGTTGACGAGACTCAGCCCTTCCTTCGCTTCGAGCACGAGCGGCTCGCGCTTCAGACGCCTGAGCGCCTCGCTTCCCGCCAGCCGTTCATTGCCGCAACGCACGTGTCCTTCGCCGATGCACACCAGCGCAATATGCGCCATATGGCTCAGATAGCCGACCGAGCCGAACGCTGGCACTTCGGGGATATATCCGGCATCGAGCAGCGCGACGAGCTGATCGACGACTTCGAGACGAACGCCCGAGTGCCCGTGCGCGAAGTTGTTGACGGCGGCCGCGATGATCGCGCGCGTTTCGGCGACACCGAGCGGCGCGCCGACACCGACGGCATGGCTCATCAGGATGTTGCGCGACAGCGTGCGTTGTTCCGACGGCGACACGATCACATCGCACAGCGCGCCCACGCCCGTATTCACGCCATACGCTCGAATGCCGCGCTCGACGATCTGCTCGACGAGCACGCGCGCCGCCGCGATGCGCTCGCGCGCTGCATCGGACAGCACGAGCGGCTCACCGGCCGCAACCGCGGACAGTTCGCGCCAGTTCAAGGGACGGTCGGTACGGGTGATAGCCATGATGTTGCCTTTGTCGTGCGTATGCGTTTGCGCTTCTCTTCTGTATGTCTCAGGTTCCGGCGCGGCGCTCGCCCTAATTGGTCGTGCGCGAATGATGGCTCGACACGAATTGCCGGAAACGTTCGGACTTCAGTTCGCCGAACACCTCGTCGGGCGTGCCGTCGCATTCCGTCTGCCCTTGATGCAGGAACATCACGCGATTCGACACGTGTCGCGCAAAGCCCATTTCGTGCGTGACGACGAGCATCGTGCGCCCTTCTTCCGCGAGCGAGCGCATCACGCGCAACACTTCGCCGACCAGTTCGGGATCGAGCGCGGAAGTCGGCTCGTCGAACAGCATGACCTTCGGATGCATCGCGAGCGCGCGCGCAATCGCGACGCGCTGCTGCTGACCGCCCGACAGATGCGCCGGATAATGCCCGCGCTTTTCCGCGAGGCCGACCTTCGCGAGCAGCGCTTCAGCCTCTTCGACGGCTTCGGCGCGGCTGCGCTTCTGCACGCGCATCGGCCCTTCGATCAGGTTTTCGAGCACCGTCATGTGCGACCACAGGTTGAAGTTCTGAAACACCATGCCGAGTTGCGAGCGGATGCGGTCGACCTGCTTGCGATCGCCAGGCTGCAGCTTGCCGTCCTTGCGGCGCTTCATCGCCAGCGTCTCGCCGGCGAGCGCGACGCTGCCGTCATCGGGTGTCTCGAGCAGGTTCAGACAGCGCAGAAACGTGCTCTTGCCCGAGCCGCTTGCGCCGAGAATCGAAATGACATCGCCTTCGTGCGCGTCGAGCGAAATGCCCTTCAATACGTGGTGGTCGCCGAACGACTTGTGGATGTTCTTGACCGACAATGCAACGGGTGCCGTAGCGTTCATGTGATTCTCCGGAATGGGCCGTCAGGGTGCGGCACGACGTGCTTCGGTAGCGGGCGGCATCGCGCGCGGCGCGCTTTGCATGGGTATCGCGCGCAGATGGCGCGACAGACGCCGTTCGAGCAAGCCGAGCAGGCGCACGACGACGAAGTTCAGGAACAGATAGATCAGCGCGGCGCAGATGAACACTTCCGTCGTGCGGTACGTCTGCTGGATGATCTGCTGCGCGACGCCTGTCACTTCCCACACGGTGACGAGGCTCGCGAGCGCCGTCGACTTGACGAGCAGCACAGCCTCCGTCGAATACGCGGGCAGGCATTGGCGCAATGCGATCGGACCGATGATCCGGCGCAGAAGCGCAAAGCCCGACAGACCGATCGAATAGCCCGCCTCGATCTGTCCGACAGGCACGGCCATCAGGCCGCCGCGAATGATCTCCGCCGTATAGCCCGCCGTGCACAACGCGAGCGACAGCACCGCGCACACATACGGCTCGCGCAGCACGGGCCACAGGAAGCTCTCGCGGATCACGCCGAACTGGCCGAGCCCGTAATAGACGAGAAACATCTGGATCAAGAGAGGCGAGCCGCGAAACACGAGAATGTACGCGCGCGCGAAGCGGTTCGGCAGCCAGTGCGGCGACACGCGCATCGTGACGATCACGAGCGACAGCAGGCCGCCCAGCACCAGCGACGAAAAGAACAGGCCCAGCGTGGTCGGCACGGCGGCGAGCAACTGGCGCAGCGTGTCGAACAGAAAGTCGAAATCGAAAGACATGTTGGCGCTCCGTCGTCAGTTGCGCGCGAAGTTGCGCCGGAAGGATCGGCCCACGCGTTCCTCCGCGTGATTGAAGACACGGTTCGAGATGCCCGTCATCACGAGATACAGCGCGCCGCCAACGACAAAGAACAGGAAGTATTGATGCGTCGAGCCCGCTGCGATCTGACTAGCGCGCAGCAGTTCGGCCAGACCCGTCACCGAGATCAGCGCGGAGTCCTTCAGGCTCAGTTGCCACACGTTGCCGATGCCCGGCAATGCGAAGCGCAGCACTTGGGGAATGAGGATGCGGCGCGCCATCGTCATGGTCGGCATGCCGATCGAGCGTGCCGCTTCGAGTTCGCCTTTCGATACGGCGAGCACGGCCGCGCGATACACCTCGGCCTGATACGCGCCCGAGATCATGCCGACGGCCAGCGCGCCGATCACGAACGGCGGCACGCCGACGAAGCCTTCGGCGCCGAACCACTGACCCACCGTCGTCACGAGCGTCGAGCCGCCGAAGTAGAACAGATAGATGACGAGCAGTTCGGGCACGCCGCGAAACACGGTCGTGTACAGATCGCCGAGCACGCGCGCGGTGCGAAAGCGCGACAGCTTCGCGGCCGCGACAATCGCGCCGAATACCGCGCCGACCGCGAGCGCCGCGAGCGTCAGCGCGACGGTCATCAATGCCGCGAGCAGCAGTACGCCACCCCAGCCTTCCTGCCCGAAGCCGAGCGTCTCGATCAGAGCCATGCTCTACCCCTCATCCGTGCTTCCGTTGACAGATCCGCTTCGTCATATCGACGAAGCGGATCGCTCCAGCGAGTGCGCGCGCCGCTCGTGCAGCAACGCGCAGCCATCGTCGATCAAGGCGTGACGTCGGTCTTGAACCACTTGTTCGAGAGCTTCTTCACCGTGCCGTCGGCGAGCGCGGCGGCAATGGCCGTATCGAACTTCGCGCGCAGATCGGCGTCCTGCTTGCGGAACGCGAGGCCTTCGCCCGGACCCCAGATCGGGCCGCCGATCTTCGGGCCCGCCATCGCGATCTGCGCGGATTCCTTCTTGTCGGCGTTCGCGGCGTAGTAGGTCACGTCGTCGAACGATGCGTCGATGCGGCCGTTCGCGAGGTCGAGATCGCGCTCCGGCGAGGTCTTGTACACGCGGATCGTCGCGATGTCCTTGAAGCCGTCGTTGATGAATTTCGTATAGACCGTGCCCGACTGGATGCCGATCGTCTTGCCCTTCAACTGCTTGCGCAATGCGTCGACGGTCGGCTGGTCGGCCTTCGCGTCGCCCGTCAGCTTGACGACGGGTGCCGTCGGCGACGCCTTCGGCAGGACCTTCGTATCGGAGACTGCGAACGTCGCAGGCGTCGCCGCATACGGACGCGAGAAGGCGATGATCTTTTCGCGCTCGGGCGTGATCGAGATCGCGTCCATCAGCACGTCGAACTTGCCAGCCTGCAGGCCCGGAATCATGCCGTCCCAATCCTGCGCAACCAGGTTGCACTGCAGCTTGATGCGCTCGCACAGGTTCGCCACCAGCTCGGGCTCGAAGCCGCCCAGCTTGCCGCCCGGCAACGTGAGATTCCACGGCGCGTAGCCGCCTTCCAGCGCGATCGTCACGGACTTCCATTCCTTCGCCTGAGCAGGCGCGCCGATCAATGCCGCGGCGCTCAGAACCGCGCCCAACACTGCCTTCGACAACGTAGTGCGGTTTGACTTGTTCACCTTCACGTCGAATCTCCTTTTCGTTTGAGCGGATGCCGTCGCTTCCCGCGTGCCGGACATGTATAGACAAGTTTGCATGAGGTCAAAAATCATCGCAACTGGATTCGCTGAAATAATTGAATTATTCGGGTAAGCCCCTACGAACAGGGCTTCGCAGGCAGACACGTACGCCAGCACGCGCATGAAGGGTTCGCGTCAGGCTGGTGCAGGCTGACTAGACAGGTTCGTGAATTGCGCGGTGCGTGCATGCACCGCGAGCGTGCGCCGATCGCGAGCCGCCGCGCCCTAGGGCACATCACGAACGATCGGTCATGCCCTCGCACGACGGCAACGCATCTCGAGGCTGGCCCTGCTCATCCCCAAGGCGCTGCGCCCGATCGGTCGTGTCCGCGAGACAAAAAATTTCCGCGTATCGGGAATGAAATTCGAAGCCGCCTTGTTTGTGTCGATGTAGCAGGCAGATTCGAACCGGGCACTCATCGCAGGGCAAAGACCCGACAGCCGTACGCAGCAGTTGATTCATCAGTTCAAGCAGCGCTTTTTGTAGCCAGACCCCGGCCTTATCCAACGGTCCATATCGAGCCTTGTTACTTAAGGATACCGAACTGTTTTTCGGGCAATGCTTTCAAGGAGTCTCATCATGAAGAAGATCTTCGTTTGTCTCGCAGTCGCAGCCGGCGCACTGGCCGCTCCCGCTCTGAGCTTCGCCCAGTCGAACGGCCCCCTCACACGCGCAGAGGTTCGCGCCGATCTCATTCGCGTCGAACAGGCGGGCTATCAGCCAGGCCGCCCGAATGACATCGATTACCCCGCCGACATCCAGGCCGCCGAAGCGAAAATCGCCGCACAGGACAATCAGAAGCCGGGCAACGAAGCCGTCGGCGGCGTCGCACAGACGGGCACGTCGTCGGGCAAGCCAGCGCGCACCGGGATGGGCGACAGCAACTGCGTCGGCCCGGTGAGCTACTGCAACATCTTCTTCGGCAGCTAAATGGCGCGCACAGGACCCTGCGCCGCCGCTGTCAGGCGCAGGGCCGCGCCGCGCAGATTCTCACGGCTGCGAATGTGGAGGACGCGGCGAAACATGCACAGCAGTCATCGAGGGAATCGAAGCAATCGCAGCCGGCGCTTCATGCACGTCGCGCAACGTCGCGCGCCGGCCTGCGCATTGCCTGGATGAAAATCAGCGAGGCAGTGGGTTATCGCCTCAGTTGCAGCTCAGTCGCCGCTCAGTTGCCAAAGTAGATGTCGCATTGCGTGCCCGTCGAGCACTTGCGCGAATGCGGCATCGCCTTGCCCGACGACGTCATGCCCGTATCCATCGAGCCCCCGTACGACATATCCGTCGTCGCCTGCGCCGACGCATTCGCGTTGTTCTGCATCGTCGCCTTCGATGCGTCGCTGCTCTGCGCCACTTCATCCGCCATTGTCGCGACAGGCACGGCCAGCAACAGCGCGCCCGCCATCGGTAACGCCATCAGCATCTTCATGTCGAACTCCTTCCATGCAGACGGAACGCGACAGTCGTCCATCGCGATCCGCCATACGCTCACGCACCGCTCGCGTGACCGGCATCGTTTCGATCGGTTCGCGCGAGCGTGAATCCGCGCGCAGCAGCCATCTGTGCTGCAGCGTGCCATGTGTTGTGTACGCGATTGATCGGACAGCCCCCGAGTCTGTCGGGCGGCACAGCACGGCGCGAAGAGGCCGGGATGGAGTGGTTCGAATGCCGGCTGCGCAGAGAAGATCCGCGCTGCTGCTTCTGTTATAGACCTTCGCCGCGAGACTGCAATGCTGTCTCGCTGCATTGCAATGCGACGCGCATTGGCAAGCGTTGCGCGCCGCGTCTTTGCTTGTTATCGCAGGTTCGTCTTCGCCAGTTCGACGATTTCGTCGCCGCGTCCGTTGAGAATCGCGCGCAGCATGTAGAGGCTGAAGCCCTTGGCCTGCGAAAGCTCGATGGTCGGCGGCATTGCAAGTTCGTGCTTGTCGGTGACGACATCGACGAGCGCCGGCCCCTGATGCGCGAACGCCTGCTTCAGCGCCCCTTCGAGTTCTTCCGATTCCTCGACGCGAACCGAAAAAATGCCCGCACCTTTCGCGATTTGCGCAAAATCGGTCTTGCTCAAATCGACGTTCGTGTCGAGATAGCCGCCTGCTTTCAGCTCCATCGACACGAAGCCGAGCAGACTGTTGTTGTACACAACGACCTTGATGGGCAGATCGAGTTGGCGCGCGGTCAGCAGATCGCCGAGCAGCATCGACAGGCCGCCGTCGCCCGACAGCGACACCACCTGCCGCCCCGGATGCGCCGCCTGCGCGCCGAGCGCCTGCGGCATCGCATTCGCCATCGACCCGTGATTAAACGAGCCGTGCAGCTGCCGCTTGCCGTTCATCGTCAGATAGCGCGCGGCCCAAAGCGTCGGCGTGCCGACATCGGCGGTGAAGATCGCGTCGTCGCCGGCGGCTTCGTCGATCATCCGCGTCAAATACTGCGGATGAATCGGGCGGCCCGGATCGGAAGGCGTCGCGAGTTCGTCGAGGTCGCGGCGCGCTTCCTGATAGTGCGCTGTCGCCATGTCGACGAACGTGCGGTCGTCCTTGCGCTTCAGTTTCGGCAACAGCGCGGCGACCGTTTCCTTCACCGTGCCGACAAGGCCCATCGCGAGCGGCGCGCGCCGCCCGAGTTGCGAGCCCTTCCAGTCGATCTGCACGACCTTCGCATCGGGCGGATAGAACGGCCGGTACGGAAAATCGCAGCCGAGCAGCAGCAGCACATCGCACGACATCATCGCGTGATAGCCGGAACTGAAGCCGAGCAGCCCCGTCATGCCGACGTCGAACGGATTGTCGTATTCGATGAACTGCTTGCCGCGCATCGCATGGACGACGGGCGCGCCCAGCGTATCCGCGAGCTTCACTACTTCGTCGTGCGCACCCGCGACGCCGCTGCCGCACATGATCGTCACCGCTTCGCAGTCGTTGAGCATCGTCGCAAGGCGCGAGAGTTCGCTGTCGGGCGGCAGGACTGCGGACGGCACAGTGGGATTCCACACGGGCGCCTGCGACGGCCCTTCGCTCAACGCGATATCGCCCGGCAGCACGATCACGGCGACGCCGCGCTGCTCGATCGCCGTGCGCATCGCGCGTTCGAGCACGCGCGGAAACTGCGATGCGTTCACCACCAGTTCCGCGAAGTAGCTGCATTCCTTGAAGACTTCCGTCGGATGCGTTTCCTGAAAGTACCCGAGGCCGATTTCCGTCGACGGAATGTGCGCGGCGATCGCGAGTACCGGCTGGTGGCTGCGATGGCAGTCGTAGAGCCCGTTGATCAGGTGCAGGTTGCCGGGGCCGCAACTGCCCGCGCACACGGCAAGCTGCCCGCTCGAAGCCGCCTCGGCGCCCGCGGCGAATGCGGCCGCTTCTTCGTGGCGGGTATGCATCCAGCGAATGGAGCCGACCTGGTCGAGGCTGAACGCCAAGCCGTTGAGACTGTCGCCTGTCACGCCCCAGATGCGTTTGACGCCCGCTGCGGCGAGCGTCTTTGCGAGGTAATCCGCAATCGTGTTCCTGGCCATGAACGTTCCTCGTTTGCGATGAGTTTGCGATGGCTGCTGTTACTTCGGTTCGTCATGTCTTTCGTCGGCACGCGAGCAGAACTTGCAACCGCCTGACGCAGTGGGGCCAGGCGCGATCACCAGACATGCGGCAAGAACCGATAGCGCACGCGTGCCGCGTATTGCGCATAGCCTTCGAGCTGCGCGCACAGCATGCGTTCTTCGAGCACCGCGCGATACGCGAGCGCCGCGACGAGCAGCGGCGCGCATGCGAGGCCCCACCAGGAGCCGAGCATCAGCGGCGTGCCGGCGAGAAACAGAATGGCCCACGCATACATCGGATGACGCACGTACGCGTACGGCCCGCTGTCGCTGACCTTGTGGCCGCGCTCTGCCTGGATCTTCACGACGGGCGCCGCAAAGCTGTTCGCGCGAAACACGGCGCGCATCGCGACCATGCTGACCAGAATAGCAAGCGCACCGACAGCCTGCAGCCAGGGACCCATCGACGACCAGTGAAAGCGCCGCGCGTCGAGTCCCATCAGCACGAGCCACGCGCACCACCCGATCGCGACGCAAACGAGAAAGACCTTGTCCCACGCGCTCTGGCCGCGCTGCGAGAACGAGCCGAGCCGCTCTGCGAGCAGCGCCGGGTCGTAGCCCGCGAGCCACACGCCTACCCACAGGCCGAGCCCGCCTAGCTCGATCAGATAGCACCACGCGGCCGGCCACGCGAGCGTATGCGCCGCGCCGAACAGCAGCACGCCCATGACGGCGAGCCACAGCACGTTCTGGGTGACGAGACGCGTGATCATCGTCGGTGCCCGCTCGAATGTCAGCCGGGGTCAGGACGGAGTCAGGCGGGCTGGCCCGCCGTCGACACGCGCCTGTAGATGTCCGCGACGTCGATATCGCCGATGTCGATCAGGAACGTGTCGCGCAGGCACGTCTCGAGTTCGTGCGCGCTCTCGATGTGCCGCTCGATCGCTTCGCCGTCTTTCGAGCGCGCGGTGAGCCGGTCGTTGAACAGCGTGAGCCGTCCTTCCGGCGTCACGCGGCACACGACGAGACTCGTTGTGAAGAACGAAGCGGGATGCGTCGACGTGTACCAGTTCGACACTTCGTAATCGATCCACTCCGCGCGCTGCAGATCGAAGCGATAGGTCTTGAGCCACGTCTCGCCCGATTGCACTTCGAGATCGAACGAACCTTGCGACGCATCGGCGAGACGGAACGGCTCGTGCGTCGTCTGTTGCGCGACGCCTGTTTGCAGGCGCAAGGGCGCTGTCAGCGTGACGGCGCCGAAGCCGACGTCGGCGATCCAGGGCTGATCGTCGACGCTCACGCGCAGCACCATATGCGTGCGCGGCGTAATCGCGTCGGGCTCGCGGTTCCACAGCACGCGAGCGATCATCGGCGTCACGTCGAAGCCGAGCTGCATCAGCACGCGCGCGAACAGGCCGTTCTGCTCGAAGCAATAGCCGCCGCGCCGACGTTCGATCAGCTTGTCGACGATCGCGTGCAGTCCGAGTTCGACGCGCCGGCCCGTCAACGGGTCGAGGTTTTCGAACGGAATCGACAGCGGATGCAGGCGTTGCAGATCGCGCAACACGTCGAGCGTCGCGGCCTGCGGGCCCGTGTAGCCGATGCGTTTGAAATAGCGGTCGAGATCGAGTGTGCTGGACATCGGGTTCTCCTTGTCGATGCTGTTGTCGTCTGTCGCGTCGCCCATCGTGCGCATGCCGCGTGAAGTGCATGCGTCACGCACTGCGATGCGTCGCGCGGCATCGAATCGAAAGCGTACCTTGATTGCAGCGTGCGATGCGAAAAGTCCCTGAACGCCTACGCCCATTCGCACCCGATCGATCGTCGCTCAGCTTGTTCCTCGCGACGACCTCATCCGTCACAAACCTCAAAAGCCCTTGAGCGCCGAAGTCGCAATGGACGGCACACTGATGCCATGGCTCGTCGCGTACTGCACGGCCGCGCTCAGCGTCGACGCGAGCGACTGCAACTGCCCCGGCGCCGACTGCGCGATATACGACGCCGCCTGCGCCGACTGCGGATTCATCCCCGATTGCAGCAGCGACGAGGGGCTCATCTGCCCGATGCTGCCGAGGCTCGACTGCAGGCTCGAATACTGGTTCACGCCCTGCCCGAGCGACGCGAGGCCGTTGGAGAACGCCTGCTTGTCGACGGGCTTCGACGATCCGGATGATGACTGGCTCGCGAATGCCTGCGTGAGCGTCTGCGACAGCGACTGCTGCGTGCTGCCGACCTGCGATAGCTGACGGGCGGAAGGCGTGCCGCCGCTCAACAGGCCCGACGCCTGCTGCGCCTGGCTGGCCGCGCTCGACAATCCCATCGCCGATGCGAGACTCGACTGGCCGCTCAGCACCTGCTGGTTCGCGCCGACATAGTTCTGCAGAAGCTGTGAAATGCCGCCCGACGAAGCGGCCGCTCCCGCATTGCCGCCGGCATCGCCCGACGAGTTGCCGCCGCCGATGCCGAACTGTTGCAGGTTCAGCTGCGCAAAAGCGGCGCTGCTCACGAGCAGGCCCGCAGCGAGCAGTGGCGTTGAAAGAATGCGTGTCTTCATGGGGTGGCCCTCCTGTCATGTGATCGATGCGTGACGTTCGTCGCGGATGCGTGTCGGGTTCGTCCCGACGAGTTCGTCGATTGTGTCGCTTCGACACGCAGACCCGGTTCGCGTTCGCGTTTTCGTCAGACCCAAGGCCGCGTGGCAAATCGCGGGCCTGCTCCTGGAAAACCTCACCCAATGCGAGCGGAAATCCCTCACAGGCGTATGGCGTAAGCGCAGCATGTAATCGCGGATAGCGACACACCCAACGCGAATAGCACGTCACGCCCTGACACGCGCCTCGCGCGGCTCGCGGGCCGGCGCGCGCACCGACAGGTCCTGCACCATCTGCGCGGCGAGATAGTCGCAGGTCGGCCGGTCCGACTTCGCGCTGCGAGCCACGACGATGTCGAGCGGCTCGATAGTCGGCAAGCCCTGCTCGGCGCCGAGGATCGCCAGCCGCGACGGCACGCTGCAACGCGCGAGCGCGATCACCGAGAGGCCCGCATCGACCGTCGCGACGAGACCGCTCAGGCTCGCGCTGCTGTACGCGGCGCGATAGCGGATGCGGGCACGGTCGAGCGCGGCCAGCGTGTTCGAGCGCGCCACGCAGCCGGGCTCGTAAAGGCCGACGGGCAACGGCGAGACGTTGAGCACGGGCGTATCGGCGGATGCGCCCACCCATACCATCGGCTCGCTGCGCACGAATTCGCCGCGCAGCTTGCGGTCGCGCGTGACGAACGCGAGATCGATCTTGTTGTCCGCGAGCATCGGCGCGAGCGCCGTGCTCTGCGCGCAGACGATCTCGATCTCCACATGCGGATACAGATTCGAAAAACGCCGCAGTATCGGCGACAACAACGACGACACGTAATCGTCCGGCGCGCCGAGCACCACGCGCCCCGTCACTTCGGGCCGCACGATGGCCGACCACGCCTCCTCGTGCAGATCGATCACGCGCCGCGCGTATTCGAGCAGCGTGTTGCCCGGACGTGTCAGCGAAAGATTGCGCGTGTCGCGCGCAAAAAGCGTCGTGCCGAGCATGCGCTCCAGCCGCTTGATCTGCATGCTGACGGCCGCCTGCGAGCGATGCACGGAGACGGCCGCCTTCGTGAAGCTGCCCGCCTCGACCACGGCCAGGAAAGTGCGCAGCAGATCGACGTCGAACTCGGGGTGCATGATTCATCAATCCGGCTTATGGAATTTCTCAATTTTATTCGTTTGTCACGTGAACGCAACGGTCCGATACTCGGACGCATCCGACCACAGCAAGGAGCCGTTTGCCATGCCGTCCCTGTCGCCGCTATCGCTCAGCCGAAGCCAGCAAGGCGCGCTCACGCTCGCGAGCGGCGGCCTGTTGATGGGCACGATCGGCGTGTTCGTCGAGGAAGCGCGGCTCGGCGCGCTGACGCTCGTGTTCTTCCGCTGTCTGTTCGGCTTCATCTCGCTTGCCGCGTATTGCGCGTGGCAAGGCTATTTCGCGCGCCATCATTTCACGCGGCGCACCGTGCTGCTCGCAATGCTTTCCGGCGTGCTGATGGTCACGCAATGGGTCTGGTTCTTCGATGCGATCCATCGCACGAGCATCGCCGTTGCGACCGTCGTGTTCCACGTGCAGCCGTTCTGGGTCGTGCTGATCGGCGCGGCGCTGTTCAACGAGCGGCTCGGCATCGACCGGCTCGGCTGGATCGCGACGGCGTTCGTCGGACTCGTGCTCGCGTCGGGCGTCGCGGCAACGGGCGCGCTGCAAGGACATGCGAGCTACCTGATCGGCATCGGCGAAGCGCTCGCGGGATCGGTACTGTATGCGAGCGTCACGCTGATCGCGAAGAGTCTCGGCGAGCTGCGCCCGCATCTGCTGACGCTCGCGCAGTGCGCCGTCGGCGTCGTGTGCCTGCCGTTCATCGCGCCGCTGGGCGCCGAACATATCGCGCCGACGCAATGGTTCTGGCTGATCGGCATGGGCGTGCTGCATACGGGGCTGTCGTACGTGCTGATCTACGGCGCGCTGCCGAAGCTCACGACGCCCGTGATCGCCGTGCTGCTGTTCGTCTATCCGCTGACGGCCATCGCCGTCGATGCGATCGTCTACGGACGCGCGCTCAGCGTGCCGCAGATGGGCGGAATGGCGCTGATCGTGGTCGCGAGCCTGGGCGTGAATCTCGGCTGGCCGCTGCTGTCGGCGTTGCGCATCCAGAAGCCGGGGCACGCGCGACGCTGAGCGTCGCGAGCGAAACCACAAAAGCAAAAACGCGGCGCATCGAGGCGCCGCGTTTGCATCGAGAGACTGATCTCAACAAGAAAGGCCGTTACTGCGGCAACAACTCTTCGCCCTTCGTTTCCGGCGCAGTTCGCACGGACAGGACGATCGGTAAAAGAGAAGCCGTTACTGCGGCAACTCTTTTCCCTTCGTTTCCAGCGCAATTCGCACGGACAGGCCGATCGGTAAAAGGGAAGTCGTTATTGCAGCAACAACTCTTTTCCCTTCGTTTCCGGCACCGTTCGCACGGACAGACCGATCGGAAAAGAGAAGCCGTTACTGCGGCAACTCTTCGCCCTTCGTTTCCGGCGCAAGCGGAATGATGCACAGGCCGACGATGAACGCAACCGCCGTCAGCGCGACGGGCACGCCGAGCGTGTGCATGTTGAGCACGGCCGCGCCGAGCAGGAAGTTCACGCCCGCGCCGACGAAACGGCCGAACGACGTGCAGAACGCAAACGCCGTCGCGCGCACGCGGGTCTCGAACTGCTCCGGCAGCCACAGGCTGAAGAGCGCGAAGTTGCCGCCGAAGAAGCCGAGCACGAAAAGCCACGCGATGAACGGCGCGAGCCCGTTCGGCAGATAGAACGCCCAGCCGAAGCTGCCGATGATCGACACGGCCATGCCAGCGAAATAGATGGCAAGCGTCTTCTTGCGGCCGATGCGTTCGGCGAGCGGCGGCAGCGCGAGGCAGCCGAGAATCGTGCCGATCGACAGCAGGCCCGTCGCCATCGACGCCATCTTCATCGCTTCCGGCTTCGACATGCCGGCGCGCGTCGCGAGCTGGATCACGGCCGACGGCTCATACACGGCGCCCGCCCACAAGCCGATGATCGCGATGGTCAGGAGCGCACAAGCAACCCACGTCCGGCGGCGATAGGTACGCCCGAAGATTTCGCGCATCGGCTTCACGTGCACCACGTCGCGCGCTTCCGCCTTCTGCCATTTGTCCGACTCCTTCACGCGCGTGAGGATCATGATCGCCACGAACACGGGCACGGCGCCCGTCAGGAACATCGCGCGCCAGCCGAAGTGCACGCCGACCGTGTAGTTGAGCGCGGCGGCAAGAAAGAAGCCCGCGTAATAGCCCGTCTGCAGGTAGCCCGCGCCCATCTTGCGCCGGTCCTCGGGCCACGACTCCGCGACGTAGGTGCCCGCCAGCGCCCACTCGCCGCCGATGCCGACGCCCGCAATGAAGCGGAAGATGCCCAGCTCCCACACGTTGTGCGCCGTCGCCGAAAGGCCGGTGAAGATCGCGAACGTGAAGATGGTGCCCGCCAGCACTTTCGTGCGGCCGAAGCGGTCCGCGAGCGGCCCCCAGATGAACGACAGACCCCACCCGACAAGGAAGAGCGCAAACAGGATCGAACCGGCCAGCCCGACGTTCGCAGGCGTTGCCGCATAGCCCGAGCGCGGCAGCAACTCGGTGAGCGCGGGCGTCAGCACCAGCGCGTAGATGAACGAGTCCATCCCGTCCAGCGTCCAGCCCGCCCAGGCGCCCCAGAATCCGGCAATCTGCGACCGGTTGAGCGGTGTACGCTGCCGGAGGGTTGCCGCCCGGTCCGATATCGATGAATTCATGCTGCTGCTCCTCCAAGTGCTACGGTTGGATTGCGTGTCCGTCACGACGCAGCGGCTCCCCTGCATGCAGCTTAGGCCGCATGCACGAGTGGATGCGCGTCAGCGCCGTGCCTTCTGAAAACCCCGGGTTTGTCCCGCTGGAAATTGTTCATTTTTATATATAATATTTGATGTCATGAACGACGCAACCGATGGTTTTCCCCTGGAGAGCGCTCCGCGCGCTCCTCTTCTGCCGACGGCGCACACGCCGCGGGCCAGCACGCCGCGCGTGATCGCGGAAGCGCTGCGCGCGGCGATCATCGACGGCACGCTCGCGCCCGGCGCGCCGCTGCGCCAGGACGCGATCGCGCGCCACTTCTCGGTCAGTGCGATTCCCGTGCGCGAAGCCTTGCGTCAGCTGGAAAGCGAAGGCTGGGTCAAGGTCGAGATGAACAAGGGCGCGACCGTCGCGCGGCTGACGCCCGACGAAGCGCGCGAGATCTATGAAATCCGCTCGGCGCTCGAAAGCCTTGCGATCGCGCTGGCGATTCCCAATCACACGGCCGCGACGCTGTCCGAAGCAGCGGCGCTGTGCAGCGCGGCCGAGTGCGAGCCGGACCCGGCTCTTTACGTGACGCGCAACGAGGCGTTCCACAACTGCCTGTATGCGCCCGCGAACCGCCCGCAACTCGCCGAGATGATCGCGTCGCTGCACCGGCGCGGCGAGCGCTATCTGCGGCTCAAGTTCGGCCTGCCCGAGTACAAGGGCGCGTCCGATGCGGAGCACGCCGAGATCCTCGCCGCCGTCGAGCGCAAGGACGTCGCGGCCGCTCAAGCGCTCGTGTCCGCGCACCTCTTGGGCACGGGCGAGTTTGTCTATCGTTTCTTGACGGAGCGCGCGCAAGCCGAAGCCGCCGAGGCGGCCCCGCGCCGACGGCGTGGACGGCCCGCGCGCACTCCATCCACTATCGGGAGTTGAAGCGCCGATGAATCAACGAGTCGAGTCAGCCAAGCTCGAATTGGCACAGGCAACGGGAGCGCCCGCCGCGCGCTCATGGACCACCCGGCGCGACGAGAAGAAGCGCAGGCTCGTCGCGATCGAGCCTTGGCTCGAAGACGGCATCCTTCCCGCCGCGCGCATCGTCGATGCGCTCGAAACGCTGATCCGTCCCGGCGACCGCGTCGCGCTCGAAGGCGACAACCAGAAGCAGGCCGACTTCCTGTCGCGCTCGTTCGCAAAGGTCGATCCGCAGAAGGTGCATGACGTGCATCTGCTGATTTCGAGCATCAGCCGGCCTGAGCATCTGACGCTCTTCGAAAAGAACATCGCGCACAAGGTCGATTTTTCGTTCGCCGGTCCGCAGAGCCTGCGCGTCGCGCAGCTGCTCGAAGACGGCCAGCTCGAAATCGGCGCGATCTATACGTACGTCGAACTGTATGCGCGCATGTTCGTCGACCTCACGCCGCACGTCGCGCTGCTGTGCGCGGAAAAGGCCGACCGTCACGGCAATCTCTACACCGGACCGAATACGGAAGACACGCCGACCATCGCCGAAGCCGCTGCGTTCCGGCACGGCATCGTGATCGTGCAGGTCAACGAGATCGTCGATGAACTGCCGCGCGTCGATATTCCCGCGTCGTGGGTCGACGTGGTCGTGCAGGCCGACCGCCCGTTCGCCGTCGAGCCGCTCTTCACACGCGATCCGCGCCACATCGGCGACTTGCAGGTGCTCACCGCGATGATGGTCATCAAGGGCATCTACGAGCCGTATGGGGTTTCGTCGCTGAATCACGGCATCGGCTTCGACACGGCCGCGATCGAACTGCTGCTGCCAACGTACGGCGAATCGCTCGGCCTCAAGGGCAAGATCTGCCGCAACTGGACGCTCAATCCGCACCCGACGCTGATTCCCGCGATCGAGTCCGGCTGGGTCGAAAGCGTGCATTGCTTCGGCAGCGAAGTCGGCATGGAGGCGTATATCGAAGCGCGCCCCGATGTGTTCTTCACGGGCAACGACGGCACGCTGCGCTCGAATCGCGTGCTGTGCCAGCTCGCGGGGCAATACGGCGTGGACCTCTTCATCGGCTCGACGCTGCAGATCGACGGCGACGCGAATTCGTCGACTGTGACGCGCGGACGTCTCGCGGGCTTCGGCGGCGCGCCGAACATGGGACACGATCCGCGCGGCCGGCGTCATTCGAGCGAAGCGTGGCTCAAGCTGCTGAAGGATCAGGGCCCCGTATCGCGCGGCAAGAAGCTCGTCGTGCAACTGGCCGAAACGTACAAGAAAGGCGGCGAGCCGACCTTCGTCGACGAACTCGATGCCGTCGCCGTCGGCGCGAAAAGCGGCATGCCCGTCGCGCCCGTGATGATCTACGGCGACGACGTGAGCCACGTCGTCACGGAAGAAGGCATCGCGCATCTGCACAAGGCGGAAGGCATCGAAGAGCGGCGCGCGGCCGTTGCCGCCGTCGCGGGCGTGACGCCCATCGGCTTGCGCGCGAAGCCCGAAAAGACGGCCGAGCTGCGCCGCCGCGGCATCGTCGCGTATCCGGAAGATCTCGGCATCCGGCGCGGCGAAGCGAAGCGCTCACTGCTCGCGGCGAGGAGCATCGACGATCTCGTTACCTGGTCGGGCGGACTCTATGCGCCGCCGGCACGCTTCCGTAGCTGGTGACGCGATGGGCTCGCTTTCCACCTTGCGTTCGGATGCGGCTGCTGTTCGCCGCGCGCGCGTCGAAGACTTCGGCGGTCCGTGCCGCGCGCTGTCCGACACGACGCTTGCCGAGCTTGCCGTCGCATCGCTGATCGAAGAAGCGCAACTGACGCCGAAGCCCGCGCTCGTCGATGGGCGCGGCAGCGGCGCGCATCGCGATCTCGACTTGCCGCTGATGCTGCGCTCCGCCCGCGCGCTCGAACCGACGTTCGCGGCGCTCGCGCGCGCCTCGCGTGGCCGCATGCCGTCCGCGACGCTGCGCGCGGAACTCGCGCAGCTCGGACGCGCGGGCGAACAGGACATGATGCGAGCGACGGACGGCAGCAATGCGCATCGCGGCGCGATATGGATCGTCGGCCTGCTGGTCGCGGGCGCGGCGATCGTGTTCGACGAAGACGCTCCGCTTGCTTCGCCAGCGCTGCCGTTGCACGCATATGTGCACGCGCATGCGCATGCACACTCGCATGCCGCGCGCGTCTGCGAACTCGCCGCACAGATCGCCTGCTTTCCCGATCGCTTCGCCGCGCCCGCCGACAGCCACGGCGAGCGCGCGCGTCGGCGGTATCGCGTCGGCGGCGCGCGCCAGGAAGCGCAGGACGGCTTTCCGCATGTGATCGGCGTCGGTCTGCCCGCATTGCGCGCGGCGCGCGCGAAGGGCATCCGCGAGGACGACGCGCGTCTTGACGCACTGCTCGCGATCATGGCGTCGCTCGACGATACGTGCCTGCTGCATCGCGCGGGTCTCGCCGGTCTGCGCGCGGGACAGCGCGGCGCTCGCGCGGTGCTCGCGGCGGGCGGCGCATCGACGGCAGCGGGACGCGCGGCGCTCGATGCGCTCGACGCCGGGCTGCTGTCGCTCAACGCTTCTCCCGGCGGCGCAGCCGATCTGCTCGCCGCCACCCTCTTCATCGACAGGCTGGCCCATTGCGCGGCCAGCGGGAGCTGAAACTGATGGAACAGATGACATTCGACTATCCGGCGCAACGCGCGATCACGACACGCGCGCATGTGGGCGTCGTCGGCTCGGGGGATCTCGAAGTGCTGCTGTCGCCCGCCGATGCGATGAAGGCGTCGGTGACGGTGCGCACCAGCGTCGACGGTTACGGGCATATCTGGAAGAGCGTGCTCGACCGCTTTTTCACGCGCTATGACGGCGCCGCGCGGATCGAGATCAACGACTTCGGCGCGACGCCCGGCGTCGTCGCGCTGCGTCTCGCAGAAGCAGTCGAAGCCGCCGAAGCGAACGACCAGGGAGCGAGCGCATGAGCACGATGACGACACCCGCCGCGCCCGCGCTGACGCTGCGCGACAGCTTCATCGAGCTGCCCGCGCGCGAGCGGGCGCGCGCGCTCCTCGACGACGGCACGTTCCGCGAATTGCTTGGTCCGTTCGATCGCATCGAATCGCCGTGGCTGTCGTTGCAAGGCATCGTCTGCCAGGCCGACGATGGCGCCGTGATCGCGCGCGGCACGATCGACGGCAAGCCCGCCGTGATCGCCGCAATCGAATCCGCGTTCCAGGGCGGCAGCATCGGGGAAGTATCGGGCAGCAAGATCGCTGCCGCGCTCGAACTCGCACTGCGCGATTGCGAGCGCGGCAGGATCGTGCAGCCCGTCGTGCTGTTCGAAACGGGCGGCGTGCGCTTGCAGGAAGCGAATCTCGGGCTCGCCGTGATCGCGGAGATCCAGGCGGCGATCGTCGCGTTGCGGCGCCATGTGCCCGTCGTCGGCGTGATCGCGGGGATGGTCGGCTGCTTCGGCGGCATGTCGCTCGCGGCCGGGCTGTGCTCGTATCTGATCGCGACGAAACAGGGGCGGCTCGGCATGAACGGCCCCGAAGTGATCGAGCAGGAAGCGGGCATCGAAGAGCTCGATGCGAGCGACCGGCGCCGCGTGTGGCAGATGATCGGCGGCGAGCAGCGCGTGGCGACGGGACTCGCCGACGCGCTGGTCGATGACGACGCGCACGCGATCCGCGCAGCGATTCGCGATGCGTTCGCGCGAGGCGTGCCGACAGCGCATCGCAGCGAGCAGGTGTCGGTGTATCTGGAGCGGCTAGCGCGGATCGATCCCGCAAACGTATCGCCGGAAACGATGCGTGAGGTGTTCGAACAAGACTCGGCGGCCGCGCCGCGCAAGGAGCAATGATGAGCCCAACGAGCAACAACCAGACTCTCACGCGCGGCATGCGCTGGTTCAAGGCGCTCGCGGGCGACACTACAGCCGTGGCCGTGCCCGTCTGGTGCGGCGACGGCGCGATCGGCAGCGTACCGGGCAGTGAAGCGGCCCGCTTCATCGCCGTCGTGCCCGATCCGCACAACCGCTTTCCGCGCGCGACCGACAACGTCGTCGGCCTCGAACAGGGCTGGCGGCTCGCCCAAGCGGTGCGCGACGTCATTGCGCGCGATGCGTCGTCGGACCGCAAGCGCCCCATCGTTGCGGTCGTCGATGTGAAGAGCCAGGCATACGGCTATCGCGAAGAGACGCTCGGCATTCATCTCGCGTGCGCATCGGCCGTCGATGCGTATGCGAGCGCGCGCGATGCCGGGCATCCCGTCGTCGCGTTGATCGTCGGACCGGCTATGTCGGGCGCGTTCCTCGCGCACGGCTATCAGGCGAACCGGATCGTCGCGCTCGACGCGCCGGGCACGATGGTGCACGCGATGGGCAAGGAGGCGGCCGCGCGCGTCACGCGACGCACCGTCGAAGAACTCGACAAGCTCGGCGAAACGATCACGCCGATGTCGTACACGATGGCGTCGTTCGCGAAGCTCGGGCTACTCGACACGCTGATCGAAGGCATCGATGCCGATGCGCCGACCGATGCGCAGATCGAACGCGTACGCGGCGTGCTGGCCGAGTCGGTGCAGAGCGCGCGGTCCGATGAACGCGGGCTGTCGCGGCGGCTGCAATCGGATACGGCGAAACAGACGCGCGCGGCGTCGATCGAAGTGCGGCGCCGGCTGGCCGAGCAGTGGGACGCTGCGTGATGCGTGTGTGCGCGGTTGCTCCTTTTGCGCTCGACGATGCGGCTGCTTCAGACGATCCGCGTTGGCAGGCGCATGACATTCTGCGTTTGCATCGGCTCGAAGCGTTCGACGACGAGCCGGCGTGGGTCCGCGATGCGTTCGCGCGCGCGCCGTTCGTCGTCGTGCGACGGGCGCAAGTGGCGCCGGGTTTTGTCGCGGTGGGCGTGCGCGGCGCGGCGCGCAACGAGCGGTATGGAACGTGGGCGCGCAGCGACGATATCGAGGCAGTGGTGAAGCCCGAAGCGTTATTGTCGGCCTCGACACTCACTGCGGATCGCCGCGCATTGCCTGCGCTTGTCGCGCTCGATGCGCTGCGCCGCGAATCGCGTTCGGTGCTCGACACATTTACCTGGGGACCGACGGGAAGCGTCGGCTTCGAACTCGCGACGTTCACGTCAACCGTCACGTTGACGAGCGATCTCGATCTGTTGATAAGGATGCCAAATCATTTTCCACGCGACGAAGCGCGGCGGCTGCAAGCCTTGCTCGACACGCACGCGATGCACGCCGGCATCCGTATCGACGCGCAACTCGAAACGCCAGCGGGCGGCGTCGCCCTCGTCGAATATGCGTCCGACAAGGCGCGCGTGATGGCGCGAGACGCGAGCGGTCCACGGCTCGTCACCGATCCGTGGGCGTGCGTTCATGCGCACGCGAATCGCTGATGCTCGCGTTTCTCTTTCCCGGTCAGGGCGCGCAATCCGAAGGCTTCTTGCATCGCCTCGGCGGTCATGCCGCGATTCGCACGACGCTCGATGAGGCATCGCAGGCGCTCGGCGTCGATGTGCTCACGCTCGACACGCCAACGGCGCTCGAATCGACCGTCGCCGTGCAGACGGGCTTGCTGATTGCAGGCGTCGCGATGCAGCGCGCGCTCGAAGCCGAGGGACTCGCGCCGGAGATCAGCGCGGGCCTGTCTGTGGGCGCGTATGCGGCGGCTGTCGGCTGCGGCTCGATCGCGTTCGCCGATGCGCTGCTGATGGTCCGCAAGCGCGCCGAACTGATGGAAGCCGCCTACCCCAGCGGCTACGGACTCGCGGCGATTGCGGGGATGACCGAGCACGAAGTCGAACGGCTCGCCGATGCGCAAGCGCGCGAGAGCAATGAGCGCGTGTACGTCGGCAACGTGAACGCGCCGCGCCAGATCGTCGTCGCGGGATCGAGCCGTGCGCTCGATGCGTTCATCGAGCGCGCGCTCGCGGCAGGCGCGCGCAAGGCGACGCGGCTTGTCGTCAGCGTGCCGTCGCATTGCGAACTGCTCGCCGCGGCCGCCGACGCGCTCACCAGCTATGCGCGCAGCGTGCCGTTTCGCGCGCCTTCGAGTCTTTACGTCGGCAATCGCGGCGGCCGCGCATTGCATACGGCCGACGCCATCCGCGACGACCTGGCGACCAACATGCGCTATACGGTCCGCTGGTTCGACGCGTTGACGGTGATGGTCGAAATGGGCGCAACGGTGTTCGTCGAAGCATCGCCGGGACAGGTGTTGACCGATATCGTCCGCGAGCAGTATCCGGATGTGGCCGCCATCGCGGCGAGCACGCTGCCATTGGACCGGCTCGCGCCGACCATTCATCGCCGCAGCGAATCCGCCGGCTGAAACCGGTTCCTTATGCGCATAAATTTTTTCTAATTTTTAATGCGCGTGTAGCAATTCTGCGGGGCTACTTTCCGGGCGTGATGAAGCGGAACGTCAGATTCACGCGCTCGCCCTGCACCTTCGGCTCTTTCGGCACGCGATGCCGCCATTCGGCCTGGGTCCTTCCGCGCATCACGAGCAGGCTTCCGCCCTTCAGCTGATATGACTGCACGACGCCCGTCCGGTTGTGCTGCAGATCGAACCGGCGCGCCACGCCAAGACTCACCGACGCGATCACAGGCTCCTTGCCGAGTTCGGGCTCGCGGTCCGCGTGCCAGCCCATGCTGTCCGCGCCGCTGCGGTAGCGGTTGAGCAGCACGCTGTTGAACGGCGCATCGCAGGTTGCCTCGACGGCCGATCTCAGTTCCGCGACGGCGGGCGTCCACGGCTGCGGCACGTTGCGGATGCCCGAGTACACATAGACGGCACCGCGCTCGCCTTGCCACGCGGTCAGGCGCGGCAGCGGCACGCGGCCCGCGGGCGTGAACATCGAATCCTGCTGCCAGGCCACTTCCTCGACGACGCGCGCGAGCAACTGCGCGGCGGCGTCGGGCGCGAGCCACTCGGGGAACCACGCGACATCGGGGGTCGGCAAATCGTCGAACAAATCGGCGGACATCGTATTGCGATCGCGAGCCAACGCTCGCGAAGCCTCTCTTTCAAGGGAACAAGGTTATTATCGGACGTGATGCCGCGACGCGTCGCCGTCCAGCTTGCGCTTTCATCCGCATTCCAGAAACCGCACTGCTCATCATCATGACTCTTTCCGACGACGCACTCGATCAACTGATCCGCACCGCCCGCACGCACAACGGCTGGCAGCCGCGGCCCGTCGACGATTCTCTGCTCCGGCGGCTGGTCGAACTCGTGCTGCTCGGCCCGACATGGCCAATTCGAGCCCGGCGCGCTTCGTGTACGTGAAGACGCCCGAGGCCAAGGCGCGGCTGCGTTCCGCGTTGTCCGAAGGCAATCTGGAGAAAACGATGTCGGTGCCCGTCACGGTCATCGTCGGCATGGACATGGCGTTCTACGATCATCTGCCGAAGCTCTTTCCGCACGCCGATGCGCGCAGCTGGTTCGCCGGCAACGAAGCCGCGATCGCCGACACCGCGTTTCGCAACGCGACGCTGCAACGGCTATCTGATCATGGCCGCGCGTGCGCTCGGCCTCGATACGGGCGCGATGTCCGGCTTCGACAAGGCGAAGGTGGATGCGGAGTTTTTCGCCGGCACGACCGTCAAGTCGAACTTTCTGATCAATCTCGGCTACGGCGATCACTCGAAACTTTTTCCGCGCAGCCCGCGCCTTTCGTTCGACGAAGCGGCGCGTATCGTTTGATCGCAAGCGGCGCGTATCGTTTGATCGCAAGCGGCGCGTATCCACGTTTGCTGCTCGCGGCGCGCTGATACGCGTCGCGAGCGAAAGGCGTCAACTGGTCAGCATTGCGATGTAGAACACGATCGCGCCGACGAGCGCGCCGACAAAGCAGAAGCCCTCTTCGGCTTCGTCGCCTCGCGAGCGCAGCCATGCGGCGGCGACGCCGAAGAGCCCCGCCACGCCGAGCGCGACGAACACCATCACGACATAGAAAAGCGCGGTGCGGCCCAATTCGGAAAAATCGATGCTGCGCACGCCGTAATAGACGCCGAGCGCCATCAGCGACAGCACGACCATCGGCAGCATCACGTGGCTGCCTTCGTAGCCGATGTGGTGCTCGCGATGCGTGATCTTTGTCGTTTTCATCTTTGCCCCCCCACCTCGATCCGATATGGCGATCAAGCGCGCAGCTGTCGCTGGCAGGGCATCTATCGCGTTCGTTCATGCCGGGAAAGGAACGCGGTGACTGCGGATGCGGCAGTGCGCTTACTTTGAGAATAGTCCGTTCGTGTCTGCAACTCAATACCCATTTAATAGGCATGACGAAGAACTCGTCGCGTCCATCGTGCTGCATTGCAGCGCGCGTGGACAGTGCCTGACAGCGCCTGCGCCGCGCCATGGCGCAAGCCTTCGGCAAGCGCGCAAAACTGCTTGTAGAATGACTGGCCGCCTTCCGTCTGTCTCTCTTAGTCTGTCGGCGTGCTTCCTGCGACTCGTCTCCCGCGCTGCGCCAGCGCCCTGCTCCCACCTATGCGCCGCCTATCGTTTCTTGTCCGGATCATCGCCATTGGCATTCTGCTGCACGTCTATGTCGGCATCCGGATCATTCCCGAACTGCCCGTCGATAACGCCGTGAAGTGGCTGTGCGCGCTGTGGCTCGTGCTGTCCGTGCTGCTGATTCCGCTCGGCATGATCTCGCGCACGATCGAACGGCAGCCGCTCGGCGACCGGCTCGCGTGGGCGGGCTTGCTCCCGCTCGGCTTCTTTTCGTCGCTGCTCGTGCTGACGTTCGCGCGCGAACTGATGCTGCTCGTCGTGCTGATCGTCGCGATGTTCGCGCCGCAAGCGATTCACGTCACGCAGTGGGAGATCGATAGCGCGACCGCGGTGCCGCTGCTCGCGCTGCTGTCCACGGCTGTCGGCTTCGTCAATGCGCGGCGCCGCGCACGCGTCGTGTCCATTGACGTGCCAATCGACGATCTGCCGCGCGCTCTCGATGGCTTCACGATCGTGCAGATCAGCGATATTCACGTCGGCCCGACCATCAAGCGTGGTTATGTCGATGCCATCGTCGATGCCGTGAATCGCCTGAAGCCCGATCTGATCGCGGTGACGGGCGATGTCGTCGATGGCAGCGTCGAGCGGCTGTCCGAGCACACGCGGCCGCTATCGCGCCTGAGCGCGCGTCATGGCGCTTACCTGGTGACGGGGAACCACGAATACTATTCGGGCGCCGATGCGTGGATCGCCGAGTTTCAGCGTCTGGGCCTGCGCGTGCTGCTCAACGAGCATGTCGTCGTCGAGCACGACGGCGCGCAAGCGGTGATCGCGGGCGTCACCGACTATACGGCGGGGCACTTCGATCCCACGCATCGGAGCGACCCGGCCGCGGCACTCGAAGGCGCGCCCGGCGACGTGCTGATCAGGGTGCTGCTCGCGCATCAGCCGCGCACGGCCGAGGCCGCCGCCGACGCGGGCTTCACGCTGCAACTGTCCGGCCACACGCACGGCGGCCAGTTCTTTCCGTGGAATTTTGCTGTGCGGCTGCAACAGCCGTTTGTCGCCGGGCTTTCGCGGCTCGATAACCTGTGGGTCTATACGAGCCGCGGCACCGGCTATTGGGGACCGCCCAAGCGTCTGGGCGCGCCATCGGAAATCACGCGATTGCGTCTGGTCGGCGGCGGCGCTTGAGCATCAACTGACGCATCAACTGATGGACCACTGAGCTTCGACTGGACCTCGGCCGGCACGCTTCGATCCCGTTTCTATCACGCCGTGATCTTTTGGCCCGGCAGCATCGATCCCGTTTCCTGAAACCGCGCGTGCCATGCGAACGCTTCGCGCAGCACGTGCGGCGTCTGACCGCCGAGGCGCAGTGCGTCGCGATAGTAGTCGCGCAGCAGATCGCGATAGAGGGGATGCACGCACTGGTCGATAATCAGCGACGCGCGCTCGCGCGGCGCGAGTCCGCGCAGATCCGCGAGGCCGATTTCCGTCACGACGATATCGACGTCGTGTTCGTTGTGATCGACGTGCGGGACCATCGGCACGACGCTTGAAATCGCGCCGTCCTTCGCAATCGACTTCGTCGCGAAGATCGCGCACGACGCGTTGCGCGCGAAGTCGCCCGAGCCGCCGATGCCGTTCATCATGTGCGTGCCGCCGACATGCGTCGAATTCACGTTGCCGTAGATGTCGAACTCGAGCGCCGTGTTCAGCGCGATCAGGCCGAGCCGGCGAATCACTTCCGGATGGTTGCTGACTTCCTGCGGACGCAGCACGAGACGGTCGCGATAGCGCGCGAGATCGCCGAACACCTGCGCCTGGCGCTTCTCGGACAACGTGATCGACGCGCCCGATGCGAACGTGACCTTGCCTGCGTCCATCAGATCAAAGGTCGAATCCTGCAGGACTTCCGAGTAGATCGTGAACGGCTCGAACGGCGACTCGACGAAGCCGGCCAGCACCGCATTCGCGATCGTGCCGATGCCAGCCTGCAGCGGCGGCAGCGGCGAAGGCATGCGTCCCAGCGACACCTCCTGTTGGAGAAATTCGATCAGATGACCCGCGATCCGCGCGGTGTCTTCGTCGGCGGGCAGCACGGTCGACGGGCTGTCGGGCTTGTCGGTGATGACGATTGCGGCGATCTTCTCGGGCGGAATCTCGATCGCGGTCGTGCCGACGCGGTCGCCCGGACGCACGATGGGCAGCGGCTCGCGATGCGGACGGCGGCCCGGAATCCAGATGTCGTGCAGGCCCTCGAACGCGAGCGGCTGCGCGAGATTGATTTCGACGATGACCTTGTCCGCGAGAATCGCGAAGCTCGCCGAGTTGCCGACGGACGTGGTCGGCACGATGCCGCCCGTCTCGGTGATCGCAACGGCCTCGATGATCGCGACGTCAAGCTTGCCGAGCTGGCCGGCGCGCAGCATTTCGACCGTCTCGGACAGATGCTGGTCGACGAACATCACGTCGCCGCGATTGATCGCGCGGCGCAACGTGTTGTCCACTTGAAACGGCAAACGGCGTGCGAGCACGCCGGCATCCGTCAACAGGCTGTCGACGCCGTGACCGAGCGAGGCGCCCGTCATCAGCGTGATGCGCAGCGGCTTGCCTTCGTTACGCGCGCGTTCGGCCAGCGCAACGGGCACGGCCTTCGCGTCGCCCGCGCGCGTAAAGCCGCTCGCGCCGACGCGCATGCCATCGTGAATCAGCAGCGCTGCCTGCGCCGCCGACGTGATCTTGCCGCGCAACGCGGCACAACGAATCCTGTCTTCGTACATGAATGAAAGTCTCTCCGATGTCACGCTCGCGGCAGCCGAAGTGCATGGCTTGTTGTAGGTGTGCGTCGTCCCGTTGCCGCCTGATGCCAGTTGATGCTGTGTAGCAGGTGCTTCGCCGTGCCGCTCGCGTTAGCTGCCGAAGTACATCACGCAGTAGCTCACGGGACCGACACAGTCATTGGCCTTCTTTGCGGGTGCCGTGGCGGGACGCTGCGCTTCGGGTTGCGCGACGCGTGCCGCGTTCGCCTGGGCAACCTGTTGCGCGCCCTCGTCCGCCGGCGCCGCCTGTGCGTGCGCGAAGGCAGCAGCAGACAACGAGCAGGCAATCAGGACCAACTTCAGCGCTTTCATTTCAATCTCTCCATTTGATTCAGTGACTGCGGAAGCAGTGCCCCAACTATAGGACCGGGGTCGGCGCGGATTAAGAGGGCCAGGCGGAAGGCATTCTTCCAGGTTGCAGCAAGATCGATATTCGACGCGGCTAACCGGGCTAACGCGCGTCGAATGGCGCGTCCTTGTCGAGCAGCGTCGTGCGGATGAAGTGCAGGCAGCTGAGGATGCGCTGCTGGTCGTGGCGCTTCTCGCGATTCGCATGGACGGCATCGAGCACCTGCTGCACGACACGCATCGCGGCGCTCACGGCGATCTGCGCGCGTTGTGCATTCGCCTTGTCGGGCCGCTCGAAAAGCCGCGCGAGCTCGCGCGTGACGCGATCGAGCGAGGGCTTCCAGCGCGTGTGCAGTTGCGTCGCGTAGGCCGCACGCTCGGCGTCGCCGCGCAGATCGATGACGGCGTGACCGACTTCGAGCGTCACCAGCATCCATCTGAGCGCGTAACGGTGGCGTCGCGAGCGCCTCGGCAACAGCATCCGCAACTGGTGCATCAGGTCGTGCGTGCTCGACTGGAAGCGCTGCGCGAGACCCGCGAGCGGCGCCGTGCAGGCGAGCGTGATCTGACTGCGCAGATCGCCTTCGATGCGCGCGACCAGCCATGGCATCTGCACGGGGAAGACAATCGCGGCGCCGAACGCCGTAACGAGCATCGACACGACGATCGCAATGCCGTTGTTGATCAACAGGTCGGGGGCGTACGCGACGACGTTGTCGGGCGCGGCGAGCAGGCAGAAGAACACCGTGAAGCCGACGCCGTAGCCCGAAGTTTTCGCACGCGACGCGAGGAACGTCCCCGTCGCGAGCACGGGCGCGAGCATCGCGCATAGCAGCGGAAAGCCATCGATGGCGGGATACACGTAGCACGTGACGAGATAGCCGGCGATCGTCGCGCACGCTGCGCCGACGGACATCTGCAGCGCGAGCTTGACGGGGTTCGGCGCGGACGACGTCAGCGCGCAAGTGAGCGCCGCGCCGATCACGGCCATGCCGCCGCTCGGCCAGTTGGTCGCGATCCAGAACCCGCTGACGGCGCCGACCACAACCGCCGTGCGCGCGAACGTGCACGCGACGACGAATCCGTTGGTCTGGCTCACGTAACGCACGGGTGGACGCTCGCGCGCGGGGTTGTGATTGGTCTCGAGCGACGCGTAGGTATCGATGTATCGAATGAACTCGCCGACGAAGCGATACAGCAACTCTCCCGCAGTATCGAAGTCCGGCAGGCATTGAGGCTCAGTCGATTCCAGCGGACGCCGCGTCGCGCGCATTCTTGCCGGCAGCGTCGCCTGGAAGCTCTTGAGTCTGATAGCGATGCGGGCGGCATCGGTCGAATCGAAGTGTCGTTCCGTGTGTGCGCCGAGCAATTGCGACAGCTCGCGAAAATACGGCGCGGTCGATTGCGGGACGAGAATCGACTGGTTGTCTCGCAGACGCTTCCTCAACTGATGCAGTGCATGCAGACGCGCGCAGACGTCCATGAACTCGTGGTTCAGCCTTGCAAGCACCTGACTGCGCGAACGCATGCCTGGGTCCTCGAAGGCAGCGAACGCGCGTGTCGCTTCGAAGCCCACCACTTCGTCGACGAGATCCGCGAAATAGCGCTCCGACGCGCCCCGCTCGACCGCCCCATCCAGCACTTTCACGGCGAAGACAGTAAAATCGAGATGCCTCAGTTGCAGCGCGTTTTGCAGCGCCAGGCTCGACCGGCGCGGCACGATCAGCGCGCTCACTGCGGCCGAGCAGATGATGCCGATCGCCACTTCCGCGGCGCGCGTCAACGCGGCGAGGAACAGGCCGCTCGGCTCCATGACGGTCGGAATGCCGATCAGCGCAGCGGTATAACCCGCCAGCACGAAGCCGTACCAGCGAAAATGCCGATATCGCACAGCCGCCGCCACGCATGCGCCCATCCAGGCCGTGATGCCGAGCATGTAAAGCTCGGGCTGCTGCGCGAACAGCGCGCCGAGCAGCAGCGCGGCCAGCATCCCGACGAACGTCCCTACAATCCGATAGAAGCTCTTCGCGAGCACCATTCCGCTGAACGGCTGCATCAGGACGAACACGGTCGTCATCGCCGTGCGCGGCTGCTGCAATTCGAGCAGCATCGCAATACCCAGCGCAAGCAGCGCCGCCGTCACCGTTTTGAAGAGATGAAGCCAGACGAGGCCGTCGGTAGTCGCCCACTCTTCGGTCGCATCGGCGATTGCCCGCAACATGCCGGTTCGCCATCCGAGAGTAGTACCGGACGACACTCGCTTCATCGCATGCTGGGGTTTCATTTGTTGAGACTGCGCTTGGCTGTTGTCGGAGAAGCGCGGCACCAAACATGCACACTCCCGCCCTGAAGGCGCCGATTGTAGGAGCCTGCGTTGTGCGAATTAATGCTAGGCGTAGGGAACATCCCTTGCAGAACACTCAACAATCGCGGGATGCAATAGGCGGACAATAACGGTTTGATGTCAGTCAAGAAGAATTGATGGATACGTTACAAAACATGCGGGTGTTCGTGCGCGTCGTTGAGGCGGGCAGTTTCACGGCAGCGGCGCAATCGCTCAATACGACGACGGGCGCGATGTCCCGCGCGGTTTCAGAACTCGAGGCGCATCTGCGGACGCGTCTGCTGAACAGGTCGACAAGACGCCTCGCATTGACGACCGCCGGTGAGAGATATCTGAAGCGATGTCAGCAGATTCTTGCTGATGTCGATAATGCTGAAGAAGAAGCAAGTGGCGCGCATGAGCGGCCGTCGGGCGTGCTGCGAATGCATAGCTTTGCGAGCATCGGCCAGCACTACGTGCTGCCCGCGATCTCGCGATATCGCGAGATTTATCCCGAAGTTGCCGTCGAACTCACGCTTTCGCAGCAGATGCCGGATCTGTTCGAAGGCAGCGCCGATGTCGCTGTCGTGGGAGCGTCGACGTTGCCCAATTCCGATCTCGTATCGCTTCTCCTCGGGACGACGTTCAGCATCTTGTGCGCGTCACCCGCTTACCTCCACGCGCACGCAGCGCCCAAAACGCCCGCGGATCTGCTCCATCATGACTGTCTGTTGCTCAAGACGCCGGCCTTTCCGACCAGCGAGTGGACACTCGATGGCCCGAACGGCAGCGAGGCGCTGGAAGTGAGCGGGCCCGTGCAGGTGAATATCGCCGAATCGCTGATCGTGGCGATTCGTGAAGGCATGGGGATCGGGATGCTGCCGCTGTACGCGGCCATCGACGGACTGCGGACGGGATCGCTCGTGCGCGTGCTGCCGGAATACACGCTGCAGAAGATGAATGTTTATGCGCTATATCCGTCGCGTAAGTTCATCGACGCGAAGACGCGGACGTGGGTGGAGTTTCTGCGGACGCATCTGCCGCAGGTCATTGCCCGCGACGTCGCGTTGCTGGGTGAGACGGGATGCCAGAGTGTGATCAGCGATGCGCTGCGTGCGGATGACGGGGGCGTTGCGGCCCCGCAGACGAAGCATTGAGGAGAGTTGGTGTTCGGTTAGTGCGCCTGTGTGCTGGATGCGCAGTCCCGGCGCACACGTCCCTGGGTGCCCCGACGACCGGGTGCCCGCTGGGCAGGACGTTCTCGCGTTGAGCCGCGGCATGAACGACATGGCGACATGGCGGAGGCGTGGAGAAAAGGAATGCGGGTCTGCGCCAGCGCGTGGCGGTGGCGGAACAGGGCTGTCTATCGCGAGGGAAGGGCTGCCACGGCCGGATCGTGGTGCCGGCGTTACCGGGGCGGGGCCGGCCAGGGTGTAGAAGCCGGGGCGACGGCAGCGGCAACACGTTTTGCGTAGACGGCTTGTACCCGCAGCGCCGGCGGGAGGAAGGGTAAAACATGGCGCCGTAAACGACCGCGGCCCCGCCTGTTGGAGGGCGGGGCCGGGTGCTGTGTAAGGAGCCTGACGATTACCTACTTTCACACGGGCAATCCGCACTATCATCGGCGTGGAGTCGTTTCACGGTCCTGTTCGGGATGGGAAGGGGTGGGACCGACTCGCTATGGTCATCAGGCATGACGGGTTGCCGCGTCGCTATGGGGGTTACGTTACCTTTGAGCGCCGCGGCCAATCGGGAAGAAGCGTAAAGAGGGGTGGGGTTGTGTTGTTTTTGGCACAACGTCGATCTGTCAACCATCAGCGTGTCCGTGCTCCCTTCGGGAGTGAGATGCCCGCACGTGCTGAAGCACGAGCGATCATCGCAAAACACACCGGTTATAGGATCAAGCCTTACGGGCAATTAGTATCA
>NZ_JBFRCH010000004.1:0-468905 GCF_040965635.1 Paraburkholderia phymatum
ACGGATGTCGAGCCGCTGGGTAAAAGACGCGACCGGTAGTGGTCTGACGCCGTGCCAGTGATACCGCGATCCCTGTCTCGGGCGCTCGGCAGAAGTGCGATAAAAAAACGGGTTGTTCAGACCTTCCTAATACCTCCCTTCGAAGTGCTGGACGAACCGTGCTTAGAGCTATAGGTCGGGAAGCGCTATCACTGAAGAAGCGAGACGTAGTTACAACGTCGGTTATCTGAAGAAAAAACAACTTTGGAATAGGCGACGCGTCCCACTTCTCAATGACGCCTTCTGGCCGAGAGCACCAGCCCCGGAGCTAACGTTCGAGTCTCAACGACAGCTTTCCGGCGACGTGGGTGTACGCGTACTCCCGGCCACAACCTGCCATTCAGCCAGCGGGGATGTCTGCCGTTTGAACGGCTGCAGTACACCGGAACCTGACAGACGCACTACGCGCACAACTCGGCCACCATGCGCGTCGATGATCGAACGACAGATCGACAGCCCCATCCCCAAGCCGGTGGGCTTCGTGGTGTAGAAGGGGCGAAAACATGCTCGGCGCTGTGAGGAGCAAAGCCCGGCCCCGAATCGCGCACTGTCACGAGCACGCAGTCGTTGTCGGCATTCCCTGTGCTGATCAGCATTTGCCGCACGCCGTCGCTGACGCCGCCCATCGCCTCGAACGCGTTGATGAGCAGGTTGAGGAGCACCTGTTGCAGTTCGACACGGTCTCCTTCGACGAACGGCAAGCTGTCCGCGAGTTGTGTGTGCACTGAGGCGCCGCTCTTCGAGGCTTCACCACGGGTAAGCTCGATCACCTCGCGGATCGCCTCATTGATGTCGACCGATTCCTTCCGCGGTGGCGCCTTCCTGACCAGCTGACGGATCCGGCCGAGCACGTCCCCCGCCCGATTGGCTCCTTGATAATACGGCCGAGCACTTGCCCGACCTCGTCGACATTGGGAGGCTGAGCACTCAGCCACCGCAGGGCAGCCTGAGCGTTGGTCACCGTCGCGGCGATCGGCTGGTTGACTTCGTGAGCGATCGAGGCCGTGAGTTGCCCTATGGTCGCGACTCGGTTCGCATGCGCCAGCTCCGTCTGCACCTCTCGATAGCGCCGCTCGCTTTCGCGGGCCTTTTCCTCCGCCTGTTTGCGCTCGGTCAGATCGAGTACGAAAGCGACACCCTGGTTCCCTCCTTCTTCGAAGCTCACCACGCCGATCAGCACAGGCACCCGACTGCCGTCCTTCCGGAAATACTCCTTCTCTAGCGGTTGCAAGCGACCGGTTTGCTTGAGCTCCGGCAGCCATTGCCGGACATCGCGGTCGAGCCATTCCGGCGGGGTCAGGTCGGTCAATCGGACGCGACCGGAGACAATATCCTCACGCTCATAGCCCACTATGCGAAGAAACGCGTCATTGGCCTCGAGAATTTCACCACCGGCATTCCAGACAATGATCCCGATGATGTTGGCGTCCACCAGGCGCCGGATCTTCGCTTCGCGTTCCGCGAGATCGCGGTACAAACGAGCATTTTCCAGTGAGATCGCAGCCTGCGAGGCCACCAGCTTCAGCACGACGATACGGGCCGGGCTGAACACACGGGCCGTCAGACTGTTTTCGAGGTAGAGCGCGCCGGTGAGCTTCGACTGATTCATCAACGGCAGGCAGAGTATTGAACGGGAGCGATGCTGACGGATGTAGGGATCTGCGGCAAACGAGGAGTCAGCGGCGGCATCGTCGAGAAAGATGCTCTCCCGGGTGCGCAGCACATGGTAGAGGATCGACTCCGGCAGCATCGCCGCGCTCACGGGCACATCGCGCAGCTGCAACCACGTCGCGTCGCAGCCCGTCGTCGCTTCCGCCGCTATCCGTTGTTCGCCGCCGTCCGCCAGGATCAACAGGCCTCGTTCGGCGCCGGCCTGTTCAATTGCCGTACGCATGATCATATCGATCAGCTTTTCAAGGACGATGTCTCCTGAGGCCGCCTGCGACACCTTGATCACGGTCGCGAGGTCGAGGTGTTCGACGGGCGTTACGATCGTGTTCGTCGGTCCGGGCGCGGGCTCTTCCCTCCCGAGGTATGGATACCGCTCCTCAAGTTGCCGCACCTTCCCGTCGGCTCCCCAACGCAGGTAGCCGTAGCGGGCGTCCTGCAAATAAACACGGGCAATCTTTTCCAGACCACGCGCCGCGTAAAAGCGGGACGCGAGTTCGTTGGCGAGCGCCTCGGTATGGACAAAGCCGCTTTCCTGAGCCAGGCGGATGGCCTGTTCATAGAGCTGCTCCGCTTCGACCACATGGCCTTCGATCCGGGCAGCGCGGCGGAAGTCCGATCCGCGCACTTGGTCGCGGAATTGTTAGATGAGATACACCAACGTCCCGAAAAATTCGCCAACGGCTGTCGTACTAGCGAGTTTATACAGCATGCTGCAAACACTTTGTTCGACGGTAACCTATCCCGGTTAGCTAAGTATCTGGGCAACGTAAGCGTTATCGAAAATTGCTGCCGCGATCGCCACCGCAAGATATCGCTTCCAATGTTGACCACTATCGCAGACCGTTGTGACTGCAAGATATCCGACGTCGTACTTGGAAACGATTTGAAATTACACAAGATGTATGCGGACGCTAAGGCCACCAGCGTCACGCTAGCTCGCCAACGCGGCGTCCGAACATTCAAAACTTCAGACGCCTTGCTTACAGAGCTAGATAAGCTTGATAAATTAGGGATACTTCATAACCTAAGTCAAGCCAGCCGACTTCTTGATGTGAATATAAATTGTTTGCAAACACTGACCCCAGACTTTGCAGCAATGTTAGTGCATCGGGGACAGGAATCGAGACGGATGGAAAAGTTGACGTGCAAGGAAAGGGCCTTTGACGAATACTGGAGACATTTTCAAGAACTGCGCCAGGAAGGCGTAACGTCAACAAGGAAGAAGTTGCGGAGCGGATATTGCCGCGTACCGGAGTAAAGAAGAATTTGGTATATAGCGAATTCCACACGAGAGCATTGAAGCTCCTCAACTCATCGACTGTCAGAGGTGACAACAATGCTCCAGAAACGCCTCCAAAAACGGGAGCAGACCAAAAAACAGGCAATTCTTGTCGTAAACGACATTAATTGATGAACTCTACAAAAAAAGAGTGCGGGAATAACCCGGAAACTGACGGCGGAAGGCAGCCGGAGTCGAACCGACCGAGGAGTGGCTGACACCCCTCACTGGGTTTGAAGCCCAGCCGCACCACCAGATACGAATGCCTTCCGTGTCCAACTTCGATCAGCCGTGCAAAGAGAAACGAGATCAACGCATCACGTGACGCACCCCGCTTTCCGCAACCGATTATAGCGGCCGCTCATCGTCACGGTCAGTCCAGTTGCGCCTGCAACCGACAACCGACCATCGGCATCACACGGCCGCTTCGCACACCAACGCCTCATGCAATTGCGAATCCGGCCTCAGCCAGTGAACGTCGCGCTGAAAGCGCGTATAGCCGATGCGGTCGAAGAACTCGAGAATCTGGATCGCGCGCTTACGTCCCAAGCCCGTCGCATCGCGAAACGCCGACGCGCCCAACGCGCCGCCACCCTCCCCGGCGATAGCGGCAACGAGCCGCGCCAGTTCACGCACAACCTCGCGGTGATAGAACAGATCGCGCACGACCTGATACACATCGCCCTGCCGGGCGAGCTTGCGCAGCACCTGGCGCACGGCATCCTCGTCGCGCGCTGTCGTCTTCGCGAGATCACGCACCCACGGCGGATCGTAACGGCCTCGCACGATCAACGGCAGCAACGCACTTGCGAGAACCTGCTCGCGCGCATCTAGCGACACCGTATGCGTCGGCAGATGCAGCCACGGCCCGCTTCTCGCGACTGCGCCCTCGTCGACGAGCGAATCGATCAACGCGCGCCACATCGCATCCGGCACCAGCGGCCCAGCAATGCGCCGCAAGCGCGCGGCGTCGGGTCCCAGTTCGTCCGGCGAGCGCGCGTGATACTGATCGAGCGCCGCCATCACCTGCGAACGCAGACGCGCCCAATGCGAGCGCAACACGATCACCGCATCGCCGGCATCTTTGCCGTGCAGCGCAATTTCAGTGGCATCGGCGGGAAGGGGCAATGCTTCGGCGGGCAGGCCCGTCAGTTGCATCAGCATCGAACGCGATACGCCGCGTGGCGCTTCTTCGAGCAGCGGACCGATGCGCCCTTCACCGAGCCACACGCGCAACGCATCGAGCCACGCGCGCCTTTCCGCTGTCCGGCGTTTGCGCGGCGGACCGAACGGATCGAGCACGCGACCGCCGCCGACCGTGCGCGTCGCCTGTGCATTGCGCACGATGAAGCGGTCGCCCGGCAGCGCGCACACAGGAGCATCGAAGACGAGCTGCACGCGCGCCGCGTGTCCCGCGTCCAGCGTATCGTCATCGAGCAGCGCGACATGCGCGACGCGATGCAGCGTGCCGATATGCACATGCAGCGGCGCCCAGTGTTGCAGCGTGATGCCTGCATCGTCGAGCAGCGTCAGTTCGACGTCGAGCCGCTCGCCTGGCTTCGCGAGCCGCGCATCGACGATCCAGTCGCCGCGCGCGATCGCTTCCTTGTCGATGCCCGCGAGATTCAGCGCACAGCGCTGCCCCGCACGGCCCACATCGGACGCGCGGTTTTGCGCGTGGATACTGCGCACGCGCACGGCCTGATGCGAAGGTTCGAGCATCAACGTGTCGCCTGTCGCGACGCGTCCCGCGAACACAGTGCCCGTCACGATCGTGCCCTGCCCCGCGAGCGTGAACACGCGATCGATCGCAAGACGGAACAGCCCATCGTCGCGCCGGCCTTGCCACGCGACAGCAGCATCACGCAGATGAAGCGAAAGCGCGCACACGCCGCTATCGTCCGGCGCGGTCGCGTTCGTCTCGAAGAAAGGAGCGTCGTTGAACGGCGTCGATGCGAGCCATGCGCGAATCTCGTCGCGCACTTGCGCGAGACGCGCTGCATCGACGCGATCGGTTTTCGTCAGCGCAATCGCGCCGCGCGTGACACCCAGCAGTTGCAGGATCGCAAGATGCTCGCGCGTTTGCGGCATGATGCCGTCGTCGGCGGCGATCACGAGCAAAGCGTAGTCGATGCCGCATGCGCCCGCCGCCATCGTATGCACGAGCCGTTCGTGGCCCGGCACATCGATCATGCCGAGCACGTCGCCGTTATCGAGCGGCGTGTACGCGTAGCCGAGTTCGATCGAAATGCCGCGCGCTTTCTCTTCTTTCAGGCGGTCGGTATCGACGCCCGTCAATGCGCGCACGAGCGTTGTCTTGCCGTGATCGATATGACCCGCCGTACCGACGATCATAGACGCAGCTCCGCACATTGCGCGGCGAACGCCGCTTCGTCGGCGGCTTCGAGGCAACGCAGATCGAGACGCAGCGCATCGTCGGTAATGCGGCCGATCACGGGGCGAGGCAACGCGCGCAGCGCTTCTTCGAGTTTCATCAGCGCGCGGCCCCCGCGCTTGCCGTGTGCGTTGCGCACCACCAGCCCATAGCTCGGCAATTGATCGACGGGCAATGCGCCGCTGCCGATCTGGCTCGCCATCGGTTCGGCCGTCACCGCATACGCTGATCCGAGCACACGTTGCAGCACGTCTTCCAGGCGCTCCGCCTGTGCCTGCATGTCGGAAGCGGGACGCGTCAACAGGCGCAGCGTCGTCAACCGCTCGCGCAACAGTTCGGGCGCGCGATATAGCTGCAACACAGGTTCGAGCGCCGCGAGCGTGAGCTTGCCGACCCGCAGCGCGCGCTTCAACGGATGCTTCTTGATCTTGCGGATCAGCTCCGCGCGTCCGACGATCAATCCCGCTTGCGGGCCGCCCAGCAGCTTGTCGCCGCTGAACGTGACGAGATCGGCGCCCGCATCGACGGCCTCGCGCACGGTCGGCTCGCGAGGCAAGCCGTATTGCGCGAGATCGACGAGCGTGCCACTGCCGAGATCGACGGCCATCGGCAAGCCACGCGCATGCGCAAGCTGCGCGACGTCATCGACGGACACGCTTGTCGTGAAGCCCTCGATTGCGTAGTTGCTGCAATGGACTTTCATCAGCAGCGCGGTGCGCGTGTTGATCGCTTCCTCGTAATCCTTCAGATGCGTGCGGTTCGTCGTGCCGATTTCGCGCAGCTTCGCGCCCGCGCGCGACATGATGTCGGGAATGCGGAACGCGCCGCCGATCTCGACAAGCTCGCCGCGCGACACCACCACTTCCTTCTTCGACGCCAGCGCCGACAGCGTGAGCAGCACGGCCGCCGCGTTATTGTTGACGACGGTGGCCGCCTCGGCACCCGTCAGTTCGCAGATGAGTTCGTCGATCAGATCGTCGCGATCGCCGCGCCTGCCCGTCGCGAGATCGAATTCGAGGTTCATCGGCCGCGTGAGCGCAACGACCACCGCGCGCACCGCTTCGTCGGGCAACAGCGCGCGGCCCAGATTCGTATGCAGCACCGTGCCCGTCAGATTGAACACGGAACGCAGATGAGGCCGTGCGCGCGCTGCGAGCACACGCTGTGCATCGTCGGCGAGCCTCGCTTCGAAGCCGAACGACGCATCGAACGGAGCGCCCGCAAGCAGTTCGCGCCTGAGCGTGTCGGTTGCGGCGCGTATCGCATCGACGACTTGCGTGTGGCCATATTCATCGATCAAACGCTGCGCCATCGGCGTCGACAGCACGCGCTCGACGGCGGGCACGCGCGCAAGCAGCGCGCGCGGGTCATCGCCCAATTCGTTGCCCGACACTTCGCTCACGCTCGCACTCCCCGTGCATGTATATGAGCTTCACTCGTCCGACGGCACCTCGGGCCACAGCAGCGGATTCGGACTACTGCGCCGGTAGCCTGCTTCGTTCATCAGCAGATCGAGCGTGAGGCTCGCGAGATCGTCGGCGAGCGGCTCGAAGTCGTAGTCCTTCTCCTGATAGCCGATCTTCCGGTACGTGTGGCATTCGTCGCACGATTCGGCCTTCAGCGCTTCGCTGCCGCCGTCGATGCCGTGATACGCGATGCCCTTCGTCGAATCGCAATTCGAGCACTTGACGCGCACCACGTGCCACTCCGTCGAGCACAGCCCGCATTGCAGATAGCGCAAGCCCTGATACTGCCCGCCGACGCGCACGATGCTCGCCACCGGCTGCGCGCCGCATACGGGACATATGCCCGGCGTGTCGAGATACGGCACGTCGCGCTCGTCGATGCGGCTCGCGATGTCCGTCCACACCACTTGCAGCGCCGCCATCACGAACGGCGCGGACGCGGGATCGACTTCGTTGAAGCGCAGCGCGAGGACCGCGTCGGCGAGCGCGTCGAGTTCTTGCGCACTCTTCATGCGCAAGCCGTCGATCACTCGCGCGAGCGCGGGCGTCACGAGACCGGCCGCTTCGACGCGATCGAGCAGACGTTGCAGCACGTCGTGCCACACGGGATCGCGCTCCGTCGTCGACGACGGTGCGATCGGCATCGAGTGCTGCTGTGCGAGAGCAATGGATTCGGCGGAAGGCATCGTCGCGCTCACTTGCGCGAGCGCCTGCTGCTGCGCGTCGGCGAGCGATGCCATCAGACGGACATACCCGCCGATCGGGCTCGCACCCGCAAGCTCGCGAAGACGCGCGGCGCGCGTCGAGAACAGCGTCGCGCGCTCGGGACGGCGGATGCGCGGAAGGGCCGAGTGATCGATTGATTCGATCTGGCCAGGCTCCAGGATGCGTTGCACCAATTCAGGTTCCTGCCGTTACGGTCTGGATGGCGTCAACAGTAGCAGATATGCGGATGCAGCGCGCGCTCTCCGGCACGCGCGCCGCCTGTCACTTGATGCTTTCGCGGAACCACTTCGGATGATGCTTGCGTGCCCAGCCGAGCGTCACCGTGCCGCGCACCATCGCGCTCACGGAGCCCTTGACCCACAGCGCCGCATAGATGTGAATGATGATTCCGCAGATCAGCACGAACGCCGTGATCGCATGAATCACGGCCGCAACGCGCAGGACCTCGATGGAAAAGTAGAACGAGAAATACGCCCGCCAGATCACGATGCCGCTCAGCAGCAGCAGCACGAGGCACACCACCATCACGAAGAACAGCAGCTTCTGCCCGGCGTTGTAGCGCCCGACTTCGGGCAACCGGTCCTCGCGCGCGGCGAGCACATCCCTGTATTGACGCAGCCATTGCCGGTCGTCGTCGTTCAGATAGTTGTGGTGCCAGAAGCGCAGCGCAAGAATCAGGAACGACACGAACATCACGATGCCGATGAACGGATGCAGGATGCGCGTCCACTGCCCGCCGCCGAACAACGCGGAGAGCCAGAACATCGACGGGTGAAACATCGCGAGGCCCGACAGCGCGAGCAGGACGAACGTGATCGCCGTGATCCAGTGATTCGTGCGCTCGTTCGCCGTATAGCGCACGATCAGATCCGGATTCTCTTGCCGATGCTGGTTCATTTGACGGGCTCCTGGGGCTTGCTTGCATGCCGCGCGCGGATATCGCGCGCTTCGTTGCGGGCGGCATCTTCGTCTTCGTCCGAGACCTCGTTCGGCCCGACGCGCGTGTAGTGGAAGAAGCCCGTCAGCGCGGTGAGCGCCATCACGGCGACGGCGAGCGGCTTCGCAACGCCCTTCCACAATTGCACGAAGGGGCTGAGGTGCGGATCGTCGGGCAGGCCATTGTAGAGCGACGGCTTGTCCGCATGGTGCAGCACGTACATCACGTGCGTGCCGCCCACGCCCTGCGGATCGTACAGCCCCGCTTTCTCGAAGCCGCGCTCCTTCAGGTCCGCGATGCGCTCCGCGGCATGCGCCTTCATGTCCTCTTTCGTGCCGAACACGATCGCGCCCGTCGGACACGTCTTCACGCACGCGGGCTCCTGGCCGACGCCCACGCGATCCGAGCAGAGCGTGCACTTATAGACGCGATGATCCGCCTTCGAAAGCCGTGGAATGTTGAACGGGCAGCCCGAAATGCAATAGCCGCAGCCGATGCAGTTTTCCTCGTGGAAATCGACGATGCCGTTCGTGTACTGCACGATCGCGCCTGGCGACGGACACGCCTTCAGACAGCCCGGGTCCTCGCAGTGCATGCAGCCGTCCTTGCGGATCAGCCATTCGAGGTCGCCTTTCGGGTTCTCGTATTCGGTGAAGCGCATCACCGTCCACGAATGCTCGGTGAGATCGCGCGGGTTGTCGTAGATGCCCGTGTTGACGCCAACCGTGTCGCGCAAATCGTTCCACTCCATGCACGCCGTCTGGCACGCCTTGCAGCCGATGCACTTGGTCACGTCGATCAGCTTTGCGACGCCGCCCGTCGCCGGCTCGCGCACTGACGTGGGCTGCACGGTCGTGGCGGAGATGCGCCTGATATCGAGCGATTGATATGCCATGACGCCTCCCTATGCCTTCTCGACCTTCACGAGGAACGACTTGAATTCCGGTGTCTGCGAATTCGCGTCGGCCACGACAGGCGTCAACGTGTTGGTGATATAGCCCGGTTTGGTGAGCCCCGTGAAGCCCCAGTGCAGCGGAATGCCGACCGTCTGCACCTTCTTGCCGTCGATCGTCAAAGGCTTGATCCGCTTCGTCACCACGACCACGGCAACGATGTGTCCGCGATTGCTCGTCACTTTCACGCGGTCGCCTGACACCACGCCGATCTGCTTCGCGTGCTCCTCGCCGATCTCGACGAACTGCTGCGGCTGGATGATCGCATTGAGGCGTGCGTGCTTGGTCCAGAAGTGGAAGTGTTCCGTCAGACGATAAGTGGTCGCCACATTCGGGAAATCGGCTGGCTTGCCGAACGCCGCCCGGTCGTCGGGGAACACGCGCGCGGCGGGATTGCTGGTCGCTTGCGGATTGTTCGGATGGAACGTGTTGTAGCCGAGCGGATTCTCGAACGGCTCGTAATGCTCGGGGAACGGACCTTCGTTCATCGCGTCGCGCGCGAAGAAACGCGCGACGCCTTCCGCGTTCATGATGAACGGACCCATGCCGTTTTCGGGCGGCTCGTCGAGCTTGAAGTCAGGGGTGTCGGTGCCGCTCCAGCTCGTGCCGTTCCACGCGATCAGCTTGCGCTTCGGGTCGAACGGCTTGCCGTTCACATCGCACGATGCGCGGTTGTACAGCACGCGACGGTTCGCGGGCCATGCCCACGCCCAGTTCAGCGTCTGGCCGATGCCCGTCGGATCGGAGTTATCGCGTCGGCCCATCTGGTTGCCAGCCTGGGTCCACGCGCCGCAGAAAATCCAGCAGCCGCTCGCGGTGGTGCCGTCGTCCTTCAGTTGCGCGAAACTGGCCAGCTGTTCGCCCTTCTTCACCAGCACCTTGCTCGGGTCTTTCGGATCGGGCAGATCGGCGAGCGCGCGGCCGTTGTATTCCATCGCCATTTCTGCGGGCGTCGGGCTTTCGGGATTCGCGTACGGCCAGCTCAGATTGACGATCGGGTCGGGATACTTGCCGCCTTGTTCCTTGTACGCCTTGCGCATGCGCACGAAGATTCCCGACATGATCTCGAGATCGCTGCGCGCCTCGCCCGGCGGCTCCACGCCCTTCCAGTGCCATTGCAGCACGCGGCTCGAACTGACGAGCGAACCGTTTTCCTCGGCGAAGCACGAAGTGGGAAGGCGGAACACTTCAGTCTGGATCTTCGACGAATCGACATCGTTGAATTCGCCGTGGTTCTTCCAGAACTCGGAGGTTTCCGTCGCGAGCGGGTCCATGATGACGAGCCATTTCAGCTTCGCGAGGCTCGCCGACGACTTGCCCTTGTTCGGCGCGGACGCGAGCGGATTGAAGCCCTGGCAGATGTAGCCGTTCATCTTCCCCTGGTTCATCAGCTCGAGGCCTTGCAGCAGGTCATACGGCTTGTCTAGCTTCGGCAGATAGTCGTAGCCCCAGTGGTTGTCGGCCGTCGCGGCGTCGCCCCACCACGACTTCATCATGCTGACGTAAAACGCGCGGTAGTTCTTCCAGTAGCTCAGCTGATTGGGCCGCAGCGGCTGCGACGCGCGCACCTTGATGTAGCCCTCGTAGTCCTGCTCGGGATCGTTCGGCAGCGTCATGTAGCCCGTCAGCAGATTCGACATCAGGCCGAGGTCCGTCAGCCCCTGGATGTTCGAGTGTCCGCGCAGCGCGTTCATCCCGCCGCCCGCGACGCCGATATTGCCCAGCAGCAACTGCACCATCGCGCCCGTGCGGATCATCTGCGAGCCGACCGAGTGATGCGTCCAGCCGAGCGCGTACATAATGGTGCCCGCGCGGTTCGGGGTCGCTGTCGTCGCGAGCGTCTCGCACACGTGCAGGAACTTGTCCTTCGGCGTGCCGCACGTTTTCTCGACCATCTCCGGCGTATAGCGCGAGTAGTGCTTCTTGAGCAGGTTGTACACGCAACGCGGATGCTGCAACGACATGTCCACTTTCGCGAAGCCGTCGTCGCCGCGTTCGTAGTCCCACGTCGACTTGTCCGGGTACTTGCGGGCCTTCGCGTCGTAGCCTGAATAAATGCCGTCGTTGAACGCAAAGTCTTCACGGACGATGAATGGAAAGTCCGTGTAGTTCTTCACGTAGTCGTGCTGGATCTTGTCGTTCGTCAGCAGATAGTTGATCACGCCGCCAAGGAACGCGATGTCGGTGCCCGTACGGATCGGCGCATAGAAGTCCGCGACGGACGCCGTGCGCGTAAAGCGCGGATCGACGACCATCAGCTTCGCTTTGTTATGCGCCTTCGCCTCCGTCACCCACTTGAAACCGCACGGGTGCGCCTCGGCCGCATTGCCGCCCATCACGAGAATCACGTCCGCGTTCTTGATGTCGACCCAATGGTTCGTCATCGCTCCACGGCCAAACGTCGGGGCAAGACCTGCCACCGTCGGGCCGTGTCAGACACGCGCCTGGTTGTCGAACGCGAGCATCCCCATGCTGCGCACGGTCTTGTGCGTCAGATAGCCGACCTCGTTGCTGCTCGCCGACGCCGCGAGCATGCCCGTGGTCAGCCAGCGGTTGACCTTCTTGCCGTCGGGCGTGCTCTCGATGAAGTTCGCGTCGCGGTCTTCCTTCATCAGCTTCGCGATGCGGTCGAGCGCGTCGTTCCACGAGATGCGTTGCCAGTGATCCGAACCGGCAGCACGATACTCGGGATACTTGAGGCGGCTCTCGCTATGGATGAAGTCGATCAGGCTCGCGCCTTTCGGGCACAACGTGCCGCGATTGACGGGGTGATCCGGGTCGCCTTCAATATGAATGATGCTCGTGGTCGCGTTCTTTGCGCCGTCGCCGAGGCCATACATCAGAATGCCGCAGCCGACTGAGCAGTAAGGACACGTGTTGCGCGTTTCGGTAGTACGAGCCAGTTTGTACTGACGGACTTCGGCGAGCGCGGGTTCGGGTGAGAAGCCCAGCAGGGCCAGGCTCGATCCCGTTAGCGTGCTCGCCGTCACCTTCAGGAACTGACGGCGGGACATTTGCAGCATGATCGCCTCTCGTTCTATTTGTGGGGAGGTGAGAAAAAGTATAAGTCGTTTCTTGCACGTCGTAAGCACAACAGAGCAGAACGACAGCACGTCATATGCCTGTCGGTTCGCAGTTGATGTATCGACATAGATAGATGGGCGCGACGCTTGCGTCATACCATTGACACTCGCGGCGTGTACGAGCACTGCGATGCACGGCGAATCCGCGAGCACGTGCCTTGCTGTCTGCATGAAGTCTCATCGATACCCGCATCAACAAGGACGTCATGGAACTCGATTCCCTCTCCGCCGAGAAGTTGCAGTCAGTGGCGAAAAAGCAGGCGTCGTGGGCTGTCGGCGCGCTGCGGCAGTTCGCCGACAACCGCTGCGCCGCGATGGCAGCGAGCATTGCGTTCTATGCGGCGTTCTCGCTCGCGCCGACTCTCGTCATGGTGATCGCGGTATCCGGCTGGTTCTTCGGCGCGGATGCCGCGCGCGGCGAACTCTTTCGACAGGTCCACGGCGTGCTCGGCAACGATGCCGCCGCCGCCGTCACGACGATCGTGCAGAACGCGCATCGCAGCGGCGGAGCAGGCGGCATCGCCGCTGTCATTTCGTTCACGATGCTTGCGATCGGCGCGTCGGCGACGTTCTCGTCGCTGAACAGCGCGCTCGATGTCGTCTGGCCATCCGAAGCGCCGCGCGCGTCGAGCGTGATGGCGCTCGTGCGCGTGCGGCTGATTTCGTTCGGTCTCGTGCTCGGCGTCGCGTTCCTGCTGATCGTGTCGCTGGTGCTCGATACGGCGATCACGTTCATCGGCAACATGCTGTGGGGCGATTCGCCGTATGTAGTGGTCGGCAACCTGCTGCAACTGCTCGTCGGCTGGCTGGTGCTTGCCTTCGCCTTTGCCGGGCTGCTCAAGTTCCTGCCCGACGCGCCCGTGCGCTGGCGCGATGCGCTCGTCGGCGGGACGGTGGCGGCCGCGCTGTTCTCGGCGGGCAAGAAGCTCTTCGCGCTCTACCTCGCGCACGCGGGCATGGCGAATTCGTTCGGCGCGGCGGGCTCGCTCGCGGTGCTCCTGATGTGGCTGTACTTTTCGGCCGTCGTACTGCTGCTCGGCGCCGAGTTTGCCGCCGCGCGCGGGCGCATGCACGATCCGCGCGGCGCGTGGGGCTTCGCGCCCGCCACGCCGCCCGGCAGCCGCGCGATGCTGGCGTCGGTGCTGGCCGCGTCGACGGTGGCGGCTGGTGCTGCGAAGCGCGGCTCCGTATGGGGCGCGGCGCCGCCGCACGCAGCCGGCGTAATGGCGGGTGCAGCCGGCACGGCAGCGGGCGCCGGCGGCGTTCCAGCGGACGCAGCCGGCATCTCGGCAGGCGCAAAACCGCGGCCGTCGGCTGTGGCAAAGCTCGTCGCGGCACACGACGCCGGCATCAGCAAAGCCGTGACCATCGGCAAAACGGTCGCGAAGGCGGAAACGCACGCGACGCGCGCCGCCGCGAACACGCTGGTGCGCGCGGGCCGCACGGCAGTTGCAGCGGACCGCTATGTCCGGCGCCACCCGTGGGGCTCGGTACTGGTCGCGGCAGGGACGGCGCTCTTTGTTGCCACAGTGGCCGGCCGCCGCCACAGCGTCGACGATGCCGGAGCACCGCCCGCCGCCAGCGACGCGCGTTAAGCGCACGCTTCAACGGAATCGTGCTTGCACGATCACAACGGAACGCGGATGTCCACCCGTAACAACAAGTTTTGCGCCGCCCGCGCCGATGGCTTCGTGATCTGGAAGCGGAGGTTTCCGCATTTGATTAGACAACTTTCTTACATGGCACTTGCGCAGAAACGCGCAATGGGTACCGACTTGCACGATCACTGTCATAAAAACAACAATAATGCATAGTCAAAGATTAAATATTGCCGAAAAAGCAACAATCGTCGACAAGCCGGCGATACAAGGCCTCTAACGGGCTGTCACATTTTCGATACACCTTAATTTTTTTCAGTTCTTACACTTGGAGACACTGCGCTATTCTCCGATTCGCAACAACGAAACCAATCATCTGCGTGGAGAAATGGATGAAACGAATCGCACTGTCTACCCTCTCGCTGGCACTGCTCGGCGCTGCAGGCGCGGCGCATGCACAAAGCAGCGTGACGCTGTACGGCTTGATCGATGAATCGGTCCAGTACGTGAATCATGCGAACCCGGCCAACAACCACCTGTTCACGATGTTCGCGGGCAACCTGCAGGGTGACCGCTGGGGCGTGAAGGGTACGGAAGACCTGGGCGGCGGCCTGAAGGCGATCTTCCAGTTGGAAAGCGGCTTTGACGTGAACTCGGGCAAGATGGGCCAGGGCGGCCGTCTGTTCGGCCGTCAGGCATACGTCGGTCTGACGCACGATGCGTACGGTACGCTGACTCTGGGTCGCCAGTACGACCCGGTCGTCGACATGGTTCAGGCGCTGACGGCTGACAACTACTTCGGCAGCACGTTCACCACGCCGGGCGACGTCGACAACAACGACAACAGCTCGCGTACGAACAACGCAGTCAAGTACGTGTCGCCGGTCTGGGGCGGCCTCCAGGTTGAAGGCATGTACGCTCTGGGCGGCGTCGCAGGCGCGACGGGCGCGGGCCAGACGTGGTCGGGCGCGGCAACGTACGGCTTCGGTCCGTTCAGCGTCGCAGCAGGCTACCTCCACATGACCAACGGCAACACGGCAGCAGGCCGTGGCGTGTCCGCAACGAGCCCGACGCCGGGCTGGGGTCCGGGCGCAACGTCGGACGGCACGTTCGACGGCTCGACGATCAACAGCGCATACGCTTCGGCGAAGTCGATCGGCATCGCTTCGGCGGCTGGTCAGTATGTCGCGGGTCCGTTCACGTTCGGCATCCGCTACAGCTTCGCGCAGTACAAGCCGGACGGCCTGTCGGCGTTCTCGCAGCAAGAGAAGTACAACGTTGCAGGCGGCTATGTTGGCTACCAGGTGACGCCGGCCATGCTGCTGGGTCTGGGCTACATCTACACGCACGGCTCGGGCGACACGTCGGCAAGCTACAACCAGGTTTCGCTGGGTGGCGACTACTCGCTGTCGAAGCGCACGGACCTGTACCTGATCGGCGCATACCAACACGCAAACGGTCACCAGCGCGAAAGCCGCACGTCGGTCGTGACGGCGGACGCTTCCGTCGGTTCGTACGGCTACCAGTCGGGCTCGTCGTCGCAAACGATCGTCAGCCTGGGTATCCGTCACAAGTTCTAATTCGAAGAACGAATGGCGTACGGCTCGAGACGTCGAGCCGTATTTCAGAAGCCAGCCGGAGGCGCGAGCCGAAGGCTGGTTTTTTTATTGGTGCAGGCTTATTTGGAGCATCTCTGCGCCCGGATTACCCGCGCGCTTTGGGCTTGTCGGCTTGCGCCAGGGTCTGTGCCGGACGCGCGCCGGCATCCACAGGGGCCTCATCGACATCGGCGTGCAGCGCGCCAGGCGCGCGATACAGCACCATCTCGCCGACATGTCCGTCGCGCGGCACATCGCCCGCGCTCCGCCAGTCCGGCTCGGGTATCTCGCTGAAGACCTGCCGCAGCCGCTCGCCCCACGTGCGGTGAATCATCTGGTAATACGTGTTGTCCTGATCGATCGACACGAAGCGTGTCACGCGCAGCGCATCCTTTTCGTAGACGAGCAGATCGAGCGGCAGCCCGACCGAGAGGTTCGAGCGCAGCGTCGAATCCATCGAGATCAACGCGCACTTGGCGGCTTCGTCGAGCGGCGTCGACGGCGCGAGCACGCGGTCGATGATCGGCTTGCCATACTTCGACTCGCCGATCTGAAAGTACGGATTCACACGTGACGACTCGATGAAATTACCCGCTGCGTAGATCATGAAGAGACGCGGATGCGGCTGCACGACACCATTACCGCCCGTGCCGCCATCGCCAATCTGGCCGCCAAGAATGAAGCTGCAATTGAAGTCGACGCCGAACGCCTGCAGCGCGCTCGCTTCACGCTGATGCACGTCGCGCACCGCCTGGCCGACGACGCGCGCGGCATCCGCCATCGTCGAGACGGTCCACAGCGTGGGCCGCGATGGCTCGGCCGGCTCTGACAGCTCGTGCAGCACGGCCTGCGTGAGCGACAGGTTGCCCGCGCTGAGCAGCACCAGCATGCGGTGTCCCGGCTCTTCGAACACCGACATCTTGCGCGCGGTGCTGACGTGATCGACACCGGCGTTGGTCCGCGTGTCCGAGAGGAACACGAGGCCTTCGTCGACGCACATCGCCACACAGTAGGTCATTTCGGTACTCCTGCGTCTCTCGATGTCTCGACGATAGACGACGTGCGGATCGGCCACTGGATCGCCCAGAAAAAACCCGTCGCCAAAAAAAGTCGATGGCGACGGGCTCGCTTCTACGCTCTCCCGGCATGGTACTGCATGCCGGCTGCTCCGCTACAGCAGAAGCGGAGTGCAAAGCGCCACCTCGCGAAAGCACCGGCAGCAATAAAAAGTCTCTGCCTTCAGGCTATTCAGGCTAATTACCCGCCAATGCGCCGGCGACATCGGTTTTTTTTGTTTTTTCAGACGAATGAATTTTCGCGTGACGCTCGCCTGATTAAAGGCACTAATACACAGCAAACAGACGCGACGCTAACCGCAGACGGCACTCACCCCGCTGCCCCCACATCAGGCAGATCAGCGCCATCCACATTCCTTTCCTCGGGAAGCAGCCCGTTATTGCGCAGACCCGAGATCACCTCTTCCACGCACGCGTCGTCGAGCAGACGACGGCCTTCAGTTCTGCGTCGAGCATTCGTTGCATCAATTCCGCGCTGCAGATCGGCAGCCTTTGCGGCGATCAATACGGCGATCCCGTAGCCGTAGCGCTCGGCGAGCTTGTTATCGAAAAAGTTCTTCACGATTCAATCTTTGGCGTTCCGTCTGACGTGCATTGCCGGTCCGGACAGGACGGTCGCCGTCCAGACCACACATTTTACGGACGTTGCGAAGCGTCCTGGCGTTGTATTGCTATTGCCTTCATTCCCCATGTCGGCAACTGCGCAAAGAACTTGAGGATGACGTGAGCCAGCAGTGTCCGTCGATGTGCCACATCCGCCATCCAAACGCCGCCGTGCCTCCAGGCGCCCGGCGATGATGTGACCTCTCAACGCCCTTCGAGCTTCATCAGCCGCGCGAGCAGCGGCCAGCGCACGAGCGCGTCCTCGTACGCGCCGCGCGCCTGTTCGTCCACGTAGCGCGCGACGTCGACTTCGGGTACATGACGCGCGAGGCCGTCAATGTCGTGTCCGGGCTCGCCCCCGTTTTCAGCGTGTTCTCTCATCGCGCGTCCACCCACACGCCGTCCGGGGTTCTGACCACATAGCCGTCCGCGGTCGCCATCGTCACGGTGCCCTCGTTCTCGCCGATCATCTGCGTCTGCGGCAGATTCGCCGCGTATTGTGAGAGCGCGACGCCGGGCTTGAAAGGACTGTTCGACACGAGGTTCGACAGCAACCGCGCGACAGCGAGGAAACTCGTCGGACGATCGATCACGGTAGTCGGACCGTGATTTCCGTCGAAGCCCACCAGCCGCACGCCGACCGGCCCGTGCACGACGCGCGGCGTCGGAATCTCCCGAAGCCCCGCCACCTGGTTGCTGTCGCCACGCAACGCAGCACCATGCTCGGGCACGAACACGATCACCGCGCGCCTGCCTGACGACGCAATCAGGTCCGCAAAGCGGTCGAAGTCGCTCATCAGCGTGTTCACGCGCTGCGGATAGGACTCGAGGCTCGACAAGCTGCTGTTGGGCAACCGGTTGCCGTCGTGCAGGCTGATCGTGTTGTAGTACAGCGCGACCGGACCGGGAATCTGCGCGCGTTGCGCGTACCACTTTGCAAGCGTGCCATAGTCGTCGTGAATCGCCGAACCGTCGAATGCATGCATTGCAACGGGCACGTCGGTGTTCGAAATCATCGGTGCGTTAGGCACGCCGATGTTGTCGTGAATGATCTGCAGGAAATTGTCGAAATGCCCGTCGTGGTTGAGCAGCGTCTGCGCGGTATAGCCCGCCGCCGCGAGTTGCCCGAACAGATGACACTGCGGCGGTGCGTCCTTGTACAGATCCGCATGCGACTCCTGTCCGCAGGTTGCACGCAGCACGCGAATCGCCGCCGGTCCGCTGTAGCTTGCGGCCGTGCTGAAGTTCGTGAACAGATAATCGAAGTGACTCAGCATCGGGTGATTGCGCGCCTTCGCTACGTCCAGGTCATCCCAGGAAAGCGAACAGATGTGCAATACGATCACGTCGAACTGGCGCGAGGGGTCGTCGGCGAGCTTGCCGAAATTCACCTGTCTCTGCGACTCGGTCTTCCGGAACGCCGCAAGCACCGCGTCGTGATCGGCCGGCTGCGCCACTGCCTGACGGGCGTCCGCTGCTGCCGTCGATGTCTGCGAAGTGCGTACGAGCAGCGCGGCGCCAGCTTGCCAGACGGGAATCGCGACAAGCGCCATGAACACGAACGTCGCGACGCGCAACCAGCGATTGACGAGCAGGTATCCGAGCACTGCGCCGACCAACGCGAGCAGCAACATCGGCGGCAGGAAGCGTCCCGCCAGTTCGAGCCAGTAGCCGCCGCTGAACGTAGTGAGGTTGCTGAATTCCTCGACCACGCGTGAGAAGGGCGGGACGTTCGCCTCGCGATACATCAGCGGCAGTCCGATCGCGAGCCCGATCAGGTTGCGCACGACGCGCAGCGAGCGGCGCCGGAACATCGAGGTCGCCGCGAGGACAGCTGCGAAAGCGATATTCGCGATCCACAGTGGCGACAGATGGCCAGACTCAAACAAATAAAGCTTGGCGATGAAATACAGGTTCCACAAAGTCATGATCGAGGTCAGAGAGTCTACAAGGGTGCGGGCGCCGCTCGTCAGTATCGAGTGCGATCGAGTGCAAGCAGCGATTGCACGGCGCGCCGCCCGCTCGCCAGCACGCGCGAATAGCCTTCCACGCCCATCAGCAGCACTTCCTTCAGGCCGCGCAATGGCGCATCGTCGTTGTCCGTGCCGCTCCATCCGAGCCAGGCATCGGCGCGGCCGAACGTGCACTGCACGAGTTGCCGCTCCTGCTCGAGCGTGAGCGCGTCGAACTGCGCGCCGAGCTGCCGGCCAACGTAGCGGCACGCACGAGACGGAAAGTGGAACAGACGATCGCCACGGCTGATGCACACGTCGAGCGTGTCGCCCGGCCGGATGCCGAGCCCCGGCTCGACATCGAATCCGAAGCCACCCGTCGAGTAGTCGGTCGTCGTGCAGCTGACGGTCGTGCCGTCAGAGAGAATGAGCGTGGCGGGTATGCGCATCGCGATACGGTGCGTCACTCGTACCTGCTTCACCTCACGCGCGACGCCGAGCGCGGCGCCCAGCATCACGAGGTTATAGAGTGTCCAGGCCATGTTCATGACGATCGTCGGGCCTTCGGCGCCCTGCTCGAACGCGAGGCGCGACGCGCCAACTGCCAGTGCGCACGCGTTGAGCGCAAGCAGCAGGAGATAGGGCCGCGATATGGTCCAGTCGAAGAATCCCTCGGCGATCCGGCCACCCTTGCTGGTCACGTTGAATTTGCCGTGCCGGGGGCTGAAGAACGCGACGGTCGTGGGCAGCGCGATGTACCACGCAAGCACGGATTCGTACACCTCAGCCCAGAACGAGTGCCGATAGCGTCCTTGCATCCGGGAGTTCGCGATATTCGCGAGCACGATATACGGCAACACGTAGCTCGCGATTCGCGTGGCGGCGGCATTGATGAAGTACATCTGAAAGAACAGGTACGCCATCGGCATGGTCAGGAAAATCAGACGCGGAATGCCGTAGAAGAAATGCAGCATCGCGTTGCTGTAGCACAGCCGTTGAAAGAAGCTGAGTCCGCGCCCAAGGAATGGGTTGTCGATGCGAAATATTTGCGCCATGCCGCGTGCCCAGCGCGTGCGCTGCGCGATGTGGCTGGCGAGCGTTTCGGTCGCGAGCCCCCCTGCCTGCACGGTGGGCAGATACGCGCTCGTGTAGCCGCGCCGGTGCAGCTTGAGCGCGGTGTGCGCGTCCTCGGTCACGGTCTCGACGGCAATGCCGCCGATTTCATCGAGCGCGCTGCGCCGGAGCACCGCGCAAGAGCCGCAAAAGAACGCTGCGTTCCACAGGTCGTTGCCGGCCTGAACGAGCCCGTAGAACAGATTGCCTTCGTTGGGCACGCGGCGGAACGTCCCGAGGTTGCGCTCGAAAGGGTCCGGGGAGAAAAAATGATGCGGTGTCTGCACGAGCGCACAGCGCTTGTCGCGCAGAAACGTGCCCATTGTCATCTGCAGAAACGAACGCGTCGGCACGTGATCGCAGTCGAAGATCGCGACGTACTCGCCGTCTGTACGCGCAAGTGCGCGGTTGATATTGCCCGCTTTCGCGTGCCGGTTGTCATCTCGCGTCAGATAGCCGATCCCCGCCTCGCGCGCAAAGTCCGCAAAATCAGGACGATTGCCGTCATCGAGCAGATACACGCGCAGGCGATCGGCGGGCCAATCGACACCCTGTGCAGCGAACACCGTCGGCTTCACGACGGCAAGCGGCTCGTTGTAGGTCGGAATGAAGATGTCGACGCTCGGCCAGTCGCGCGGATCGGCTGGCAATGCCTCGACCTTGCGCTCGAGCGGCCACGCGGTTTGCAGCAGGCCGAGCACGAGGATCAGCCATGTGTAGGCTTCCGCGCCGAACAGCATATAGCCGGCGACGGCTTCGCCGGGTGACGCGAACACGAGCGTCTCCGTGGCGCGCCACCACGCATAGCGTGTCATCGCAAAGAGCGCAAGCAGCGCAAGGACCAGCAGCGGCGCGCGTCCGGGCACGCGGCGCAGGACGAGCGCGACGAGCACGGTGACGGCAAAAAACTCGAACTGGCCGATGGGCGTCAGCGGCGACGTGCCCACGAGCAGCCAGAGCGCCGCGCCGGCTGTCGCGAAGACGGGCAGCAGCCAACGCACCTTTCCAAGCGCGCCCACGCCGCGTTCCACGCGTTCGCCCCAGCGCATCCACGGCAGATCCGGCAGGCGTGCCTGCACGGCTCGCCAGCAGGCCGTGATCCAACGGTAAGCGGGCACGATCCACGTATCGATCCATTCGAACGACAGCGCGCGCCGCGGTCTGACGAAGGCGCGCCACAACCATTCGCGCGGACTGCGGATATCGAGCACGCCCCAGTGCGCGGCGAGCGCAATGAAAGCCGCACGCGCAGCATCGCGAACGCGGTCGGGCCGCCCCGCTGACGGCGGATGAAAAAAGAGGCGGACACACCAGTCGAGCGCCGTTCGCTCGGCCGTCAAACCGAGCCCGCGTGCGAGCCAGTCCAGCACACGCGTGCGCCAGCCGACGTCGGCCGCATCGGCAGACTGGTTGTTGTCGTCCATGTGTGGCGTGCTCATCGGTTCTTGCCCTTGTCGGCACGTTCGCCGAGCGAGGCGTCGAGCCAGTTCGCGAGGCCCTGGAGGTCATGCGCAGTCTGCGAGTACGGTGCGTCGTCGAAGAGCCAGCTGCCACGCGCGAACGACTCCGGCAGTGCGGCATCGAAATGCACCCGCTGATCGACGAGGAGTCCCGGGCCCAGCGCAGCACGGAGCATCGTCAGCACATCGCGCTGCATGTCGCGCGCAGGATTCAGCCGGTTCACGACCACACTGAACCGCGCGCTTGCGGCCTGCAAATCGGGCAGACTGGAAACCAGCGTCGCACACGCAACGGGCTCGGGCGGCGTAACGCATAACACGAGATCGGCTGCGCGAATCGCCTGGTCCGCCTGCTGCGACGGGTAGCGTGGCGTGTCGATCAGCACGGCTGCGTCATCGTCGAGATCCAGCAGCGCGAGCGAGCGAGCAAGCCACTGCGGCGCCTGTGCAAGCCGCGTCTCGCATCGCGTGTTTTCGGCGAGCGGTCGCCGGCCGTAGGGAACGAACAGCACGCCCTCTTCGTTGCGCCACGTCCATTCCTGCCACGGGTCTACGCCGTCTGCCGCTTCGACTGTGATCGCATCGCCGATGCCCGGCCCATCCACCGAATCGAGTCCCAGATACGCGCCCAAAAGGTTCTGCGGATCGAAATCGAGCGCGACGATCTGGCGGCCGCGGCGCGCAAGCAGCACGGCAAGCGCGGCGCTCAATGTAGTACGCCCCGCGCCGCCTGCCGTCGATACCACCGCGATGGTCTTCATCGGCGGGCCTCTTCACGTCGTGCAACCTCGCGCACAAGCTGTGCGCTCAGTGCGACGGGTTCGAGCGTACACGGCACGGCCTCGCGGGGATCGAAGCGCTTCACGCCATCGAGACCGCGCCGGGTGCCGAAGCGTTGCCAGAGCATCCAGACGGGAATGGCAACGACCATGCCCGTCACCAGACAGATGAACAGAAACGGCATCACGCTTTCTCCCGCATGAGCACAGGCATCGCCGCGCGAACGGCGCGGCGTGGGCGCGGCGGGACGAGCGCCCCGTCGCCAGATCGAGACGTGGCTGAAGCCGAGGTCTCCGCGCGCCTGTTCGCAGTGCCCGGCTGATCGACAGGCGAATGGCTTTCCTCACTCGCTTGCCGCGGCCTGTCGACTGCTTCGGCCGTCGACGGCGATGGGACAGAACGAGGCACCGCGAGATACAGATCGCTGTAGTCCGCGAACCGCTTGCGCCGGTTCGCTGCTTCGAGATCGCGCAGCTCGGCGTCGATCGCATCTTCGGTGAGGCGCTCCACACGTTCCGCGAGCTGGTCTACGGGCACATCGACGATGTTCGCGAGTGCGCGATCCACGTCGGCTGGCCTGCACGCGAACAGAAACAGATAGAGATGAGTAGCGTCGAGCGTCAGCACGTCACCCGAGCGCCGGGGCATGCAATGGCGCAGCGCCTCGCCATGAGCCCGGACCGGCGCGAGCCTGAGCTTCACGAGGACATGAGGCAACTTGAGCGGCGCGCCACGCGCAACGGTGGTGCGAAGCCGCTCGCAGAATTCGCCAACGGGCAGATAGCCCGATCCCGAGTCGCTAAGGGCGGCAGCAAGCGCGGCGCGATAGTCGACGGCGACAGGGCGCGTATGCAGCTGCCCCTGAAGCGAGTGCAGCAACGACTGGACACGCGAGAATGGCAGCTCGCGGCCTAGCACCAGGTTCGCGCCAAGATTCAGCACCAGCAATTCGTACTGGTGCCGCAAGACTTCGCCTCGCTCCACCACTGCGATCTTGAGCGCGCGTCCGCATCGACGGCGCAACGCATGAATCGTCGAACAGAGAGACTCGAGATCCGCGCTGCCTCGATAGTCCAGCAAAACGGTCGCGGCCTGGGCGCCGCTGCACGCGGCGAGAAGCGACATCTGATCTTCGACGGTCTCCCATTGCGGCGGCAGCCAGCGCTCCTCACCGTGTACCGCCGCGCGCGTCACCACCACGCGTGCGTCGTCACGGGCGAGCAACACATCGCCGTCGACTTCCCACGCATCTGCCGTCACGGGAGCCACCGTCAGCCGCCCCGCCTCGGAAAAGCGCAGTCCGAGACGCTCGCCCGTCACCAACGTTTCGCCACTGCGCCAGAAGTCCCCGTGCCACAGCAGCTCGCCGTGCGTGTGTTGAACTCGTGCGACACCCGCGCACGCGGCATGGAATTCAGGACGCCCAGCGAGAGCCGCCAACCCGTCGGGCGTGTCGTCCATTCCGTCGGGCAGCGCGAGGTCGTGAAACGCGGCATTGCCCGATTGCGACGCAGCTTGCGCGCCTTCTGCGTCCAGCAGCAGCACCATCGCGACGCGTCGTGCCGCGCACCAGCCGGCGAGCGCGCGGCCTTCGCGCGCGAGGGCCACGGGATCGCTCCAGCTGAACCAGCGCTCGCCTCCCTCGATGACGTAAAGCGCCCGCCGGCGCACGCCGGATCTACGAAGCGCATGCAGCGCGCCAATCAGACGCGCGAATGCGACGGGGCGCGCGCCGCGTTCGGCGTGCGCTGTCTCGGGAGGCATCGCGAGCACGTTCAGGCCACGGGGCCAGCCACGCGCGGGACGATCGTCGGCGAAACCGAGTTCGCGCAGCCGCGCAGTGACGGCGTCTCGTTCTCGCGCCAGCACCACGGTCACATGGCGCGATTGCGAGGACCGCACGCTCGCCCAGATCAGCGCGTCCGCGGCCGGCGTGCCTCCCTTCGCGTACACCGCGTAGAGCTTGCCGTTCTCGATCCACGCCCAGTCGTCGGGCAGACCGTCGACGCCAAGCCGGCCGGTCCTCGCAGAGGGTGGGCGCATCATGCTCGTTGCGGCTGCCAGCCAGCGTCGCAGCGGTAGAGCGCCCGTCGTCGCGAGGGAGGAGGAAGCGGTGTCCATGAAAAGTGTCCGTTCGTTGATCGATGCGCCGTTCAAAAGCTCGAATACAGGCGAACCGGTGTCGGCGACAGGCTGCGGTCCTTTTTGCGCGAATCGAAGGAATAGCGCACGTACACCATGCCTGCGCTCGGCGCGTAGTCATGCGCATGATCGATCTCGACGCGCACACCCGCTACCAGATGCGCATTGAAGCGATATTGCGCAATGGCCGAGATCCCATACGAAAAACTCACGCCTTGCGTCGAGCTGCCTCCGTAGACCAGGTTGCTGCCGGAAACGAGTGCCGGAAAGCCGGGGCCGTAGAACGACGGCAATCCGTTCGGGTAATAGGGCGAGTCCTTTTCGTAGGAGTTCGACAATCCGACGGTCGCCGTGATGTCCCAGGTGAGCGCATCGTGCCGCCCTTCCCATTCGAGCGGCACGCCGAGCGACAGATAACGTTGCGGACTGTAGTAGCCGCCCTGCCCGTAGCTGTAGAAACGCAGATTGTCGGTGTAGTGCCAGGCATTGCCGATGAGTCCGGTATTCACGCGCATCGTCGCGCGCTGCCAGACAGGGGTGATGAAGCCTGTGCGCAGCGTGACCTCCTGGTTCGACGCAACGTTGCGCCCGGTCAGCTCGGCGACACCCAGGTCGGCGAACACGCTGACGCGGCCGACGTCGACGGCCGAATGCAGATCGATGCCGTCGCGCCGCACGCCTCCCCAGACAGTTCCCGTCACCGGGTCGTGCATGCCGGCGTAGGCCAGCACGCTGCCCGTCTCCGGCCGTCGGGACACACTCGCGCTGAAGCTCGCCGGGCCGGCATCGAACCGGTAGCGAATGCCGCCTACGAGGTAATGGACAGGAAAGCCGAGCGGCGTGGTGCCGATATCGACACGCCACGCGTCCGATACATAGCCCGTGCCCAGTGCCACGCCCGTCGCTCGCTGGCTCGCGTAGCGCTGCACGTTCGCGTTGACCGCGTCGGCCAGCGCCGGGTTGTTTGATCTCCACTGTGCGAGTTGCGCCAGGTCCGCGTTATCGACCCTCGCAAACGTGCCGAACGTGTCGCGCGTAAAGGTGTTGGCGCCGCCGATATCGTTGGGCCAGCCGCCCAGCGACAGCTTGCCGGCATCGAGCGTCACGGTGTCGATATGCGCGAAGAAGTGTCCGTCAAAGCGATACGGAATCTGCACGTACACGGGCGCCTGCCACGCGTGATACTCGGAGATGCCCGCGTCGCCCGACTTGTACGCGGGCAGCACGCCCGCTTCAATCATCGGATCGCGACGCTGCTGCAACCCGGCTAGCGCGGCCTGCGCGGGCGTGCCGTCAGCGGCGCCCGAAGTCACGCCCGCCAGCTTCTCTTCATGCGCCGACAGCCGGTACAACGATTCGGCTTCCTGATAACGACCGAGATCCTGTGCAACGCGGCCCGCCTGCACCGTGACGTCCGCTCGCCCCGGGTAGGCGACACGCAAGGCGTCCGTGATCTGTCCGGCTTCCTCGTACTGGCCCAGCACGGACAACCTGCGGGCCGCCGACAGGCGCGTGTCGACATCGTCCTCCGGTGCCGCGTCGACGACGCGCCGCACGACGGCAAGGGCAGCGCGTCGTTCGCCGTCTTCCGCCTCGATGCGCGCAAGCGCAAGCTGGGCGTCCGCGTTCTCCGGCGTGGCGGCGAGCAATGGCTCGAGCGCGGCGCGAGCTGCATCGTAGTGCCCCTGCGCGCGCTGCACATCGGCGACCTCGAGCGCATAGCGCGGGTCCCGCTGGCCCGCCGCGCTGACGCGAGCAAGCAACCGCTGCGCGCGCGCGTAGTCGTCGCTGTCCAGTGCATCGTCGATCTCGCGCAGCGCAAGGCGCAGCGCCTGATCTTCAAGCCGCGAGCGCTCGCTTTCGTCGAGTCCGCCGCCCGTTCGAATCTGCGCAAGCCAGCTATCGAGCTCGGCGTTCCGACGCGCGTGCCCGAGCATGTCGCCGTATCGCAGGCGCACGCCCGCATCCGCGCGCTCGGGGTTCGCGCGAATCCAGTCCCGCAGCAAAGCCAGGCCGCGATCCGCGTCGCCCGCGTCGATCCACATCGTGCCCACGCTCGCCAGCATATCGGGGTCGTCGGCCGCCAGCGTCTGGGCATGTTCGAGCATGCGCGTCGCGCCAGCCCGGTCGCCGGAAGCGAACGCGGCACGCGCGCCCGTCAGCGCCAGTTGCGCATCGAGCTTGCGCGCGAGCGCTCGCATGCTCTCGCTGCGCCCGGCGTCGTCAACGCGCGCGAGTGCCTGCTTCGCTCCCGCCACGTCGTCGATGGAATTCAGATAGAGCGCGCTCGCATAGAACATCTCCGGCGACCCGTACTGCTTCACGCCATCGTTCATCACGTCGCGTCCGAGTTGCGGCAATCCGATGTCGCGATACAGCCGCGCGAGCGCGAAGCGTGTCCATGGCGCGTCGGGTGAGAGCCGCAGCGAAGCCTCGTAACGCTGCGCGGCCGGGCCCAGCTTGCCCTGCGCGGCCTCGTGCGCGGCCTCGTCCGCGAGCACGCCGCCGCGCATCGCATCGAGGCTGCGCCTGTCCGCCGGGTCGCTGAAGCGGCCGCGCAGCGCCTCGATCAGCGGTCCGAGCTGCTCGCTGCGTCCTGTTGCATCGAGCAGCGTCTGCATGCTGCGCACGGCGCCGAGACCAGGCTCGCGCGCCGACAAGAGGCTGCGCAGCAACGGCTCCGCACCCTGCCAGTCGTGCCCGGCAAGCAACGCGTCGGCGAGCAGCAACTTTGCATCGGGACTGTCCGGCTGCATCGCGAGTGCGGCGCGCGCGGCGCTCGCCGCATCGTGCGCACGACCCGCTGCCGCTGCCGCGCGGCCATCGGCGAGCGTGGCCCAGAAGGTCGCGGTGCGCGCGAGACCTTCCCATTTGCCGCGATTGTCCGCGTCGAGCGCGGCTGCGCGCAGGAACAACGCACGTGCCTCGTCGCGCCGCCCCTCGCGCATCCGCACGAGCCCGAGGCCGCCGACTGCATCCGCGTCGTCGGCCCGCGCGCGGGCAGCCTGGACGAGAAGCGGCTCCGCGCTGACGAGATCGCCGCGTGCCAGCGCCTTGAGCCCCCGCTGCCCGGCGATATAGTCCGGGTCTCGCTCCAGACGGCGCTGTGCGTCGAGCCGGGCGTCGATCGCCGCCACGCGGTCCCGGAACTCCGTATCGTCGGGTACCAGCGCAAGCCAGGCGCGCAGCGCGTCGAGATAGGCAGGATCTGCGCCCGCCGATTGCAGCACGTGGCGCCAGACGTTCATGGCCGCGCTGTGATCGGCGTCCGGTCGCAAGGCGAGCCGCCATGCGAGGCGATTCGCCTCCGCGCGCGTATCGCTGCTGCCGTTCAGCAGCCCGGCGAGAACGAGCATCGCGTCGACGTCGTCGGGGTTCGCGGCAATGCGCCGGCGCAGCCCATCGACGGCGAGCATCCTGCCGTCCTTCGCGCCGGAGAGAATCTGGTAATACTCGGCACCGAGCGGGCCGGGCGGCGCGCCATGTGGAAACAGCGCGACGAGCCGGCGCGCGGCCTCGGCCGACTGGCCGCTGCGTGCGAGCAGACGGACGGTGGCGAACTCCTCGCGGCCGCTCGTCGCGACGCGCAACTCGTCGGCAAGCGCCTCCGTCTGCGCGCTGGCGGGAGCCAACCGCCGTAGACGTGCAAGTGCTTCCTGCGCTTCGCGAGTGCGTCCGAGCCTCAATTGAATGCGCGCCCGCTCGGCCAGCAGATCGGGCGCGTCGGGCGCGATCAGCAGCGCCTTGTCGATCGACTGCGAAGCCAGATCGTCGCGATGCTTGCTTGACCACATGCGTGCAGCGGCGAGCAGGCGCTGAGCGTCGGCTGGCAATCGCTGCTCGGCATCGCTTGCGGGCGCGGGCGGCATCGAGGCACCGGACGCGGGCCGTATCCGCCCCGCAGATGCTGTCGTCGCTGTCGACGCCTGCGCGTCGGCAGACGCGAATCCCGCGCACACGACCAGGCTGGCGATAGCCGCTTGCACGCCTCTCGCTCGCGGTCGGCGGAATGCGGCAGCGCGTGCGACGCGAAGCACGTTCAACGCGCGCCTCCGTGACATGCCGCGCTCCAGCGCACGTCGAGCGTGCCGTCGGCAGCGAAGCGATAGCGGCCGTCGCGCCAGCCGAGTCCGAACAGGCTCAGCACGCTCGAGTAGTAGCCGGGCGGCGTTTGGGCGTCGAGCGTGTCGATCCGCGCAACTTGCGCGTCGGCGAGCGGCACGCGCCCAAGCGCATCGAGGAACGGCAACGTCGCTGCGGAAAACCCCGCATTGCCCATATTCTCGCCGGGCTTGCCGCTCACGGCATCGATCGTTTCGGGCGGGGCGCCGTGAGAGGCAATAAAGTCCGCGTAGGGTTTGAAGCGCTCGGCAAGCCGGTTCGACAGTGGATCGCGCGTGTTCATGGTGCCCGTCCACAGGTACACGCGAATCGCGTTGTACGCGCTGACGGCATGCGTCTCGGCGTCGGGCTGGAAGCCTTGTCCACGATGGTAGAGCGCCCAATCCGGCGCGTAGCCGAGAGGCGCCGTATCCAGCAGCACACGCGAGCCGCTTTCGACGACGCGAGCCCAGCGAGCGTCGGACGGCAAGCGCGTACCGATGCCCCGCAACACCTGTGGGGGCGAATAGGACGGGTTCACACGCCAGAGATCCGGCTCTGGATGAAAGCCCACGGGCCCCGGCAGCAGCGTGAGACCGAGACCGGGCACGTAGGCAGTCTCCGCATCGAGCACATGCTTCGCGAGCAGAGCGCCACGCGCAAAGTAGCTGCGTTCGCCCCACAGCTCGCCCGCTTCGAGCAGTGCGTAGGCGATCCACAAGTCGGCATCGGACGCCGCGTTTGCATCGAGCACAGCGAAGTCGCCATCCGTGCGACGCCCCCATAGCCATGCGGGCAGATGCGTCGCCAGATCGCCTTGGGCGAGGCTGACTTCCGTCCAACGCAGAATTCTGTCGAAGCTCGCGCGGTCGTTGGCGACCAGCGCGAAGAACAACGCGTAGGCCTGTCCTTCGGAGACGGTGCGTTCATCGGCCGACCCGACGTCGATCACACGACCATCCGCGGAGACGAATTGCTGGAGAAACCCTTGCCAACGCGGCCAGATCTGGGGCGCGCCGCATGATCGCGTCGCGACGGCTTGCGCTGGAGCGTCCCGTCCCACTGTGTCTGTGGGGGCGACCGTTGCCGCATGAGCACTTCCGCACCCGAATAACGTCAGCGCACACGCAAGCGCCCTCATGCACGCCCCTCGCGCACAGACTCGTGGACTGCGCAAACGCGCGAAACGCGCGCCCCGCTGCTTTTCACGGCACATCGGCATCGCTCAGATTCCCCGCCGCCGCTCAGCGAGCGCCTGCAAACCTGCGAATGCGCCGATCGCCAGCAGGAGACCCGCAATCACGCCGAGAACGCCGAGCAGCAAGGGATGCTCGACGGCATAGCGCCAGAGTGGCGCGTACCACGGCAGTTCACCGACCAGATAGGTCGGCCCGACCCGCATGCTTTCCACCGAATCCGCGCGGATCAGCGCGACGTCTCCCTGCACTTTGCCAACGCTGTCGCCCTTGTCGAATGCGTCGAGCAGCGCCGGGAGATGCGCCTCGTCGGTCGCCGTCAACGCGACGACGCTGCGATGACGGCTGCCGGGCACTTCGAATCCGATCAGCGCCGCGAGCGCACCATCGCGATCGAGATGCGCGCCGCCCTTCGGCAACAGCGAGCCATCCCGCCAGTGCTCGCGGACGGAGAAAGACGCCGGCTGGATGCCGCCCCTGGCCCCGTCGATCGCGAGCGGCAGGCTCGTGCGCCAACGGGCGAAGAGCGGCATCGAATTGCCCGTGCCGATCACGAGCAGATCCTTGTCGGGCACCGCCGCGAGTTCCGACGGGCGCCTGATCTGCACGCGCAATGACGGCAGCCCCGTCCACTGCCCCATATGCCCGAGCATCGTCAACAGGGATTCGAGTTCTTCGCGCGACGGATGCTCGGGAATCACGACGGCAGTCTGCGCAAGATCGGCATACCGGGTGAACGGAAAGCCACTGTTCGAGAAGTACGCGAGATTGGGCATCTCCGCGTAATGGATGAAGCGGGAAAAGTCGATTGTCGAGTCGGGGTCGATCGCGGCCTGCACGGGATTGGCCGCGACGCTCTGGCACAGCCCCGTCTTCTGCGAGTCCAGACGGAAGCGCAGCTGCAACTGGTTCGCGCTGCCGACGCGAAAAGCAGGAATCTCCAGCGCGTTCGCCGAGCCTCCGCCCGCCGCCGACAGCAGCGGCAATTGCAGATGGCCCTGGGCATCTTCAGCTTTCGCGGGCGGAAGCCGGTAGGACTTCACGAGCTGATCGTTGATTTCGATCGCGAGAGCGGAGTTGTTCTGCACCGTCGGCGCGGTGTAGCGATACTTGAGTTCGAGCGGCACGCCCGCTCCGCTCCACGAGAAAATGTCGGCGGGCACGCGCAGGTTGAGCCGGATCGCATCCGGCGCGCTGCCCGTCACCTGTAATTGCTGCGAGTTGTCGACGAGTTCGTGGAACGCCACCTTCCGGTCCACGGGCAGCCAGCGAGGTGCGTCATAAGGCTTGCGCGGCGCGCCGATATCGACCTGCGAGACGCGCACGGCCGGCCCCGACATCGCGTTCTTGCCGAGGACGAGCGCGTAGGCAGCCGCATCGACTTCGCTCGCGTCGCGCCCCGTCACGACGAGCAGCTTCCGCGCGGGCGCGCTCGGGTTGTCCGCGACGATCAGCATCGGCCCGTCGACATCCGGCAACGGGAGTGCGACCGGCAACTGCGCGCGCGTGCCGATCAGGACAGCATGACTGTTTGCTGGCAACGCGCCAAGCGCCGGAAAGCGCGCGCCGCGATAGTCGGCGAGCGCGCCGAACCACGACGCGACAATCGCCGCGCTGCGCAGCGTCGCGTTGTCAGGTGACGGCGGCAGCACGAACGGAAGGTCGAGCCGGCCGACGTCGCGCCGGTCGAAGAACGGCGCAGGCAGCAACGCCAGATCGTTCGGCAGACGGATGGGCGAGGTCTGCAGGATCACCTCGCTCATGGGGCTTATCTGGGCCCATAACGCCGAACTATCCGGGTCCTCGCAATGGTCGAGCGTGTAATGCGCGACGAGGTTGAGGCCGATCTGCGTGTAGTCGGTCAGAAAACGCGGATCGAGCGGAATATCCTGGGTCACCATCTGGCCCGCGTGCTCACGGTCGAACGGCACGGTCGCGAACGCCTCGCCGTTGAGCGTCACCTTCATGTGCGAGATCGGAAATACGAGCGCGGGCGAGTACGTGAAGCGTAGACGCAGCCATGCAGCGCTCACGGCATGATCGAGCCGCACGCCCAGATTCACGGTGCGCGTGTCGTCGAGACCATGCAGATCGAGCGGCTGCCAGGCACCCAATGCAGCGAACGAAACATGCTGCGCCGAGGCGACCGATGAGGGCGCGACGTGCGCGTCCGCGCCTCCCGGCACGCTGGCGGCAACATACGCCGCCGGCGTACGCACGGCAGAGTCAGCAGCAGTTTGTGCATGCGCGGGAAGGCCGGCAAACGCGAGGGACGCACCCGCAAGCGATGCGGCGAGACAAGCCGACACAAAAGTTTTCATGAGCGCGTCGACTCGCTGGAAATCATGCGCGTGGCGCGCGGTATTACCAGATGGTCATTCCGTGGACACGCAAATGAGTCGGAGAGGGCTGGTTGCAATTCCAGCGAGATCAATGGCGGCAGCACGATGTAATAACTTCCGGCAATCAATTTATTGTTTCCATCATGAGTGGTCGACTGATTCGACGTCACTCGCAAAAACGTGCAAGCACAACGGTCCGATGCGAGGGCTTTTCGCGCTGTGCCACTCGTCTCGGGTATTCGTCGCAACCATGCGCCACGAAAGCGCGTTCCGTCAGGAACTGATCGCCGTTATGGTGCTGATTCCATCTGCTGCGATAGTGCGGCTGCCCACTGTCGAGCGTGTGATGCCTATCGCAACCACGCTGCTGGTCCTGCTTGTCAAACTTGCCAATTCGGGCATCGAGGCCACGATCGATCGCATCTCGCTTGACGGGCATGAACTGTCCGGTCGAGCAAAAGACCGTGACAGCGCAGCCGTCGCTGTCGCTGTGCTGTGCGATCGCGTGGATCACGCTGTGCAGCCCACTGGCCTCGGGCTGGAGAAGGACGCTGTTCCGAGCGCGCAGCCGGCACGAAGTCCGGTGTGAACCCGGCCGTCAGGAGGTCGCAAGGTAGTGCGCCCGTCGAACTGACCGTATCGCAGGAAGAAGGTGATCCGCCTTCCGCCTGCGCGCGAAATGCTGCCCGCCGCGCGCGGGCGCGAGCACGCGTTGCCCGATGTTCTGCAACCCCAAACCAGTAGACGGCTGAAACAGCCGCATCGTCGTTATTTCTGCAGCTCGTCATCTGCGAACAAACGCCAACCAATCCATTCCCTGATGCGAGCCCGGCGCTCATTATCTCAAAACTCCAGTGGACTTTTCGGGCAAGCACAGCGCTGAGCACGCAAAATGAAGCGGCGAAATGCCGCGAAGGGCACCCTTGCGTATAGCAAGGTCCTCAGATGGTTAATCGCCCGTATTGGAAGCCGGTCCTGCTCGCATTGCCGAGCGACCGTGATGTCCTGTTTTGCCCGTACTCCTGTTAACGGACAGTTGGCCGCCGCCTTGAGCTATCGAAACACCGTACAAACGTTTGCCCCATAAATTACGCACAAATCATTCGAAATACGGTTGAAATTGAGCACGATGCAGTGACCTCGACTGCATCGACAGGCAGGCTTGGACTGCATTCATCGCTTTAAAAAAATGCCGCGCTTTCTTTCAATTAATTAAGGGACGGTAAATGGACCGGCCATTGTTAAATCGCGCAACGCGATCGGTCTATGGACGTCCATGAAAAACCGGGCGATGTTTTCTATGGCAATGACATCAGCCAGCGAGGCCATATCTTTTCGATGGACTGCAACGCAGTCGATTGCGCGACTAAAGACACGCGCTGCGGACTGGACACGCCTTACTGCCCCACCTGCTCCTGCGCCCTCACCGCAACCGACACATCGAGCGTCTCTTCCAGCCCACCGATACGCCGTCCGCGCACGGGCGACGCCGCTTCGTAGTCGCGCGCCGCCGCGAGCCGGCAATACATCTCGCTTGCGAACGCCGCGTGCGTGACGTCGACGGAAATCCAGCCCAGGCCCGCGAGCCACACATCGACCCACGCGTGACTCGCGGCATGCTCGACGTCGCCGGGTTCGATATAGCCGCTCACGTAGCGCGCGGGCAGGCCGCGCGCGCGGCAGCACGCGAGCATCAGATGCGCGTGATCCTGGCAGACGCCCTTGCCGAGCGCGAGCGCCTGCGACGCCGTGCTCGCCACGCCCGTGACGCCCGGCTCGAACGTCACGCGTTCGACGATTTTCTCCGCGAGATCAATCAGCGCCGCCGGCCTGTCGAGGGGCGGCGCCGACGCAGCCAGATCGCGGATCGCGGGATCGCATTCGGTCAGCCGCGTCGCGCACGTGAAATGCTCGAGCGGAATCGCGCCCGCTGCGTCACCGAGCCGCCCGTCGATCAGCGGAAAAGTGTCGATTTCGCCCGATACGTGCACGCGAATCTCGTCGTGCGGCTTGTTCAGCACGAGCGTGTGCAGCACATTGCCGTAGGCGTCGAAGGTCGAATCGAGCTTGCCGGGCGCTTCGAGCGTCCAGCGCCGCACCACCTGCGAAGCACCGCTCGACGGCGTGAGGCGCAGCTGCTGGATCGAATAGTGGACCGTCGATTCGTAGCGGTAGGACGTGTCGTGGCGGATCGAGAGAAACATTGAGGGCACTCCGTCATGCAACAGCCAGCATCAGATAGGTCCGCGCGACCATGTTGCCGAGTTCGAACACGCGGGCAAGGAACTGCGTGAGCCACGCGTGCAGGCCGGCTTCGAAGATCTGCCGGATGTCCGCGTAAAGCAGCTCGGCGCGCAGCTTGCCTGCAAAGCGCTCGCACTGGTTCGAGCCTTGCGTGCGCAACATCGCGAGGTTCTCGCAGACGCCGTCGAGCGACGCCAGCAGCGAGCGCGGCATCTGCGAGTTGAGGATCATCAGCTCGACCACGCGCGCGGGCGTCACGACATCGCGATACACCTTGCGGTAAATCTCCAGCGCCGACACCGAGCTCAGGATCGACGTCCAGTAATAGAAGTCTTCGAGTTGACGGGCGGCCTCGCGCGAGTTCGGCTCGGCGTCGGCGAAACGCACGTCGAGAATGCGCGCCGTGTTGTCCGCGCGTTCGAGGAAGGTGCCGAGCTGCGTGAAGAAGAACGCGTCGTCCTGCAACGCCGTGCCGATCGTCACGCCGCGCGACAGATGCGAGCGGAACTTCACCCATTCGAACAGCGCGGCAGGATTGCTCGCCACCTGGCCGTAGCGCGTGCGCTCATTGAATTCGAGCCACGTGTCGTTGATCGTTTCCCACCACTCCGTCGTCAGCGTGCCGCGTACCGCGCGCGCGTTCTCGCGCGCCGCCTGCAGGCACGCATGAATGCTCGACGGATTCGCGGAATCGGCGACCATGAAGTCGAGCACGTTTTCGCGCGTCGGCTCCGAATGGCGCTGCGCGAACGCGTCTTCGAGCTCGGAGATGCGCAGCACCGAACGCTGCGCGCGCTCTTCCTGCTCGGGCGTCTGCGGCAGCAGTTGCGCTTTCAGGTTGATGTCGAGCATGCGCGCGGTGTTCTCGGCGCGCTCCATGTAACGGGCCATCCAGAACAGATGATCGGCGGTGCGGCTCAGCATATCGGCTTTCCGTGTTGATGGCGCGCGCTTGCGTCAGCGTGTGACGGAGAGCGCGCCGGGTTGCCCGTTTTTCGCGCGGCGTCCATCGTGATCGACGGACGCCCGGCTCTTCAAAGCATCGGTCGAATGCGGTCAGTCGACCATCCAGGTGTCTTTCGTGCCGCCCCCTTGCGATGAGTTGACGACGAGCGAGCCTTCCTGCAACGCGACGCGCGTGAGTCCGCCCGCGCACATCGTCACGGTCTTGCCCGACAGCACGAACGGACGCAGATCGATATGACGCGGCGCGATGCCCGCATCGACGAAGGTCGGACACGCGGACAGCGCGAGCGTCGGCTGCGCGATGTAGCCCGCCGGCTTCTCGATCAGGCGCTGGCGGAACGCCTCGATTTCCGCCGACGTCGACGCCGGCCCGACCAGCATCCCGTAGCCGCCCGCGCCGTGTACTTCCTTGACGACCAGCTCGGGCAGATGCGCGAGCGTGTACGCGAGATCGTCCGGCTTGCGGCACTGGTAGGTCGGCACGTTGTTGAGGATCGGCTTCTCGCCCAGATAGAACTCGATCATCTCGGGCACGTACGGATAGATCGACTTGTCGTCGGCGATGCCCGTGCCCATCGCGTTCGCGAGCGCCACACGGCCCGCGCGATACGAAGTCAACAGACCCGGCACGCCGAGCGCCGAATCCGGGCGGAACGCGAGCGGATCGAGAAAGTCGTCGTCGACGCGCCGGTAGATCACGTCGACGCGCCGCGGCCCTTGCGTCGTGCGCATGAACACGTAGTTGTCGTCGACGAACAGGTCCTTGCCTTCCACCAGCTCGACGCCCATCTGCTGCGCGAGGAACGTGTGCTCGAAGTAAGCGGAGTTGTACATGCCGGGCGTCAGCACCACGACGACGGGATCGTCGACGCCCGCGGGCGCCACCGAGCGCAGCGTATCGAGCAGCAGGTCCGGATAGTGCGCGACGGGCGCGATGCGGTTCTGCACGAAGAGTTCGGGGAAGAGCCGCATCATCATCTTGCGGTTCTCCAGCATGTACGAGACACCCGACGGCACGCGCAGATTGTCTTCGAGCACGTAGAAGTCGCCGTTCTCGCCGGCGCGCACGACATCGACGCCCGCGATGTGCGCATAGGCGCCGAGCGGCACGTCGACGCCCTGCATCTCCGGCCGGTACTGCGCGTTTGTGTAGACCTGGTCGGCGGGCACGACGCCCGCGCGCACGATGTTGCGCTCGTGATAGACGTCGTGGATGAAGAGATTGAGTGCCTGCACGCGCTGCCTCAGTCCCGCTTCGAGCGTCTGCCACTCGCCGCGCGGGATGATGCGCGGAATCAGATCGAACGGGATGAGGCGCTCGGTGCCGGACAGATCGCCGTTGACCGCGAACGTGATGCCAACCCGGCGAAACAGAAGATCGGCCTCAGCCCGCTTTCTTGCGATCGCTTCGTTGCCCTGCTGCACGAGCCAGCGCTCGAACCGCTGATAGTGCGGCCGCACGGCGTCATCGTGATGACGCATCTCGTCAAAGCATCGCATGTCACGCCCCACTCTTTTTGTCGGATCGAAGGCGAATGCGCTGCGCATTCGGTTGTCGATCACGTTCAAGCAAGCGTTATGCCATTTGCTTTACACGCGGAGCGCGCAGCGGATGCACTCGAAGCGCGCACGCGGATGGGCAGACGACTCGGTGCCATCGTAGCGCGGCGGTACGCGATGCGCCACTAAAGTGCGTGGCGTCGCGCACGTGGCTCGATTCGATGCAGATGCGAACCGTCTTTGGGAATGTGACGCGATGCAGGGACCAACACGCGCAGACAAAAAAATCCCCGCACGCTTGCGCGTTGCGGGGATTCAGATGAACGCGGCAGCGGTTTGCGCCGCTGCCGTCGACATCGATTACGCTGCTGCTGCGTCCTTCAGCTTCTTCAGCGGACGTGCCTTGATGCGCACGCTTGCCGGCTTGGCCGGGAACCAGCGCTCTTCACCCGTGAACGGGTCCTTGCCGAAACGCTTCTTCTTCGCCGGAACAGCCTGGACGACGATCTTCAGAAGACCCGACAGAGTGAATTCGCCAGCGCCCTTCTTGTGAACCGAACCGAGGATCGTGTCTTCGAGAGCAGCCAGAACTGCCTTCGCCGACTTCGGCTCGACGCCTGCGCGCTCCGCAACGTGTGCAGCCAGCGAGGCCTTCGTGAAGGTGTCCTTGACCGGCGACGGAGCGCCGGACGCCTTCACGGCGACCTTCTTAGCCGTGACTTTCTTTGCGGGAGCAGCGGCTTTCTTTGCAACAACCTTCTTCGTCGGTACCGTAGCAGCCTTCTTGGCTACCTTTTTTGCGGAAGTCGCCATGTTTCTCCTACCTCTAGGGTTCAGTAAAAGCGAGAAGCGCACGCGATATGCGCACGCTTCAAGGCCGGATTCTACAAGCGCTTTTGGTTTCTGAGCGAATCTTTTGTGTGTAACGGTTACGGTTTGTTGCGTGGCGCAGACTACCTCGCTCATTTCACGCCTGTTTTTAAGGGGTAAACGTGAACGGCAAGCGATTTCGGCATACCTGTCCAGCGCGGATCGTCGAGACTCAAGTCCTTGATTCGACACGCGGCATCAGCTTCGCGAGCTTCGTGAGCGCTGCGTCGATATGCTCTGCCTCGATGCCGCCATAGCCGAACACGAGCCCAGGGCGCGGCTTCGCGCGAACGAAGAAAGGCGCGAGACCGTGCAGCGCGATCGACTCGCTGCGGGCCGCTTCGATCACGGCCGCTTCCGTGAGGGGGGCCTTGAGCAGCGCCGCCAGGTGAATACCCGCTGTCGGTACGATCGGCTCGAACCAGCGCGCGAGGCCGCCTTGAAGATGCGCGAGCAGGCACGCACGGCGCGCGGCGTAGAGCTTGTGCATGCGCTTGACGTGCTTCGCGAAGTCGCCGTTCAGCATGAAGCTGCCCAGCGCCGTCTGGGTCAGCGAGCAACCATGCCAGTCGCCGATCAGCCTCGCCTTCTTCAACGTGTCGAACAGCGACGCGGGCGGCACCGTGTAACCGACGCGCAACTCGGGAAAGATGGTCTTCGAAAACGTTCCCACATAGGCGACGAGGCCCGCGCGATCGAGGCTTTTCAAAGGCTCCATCGGCCGTCCTTCGAAGCGGTATTCGCAGTCGTAGTCGTCTTCGATGATGACGGCATCGCGTTGCTGCGCCCATTCGAGCAGCTCGACGCGCCGCGCGAGACTCATCGGCATGCCGAGCGGAAACTGATGCGACGGCGTGACATAGACGAGGCGCGCGTTCTTCGGCAGCTTGCCGACCACGAGGCCTTCGGCATCGACGGGCACGGGCACGGCCTTCGCGCCCACGGCCGTCAGACACGCGCGCGCAGGCGGATAACCGGGATCTTCGACAACGGCGACGTCGCCCGGACGAAGCGTGACGCGCGCGATCAGATCGAGCGCGTGCTGCGCGCCCTGCGTCACGATGATGTCTTCCCAGTTGCTCGCGACAGCGCGGCTGAACGCGAGATAGCGCGAAATCGCAAGCCGCAGCTCCTGTTCGCCGGCGGCATCGCGATACGTGCCGCGTCCGCGCGATTGCACGCGCAGCGCGTGATTCACGCAGCGGCGCCAGACGTCGAACGGAAAATGGGATTTGTCGGTGATGCCGCCGACAAAGTCGAATGACGTGCCGAGCGTCGGCTGCGGACCGAGCACTTCGGGCACGGCGGACCACATGGGCTGCGCGCGGGCGCTGGACTGTGCAGCGGCGCGTGCGCGATGCAAGCTGTGCGCTCCCGGCGTGCCGAACGCGTCATGCGCGGCGCGCGCGTGCGACGAACGTTCGGCGGGCAGGCGCTGCAATCCTTCGGCGACGAACGTGCCCGAGCCCGCGCGCGCATTCAGGAAACCTTCGGCGAGCAGGCGCTCGAATACGTCGAGCGTCGTCTTGCGGGACACGCCGAGTTGCGTCGCGAGATCGCGCGTCGACGGCAGTTGCGTGCCGCCCGCAAGGCGGCCTTCGATAATCCCCGCCCGCAGTTGCCGGTAGATCTGCCCGGCGAGATCGTGGCGGCCCTCGACGGCGATGTGAATGTCCATGTCGTCCCGTTGCTTCGCGTGCTGTTTTTTTGCAAGCTTACCGTGGGAATCGGCGGCCGGGTCCGCGACGGGTATCGCCTGATTCGTCGGCGAGTGCAGACGGCAGGAAAGACTGTGGAATGGATAGACATGCGTGTTCACCTTCGGTGTGACTACGTGAACGAGACCAAAGGCATCTATCTCGTGAACTCGAGGACGTGGACTACAACGCGCCGCACGAAAAGGCCTTTCAGTTGCGCTATACGTTCGATGGCAAGTATGCGGGTCTGCCCGGCTTCAAGGCGATGCTGTGGGGTGTGACGGGTTGGGGCGCCGATGCTTCGGCAGGCGCGGCTTCCAATGCGATCGGCCCGTACACGAGCAATGACGAGTTTGTGCACGGCACGCACCACGAAATCGGCTTTATTCCAGGCTATACGCTGCAAAGCGGCCGCTTCAAGGATACGAAGATCACGTTCATCGCGATGTATCACAAGTCGACCGCGCATTACTCCGACCCGGACAACATGGAGTACCGTCTTGTCGTGAATGTGCCGGTGAAGGTGTTCTAAGCGGGGCTTTGATGCGTTTCATGCTTGCGGGCATCGGCATTCGATGGCCGCAAGCGCAGGATCGGCCCGCATCAATGTTCAGAAGACAACCGACACCACGATCGCCATCCACACCGATACCACGCCCATCAGAAACATCATGCGCGCGATGCGAATCTTCGCATCGCTCGTTTCCGGTACGACGGGACTCGTCGCCACCCACGGCACGAGCCCGAGAAACGCGAAGCCGATTATCGCCAGCCCCGCGACGAACTTGTCGGCGAGCGTCCAGTCGCCTGCTTCCTGCAGTCCCCAGTAGCCGAGAAAGATGATCCCGATCGAGAACATCGTCGCGGAAGCCGTGCAGAGGGCGGGCACCGATCCCTGAGGAGTGGGCATGATCCACCTCGCGTGAGTCAGTGCCGTCGATTCTACTTCAGCTTCCGCACGCTCCTCCGCCCTGCATTCGCGGCTTAAGCCGATTGCCGCGCGCGCCGTGCCTCGTATGCTTTCAGATGGCTGTACGCGACGCGCAGCGACGACAGCGCGCCCTGTTGCGCCTCACCGCCGCGCGCGATCAGATCGCCGACGATATGATCGGCCTCGATGCGCGACTGCCCTTCGATGTCGCGGAGCATCGATGCCGTCAACGGCGAGCCCTCGGCAAAGAGAATCGTCTGCGCGCGCGCATTGGACGCCTCGCCGAGCGGATACCCGTTCGCCGCCGCGACAGCCTTGCATTCGCCCAGCACGCCTTCGATCACGCGCCGCCCGTCCGGCGTCTTCAGAATGTCGCCGATCGCGGCACGATGCAGACAGGTGGTGGCCGCGAGCGTCGCGAGGAACACCCACTTCTCCCACATCTGCTGAAGGATGTTGTCGGCCGCCGTCGAATCGAAGCCCGCGCCTTCGAACGTCGACGCAATCGCGCGCACGCGCTCGCTGATGCCTCCGCCGAGTTCGCCGAAGCCGATCGAATGCATGTCGTTCAAATGCTCGATTTCGCGCTCGCGATTGAGCGTCGCGGCAATCACGCACTGGCCGCCCAATACCTTCGATGCGCCGAACTTCTCTTTCAGCACATCGATGTGATGCATGCCGTTCAGCACGGGCAGGATCATCGTCGCGTCGCCGACGGCGGGCGCGAACGATTCGATTGCATCGTCGAGGCTATAGGCTTTGCAACTCAGCAGCACGAGATCATAAGGCTCGCTGATCTGATCCGCGAGCACGGTCTTCACGTCGCGCAGCGTGACATCCCCGCGCGGGCTTTTGATGACGAGGCCCGAGCGTTGCAGTTCTTCGGCCCGCTTCGCACGCACGAGAAACGTGACGTCGCGACCCGCCTGTGCAAGACGGCCGCCAAAATATCCACCTGTAGCACCTGCGCCGACTACGAGAATTCGCATTGCTTCTCCTTGGGTCATCATCCGTCCGTTGGCATCGCGCGCGGCTTTGCGCGGCCGCGCGCGAAGTATGTGCATATGCAGTATGTCGTAAATCTTCGCGGACCACAGCGGGCTTGCACGGGCCGCCGCGAGTCCTTAAACGCCGATCAAACGCACATCAAAACGATTTCGAGCGCAAGCGCAATGCCCTGCCCACCGCCGATGCAAAGCGTGACGATGCCGCGCTTCAACCCATCGCGGCGCATCGAATGGATGAGACGCGTCGTGAGAACGGCGCCCGTCGCGCCAATCGGATGGCCGTGCGCGATCGCGCCGCCTTCGACGTTGATGATGTCGTGCGCGAGCCCGAGCTTTTGCGCGACCGCGAGCGGCACCGCCGCGAACGCCTCGTTGATCTCGACGCGCTCGACATCGCCGAGTTTCCAGCCCGCGCGCTCCAGCGCGATCTGCACGGCGGGCACGGGGCCGAGTCCGAACATGCCTGGCTCGACGGCCGCGATACCGAACGCAGCGAGCCGCGCCGACGCTTCGATGCCATGCGCGTCCGCATAGTCGCGCGCCGCGACGATCATCGCCGCCGCGCCGCTATTGAGGCCAGGCGCATTGCCCGCCGTGATCGTGCCGTCGGGACGAAATGCGGGGCGTAGCTTCGCGAGCGTTTGGACCGTCGTATCGGGACGCGGCTGCTCGTCGCGCGCGAACTGCACGGTGCCCTTGCGTCCTTCGATTTCGACGGCAATGAGTTCCGCGTCGAATGCGCCGCGTTCCTGCGCGGCAACGAAGCGCTGTTGGGAGCGCGCCGCCCATTCGTCCTGCGCGGCGCGCGTGAGTTCGGCTTTCGTCACGAGGTCTTCCGTGTGCCAGCCCGAGTGCTCATTCGAGAACGCATCGACGAGCCCGTCGCGCAACATGCTGTCGTGCACCTGCGCGTTGCCCATGCGGCTGCCCCAGCGGCCGCTTTCGAGCAGATACGGCGCGCGGTCCATGTTCTCCATGCCGCCCGCGACGGCCACGTCGCCGAGCCCGAGCGCGATCTCCTGCGCGGCCGACACGATCGCCTGCGCCCCCGATCCGCACACGCGGTTCACGGTCAGCGCCGGCACCGACACGGGCACGCCGCCGCCGATCGACGATTGCCGCGCGGGGTTCATCTTGTTGCCTGCCTGGATCACGTTGCCCATCACCACGGACGACAACGTTTTCGCGTCGATTCCGCCACGCCGCAGGGTTTCGCGGACTGCAACGGCGCCGAGCTGCGTCGCGGGAACGTCTTTCAATGATCCGCCGAACGCGCCGATCGGCGTGCGGACGGGATGAGCAATCACTACATCGCGTGCATTCATCGCTATTCCTCAAGTTGAACTACTGCACTTCGATGCCTCGCCTGAACGAGGCGCTTCGTTGAACGCTTCAGTTGGCGGCCACGTCCGTCGAAGGCTGCGCCGTCTTCGCGACGTTGCCATCGGCGGGCGCATCCCATCCGCCGCCCAGCGACCGGTACAGCGCGACGGCCGCCTGCGCATGCTCGCGCTTCGCCTGATTCAACGATTCGGCGTCGCGCAGATACGCCTCCTGCGCCGCGAGCACATCGAGAAAGCTCGACGCGCCGCCCTTGTACAGTTCATTCGACAGACGCAGCGCATGGCCCGATGCATCGAGCGCGCCGGCGAGCTTCGCGACCTGCGCATCACCATTGACGAGATCGCTGCGCGTGTCCTCGATGTCCTTCAGCGCGTTCAGCATCGTCTGTTGCAAGCCGAGTTGCGATTCGCGCATGCGGCTTTCGTTCTCGTCGATGTGCGCGGTGATGCGGCCCGCGTTGAAGATCGGGCTCGTCGCGCTCAATGCGGCGCTGAAGAGGTTGTCGGTCAATGTCGGCATGCCGAGATACGACGACGCGAGAATGCCGTCGCTCAGGCTCAAGCGGAACTTCGGATAACGGTCCGCTCTCGCGACGCCCACTTCGGCCGCGCGCTGCTCAACGGTTGCATAAGCGGTGCGCACATCGGGACGGCGCAGCAGCGCTTCGGAAGGCAGCGTCTGCGGAACGCTTTGCGCGGGCACGGGAATCGGCCGCGCTTCGTCGATCAGCAGGCTGCCGACGCTCTCTGGCGTGCGTCCCGAGTACACCGCGATCAGGCTCATGTCGTGCTGAATGTCCGACCTGATCTTCGGAATCTGCGCCTGCAAATCCTGCAACTGGTTCTGCGCGCGCGCTACGTCGAGTTGCGTCGACAGCCCGTATTGCAGGCGCTCCTGCGTAAGCTTCAGCGCGCGGCTGCGAATCTGCTCGTTGTCGTTGATGATCTGCAATTGCGCCTGCGCCCAGCGCAAGTCGATATACGCAGCGGCCGTATTTGCGGCGAGCGCGAGCCGCAATTCATTGAGCGCCGACTGGCGTCCCGTCACCTGCGCCTGCGCGGCGAGCACCGCAAGCCGCTCGCCGCCGAATACGTCCGGCTGCCACGAAGCCGTCAAGCCGATGCCCGCTTGCTTCACATAGCCGAGCGGCGGCGGCGTGTTCTGCCGCTGGTACGCGGCCGTCGCGCCCGCATCGAGTTGCGGCGCGAGTGCCGCGCGCTGCTGCTTCGTGATGTCCTGTGCCTGCTTCACGCGCTCGACGGCCGCTTTCACGTCGAGGTTGTCGCCGAGCACGATATCGACGAGGCGGTGCATCGGCGGATCGCCGAATTGCGACCACCATGCGTCGGCGTCGACGGTGTCTTTGGGCGCATCGACACTCCACGCGTCGGGCGCGACCGTCTTCACGGTCTGCGGCAAATCAGCGTGCGTCGCGGGCTGCACGGCGCACGCCGCGAGCGTCATCGCGGCAGCAACGGCAAGCGCTTTGGCTACGATCGATTTCATGTCGGGTTTTCCAGTCGGGATCGTTGAAGAGCAGCGGTTGAATGAGCTGCGCGCGTTCAGTGCGCATCGGGCGGCGGCGCGGTATTGCCGAAAGGCCGCGAGAACAGCACGCTCGCGAGACCGACGACGAAGCACAGCGACACGGCAAGAAACGTATCGGAGAACGTGAGCACGAGCGCTTCGCGTAACAACAGCGCGTGCAGCGCACCGAGTCCCGCTGCTGCGCCGTTCAGCACATCGCCGCCGACAGCCGCGAAATGTGCGGCCTGATCGCGCAGCAGCGCTTCGATCACGGGGCGTCCCGCGCTGACGTGTTCGTCGAGCCGTTCGTAATGCAGGTTCAGGCGGTCGTTGAGCATCGTGCTGCATACGGCGATGCCGATTGCGCCGCCCAGGTTGCGCATCAGATTGAAGAGCCCGCTCGCCGACTTGAGCCGCGACGGCGGCAGCGAACCGAGCGCCATCGTCACGATGGGCGGCACGCAGAACTGCTGGCCGATGCCGCGCAGCGCCTGCGGGATCAGCAGTTCGTGCCAGCCCCACTGATTCGTCAGCGGCACATACAGATAACAGCCGACGCCGAAACAGACCAGCCCGAACACCATCAGCAGACGCATGTCGACGAAGCGCGCGAGAAACGAATACGCCGCCAGCGCGATCAACTGGAAGCAGCCGACCGACAGCAGCGCGACGCCGATCTGCAGCGAATCGAAGCCGCGTACACGCGACAGGAATACGGGTGTGAGGAACACTGCGCAGAAGAGCCCGATGCCCGTGATGAACGACAGCAGACTGCCGATGCCGAAGTTGCGGACCGCGAGCGCGCGCAGATCGACGATCGGCTCTTTCGCGGTGAACGCATGCACGAGGAACAGGAAGCCGCAGATCGCGGAAATCCACGCGCAAAACAGAATCGCGTGATCGCCGAACCAGTTCTTGCGCGGACCTTCTTCGAGCACGTATTCGAGGCAGCCGAGAAAGCCCGACATCAACACGATGCCGAGATAGTCGCCGCGCTTGAGCAGCGACAGATCGGCATGATCGACGTTGACGAAGCGCGGCACCAGCACCGTCACAAGCGCGCCCGGCACGAGGTTCAGATAGAAGAGCCAGTGCCACGACCATTGATCGGTGATCCAGCCGCCGATCACCGGGCCGATCGTCGGCGCGAGCGACGCGAGCGCACCGATCGTCGTCGACGCGATCAGCCGCTGCTTGCCCGGAAACAGCACGAATGCTGTCGTGAACACGGTGGGAATCATCGCGGCGCCGAGCGCGCCTTGCAGCGCGCGAAACAGGATCATCGAATTGATGTCCCATGCGAGTCCGCACAGCATGCTCGTCAACGTGAAGCCGAATGCGGAGAACGCGAACACCCAGCGCGTCGAGAACACGCGCGTGAGCCAGCCCGACATCGGAATCACCAGAATCTCGGCGATCAGATACGAGGTCTGCACCCAGGAGAGTTCGTCCTGGCTCGCGGACAGCCCGCCGCCGATGTCCTTCAGCGACGACGCGACGATCTGGATATCGAGCGTCGCCATGAAGAAGCCGAGGCACAGCAGCGAGAACGCGAAAACTTTGGTGCCCGTCGGCAGATCGGCGGGATTCATCGGGGCGGATGTGGTCTTGCTCATGATGGGCGTTGCATCCGTCGAGTTACGAAGCCGCGCGGGCGGAGTCGCGCGTCGTCTCGCCGTCGCCGCGCAGATGCACTTTCACCGTCGCCGAGAGGCCCGGGCGCAGCACGCCCTGCATCTCCTTCGGCACCGACAGGCGCACGCGCACGGGCACGCGCTGCACGATCTTCGTGAAGTTGCCGGTGGCGTTCTCGGCGGGCAGCACGCTGAACGTCGCGCCCGTCGCTGGCGCGAGGCTCTCGACGGTGCCTTCGATGCGATGGCTCGACGCGTCGAGATCGACGTCGATGGTGTCGCCGACTTTCATCTTCTTCAACTGGTCTTCCTTGAAGTTCGCATCGATCCACAGGCCGCTCGCTGGCACCACCGTCAGCAGCGACACGCCGACATTCGCGAGCACGCCGACGCGCGCCGTGCGATTGCCGACATAGCCGTCGATGGGGGAACGGATAGTCGTGTACTCGACGTTCAGCGCGGCGACACGCTGCGCCGCTTCGGCTGTCGCGACGCGTGCATGCGCATCGTTGATCTGCGCGTCGAGCACGCTCAACTGACGTTGCGCCGCGATCAGCGCCGCGCCGCTGCGGTCCACTGCTGCGCGCGCTTTCAAAAGATCCGCGTCCGCGCGCTCGACGACCTGATTCGACACGGCATCGTCCTTCACGAGCTGGCGATAGCGCGTCGAGTCCGACGCGCTGCGCGTAAGCTCGGCGCTCGATGCACGCACCTCGGCGGATTGCTCGTTGATCGTCGCGAGTTGCAGCGACTTCTTCGCTTCGAGTTCCGTCACGGACGCTTGCGCGCTCGCGACTTCAGCGTTGGCCTGCGCGAGACGCGCATCGTAGTCGCGCGCGTCGAGGCGGATCAGCACCTGCCCTGCTTTCACGTACTGGTTGTCCTGCACCAGCACATCGGTGACGAAGCCGTTCACCTTCGGCGCAAGCACGGTGACGTCGCCGCCCACGTACGCATCGTCGGTTGTTTCGATAAACCGGCCGACAAAGAACCAGTACGATCCCGCCGCCGCGATCACGACGATCACGGCGATCACCGCTAACATCATCCACGGAATGCTGCGGGTCTGTTTCGCAGCGCCGGCGACGCTCGGCGGTGCAACGGAAGGTGAAGTAGACATGTTTAGATGTGCGTATGCACTGAAAAGCGTTGAAAAAAAGCGCGTGAAAGCGCCGCTGCATGTCATGCTGGGTACTACCGCTTCGTCATATCAAACAGCTCGTCTCTCAGCGACGCCGCGCGCTTCGTGCCGAAGCGTTCCTCGAATTCCTGCTGCGCCGCATGCCAATGCTCGCGAGCCTGCTTCAAGCGTTCCTCGCCCGCCGACGTCAGCATCACGGTGAGCACGCGTCGATTGCTGCGCGACGCTTCCGTGAACACCAGCCCGTCGCGTTGCAGCGGCTGGATCGCGCGAACCAGCGACGTGCGCTCCATCACCATCGAATCCGCGAGTTCCTTCATCGTCATCCACTTGCGGTACCGCAGCCGGCACATGATCGAAAACTGCGTCGTCTTCAGGCCGACGCGCGCGAGATGCCGGTCGTAAAGCTGCGTCACGAAGCGCGCCGCCTGCCGGATCGCGAAGCAATCGTCGTCAGGCGAGAACCGCACTTCGGGTGCTTCGGTCTCTACGTGCATATGCACACCAATAAATCGATTTGATCGAACGCGTCTTTCGACGCACCAAAAAAGCACAACGTGATTACGACGACGTGAGGTTGAACAGTTCCGCGCGCAACGCCTTGGCGCGACTGCGGCCGAACTTGCCTTCGAACTCGTCCTGCGCGGCACGCCATGCGAGAGCGGCTTGCTCGAAGGTCTTCTTGCCCGTATCCGACAGACTGAACTGATACGTGCGCCCGTCATGCGGTGACGGCTCGCTGAGGACCAGACCATCGCGCTGCAACGGCTTGAGCGCGCGCACGAGCGTGGTGCGCTCCATCACCATCGTGTCGGCGAGTTCAACCATCGTCAGGCCGCGCTTGCGCGCGAGCTTGGCGAGAATCGTGAACTGCGCCGCCGTCACGCCGACCTGCCCCAGATGGCGCTCGTAGATTTGCGTGACGTAGCGCGCCGCCTGGCGCAGCGCGAAGCAATTGCAATCGTCGTGGGAAATGGGCTTGCTCATGAACGGCAGTCTATATGTGCGTATGCACGCTGTCAAATCGCGCAGCGGCGTGCGGGTGAAATTCATTGTTGCAGTCGCCGCTCAGAGCGCGAGCACGCTGACGGCAACTTCGACGCGATGCGCGCCGCCGCCGAGTATCATCCCGCGCAGCAGCGACACGTCGCTGTAATCGCGGCCGATCGCGAGCGTCACGTGGTCGATGTCGGCGAGCACGTCGTTGGTCGGGTCGAGGTCGATCCAGCCGCTCTCGGGACAATGCACGGATACCCACGCATGCGACGCGTCCGCGCCGATCAGACGCGGCTGGCCCGGCGGCGGATCGTTGCGCAAGTAGCCGCTCACGTAGCGCGCCGGCAGGCCGAGCGCGCGCAGGCAGCCGATCATCACCTGCGCGAAGTCCTGGCAAACGCCGCTTTTCATATCGAACGCGCGTTCGGCGGGTGTATCGAACATCGTCGCTGATGGCCTGTAGTCGAAATCCGCGTGGATGCGGTGCATCAGATCGATCGCGCCCGCGACGATGGGCGTGCCCGGCTTGAAACTGCGCAGCGCATAGTCGCGCAACGACGGCCGCAGCGCGATATTCGGCGACGCGAAACAAAACTCCACCTGCGGATGGCACACGCCGCCCGCGCGAAAATGCAGCGAATCCGCGACCGCTTCCCATACGGGCGTCGCATCGGGATCGAGATGCGTCCAGCGCGGCGCGAGTTCGACGGTCGTTTCGCTGATCATTTGCAAACGTTCGTGCGGTGCGTCGAGCGCGAAATACAGCACGTCGTTGCCGAACGCGTCGATGCGGCTGTGCAGATACGAAGGCGCCGGCTCGATGCGCTCGGTGTGCGCAACCACGCGCTGCCACGCGCACGCGAGCGGTCGGATCGTCGCGAGATGCTGCGCCGTTTCGACGAGCGTCGAATAGTGGTAGGTCGTGCGATGCGACACGGACAGCAAGGTCTTCTCGCCGTTCACGCCCTTCATGCCCTTCATGACGACACCTGCGCGGCGAACGTGTTCGCGTGGCTGAAATAGCGCGCGCTGATTTCATTGGCGGCCGCCGTGACGCTCATCGCGAGACGGTCGCACAGCGAAACCAGTTCCGCGTGCATGCCGTTGGCGTCCGTCACGCACAGTCGTTCGAGCGACGGCAGCATGCTCGTATGCGGCAGCAAATCGCTGAACGGCCGATGACGCCCGCCGCCCGCGGCGTTCGAAATATCGTCGAGCTTCGCGCACAGTCGCGCATACACGCCATACAGGCCGCGCGGATTGGTCGGCTCGATCACGAGCAGATCGAGCAGCGCAGGGACTTCGAAACGTCCCGGATACAGCGAGCGAAACGTCAGCGTGCTGTCGAACAGTTGCAGCAGCAGATCGAAGCCGGCGGGCGTCGCGATCTGACGCTGCATCGCGACGACACGCAAGATCGACGTCATCGCCCACACGCGCTCGATATGGCGGCCCACGAACATCAGGCGCCACGCTTCATCGCGCGTCATGCGGTCGCCTTGCGAGCCGCTGATCGCGGCGAGCTGCGTCGCGAGACGTTCGAGCGCGTCCATCAGCGTGACGCGGTTGTAGCGCGCCTTGCCACGCGACGACGCATTCGACGACACCGCCGCGGCAGGCGTCAGCTCGTGCAGCGCGTCGCGGAAGTCGTTGCGCGCGGCGAGCGTGATGCGCCAGTGATCGTTCGACAGCCGCCCGCGAATCTCGCCGCTCGCGCGCGCCTGGCTCGCGAGGTTTTGGCCGATGCTGCTAGCGCCCGTGCTCTCATGCAGATTCGCAACCAGCGTGCGCTCGAACGCCTGCAACGATTGGCCCGCGACCATGTCGCCCGATTGCACGAGACCGAAATGCAGCGCGAGCTCGACGAGTGTCGAGAACATCGTGTCCGCGCCATTGCTTTCGAGCGAGCCGAGTATCAGCCGCAACAGGCGCACGTTGTTTTCCGCGCGTTCGCCGTAACGGCCGCTCCAGAACAGATTCTCCGCCGCCCGGCTCGACACTGTTCGATGCTTGCGCGCGAGGTCGGCGGGCTTGAGCGGCGAAGGCAACAGCGTGAACGTCGAACCGGGATCGCTCGACAGCACCCACGTATCGACGCTGCTGCCGCCGAACTGCATCGACACCGACGATTGCCGCTCTGCCGCGAGCCGCGTGAAGCCGCCGGGCAGCACATGCCAGCCGCCGTTCGCATCGGCGACGGCGACCGCGCGCAGCACGCACGGCCGGTTGCCAAGCGCGCCGTCCTCGTAGCGCGGCGTGCACGAGTACGGCAGCGGCTGCTGGATCGTGAACGCATCGGGCGAACGCTCGATGCGGCCGCGCCATTCTTCGAGCCGCTGCACGCCGCGCGCGATCCCAGGCGGGCCATCGGGCGATATCGGTGTGCGGGCGGGCCACGTCGGCTGGAGAAACGCTTCATCCATGTTTGCAAACGCGTGTTCGCGCGCGGCGTCCTCGCCGCACCACCACGTCGACACACCGTTGAGCAGCAACGGCTCGTCGAGCAGCGTCTGCGCGATGCCGGGCAGGAAGCCGTGCATCGCGGGCGATTCGAGAAAGCCCGAGCCCGGCACGTTCGACACGATCACATTGCCCGCGCGCATCACCTGCAACAGGCCGGGCACGCCGATCGTCGAATCGGCGCGCAGCTCGACGGGATCGCAGAAAGCGTCGTCGAGGCGGCGCAGCACGACGTGCACGCGCTCAAGGCCCGTAAGCGTTTTCAGGTACAGCATGTCGTTGCGCACCGTCAGGTCTTTGCCCTCGACGAGCGTCACACCCAGATAGCGCGCGAGAAAGGCATGCTCGAAATAGGTCTCGGCGAACGGGCCCGGTGTCAGCAGCGCGATATGCGCGGCGCTATCGGTCGTGTCCGGGCTGGTGCCCTTCGGCATCGTCGTGCGCGCCCATTCGGCGAGCGTCGCGATCAGCGTGGAGAAGGTCGGCGCGAGCCGGCTCACGCGCAGCTCGCGGAACGCATCGGCGAAGACGTTCGACACGATCAGCCGGTTTTCCAGCGCGTAGCCGAGGCCCGACGGCACTTCGGTGCGATGCGATACCACCGTCCAGTCGCCGCCCGGCGCGCGAGCCAGATCGACGCCGATCACTTGCAGGAACTGGCCGCCGAGCGGCGCGAAGCCCTTCACGGCGCGCAGATAGCCCGGATGCCCGTAGACGAGCGCTGGCGGCAGCTTGCTTTCGCGCAGCAATGTCTGCGGGCCATACACATCGGCGACGATCGCATTGAGGAGTTGCGCGCGCTGCTTCACGCCGCGCTCGATCTGCGCCCATTCGCTCTCGTCGATGATGAACGGCAGAAGATCGAGCGCCCACGGACGCGGCTCGCCCTTGTCCGCGTAGACGTTGTACGTGATGTCGTTGTCGCGCACCTGCTGCGCGACCGACGCGCGCCCCGGCGCGAGACCCGCGATGCCCTCCTCGCCGAGCAGTTCGAAAAAGCGCCGCCACGGTTCGCGCAGCGCGCCCGACGCGTCGCGCAACTCGTCCCAGTGGCCCTCGCGCACGTCGAGCAGCGGCAGCGCGCGCAGCAGCGCCAGCGCATCGGGATGGCCCGCTGTCGCTTCGAACGGAAAGGTCGATTGAAAAGTCAAGGTCGTATCGCGAATGTGTTGTTGTGGGTTCGACCCGTTGTTTACCCATGCCGCAAATCGAGCGTGAACGGAAATTCCAGGCTGCGCGACGGCGCGTCCACGACGAGCGGACCGGGCGTGTGGCCCATCGTGAAGAAGCGCGCGCGACGCCTGCTTTCCGCTTCGTAGGCGTTTACCGGGAACGTCTGGTAGTTGCGCCCGCCCGGATGAGCGACATGATACTGACATCCGCCGATCGAACGCCCCGTCCACGTATCGACGATATCGAATGTCAGCGGCGCGTGCACGCCTATCGTAGGATGCAACGACGACGCCTGCTGCCACGCGCGAAAGCGCACGCCCGCGACGTATTCGCTGACGCGCCCCGTCGGCTGCAACGGCAACGGCACGCCGTTCACGGCCACCCGATGTCGGTTGTCGTTCAGGCCCAGCACCTTCACTTCGAGCCGCTCCACCGAAGAATCCACATAGCGCACCGTCGCGCCCGCCGAGCCCTCCTCGCCCATCACGTGCCACGGCTCCAGTGCGCCGCTGATCGACAGTGTGATGCCGTTGGCGTGCATGTCGCCGATGGCCGGGAAGCGGAACGCGAAGTGCGGCGCGAACCATTCGCTCTCGAACGCATAACCCGCGTCGCGCAGATCGTCGAGCACGTCGTCGAAATCCATCTGCACGAACGTGCCGAGCAGAAAGCGGTCGTGCAGCTCGGTGCCCCAGCGCGTGAGCCGCGCGGTGTACGGCGTTTTCCAGAACCTCGCGACGAGCGCGCGCAACAGCAGTTGCTGCACGAGACTCATGCGCGCATGCGGCGGCATTTCGAAGCCGCGCAATTCGAGCAGGCCGAGGCGCCCCGCCGGGCCATCGGGCGAATAGAGCTTGTCGATGCAGAACTCGGCGCGGTGCGTGTTGCCCGTCACGTCGATCAGGATGTTGCGCAGCGCGCGGTCGATCATCCACGGCGGCAGCCGATCGCTACTTTGTCCGCCGAGCCGGTCGACCTGTCGTTGTAGTTCGTCGAATGCGAGTTCGAGCTCGTAGACCTGATCGTTGCGCGCTTCGTCGACGCGCGGCGCCTGGCTCGTCGGTCCGATGAAAAGCCCTGAAAACAGATACGACAGCGACGGATGGTTGTGCCAGTACGCGACGAGGCTCGCGAGCAGATCGGGGCGGCGCAGGAACGGGCTGTCGGCGGGCGTCGCGCCGCCGAGCACGAAGTGATTGCCGCCGCCCGTGCCCGCGTGGCGGCCGTCGAGCATGAACTTCTCGGTGCTTAGATACGACTCGTGCGCGGCCTTATACAGGAACTCGGTGTGATCGACGAGTTCGCCCCACTTCTTCGCCGGATGGATGTTCACTTCGATCACGCCCGGATCGGGCGTCACCTGTAGCACCGAGAGACGCGGATCGCGCGGCGGCGGATAACCTTCGATCACGACTTGCATCTTCAGTTCGGCGGCCGTCGCTTCGACGGCGGCGAGGAGATCGAGATAGTCGTCGAGGGCCGTGAGCGGCGGCATGAAAACATGCAGCAGCGCGTGGCCATCGCCGGTGGCATCGGCTTCCGCTTTCGGTCCCGCCGCGCGCGCGGGATGGCGGGCCTCGACGCACAGCGCGGTGCGAATCACCGACGACGCCGATTCGCCACGCTCGGGCATGCGGTCTTCTCGCGCTGCACCTGGTCCCAGAGCCATGCCGCTTGCACTGGCGCCCGCAACTGAATCACCACTACGCGCCTGCGCATACGACACGCCCTCATACTGCATCCTTAGTTCCGCCGACGTGCGCAGCGGCGCAGCCTCGGCAAACGGATCGTGCGCATGCTGATACGGATAGTCCGCCTTCGTGACCCACGGCAGCGAATCGAGCGGCAATCTGAGGCCCATCGGTGAATCGCCGGGAATCAGGTACATGCGCCCGTCGCGGAAAAACCATGCGCCGCTCGTCCAGCCGCGCGCGCCTGTGCCGCCATCGGCGCGCGCGAGCGGCAGCACATAGCCCGTCACGCTCGACAGCCCCGCATCGAACACGCGCCGCAGACGCGCGCGCTCCAGTTCGTCGTCGAGACGCGAATCGAACGGATCGACGTTGACGGGCAAGCGCCGCTCGCGCCACAGGTAGTACCACGTGTCCTCATGGCCCGCGCAAGCGTGCTGCCCGTCGACGCCGAGCTTATCGGCCAGCAGCGTGATGAAGCGGCGCGCATCGTCCGATGTGTAGCGGCCGGGGTTGCGCTCGTCGGCGAAAAGCGAAGGATCGTGCCAGCACGGCTCGCCGTCCCCGCGCCAGTACAGCGATAGCGCCCAGCGCGGCAACTGCTCGCCCGGATACCACTTGCCCTGGCCGACATGCAGAAAGCCGTTCGCACCGTAGTACGCGCGCAGCTTGTCGATCAGCGCAACGGCATACGCGCGCTTCGTCGGGCCGAGCGCGTCGGTGTTCCATTCGGCGGCATCGCGGTCGCGCACGGCGACGAACGTCGGCTCGCCGCCCATCGTCAGGCGCACGTCCATAGCATCGAGCCGGCTGTCGACGTGTGCGCCCATCGTCAGCACGGCGTCCCACGCGGCCTCCGTATAGGGCTTGGTCACGCGCGGCGTTTCGAGCACGCGTGTGATCGACATCGCGTGCGCGAACTCGACTTCGGACTCGTCGACGGAACCGGAGATCGGCGCGGCGCTGCCCGGCTCCGGCGTGCACGCGACGGGAATGTGGCCCTCACCCGCGAGTAGGCCCGAAGTCGGATCGAAGCCGATCCAGCCCGCGCCCGGCAGGAACACTTCGCACCACGCGTGCAGGTCGGTGAAGTCGTATTCGGTGCCGCTCGGGCCATCGAGCGACTTTACATCGGGCGCGAGTTGCAACAGATAACCCGACACGAAACGCGCCGCGAGCCCCAGTTGACGCAACGTCTCGACCAGCAGCCAGCCCGAATCGCGGCACGAGCCCGACGCGTTCACGAGCGTTTCCTCGGGCGTCTGCACGCCAGGCTCCATCCGGATCAGGTAGCGGATCTCGCGTTGCAGCCGCTGGTTCAGATCGACGAGAAAGTCGCTCGTGCGGCGCGGCGAGCGGTCGATGCTCGCGACGAACTCCGCGAAGCGCGGCGTCATCTCGCGCTTGACGCGATAGGGCGCAAGCTCCGCGGCCAGCTCGGGCGCGTACTCGAACGGGAATTGTTCGGCAGCGGGTTCGAGGAAGAAATCGAACGGGTTGTAGACGGCCATCTCCGCGACGAGATCGACCGTGATCTTGAACTCCGGCGTGCGCTCGGGAAAGACGAGCCGCGCCTGATAGTTCGCGAAAGCATCCTGCTGCCAGTTGATGAAGTGCTCTTCGGGCTCGACGCGCATCGAATACGACAGGACCGGCGTGCGGCAATGCGGCGCCGGGCGCAGCCGCACGACTTGCGGCGACAGTTCGACGAGCCGGTCATAGCGATAGTGCGTGACATGGTTCAACGCGACACGTATGGACACTCCGGACTCCTGGCGAGAAGGGGCAGCCGCAAAAAGCAAGCTTCATGCCGTTGATCGTTTGAAGCGCCCCCGCAAAGTGAAGCCGGTACTGCGCTTGAATCGAACGCGTCATCACATCATCGCTGCATGCTTCGACAAACGATACGCCGCGTTGCGTGCCCGTTCATGCGCACCAAAGCGGCGCATCAGCGAAGCGAACGCGCACGCAATGTACGCAGCCTCATCGACGTTATAGCGAAGCGGCATGAACATTGCGCGTATGCTCGCGCGCCGCACATGCCGCGCGTTGCACAGCGGTCGGTCATCACTTTCACATCAAAGGTCGAAGCGATGAAAGCGTTTCACTGCAATCGATGCGACCAGCGCGTGTTCTTCGAGAACGTGCTGTGCGAGCGCTGCGAAGCGCTGCTCGGCTACGTGCCCGAACTAGGCGAAATCAGCGCATTCGAGGACGCTGGCGATGGCCGGTGGCGCAGCCTGCATCCCGACGCGAAAGGCGCGCTGTACCGCCAGTGCCACAACTACGCGGTCGAAAACGTCTGCAACTGGATGCTGCCCGCCGACGACCCCGAAACACTATGCCGCTCATGCCGCCTCACGCGCACGATCCCGAATCTCGCCGAGCCGAACAACCGGCTCTACTGGTATCGGCTGGAGACGGCGAAACGGCGGCTGCTCTACACGCTCGCCGCGCTCGGCCTCGCGATCGAATCGCGCCGGGCCGACCCGGAGAACGGACTCGAATTCGATTTCCTCGAAAACATCGACGAAGCTGCGCCTGTAATGACGGGGCACGACAACGGCCGCATCACATTGAATGTCGCCGAAGCCGACGACGCGCACCGCGAAAAAATCCGCACCGACATGCGCGAGCCGTACCGGACGCTGCTCGGGCACTTTCGTCACGAGTCGGGGCATTACTACTTCGAAAAGCTGGTTGCGGGCACGCGCTGGCTCAAGCCGTTTCGCGAGCGGTTCGGCGACGAACAGGCCGACTACGGCGAAGCGCTCGACGCGTACTATCGCGACGGCGCGCCCGTCGAATGGGAGAAGCGCTGCATCAGCGCGTACGCGACGATGCATCCGTGGGAAGACTGGGCCGAAACGTGGGCGCACTATCTGCTGATCGTCGATGTGCTCGATACGTCGACGGCATACGGGCTCGCGCTCTTGCCGCCCGCGTCGAACGAGCCGCGGCTCACTGACCAGACGCCCGTCGAGGAAGCGAGCTTCGATAATCTGATGAAGCGCTGGTTTCCCTTGACGGACGCGCTGAACAGCCTGAACCGCAGCCTCGGCATGCCCGACGGCTATCCGTTCACGCTCGCGCCGCCCGTCGTCGACAAGCTGCGCTTCGTGCATCGCGTGATCGCGCAAGCGTCCGCGCGCAAGTAGCCGCACCGACGTCCGAACGATCGCGCGCCGGCGCCGTCACTCGCCGTCACTTCTTCTGCAACAGCGCCTTCAGCTCCTCGACGTTTTCTTCGACCCGCTTCGCAATCACCGCGTAGGAGTCGGCCTGCGTGCGATACGCGGCTTGCGTCAACTGCTGCATGTCGGCCAGCGCCTTGTGCAGCGTCTGCTGAACGAGCTCCGCCGTCTGCGCCGACGGCATGCCGCCCGTGGCCGCCTGCTTCTGCACGACTTCCTGGAGTTCAGTCAGCGTCGAGCGCAGCATTTCGGCCTGTTTTTGCGCGAGCGACTGCATGCCTTGCACGGCCGTCTGGTTCGCGGCGATCAGCGCCTCGACGTCCTTACGGCGTGCTTCCATCACGGCGGGCACGTCGAAACCGGGCAGCTTGAACTGTTCGAATAACTTGTTGAATTCGGCGAACGGATTGGCGGCGTCAAAGGGTTCCATGCTCGATCTCCTTGGGGCGCGTCGGTGGGGGAAGTATGCCGCTCGGGCTCGAGCGCACATGGCTCGATCATGCCCGTTAATGCCGCGACGTGCCAGCTAACGGCACGTTTCGCCGTCTCCATCTGGCCGCATGAGGGATGCCCGTGCGCCGCGCGCTGCTGCGATGCAAAACGCAGGGGGCATTTTCTGCGCTGTCCCTGCATGATCGACACATGTTCCGCCCCCGATTCGTATCACGTTGTGATCCAGTCCGACCGGATGACCGATGCGGGTTTTCCCTGTATTTGCGGGCCTTGTCGAGGCTCGCCTGTACGGCGAAAGCGCGGATTTATATCACATTGGCATATATCCATGACCACAAGTTGTTTCCTTGCTGAGGGGTTTTCCCTTAACGTACGCGTGCCTCGCCTCCAACCACGACCAACAGAACAACATCTTGACCAGTTCCCCTTTTTTCCGCTGGCTGGCGCGTTTTTATCCGGCCGCGATGAACGTCAAATGGCCCGAGCGCATGCGCTCGGCGCTCGGCGCCTTGATTGGCATCGCTTTCACGGGCGGCAGCATGCATCTGCTGCTAGGCCCGAACGCGAGCATTCCGATGCTGGTCGCGCCCATGGGCGCGTCCGCCGTGCTGTTGTTCGGCGTGCCCGCGAGTCCGCTTGCGCAGCCGTGGTCGATCATCGGCGGGAACCTTGTGTCGGCGACGGTGGGCGTCGCGTGCGCGACGTTCATCTCCGATCCCGTCGCGGCCGCGGCATTGGCCGTGGCCATGGCGATCGCGGCGATGTTCGCGCTGCGCTGCGTGCACCCGCCGTCAGGCGCCGTCGCGCTGACGGCCGTGCTCGGCGGCCCCGCGATTCACGCGCTCGGCTTTCGTTTCGTGCTCGAGCCGATCCTGATCCAGTCGGCGGCGCTGCTCGGCGCGGCGCTCGTCTATCACGCCGTGACGGGCCATCGTTATCCGCACGCGGCTTCGCGCGCGACGCCCGCCACGCCGCAAGTGCCCGAGTCGGGCAACAGCATCACGCGCGCCGACCTCGAAGCCGTGCTGAACCGACGCGGCGAGCTGCTCGACATCGATCCCGACGACCTCGAAACGCTGTTTCGCGAAACGCAGTTGCAGGCCTACACGCGCACGTTCAGCGAACTGGCGTGCCGCGACGTGATGTCGACGCCCGTCGTCAGCATCACGCCCGACACGACGCTGCGCGCGGCAGCCGATCTGTTGCAGCGCCATTCGATCAAGGCGCTGCCCGTCATCGACAAACGCCAGCACGTGGTCGGCATCCTCACGCGAGCGGATCTTGCGAACAAGCCCAAGACGGCCGATCTGCGCCTGATGGACACGATTGCGGCGCGCTTCTTCAAGCGCGACGCGACGCGCGCGCGGCTCGTGAGCACCGTGATGACGACGCACGTGCGCACGGTCGCGACGGGCACGCCCATCGTCGAACTGGTGCCGCTCTTCGCCGACGACGATCATCACCACATTCCCGTCGTCGACACGCATGACAGGCTGGTCGGCATCGTTACCCAATCCGATCTGATCGCAGGTCTCTACCGGCAGACCCAGATGCAGGCCGAGGCGCAACAGCGCCCCGCCGCTGCCTGATGCAGTTCGCGCAGCGCTTTTAACGCAGCAGCAATACATCTTTTGGTCCGGCAATGCACAGGCATCGCCGGGTATATCGTTTTGTGATAGATTTTCCGATTCCCCCTGGCGCGAGCAAGATGAAAGTACTCACACGCACATTGAACAAAGCGGACTACGCACAGCTATCGGAGTTTCGCTATCAGATGCGGCGCTTCGAGCGCTTCTCCGAACAGGCCGCGCAGGGCGAAGGCATCACGCCGCTGCAATATCTGTTGCTGCTGCATATCAAGGGCTATCCCGATCGCGAATGGGCGACCATCGGCGAACTGGCGGAGCGGCTGCAGGCACAGCATCACGGCGTCGTCGCGCTGGTCTCGCGCTGCGAGGCGCTGGAACTCGTGAAGCGCAAGATCAGCGAAACCGACCGGCGTCAGGTGGAAGTGCATCTGCTGAAAGCTGGAGAAAGGGTGCTCGCGCGTCTTGCCGAACTGCATCGCGCGGAACTGCGCTCGCTCAACGGCGCGTTCAGCATTCCGCAAATCGACCTTTGAAAACCGACCTTTAATCCAGCTGAACGCAGCAGTAGACACATGAGCGACAACTCTCACAAGCGGGACTTTTCCAGCAACGCACGATTGCCCGGCATTTCCGCGCTGGCGGCGGGCATCGGCTTTCTCAGCACGCTCGCGGCCTTCGTGCTGCTGAGCCTGATTCATCTGTTCACGAACCTCTTTTTCTTCGGCAGCTTTTCGTTCGCCGACCGCTCGCCCGCGACGAATACGCTCGGCGTGTGGGTGATCGCGATTCCCGTCGTCGGCGGACTGATCGTCGGCATGATGGCGCGCTTTGGCTCCGAGAAGATTCGTGGCCACGGCATTCCCGAAGCGATCGAAGCGATTCTGTTCGGCAAGAGCCGCATGTCGCCGAAGGTCGCGGTGCTGAAGCCGCTGTCGTCGGGCATCGTGATCGGCAGTGGCGGCCCGTTCGGCGCGGAAGGCCCGATCATCATGACGGGCGGCGCGCTCGGCTCGCTGATCGCGCAGTGCGTGCGGCTGACCTCGGCGGAACGCAAGACGCTGCTGGTCGCGGGCGCCGCGGCGGGCATGACGGCCGTGTTCGGCACGCCCGTTGCGGCCGTGCTGCTCGCCGTCGAACTGCTGCTCTTCGAATGGCGGCCGCGCAGCTTCCTGCCCGTCGCGCTGGCCTGCGCGGTCGCGGGCTTCGCGCGCGCGATCTTCTTCGGCACGGGTCCGCTGTTTCCGCTCGAAACGGCTGCGCCCACGGCCATTTCGCTGGTGTCGTGCGTGATCGCAGGGCTGTTGTCGGGCGCGCTCGCATCGGGCCTGTCGGCGGCCCTCTACAAGACGGAAGACCTGTTTCACAAGCTGCCCGTGCACTGGATGTGGTGGCCCGCGATCGGCGGCCTCATCGTTGGCATCGGCGGTTTCATCGAGCCGCGCGCGCTCGGCGTAGGCTATGACGTGATCGGCGATCTGCTGCATCAACACATCGTCATCCAGGTCGCGATTGCGATTCTCGTCGTGAAAGCGGTGATCTGGGTGGTCGCGCTCGGCTCGGGCACGTCGGGCGGCGTGCTCGCGCCGCTGCTGATGCTGGGCGCTGGCCTCGGCACCGTGCTCGCCCATGTGCTGCCGGGCAACGAGCCCGCGCTGTGGCCGCTCGTCTGCATGGCCGCGACGCTCGGCGCGACGCTGGGCGCGCCGCTCACCGCCATCGTGTTCGCGTTCGGCCTCACGCACGACGCCAATGCGCTGCTGCCGCTGCTCGCCGCGACGCTGGTCGCGCACGGCTTCGCGACCGTCGTGATGAAGCGCTCGATCATGACGGAAAAGATCGCGCGCCGCGGTTATCACATCTATCGCGAGTACGGCGTCGATCCGCTCGAACGGCATTATGTCGACGAAGTGATGACGCAAAAGATTGACGCGATCGACGGTGCGCTCGCTGTGGGCGACGCGCTTACGCGGTACTTCGGCGCGACGCAGAAGCGCCGCGCGTATCCCGTCGTGCGCGGCAACGGCATTGTGCTCGGCGTCGTCGATCGTGCGATGCTCGACGCCGTTCGCGAAGGCACGACGCGTCACACGCTCGATACGCCGCTTGCCGACGTGCTGAAAGACCACTCGCTCGTCGTCGCGCTGCCCGACGAAACCTGCCGTCTCGTCGCGACGCGTCTTGCCGTGCACGATCTCGAACGGCTGCCCGTCGTCGCCGATCGCGATTCGATGCATCTGCTCGGCGTCGTGTCGCGCAGCGATCTCGTGAAGACTTCGTTTGCGCACTTCGAGGAAGAGCACAAGCGCGAGCGTTTTCGGCGCCTGACGTTCTCGTCCGGCAAGAAGCATTTCCCGCCCGTGCGCAAGACACCGACGCATACGCACAGCTGACGCTCCCCTCTCTGCCGCCGATATTGCATGGCGTGTCGCGCGGCACATCGCACATACATCGCACAACGGCCGCGTGCCGGAACAGCCTTCCCGCACGTGACATCTAACTCCTCGAATCGCATTCAAACACCTGCCCTTCTTGACGATGGGCAGGCGGCTCACCTTATCGAGGAGGCCTCAGATGAAATCCACACGCTGGTTACTCTCCGCGCTTGCGCTGACAAGCGCTTGCGCCTGGGCTCAGGGCTCGGGCCCGACCGATCCGCAGATCGCCGCGATCGTCGTCGCCGCGAATCAGGCGGATATCGACGCGGGCAAGCTCGCCGAGTCGAAGACGCATTCGAAAGACGTCAAGGCATTCGCGCAGCAGATGGTCAAGGACCATACGGGCGTCAACAAGGCTGCCGCTGATCTCGTGCATAAGCTCGGCGTCAAGCCCGAAGCGAATCCCACCAGCGACAGCCTCAAACAGGGAGGCGAAACGAACATCGCGAACCTGAAGACGCTGCAAGGCGCGAAGTTCGACCGTGCGTATATCGATCACGAAGTGACCTATCACCAGGACGTGATCGGCGCGCTCGACAAGACGCTGATTCCGAGCGCGCAGAACGCCGAGCTGAAGGCGCTGCTGGTGAAGGTCAGGCCCGCGTTCGTCGCGCATCTGGAGCACGCGAAGATGGTGCAGTCGTCACTGCCGCAGGCGCAATGAACCGCGTGCGCGATGCCGTGCGGTGCGCGTGCGCGCTGGCGTTGCTCGCCGCCGCAACGCCGGCGCTGGCGGGCACCTATGTCGTGACGATCGAGCAGATGCGATTCAATCCGCCGACGCTGACCGTGCATCGCGGCGACGAAGTCGTATGGGTCAACAAGGATCTCGTCGCGCACACGGCGAGCACCGACGCGAAGGGCTTCGATTCGCAGAGCATTGCGCCCGATGCGTCATGGCGCTACAAGGTAGGGAAGCCCGGCCGCTATGCGTACCGCTGCATCTTTCATCCGACGATGCATGGGACACTGATCGTCGAGCCGGCGCCATGACGGCATGCGAATACACGAGGAACGACACGATGGACGGCACGATCGCCGATATCCGGACGAAACAGCAGACGAAACCACAGACCAACCCGCTATCCGATGACGACGCGGATATCGTGCGCCGCATCGTAGCGGGCGAGCGCACCGCGTTCGAGCTGCTGATGCGCCGCTACAACCGGCGTCTGTATCGGCTTGCGCGCGCGACGCTGCGCAACGATGCCGAAGCGGAAGACGCATTGCAGGACGCGTATCTGAACGCATACCGCGCGATCGCGCAGTTTCGCGGCGATGCGCAACTCTTCACGTGGCTGTCGCGTCTCGTGCTGAACGAATGCTTCGCGAGAATGCGCCGCGATGCACGCCGCCAGAACCTGCTACCGATGCAGCACGATTGTCCCGACGACGAGCAGATGTCCACCGCCATGCCCACAATGAACGCCAATCATGACAGCGCCCCCGATCATGCGGCGGCCCGCGCGGAAATCCGCGCGCTGCTGGAGCGCAAACTCGACGCACTGCCTGCAAGCTTTCGCACTGTGTTCATGCTGAGATCGGTCGAAGAGATGAGCGTCGAAGAAACGGCGCAGTGCCTCGACATTCCCGAAGCCACCGTGCGAAGCCGTCATTTCAGGGCTAAAGTGTTATTGCGTGAATCGCTCGCAGAGGAAGTCGAGAAGATCGGTCCGGAGATTTTCGAGTTCGGCGGCGCGCACTGCGATCGCATCGTCGCGACGGTGCTGGAGCGCATGCGCGATTTGTAGCGAACGTGTTGCGTGGATCGGGTAAGCGCTGAAGCGCTAACGCTGGTCGAGTTCGCTCTGCGTGGGACCAGCGTAAGCGCTGAAGCGCTAACGCTGGTCGAGTTCGCTCTGCGTGGGACCAGCGTAAGCGCTGAAGCGCTAACGCTGGTCGACAGGAGAAAGATCATGGCGCGAAGAAGTGGCTTGTTCGTGTGCGTCGTCATCGCGAGCGCGCTCGCCAGCGTGAGCGTGCAAGCGCAGCAACAGATACGCATCCAGTCGGGCACCTACGGCGCGAATTGCGGCGCGGCGCCCGGCAACGCCACGCGCGACCTGGCGAGCCGCTGCGATTCACACGCGACGTGCCGCTACATCGTCAACGCGAAGCTCGACCTCAAGCCGCATCCGTCATGTGCCGCTGACTTCATCGCTGAATGGTCGTGCGACCATCGCGAGTTTCATCGCGCGATGCTCAGCGCCGGAGCAGGCAACGGCAGTTCGCTGATGATCACGTGCGTGCCTTCGACAGGCGCGGGCAAATAACACACAAACACGCCCACAAGCACTTCAGAGATCGAGCGTCAGGCCAGCGCTCTCCCTTTCGACGACGGGATGCGCCATGCAGATTAATGCGCAGCCGCTCTCGACTTCGGCTCCCACGTCGCCGTCATACGCGAACTCGCCCGACAGCACCTTCGTCGAGCACGTGCCGCACACGCCCGAGCGGCAGCTCGACTGCGCTTCGATACCGTTCTTCTCCGCGAATTCGAGCAAGCTGCCGTGCTTCGGCAGCCATTGGGACGTGCGTCGCGAGCGCGCGAATGTCACCTGCACACCGCCCTTTTCGTCTTCCGTTGCAGCATGCTCCGCCGTTTGAACGACAGCGGGTGTGCGCTTCACGCTCACGGGTCCGAACGCTTCGAAGCGAATGCGTTCGTCGGAGACATTCAATGCGCGCAGCCCTTCGTACAGGTCGCGCATGAACTGCTCGGGGCCGCAGAGATAGAAGTCGTAGTCGTCGAAAGGCAGCGCGCGCTTCAGTTCGGCAATGCTCACGCGGCCTCGTGCCACGCCATCAGCGAGCGCGCTCGCCGCACTGTCGAACAGATGCATCGACACGGATGGATGGCGCGCCGCGATCTCTTTCAGATGCGCGCTAAACGGCCGCTCGCGATCGCTGCGCGCGCCGTGAAAGAAGAACACGGGCTTCGCATGCGCCGCGTCGCCGGCACGCGCTTGCAGATCGCGATGCAGCATCGCGATCATCGGCGTGATGCCGATACCGGCCGAAATGAACACGGCCGGGCGCGGGCTGGCCGCGTCGTAGACGAACGCGCCGCGCGGCGCCATCGCTTCGATCTCCATGCCCGCCGCGAGATGATCGTGCAACCAGTTCGACGCCACGCCGTCGCGCTTCACGCTGATCCGGTAACGACGCGGATCGTGCGCATCCGAGAGCGTGTAGGTGCGCGTCAACGGCGCGTCATGACCATCGGCGGGAATGCGGATCGGCAGATATTGTCCCGGCTGGTACGCGGCCAACGGCGCGCCGTCCGTCGATTCGAAATAGAACGAGCGAATGGACGGCGTTTCTTCGACGACGGACGCAACCTTCAGCTTGTGCCACCGCGATGCGGCTACCTGCTTGCTCTGCTTGCTGATGGTGTTGAAGGCCGCCGCGAATTGCGGCGCGTACTCGACCTCGGACCAGCGAAACGGCAGCACACCCTTGCCGCGCCGCACCTCTTGCACATGAAATCGCACGAGCCGCTCCGCGCCTTCGAACGCCGTCAATTCGGGGCCTTGCCAGACGATTTCCGCGAGCACCGCGAGATAAAGCAGATCGCCCGTCGCGAAGTCGATGAAGAGCAGCCCCGCGCGCGGATCGTGCAGCAGATTGCCGATCGTATTGAAGAACTTGTTGCCGCTGAAATCGGGCGTGGTCAGTGTCGCGGCATCGTCGATGCGCACGAAGCCCGGTGCGCCGCCGCGATGCGAGACGTCGACGCCGCGCGCGAAACCCGCATCGTCGGCCGTGTTCGCGCTCGCGATATAGAACGTGTCGGCGCGCGAAAGCAGCGCTTTGTCCGCGTCGCTCAGTTGCATCGCGATTTCTTGCGGCGCGTGAACCGCATCCGCAGCGCGTTCGATAAACGTCGGCTTGCGGCCCTGGATGTACTTCGCGCAATTGCCGAAGCTCTGGCTCACTTCGAGCGTGATGGTGCCGCCATCGACAGCCGTCACCACGCCGTTGATCCGGTTGCGCCGCCGCGTATGAGGCTGAATGCCGAGCCCGCCGATCAGCGCGCCTGTCCGCCAGCGTCCGTCGAGCGGATCGCCGGGCAATGCGCCGCCGTCGATGCGCAGCGTGCGTGCATCCGGCGACGACACGAAGCCCGGCTCGCCGACGCGCACGGTCGCCCACGGCTGCCCGCTCGCATCGACGCCGCCGAAGATCATGAACGGCTGCTGCCCGTAGAACTCGCGATGCTGATCCGGCATGTAGCGGCGAATGCCGCGACGGCCCGATGAATCCGCCCGGCTGTCCACGCCTGCGAGCCGCTGCGCGGCGAGTTCGTCGGCATGAAACGGCGAGGCTTCGATGCCCCAGCCGTTCAGAAGAATGAAATCGGACATGATGCGGCTCCCGCGTCGCAGACCATGAGGGCGATGTGAATCAGACGGGCCGTGGAAACAAACATCACGCGGCAAGCAATCCCGCCTTCGTGACCGGCATCGCGACGAAACGCGGCAGCGCTTCGACGCGGCGCAGCCACGCGCGGATGTTCGGATACGGTTCGAGCGACACGCCGCCTTCCGGCGCATGCGCGATGTACGTGTGCGCGGCGATGTCGGCGATCGTCACGTGCTCGCCGGCGGCGAACGGCTTCGTTGCCAGCTCGCGGTCGATCACGTCGAACAGCCTCGCCGCGATGCCCTTCGCCGTTTCGTGATCGAGCGGCGCGCCGAACACGGTGACGAGACGCGCCGCGCACGGACCATACGCGATCTGTCCCGCCGCAAGCGACAGCCAGCGCTGCACGGCGGCCGCACCGATCGCATCGTCGGGCAGCCACGATGCGTCGCCGTAGCGCTTCGCCAGATACACGAGGATCGCGTTCGAATCGAACAGCGTCACGTCGCCGTCCTGGATCGTCGGCACCTGGCCGAACGGGTTGAGCGCCAGATACTCGGGCTCGCGATTGTCGCCCGCGCGCATGTCGAGTTCGATCACTTCGAACGGCAGGTCGAGCAGAGTCAGGAACAGCTTCACGCGATGGCCGTGACCCGATAGCAGGGTCGTGTACAGGCGGATCGGCTGGGCGGGCTTGGCAGCGGGCATCGATGGCTCCGGGTTCGGTCGCGATGGACAGTGGATGGACAACGAACGGGCAACGGAACGACAGCTTCAGGTTAGCGTGCGCTGCCCGCGCGTAGAAGGCTGATAACCTTGAAAACATAATCCTTCGAGAGTGGACAATCGATCATGGCGGACGTGCGCGACGTAAACCTGAACCGGCTGGCCGTCTTCGTCGCCGTCGTCGAGGCGGGCTCGCTGACGGCGGCCGCCGGGCGCCTCGGGCTCGCGAAGACGATGGTCAGCACGCACATGCAGCGGCTCGAAGCGGAAGTCGGCGCGAGCCTGCTCGCGCGCACGACGCGGCGGCTCGGCGTCACCGAGGCGGGCCGCGCGTTCTACGACGCGAGCGTGAAGATCCTGCGCACCGCCGAAGATGCGCTCGCCGAAATCGGCGGCGAAGAGGCGCCCGTGCGCGGCACGCTGCGTGTCAGTTCGCCGATCGACTACGGCACGCTTGCCGTCGCGCCCGTGCTGGTCGAGCTGCGCCGCGCGCATCCGCAACTCGATGTCGAACTGCTGTGCAGCGATCACCTCGTCGATCTGATCGCGGATGGCATCGACGTCGCGATTCGTCTCGGACGGCTCGCCGATTCCAACTATCGCGCGGTGAAGCTGGGGAGCTTCGAGAAGTGGGTCGTGGCGAGCCCGCAGTTCATCGAAACGTGGGGCGAGCCGCGCGCGCCCGCCGAGCTGCCCGCGTTGCCGTTCGTCGCGCTCACCGTGTTGCCGCGTCCGCAGACGCTCGACTTGCGCCACGCGGACGGCAGCGCGCAGAGCGTGCGCTGCGAGAACGCGTTTCTCGTCAATACGGCCGAGGCTGCGCGCGCCGCGACGCTCGCGGGCGGCGGCATCGGCCTGCTGACGGATTTTTCGATTGCCGCAGATGTCGCTGCGGGACGGCTCGTCCGACTGTTGCCCGAGTGGTCGACGGAGCCTGCCGGCATTCAGGCCGTCTTTCCGCCGACACAGCACACGCCGCCGAAAGTGCGCGCGCTGATCGACACGTTCAGGACGCATCTCGCGCGCAACGGGTGATGATTGCTTGTTAGTGGCGCGGTGAGCGGCGACCGACGCCGCACGCGCCGTCAGCGCAGCTGCCGGCCGCGAGCGGCGTGCTCAGCGGACTTGACTGGCCCCTGCTCGGCCAGATCGGCTTGTTCTTCGCGAAGGCCGGCGCTTTCATGTTCGGCTCGGGACTGGCGATCGTGCCATTCCTTTACGGTGGTGTGGTCACCGAGCATCACTGGCTCAATGACAAACAGTTCGTCGATGCCGTGGCCGTCGCGATGATTACGCCCGGACCGGTCGTGATCACGGTTGGCTTCATCGGATACCTCGTCGCGGGGTTCGTGGGCGCGTGTGTGGCCGCTCTCGGCACATTCCTGCCTTGCTATCTGTTCACGGTGCTGCCAGCGCCGTACTTCAAGAAGTACGGCAAGCTTCCCGCCGTCAAGGCGTTTGTCGACGGCATCACCGCGGCTGCCGTCGGTGCGATCACAGGCTCCGTGATCGTGATCGCGCGCCGCTCGATTGTTGACTGGCCCACCGTTCTCCTGGCGCTCGCGACGATTTTGCTGCTTTGGCGCTTCAGGAAGCTCCCGGAGCCCGTCATTGTGGTCGCCGCGGCGCTCATCGGGCTCGCTGTTTATCCGCTCATTCGCGCACATGGCGGATGAAAGGCGGCACGGGACACCATTGGCCGTCGACCACGCTCCGGCTGACAGATAGACAAAGGCACAAGCCTTGCTCTCTGGCAAGTGTCGGCGTCGACCGATGATGCCCGCGCATGGCAACGTATGCCGCGACTATCGCGCCACGGCGCGGGGAGGACAACTTGAAGGTGCGTTTATCTCCGGCGAGGCCCGCGCTGCCCGTTGTCCTCGTCTATCGTGGGCAACGCAAGACTGATCAAATCCGTCACGAGATCGACACGCATCGGGAGCTCGCGAGGCTTATCGCCGAACTCAAGGGCACGACGCTTGCGGATGAGTTCGGACACGGACTATGAAAACGCCGCCTGGAACACGATCGATACTTTCCGCACTGGTGATTTTGCTCGCCGGTTGTGCCGCCGGCGGCGCGCCGTATGCCGGGCCTCACCTCACTCCAACAGAGTGCCGCGACCTGGCGGCGTTGAGGACCAACGCGCCCCCGACGATGGCGCAACACCAGAGCGAACTCGCTGCCCTGCGGAAAGCGGGCTACGACCCGTCACCATGGTATGACGATCCGTACTACCCGGATGATCTACACGAGGCACAGCGCCTGGTCGACTATTGGTTTCAAACGGAGTGCCAGCACGTTCAATCCGGCTGACAAGCCAAGGTGAATACGGACAGCTCTCGGCTTAACGCATACCAACAGCGTAGTCGCATCGCGGCAGTGATTCCTTGCACGGCGCAGACGTGATGGGACGAACGGCCGTGGCTTGTTGAGCACACCCGAACGTCGAATGCTGCCAGCCGAACCGCTTCCCGAGCCTCGACAACATCGACGACATTCCAGCCACGCGCGCGTCTCATGGCTGATCTCGCAATGCGCAAGCAGGACGCGACCTGCCCGGCATACGGGCCGCGTCGCGTCGTGCCAGTTCAGGTTGAGGGGTTGGCCCCAGCGGTCTCATCATTTTTGCTGCGAATCTCACCTTGACGTCGTTTTACGGACAAACCTTAAGACGACAGGATAACTGAGATCACAAGCGCGGCCGTGGCTGCCGCGGATCGGCTCAGCGCCAACTCAAATGAGACTCCCCGACACGCCAAATGAGATTTTCCGCCTTCTACGCCAAAATTGATGAGATTACGGAAGTCACGGTGATTTCTCGAGTCGCCCTTCGTCATAAGACTTATTAATTGAGACACCATCTTTCATGGCTTAGCGCCCCTCGTGACGCTCGGCGTCGAACACACTGATCGCCTGTAGTGCGAGCAACCGGGTCACTGATCCGTATCTCATCAAAGGACGGAGAGTCCGTTGCGGAGTTTCCGCACTGTTGTTGCGACGCAGCAAAGCAGCAAGCCCGTCAATCGACCGTTTATCATTCAGTGAGAGGGCGGCGGCCGTATTTGACCAATCAAAATCCTCTTCAGAACGCGTAAAGTCGATATCTTCGAGAAGGAGAAAGAGACGTGCGAGATCTCCGACAAGTCCATGATCTCTACGGTCGAATGCACGTTCAATAGACATCGCGAAAGGCGACGCTGACTGAGGTTTTGCCTTCCGCAAATCAAATCCGCAAGAACAGACAGAGGGAGCACCACGGTCCAATCCGAGCGTTTGTCTGCACTCAGGACATTCGAAAAGCAACGCCTGCATATGAATGACGCACGAACATATAAGTCGGTTCGACCACCGACGGCGAAGATAATCGCATTCGCAAAGACATGACACGCAGACAGGCGTCGCGTATGCTCGGAGCAAAGAAGCCCGTGGTCGTGCTGCATAACTCAGAAAGAAATCCCTTTCGCCGTTAAAAATCACCGCGGACGCCAGTGACGATATGCCCAATGTGTCAAATATCTCCTGAAGCACCTTTGGGTCAGTCAGTACTGTTCGACGATACCGCAGTTGAAAGGCAAGCAGCATCTCTAACGGCGAACGCCATCCGTTGAATAAGGCGGCCCTAAGGAAGACGCCTTGCGGCGATTCATCCGCAAATGGATTTGGACGAGCCAATAGGTGATCGTTCATCCCTCGCCTGCTCCATGTATGCCTCCTTCACACGCGCATCTGACAGGCGAAATGGATTAACGCCAGGCGGAGTCAGCGCAACCGACGAGGTTATCCCTTTATCGAAGGCCGCCGCCAGATCCTCCATTGTCAGCGAATCTCGCCCTGAACTAAGCGCATTTAGACACGCCTCTTTGATGAGTAAAGTGATAAAACCGGGGATACCTCGTGTAGCAAGGCAAATTCGCCATACATACACATAGCTTGAGAAATCAGGCATTTCGGAGATTCCGATCTTTTTTTTACACTCGTCGATGTATTCAATCAGATATGAATCCAGCGATTTTCCTAATTTTTCATCTCCCGCCACAAGCATCCCTAGCGAAAATCTCCGCGCGAAACGCCGAGCGAGCTGCTCATCACTTTCCAACAAGTCCAAACAGTCAGGCGTTCCCACCAAACATATCACTATAGAAGTTGCATCGATCAACGTCTTAATCCACTTGCACACATTTTTCCCAAAAGTCGTGCCCTTAAGCTTAAGATGATTAAATTCATCAAGAAATATTATTTCCGTTTCACACGTCTCAAGGATTTTCACAAATCGTTCGGTTATTTCCTTTTCCGATCCCCTTTTGTATTTTGGATCGCCAACCGCCTTGGCGAGTGCCGAGGCCGTACTCTTAGGCGTGGCAGAAGGCGGAATTTTCGCGTAAAAGGCCGGCACAATATTAACCGTTCGATCTCCGTAGTCTCGATCAAATCTTGGGAATGCATCAACGAAAGACTGGGAGAGTGTGCTCTTTCCTGCCCCTCCAACCCCCGTTAGCACTGCACCCACAGGTTCCGAGGATGATCTGGACCATAAAATGCAATCCTTTATTCCATTGACCGCAACCTTCATATCATCATGCACGACCACCACCGGATCGATAAGATTGATCCTCTTCATAAACTTCTCTCTGCCGCTATCAAGGTCAAAAAGATCATTCATAAATCCACCTATTTTTCGAAAGATTGATATCGAGTGATTACTCGAGTCGATACCTCCAGTTCCTTAGAACCTGAAGTAACAGAATTTGTCGCTAGATCTACTATGCTGATCTCCTCCACCGATACATCCGTCGGTTCGTCGTCAGGCACTGGAGCCTGTGTCGACTTACTTCCAAGCAGCGCTCTTTTGACGCGCTTTTTAATCGCACCTGCCGCTTCTCGAATGTCTCGCCATAATTTGGCGCGAGCCTGATGCAACGTATGCTCTCCGATCTTAGCTAAATCCTTCTCTCCGGCTTCTTTGAACCGACTGCGTATCTCCTGGTGCTCGTAGCGGCTGAGACCCTTCATATACATAGGCTTACAGGGATCGGCAAACACGTACCCTTGAGGATCTCCAACGCGATGCACGCACACCCTTTCAAGATCCAAGTCGTCGAGTAGGACAATGACATCTCGATCACCCTGCTGCTCCCACGAAGCAAGCGAATGCGATTTCCAGTGAAGGTAATCCACTTCGACCCGTCCATTTGAAATGACTCTTTGATAAGGGACCCGGGCAATCGCGTCTATTTCTTTACGCGGATAATGATGGATAGGAAATTGTTGTTGCAACTCCTGCCAGTGCAATTTCGGAGCGCGCCCCGTTTCGCTATGGACAGAAACATGATAAACAGTGTCGACCCACTGCTTAAATAACGGTCGGAGAGAATCCAGTGTCAGGGCTGCGTGTTCTTCAGAATCGTAGTCGCCTCTGTCCTCCGCTGATGAAAAGGTAGTACCAGGAATAGTGTGTGAAAACTGCACAGAGACTGTTGAGAAAAACCGCTCCATTGCTGCCTTTCCGTTCGGATGGTATGCCTCTGCCGGCTCGAAATGCATTCCGGTTCGCTTTAAAACATTAACCATCGCTGAAGATCTGAGATCTTTGCCGTTATCAGGAGTTATTAATTCGGCCTCGCCGCCCGGTTCGACAGACGGATCTCTGCAAAGCATGTCCTTCACGGCCTCGAGAGCGGTTGTGGCACAGAACGGCAGCAGACTGATGTAATAGCCCACCAACGACCGGGTACAAAGATCTAGAAGCGCGACGAGTAGCGGTCTACAAAGTATGTCTCCATCGGAAGGATCAATGACAAGGACATGCATCACATGACCATCCATGAAGACCCATTCCATCGGACGGCTCGCAAGGAAACTTATGCCTGCTGGCGTAAATTTGCGATCCGCTTGCCGTCGTCCAAATCGCAACCATGTCTTAATGTACGGATCTATCTCAGCAACTCTTCTCTGGATCGTTCGATCACTCGGAATTTGAGGTGTAGCAGAGTAGCTCTGCGGATTTGCGACTATCTCGTCAACAATGATGCTATGTGTCAAGACCGCAGAAATTCTTTGGTCTGTTAGATATTCACTGTCTATTTTCGAAGCAATAAGAGACTCTATTTCTGGGGAGAACCGCCCTCCACGTGGCCCCCTCCGATCCGTATCACTCACGAGTGACAATGGATCGTGACCAGAATCAATATATCGCTTAAGCCATCTCGCAAGCGTCGCTCGAGAAGGTGGTTCAGGAGTTCTTCTAAGCTCCAGATCACCCTCGCTATCGGGCGAACTCACCCAGTCCTCGAAGAGTTCCTTTTGCTCCCTTTCCATCTCGGACGAAACTGCTCTTATCGTATCAAGAAGATTCTTTTTTCTAAATGGAAATGGCCCGTTAGACAAGGCAAACTTGACGTATCTGAGACGTAAATTTTTCTCTTCGATCTGCCGTTCGCTCAGTCTAGACAACGTTCTTATTTGACTGATAGTTTGCGGGTTTCCTTCGCTGTCGACGACCTGAATAACGCCTTCGTCGAGCGCTTTCCTAAATGATCTCATTGGAAATACGCGTGATTTTCCCCCATCGGATGCTGCAAATCTAATGCTCGTTTTAGTTACGCACGAGACTTCATTCTCGACTCCATGCATGTAAAATCGAAGTCCGACGATGATGGTTACGGATAAATCCGCATTAGCTGGATGCACTAGATCACGCACGGCGCACCTCCAGCATTGTGTCTGCGTCGAGACCAGCGCTCCCCCGTAAAGATATAAGTCGATGGAAAATTGCCGCCTCGAGATAGCCGCATGGAAGACTGTTTTCGGTGAGTAGCGATCGAAATCGACCTACCGTGAACTCCGTTTGAGGTATGAGCTTGCTGAACTCAAGGACATACTCACCTACGACCTCTCGGCCGTAACGTTTTCCACCTCGGTTATAGGTGGAGATCATCAGGTCCAGATCAACTCTGGAACGAATCTCCTTCTCACTAATACCTTCAAACGGTATATCTAAAGAACTTGCGGCCACAGACAAAGCCTTAAATTTCCTAGCAACATTTGGTGAAGCCAAACTTCTTGTACTTACGATTTCCCTGATTGATACAACACCGTTCGTTTTCCAAACTAAAAATGTTGGAATTTGTATCTGATTGCCCGTGCGGATTTCGATTGCATCAGTCCGATACAAAACAATTTCAGGATCCTCTTCGAGCAAGAAGCAATACAATCTCTGGAGTCGTGATCTGACCGGAATGAACCCACGGTTCTTTACGCTGAAAAACAGCGAGCCCCGCCCTCCAGGTTTACCCATTCTTGGTTTTCGACGTCCCCTTATAACGCCGTCGTGCCCTGCAATCGCTGCTCGGGCAGCAGCAATTTGCGAATCTATGCTCATATCTATGCTCCACTTTCGGGCTACCTCAACTGAGGTGCGCGAATCTTTGGACGAGCGCCCGCCTCAGATCGAAAAAAATCTGATTGGGCGATTGACATGGGGAGGGGGCTGAGTAGAATGAACTACATCGGATGTGAGATTCGACGCAGTACATCGACGCCTTGAGGTTGCCGCCTCGAGGCGTTGTCTATTCAGCCTACCTTTTTAAGGGTCTTTCATCTCAAGACCTCCTTCGTCGAGATACAAATCTTCCGTAACACGTAGTGCTACCGGACGTAAGTTCGATGGGCGCCAGGATCGATCTCCTGCACCAGCGACAGTTCCTAGATGGCCTGTGTGGCACAGCGCCTGTCGGGGTGGCGTCACCGTTTTATGCGACCACTTAAGGCGGCGCCTGCGCGCGATCCGCGGTTAGGTTGTTCCGAAGCGGTGTTCCTCATAGCCATTGTTGCGGCCCGCGGTGAAGCGAGGCCGGAAATTCCACTGACCGCGTGCTGCTACTGAACTAGGTGCCGAGCATCGATCGCAGCGAATGCTTGACTCCGGCCGAGCACATCGAAGTGACGCGTGTCGCCTTGCTGCGACACGTAAGAATCCTCGACTACATGCGATGTTCGCTCGACGACCGGCCGGACGGAGCCGTTGCTCCAATACGCTATCAGGCTTCAAAAATCGTGCAACACGATGCCGTGTCTCAGTTGGCGTTCACCGAGACACCAAAAACGCAGATTTACAATGATTCTGGCCGTATGGTGTAATCAGACAACTATACTGGTTACACTCACTGGAGAGCCCGCCCAATGGCTCATGACGTGCGTCCAGCGCCCCCTGACGCGCTGACCGACAGAGACCCCGTTGATCAGATCGCTGCGATGCGTTCGATGATGTGGGGTAGGCAACTCTTGTTTGACTCGGGATATACCGCATCGGGCGCCAGCAAACGGTATTCTCCAGATGAACCCTACCAATCTGGCAAAGAACCCGCCAACAGCAAGTACATATACAAAGTACTTTCCGGGGAGACTGTCCTTCGCCCCGGCCCACGGGGCAAACACAACTACGACATCGTGGCCGACGTCGATAGTGATCCTGCGCTCAAACGGGCAAAGGCGTGGTTTTCATATCCGCTTCTGAGCGTTGTTGACCCTACCGTTTCGCTAGCGAAGGTAAGAGCCATACTCCACGACCTCGCTCCATGGTTCGCAAAAGAATTCTTTTTTTCTAGGCCACTGGATCAGTCACTGGACCCCTTCTGGACTCGACGTTCGACCGATGTGACACATGCTGTAAAAGGCGTCAACTACTACGAACCGGAAGTGGAGACCGGAAGGTTGACCGCCCCCTCAGACCCACACGGCACCGAGTTAATTAGGTTTGTCGCACTCTGGTGCTTGTATCGGGAAGCTAAATTAGTTGGAGACGCCCGAGCAACAGCAATTGCTCACTGGGCGATCTGGGACGCTCATGATAGGGTGTGTATACACCCGACGTTCGCACATGTTTTTCAGCCGTATCTGACTCTTGTTCAAAGACTTGAACCGGAAAGCATTCGGGCACTTTCACCAGTTTGGCCTCCGGAGGGTGAATCATCCGTAAATATGCGACCATTAAGGATCTATCGCCTTTATCCGCAGATGGATACGGATGAGTTGAGGGCCCGAAATTTAAGGTCTGGCTTCGCCGACGTCTGGGATACGTGGTGAATTGTCCAATCGCACACAAGTAGCGTTGCGACTAGCGAACTGACGGTCGCTCAAAGGTGGTTCGCCGTGGGATCGTGTAGAGGAACTCGATTTGCCTCCGCAAATTCAACCAAATAACTTCCGCTTTGGCCGACTTTCGGCCTCGAAAATGGCTCACCGAACGGCGCCCGTTACCCAAATAACTTTCGATGTTCACACGTTTTCAACCATAAATCTTCCGTCGTAGTGGTTGTCACGCAGCGTTGCCGCCAGCCAGCGAGAACCCGTCGTTGGATGCTCCAAGGCTCTTGAACGTGCAAATCGAGCGCCTCGAAATCGGCCATACCTGACGTTCAGGTATCGCATCCGTCCGGCGGCAACGAGTCGCTTTGCCGACGTTCGCACTTCGGCTACGGCGAACGTCAGTATTCACTACAAGCAAATGCGTACTCGCGCCCCTCAGCCGCCGGTCAAGCAGTCTAAGCTTTAACGGCAGGTTTCGGAGTGCAGCAGTCGCTTAGGGAGACCGCCACGGTCAGTGGGTCGGTGTACTCCGCTCATTGAAATTAGCTTCGCGAGTCGCTCTCGGCCAATGAGCGCGTCCGCATTAAGTCAACGCTCGGCCATCAAGTGAAATGATGAGAAACTGAGCGACCTTACCGCCTTTTAACCCATGTAGCCAACGAGTTCGGTGAGCACGTAGCCTCAGATATCGCATTGATGGCCACAGATCGACTATTAAGACTCTCCTTGCAAGCTATGGCAAGAGTTGTGCCCGAAAAGCGGAATCGTATGCGTCATTGGGTCCGCGTCCAGTGATTGCGAACGCATTGGTTTCATTAAACGGCGTGACTAAAGAAACTTTCATCCCGCGAAGATCCCCAGCACTCGAAAGATCGGTAGCCAATCCGTCATTCCACGCGAACAGCCCACACGCTGTGACTCCCTTATTAATATACGTACCAACTAGCGTGCCGTCGTTTGATATGCGTCCTATGCCAGACGTAAGAAAGCCTGGAAGGATTTCAACAGAGATTGGGCTCATTTGGCCATTGATATATGCGCTAAGCCGTGCCGCGGGCGGAATCCCGGGCTGTCCATCTATTTGAGACCCCACCGCGTCACCTTTATCGTTGACCGCCAAAGCCTCGAACAGTGAGAGGTGGGTTACGCGCGCGTTGCAGACAATGATTGCGTCGTACGAACCTGCGGGTCTGTTTTCGCCATCTTTGATTGCGTGATAGACCATTGCGCTTTCGTTGCTAGAAACAACTATGCTAAGCGCATCACCGAAGCCATTTAACGGAACTTTCACGGTCGTGAACTGGCCGTCCGGGGTGATATGCACGGCCTTTCCGGTTCCATAGCCTAGGCCGTATATCGTCCCGTCATCCAGAAGCGACATCGGAATGCCCTGGATTGTTGATTTAACAGCAATGTTCCCCACTTGTCCGGTGCGGCTATCAAGCGTAAAAACATCATTGGTTGAAAGTGGGTAACTTAATAATAATCCATTGCGATTGATCATCCGTGCGGGGGTCCCTAGAAAAGGTGCGTTACCTCCGTACGGTAAATTCGGTGGGGCATCGAAATATTTTGTGTGCCCATCTTTGTTAGCAAAGAGTCCGAACACCCGCGAGCCGTCGCTTACGAATCCTGCGACAGTGCCATCGTCGAGTATGCCACCAACCTGCATGGACGGATGACTTATGGTTGGTGGCAGGCCAGTTGGAAAATCGAGCTTTTGCAGAGCAACGGATGGCATTTTGATCTCCTTTTTAAGCCTTTCGAGAATCCGGGGGCGAGGGTGTAAAAGAGAATGAGTAACGTCGGATTTTCAGAGTCGACACATTTCCGTCGGTCAAGTTTTCTCAGAAGCTTCGTTCAACGAATAGTAGGCAAGCAGCTCGCCATAGGCAAATCCGCTTGACCAATGCGTTAGACCTTTGCCGTGAGATCAGCACGGCTGCTCTCCAATTAATTGACCAGTACCACTAACTAACTCCACAACGATCTGATCGTAGCCGGAAACCTTATACGTATACACACCTGCGTCGGACCACGAGACTACCGCAACCTTGCATTCGGCACAGTTGTTCCGGATGCCGAGATAACCAATGTCAGCGGGGAAGAATGAGATGCAAGCGAACTGTCGCCGCGTGACATCTGGTGCTGACTCGTAAACTCGATCCGAGGTTACTGTCACGGTTTTGGCTGAAGGGGGATTGAAACGGACGATGGATTCAGGGCTGGTAACCGTGAACTGAGCAATTGCGGCTTTCACTCCTTCTCCACAGGAGTCGTCACACTGCATTTGTGCCAGCACCCTTGCTTCGTTGTCGTTCGCTGCCGTCACAGTCACGTTCGGCATCGTGGAGCCTCCCACGCAACTGCATGTGTATTCGTAGTTAAAGTTTCCAAGTGCGCCTGCTGGCTTCTTGCTTACGAAAGTAATTTTCGACATATCTTCCTCCATTGAAAAGGGTGACGGTAGCATCGAGCGCTAAATTCGCTCAGAAAGTCGAATGGAAGGCACAATAATTAATAACTCCCAGCTAGACCCCGATATTGTCGATCCCGTGAGGTATCTTCGCTTACCTGACCAACATCATCATTTGAGGGGGCTGCGTCCCCCCCCGTCTGATATATCGAAACAAGTCACCGTCTGGATCAGACTGCCAAATGCGTTGCATTACTGAGATCTTCCCTGATACGCCGCTGCTTGTACCTCCTGGTCCAACCGATGCGTCAGCCCTCGCGCATATGCGTTGTGGCTCTTTGGACGTAATCCAGGCGTCTGCGCTTCCCTGTTTTATCTTGTCAACGATGTTCGCAGTGGCAATCTCAAACACGTTGCTAAGCGAATCTACTGTCACGCATTTGTCGACCGTGGGTGCACCCGAACAGTTGTTTCCGCCAATTGCGCCGCAGTTCGCTGCGATGGGTTCGGTCTTGAGTTGCTCGATGAAGGCAGGCTGTGCGGCCGGCGGTTTCGGCGGCGGCACGTATGGGGTCAGCACGATGGTGGCATCCCTTGTTCCGTTCCGAACTTTTACAGTGAACTGCGCTGTCGGCCGTTTAACGACAACTCGCTGATCTCCAATCACGTGAATGAGGGTTGGTAAATCAGAGTTCAACATGTTGCTCTTCAAATTCCATATAAGGTTCGTCTGATTAGAGGTTGTCTCTGGTGATGGCACCCACCGAACCAACACCGTCACCTCAGTTTGCGTGGCATCCTGGGCAATCAGATGCAATCCTTCCTTGACACTATTGCCGCTACGAATGCATTCGCTATACGCGTCTTTTGCGTCGGGATCGAGCCCTATCCAGGCTATATTGCGCGCGAGATCTTCGCTTAATGAAGTATTTGTTATCTGTAGCATCTTTTCGAAGTTCTTCGTGTAGTCTGCGTATTTTTCTCCGATGGGGACACCATAAATTTCCACTATCCCCGAGAAATTGTGCTTTATATCGTTATACTGCTCTTTCGACACCATTTGCGCTAACCTGAAGTCAGTGTGAATGGTAGATCCCGACGAGAAAATTGATCGCACTAGCGCGGCATCGCATTCAGCTGCCAGAGCCGTCGGTGAGCCAATGACCGTCGCCGTCAAGCCGATTAGCGCGGCAGAGACAAACTTTTTACTGGACGTATCAAAAAACGGGCGTCGCGTTGTGCAGTGGCGTACGGATGAGAGAAATTTGGCAGATACAGTGTCGAAGGCGCGCGATAACAAAATGTAAAAAGGCGCGGAGCCCATGATTACCTCCATCGTGTAATCCTGCTACGTACCAAGCGGTATCGCCGACTGGTGCATCGGCGACTTTAAGCACGCGTTCTGGCGCGGGAACGCTTGCTCTTCTGAGCGCTGGCGTGGACCTCGCAATCCTTAGACAGTGTTTGACGTTTCTGGGAAACTGCCGTCGGCAAGGCGGAGCCTAATGTCGCCCGTTTGTTAGAACGGACGGCATCATGAGGGTAGGCTGAGCGCCTTACGAATACTTTCCTCAAAGGTGGTCTACCGTACATTCTCGTGCAATTGCGTCCTATGCCCTTCCGATCCCAAAGGGCACTTTCGGTGGCTCGTCTTCCAAATACGTCGGGGAAAACGGGGCCGACGTGGGACACAAACGCCTGTATGTCCGCAAAGGATGAAGTTTGCAATTAGCTCGTTCGTCTCTCGGGAGTAGTGCAGCCGCTCCAATGGCAGATTTCCACACCCGCTGAACGGCAGATTGTGGCCGAGAGCACCAGTTCAACGGAGGTGGCGTATAGCTGCCGTTGAAATCTTCAACGGCAGTTTTCGAACGCCTTCCGTGAATGAGTAGAGACGGCCAATAGTTGCCGACCGCGCAATACACGAGACCGTCATTCCAACGTCCGGTTCAATCCGGAATCAGCTCGGTTTCCGGCGAGAGCTGGTCGGCCTTTGCCGACGGTCGGCGAGGCTCCCTTGTACGTCAGCAATAGGGCGGGTTGCCGACGGTGACGTCGTCGCGCAGCGGGGCGGCCGCTTCCGGGCTTCGTCAACTCACAGTTCATCGACCCTTTGCCGCAATAGCAGCGTCTATGGTAGTCGGCCGCTTTCAGGCCCAAAGCCGGCTAGCAGTGAGAAGCGCTGAGCGAGTGCCCGAGCTATCTCGCTACTTATCGCGCGGAAATCGCAATTATCAAAGCTTTCTTCGCCACACCCCTCGAGTCGATTTGGATACGCGTCCTGGAGCATGGAACTCTAGAAGGTGTTAGGAACTTCGTGTCAAACCTGGTACCCTGGAGGCATGACAAGAGAAAAACGCAAACCATATCCGACAGACGTGTCAGACGAAGAATGGAGCTTTGTGGCAGCGTATCTGACGCTGATGGATGAGAGCGCACCACAGCGCAAATACGAGCTGCGCGAGATGTTCAATGCATTGCGCTGGATGGCTCGCGCTGGGGCTCCGTGGCGCATGCTACCCAACAACTTTCCGCCGTGGGAACTCGTGTACCAGCAGACGCAGCGATGGCTGACAGCAGGCTGTTTTGAGAGCATGGTAAGTGATTTGCGATCGATCATACGTGTGGCGCAAGGGCGGCAGGGGCAGCCCAGCGCAGTAATCCTCGATGGACGAACAATCCAGTCAACTTGCGAAAGCGGTCCACGTGCAGGCTATGACGGCTACAAGCGCAAGCGTGGCAGCAAGGTGCATATGGCGGTCGACACGCTGGGTCAGTTGCTCGCTGTGCACGTGACACCGGCCAACGAGCAGGAGCGTGCGCAGGTGGCAGAGTTGGCGCGTCAGGTGCAACAGGCAACGGGAGAAACTGTAAAAGTGGCATTTGCCGATCAGGGCTATACGGGTGAAGAACCCGCGCAGGCGGCGCGAGACCAGGGAATCGACCTTCAGGTGGTCAAGCTCGACGAAGCAAAGAAGGGATTCGTGCTACTACCACGGCGATGGGTGGTCGAGCGCAGCTTCGGATGGCTTAACCGCTTTCGGCGCCTGGCACGCGACTATGAGCGTCTGCCCGAAACTCTTGCCGGGCTCCACTTTGTCGTCTTCGCCATGCTTATGCTCGTCCATGCAATCCCCGTACTTCGAAGTTCATAACACGCTCTAGATTCGCTTCCAAACCCTCCTCGTTCGCTGGCTCGAGTACGAGGCGCGTCGCCGCATTGGAAATGAGGAGGAATTTCAGGGCAGCGAGGATCGAGAGATCGAGACGCCGATCTGATAGTCGGAGCCCGCTTGAGCGTCGGCAGGCCTCTGAGCGCGCGCTTCGCGTCCTCGTTCTCGGTCGAGGGTGGGGCAGAGTGGGAGCGCAATTGTTCGACGATGTCGACAACTATTTGTCGACATCGTCGAACACTGAGCGCTTCGCGGCGACGGGAGTAGGAGCCGGAGCTTCCTCCTTCTTTTGTGTCACTATGTGCGTCCAATCCGCTTCGTCCTCCGTGCCTTCCTCCTCCTCGCGCTTGCGCTCTTCCAGTCCCTTGACTGACCGCTTCACCTGATTGCGCGCGTCGTAGATCATGGCTGCGGCGTCCGCGTCCACACCGATTGCTTCAATGCGATCGAGCACGGCAAGAAGCTTCTTGAAGTGGCTGTCAGGCTCCTCGTCCAAGTCAGCGTCGGCGACAATCTCGTCGATCCGCTCTTCGAGCGAAGGCAGTACCGTTGTTCGCAGTGCAAACCCAATTCTGATCAGTCTTAGCGGCGTTAGGAGCGCTAAGATCTCGGGTTCGTCGAAAAACGAAGCGTCTAGGTTCGTGAGGGCGGCGGATTCAAGGATGCCGGCCGCATCCGAGCGCAGATCGCCCGGCAACGCGCCGAGGTGATGGGCCCGGGCGTAGGCCGCGATCCGGGGGTCGTTGCCGGCAGGGTCGGTTCGCCAGCAGGATCGGCGAAGTAAATTTGGAAATTGCTGGACCGTTTTTGAGAATACGGATTCGCTCGCCCGATAAGACAGAAAGTGGAATAGCATCCAATTGGGGTGCCATTCATTTGGGGTGTGGCCGAGCCGGGCGACAAGAGCGTCGTCGAGCGTCGTCGGGATGACGAGCGCGTCTCGAATGAGAGGCGATCCCTCGCACGTGAAACTGCTGAGAATGGTGTCAATTGTCGCGCCCCGTATGAGCGCCGCCATCATATGCGGCTTCTGGCGCAAGATTTCCGTCAAGGCGTCGGAGATCGTCGGATGGGCGAAGGTCCATCTTGATCCGGATAATTTCAGGAACGAGCCTTTCAGTTCAGCGAAACGATCCTGGATCTTACTAAGGATGTGCCCCGTCAGCTCTGCAACCGCCTTGGCAGCCAACACATCATGGTTACCAGGATCGAAGCCAGCTTGATGCACGTAAACCAGGATGAGCGCAGCTTGCAGCTGATCATCCAAGGCACTGATCGTATCAATCAGATGCTCTGTTGGCTCTTCCATAAAACGCACGAGCGAGCTTTCGCGGGGTGCGAGCCCCTTCGTGAAGTTCGGGTCACCGAGGCGTTCGGCAATCCCAGGAAGAAAGTCGCGAACGTCGGCGACAGCGGCCAAGTGTGGTTTGACGCTTGTTCGCCAGCTCTGGCTCTGCTTGCCGAAATTCACATGGTTATAGAGAATCTGAGCCTTTTCTTCTGACCTCAACTGACCGACGTCAACAACGGCGCTGCCATCGGCGAATTGTGCAAGGTTGCGTTGGCCCAGACGACGCCGCGCCGCCTCATATATATGCTTACGAGATGTCAGGAGAAATCGGTTGCCATGCTTGATGGCAGCCCGCAGTTTGGAGAACGCCGATGCCCAGTCTTGCACATAGTCGTCGCGTAGCACATTCGAGCCGAAGGCGTCGTCGATCCAGAAGAATCGGCCAGGATCGTTGGGATTCCACCCGGCCTCGAAGTCGCGGGGACTGGTCAAAGCGAGAACGGTGTTGTCTGGATTTTCCGAAGCGATTGTCGAGACGATGGCGCCGATTGCCGATTTACCGCTTGAGGGATTGCCCAACAGCAGCACCACGCCATGGTTGGAAATGGCGTTGACGGCGTCGCGATGGGCTTTCGTCGGCACATAGGTGCGAAGCTTTGGAGTCCAGCTGTCAAGCAGCGCCCGGCTCTGCTCGCTCAGTCGCTCATCCACGATTGAGGTGAGGTCCCCAAGGCCGTAGACCTGCGGGACGAGGGCCCGTAGGCGCGCGCTGGTTTTGATGACCCGGACGATGTATTGGCGACCGAGAATGTGCGGCTTACGCACGCCAAGCGCCCGAAGCTTGGCACGCATGGCCGCCGCGACAGGCGCATCTACGCTCATGTTCGTCATAAAGGCGTATGTGTCAGCCTGACCCACTTCGACCAGCTGCTCGACATTCCCAAGCTCGGCGGTGAGATCGCTGAGCTTCAAGGCCTTCATGGCATCGGACGTATGCTTGCACTGGACCGTGCCAATGGGCGGCGCGTCTGTTCCCGACGGGATGAGGAAGACCGCGTCTTGACCGCCGTCCTGGGCTTCGCGGAAGATCTCCACGGGTCGGCCGAGTATGACCTCGCATACCTGCGAACAAAGATCCTGAAACGCGCGCCAGCCGATGGTGTGGAGCGCCAGATCGCTCCAAGGGCCGTGAGCCCGACGTTCGCGCGGCGCCGGGAGTTCGATTTGCGCGCTTTTGGTCGTCATGCGGTGGCGACACCACGTAGAACGCCGACCGGCATCGGATGAATTTCTTGGGCGAGGACTACGCTTGTGGTGCCGACCGGTCCAAGGTCGATGTCGAGACGCCGGCCTCCCTCCGTCGAGGTGCTCACCAAGCGCCGGCATAATAGATCGGCCAGCGCGGGGTCTTCGACCGCGCAGATTACCTGGCGACCGTCCAAGCGGAGGGCGGCGAGCACTTCGACTAAGTGAAGAGCCCTAAAATCATCGATATGCTGAACGGGATCGTCGAGGAGAAGGGACCTGAGTGGCGTCCACGCGCGCGCAAGATAAACCGAGAGAAGGAAGGCCAGGCCTGCTGCGCGGCGCTGGCCGCTGCTGAAGACGAATTGCGGGTTCAGGCCCTCTCCCACCTTGAGGCTAAGGAAGCGTCGAACGTCTCCGCGGATGCTGTAGTCGATCGTTCGCCAGTCGGCGTGCGGTCGGAGGCGTTGATAGAGCTCGTTGAGCAGGGGACTGATCTGAGCGAGCCGCTCGTCGATGATCTCAGCACCCACACGCTTGACGGAGCGTTCGATTTCGCGGGCTGCGGTGACGGCACTTTGCGACTGACTGACCGCCTGCGCCAGCTTCTCGATTTCAGCTCGCAGCGCCGAGATGTTGCTTTCGATCGACGACATCTGCGACACCGCTTGTGAGGCTTCCAGCACAAGGAGGGCACGTTCAAGGTTGATCAACTGGTCGCGTTCGAGAGAAATCGCCTTCTCCAGCCCGTCAGGATCATTGATGAAGCGGTGATCAAGCCCCCACTGGGTGTAGAAATCCACATGCGCCGCTTCCTGGTCGTGCAGCCGGCGCAGTTCGTCCGCATGAATTTGAACGGTGGCAACTGCTGCCTGCAACGCGAGGCTAGGTTTCCGCGCATTGTCTTTCGCGGCGGCGAGAGCATCGCGAGCACGCTGAACGCCCGAAGCCAGTGATGCAATTCGTCGCCGTGCAGCGGCCAAACCGGCGGCAAACTCCTCCGACGTTCGGTGGGCCGCGCATAGCGGGCAGTGATCATCGTGCAGCCCAAGGCGCTCGCCGTGCTCGACGAGAAGGCTTAACGACGCCGCGATCGCGTCCATTTCTTCTTCGCGCACGAGGCGCTGTTCGGCTTCGGAGACGGCTTGCTGCGCAGACTGATGCTCCCGCTGCGCCGCTTCGTTCGTCGCTGATGCGGCCTCTCGATTCGCAATTGCCTCCGGAGCGTTGAAGGCGGCTTGCGCCGACGCGACCTCGCGACCGAGTTGAAGCGCTTCGCCCATTCGACCCCATCGAGCCCGTCCGTTCACGAGTGCGTTTCGACCTGCCACCAGCCGTGCCGTCAGCTCGGGCGGTGCATCTGGCACCGCGGCGGCGATCACCTGGAGCGCCGCAGAGACATCCCCGGCTCGGCTGAGGGAGGCTTGTGTCTCAGACTGTTGCGTTAGCCTGTCAGCCAGGCGCGAACGGGCGGCCTCATAGGCGGCTTCGTCTCTAGAGTGAGCGGCTTCGGCCGCCGCCACGACCTCCTTGGCTTTGCTAGCCGCTTCCGAACCCTCCAATGCGCCGAGCGCCGAGCGGACGAGATCGAATCGCTCCGTTTCGGTGAGGTCTAGGCTAAGCGCCGCGATCCATTCGTCGCGAATAATCGACGTCCGGGTAAGCTGCCGAAGAGCGTCGTCCGGCGCAGGTCCATGACAGAGTGCGGCGCGGATTTCCTCTACCGAGCGATCGGAGCCAGATTCCCGCGTTCGGTTGATGGTGAATGGCTTCCCGTTATCGTCGACGAACGAGGCGGTGACGTAATGAGCTTTGGGGATACCTTCGCCGCGCCACCAGAGGTAATCGCTGAGGCTTTCCTTTGCCGCCTTCTCGACGGCGTATTTGTCGATGGAGCCCGTGATCGCAAACTCGACCGCATCGCACAGTGTGCTTTTCCCCACGCCGTTTCGGCCAGTGATCACCGTGAAGCCCCGTCCGAAGTTGATCCGGACGAGATCCCTGAAACCACGAAAGCCGCATATTTCGATGAAATCGAGTCTCATGATTTCTCTCCCAAAATGCGAGCGACCTCCGCCGGCGTGGTTTCGTTTAGGAACGCGGTAACGGCATCGAGAGGAATGTCCTTCAGCCTGGCGCGCAATCTCGTTTCGAAATTGGACGCGCCGAGCAGCGGCTTGGAGCGTATGGACAGCATTGGTAAAAGCGCCTTCTCAACGTCATCGGCCGTCGTGATCGATGCCCTGGCGATCTTCCGGGTCAAAGAGAAATCCTCTTCGATGCGCTCGATCTCGCGCCCTCGGTGCGCATCGCGATCAGGAGTAAGAAAGACCGAATAGACGTTCCACGCCTTCGCTCCGGCGCCGCGCAACGAGGTGGCGTGCCGAGCGAGTGCGACCTGCTGGCTCTCCTTCCAGGCGGTGAGTAGCCCATCTGCGTTGTCGAAGGCGTGGACGAATCCCATCAGCGCCGCGTTTTCAAAACAAGTCACCGGGCCGGCAGAGCCAGTCCACGTCCAGGTTTCGTACTGGGCGTCGCGAAGGAGGATTTCGGCTTGCGTGAGAATGTCCATTAGATGCCTAGCGCCGCCCTTGCCCCAGCGAGATCAAACCATTCGCCCGCTGGGTCGGGACGAATGACGTCACCGGCGCGTCCGCCGCGCACGACGTTGTTCGGTACGCCAAGGTCCGTTGCGCCCACTGCCACAACGATGTCAGACTGCATCACCGCAGGTGGCTCGACGAACCTGCCGCGAAGCGTCCCGAGGACGGATTGTGCTCCATTGATGACGCGGATGCTCCGACCGTTCAGGTTATAACCGTCGGCGCGTTGAATTGCCCCTGCCTGACGGAGTAGCAAGTGGAAGAACCCGAGGGCTTCCGGATTTGCTGGCCGCAGGAGTTTAGCCGGCTCTGACGCCGAAACACCTTCGGCATCGCGTCTCAGACCGTAAAGAGTTTCACTATCGAAGTTGTCGACGTTTAGCCAAGCTGGGTCGCACTGGACTCCGGTGGCGTGCTCGAAGGCAACCCGTCCCGCATCGAGAACCTGCCGAAGGTAGTTCGATGAGAACGCGCGACGAAGCTCGTCGAGCGCCACAGCTCCTGATTCTTGAACATGTTCGAACGTCACGTTTTGCGCGTGTGCTATCTCCCAGAGCTGGGGAGCCTTCTGCTGGAGCGCGTTCACCGGCGACAGGTCGATCACGGTCACGGACAGCGGCTGTACATCGATCAGCGCTTCTCCGATAACGGCGTTGAGATACTCCCAGTCCGACCAAAACCCGACGACGAGCAGATCCTTCTGCCGAAGGTTGGCAGCCATCCAAACTTTGCTTCGTGCAATGCGGGCCGATATGGTCGGATCGTTGAGCTGTGAAGGCGCCCACACGGTTGATGGCCGATCGCGGTGGGAGCAGCCATGAAATTTTAGCAGGGGCGCCTGGCGGACCGAATCGGCGGTGGCTTCATTTCCATCGAGCGATCCGCGGAAGTCCGCGCCATAGTCCCAAGCGCGTCTCTCGATAAGAGTATCGTAGTTGCTCGATATGCCGGCAACGGCGGCGCGGGTGATGAGAAAATCCGCTATCGCGGCATGCCCGGCATTCGAAGGCCGTACAAAAGCGTGCCAAGGCACGAGGTGTTCGATGAAGACCGATTGCAGGGTGTTGACGCCTGCAAAGTGCTCGGCAAGGGCTTCCAGATTGTGCCGGAGAGCGACGTCGCACTGCGGGTCAGACTCTAGTCGGTATTTGTCGAAGCACTTCTCGGCGACCGCCCACGCCGACGGCAGGCTGCTGGGCGGCGCCATCGACAGCCCAGCGCCGCACACCACCAGAAGGCGACCGGCGTTCATAGACGCTAGCAGCCGAGCGTTTGTCTCAGGCGTCAAGCGAGCCTCCGTCGAAAACCAACTCGCCAACCTGATAACCTCACCGCTCGCCGAGCTAAGTCGACGAGATTCTCGACCCTCACGGGCGGCCGGGCCGGCAGCTTCACTGTTAGTTCAAGTTTGCCACCGACCGCTTCGACGTAGCTGCGGAGTGTCGAGAGATACATATCCACCCGATTTTTGATCTTGGAGACGGAAGGTTGTTTGATGTTCATGGCGGTCGCCACGTTTTCCTGGGCCTTGCTTGCGATCTGACGCAAGTTGCATAATCCTTCAACCTCCTTCCCGAAGTTTGTCATAACTCGCTTCGACTTGCTCCTGCTGGTCGCCATGAAGGCATTACAACGCCTCACATTCTATCCTGTATAGCCCCAGGTTATGTTGGGTCACGGTTGATGAGGTCGGCATCAGTTGCCATGTTCAGCGCTGCCGGGCACGCAAAGAAGGTCGCCGATACTTGATTAGATTCGCAATGAGCAACAACGCGGTCGGACTCCAGGTTGGATGTCCCTCAAATGGATCGGACTATGTAGGGGTGCTATAGCCAACGACTCCAAGCGGATCCAGCACCGATGAACGAGGGGAGCCTGATAGGCAGATGACCGAACCTCGCCAGCCATTCGACGAGACTCAGCGATGAGCGCCTGCGACCGGATCCGGCGGTTGATTAGTTGATGGCGGCTCAGGCGACGAAGTCCCGCGCCGTCTCCTCACCGATCAGGATGTCCTTTTCTGTATTGCTCACGCCTTCCGACGCCCGCCCAATCATTGGCCCGTAACGGTTAATGTTCTCTTTCGTCGGCACCGAGCAAACCGCAAGCAACGGATCGATGCGAATATCTCCAATCATCGACATGGCGAGCGCGACCCTGCCACGACGAGACGTTCTGGATCCCGTTGGGCGTGCCTATACGCGTTTCTGTTTTCAACAAGCGAAACGAGGCGGCGCATGAGGCTGATTATTTCCGCTTACCTGAGAACGCTACGTGAGCGGGACGAGTTCGACTGCCTGTTGCCGGATTTAGCAATTGCAATGGGTTATACACCGCTCGTTCGTCCACAGACCGGCGTCAGACAGTTGGGTGTCGATCTGCCAGTAGCAGGGAAAAACCCGGACGACGATGTAGAGGAGCTCGTCCTTTTTGTCATCAAGCAAGGAGACATCGGACGCCAGGAATGGTCTTCGACCGTGCAATCCGTGCGGCAGAGCCTTGAAGAGACCTTAGATGTCTACCTCACCAAGTACGTCGAGCCCGCGCATCAGAGTATTCGAAAGAAAATCGTCGTGGCCACGACCGGTGACCTGAAACAGGACACGCAGCCTAACTGGAACGGTTTCATCGAGAAGTATAAGGAAACCGCAGTTTTCGAATTTTGGAGCGGTGACAAAGTCGCAGACCTCATTGAGCGGTTCATGCTCGATGAGCATGTGTTTCAGGAGGAGGACCGAGTTGGACTTCGAAAGGCGTTGGCTTTCGCGGGCGAACGAGACTACTCGATGCTAGATGTTGACCGCTTGCTCACGCGGCAACTCGGGCTAGATTCGCAAGGGGAGCTTCCTGCGACGGCGAAAGGCGGAAAGACGTTAGCGAAAGCGATCATCCGCTTGAACCTTGCGCTGCGCATGTTTACGAAGGCGGCACAGGACGCTGGTGACACGAGACAGGCACTTTGGGCCGCAGAGCACTTTTTACTGAAGACGTGGCACCGCGTTCAGCTCTCGGATGACGACCTCAAAGACAAGGAGGTCATGAAGGCCTTTGAACTCCTGCACCACAGCTACTTTGAGGCCGGGGTCGCTTACCTGACCAAACTGGCGCCACATTTGCAAACTAGAGACGGAATGTCGGGGTACACCGGCGAAAGCGCTGAGTACGCGATCGTTCTTCTCGAACATGTCGGATTGATCGCGAGCTTTGGGATTGCGTTATACGGCGCGGACAAGAGCGCTGAGGGGCAGGAGAAGGCTGGTCGTGTTGCGGAGCTCCTCTGCGCGATGCTGGCCAACATGCCTGCGACCGCTTCTCCGCGACTGGATCAAAATGCAATTGACGTATCGTTGGCATTGTTGTTCCTATCTCTCGTTGAGAAATTTGAAGAAATAAGGGACTGGGTTTACGAACTACAGGGACGTCTCGTCTTTTCCTTAGTACAGGGATGGGGCTTTCCCATCAGCAGCGATTCATTCGACGATCTTGTCGACGTAGCTGTGTTCCACGACGAAGATTTGATGAAGGATTGTGTTGGTTCGTCGTGGCTTGCTGCGACCTTGGCGACCTGGTGTGTTGTGTGCGACATGAAAGAGGAATATAAGCACCTAGTTCGAAGTCTCAAACGGAAGGTGCCGCAATTGCGGCCGCAGTTCTGGCACCCCGACGCCGAGTCAACTAAGCGATGGTATTTCGAGGATGTTCACTTCGACACAGGCGCGACGGAAGTGCTGGATCTTCCCGAAGATATGGAGGATGCTCGCGGCCGAATGATTCAGTTCCTTCGTGAGAAAGAGTGGAACGTTCAGACGTCGACTTCGGCAGTCAAAGCTGGTTTTTTGTGGCTCGATCTTCTGAACTGCCGGCATTACCGGTTTCCTGTATCCGCGCGCACATGGTATGCGCTCGCAGTGAGACCGGATGACGCATCGGTTCAGCAAGATGTTGGAGAATAAAAATACGTTCTCTTCCCGGTCTTGCTGGTATTCGGATTACGTAGTCCCGTTGCCGCTCTTGGCCTTTGTAATGACGTACGTAACCGAGCTGACGGTCTCCGATGGTTGGCCCGTGCACTTTACGTGGGCCGCAATGGCGATCTCGATTGCCGCATGGGGCGGGCGAGTAAGCCCGTAGATTTAATATTAGATTACAAAGGAGAAGCATTGATCTACTACTGCGACCACTGTGAAAGGCACACAAATTTCCATCCATTGCAGGTGCATATCCTTCCCGATGAAGGCCCTCCCGAAGAACATACGTTCGCAAAGTGCGATGCCTGCAGTAAGCCTGCCATTTTTGTCCGGGAAGATGTTGGAGATGGATTCGAGAACGACTCTTACTATCGGCTGTATCCACCACATGACCGCCATATGGGCTTTATGCTCCCGCCTGTCGTACGTACTTCGTACGAGGAGGCGGTCAAGTGCGAAGGGGCCAAGTCATGGATCGCGTGCGTAACGATGGTGGGGCGAACGCTTGAGGCCGTAACAAAAGCCTACGATCCCAAACAGAAGACCATGTTCGCTGGCCTTCAGGCTATGCATAAGGACGGCACGATCAGCCAAGAAATCTTCACATGGGCGAATGAACTGCGCGTCATCAGAAATTTTGGCGCGCACGCAACTGATGAGCCGATTTCCCGCCAAGACGCGGAGGAGGCTTTGGATTTCCTTCAGGCAATCCTAGAGTTGATTTACTACATGCGGCCCAAGTTTCAGCAAATGAAAGCACGCCGGGAAGCGGCTAAACCGTAGTCTAACCCTTTCAGCCGGACCTGCGCAAAATGCCGCGCAGGGTGGTTAGCTCACTTTTGAAGTCCGCTTTTCCCGAACCCCAATTTCCGCTCTGGGTCGTCAAGACTCGTTCGCAGTTCTACGAAGGCCGACGGTCGACGGTATCGCATCGCGAACGACAGCAAAGCAACGCACTGCAGCCGCATGGTGAGTTAATGGCGACTGTCGGCTAAGGCCGACAAGCCGGCAGAAACTCCCCTGCCCTCCCGCACTCGCGGTGCCCCTCCATTGCTCGCCGCGATAAGGCGCGGGTTATCGCGGCAATGAAATGCTCCCTCTTCCCACTAATTCTCCGGAAACAACCGAGAATGGGCTGCCACCGCGTCGGCTTGTTCCCGCCTGAACCTGCCGACCCGGAAGAGCTACACCACCAGACACCCCTCGTCCCGAGCGAAGGTCAGTATGGCTGCGACGTGTACATCGAGACGACCCGCTCGCCGTCGGGTGTCACGCAGGGGCGCGATCTCATCAGGAAGCTCTGACGCTTCGTGGAGGTCTTAGTGTTCGGCAGCGCCACGACGACGGACTGGTCCATCATCGGCGACCGCAAGGAACTCGATGTGCGCGGCGCGAATCTCGGTCCGTATTGCCGTCGGATTCAATGATCTGCTCGCGGGCTCGTCACGTCGAAAGGCATCGTCACGCATGGCTTCTCGCTCGAAGAATGGGACGAGGCGATCAGGATCGCGAATTCGCTGGCCTCGCGATCAGGGTGCTGCTGAAGCCACACTGACCGCGCCGCGATCCCCCGCTCTCCCGCCAGACCTGCCCTTCCCCCACTTTCGCCGCGCCTTCAATCGATATTGAAGGCGCGCGTCGCGTATACCCGCTTGTCATCCGTTTTTTTCCATGAAACACTGGGTAACATCTGCTGTGTCGGATTCGATTCCGAGATACCGGACACAGCCAGATGCGCGATCTGTCGGTTCACGCCTGCGTGCAGCCATAACCGCTACGGTCGCGAGTTCCGTCCAGGATGGAATTCCTTTCACAGGGTCGAAAATGAGACTGTTCAAAGAAAGCGTAAGGTTCGCCTGTTTGTCCGCCGTCGTCGGCCTGCTGGCACTCACCGGTTGCACCAAGGTCGCGACGCCCGGCCAGGATGCCGCGACCGGCTCGACCCTGCAGGCCGTCCTGCAACGCGGCACGCTGCGTGTCGGCGACTGTCTGACCTTCGCGCCATTCGGCTTCTACGACAAGAACGGACAACCGGACGGCTATGACGTCGATCTCGCGAAAGAACTGGCGAAGCAGATGGGCGTGAAGCTCGAAATGGTCAACACGACGAGCGCGAACCGTATTCCGAATCTGCAGACTGCCAAGGTCGACGTGGTCTTCTGCAACTTCACGCGCAACCTCGAGCGTGCGAAGGAAATCGCGTTCACGACGCCGTACGTCGTCGCGAGCGAGGCGCTGCTCGTCAAGAAGAGTAGCGGCATTCAGTCGGTGAAGGACATGTCGGGCCATACGATCGCAACCGTCAAGGGCTCGACGAACGGCGACGAAGTGCGCGCGCTGGGTATCCCCGTGAAGATCCAGGAATACGACAGCTCGGAAGCCGCCATTCTCGCTGTCAAGCAGGGCCAGGCCGACGCAATGATCGAGGACAATAACTTCCTCGCCTATCAGGCGAAGCTGGACCCCGAACTGACCGTCACCAACGAAGCCCTCGTGCCGCTCGAATACAACGCGTTCGGTGTGAAATCGGGCGATCAGGTCTGGCTCGACTACCTGAATCTGTTCCTGTTCAACATCAACGCGTCGAAACAAAACGCGCAGCTGTACACGAAGTGGTTCGGCACCGCGCCCCGCTATCCGCTCAACCCGCAGTTCTGAACACGAACGCGCGACGCAAGCGCCCGTACGCTTTTGCGAAGGAATGGCGATGAGTTATCAATGGCTGACCCTGTGGGGCTATGTGCCCGAATTCTTTCAGGCCGCGTGGCTCACGTTGCAGGTCACGCTGCTCGCATTTTGCGTAGCGCTGATTCTCGGTCTGCTGACGGCGCTCGCGGGCGCTTCGCATCTCGCGCCGCTGCGCGTCGTCGCGCGCTGCTATATCGAGCTGATCCGCAATACGCCTGTCTTGCTGCAGATATTCATCGTGTTCTTCGGTTTGCCGTCACTGGGTTTGAACCTGAGTGCGTACACGGCGGGCGTGATCGCGCTCGGCGTGAATGTGGGCGCGTATATGGCGGAAGTTTTCCGCGCTGGCATTCAGTCAGTGCCGCGCGGACAGATCGAAGCGGCCGGCATTCTTGGCCTGGGCCGTTCGCAGGTCTTCATCGAAGTCGTATTGCCGCAAGCGGCGCGCGCCGTCTATCCCGCCATCGTCAACAACCTGATCCAGTTGCTGCTAGGCACGTCGCTGCTGTCCGCGATCGCGTTGCCTGAACTGACGGGCACGGCGACCGTGATCAATGCGCGAACCCTGCTCTATATCCAGACGTTCTCGGTGACGCTGATCGCGTATCTGCTCCTGAGCAACTGCCTGTCATGGATCGCGGAGCAGATCGGCGCGCGCATGTTCCACCCGCCCCTCGTGCTCAGGCAGCACACGCGTCGGCGGCTTCTGCTGATTCCGCGTCAGGCGAACCGCACCTGAACCATCGAAGGGGAAACCGTCCATGTCAACCGAACTGCTGACGACCAGCCTGTCGATCCTGCTGCAGGGACTGGTCGCGACCTTGCTGCTCTCCGCGGCATCGATTGTCGGCGGCACGCTGATCGGCCTGCTCGCCGCGGTACTGCGCTCGTTCGGACCGTGGGGCAGCGCGCGCGTCGCGAAGCTCTACACCGAACTGTTTCGCGGCACGCCCGTTCTCATCACGCTGATGTTCATCTATTTCGGCGTGTCGTACTTCGGCTATGCGATCGATGTGTTCGCGGCGGGCGTCGTCGGCTTGAGCGTGTACCAGGGCGCCTATATCGCCGAGGTGTTCCGCTCGGGCATCGAAGCCGTACCCAAAGGGCAATGGGAAGTCTCGCAGATTCTCGGTCTCAGCAAGACGCAGACGTTCTTCTCGGTCGTGTTGCCGCAGACGGGCAAGATCGTGTTGCCGCCGCTGATCGGTCAGTACCTGTCGCTGATCAAGGACACCTCGATCGTCAGCATGATCGGTATGTCGGAACTGATGCACGGCGGTCAGGCCATCGTCGACCGCGTCGGCAAGCCGGTCGAAATCTATGGACTCGTCGCCGTGCTGTATTTCGTCGTGTGTTTCCCGCTGTCGCAGTGGGTGCGCCACCATGATCGTAGGAGCGCGTTGTCATGACCACATCCATCGGGTCCAAGCCAGTTATCAACCTGAACGGCGTCAGCAAATCGTTCGGCGCGACGAAGGTACTGAAGGAAATCAATCTCGAAGTGCGCCCCGGCGAGGTGCTCGTGCTGATCGGCGCGTCCGGTTCGGGCAAGAGCACGGTGCTGCGCATCATGGCCGGTCTCGAAACGGCCGATTCCGGCGAAGTCTGGGTCAACGAAGTGCCGCTCCACGATGTGCGTCGCGCGAAGGAAATCCGCGGTCACGTCGGCATGGTGTTCCAGCAGTTCAATCTGTTTCCGCACAAGACGGCGCTCGGCAACGTGACGCTCGCGCTGATCAAGGCGCGCAAGATGAGTCCCGCCGACGCGCGCAAACGCGCAATGGACGTGCTCGACCGCGTGGGCCTCGCCGATCGCGCCGAACATTATCCGAGCCAGTTGTCGGGCGGCCAGCAGCAGCGTGTCGCGATTGCGCGGGCGCTGGCTGTCGAGCCCGGCATCATGTTCTTCGACGAAGCGACCTCCGCACTGGACCCGGAACTGGTCGGCGAAGTCACGGAAGTCATGCGCGGCCTGGCGCGCGACGGCATGACGATGGTCGTCGTCACGCACGAAATGGGCTTTGCGCGCAAGACGGCGGACCGCGTCGTGTTCATGGACAAAGGTGTGATCGCCGAACAGGGCGTGCCGGAGGAGATCTTCGTCACGCCGCAGAACGAGCGGACCAGGCAGTTCCTGCACCGCGTGCTCGATCATTGACGCATCGCATCTATCGCATCCATCGCACAAGAACGAACGACAACAACAGAAGAACGAACTGCGATCCCTATCGCCGACGGAGTCTACGGAATGTCTGCATCAGAATCGTCACGGGCCCGGGGCGTGGACCGCGTGATCGGCATTTTCAGGGAACTACATGTTGCGCGGCGTCCACTGACGATGCGCGAGCTGATCGAGGCGACGCGTGCGCCGCGTTCGAGCGTCTACGAGCTGGTCACGATACTCACGGAGGCGGGCTGGCTCGAAACTGCCGCCGACGGCAGCGTGTTTTTCGGACGCGAAATGCACTACTACGGCGCCGATTACGCCATGCACAACGATCTCATCACCCGCGCACATCAAACCATACTCGGTCTCGTGCGCAAGTATGACGAGACCACACAACTGTGCATGCTCGAAGGCAACAAGTACACGGTAGTGCTGTCGGAGAACAGCGCGCGCCCGTTCAACATCACCTCCGATATCGGGGTGAAGGTGCCGATCCCGTGGACGGCAACGGGGCGCCTGTTGCTCGGACATCTGACCGAGGCGGACGTCCAGGCGCTGATTCCGGACGAAGACTACGTACTGGATGACGGCCGCCGCATCGGATTCGACGACTTCATGCGGGACGTTCGCGATGCGGGTGCACGGGGCTATTGCTGCACGGAGGGTCTTTCGATGTCGTTCCGGCTTTGCATGGCCGCGCCTGTGCGCGATCGTACCGGCCTGCCCATCGCGGCGCTGTGCTTCATGACGGGGCGCGACACTGATTCCGCCAGGCGTGCCGCGATGCTCGACGATCTGATTGCCTCGGCGAAGGCATTGTCGCAGCCGTCCATGCGTACGTGAAACCGGCCGTCAGCCCTGTTCGGGCGCGCCACCTTCGAAGGCGGGTGCCCTTCTCGGCCCGGTCAGCATCGCGGGTTGAAGGATCATCAAGTTGCCCCCGGCTGAGCAGGCCCTTCTCGATGGCGATGCAACGCTCTTCCACCGACAGCAACGCTTGCGCACGTCGGGCAGTACTCGGATGGTGTTACGGAGTCGGTTCTTCGCTCGACGCCGGGGAGTGGATTGTTGGTCAAACGTTGTCTCAACTTGTACCCGCATGCACTCGATATGGCGGCTTGCCCGGAATATGGTGTTTGCCGCATGATGCACTGCTAACCCGAAACTTCCGCGGGCGGCCGGGCAGCTATAACCATCGTCTTGAGATGGAATCATCATGGGAACGAGATACGCACAGGACGTAGTTGCGTGGGCCAACGAGCAAGCCGCACTTTTGCGCGCGGGCAAGCTGTCCGCCATCGACGTTCAGCATATTGCTGAGGAGATTGAAGACGTGGGCAAGAGCCAGCAACGCGAATTGGCAAGCCGTATGTCGGTCCCTGTTGGCTGATCTGCTGAAATGGCAGTTCCAGCCCTCGCGTCGCAGCAAGTGTTGGAAGTTCGCGGTTCGCACGCAGCGCAAGGGAGTTGCCTACGTGCTGGATGAAGCCCCAAGTCTTCGCGACAAGTTCAACGATGCGGCCTGGCTCGATATCGTCTGGTCGAAAGCGCGTAGCGCGGCGAGCAACGAGACGGGCCTTGATCTTGATGCGCTCCCCGAAGTGTTGTCGTGGGCCGTCGATGACGTGCTCTCGCAAGAATTTCTTCCCGAATAACGGAAGAAGCAAAACGTGATTACGCTCAAGCTCGCCACCCACGATCCAGCATGAAGGGGCTGCGCGAAGTATCGGTGGAGTGATCCCTGAACTCGATTCGATGGACGTAAACGTCTCCGTCGTCCAGGTCAGCGAGCAATGCTGCCGGGAAATTGCCGCCACTTGCGAGTTCAGCCTCGATCCGAACGGGCCGGACACGACGGTAGGCGAGCGCAGCGCATCTCGCGCGTTGCTCAAACGGAGCAAGGCTGCTCTGTCGAAGTCGAACTAACGAATTGGAAAAAGCGCGGCGGATGACAAGGGGCTTGGTGGTATCGCGCTGATCTATCAGAAGGCCGCGAACACGATCCGCATGCTGGCCCGCGCTCGTTGGGGCGAAATTTACGACCGTGGGGTCTTTGCGCTGCTGCGCGCTCACGGCGGGTGGCTTGCGTCCGGCGCAGCGGACGAAGCAACGCCGGCTTCACTAAAGGCGACGGGAATCGCATGACCGTGTGCTGCCATCTGCTCAACGTCGAGCCCACCAGCGGCGCCGGCGGCGCGCCCGAACCCGACTATCGAAACCGCTACGCAAAACTTACAGACCGCTCGCTCCGCGATTGTCCTGTATGCTCGCGTGCGCATGCTGTGCATCAAGCGCCTGTTGTCCGGTGCGCCACCGCGAGCGCCACGGCGAATCCCGATGAATCCCGATTCGCTCGCCTCCAACACCCGTTCCGGCGCGTCCCGCCGACGTCGTTGGACTCGCTTGGCCAGGCGTCCCCCACCGTCGCCTGATCCACCCCGCGTCGCCTGTTCGTCACCTACGTTGTGCAGGTCTTCCTTCTCCAAACCGGGGCGAGAATCGTTCGTCCCGGGCGCTGCGAACACCGTCGTCGTGAACATCGCCCCCGCGCTTCGATTCAATGCCCAAGCCCAACCGTCCGCGGAGCGGTTTAGCTCAAGGACTCTTAGCGAAGCACAGACGGCCCGTACGTCGTGCCACTGCGGGCGCAGTTGCGCCGTCTGCGCTTCGCTAAGAATCCTCTGCATTATCACTGCAAGCGCTGGAGACGCACCGCGAGCGCGGTAGGGCATGGCAGTAGCTGCCGGCTTTTCAGCCATACCTGACCTTCAGGTATCGCGTCCGTCAGGCGACAATGAGTCGCTTTGCCGACAGTCGCAGTTCGGCGGCGGGGGAACGTCAGCGTTCACTGCTAGCGAATGCGTACTTGCGACCCTCTGCGGACATTCGAACTGGCTGGAAGCGAACGACAGCTTTAGAGATGCAACGGCCGGACACCCGTACGACTACCGTTGTCTATCCAATTAATAGCGAAGTATGCGACCACGACCGCGTGCGTTGACCAACATAGTTGGTGCGCAGGGGTAGTTGAGCCTTCAACGGGTCCGATTGTCTCCATGCCGCCTTGCGGTCGCCAAACTAGGTATGCAGTCTTGAATGCAACATATGAGTCGGAATTTACCGAGGTTGGCTTGCCATATCAATGTAACTCGCATGAACGGCAACCTCTGAAATCAACAATGCGGATCCTTTGCGCACGTTCACTGGATCACCCTCTCGAGTATAGACCTAAACAGTAAGAATTCGATGGTTGTGATTCATTGCCGGGGCGTTTGCGATCCCACTGCTCATCTCAGTTTTTGTGAAAGTCCGTCATTCACTCGAAAGCAGTCGCCCTAATATTCGAGCGGCGAAACGCGAACGAATAGATTGTGTGACCATAAACTCGCTATCGAGGTTTAATACGCACGATTATTCCAATGTGGCGTGGTTTATCACCGGATGAATTTGCGAATTCAACACAAACCTGCTGAGGATTCGGTGCGCCGGGGGGCGTCGCGCGAACTTTGGTATTTCGAATGTATCCCAGAGGACACTCTTTCTTATCGGCGATTGGATAGCATGGTTCCAAGGACTTTTGTCCTTCTTCGGCGACCCCGCAATACAATTGTACAGCCTCGAAATTCCGAGGTACGGAGACGCAAGCACTACCCATTTTATCGGGATGACGACCCTGCGTATGAGTGATGGTTATTCCCTTATCGATTTTCCACGTGGTGTTCTGCTTCGCTCCTGTGCCGGAAAGTTCTGTATTCGGGCTAATAATAAGATCCGACTGCTTGTTGACGGAATTCCGTGAACCTGCGATATCTGCCACGTCAGAAGGCCAAGTTCGCTCACAATCGAGTGCAAAAGATGTTTTCGAATTTAGCGTAAAGAACGTCAATAAAATCAGACAAGTCATGAACTTGTTCATTTCATCCCTCTTCCGATCGTGTGGCGGAGCGGAGTTGACTGGAAGCTCCCATCGACCTAGAAGGATTTTAGACCATAGCCTATAGTTTTTCGGGAACGTGTCGGACCGGCCGCGGGGTTGGCGTCGCGTCTTCGTTTTGACCAAATGACAGGCCGTTATATGAATACGAAGAATCTCAACGCTTATGCAGTAGGCGCTCTTCTTTCCATATACACGACGTATGTGTTTAGTGAAAAAGTCGACTCGCCTCCGATGGGAATTCCGGGAGTCGCTAACACAGTCGAGGGAGAAGGACCTTGCCCCGGTGGATCTATTTCCACGACCGTCGATACGACGCTAAACAAGATTGGGAACGTTATCAAGACGACCTTCCCGTTCAAGGATGGCATGATATTCGATCCTGTCGGCGGCACACTAGAACTAGCTTCTGATGTAGCGGGCAGTGTCGGAGCCGCTCTTCATCTTTCGCAAAGGACGCAAACCGAGTCCAATTGTACGGTCGCATGCGTAGCATTGCCCACCGACGCGCACGTGGACAAGGTTGAGGTGCAGGCAACGTATCATCTTTATACAAATGGAACCGTTTGGGAGCCATTCGTTGTAGGTCAGTGGGACGCCGGGCCCTTCCCCCGTCTTTATTTTGAGCCGAAATTCGAGCAGCGGCCCGTGACGGTGCAGGATCCATCAGGTCGGTCCACGCAAGGGTTTTTGTATTGCGGGCGCGCGAGAAACAGGTCTAAAGATAGCGTCGCTACTAAATTCTCTGTCACATATCACCGGTAAGCGCAGTCTTCACAAGGCCGAACCCGGTCCGACGCGTCCAGCTGAGTACGGACCCACTTCAGCCAACAAAGTCCGCGACACGTCAACGGCAGTTCTTCAGATCCAAGCGGCCTTTGGGCCGGTAAGTAATTGAGTGCCCGGAGCGGCCACTGACGGCAAAGTTATGACGGAACACTTCCTCCTACTCCCCGGCGCCGATAAACCCGCTGCCGGCATCCCGTGGCTTCTGATCACGGCAAGTCAGTGCTTTGCAATAAATGCGAGAATGGCATCCGCTCCTGCGCGAGGATTCACTGGGTACCACATGTGGCGCCCATTCGGAACGACTGCTAGCTCGGCTCCCTTGGGCAAGCAGCTGAGCAGCATCTCGTCTCCCAATGCGAAGTTATTTCGAGTCAGTTGTCCGCGCATCACCAGTACGGGTACCTTGAGCGACGCTAGCTCCTCGCATGTCACCGGAGGGGGGGGCGCACCTGCAAACATCATGGGTAACGTCTTGGCGTTGGCCAGAAAGCGTTCCTGAATGACAGGAGGTGCATTCTCGAATGCGGTGGGATCATCTTGAACGGCATTAAACAACAAAATCGCGGCCTGTCTTACATCGCCAGCCCTCGCCGCCGCCGCAGACTTGCCCACGTCCCTTTGGTAGTCGGCAAGTGCGGCCTTCCCTCCGTCTGTTAAGGGAGCAATGACGGCTGGGTCGCTCACGACCAGACTTCGTAGGAGTTCGGGGTGTTTCAGCGCCACATAGGTAACGACGCGACCGCCATAGGATCCTCCCACAAGGTGCACCTTGCCAACGTTTAGCGCTCTGATGAACGCAGCCACATCCTCCGCGTGCTGAAGCACGGAATAGTCTTTGCCATCACCGCTCGAGTCGTTCGGATAATGATAGCGACGGCTCAATGCTACGTAGTGGTATTTTTCTGCGATGAAGGGGCGCAGGCCTTCCCATGTGCGCCAGTCTCCCGACGCCCCGTGAACAAAAATTATTGTCTCCCCGCTGCCCTCTTCGACATACGCCAATTCAGTATCATTGACTCTGATTTTCTTGACTTCCATCGCTTCAGTTGCCCGATGCGGCGCAACTTGACAAGCTGCAAGGAATGCCATCACCAAGCAGATCGTAAATAGCTTCCCCATGGACGTCTCCTGTCAAACTTCTGCTGCTCACATGCGGCCGTTTCTCCGATAACTATAGTCGTGAGTCTGCCTGTGCGCGTTCCGGTCCACCATCTGTGCATCGGACTGTTGAAGCGCCCATTTTCATAGGCGGCGGGCGAACGACCGCTCGGAACCGGACGCACGATAGCCTCAGGCAGCGACCGCGACGAGCTAGATCGGCGCGTCGCGAACGTCCTTAACCTGAACGGATCCGACGTTCAAATGTCCGCGCAAGCGTGCACGCCAACGACCGTACCTGGCCGGAAGTACGCGTTCACCCACGTCGCCGGAAATTTGTCTTTGAGACTCGAACGTCAGCTCGGTGGAACGTTCACGGAACTGGTGCTTTCGGCCAGGAACGGCGCATTTGCGCGCGCGGTAGCACGGACACTCAAACGTCCGAAGGGCGTCATAAAGCTGCCAGCCCATTCGCGACGATGAACGCATTTTCGGCACTTGAGTACAGCAGTTGAGCCGACGCATCTGTCCAAGTGGCCGGCCTGTACGAATGGACGCTTCATCACTGACACATTGCACCATTGCGTCCCACTAACTATCGCACAGCCACCGTTAGTAGACGCTGTCACACGAGCTCACCAAGGCGAACTTTCCGATGCGCGTCGCTGGACTTCAAGTCCTTACCGCAAGTAAAGCAATGTGCGAACAGCGCATATGCGACAGGTTTGTCGGGAAGCTCAATGAGTCCGGCCAGCAATTCACTCCGACCGTTCTCGAAAGAAACCTTCTGCTTCATCATCGCCGTGGTAACCTGGTCGCGACATCTCGGATGTCCGAGACGAGAGGCTGGAAAATAAACCTGCGACGCACCACGTCGATGGGGCGCCGTGCGAAACGCAGGAAGAGGCTCAGACCTTTGCAGCACCGGCGACCGGCGCGCCAGTGTCATCGTCGCCCGCCTGCCCTAGCGCAGGCAGGTACCTGCCGAAATTCAATTCGAAATCGCTCGGAACTCCGTAGGCCAGGGTCCGGAGCTTGGCGCGACGGGCCTGCCCACTTGGCGAGGCCAGCGCCGGAAAGAACATGTCAATGCTCGACTGGATCTCGCCAGCCGCCGGCATTCCGAAACGATTGATTTGAGCTTTCGCCGCGCCGAGTGTTTCGCGGTCAAAAGAGGCCAGGCGGTGGGCCAGCGTATCGACAAATGTGTCGAGAGCGTCATCTTCCAGCGTGCGATTCACCCATCCATAGCGTTCGGCTATGTCGGCGTCGAAGTCGTCGGCGCTGAGAACAAACTCAAGTGCCCGCGACCGACCGACCAGGCGCGGGAGCCATTCCAGTGCTCCGCCTCCCGGAACCAGACCAACCCCGACTTCGGGGTTGCCAAATATGGCACTCTGCCTGCTGGCAAAGCGCATGTCGCAGGCAAGAACAAACTCGTTCCCGATGCCGCGCGTGCGTCCACGAATCTTTGCAATGCTTACCACTGGCGATGACGCGAGTCGCAGTACGAAGTCGCGCCAAAGACCCAACACCTCTGGCCGTTCGGCCGCTTTAGCTACATCAAGATGGGCGACGAAGAAATCGGGATTCGCCGACTGGAAGACTACGACCTTCACGGACGGGTCTGAGTCAAGGTCGGTCATTACTGTACCCAATTCGACGATCGTCGCAGGAACAAACATGTTGATCGGCGGGTTGCTAAAGGTGATTGTCCACCGGCCCGGACAACTGGGGTCGATGTCGAACTGTGAAGAGTCAGGCATGGTGCTTCTCCTGGCGATTGCTAAACCAGTATTAAGTTCAGGGCGACTGCTGGCCCCGGCAGCTTGCACGTCCGCTGACAATTTCGACGCGCGAGCAGTGCAACGACGAACTTCGTCTACATGACGGGGACATCCAAAACGATGTTCAGTGACGGCGCGTGCCCATGGCGATCATGCTGCGACGATGTTCGTGCTGACTTCATGTTTCCGCGCAGACTTTGAGTACGGTCAGATCTGATGGACCAGGTCCTCGATCTTCTCGACGACGCCTCTTCCATTGCCGGGCACGCGGATATTGAACTTGGCACCGAGGAACAGCGCGGGCCGGCCTGCTCGATGTACACCTGGATGTCCACGGAATGGGCGAGCGGGCAGTGTGACCTCCGTAGCTGTCCTGCCCTGCCGAGCACGATGGTTTAACAGGCCGACCAGACGCCGGAAACACCTACTCGGCTCTTGCTACGGACGAACTCGACATTTTCAACGCCAGCCACCGCCAACTTAACCTCATATGCACCTAACTCGCCGCGATGGATCCCGCAGCGGCCAGTATGGTGCCGCCGGTCTTGCGCGCTGTCTCGCCCGTCACCAGAGTGTAGGTCAATTCCGGCGCTACGCCTGGTTAATCGAAGCGCGCCGCTGGCACGGTAGACGCTCCGCTGGACGGTGGGTTGCAGACGTTTCAACTTCAGGCGAGTCGTCAGGGAAGCCGCGCAGCGCTTGACGATATGATTATCATAGTTATATCCTTCGGTCATTGTCTTCGATGCGTTAGGCGTCACGAATCGTCCAACAAAAGCAACCCGGCGCCGACTGTGCAACGCGAATGCTTCATTCGCACATTCACCTAACGGAGTATTGAAATGTCCAACCCTGCATACGACGCGGACCGCACCGGACTGTTGCTGGTCGATCCGTACAACGACTTTCTTTCGGACGGCGGCAAGCTCTTTCCGATGCTTCGCGATATCGCCGCCGAAGTCCGGCTGCTCGACAATCTCCGTGCTGCTGTCGCTAGCGCGCGGAAAGCAGATATCCAGGTTCTTTATGTGCCGCATCGCCGCTGGCAACCTGGTGATTACGAAAACTGGGACCATCCGAACCCAACTCAACGCCTCGTGCAGAAGCGCCAAACGTTCGCCAAGGGCACGTGGGGTGGTGAGTGGCATCCTGACTTTGTGCCGCAGGAAGGCGACATCGTCATACACGAGCACTGGGGCCAAAGCGGCTTTGCTAACACTGATCTCGACTTCCAGCTCAAACAGCAAGGCATCACGCACGTGATCGTGGTCGGCCTGCTGGCGAATACATGTATCGAGTCCACGAGCCGCTTTGCAATGGAGCTGGGTTATCACGTCACGCTCGTTCGAGACGCCACAGCCGCTTTCACCAAGGAAATGATGCGGGCCGCGCACGAACTAAACGGCCCCACGTTCGCCCATGAAATCCTGACGACGGCAGAGCTGGTTGCTGCACTTCCCGCCTGATCGAAAGGAACTCTCATGAAACTCACCGGTAATCTACTAATTGGTGCGCAGGAAGTCGCAGGGACGTCCGGCAGCATGAAAGCACTTAATCCGGCATTGAATGTCGAGATTGAGCCGACCTTCGCGTTTGGCGGAATTGAAGAGGTTGATCGCGCAGCACATCTCGCGGACGACGCATTCGATAGCTACAGCCACACGAGCCTTACGGAACGCGCCGAGTTCCTCGATCGAATCGCCGACGGCCTCGACGTTGTCACGCCGGAGCTCGCGCGACGCGCGTCGCTCGAGAGCGGCTTACCGGTCGAGCAACTCGAAGGAGAAGCCGCGAAGTCCGCACTCCAGTTTCGTCAGTTCTCGACCGTCGTCCGTCAGGGGCGCTTCCGCCAGGCGACGATCGACCGTGCTCAACCGGAACGTCAGCCGCGCGCACGAATGGACCATCGGATGCAAAAAATCGGACTCGGGCCGGTCGCGATTTTTGGCGCGAGCAATTTTCCGATTTCCTACTCGGTCGCGGGCGGAGACACTGCGTCGGCGCTGGCCGCAGGCTGCACTGTCGTTGTAAAGGCCCACAACGGGCACCCCGGCGCGTCAGAAATGATGGGACGGGTAATCCAGCAGGCTGTGAAGAACTCAGGCTTGCACGAAGGTGTGTTTTCTCTAATCCGCGGTGGCGGGAACGAAATCGGGGAGGCGCTGGTCGATCACCCGCTCATCAAGGGGGTCACCTTCACCGGGTCGGAGGGCGGAGGAATGGCACTGTTCCGACGCGCCCAGCACCGTCCAGATCCAATACCGGTCTTTACCGAAATGACGAGTGTGAATCCGACTTTCGTAATGCCGGCTGCGCTCGCTGCCCGGGGTGGCGTCATTGGCGATGGTTTCGCCGAACGCATGCTCGTTACCGTCGGTCAGGCATGCCTGAAGCCTGCCATCCTGCTCGCCATTGATGGGCCAGGTTACCTTGAACTGAAGGCGGCGATGATCTCCCGCGTCGAAGCAATGCAGGCGCGCACGATGTTGACGCCTGGCATTTTCACGGCTTATCGGAAGAACGTCGAACGCCAGAGCAACGCCGGGGCGACGCGAATCGCGGCGGGCGGCGAACCGCAGGGTGCGTGGGACGGTCAATCGATTCTCTTCGAAATCGACGGCGCCCGGATGTTGGAGAATCCGGCTTTGTCGGAAGAGGTTTTCGGACCCGCTGCACTACTGGTGCGGGTGAGGGACCTCGAGCAACTGATCGGTATCGCTAGGCGGTTTCGGGGCCAGCTCTCGGCAACGATGCACATCGATTCCGCTGATCACACACTCGCCGCCCGCCTGCTGCCCCTTCTCGAACGCCGTACGGGAAGGATTGTCGTCAATGCGTTTGCGCATCCACAAGAGGTGTCTTATGCGTCGATCCACGGTGGCCCCTTCCCTGCAACGTCGGATAGCCGCTTTACCTCCGTCGGCATGACTGCGATCGAGCGCTTCCTGCGGCCTGTCTGCTACCAGGGATTTCCGGACGAGCTGCTGCCGGAAGCCTTGCGGCATAACAACCCTCGCGGCATCTGGCGTCTGACCGACGGTGAGTTGTCCAAGGCCTGAACCGCGGTCAGCTTAAAAGTAGCGTGCCAGCAGCGCGTAATCCGCGCAGGCTACGAAGTCATGGGTTCGCCGCGCATGCGTGCGACGCGAACCCGTGCTATCATTAATATGATTATCATATTCAGGCTCGTTGCGAGGTCTTGAATGGCTGCGTTGTCCAAAAGTAGCGATACGCTGTGCCCGGTCGCCCGGTCTCAGGATGTCATCGGCGACCGCTGGACTGTCTTGATCGTGCGTGAGCTGTTCATGGGCAACCGGAGGTTCGACGGGCTGTTGGCGCAGTCGCAGGCAACACCGCAGATGCTCTCGTCCCGCCTCAAACGACTCGAGGCAGATGGCATGATCGAGCGCAAGCGCTACATGAAAAAGCCCCCGCGCTACGAATACGAACTCACGGACATGGGCCGAGCGTTCTATCCGGTCATCCTTGCGCTCCGCGAATGGGGTGAAACATGGCACAAGTCGCCGGACGAGGACGTCGCGGTTCACTATACGCACCTTACCTGTGGCCACGATGCCGGGATTGGCACAGTGTGCGAGGCCTGTGGTGAACCACTGCGGCGCGAAGATCTGAAGGCTGAATTGAGCCCTTCCTACGCGCAGGAGCGGGCGGCGCGACAGGACGCGGTGAAGACCGCCAAGTCTGCGTGATTCATACGCATCGCTAGTCTGCCCTGACTGCACCCGTTCGATTGCCCCCAAATCCAGGATGTTTTAGCCAACGAGGTCGGACCAGCGGCTACAGATCGGGTCGGCTTTCTGGCCAGTTCCTCCTGCATCAGGCCGACTGCACGAATAGAGAAGCGCAGATTAAGCTATAGCCGTGACAGCAGGTAGCACTGCGGTGCCGTCTCAAGCGACGCTGAAATCCAACAAAATAAGCTTGTCGCCGCCGCCTGCGTTCAAATTTCTCTTCGACGTCATATCTTATACGATTCGATCGTATACGATGTGACGTATGAATTCGACGCGACAGAACAACTTTCAGGAGACTTCGCCACGAAAACAGGCTCCCCCGCTCGCGGCAGCTGCGTGACGAACTAACGCCGCTCAACGACTAACCGCAGCATTGAACTTGTTCCACAACAGCTCTAACAACGAGCAAAAGGAACCATTGACGATTGCACAACAACTCAACAGCAAGGACTACAAAGACATCCGTATTCTGCTATTGCTGGATTCGGGACAAGTACCAGGGATCAGCGTACAGCACGAGTCGATCTCGCAAGCGTACAAGCATACGGAGACGCCATCGTCGCCTCCCGGGAATCCGCTGGTCCAAGCGATCGTTCAGGCGTTTTCTCAACTGGGACTCGCTCTCCCATTCGGCCAAACCGGTACGCCTGCAACCGGAGGGGCCCAGGGCATTAGCTCCACGTCGCATGCGGGGTCGCTATCCGGAGCAGGTGTTGATGCGATATTTGAGCAGTTTATCGGCCAGATCCTTCAGGTAGCCCCAAGTCTGCAATACGGAACCGCCTCCTCACCAGCATCGCAGGGCAACTCAGGTAATCAGGGGAACGGCCCATCTGCAACGACGGCTTACTCGAATCCCCTTGCTGAAGGACTTGAATCGCTTGCACGGGCCGTTGGCGCGGGAAGCATCCAGACCGGAGAAGCCAGCGGGAACAGTGAGACAGGTTCGACGACGTCATTGAACAACGCGGTATCGAAGTTGCAGCAGGACTTCAACACCTTGTTTGGCTCAACTGGCGCGGACAACCGTGCATCGCTTAAGACTTTTCTTCAAACGTTCGCCAGCAACGTCACAGAATTATCGGCCTCCAGATCCGGCGGCACCTTCGTGCTGACATCTGCCTAAGCCGGGCGATGCGGCATCGCAAGCCGGTTGTGATGAGGTAGTAGAGCGGATGGCGTTACGCCATGAGCGACCCACCATTCCTATCATACGGGAATCTCAGGGAACGCAAACATAGACTGAGGAGTGCGTCTGCAGACGCTAGGACCAATGGTGTAGTCGACACGCGCGGGGCGAATACGCCATGGCGCCCAGTTTTTGCCCGTCCCGTCGTCGCGCCCGCGCGGTTTGTCGCGACGGGCATCTCGCAGAGGTCGACTAGCTTCGGATGCTCTCTCCGAACGTATCCCGCCTGATCAGATCGTCCGTATGCTGGGCCAGCGAGTCCGTTGTATGTCTGCAAAAGGACGCCGCTGCAATACCGCCGGTAAGCGCTTATTCTCCGCTTTGAACTGACTTGATAAGGTTGTTCCGCAACGTCACGACCGCCGACTGAACATGCGCGAACTCGTCCGGCGCGAGGCCTGTCTCGACGGGGTCCATCTTAAGAGCTTCTTCGCACAGCCGCCGGCCGCTCTTCGTGAGACTGATTCGCACCCGGCGCTCATCACCAGGATCGCGCTGTCTTTCCAGATAGCCCATCGCCTCGAGCTTCTTCAGCATTGGCGTAAGTGTGTTGGACTCGAGAAACAGTTTTGCGCCAAGACTGCTGACGGTCTGGTTGCCTTCCTCCCACAACGCAACGATCGTAATGTATTGTGGGTAGGTAAGTCTGAGTTCCTCGAGTATCCGCTTGTATGCTTTGCCAAAAGCCAGGTTTGCCGAGTAGACCGCGAAGCACAGGTAGTCGGACAGCATTAGACTTTCCGGTGCCAGTTGATCCTTGGATTTCACGTGTGTCCTCCTTGGCTTTTGCTCGTTGTCATCCTCAAGTTCCTTCACCATAGCGGAGCGGTCTCAGCACGGCATCGTCGAACCGCTTCGCTTTTCCCAGGTCGTCGGTGCCGACCGCTACATGGCTGAGCATTGCCTGCTTCTTTCTCCGATAACAAATCCTCGACCGCCTGATGCTGTGGCCTGCGCGCAGGAGCAACGAAGATGCGCGCACGACCCAGCGGCGGAAAGATGCACGACTTAGTGATGCGCGAAAAAGTTGTCGCGCGACGCCACAGCAAGACTGCTCCCCGCTTCCGACGTGCCGTAAACTGCACCGCCGTACGCCTTTTCCGGGCTGGTTGCATCTTCGCGTTCGGCGGCGACGGTTCGCAGACTCTGACCGCTTTGCGATGCGGGTGCGCCAACCGCGGGCTTATAGAAAGGAGCCGGTCCGTAGCCGCTGGCGAACGCGGGTGCGGTGACGGATGCCGAAACTGCGATGAGCAGTGCAACGATGAGCTTGGTCTTCATGATGGAAACTCCTGGAAGATGTTCAGTAAAGGGCGCGTGCTCCCCGAAGAGAGACACGTGCCCAGGCGCATCACGCCGCGACGATGTTCGTGTTGATCTCGATGTTGCCGCGCACGGACTTCGAGTACGGGCAGATCTGATGGGCCAGGTGCGCGATTTTCTCCACGACTGCCTTTTCCACACCCGGCACGCGGATGTTGAGTTCTGCGCCGAGGAACCAGGCTGCACCGGTTTGCCCGATGTTCACTCGGATGTCCACGGAATAGTCGGGCGGCAGCGTGACCTTCTGCAGTTGGGCCGCCATGCCGAACACGGTGGTGTAACAGGCGGACCAGGCACCGGCAAACAGCTGCTCGGCTCTCGGGTGCGGCTCGGTACCGATGTAATCGAGGTTCTCAACGCCGGGGGCAGTCAGCTTGAGGTCATAGACGCCATACTCGCCGCGCTGGGCATCGGGGTCGCGATTGACCGTGGCGTGGGAGTTGCCTGCAGCGAGGACTTTTTGGATCTTTTCCATGATGGATTCCTGTGTATATAAAGGTAATAAAAGCTGTTTAACTCTTGTCCGATGTGGTCGTATGCGATGTATTTGTCACGCAACTACGACGTTCAGGCCGACTTCGATGTTGCCGTGAACGGCCTTCGAATACGGGCAGATTTCGTGGGCGCGCTTCGCGATTGCCTCGACAACTTCCGTTGCCAGACCCGGCGCTCGGATGGTGAAATCGGCGCCGAGGCAGAATCCGTTACCGACCGTTCCGATACTGACCTGGATGTCCACGGAATAGTCGGCCGGCAGGGTGACCTTCCTGAGCGAAGCAGCGATTTCGAATGCGCTGATGTAACACGCGGACCACGCACCAGAAAACAGCTGTTCGGCTCGTGGGTGCAGCTCGGTGGCAATGAAATCGCGGCCTTCACTGTCGAGTGCCGAAAGCTTGAGGTCGAGTACGCCGTGCTCACCACGCTGGACATCGGGGTCGTGGTTGACCGCGGCGTTGGAGTTGCCTGAGAAGAGGACTTGATCGATCTTGGTCATGATGGGTTCCTGTGTGAATAAGGGGGTAAGCTCTTAAATCGCATGCGATGTAATCGCTTGCGTCGAATAATGAAGAAGGACGCGCACAATGTCAATCGTAAAATATTTAATCGCATGCGATTTTGCGATAGCGCGAACATAGATCGGACGCTCGACCAGCATGGTGCCGCCTGTCCAGCAACCTGTTGCGCGCGGTGTAAGCAAACAAGCGATCTCCTGGCCGACTTGGGCGTCGGCGACTGATGTGAATTGCCGGCGCGTCCTTTCAGGGACAAGCGTGCCCCGCCCGCGTGGCTTGTTGCTCCCCTATCAGACAGTGACGGGCGTGCAGCACGTTACGACTGGGGCAAACGCGGCCACGGGGACGCCAGGTCGGTCGACCCGTCTGTCCGGTACGCGCCGCCGCGGGGCGAACTCCATTGCCACGAACTTTCCGGCCCCACAGGAAATCGTTGGCAAACTCACGCCACACTTGACGATATGATTTTCATAGTTATATCCTTCGCCATCGTCGTGCGCGATGCGTAAGAGGTCACAAATCGTCCGACAAAAGCAATCCGGCGCTGGCTGCGCGTCGCGATTAGCTGCTGCGCGGGAAGGCACGGCGCAACGTTTCGGTAAGCGAATGCAGCCTTGTTCCCAACAGATCCCACGCGCACGGCGAGCCGACGCGCATGCGATTCAACATGCGAAAGGAATGACTATGAAGATCGAAGATGCTGTCGTTTTCGTAACGGGCGCGAACCGCGGGCTTGGCCTCGAGTTCGCAAAACAGGCGCTGGAAAGAGGGGCGTGGAAGGTATATGCAGCTGCACGCGATCCGGGCAGCGTGACGTTACCGGGAGTGATTCCCGTGAAGTTCGACGTGACCGATCCGGCAGCCGTAGCCGCGGCCGCCGATGCAGCGCGAGATGTCACTCTACTCATCAACAACGCGGGTATCGCGCGGCTTGGGAGTCTGACCGACGGCGGCGCAATCGAGGCGCTGCGCGATCACTTCGAGACCAATGTGGTCGGCATGCTCGCGACGTCGCGAGCGTTCTCAGGGAACCTTGCCGCCAACGGCGGTGGCGCAATCCTGAACGTGCTATCGGTCGCGAGCTGGGTGAACCGGCCAATTCTGTCTGCCTACGGCGTGTCGAAGTCGGCCGCGTGGGCGTTGACGAACGGCCTACGCCAGTCGCTGCGCGAACAGCGCACGCAGGTTGTCGGGCTGCATGCCGGCTTTATCGATACGGATCTGGTGCGCGGACTGGAAGTCCCGAAAGCAACCCCGGCCGACGTCGTGCGCCAAGCGTACGAAGCCATTGAAGCCGGCGTGGAGGAAGTGTCCACCGACGCTGTCACTCGGCAAGTAAAGGCCGGGCTGTCGGAGGGCATCTACCTGAAAGACGCGGCGCAACGCTAACGGCGCCGAACCGGTCCCGGTAGCGTGACGCCCGAGACCCTCATATCTGGGCTTCGTCGATGCATGCCAACACCATTCATGTACAGATGCTGGCATGAAAGCTGGACCTCGGTCAGCTCGCGTATCACGCAGGTTTCAACGTCGCGGACCTTATGTCCGTCAGGAAAAGCAAACTGTTATGCCGACTCTTTTTGACCCTCTCCAGGTTGGCGACCTCACGTTGCCGAATCGGATCATCATGGCCCCGCTGACCCGCAAGCGCGCCGGTGATGAACGGGTGCCTAATGCGCTGATGGCGAAGTATTATGCTGAACGCGCGTCTGCCGGACTGATCCTCACGGAAGCCACTTCGGTCACGCCGCAAGGTGTCGGCTATGCCGCGACGCCGGGCATCTGGTCGCAGGAACAGGTCTCAGGCTGGAAGCTCGTTACCGAAGCCGTGCACGCCGCTGGGGGCAGGATCTTTCTGCAACTTTGGCATGTCGGCCGCATGTCGGATCCGATCTTCCTGAACGGTGATCTGCCGGTTGCGCCGAGCGCAATCGCACCACAAGGCAACGTGAGCCTCGTGCGTCCGCCGCGACCATTCGTGACGCCGCGCGCGCTCGACCTCGCCGAAATCCCAGGCATCGTCGATGCCTATCGTACGGGTGCCAGGAATGCCAAGGCCGCGGGCTTTGATGGCATCGAAGTGCACGGTGCGAATGGCTATCTGCTCGACCAGTTCCTGCAAGACAGCACAAACCATCGTACGGACGAGTATGGCGGCTCAATCGAAAATCGCGCCCGCCTCCTCCTCGAAGTAACCGACGCGTGTATCGACGTATGGGGCGCTAACCGTGTTGGCATGCACCTCGCGCCTCGCGGCGACGTGGGTACGATGGGCGATTCCGACCCAGCGGCTACGTTCGGCTATGTCGCTCACGAGCTCGGCAAGCGCAGGATCGCGTTCATCGCCGCCCGGGAATCGCTCGGCGAGAACCGTCTTGGTCCAAAACTGAAAGCCGTGTTCGCCGGACCGTACATCGCGAACGAGAAGTTTACGCGGGCATCGGCTCAGCAGACGCTCGATGCAGGTGACGCGGATGCCGTCGCGTGGGGTCAGTTGTTTATAGCTAACCCTGACCTGCCGGAGCGCTTCAAGCTCGACGCACCGCTAAACCAGCCCAATCCTTCCACTTACTACGCCGAAGGGGAAACCGGTTACACGGACTACCCGGTGCTGCAAACGGCCGATTCATCGCTCGGCGTTGATACTTGAGCTACCTGTCGCCGCGATCATGCGGTGGAAGTTGCCCTATGCGAACCGCGTCACTTCGCGGGCGTTGCTAGAGCGAAAGACAAATAACCACCGTCGCTGCTTCTGCGGACGCTCATGCTTAGGTTCTCTAAGGTTATGTGGCTCGGTCCAAGACCATTTGAACCACTGATAAGTTCACGCGGCATGTGAAACGGGGCCGTCCGCGAGCGTCTTTCCGAATGGGCTACGCTTCCCCATCCCCATACCGATCGCAAACGATTAGATAGCATGCTATTGACATTGAAGAGTCTTTGTCGCATCCTTACACGCATGCGAGTACATCGCATGCGAACTATAAACCCCGGCCCGGAATGACTGGGCAATGTACTGAGGAGATCTCGTCGTGAATGTCATGCTCGTCCACACATCGAATACCAAATTGCAGGTCACTCGCGCCGTCAAATCCGCTGTCACTGCTTTCGCGTTGACGCTTTCCCTTGGTGTACATGCACAAGACGCAACGTCACCGTCGGCTCCGACAAATGCTGCGGTGCCGACGTCACCCAAAACTGCAAAGGCCACAAACCGCGCGCTCGCGAAGAAGGTCCGTCATGTGCTCTCGCGCACCAAGGGATTGAATCTCGCGAATATCTACGTCAGGGCCGTCGACGGTATGGTCACGTTAACCGGCAGTTGCATCAGCGACGATCAGATCACCCTTGCCGGCAATGCGGCCGGGAAAGTAGAGGGTGTGAGCTCTGTGAACAACCGGCTTGGCGTCAGAACGCCTCGGTAATTGCTTTTCCGCTGTTATGTCAGGTAGTTTGTATTCCGCCCGACGATCACGAGTCAAGCAGAACTTCGATTGGATGACAGCGAGGCATCCATCGACTATGAAAAAGGGATGAAATGACGACGGAAACTGAAACTGCCATTTTGGCTGGTGGGTGCTTCTGGGGAATGGAAGCGCTATTGCGACGCTTTCCCGGCGTAGTCTCAACACGCGTAGGCTACACCGGTGGCTCCACGCCTAACGCCACCTACCACGATCATGGCACACATGCAGAAGCCGTTGAGGTCGTATTCGACAAGCGAACAATAAGTTATCGCCAGCTCCTGGCATTCTTCTTCCAGATACATGATCCGACGACTGCTGACCGACAAGGCTATGATATCGGGCCGAGTTACCGGTCAGCAATCTTCTACCTCAGCGAAGAGCAAAAAGCGGTAGCCGGTAACACGGTGGCCGAAATCGATGCGTCCGACCTCTGGCCTGGTAGGGTTGTCACCCAGATTGCGCCAGCGCGGGAATTCTGGGAAGCGGAGCCGGAACATCAAGGATATCTGGAACGCAATCCCGACGGATACACCTGCCATTTCGTTCGACAGGAATGGAAGGTGTATAGGTGAGCCGAACCGGACAGCCAATATGGCTGCAAAATGCTTACGTATCGGATTGCAAGATCCACGCGCCACAAGGCACCCAACTCGCCAAGGCGTTGCTGATATTACTCGATACGACAACGACCAGCTTTGATCCCAATTGGTGTCACGATACCGGTTGCCGTATGAACTCCATCAAACTCCGCGGGGTTGGGCGGAACGAGAGCGTCCCGAACTGCTCCACTTTAACGAGCTCGACAGCGCCGGCCTTCTGTAACCCGTCGCCTAGCGCTCCGTCGTGTTTTATCTGCTCACACAGCAGCCTGGAGGCGCATGCAGGTAGCAGTCGTTCGTGATCCCGAGCTATCCAGATCACCATACGAGAGTCTCATTGGATTCCTACGCTTTTCAAGATGATGCAGACGAGATCTAAAGACCACCCGTTCGCGGCACCCGTAAAGCTTTCTGAATCGCTCTGTTTCGCGATCTACTCAGCAAACCTTGCCTTCGTCAAAGCCTATCGTCCGATCCTCGACGAACTGGGACTCACCTATCCGCAATACGTCACAATCATTGCGCTCTGGGAGCGCTCGCCCCAGGCCGTCGGCGAGCTAGGAGCAAAGCTGCTTTTAAAAACCAACGCGCTAACGCCAATATTAAATCGGTTGCAACTCATGGGCTATCTGGATAGACAGCGCGATCCAAAGGATAAACGTCGCATATTGATCAGCCTCACAGGAAACGGTCGGCAGCTTCGCGAGAAAGCACTGAGCGCTGATTCCGCTAGGACTATGGGTCTAGTGCTTGGCGAGGTCCTGTATGTACAGGAGGCCATTTCGAAGCTGCGGACCAACCTCGAGCGCCCTCCACAACTGACGTCAGCCATGAGGGACTGAATCTCGTCGCGCTTTCCACATATATCGCGCCAGACTAAATACGGCCCGGCTAACGTCTGCTCAACATCAGCAAAAGCCAGTTCGCGGCTGGCACTCAGATTCAATCACCATTCAAGCAGGAGATTGCCAGTAATGTTCAGTCACATTGCGGTAGGTACCAACGACCTCGAAAAAGCAAGGCGATTTTACGATGCCGTACTGGGCGCACTCGGCTATGACGAAGGCATCAAAGATGACAACGTCCACCGTCGACGCTACGTGTATCGCAACAACACGGGAATGTTCATCATTACCGAGCCGCTCGATCGGCGACCGGCCACGTACGCCAACGGCGGAACAGTCGGCTTCGAGTGCTCGTCGGCCGCGCAGGTAGATCTCTGGCACGCGGCTGGTCTTGCTAATCACGGTACGTCGATTGAAGCGCCCCCCGGTGTGCGTGAAGCACCTGGTGGTCGGCTGTATCTCGCTTACCTACGCGATCCGGATGGCAACAAGATATGCGCGTTGTACCGCATTCGCAGTTAGCGCCGCTTCCTGAGCCAGTTGTCACGAGCTTGGATCAGCTTAAGCTCTCTTTAGAAGGGGGTGCGCGGACTTCGGGTCGCGCGTCGTCGAAAGTTTGCGCTCAACCAGCGCGGGACGACACATGACGCGCCGAGTTCACCCGTTAGCTGAGTCGTACTCCGACTGATGGACACATAAGAGCGAGAACTGATGTTGTCGCTCGCGCCGGAAGTGATATCGCTCTGAGAGAAAGCGATCCGTGTCGGCTACCCCGCTTCCGGAGAAAGCGCGTCAGAGTGAGTTGATCAAATTACTGCGCAACGTCACGATCGCTTTCTGCAATTTCTGGAATTCGTCCGGGCTGAGCCCAGTCGCATCGGTGAGGTCTGCAATTTTCAGGCTTTTCTCGCGCAACCGCCGGCCGCTTTTCGTCAAGCTGACGCGCACCTGGCGCTCATCCTCGGGATCACGCTTGCGCTCCACGTAGCCCATCACTTCGAGCTTCTTCAGCAGTGGTGTAAGCGTGTTCGACTCCAGGAACAACTTCTCCCCCAACCCGCTCACTGTCTGATTGTCTTGCTCCCAGAGCGCTATGATCGTAATGAACTGAGGATACGTGAGGCCAAGTACATCGAGAACGGGCTTGTAAGCCTTGCCGAACGCCAGATTCGTGGAGTACACAGCAAAGCAAAGATAGTCCGCAAGCGGCACGGGTGCCGGTTCTGGCAGTTCAGTAGGTTTCATGTACATCCTCTTCGAACGAAGGTCAATGACTCGCTGTTTCGATATATCGCTTGCGATTATATCGCAATATGGTCTAAACACGTGGGCCGCATTTCACGGAAGTCACATGGCTACCATCACGCGCAGCCAGGGTGGCCCCGCGAAAATCGAATCGCTACCAGACGAATGTGCGATGAGCACTCCAGTGAACCGCATCTCCATGATCGAATGCGATGGCTTCAATGACGTCCCAGGTTAGTCCCGGAAAAGCGGATCGGGTATACGAAACGTCGGCTTGGATGTTGCCGGGCACGCGAAAGCGAACGATCGATAGACCCCGAGAACGGTCGTCAAGGTGCGGTGCCATAGATGACCGAAACGGGTCGCAAGTACGCATTCGCTAGCAATGAACGCTGACGTTCCCCGCCGCCAACCGCGACTGTCGGCAAAGCGACTCATTACGGCCTGACGGACGCCATACCTGAAGGTCAGGTATGGCCCCTCCCGCGCTCGCGGTGCCCGTCCAGAGCTTGCCAAGATAATGCCCGGTTATCACCGCAATCACGCTGACGCCGATGCATCATCGGACTGGTTCCGATGGACTTCGGACATCCTTCCCCCGAACTCCTCGCGACCGACGCGGCAGCACCGATTCAACAGCGCCGTTTTTTCCATCGACCGTCGGCGGGAATTGTTTCGGCTGGGTGCCGAGTTAGATCACGCGGCTTAATCTCAGGATATCGGGTAAGCCGAAATCACAGACATCCGGCTGGACGAGACCTCGGGCGACGGCGACCTTAAGTGCAAGTTCGTAAGCGACTGATCGTTCTCTGAGCAGAGCGCTCAAGCCCTGCGCAAGTATTTCCCGATCTGCCGCGCTCAACGATTCCGCGTGAAATGAATTGATCTCGGACATATTGAACTCCTCCGTTGCAAGACTATCGCTCTGCCGGTTCATACAAGGTAGCGTCGACTCTTGCCGCATGACCCCAGGCTAATTTGCGTGAGCTTCCTGTGCCCTGTGACCTTCAATTCTCTTCTTCGAGCCAGCAGGTGTCGTGCTGCGCAAGCATCGCGCTTGCGGCCGCCGGCCCCCACGTGCCCGCCGCATAAGGCTTCGGCTTGCCCGACGCGGCCCATTCGTTGAGGATCGGCTCGACCCACTTCCATGCCGCTTCCTGTTCGTCGCGACGCACGAAAAGCGCGAGACGCCCGTGGATCACGTCGAGCAGCAGACGCTGATACGCCTCCATCTGGCCTTCCTTGAAGAACTGGTCGAAGGCGAGGTCGAGGTGGACGCTCGACAGGTTCATCCCTTCGCCCGGTTTCTTCGCGAGGCAATAGAGGCGGATCGTTTCGTTCGGCTGCAGGCGGATCACGAGGCGATTCGCGCCCGGCCGCAGCGCCGACGAACCCAGCGCCGAATGCGGCACGGCGCGGAAGTTCACGACGATCTCCGCGACGCGATCGGCCAGCCGCTTGCCGGTGCGCAGGAAGAACGGCACGCCCGCCCAACGCCAGTTCTCGATCTCGACCTTCAGCGCGACAAACGTTTCCGTCGCGCTGTCCGTCTTCACGCCGGGTTCCGTCGCATATGCGGGCACCGACGTGCCGCGAATGACGCCCGCATGATACTGGCCGCGCACGGCGACCTTGCTGATATCGCGCGGATCGATCGGCTTCAGCGCGCGCAGCACGCGCAGCTTTTCATCGCGGACGGAATCCGAATCCATCGAATGCGGCGGCTCCATCGCGACGATCGAAAGCAGTTGCAGCAAATGGTTCTGCACCATGTCGCGCAGCGCGCCCGTATTGTCGTAGAAGTCGCCGCGCGCTTCCACGCCGAGTTCTTCGGCGATCGTGATCTGAATGCTCTCGACCCACTCGCGGCGCCACAGCGGCTCGAACAGCGCATTGCCGAAGCGCAGCGCCAACAGGTTCTGCACGGGCTCTTTGCCGAGGTAGTGATCGATACGGTAGATCTGCCCTTCGGCGAAGATCTCGCCGACGGCATCGTTGATCGCATTTGAAGAACGCAGGTCATATCCGAGCGGTTTTTCGAGCACGATGCGCGCGTTTTCGTTGAGACCCACCGACGCGAGCGCGCGGCAGATCGGCACGAACAGCGACGGGCCCGTCGCCAGATAGAACACGCGTGTGCCGGGCAGGTCCTGCACCGCGTCGCGCAGCTTGACGAAGTCCTCGGCCTTGCCGAGATCGAGCTTCACGTACTCGATGCGTTCGAGAAAGCTCGACCACGCGTTTTCGTCGATGCCGTTCGTGGAGACGTGCGCCTTCACATGTTCATTGACCCACTGCAGATAGCCGTCACGGTCGTCTGCATGCCGCGCGACGGCAACGATCTTGCCGCTCGCCTCGAGCATGCCCGCGCGGTGCGCTTCATACAGACCGGGAAGGATCTTGCGCATCGACAGATCGCCAGTTCCACCAAACAGAACAAAGGTAAAGCTAGAGGTAGGTTGAAATTCCATAAATTCCGCTTCGTGTACGGCGATGCGATATTAGGGAAACACGCCCGAAACAGGCTCTATTGACTTCCAGGAAATGCGACACTGCTCAGTCGTATCCCAGGACCGCAGCGGACGCGACATCTGGTCGCCCATCGATTTTCCCGACGAGCGATACCGTCGGCTCTCTCAAGGCACACCTGTAGACTGAATGATGTCTGTACTCTCGCTCAAAGGACGAGGCGTTCAACCAGCCTTCGCGTGACCGATCATCCGACAATGCTGTCAGAGGCGGACGATTCATCTCAACACACTCCCGGGAACAGGTTTTCATCGGTCACGAATTAAGCTCAGACGCACGGAGTTTCAGTTGTTCAGTTGCCAGCATCTTTGCCACAGGCGACTGCGGCGTGTTCTGCGAAAGAACGCGATCCAGCCGGATAACAGCCTCCATGTAGGTCCGGGCAGATACCGTCGCAATCTGTCCGTCGTACGCGACTAACATCTGCTCCAACGCTCTGACGTGTGACTCCGGCAGATGCCAGACACCGGTACGTTCGGCTCCTGCAACCGCTTGATTTAGCGCATCCTCCGCAGCCTCGTATACTGCCAGGTCGATCTCTCCAACACCGGCTTTCCACATGTAGAACGACAGGTAAGTCAACCGAGTCAGTTCGTTGAGCATGTGGCGATTCCCATCTCGTGCCCTACACGCCTCCAACGCCAGATGCGCGTTGAGAGACAGGCTGCGGACGGACTCGTGCGGTAGCGGAAGCAAGGTCTGAGTCGACCACCGCACACGACGGGACGCTTTTGTGCGCGGTCTACGACTTGATACCGGCATTGGCGACCTCTGCAACACGCGTTTCGCTGCCCAAAGCACGACACGCTGAATCAATGATCGATATAAAGTCGTCGGAAGAGAGCGAGGCGCCACCTATCAGTCCTCCGTCGATGTCCGCACAACTCAGCAATCCAAGCGCGTTGTTGGGTTTGATGCTGCCGCCATAGAGAATGCGGATCTGCTCCATGTTTGTGCCGTGTTCGCGCAAGCAGGCGCGCAGAGCAGCATGAATCGTCTGCGCGTCTGCAGACGACGCACTGCGTCCGGTGCCGATTGCCCATACCGGTTCGTAGGCAATGACGATACGGTCGGGACTCTCCGCGCCTACGAATGCGAGAACATCAGACAGCTGGTCGCGAACTGTCTGCTCTGCAATACCAGAATCCCGCTCCTGCATCGTCTCGCCGACGCAGATGACGGGGACGAGGCCTGCCGAGATAGCTTGCCGCGCTTTGGCACCAATGAGCTCCGAAGTCTCTCTGTGATAGGCGCGCCTTTCCGAGTGCCCGACAATGACATAACGTGCACCAAACTCCGCCAGCATCGCAGCGGATACCTCTCCGGTGTATGCGCCGCTAGCGTAAGCGGAGACATCCTGTGCGCCCCATGCTACCGCTGCGCCGGACAACGCGTTTTTGGCCTGCGAGAGATACGGTGCCGGGACACACACGCCGACCTCAACCGGAACATCATTCTGGCTCGCGTGCTGCCTGATGGCCTCGAACAGTTGCCCATTGGCACCGATCGAACCATGCATCTTCCAGTTTCCCAGCACAAGTTTGCGTCGCATTTTCGATACCTCAGTCATTCGTTACGTTTCACAATCAGGACGAACGGGAAGCAGGCTTATCGGATTCGTGATAACGTACGTTCCGTTCGTCAAGAACACGTTCTCGGGGCGGGGTGCGATTCCCCACCGGCGGTAATCGTCTTTCGCAGACGTAGCCCGCGAGCGCTCTGTTTCGACGTTGCTGCGATAACAGAGGTCAGCAGACCCGGTTGGATTCCGGGGCCGACGGTATAGTCCGGATGAAAGAGAACAGGACAGCCAGCATTCCCGCGCGTGCGGGAAACGGCTGTTCTTCGCCCTGTTCACACAAAACAGGCTGAAATCCATGAACAAATCTCTCTCAATCGAAGCACAGACAGCATTCGCCTCCGGCAGCAATCGCAACCGGATAGCCTTTATTCAGGCGTGCTGGCACCGCGATATCGTTGACCAGTGCAAGCACTCTTTCCTGAACGTCATCAAGGAATTCGGTTACGGCGCCGATGAGATCGATCTCTACGAAGTGCCGGGCGCGTTCGAAATCCCCCTCCACGCGAAACGACTCGCACAGAGTGGTCGGTACGCGGGCATCGTTGCGGCGGGACTCGTTGTAGATGGTGGCATCTATCGTCACGAATTCGTCGCTCAGGCGGTGATTTCAGGCTTGATGCAGGTCCAGCTCGAAACAGATACGCCCGTGTTTTCTGCCGTTCTGACACCCCACCACTTCCACCACGGTGAAGAGCACATCAAGTTCTTCACCGATCATTTCGTTGTGAAGGGCGCAGAAGTGGCGCGGGCTTGCGGCGCCACGGTACGTAAGCTTTCCCTGCTACAGACCGCCTGAAGCTGCAAACCGACGGCGGTGCAAGGTCGCGGGCAACGTTGCTCGCGACCAAAGCACCCACCTCAGGACATGAACATCCCACCGTCCACATTGACGGTCTGCCCTGTGATGTAGGCCGCGTCATCCGACGCGAGGAATGCGACGAGACCCGCGACATCCTTGTCGCTGCCGGCGCGCTTCATGGGAATGTTTTCGACCCACTCGGCCATGAGCTCACCAGGCTTGTAATCACCCAGCAGCTTGCCCCATGCTTCGTCGTTGTACGACCACATATCGGTTGTGATGATCCCAGGGCAAAACGCATTCACCGTGATGCCCGTCGGCGCTAACTCTTTCGCCAGACTCTGCGTGATCCCCAGGACACCAAACTTGCTCGCTGCATAGTGGGGCGTGTAGACGAAACCCTGGCGGGCCTGTCCCGATGCCGTATTGATCAGACGGCCAGCTTTTCCCGCACGCAGCATCCGCTTCGCAGCTTCCTGGCAGCAAAGAAAAACGCCTTTGGTGTTGACCGCAAGGACCCTGTCCCATTCCTGTTCAGTCAGGTCTTCGAGCTTTGCGATCGTGATGACGCCGGCATTCTGCACGGAAACATCCACTTCACCCAGCTTGGCCGCAACCTCCTCGTACAGCGCGACAACCTGTTCCTTGCTGGTGACATCTGTTTCGATGGCGATGGCGTCGAAGCCTGAATCACGCAACTGCGCCGCCGCGTCATGCACTGCCTTCTCGTTGGCGGAGACGCATACTTTTGCGCCCTCTTTGGCAAAGCGCCTCGCGATACCCAACCCAATGCCACGGCTACCGCCGGTAACCACCACTACCTTGTTTTCAAAACGCTGCTGGAACGCCATCTTTCACTCTCCGTTAGACACGGACCTTAGAGCCGTCCGATCCATTGCAACCATTGTTCGTGGTTCCTGGCAGCCGCTTCGACGCCTGGTCCTGGCTCGACACGTCGCGACACCACCCGACTTTCGCGATATGCATCCAGCGAACTGATTGATCCAAGCTGCAACACAGCGAGCGCTGCCGCGCCTGCGGCCGAAATCTCGCTCAGCGTGAGCGTACTGACCGGCCGGTTCAACGTGTCGGCAAGGTATTGCAGAAGGAAAGGCCGCTGCACCAGCCCACCGTCGAGGAAGAGTTCACGCAGCGGGACATTGGCCGCGCCTTCCATGACCGAGATCACGTCCTTGATCTGGTAGACGATGGACTCATATGCTGCGCGCGCGACGTTTTGCCACGATGTCGAGAAGTTCAGACCCACGATCTGTGCGCCGCCCGGATACTTCCAGTGCGGGCAGCCGATTCCCGAAAACGCGGGGATCAGAAAGACGCCACCGTTGTCGTATTCAGTGAAGGCTTGCTCTGCTTCTGCAAAGTCCTTGATGATTCGCAGCTTCTCCTTGAGGAACGAAGGCGTCGAACCCGCACTGATAACGATGCCTTCGAGTGCATAGTCCACACGCTCCTCAGTGGCAAAGCAAAGGGCCGACACCAGGCCGTGGGCGGCGGGCAAGGGCTTGCTACCCACGTTCATCATGATCGACGAGCCAGTGCCCATCGTCGCCTTGGCAACACCGGGACTCAGACACCCTTCGCCGACCGCGGCCGCATGAGAGTCACCGATCATCGCCACGATCGGGACTGGCTGATCGAAAATGCCATCGAAATCGCTTGCGCCGAAATCAGATGCCGACGGACGCAGTTCGGCCAGTTGCAGCCCCTGCAAACCGAAATCGGCAAGCAGTTCGTGATCCCACTCCCGCTTCGCGAGATTGAACAGCATCGTCCGGGACGCGTTCGTATAGTCGGTACGGTATGCTGTGCCCTTGGTCAGTCGGTGCAGCAACCAACTGTCGACCGTACCGAAGTGTGCCGTGCCCGCCTTGATATGCGATCGCACTCGGTCATCTTTTTCGTTCAACCAGATGAGCTTCGTGCCGGAGAAGTATGGGTCGATCAGCAGACCCGTCTTTTCGGCAATGGCAGGTGCCTTGCCTTCCTGCCTGAGCCGGTCACATATCGCAAGCGAACGCTGACATTGCCAGGACACTGCGGGAACGATGGGGCGACCTTCCGCGTCCCAAAGCACGACCGTCTCACGCTGGTTCGAGATCCCGACACCAGCGATGTCCTTGCGGTCACCCTTGAACTCGCCAAGGCATATGGATACAGCTTGCAGTACCGACTCGTAGATCAGGTCCGGATCCTGCTCGACGAATCCCGTACGCGGATGGGTACACGGCACAGCCACAAAGCCACGAGCGTGCACCTGTCCTTTGGGGTCGAACACGATCGCCTTGGTACCGCTTGTGCCTTGATCAATCGCCAGAACGTATTGCATGTCACTTTCCTGAAGACGGTTCGTGCCCTGACACTCAGGCGGTGAGCGAAACCATGCGACTCTGCAGGCGCTGTTGCAACTGGTCGATGACGACGGCGAAGATGATGACGAGGCCCTTGATGACCATCTGCCAGAAATCGCTGATGCCGCACATCACCATGCCATCGCCAAGAATACTGATCACGCAGGCGCCAACGACCGAACCGAAGACCGTACCGCGGCCCCCCATCAATGCCGTACCGCCCAACACGACCGCGGCAATCGCGTTCAACTCGAACGTCTGGCCCGTCAACGGGTGCGCCGTTTGCAACTGGGCAGTGATAACGAGTCCGACGATCGCCGCACAAAACCCCGAGAACATGTACACGAACAGCTTCACGCGGTTTGTACGAATGCCGGAGAAGCGAGCGGCCTGCTCATTGCCGCCGATCGCATAGATGCGGCGGCCAAGCGGCGTGCGCTTTGCGACAAAGATAGTGATAGCGGCAAGGATCACCATGATCCAGACGGGCATCGACAGGCCCAGAATGGTGCCGTTTCCAAGGAATTCGAAGCCTGTGTTGCCCAGAGCGGGATTACCGCCGAGATCGGCATACGTGCTGCCATTGTTGACGAGCAGTGCCGCGCCGCGCACGACATACAACATGCCAAGGGTTGCGATAAATGGCGCGACATTGAGTGCCGTGATCAGATAGCCGTTCACTGCACCGATGATCGCGCCCAAGGCGCACGCAATCAGCGTCACTCCCCACGGGTTGAAAAACACGATGTGGTGGCCGACCTTGACGCCTTCGAGCAGAAGATACCCTGCAGCCATACCGCTGATCCCGACTATGGAGCCAACCGAGAGGTCGATGCCTCCCGTCAGAATAACCAGCGTCATCCCGATCGACAGAATGGCGACGATCGTGACGTGTTTCGCCATGATCAACATGTTGCTGGTCGACAGGAAGTTTTCCGTCGCAAGCGAAAACACGATGATGATCGCAAAGAGCGCGATGAAGATCCGCAACTTGAGCAGGTTGACCGCAACGCGCGAAGCCATGTAGGCAGACTGCCGGTTGTGCTTGCTGTGGACCGGTTGAATCGGAGGATTGCTGCTGTTCGGAGTGTTCATGGTTTCTGCCTCAAATTGCTTCACACTACGGCTGTTGCGGGTGTAGACGCGCGCACGATGCGTTCGCTGTCAAACTGTGAACGTTCCATGATTGCCGTCAACTTCCCGCTGGCCATCACGAAGACCCGATTGGAAACAGCCATTGCTTCGTCCAGTTCCGAGGTCGCATATACGACTGCGATACCCGACTGCGCGAGCAGGCTGATGGTCTTGTAGACATCTTCTTTCGCTCCGACGTCGATACCTCGCGTCGGCTCGTCCATCAGCAATACCTTCGGGGACGTCAGCAGTGCCTTCCCGATCACCACCTTCTGCATGTTCCCGCCCGACAGAGATGTAATCGGTGCGTCGACGGAAGCCGCCTTGATCGCGAGGCGCTTGACGATATCGGTCGATGCCTCGAGCTGCTTGTCACGTCGAAGCGAACCGAAAGCGAGACGCCGGGTGAACTTAGACAGGCTCGACAATGTCATGTTTTCGAGGATCGACATCAGTTGCACCATCCCCTGCTTCTGCCTGTCTTCGGGCACGAGCGCGATGCCAGCCTCAATTCGCTTTGGGATCGGAAGATCTTCGATTGCCTTGCCGGCAAGCTCGATTTCACCAAGAGCGAGCGGTTGCGCGCCGAGCAATGATTCAAGCAGTTCGGTACGACCAGCCCCCATCAGACCGTAGATACCGATGACCTCACCGGCCTTGACGGAAAACGAAACGTGGTCAACCGCGTAGATACCATTCGAGCGCTTCAGAGCAAGATCCTTCACCTTCAGGACCTCTTCGCCGATTGTGTGCTGCTCGAATGCGAAGCGCTTTTTCGACGAGCCGACCATCGCTTCGATGATCCATGGAATGTCGATATTTGCAATATCGTCTTCTGCAACGAGGCGACCGTTTCGCAGCACGGTAATGCAGTCTCCAATCGCCATAATCTCTTCAAGACGGTGGGAGATATAGATGACCGTGACGCCCTCTTCCTTGAGTTGTGCGATGATCTTGAACAGGATCTCGACTTCCGTCTTCGAGAGCGCAGAAGTCGGCTCATCCATGATCAGCACCTTGATGTGCTTGGAGAGCGCCTTTGCGATTTCAACCAGCTGTTGTTGCCCGACGTACAGATCGCCCAGTCGCGTGCGAGGTTCGATCGGAATCTGCAGACGATTAAGCAGTATTTTCGCCTGGTGGTTTTCGTCCTTGCTGCGGATCACACCGGAACTCGTTAACTCGTTCCCAGCGAAGATGTTTTCGGCAACCGTCATGTCCGGAAACAGATTCAGTTCCTGGAAGATGATGCCGACGCCGTGCTTCTCGGCGCTACGCACGTCAGAAATCTGCGCAATCTTCTCGTCGACCCAGATTTCTCCCGACGTCGGGACTTCCGCGCCGGCGAGCAGTTTCATCAACGTCGATTTGCCGGCGCCGTTCTCACCGATCAGCACGTTGACCTTGCCCCGTCGCACCTTGTAGTCCACGTCGACCAGCGCTGCGGTGCCAGGATAAACCTTGGACAATCCGCGCGTCTCGATGACGTTGACGGGATTCATGGTTCGAGAGTCGTTCATTTCCAGGCCACCGGAATTGCGCGGATTTCACCCGTCGGCTCGCTCCAGCTGCTGAAGACTGCGGCCACATCGACCGTGTCACCAACCTTGAGCTTGAGCGATTTTTGCGCTCGCGCGACGACCAGCTTGTTCAGATCCTGCCCAAATACGGCGAAGCGCGTCTGATCATCAAAGTCGCTGTACTTGACACCAGGAAAACCGTCGCGAACGCCGGTACCGATGACGACTGGACCAGTCTCGAGCGCGATGTGTACCGGATCGCCACCGGACGAAGGCGTCACATCCACATATGCCTTTCCAACGCGCGATGAATCGTCCACCTTGACGACCTTGCCCTGCACGCGAATCCAGAAGTTGCACGGGAAAGCCGTGCTTTGACGGAAACCGTACTCCTTGCAGGCGCTATCGAAGTTCTGACCGGCAGCGCCGATCACCTGAGCGGCCGGCTTGGCATTCTTGTCCGCATACGGGATCAGTTGTTCGTTCAGGATCTTTTCTGGATCAGGGCCTTGATGCTGCCCCTGACTGCGAATCTGGGCCAGTTCGGTATCCGTCACAACGTGACACCCGGCAACTGAAACGACGCCGAGAACGACCAGCGCCAGCCGGGCTGCAGATAGGGAAGAAACCATGACAACCTCTCTTGACAAGACTTCTACAGGTGCAGGGTCACTGCACCCGCATTAACACCTGGTGCGATTACTTGGTGTAATAGAAGTCTTTAACGTGCGAGGCGTTGTCCTTTGTGATCAGGATGCCGCGCGTGAGTTGACGCTCCGGTTCGCCGGTCTTGCCAGTCGCGATGTACTTGTCGAGCAGCTCGACACCGTGGATCGCGATTCCCTGCGCCTGCAGCATGACGCTGGCTTTCAGCTTGCCCTGAAGGAGCGAATCGCGCTCATCGTTACTGCCGTCGATACCCATCACGACAACGTTCTTCTTGCCGGCCGATTCGAGCGATGCGATTGCGCCGAGCGCAACAGGACCGTTACCGCAAATGACGCCCTTGATGTTCGGGTGTTCCTGCAGGATCGAATCCATTGCCTGCTTGCCAGGCAGCAGCGCACCCTTGGCGTCCTGGCGGGCAACCATCTTCAGATCCGGGTATTGATCGAGCACCTGGTGGAACGCCTGCGATCGCGTCACGCAATTCTTGTCGGCCTGGTTGCAGGTCAGCTCGACGTATTCGCCCTTCTCGCCGATCGCTTCGACGAACTTTTGCGCGACTTCGGTTCCGGCCTGCAGGTTGTTGTGGCTCAGTTGCGCGATCGCGATACCATCTTTCGGGATCTCGCGGTTGATCAGGACGACAGGCACTTTCTTTTCCTGGGCGGTGCGAACGGTCGCGACGCTGCTGTTCGAATCCGCATTGTCGAGAACGATGCCCTTGACGCCCTTGCCGATCACGAGGTTAACGAGTTCATTCTGCTTGTTCACATCCTCGCCGTGCGACAGCACGATCGTGTCATAACCGAGCTTCTTGGCTTCAGTCTCGGCGCCCTTGGCTTCTGCAGCGTAGTATGGGTTATCCAGTGCGTTGACCAGGATTGCGATGGTTCCCTTCGAAGCGGCCATCGCATCGATGGAATGTACTGCTGCGAACGAAGCAGCGACGGCAGCAGCAAGTGCGAATTTCTTCAGCATTTTTGTCTCCAGGTTGGTCTCTTTATCAACGTGTCGCAGCCTCGTCCAGCTGCGCTCACAAAGTGTGATCAACAGATCGTGTAACCCCCATCGATCATGATGTCGGCGCCGGTGATCATGTCCGCTCCGTTCGAGAGCAGAAACAGGATTGCCGCGGCGATTTCATCCGTGTACGCAAAACGTCCGACAGGGATCTGCTTCTTCATCGCTTCGCCCTTTTCGCCTTCCCACGCTGCTGCACCCATCGGGGTGAGCACGACGGTAGGCGAAACGGTATTAACCGTAATCCCTCGCAATGCCCACTCTTTTGCAAGCACCTTGGTCATGCCGATCAGCCCTGCCTTTGCCGACGTGTACGCGCAATGCCTGTCGATCGCCACGGTCGCGGCTTGAGAAGCGATGTTGACCACCTTGCCGCCGTGGCCGCTCGAAAGAACGTGCCGTGCGAAATGCTTCGAGCACAGGAACGGGCCCGTGAGATTCACGCCGATCTGCTTTTCCCACTCGTCCACGCTGATCTCTTCAGCGGGCGTAAGCGTGATGCAGCCGGCTGCATTGACGAGGAGATGCAGATCACCGAAGTGTTCAAGCGCTGCTTTCATCGCCTTCTCGACATCGGCCTCACTGGCGACGTCACACGGAAACGCTGCGGCATTTGCCGTCCCGAGTTCTTCGATTGCAGCCTTCACGCGCGGCTCTTCGAAGCTGGGATAGAAAATCGCGACGCGGGCACCCTTTGCGATAAGCGCTGCATTCGTCGCCATCGCGATACCGCCCAGGCCACCCGTCACGACGGCGACCTTGCCGTCGAGCCGGAAGTCAAAGTCGACGCCATGACGCAGCGACATGTCATACTGAATTGCCATTCCCGTGTCTCCTTGAAATCTTTGCTGTACGTTCAGTGCGCGCATTGTGCGCGGATCGCTTCGGCAATGCCTGCTGCGTCAATGCAGTAGTGACGCCGGATTCCTTTGCGTGTGCCGTACTTTGCGAACTCGCCTTCCGTGATACCGAGCATGGTGAGCGGTTTCGCGAACTGGCGTCGTGCCATCAGGACCGCGGTGATCGCACCGATCCCGCCGTGAAGCGAGTGTTCTTCGACAGTAACCACAGAGTCATGAGCCGCAATGATCTTCGCGAAGGCGTCCTGCTCGAGCGGTCGGATCGAAGAGAGGTTGACGAGCGTCGGGCTGATGTTGTGCTGTGCCTTCACGGCCTCACACGCTTCTAGCGCTTCGCCGACCACGGAACCCAACGCAATCACGGCGACGCGGCTGCCTTCGATCAGCACGTCCGGACGGCCAGGCTGGAACCGGTAATCCGCGTCGTGCACGATGGGAAACTTCGCGTTGTCGAGCCGGATGTACACCGGCCCCTCAACGGCCGCAGCGTATTCGATCATCTGCACGACTTCGACCTCGTCGCATGGCGCGAGAATCTGGACGTTCCCGAACCCGCTCATGATCGAAATGTCGTCGATCGCGTGGTGCGTCGACGCGAGCGGACCATAGGCCACCCCGGCATTCAGACCGAGCATCTTCACGTTCGTCGCGCTGTAGCAGACGTCATTCTTGACCTGCTCATTGGCGCGGGCGACGAGGAACGGCGCGGCATTGGCCGTGAAGACGATGTGGCCGCCCAACGCCAGTCCGGCAGCCATGCCGACCATGTTCTGCTCGGCGATGCCCACGTTGATGACCCGTTCAGGATAGGTCTCGAGGAACGGGTTGATTTTGGAGGTGGATGTCGAGTCCGCGACCATCACAAGAATGTCCCGGCCTTCAGCCGTCAACCGTCCAAGCGCGCTGACCGCACCGTCTCGCAAATCGGCGTACTCACGCATGATCCAGTTCCTCCAATGCCTGTTGCAGTTGCTTCTCGTCCGGGAACTTGTGGTGCCATGCGGGTACGTTCTCCATGAACGACACGCCCCGACCCTTGATCGTGTGAGCGATGACGACTTTGGGTTTTCCGTTCTCGTAGTCCAGACTTTCGATTAGTTTCCAAATTGCGTCCGCCTGGTTTCCATTGACGTCGTGAACTTCGAATCCGAAAGCCCGGAATTTCTCGTCGAGCGGATCCATGTCCATGATGTTGTGGGTGAAGTCCGCCAGTTGCAGGCGGTTGCGATCCACGATCACGACCAGATTCGCCAGTTCGAAATGTGCCGCAGCCATGGCAGCCTCCCAGTTCGAGCCCTCTTCGAGCTCGCCGTCGCCCGTGAGTACGAAGACCCGGCCAGTTGAGCCGCCCGTGTTGCCGGGATGACGCTGCTTAGCCATCGCGAGACCCGCCGCGATCGGAAAGCCATGACCCAGACCGCCCGTGTTGACGGTCACGAATGACGGCAGCTTCTGCCGCACCGGGTGGCCCGGCAGGCGCGAATCGTCTTTCAGGTAGGTGAGCAGTTCATCGTCAGCAAGCCAGCCGAGTTCAGCAAAGCAGGAGTAGAGTCCGCCCACGCCGTGCCCTTTGCTCAGGATGAATTCATCGTGCCATTTGACCGTCCGGTCAGCTTGCACCTCGTAGCGGAGCACATGGAAGTAAAGTGCCGCGAGTACGTCGGCCTCTGACATGTCACCGCCCGTATGGCCGCTCTTCGCAGCAGAATTCATCACACAAATCTTTTTACGGATTTCCTGCGCCCGCCGATGGAGCGCGTCACCGGACTGCTTGTAGGGGTTTTCCATTCCCAGCTCCCGAACTTCCTGTTTGCTTGAGACTGAGTTTCTGTTACTTTCGTTCGAAAGTCAAAGAGAAATCAACAGAAAAAGGGGAAACACCTAGACGGACCATAACGCGGCGGTTTAGGGCACAATATCGGCTGAGGTGGCGAAGCCGCACAGGGGCTTCGCGGGATAAGCAAATGGACCAACGGACGAGAACGGAAAAGATTTTCGAAAGAGTGCAGGCAGCCAAACTGGTAAAGCTTTCGGAGCTTTCCACCGAGTTTGGCGTTTCCATGCCAACCATTCGAAAAGACATTGATGAGCTACAAAAGCATGGACACGTCGAACGTGTTCACGGGAACGTCCGCCTCGTCACTTCACAGGCCGGTGCGGGCCGGTCCGTTGTCGATCGGGCCAACATCCTGCCGACGAGTCCCGAGAAAGCGCTGATCGGCCGGATGGCTGCGACGCTCATCAACAATGGCGATTCCATCATCCTTGATTGCGGCGCAACGACGACTGAACTTGCAAAGAACCTGCTTGACCGACAAAACCTGCGGATCGTGACCAATGCGCTGAACATCGCCATCATGCTAGGCGCGGAGCCGACCAACCGGATCATGCTGACGGGTGGCGAGTTCAAGCCGGAGACAATTGCGGTTTCGGGAGAAAAGGCGTCGACCTTTTTCGAGGGGATGTTCGTCGACAAACTGTTCCTGGCTGCCGGGGGTGTCTCGAAAGAGTCAGGCATTTCCTACCCGGACTTCATCGACCTGCACGTTAAGCGGGCGATGATTGATGCCGCGAAGACGGTCTACCTTCTCGCTGACTCCAAGAAGTTCGGGAAACGTGAGTTTGCGGCGTTCGGTGCGATGGACAGGATTGACTACCTCGTTACCGACGAAGGCTTGGGGGAGGATTTCGCAAAATGGCTCGCCGGTAACGGCACGAGGATCATTTATGCGGAGGACGAGCACAGTCGGTTTGCAGGCTAACGCAAACTAGGCCAGTTTCAGTACGCTGATATGCGTTCGCCCTGAGCATCGAACCTTGACGAGCGACCGCTTTCTAATGCGTCGTCCGAACGCCGACACCGCGGCAACGGCGAATGGCGTGAAATGGCCCGACTCGGGCCCGATGCGTCCGCCCCTGAACGGTAGAGTCGAGATGTGGCGCGGTAGCGGTAGGTGCGGTTTGTCTGTTGCCGCCCCTTTCGTTTGGCGGTGCCCAAGTAACCTCGCCGTAGCCCCGTTTCCACACCCCGCTCATCGAACCGGACATGCAGATCTCCCGCATCCGGCTCTCGGACAAGACATCACGCCTTCGTACACGGCACGTTACACCCAAGGCCCCGTCAGGCGCACAAGACCGAAGTGCTTATAGAGGTGCGAGCGTGGATAGCCCCCGCGCCTGCTTCGCCTGGCTTTGTACTTGTTGCGTAACCACCGACGCAACCGCGCAGCGGTGTAGTTGTCGAGCGCCCGATACGCGGGTCTGTCCGTTCCTACCTTGAAGTAGTTCGCCCAGCCGCGCAACGTGCGGTTCAACTTGCCCACCAGCTCCGTGGTCTCTTGCCATACCGTCTTGAGGGCGGTCATCGCATGAATCTTTTCGACCATGCGACGGATACTCTTCTTTGACGGACGCATGCCCATACGGGCCTGCCCAGTCACCGCAGAATACAGCCGCCCAAACGTGTAACCCAGGAAGTCGAATTTGCCTTCCGGCACCTTGCAAATGCGTGTCTTCTCCTCATTGACGGTCAGCTTCAGTTTGCCCATGATCTCGCGCAGTTTCAGCAACGCCTCTGCGGCCTTGCCTCGCTTGCACAGGATTACGAGATCGTCCGCGTACGTCACAATGCGACTGCCAAGACTGCGCTGAAGTCCGAGCTTCTTCCACGCCAGCACAAACCGACGCATGTACACATTCGCCAGCAGTGGTGAGATGGGGGAGCCCTGTGGGATACCTCGCCGGCTGTCCCTGGCCTCCGTCGTCCGTTTCTTCCGTCCTTGATCATCGGTTTCTTCAACGGGGCATTCCAGCCACATCTTGATCAGGTGCAGCACACGCCGATCCACGATGCGTCGCGCGAGCGACAACATCAATTCGGCGTGTGGAATACTTCCGAAGTAGTCCGCCAAGTCCGCGTCAACGACGTCCGTTTGCCCTCGGTGCAGCCGCTCTTCCACCTCGATCACCGCCTGCTGGGCATTGCGGCCCGGACGGTAAGCGTATTGCTCCGGCGGAAGGTCCGCTTCGAAGATCGGTTCGAGCACCAGCATCGCTGCCGTCATGCACACCCGATCACGCAAGGTCGAGATGCCCAGTGGCCTCAGCTTGCCATTGGCCTTCGGGATAAACACTCTTCTGATAGGGTCCGGCCGGTAAGTCTCCTGCCTGAGCGCAAGCGCCAGTTCACCGAGCCACTTCTGCACCCCATACACCTCGACCTCCGCGAAGTCCTGCCGATCGACACCCGGCGCGCCCCTGTTCGAGCGGCACTGGGCGTACGCATGCGCCAGCACATCCTCGCGATAGATCTTGTCGTACAGCGCGTAGAAGCGATACCCGGCTTCTGCCTTCGCTTTCGCGTGTAACGCCATCTGCAGCTTCTGAACACGAATCGGAGTTGATAGGTTGCCCAATCTCCACGTCCTCACTACGTATTGCGTCTGTCTTGAACTGAGGCCCCTTCCCTCCACCAGCATTACACCGGCTTCAGCGGTAGTACGGGCCTCTCCGTCATCCCAAGGCGCCCGGCCTGTCCCTCACGGGCGTCCGGTTGGTCATCCCTGACCACGCCAAGGGACTTCCCGTGTTGCGTACGCTTTCCTTGTGTACATGCTGTCGCCACTACCCCGGCGCAGCGACTGGCGGCACTGCTTCGCTCATCCATCCAGTCGTATCAGCCTTCCCCGATAGGGTGTTCGGGTCGGCCTGCGCATCGACATTTTCGAGGTTTGCTCGGCGTTCACGCGCGTTACGGCCTGCACACTCGCGCTGTCACCAATTCGTGACACGCATCACCGAAGGCTTCAGCCACTTCGTTGCCTCCATAGCTGCTCCGGTTGCTTCCGGCTGGAGCGGTTGCCGGGCGGGGCTTGCACCCGCTGGAAAGCGCCACCTTTTCACGGCGCACACCCGAAGCTGTCTCCCATGACACCGGCGCGGCAAAGCGGATTTCGAGATCTGGCAGCCGTTCACAACGAGCCGAGTACACCCGTAAATAAGGCAAACAAAAATAAATTGGGGCGCGAACCGGTTCGCGTTGTCGCCGCCTCTTAGCTTCCGGAGAGGTCGTCTCTCACGTTGATAAAGGAAGCAAGACATGTTTTACGTCAAGAATGTTCCAGGCTGGGAGCGCGTTGTCCGTATCATTCTGGGTGTTGTCGGCGCGGCGCTTTCGATCGCGTTTCTCAAGGGAGTCGCCGGAATTGTCGGAGCGCTGGCAGCCGCAGGTATCACTATTTCCGGTCTGGTCGGGTTCTGCCCCGCCTGTGCAATGGTGGGCCGGCGCCTCGCGAGACAACAGAAGCGGTGACATGTCCGTCGACGAACAAAAGCAAGCGGCAATTGACGCGGCACGTTCGGGCGACCCCGTCGCGCTTGAGCGCCTGCTGCGCCTCTTTCAGCCAGACATACGCCGCTATGCACAGCGCAATTGCTTTATTTCGGATGTCGACGATGCAGTCCAGGAAGTGCTGCTCATCGTCGCACGCAAGTTCGGGTCGGTCCGCGCCGCTGCCGCATTCTCGGGCTGGCTCTTCGCAGTCGTACGCCACGAATGCAGGCGACTCGGTCGCAAGGCATTGAACTTCGATCCTTATAACGAAGAGGCGGTCGATCGATGGCTGGAGCGGCACGACACCGATTCGCTGCGCCGTGAACTCGTCGACGCACTGGAGTCGCTGCCACCCGACTACCGCGACGTCCTCCTGCTTCGCGACTTTGAAGAACTCACGATCGGCGAAATCGCCACGCGACTTGGTCTATCGGTCCCGGCAACAAAAAGCCGCCTGCATCGCGCGCGCACGTTGGCGCGCGAATACCTGCTTGCCTGACTGCGACGACCCCACGCCTCGCGCATCTCTGCATTCGGCATAGTTCAAAACCCGCAGCGGCCATTCGCGTAGTGGCTGGGCGAGGAAGTCGTCGGCCAAAGCCGATCGGCCGGGATCACATTCGCGTTTGCGTTCATGCATATCTGCTGGTCAAAATGGCGCAGCCGGGTCTGCAGTGCTTTTCGCTAGTCCGTGAGATGACACTCGGATCTGCGGCGTGAGTTCATCAACGCGGATCGCTACGATTGTAAGAGCCTTCCGCTTCGGCCAGCTTTTTGTAATGATCGGCAACCCGATGATATGCAGCTTTTGGTGCCCACGGAGGCACTGCCTTCGAGCGGGTGTCGGAGGCCGAATAAGTCTTGACGAGCGAGAAGCTCATCATGTCCAAGTCCTTGGCGCCTTCGCCGATGGGCATGCATGGAAAGGAAAAGACAAAGACGAAGGCGGCATCCACTCCCGCGTCGACGAACAACGATAATTGCGTCTCAACGTAATTGGCCTGCTCGGTTTCACTTCGGGTCGGCACGATGTCGTCCTTGAAGAACCCGCTGCCATCGGGGTTGACTCCCAGTAAAGTTGTGAAACCCCCATCCCCTGGTGCTGCCGCTCCCTCGTAGGCGCAGCACCCGAATTCCATGACCGCGAGAGGCGTACCGTGGGCCTTATAGCGGTCGAGCCCGGCAAGATACTCTACCTCGTGCTCGCCTCGCCGATAGTAGTCGACGCCGACCCAGTCGAAGATGCTCCAATCCACATCCTCCCAGACGCCTGCCGAATAGGTCAGGGCGCCGCTGAACTCAGCCCGAATCACGGTAGCGAATTGCACAAGTATGTCGTTGAGCCTTTGATTCGGCTCCTGCAGCGAAGCCGGGATGCCATCGGAAATGCTTTCACCCGCAGCGTACTGTGACGCAAACCAACTGACCCGCTCGTTGAAGGTCTCTCCCGAGAATACGCCCTTGCTGAAGATGGAGTATTCGCAACCGGCGACGAAGACGATATCCACGCCCTGGTGCATGAGCTTTTCCGCAACCTGCGCCGCGCCCTTCAAATAGCCGAGCGTTTCCTCCACGCTCGCGCCCATTTTCCACGGATTGAAGAAGACCGTCAGCCCGTACTCGGCTGCGACTCGCGCGGCCGACTCTAATCTGTCGATCACTTCCCCCTCAATGCGGACCGCATTGGCATGCAGAACGTTGGCGATCACACCGAAGTCGTGCTTCACGAGAGCGGGATCAAACGGCTCCACCGAAAGCCCATTGCCATTGAAATTCAAGCCGACGTCATAGACGACTCCCCGGTGCTTCATGCGTTTCTCCTTGATGGCCCATCACCTGGCGAATGTCATCCAACGTTCTTCAAGGTTGAGTGCCTTCACGCGCTCGACGAGGAAGTCGGTGAATACCTTGATCTTGGCTGGCTGGAACCGCCTGCTTTGATAAGCCAAATTGATCGTGAGACGCGGGAGTTGCCAGTCTTCGAGAACAGGAACGAGGCGACCCGAGACGATGTCATCGTGAATGATGTAGAGAGGTTGCACGACAATTCCGAGTCCCGCCCGACCGGCCGCCACAATTACTTGGCCTTCGTTCGAGTCTAAGGCACTCGTGATAAGCACTTTTCGCTCATCCTCCCCGCGGCGCAAGTGAAGCTGGTACGGGTCCGCGGCGAGATTGTAGACCAGCATCTTGTGGTCGGCCAAACTCTCCGGATTTTGGGGCCGACCATGACTCGCGAGATATGACGGCGAAGCGGCAAGTACCCGCCGCGTCTCTGCAAGACGACGAATTGTGATACCCGAATCTGACTCATGCTCTTTCGTGCGTATTGCAATATCAATGCCGGCTTCAATGAAGTTTTGATACTGGTTCGCCGCCACGATCTGAACCGACAACTCTGGATAGCGCCGCAGAAACTCGGGAAGGGCCGGTGCGATGTGCATCATTGCGAACGACACAGAACTGGTGACCCGAAGGAGACCACGAGGACTGACCACTTCTTCTGAAGCAATCGAATCGGCCTCCGCCAGTTCAGAGATAACAGCGGAGCATCGGCGGTGGTACTCACGCCCAGCTTCGGTTAGCCACATCCGCCTGGTTGTTCGCTCTATCAGTCGGGCACCCAAGCGCTCTTCCAGTGAGCTCAGTGTACGACTGGCTGCAGCGTTTGACATATCGAGCTGCTCAGCCGCCTTCGACAAACTACCCAGATCGGCAGTCAGCACAAACAATTGCAATTGCGTCCAGCGGTCCATCGTGTCCCTCAGCTTCGTGCTGGAAGAATCGGAGCGATTCTTCCGCCTGCTTGCGGCTCAATATGCCGCAACGGCCGAGACGAATAAACAGCCTTGGAGTCGCCTAATTGTAGAGCCTAACTCTACAGTCGCCGTCAACTAGTCTCAGACACCCCCGTCTGCGTCCCGAGGCCAGATTTTTCCAGCTAGAGGAAATGTCATTTCGCGTCTAGGCATTTTATTACCCCCCCCCGACCCATTACCTTTCGAGTTCAGACGCCCGAGCGCACACCGGAGACATGCACGATGCGCAACATCAACGAAGACACCATTACCCAAGCCGTTATCGCATCGTTCGCGGATTGCAAAAATGCAAGACTGCGGACCATTATGACGAGCCTGGCGCAGCATCTACACGCTTTTGCCCGCGACGTTCATCTCACTGAGGACGAGTGGTTCAAAGCTATCGAATTTCTAACCGAGGTCGGTCATATCACCGATGACAAACGACAGGAATTCATTCTGTTGTCGGACACGCTCGGTCTCTCCATGCTGGTCATGTCGCAAAACAACCGCAAACCAGCCAACTGCACGGAAGCGACAGTGTTCGGCCCCTTCTATGTTGAGGGTGCCCCCCTCTACAGCAACGGAGATGACATAGCCAACGGCGCGAAGGGCGCGCCTTGCTACGTGAAGGGTCAAGTGCGCGGCGCAAACGGCAAGGGCATTCCAAATGCACAGATCGATGTTTGGCAGTCGGACGAGGAAGGTTTCTACGATGTCCAAAATTTCGGCGATGAAGGGCACTCCGTTCACCGCGCACGTGGCAGATTGAAAGCGGATGCAGAAGGCTACTTCAATTTCCGATCCATCCTCGCTGAAGCCTACCCCATCCCTCATGACGGGCCCGTCGGTCGCATGCTGCAGGCAGTGGGACGGCATCCGTGGCGACCAGCGCATCTGCATTTCATGATTGAAGCGCCAGGATACGAGCGGTTGATTACCCACGTATTTCGTGAGGGCGATAAGTACCTCGACTCCGACGTAGTGTTTGGCGTGCGCTCAACGCTTATCGTGGAGTGGAAGCGTCATGAACCGGGAACTGCCCCTGACGGGCGGAACCTTGACGCTCCATGGTACACGCTCGACTACGACTTCGTGCTTAACCCGCTGGAGGTTCACGCATGATCCGACATATTGTGATGTGGCGAGTCCGTGGAGAGACGGTTGCGGAGCGAGAGGCGGCGTCAACTCTCGTAAAGAGCAGATTTGAGGGCTTGCGAGGTTTGATTCCCGGGATGCGTCACCTCGAAGTCGGACTCGACTACAGCAAAGTTGACTACGCTTGCGATGCAGTACTCGTCACGGAGTTCGACTCGCGTGAAGCGTTAGAAGCTTATGCCTCTCATCCAGAACACCTCCGCGTACGCAACGAACTGGGCGACATCCGGATTGCAAGGTTCCAAGTCGACTACCTCGCAGAAAGCGAGTCGAATCCGGAAACCGCAGTGGAGTATTTCCATGCAAAAACGTGAGTTTGTTTATCAGGCACGAGCTGGACGCGTCGTGTTCGGGGCCGGAAGCCTGAGGCATCTCGAGCGAGAGGTGCTTCAGCTTAACTCAGAGCGCGCACTTATCTTGTGTAGTCCTGATCAGAAAGAGACCGGCGACGTCGTTGCTGCTCGGCTCGGCGCTCGTGCAGTCGCGGTTTTCGACCGTGCTGTTATGCATGTCCCCCTGGAGTTAGCGAAGAAGGCCCGGGAAATGGCTGCTGAGCTGCGGGCTGACTGTGCCGTCGCAGTTGGCGGCGGATCGACCATTGGCCTTGGTAAGGCCATCGCGCTGGAGTCGGATCTCCCGATTCTCGCTGTACCCACGACTTACGCGGGCAGCGAAATGACTCCGATCTACGGCATCACCGACGCGGGTCTCAAGAAGACGGGCACGGATCTCCGGGTGCTGCCGAAGACCGTCATCTACGACGCAGACCTCACAATGACGCTGCCGGTAGGTCTATCGGTTACAAGCGGGATCAACGCGATCGCCCATGCCGCTGAGGCCCTCTACTCGAAAGACGAGAATCCGATAACGAGCCTGATGGCAGAAGATGGGATTGCAGCTCTTGCCCGTGCATTACCGGCGATCGTTGCCGATCCTCAGAACCTTGACGCCCGGGCTGATGCCCAGTACGGTGCGTGGCTCTGCGGGACGGTACTGGGCAGCGTCGGGATGGCGCTGCACCACAAGCTTTGCCACACGCTCGGTGGCAGCTTCAACCTTCCGCACGCACAGACCCATACCATCGTTCTGCCGCACGCGCTTGCGTACAACAGGCATGCAGCGCCGCGTGCGATGGAGCGAATCGCTCGCGCCTTGGGGGCAGACGACGCTGCGACTGGAGTCTACGAGCTTGCCAGGAAATGCGGTGCGCCGCTGGGACTCAAGGAAATCGGCATGTCTTCGTCCGATGTAGAAAAGGTTACCGAAATTGCCAGTTCCAATCCCTACTGGAACCCGAGACCGATCGAACGCGAAGCAATTCATGCATTGCTGCAGGACGCTTTCGCTGGCGTTGCTCCGCGATAGGCACTCGTAATCCCGGCGGCTCGGCCCAATTTCGCCCGTTGGCTGCTTTTGAGAAGGGAGAGTAATCATGCATTTCACGGTCTACTGCCTCGACCATCCGAACATGGTCGAGCGCCGGCTTGAGAACTATGACGCGCACAAAGGATATCTGCAGACCTCCCCGGTAAAGACGCTGATATCGGGCCCGCTGACGAAGCCGGACGGGCAGACCATGATCGGGAGCTTCTTTCTTTACGAAGCCGATTCAGTCGAGGACATCGAGCGGTTCGTTGAGAACGACCCATTCAACCAAGCCGGAATTTGGAACACGGTCGACATCAAGCCGTTCATCAAGCGGGTGGATAACCGCTAAGCGCAAGTCGTTGCCCTGCTGTCCAGTGCATGCCTGCCATGGTGGACGAAAGGCCCTGCACAGGACCGCAGAAAACCAGGATTGACGCTTACGAACAAGTCAATTGAGCAATCGGAGACAGAATGAACACAGGCCTTGAAGGCAAGATCGTCCTTATAACAGGTGCGGCCCAAGGCATCGGTCGGGCAACCGCCATCGCGTTCGCGCGCCAAGGCGCGCGCCTCTGCCTTATCGACATCGATGCCGGCGCGCTCGAGGAAACTCAGTCCGAGCTGCGTTCGCTCGGGACCAATGTCACGATCGCACGGGCAGATCTGTCGACGGCAGACGGTGTCGCCGCCGGCGTTGACACTGCGCTCAAGACTTACAACGGCCAAGTCGACATCCTCGTCACTAACGTCGGATCGGGGAAAGTTCGAACCTTCGATGACCTCTCAGATGAAGACTGGGCTTTCACAATGAGCCTCAACTTCCTGAGCTACGTCAGAACATGCCGGCATCTCCTCCCCGTGCTCCGTGCTCGGGAGAAGGGGGTCATCATCAACAATGCTTCTGACCTGGCACGCCAGCCTGAGCCAGTTCCGATCGACTACTCCGCCTCCAAAGCTGCCGTCCTCGCTCTTACGAAGGGTCTCGCTCGTGCCGAAGCGCCGAAGATCCGGGTCAACGCGGTGGCACCGGGGCCGGTTTGGACACCGTTCTGGACGAAGGAAGGCGGTTTCGCCGATACCATGGGCAAATTCCATGGAATGGCTCCGAAGGAAGCCGTCGAGCGCGAGTTGTCGCTTCGGAACCTGCCGCTCAATCGGCTTGGCGAACCTGAGGAGGTGGCCAACGTGATCGTTTTCCTCGCTTCGGACCTGGCTTCGTTTGTAACTTCCGCAGTATGGGGCGTCGATGGTGGCAGCATTCGAAGCCTTATTTAGTCCGACGGCTTACCGGTCTGAACCCGCATCGCACCGATGCGGATGCTCGAAGGGAATACTCTAGGTTGACGCTAGAGCGGAAAAGCCGGATATTGGGGAATTTATTTCTCAAGCCAACCGGGCAGAAATGGCACAAGCCGATACGTTTAGCGGGATACTGATTTTTGTGACGGCTGCTAAATCCCGCAGCTTCACCGATGCATCGGAACAGCTTGGCCTGACCAAGTCCGCAGTCGGCAAGGCAATAGCCAAGCTTGAGGAACGACTTGGCGCCCAGCTCTTCCATCGCACCACCAGGAGCATCTCGCTTACCGCGGACGGTGAGGCGTACTTTGCGGCTTGCGCATCCGCCCTTGAAGAGATTGCCGCAGCGGAGACCGCGCTGGGCCCGGGTCAGCAACGGCCAGTCGGTCGCCTGCGCATTGATATGCCCGGTGTGTTCGGGCGCAGGGTGATCGTTCCCATCCTGCTAGATATCGGGCGAAAGAACCCCGATTTGCAGTTCACGATGACCTTCTCGGATCACCTCATTGATCCAATCGAGGAGGGAGTTGACCTCGTCATCCGATTTGGCGAGGTCCAAAGCTCTAGCGGCCTGGTCGCTCGACGACTGACTCGTCAAAGAATGCTAATAGTTGCATCGCCCAATTACCTGGCACAACGAGGCACTCCAAAAAACGCCGAGGACTTGGACCATCACGTATGCATTGTCGGCCATCGGCGCGGGCTACCACTTTCGTGGCGAATCAATGTTGACGGCGAGTCGCGCCGGATCTCCCCTCCCGCGACGCATCAAATTAGCGACGGCGATCCAATCGTCGCGGCCGCGCTTGCCGACATGGGCTGCTGTCAAATGCCGATGTTCATGGTGCGAGAACATCTCGAGTCCGGTCGTTTGGTAGAGATCCTTCAGGACATATCAACCGATATCATAGATGTGAACGCAGTCTGGCCGAAAGTGGGGCACTTGCGACCCAAAGTGCGCCATGTAGTCGACACTTTGCTCGAAATTGCGGCAAGCGGCGGCCTCGACTAAACCAAACCTTCCGCAGCCATCGATCGCGAGTACGGTCTGTTTCCGCTCGGCAGAACCGCGCTACGCAAGACCTCTCGATTTTCACCGATCGACCGCCGGCTTTACGTTGATCGACGAGGATCTCCGCCTCGCCGCACCTCTAAGGAACAGGTCGGCTCGACCGCCGCAAGCGGATCGCGCCCAATCCTTTGGCTCAGCCGAGCAGTCCCTCAATAGAAAAAAATTCCACTGTCTGTGGAATCTTTTGGTCTTTATTCGTCGTCGATTCATTGTGATGATGAGCATCGTAAAGCAGCTCCAATCTGCGAATGCGGTCTCCCGCCGGCAAGGCGGCAACGTGTTCGCCGCTTCTGATGCGGAGCCCACGTATTTTCTGGGGAAAGGATGACATCACTATCGGTCTTGGACCTCGTAATGATCGGCGAGGGAAAAGAGCTTGCAGACTCATTGCAGGACGCACTTCGGCTAGCACGACATGTTGAATGGAACGGCTACCAGCGATACTGGGTCGCGGAACATCACAACATGCCAGGTATAGGCTCAGCAGCAACATCCCTTGTGATTAGCCATCTGGCTGCTGGGACAGCGACGCTCCGAATTGGGTCCGGCGGGATCATGCTGCCAAACCACTCCCCGCTGGTCGTCGCTGAGCAATTCGGAACACTTGATAGCCTCTACCCCGGCCGCATTGACCTGGGCGTTGGACGGGCGCCGGGAGCCGACAGCGCGACCTCCCACGCGGTGAGAGGAGCGAATACAGCCGCTCGGGACCTTGCCGAAGACGTGGCGTTACTTCAGGGATATCTATCAGACGACGGATCACAAAGTATCCGCGCGATTCCAGGCCGTCGAGACGTGCCTATCTGGATTCTCGGTTCAGGGATATACGGCGCCCATTTGGCTGCTGCGATGGGCTTGCCTTTCGCTTTCGCGTCTCATTTCGCGCCTCAGCTGCTTTGGCAGGCGGTCGCCGCGTACAGGCAAAACTTCAAACCGTCAGAACACCTCGCTCGTCCCTACCTGACGCTCGGTGTGAACGCGTTTGCTGCTGAAACGCGCGAAGAGGCCGCATTTCTCGCCAGCTCGCATTTCCAGTGGGTGGCGAACCTGCATTCAGGCAATCCAGGGCCCTTGCCAAAGCCGGTAGATGGCTTCGTCGAAAGCCTGTCCGAAAGCGCCAGATACAGGTTGATGCAAGAACTGTCGTGTATCGCAATCGGAACCAAGATTGAGGTCGGCAACTGGCTGAGAAAATTCATCGAGGAAACGGGAGCCGACGAACTCATGATCGATGCGCGGATCTTTGACGTGGCCGCGCGGTGTCGGTCTTATGAACTTGTGGCTGCGTCCCTTGCACAGTAAGTTCTGTGATCAATAGCTTCGCAAGGAATCTTGGACCCTCCCCTGCCCAGACGTAACCTTCAGCGCCGTAAGCAGGTCCGGGATCTTGTCGGGGCAGCGCACGCGTAATCGTCCGTCGCTCACCCTCGCTCCCCGTATTGGTAAAAAAGAGCCGCCTGACGGCGGCTCGGTCCTCCCAGCTGGGACGTGTAGCGCCCGTGTCCGGTTAAGAAACGGAGTATGCGCCGTCGACCAGGAGGTTGTGTCCGGAAATCCCACTCGCCGCATCCGAGGCAAGGAACGCGACAGCGGAGGCGACTTCACTCGGCTTCATCAGTCGACCGATCGGCATGTCCTCGAGCCATTGCTTCATGACTGCGGGGTTCTCTTCGCCGACCGCCTGAAGCATGGGCGTTTCCGCATAGGCCGGACTGACCGCGTTGACACGGATATTCCGTTTCGCCCACTCGACCGCAAGATTTCGGCACATGTGCGCGACCCCGGCTTTCGACACGTCGTAGCCGATGTGAACCTCTGGTCGAACTGCTGTGACACCGCAGATCGAAGAGATCGCAACGATAGACCCTCCGCCTGCCTTTGCCATCGCACGTCCGGCTTCACGCACGCAAAAGAAGACACCGTCCAGGTTCACGCCCATCACTCGCCGCCAGCTCTCATCGGTATGCTCAAGTGTAGTCTCGTCGTAGGACACGCCAGCATTCGCAACAAGAATATCCAGGCGGCCATGCTTCGAGACAATCTCTTCAACGCCCTTCGCGACCGCCTGACTATCAGCAACGTTAAAGGCGTTGAAAACAAGCTTCGAAGGATCGGCATCGAGGCTGCTCGTTGCTTCAGCGGCAACGTCAGGCCTGTCGGAAAGGACGACAGTCGCGCCAAGCGCTAGCAACTCCTTGGCAATAGCTTGGCCAATCCCCCCCGCACCGCCAGTCACGAGCGCAACCTTACCCTGCAGCGACAGCTTCTCAATCAATGTCATCACGTTCTCCAATATGGTTTTCGACCGACCGCAATTTAAGACCTAGGCTTCTCGCCGCTGAGACGGGCGATGACGAGCGCCACGAGGATGATCGCGCCGTACGCAGCGTCGATCCAGAACGCGGCCACCTGAGAAAGGGTCAGGATGTTCTGCAGGATGCCCAACAGGAGAACGCCGGTCAGTGCGCCGATCAGGCTCCCTTGACCACCGTTGAGACTGATACCACCGATAACGGCTGCGGCGAACACGTAGAAGATCATGTTCTGGCCCTGGCTTGCAACGATTGAGGAGATTCGGCCGGTCAGCATGATGCCGGAGAGTGCGGCCAGCACGCCTGCGACGACGTAGATCAGGATGGTGATTCGCTCAACCCGGATACCAGCGACACGTGCCGCCTCCGCGTTCCCACCGATCGCGTAGATCGAGCGGCCGAGGCGATGGTAGCGTAGCAGGACCGCGAACGCGGCGAACAGAATGCCAGCAACCCAGATCGACGCGGGCACTCCAAGCCACTTGGCCGAACCCAGATACGTGAAGCTTGCCGGCAGGTCGAAGAGCGTGCGGCCATTGGTGATACCAACTGTCGCACCACGCAGCAGAATCAACATTGCGAGCGTGGCGATGAACGCGTTCAGACGGAGCTTCACGATCAACATGCTGTTGAAAAACCCGATCGCAGCGCCGATCGCGAAGGCAACCGTGATGCCCAAGCCGCCGCTAAGCCCCAGGCCCAGCCCGCCATTCGACGCGTCCGTAGCCATTAGCCAGCCTGCAACCATAGGCGCAAAACCGACGATTGACTCAAGAGACAAGTCGAACTTGCCCGCGATCAGAATGAGCGTCTGCGCCAAAACAAGGATGGACAGCTCTGACGACTGCTGCAGAATATTAAGAAGATTATCCGCGGTAAGAAACGCTGAGTTAAGAAATGTCCCGATGATCATCGATACGATGATCACGGGAACCAGAACCAGTTCACGAAGCGATCCGATGATGTTGACCCTGCCCGTCATGCCGGTCGGTACAGTACGCAAAGAAGTGTGTGCCACGGTGGTATCCTCAAGTTTGAATCTACAGTCCCTCAATCGCCGCCACGAGCTTGTGCTCGTCGTACCCAGCATCGAATGTGTGGGTAAGGCGCCCTCGGAATAGGACGTGAACGCGACTGCATATTGCGAGCTCATCCAGGTCGTCGGAAATCACGAGGACGGAGGTGCCTCGCGCTCTAGCCTTTTCGACGATCGAAAACAACGCTCCCTTTGATGCGATGTCTACGCCCTGAGTGGGAGATGCGAGCACTAGCAACTTGGGCTTAGTTGCGAGGGCGCGGCCAACCATACCCTTCTGTTGATTCCCGCCGCTAAGTTCGCCGATCGGCTGACTCTGCGATGAAGCAACGACGCCGAGTGATTCCATCAATTGTCGGGCTGCGTCAGCCTGTTTCCGAGGACTGATGAATCCCGCCCAGCCGAACGTGTCGTTAATCGACACGGTAATATTCTCGGCAATTGACAGTTGAGGTAGTAGGCCTTCCTCATGTCGGTCCCGGGGAACGAAACCCACACCGCATCTTCGCGCCCCCGTGGGGTCTCCTCTGGGAACCGGCTGACCATCGAGGTGGACGACGCCCGCGTCCGGCGTCAGAAGTCCGGCTATCACCTCCCCGAGCTCATCCTTTCCTGAACCCGCCAGGCCAGTGATGCCCAGGCATTCTCCACGGCGAATGCTGAACGAGACGCTCTCGATCTTGCCAGCCAGCGACACATCTTCGATGCTTGCCGTGATCGGTGACGATTCACTCGCCGGTGGCGCTGATGTCCGCCTTAGAGCGGTCCCTGATGCTCCAACCATTGCCTCAACAAGACTCGCCTTCGGCATATCCTTGAGCAGGCTATCCGCGACCAGCTCGCCATCGCGCATCACACTCACGCTCTGACATATCTCGTAGATCTCTTCGAGATGATGCGAGATGTACATGAATGTGATCCCGGACTCTTGAAGTGCCTTGATGCGATCGAACAGGCGGGAGACCTCCCGCCGTTCCAGTTCAGCGGTCGGCTCATCCAACACCAGCAAACGGCTTCCCTGCAGTAACGCACGACCGATCTCCACAATCTGGCGTTGCTCGACGGTCAAGCGCCAGGCGGGCATGGTTGGATTTACGTCGAGTCCCCAGCTACGCAACACATCCGCTGCGTAGTCGAATGACCGGCGCCAGTTGATCCACTCGCTACCCTTCGGGTTCTGACGATTGAGCAGCAGATTCTCGCCAACCGAAAGAGTCGGGATAATCGTCCAACGTTGATAGACACATGCGATCGTCTCCCGCCACGCATTTCGGTCGTTCAGAGGGGGCGCGGGACGCCCTGCGAATTCGACGGTTCCGGACGTGGGCTCGTGCAAGCCGGTCAGCAGTGCAACAAGCGTCGACTTGCCTGCACCATTTCGCCCGACCAGCGCGCGCGAGTCGCCTGTCGGAACCTGGAGTGACACGTCCTTCAGCACACGCACAGAACCAAAGCTCTTGCAAAGGTTGTGGGTGGATGCGGCGAGGACGGGACGGTCGATTGCGCCTTCACGATGGGGATCGGCAACGGCGGTTGCGTTCACTTCGGTGTCTCCTATTACTTGGCTGATCCTTGAACAGATCTTCCTGCGCCAAATTTCATAAACCTACTTCTTCGCGTTACCCCACAAAGACGAGTCATTCACATTCTTCTCGTCTACGACCGTTGCCGGAATGAGATCCATCTTGTTACTCCCCAGGGCAACTACGTTCGCCTTGATGTCACCGTGATCAGCGGTGTCAGGGGTCTTGAGGGCTTGGTGGGCGAAGAAGACGGCATGCTTGATGTAGAGATCCAACGGTTGCGAGATCGCAGCGTCGACGTATTTTTCCCGAATGTTTTTCAGCGCTGTTTGCGTCCCATCGATGGTCACCAATGCAATGTGCTTCGGATCGCCCTTTGGAGCCAGCTTGCCAGCGCTCTTCAAGACACTCAGGACGCCCTGGAGCATGACGGAGTCGCTTTGAGCGTAGATCCCGTTGAGGTCCGGATTGGATGTCAGGATGGTTTGAGTAATGGACGCGGCCTTTTCGGGCTTCCAGTTCGTCGGCTGTTCGATGACCTTCACGTTCGGGAAATTTTTCTTCATGCAGTCATCGAAGCCGACCGTTCGATCCCGGCCGTTGGTGGTCGCTTGGTCACCCATCAAGGAGAGCACCTTGCCCTTACCATTGAGCGCCTTGCCCATCGCTTCACACGCCTGCTCACCCATCTTGATGTTGTCTGCGCGGACGATCATATAAACCGTACCGCCGGCCGGCGCCGCGTCGACCGCGATGACCGGGATGCTCTTTTCTTTCGCAAAGTCGAGTGCGGGAACGATGGCCCGACTGTCGGTCGGGTTGACAATGAGAAGCTTGGCACCCGCTGCGACGAGGTTACGTACGTCGGTGATCTGCTTGGCGGCGTCACCGTTGGCATTTGATGCGGGGAGGACAGCAAGACCGGTGCTTTTTGATTGATCGAGGGTGCCTTCAACGAGAACCGATTGAAACGGATCGGTCAAGAACCCGGCGGAGTACCCGATCTTGGGCGGTTCAGCAGCAGCGAAAGTTGAAACGCTCGCCAGCGTCGCGACGGACGCGAGGGTCGTACCAATGGCTTGCACAAACGATTTTGAGCTCATGCTTTGTCTCCGTTAATGTGTGAATCCGCCGGTCTCAGCGGTATTTTTGTGCGCGTCACGTGTGTGATTACAGGTCCGCGCGATGAATCAAGGGCTGCGTGGCTGAGCTTGAAATTAAGGCATTGCCGCCACACGAAAAATGCCCATAAACGAAATCACCTTTCCCCTGGCCGGAAAAATCGCGGGGCCCGATGCGCCGCCACGAAGGTCGACCGCGCTCCCCTTAACCGCGCAAGGGAGAGGAAGAGCGGCAACCGATGTTCGAGCGGCGTGCATCGTAGGTTCGGGATCTATGCCAGGAATTTGCGGCCAGCAGCGATCGCAGCTTCCGCGGCTTCGGCCAAGGACTTCTCCCGCCACGACTTGGAGAGCATCTCGACTCCCCACGGCCCCGCATAGCCCGTCTCGCGCACCGCATCGATGAATTCACGGACGGCGAAGGTTCCCTCACCGGGCAGGAGACGGTGGTGGAGCGTGTCATTCCAGATGTCTCCTACCATTTCCTTGGCGGCGTCATTGATCTCAACGGAGACGATGTCGCTAGCTTCGAGACGCGCAATGTCTGCCATCGTCGAAGGGCCGCGTTCGATGTGCCAGATGTCGAGGAACAAACCTCCATTCATCGCGCCGGAATCGCGCACGACGGCCATCGTGCCGTTCACACTGTTGAAGTTCGACCACGGCATGATTTCAATGCCGACCTTCATGCCGCCTCGGCCGAATTCGGCGCACAGATCGCGGAAGGTTTCCACAAGCACTTCGTGGGGCCACTCTTTGGCCTGGTGATCACCTGAAACCTTCAGCGCCCTGGCGCCCAATGCTTCGCCGGCCTCCAGGAGATCGGCACGTTCAAGGTCGGACCGCGCCTTGCGATCGCCATCGGCAAACCAGTCGGTCAGAATCTCGACCTCGATATCCTCGATGCCGTTCGTCTCGAGGATTCGCTTCATGTTCGCGTAGCCGAGACGATCGCGGACTGCGACGAGATCCTGATGCACAAAGCCCATCCCCTTGAAACCTGCCCGAGCGGCTGTTTCAACGCGTTCTTCAAAGCTGAATGGGCTGACTTCAGTTTTTGCCAGCGGGTACACCGCACCAGAAACCGTCCAATAACTGGCGACGAAATTGATAGAACCGGACATTCGAATACTCCTTGTATCGATGATTAGTGCCTTGGAACGTCAAACTTGCGTGAATCGCAAGTGGCGCTAGAGACGAGGGTCGGTATAGGTCATCAGGACACGATATCCGTCAGATCCAACGTGGCCTTCTACAGATCGCCGACTTAACGCGCCTGGCGTTTGGGCGAAGAGTCTGTCACGCAGGCGCACGCGCGCTCGTCACTCTGCGTCGGCGCAAGGAACGCCGCCCTGGGCTACTGAGCGACTTCGCTGAGAACAGCGGCGACGTTGTAGAAGGGGTAATAGATGCGCGGAAGGTCACGCTGCTGTCTCCTGAACCCGAACTGGAAGGGTCCGTTTTGTTGTTCATGGGAGGCACAGTAAGGCGTCGCGCCGGAAAGAAAAATGCAACAGCACGAAAAGTTATTTCCGCCCAGCGGAAAAATTCCGCGCCAACGTCCGCGGAAGGTCCGCGAGAGCCGGAAAAATGAGGCTGGGCGCGGCTTTGGCGGAGGAGATGCCGCCGGGCGGTCAGGCAGAAAACAGGACGGTATCCTTGAAGTCTACTCACTGGCGATTCTCTGGTTATTTATTCGCCAGAGCGACTACGTGATAGTTGCGGAAATCTCAAGCGACGCCCATGTCGGACGCGTCGCTGTTTTCCGTGAGGGTCTTATGTCTGAGTCCAAAATCGAGCTTGTCGCCGCTTACTTCACTCTGTCTGGCGACGTTTATCCATTCGGCCCAACCGAGATCAGTCCGTTCAGTTTCAGGGATCGTGTCGAGGCCGCAGCAAAGGCGGGTTGGGACGGAATCGGCCTGATTCACACGGACATCTACGCTACTGCTGACAAGATTGGCTTCCCCGAAATGCGCCGAATCCTCGAGGCCAATGACATCAAGCACGTTGAGTTCGAGTTTCTCGTTGACTGGTATCAGACCGGCGAGCGACGCCGCACCTCCGACAGCATGCGGTACTACTACCTCAAAGCTGCCGAAGAACTTCGGGCGCGTATCGTTAAGGTCGGGCCCGGGATTGGCGAGGAAGCTGCGAACGTACCTCTCATGGTCGACGAATTCGGAAAGCTGGCCGATGACGCCGAAAAACGCGGTACGCAGGTCATGCTGGAAATCATGCCTTTCAGCAACGTTCGCACGATTGAAACCGGCAGAGCAATCGTCGAAGGTGCGAACAAGGCAAACGCGGGTCTGCTGCTCGACATCTGGCACTTGAGCCGTGGAAACGTCGACTTCAAGGAAATTGCAACGATAAAGCCTGGCTTCATCAAGGGCATCGAACTCGACGACGCAGACCGCTATGCGATCGAGCCGCTGTGGATGGACACGATCCACAAACGCCGCCTGCCCGGCGAAGGCGTGCTCGACGTGAAGGGCTTCATCAAGGCTGTGCAGGCGACGGGCTTCGACGGTCCGTGGGGGGTGGAAATCCTGTCCGAAGTGGAACGCAAGCTTCCTCTGGAAGAAATGGCTACACGCGCGTACAACGCGACGATTCGCCAGTTCGAGGGCTGATCGGTAACCAAAGAGGGACAGCAGGATGGTCTCGCTCTACACGCGCTTCAAGATTTTGCCCTCGACCAGGGAACTGTTTGTCCCGCTCCTCGCTGGGTTGCTGGAAACAATGGCCACGGACCCAAACTTTGTGTCTGCTGTGCTCAGCGAGGACCAGACGACGACAGACGAACTAGTCCTGTTCAACTCTGGAACGGCACAAAAGAAACGTGGCTCCGCGAACGGCCTTCTATGCCATATCGGGTCGCGCACGATGCCGCCATAAAAGACCTCTTCGTGGAAGAGGAGCGGTTATTCCTCGCTCCTCTAGTGCTTCAAAACTAGCAGAGTCAGGGTTCCCTGGTTGTTACTCGCTCGCCGCGGTCTCGTATCGCCATGCTTGTCTCGTCGTCAGCTTGACCGTCGTTTGATCTGAATACGGCTTTCCTTCGTCATCAACGACGCTCGACTAACCGACGTCCATTTTATATGGAGTACTGACTACTAATAAACTTCCAAGAGACTTGCCACAAATAAGACTACCTAACATGGAGGAACAATGAAAAAGGCGATTTTTATTGCGACTTTCGTCGCATCTGGTATGGGTGCCGCGCATGCTCAGAGCTCGGTCACGTTGTACGGACGGATCGCATCCGGACTTGATTTCGTTAACAACGTCGCAACGGCTAACGGCCAGACCGCGAACCAGTACCGTTTCGGAAGCAATCAGTACGGTATAAGCTGGTGGGGCCTGACGGGCAGTGAAGACCTCGGCGGCGGTTTGCACGCGGAGTTCAAGCTGGAAAGCGCGTTCACGGCCGGAACGGGTCAAGTCGGACAAAGCTTATTCAATCGTTATGCTTATGTCGGGCTCAATAAAGACGGCTGGGGCAGCCTTTGGGCCGGCCAGGTCATGAGTTTGACGGATGAGACAGGATACTATCTCGATCCGTTGGGCCAGCAAGCAATTGGCATCGCGAATTTCGCGAAAGGTCGCGCGTACGGATCCCGATCCAACACGATCACCTATAACTCGCCGAAGTGGGCAGGTTTTTCCTTCAGGTTGCAGAATGGCTTCGGAAACGCAGCCGGAAATTTCCGTGGGAATCGACAGCTCAGCGGAAGCGCGACCTACTCTCTCGGCGGCTTCAATGCTTACGGCGTCTATGAAGAGATCCGGGACGGGAACGGTAAGTTGTCAAATCCGTATGTATCTTCACGTGAGTACATGATCGGCGGCACTTATCAATTTAGCGCCCTGAAGTTCTACGCTGGCTATCAGGCACTAGTGTCCTCCGGGAGCGATACTGTCGCGAGCGCCACTAATCCGTTCGCTTCGACCCGCAACGAGCAAGAATGGTTCGGCGCATCGTACCAGATCAACCCGGCGCTGGCAGTCGGTGCGGGGTGGTATCACGGCAACGCGAACCACGGTGGAGGCAGTGGAAATCTGGGGGTGATCGGCACAACGTACAACCTTTCCAAGCGCACTTTCGTGTACGCGACCTTCGGAGCAATGTTCAACGGCAAAAATTCGAACTGGCCGGTTGAAACCGCTGATTCATTGCCGTTAGCAGGGCATAACCAGCAAGGAGGCTACTTCGGGATGATGCACACGTTCTAACGGGACGGGGCGCTGACGTCGACGTAGTTCGTCGACGTAGCGTGGTCCCCTATGCGGCTGCCACCCAACTTGTCACATAACTTGAACTACCCGAGCGATTGGACTTTGGCCGCGTGGGCACACTATTGAGACGTTTTATAGTGGAGGTGTAAGTGAATACGAAGAAGGCAGCTTTGCTCATAACTTATTCATTGTTGACCAGCACGCCGTTGGCCGGGTTCGCGCAAGGCGGAAATGCGTCGTCCGCATCCCAAACGACGAAGTCCGCATCGAGCAGCAAGTCCGCCGACCGTGCTCTGCAGAAGCGAGTGCGGGCGGCGCTTGCAAAGGACAAGCAACTCAATGCGGCCAACATCACAGTCCGGGCCCGCGGAGGTGCTGTGTCCCTGCAAGGAAGCGTGACCAGTCAGGATGAGGTGTCACGGGCCGAAGAGGTCACGAAGGGCGTTTCGGGTGTCACCTCGGTTACCAACTCACTCACCGTTCGCCAATCTGGACAGTAGCCGCTAGCAAGGGAGTCCGCGTATGTGTCGTTGCGCCGGGGGTGCAGGTCTCTCAGGCAATCCTCCGCTGCTACTTACGGGGAAGCACCTTCTGGCCGCCGCGCGGCTCGCGCGCTAAACGCGCGGTCGCGCTACTTCGCCCCAACCTTCACGCACAGTCCAATAACGTTTTCGGCGCTTCCCGCACTGATAGCTACGGAGTGAGGGGCGGCATCAGAAAACTTTAAACTGGAACGGCCTCGGCGAACGACTACTGAAGCGCCTAAGCTCCGCGCCGCAAACATTAGTGTGGCACCACCGAAAGAACGGTCGTCGTTGACTGGCCGGTTACCGGGGCGGAGCCGACGCCCGGACGTCCAGTCACCGACGCATGTGGACGGCGGGTTGTGGCCGAACGCTGGCGGCGAGGTTAACGTCAAGAAAGAGGATGGGCGTTCCAGCGATAAATATGGCGTTTTCCAAGTTAATGAAAATGACCTGTTGAGACAGACCAACAACGGGTCCACCTCATAACTTACCGAAGTTAGAAGATGACTTCACGACCCTCGACTGCTAAAGGTCGGATGCCTACTCTCATCGGTCTCGTTCGCGGCACGCGGATCACCGCCCCTCCCTGCGTTGAGCGTTCTGGATCAGCCGCAACCTACCCAGCACCCTGTTCGGCGTCGAGAATCTGGCGTATCAGTTGCAGCACGATATCGAGTTCGTGCCCGGTGCCGATGATTATGCTGGCAGGGGTCGCGCCGCCAAGCGCGCGATGAGGGGTGAGCAGGAACTGATGGACCACGTAACAGTTGCTGCGAGCACGGACAAACGGATCGAGCACAGTGGCAAGCCGCTCGGGGCACGCGTCGAACTGCCAGCGAGGGTATCGGAACTCATGCGGTTGGCCCCGCAGGGTCAAGGCATAGAGCGCGCCGCGCTGTCGGGCCGCCTCGATCGAGGTAGCGGTGCGTCCAGAGTACGACGCTGCATCCGTCGGGCGCAAGGTGTCACGATGATTAAACACGGCTATGGCCAGTCGCCACCCACGCCGCCTGGCGGCCACCAGCGGATCGGGCCCGTCTGGAGAAACTTCACTCATCATGTCCTCATGGCTCGGCTCATGTTTGTTTCCTCGCTCTTACGGGCGTCACGCTACGCATGAAGTCTGGGGCCGCAGCGGGCCCCGCGCGGGTCTCCTCCATGCCGCCACTCAACGCGGGCGTTCTCATCATGCACACAGGCCGAAACGCAGGTGATTCAGGACGTGCATGACCCGCTCGCGCTCACCCTGCGCCAGCAGTTCAAGCGCGCTGAAACCGCCAAAGCCGATCGTGCGACTCACGAGCCAAGAGGCGGCCTCGCCCCGGGATTCAAAGGTTGCCAGGAGTTCGTCGACCAGTTCCGGGTCGGTTGAGCGGAGCGCGCCGATCGCCCGGAGACCGGTCTGCCCGAGGCTACCGTACAGCGCGCACGCCTCTTTCGCCAGTGTTTTGATCTCGGTCATGGTTTTGCTTCTCATGTGCTCCGCGACGGGCAAGGCGGCCGACAAGGGACCGGGCCATTCAGAACAGAGACAGCGGTTCATCGCCAGCGACAACCTTCGGCTTCCGCGGTGGAAGCGGATTTGCCTCAGCGTACATCGCTTCGACTGGATAGAGTTGCAGGAAAGAGCGCGCCTCGTCAGTCGATTTACACGACAACCAGTCCGCGTGCTCTGTCGGCGGAATGATGACAACCGAGCGCTTTCTCGTCGCCTAGCTTATGAAAGCGTTTCATCAGCAGATGCTCGTCGGAGTTGACGGTCATCATCGTGAAGGCGATGGACAGTGAGCCTTCGCCTTCCTTCCACTGACGCCACAGGCCGGCGATCGCGAAAACATCCCAGGCGTCATTCGGATTGGCTTCGTAGCTGGTACACATGGCGACCTCCTTGACCCGCCATGATAGCCACGGCCCTTGCGGAGCGAGCGCCTACACTACTGTATGCTTATATAGCATTTAACCATGTCTACCCTCTCCAACCCATACGGAGCGAAGCGCCCGTGCTCCGAATGTGAGCATTGGGACGGCACCGTAAATGGCATGTCGCATGCCGAGTGTAGGGCCGATGCCTCAAATCGACCCGTTACCGCCCCTCAGCCAGTCTCCGCGAACGCCACCAACGTGCTCCAAAGCGGCCGCACGCTACACGGTCGGCGTATCTTGAGGCAGCCGATTCGTGTTCGCATCCGCTCATACTCACAAAGGATCAGGCTGTACACATTCGCGAACCATTTGTCGCTCCATGCGCGACCTTGGGTGGCGGTTGTTGTCCGTGAGACGTCAGGCGTTACAACAGGTGCAAAGCCTCCCGAGGGGTGCCGCGCATCTTCGTCACGCCGCAACGATCATCAAAAAACGCGTCGCGAGGGAGGCTGCAGCTGTACATCAAAACAGTTATCAAATTTGACTTGAGGCGCCATAGCGATCCGCAAAAACGATTCGACACTTGTCGAACGGCCACTGTCGTCCGAACCGTTGAAGATGATCACAAGCTCGATCTCCTTCGCCTTAATACTCTTCGCATAGTTCGCAATCGCAGGAGGGAGGTATATATTATCCCTCAATTCATAATTACCTTTGCCCGGAATAGTGAAAGAGCCGCCAAATATCCTCACCATCTTTTCGGAATAGATTTCCCGCCCATCAAGGGTTATCCATTTGACTGTTTCGGATTTCATGGAGACCGGAACCCCGTTGACCTCTTTAAATAGATAGGCGACCGGAAGATAATAACAAGGCGCGAGGCTGATAGTGTCAGGCATCACTTCAATGTTCACTGCGGCAGGACGATGTGTTGGAATCAGGAACGGCGCAGCAAATATACCCACAAGCCATATAATGGTTCCGCCTCCAATTACCCATGGCCTTGCACGTCGCCAAGCGGAGACGCGCCAGCCTGCCAGAATCTGATGATAGAGACCGGCGATGAAATCGTGAGCGATTTCCCATTTTCCCTGTTTCGGGTCAAGTTCACGCACGATACCCTCGCTCGCGAGGGGCACCAGATGGCCGCGTACCTGCGCCGGACTGAGTCCGACAGTGCGCGCGATGTCTGCGCAAGAAACGGGTTGCTTGGTCCCATTGCCGGTCATCATGCAACGCAGTATTGAAGGGGCGAAGTCACGTATATCTTTTCTTTCGATCAGATCTCGAAGATAGCTGCGCAGCAGCGTGCCTCTTCGGTAATTTTTGGGGAGCGCTTCAAAGCGGCCCACCACCATTCCAAAAAGATTGATGGTGACCGGACGAATGAGACCAGGCGTCTGCTCTACTTCGCGCGCTTCTTCGCGAATTTCGGTCTCAAGTATGGGGCTGACTGTGAGTCCTGAATTTCGAAGAAACGTCATCGCATCGCGTTCGAGAAAAGCCGGAACCTCCTTCCGATCTTTTTCGATTTCCGGAAGTCCGAGCGTATCGAGAAGCGCGCGGTAGTCGCTGCGCAGGATCATCAGCACCTGCAGATTTCGCACAGGTCTTTCCGCTAGCGAGTGCAGAAGCGCGGTGAAAGCATCGCGTTGCGCGTCGTCAGCTAGAATCAGGAACTCCTCGAACTGGTCGAGCACCAAAAGCAGCTTCTTGGTATCAATGCGCCTCCCCGCTCGTTCCAACATGTCGCGCAGACTTTCGTTTCCGCCGGTCGGCGGGCGCTCCCAGATCACGCCAGGCTTCAACAGGGCCTGAGTAACCGCGGAAATGGGGTTGCCGACGATCCGAGCGCTCACGACCTGAGTCAGGACGCCCTCACGGGCGAGTTTGGGTACCACCCAGGCAGAGATGATTGAGCTTTTCCCGGAACCCGACGCGCCGCTAAGGTAGAGCAGCGGCGCAGGATTCCCCATCAGCCATTCATAGACCTTCTCGTGCACGTTGTCCGCACGGCGAAAGTCTGCTGCAGAGTCGTACGGTGTAAGGCGGAAATACTCCGGATCTTTGATCTGTCCGTGAATACCCCGCTCTGTCGCGATACGCTTGTTCCTCTGTTCGCGCCACGCCGGCACGAGCCATAGAGAGATCAGCAGGGCTGGGATAGCCGAAAAGATGTACGCAAGCCACTCAGGAACCCCAAAGCTGGTGGCCTCTCGGATGACAACAATCGGGACGCCAGCGAACGTTACAAGGAGGGCGATGTAAAGCTTGGTGGCCCGGTAAACTGCTTTGAGAATCGACAGGAAGGACGGATTTTTACCGCGTGGAGGAGGACTCCGTTCGCCTTTTGTTGCGCTAGGGACAGCGTTTTTCTTTGGCATGTCCGCTCCGCTGATATCCTCTTCTTTATAGGCGAGGATGCTAAGCCTTATCGGACAAAATTCACCGGCCTGCTCTTTAGTATCTTCTCATATATAGGATACTGTCCTCTAACGCATACTGGCCGAACATAAAAAAACACAATCACCCTGCTTGCTGTGATGGCACAGGCCCGATCGCTCAAATGAAATTCACCGTCGCGCGTTTGGCCCGTCTGTCGAATCATCGGTCGTCGTCGCTGCAAAATGGCGGTTCGTCGCTCGTCAACAGACGTTCACCCAAAGAGTGCGGAGGACCGCTCTTGGCCGAACCCCGCCGTCCATCCGCAAGCCTCGGCATGAAACGAGGTGCGACGTTAAATGCAACGCGACCGTGCTATCCATGCGTCGCTCCTTTTACATGATCCCGGGCAGCATCGACTACGGCCGACGGATCTGTTGCCAGGCTCTCACGAGGACGTTTGCCCTGGAGCATGCTGTTCGTCGACTCGAACCATGAGGCAATCCGGAGCGGCATGTAATCGTGAAAGACCTTCAGAATCTCTGCGACTTCGGGGATGGGATTGCCGAGTTCGTCAAAAATGTATGCCGGATATAAAGTCTGTCCGGCCCGCTCGATGGAAAAGATCTTGCCCTCCTTCTCCCAACGGCTCGTCACCGCCTGCAGATTCGAGGCATCGGGATTCTGCCGCCTGCCAACGGTTTGAGCGGTCACCCATGTCGTTCCGCTGAGCACGGCGGCAACCGCCTTCGCCTCCATCCCGGCGCGCGAAAGGGGCAACCGCCTGACCGGCGAAGCGTCGACGAGTCCTTGCAGGGCGCTCTCCTCCTGCCCGTTGATGTGTTGCCGCACCTGGCGCGTCAGCTCTGCCCCGGCTTCCGGCGTGATTGCACTCCCGAGGTTTTCCAGCGCGTTGAGAATCACCGACGCCGCGGCACGCGTCGCATCCAGTGCCATCACGATCCGGCTGATGTCAGCGACGGCCGTCGGGCCGGTATCGGGCGACGGGTCACCTCTCCCGGAGGCAATCGCGCCGGCCGCGACGGCGGCGTTCATCGCCTCGACAGACATGGCATCGTCGGCACCATGCCGGACGATGCCCCGCAAGGCGCTCAACGCAAGCGGGTCTGAAGACAGGTCATTGTCGTCGATGCTCGTTGATGAGATCCGCAACCATTCACCTAAAGTGTCCCGGACACAGTGCTGGCACAGGTCGACACTGATCGCGCAGCCATCGCCAAAAATGGAATGGAATCCCCCGTGACAGGCGATCGACACCCGTTCATGCCACTCCCGGTCGGCATCATCCGGGGTCATGCGCCGTCCGCAGCGATCGCACGTGCACGCTGAGACCTCGTACACCGATTTCTCCCGGAATTCGAGCATGCCCTACTCCTTCAATCGCGGCGCATCCCTTGTCCACTCTCGCGGAACCAGCCCCAGCTGCCGCGCCGTGGCCGTCGGCAGACGCAGCACGACAGTGCCGGTGGGATGCCCCCAGAGACTGCCGATCATGGTCACATCGGCCTGCACGCCCTCGAGCTCCAGATAGACGATGTCGTCTTTCTCGAACAGTTCGGTATAGAGCGTCCAGCCTGGCAGTTCACCTGTCTTCTCCTGAAACCGGATCGTGTCTTTGGTGCCCATGATGGTTTTCCTTTGCTTAATCAGTCGACATGTCCAGAGGGACATTGCCGCGGTGAGAAGATGATCACGTCACCGAGCCGTTACGCCACGAATGTTCCGCGGAACCGGCGCGCGGCATTGAGGACCGCGGTGGGGCAGTCGAGCGCATCTTTCGGCGCGACCGGACCGGAACACCCTTCCTTCACAATCCAGCCGTTGGGAAAGTGAAACCAGGCGGCAATTGTCCACGGGTCTGCGGCGGGGCCGGGTTCCGCCAGAATCTCCCGGATGACTGGCCGCGGTTCATCGTGATCATCGAACTGGTATCGGGCAAAGTACAGCCTGCCGCCAGCTGCTTCGACGCCAAAGATCCAGCCGTGTTGCTGCCATCCGGCCACGTCCCCGGGAGCGGTGTCTGCGCCGATCCACTCTCCCTCGGCCAGTATTTTCTGGATCGTTTCCTCCCGCTGCGTCTGAAGCGGGTAGAAGTCTGCAGCCATCACCGTTCCTGTTTTACGCGTAGCGAGCGCGAACGCCTTCAGGCGCGCCCGTAACTGTGCGCTGCTCTCGCAGGGCGGCAATGATTGTCGCCGTCTCTTTCGCCGGTTCGCTTTGGTCACGCGCGCTCCATGTCAGATGGCTTCCCGATATCTGTAGTCTCTCGGGCCAGCCAGAACGGTTGCCGGCGGCCCTGCCAGCGGCTCTTTCTGTGAACGTAGTCTCTTCGCAAACGTGTCCGACTCCCGACGCCCCGGCAAGGAAGTTCACTGCAGCTTCAGGTTCTGTACCCGTCACGTACGCGATGCACGCGGACCTGACACGACCATCCGTCCCGGCTCAGGCCGCTCCTCGTGACCTGCACCGTGGGGCCTGGTCGGTTCGCACCCGGCTGCGCCTTCGCGATACATGCCGGCGAGCTTTTCGCGGAGCTCGGCGAAAACCTCAGGCGCGCTGATGCCCAGCACTGCGTGCGTGCGGACCAGGTGTGTCCGCCATGCAGGTGCCCAGCCTTCGGCATCGTCGTCGAGTGCAAGCCATGCCGCCGGCCGCCGGCGACTCACGTCCGCGAGGACCTGAACACCGCGCGGCATTTCCTGGAACGCGGCAGCATCCATCCTGCTGTGATACGTCGCACCGATCACGCGCACGCGCAGACCGGCGGGCAGCCGCCGGGCGGCCCGCGTGAAGCTGAGCACGCGCACCCAGTTCGTTGCCAGCACAATCTGGAGATCCGGATACGGCTCAAGCGCCTGCGCGAGCAGCGACGCCAGCTCGAACACGCGATGCCCCGGCGGTGTCGCGACATAGGGGCCGATGCCCGGGCGCCGCCAGACATTTTCCGGATGCAGCACCCCGTCAAAATCCAGATAGAGTACCCGGCCGCCGGTGCGGGCCGGCCCGGGCCAGGCAGCGGGGACCGGGACCGCAGCGGGCGCCATACGGGTTCCTGCCAGACCGCCGCTGAAGGCCTCCGGCGTCGTCATGCACACAGGCCGTAACGGAGGTGATTGAGGACGTGCATGACCCGCTCGCGCTCCCCCTGCGCCAGCAGCTCAAGCGCGCTGGATCCGCCGAAACCGAGTGTGCGGCCCACGAGCCAGCGAGCCGCCTTGTCGTGGGATTCGAACGTTGCCAGCAGCGCGTCAACCAGTTCCGGGTCAGTGGCGCGGAGCACGCCGATCGCCCGGCAACCGGTCAGCCTGAGGCCTGCGTACAGCCCGGACGTCTCTTCGGCCCGTGTTTCGATCCCGGTCATGTTGTTCCTCCTGATGGGGTCCGTGACGGGCCAGTCGCCCTGGCCTGCCCTGATCTGACTACCGCCGGGCATCGGCATCACCGGTACCCGTATCCCGTTGTCGCGGACGGGCCGCGCGCGTCGTCGCCCGCTACACACGGCGCCGCAGCACCGACGATCAGACCTCAATCACCAGCGCCGGATCAAACGCAGGGTTTTCCCATTTCAGGTCGGCCGGCGCACCCGCCATCAGACGGTTCGTCGCATAGCCGCGCGGATTGGCAATCACGCGCGTCTCGCCGACGCGATAGTCGACCGGATCATGCACGTGGCCGTGGATCCACACATCGGCCATCTGGAGCAGCGGTCGGAGGTCACTGACAAATGCCGGGCTGACGGGATCGTCAAGGAAGCGCGGATGCACCGACAGCGGCGCGACGCCGTGATGGGTCACCACGACCGTGCGCCCGTTGAAGGGTTTCGCCAGTTCGTGCTGCAACCAGTCGAGCGCCTTTTCGTGTTCGGCCAGCGCATGCTCGGGCCGGAACCGTCCGCCGTCATGGACACGGATCACGCGATGATCAGGCAGCATGCGCCCGGCCAGCGCCATGCTCCGCTCGCGCATGCCATTGAGTGCATAGTCCGTCCACAGGCAGCAGCCGAGAAACCGCACGTCGTACATGACAAACGTGTCGCGCTCGAGGTACTGAACCGCGGTGCCGGCCGCGCGCATGCGGATGGTGTCAGCGAGCGTGCCGTACGCCACGCCATACGCTTCATGATTGCCATGCACATAGATCACCGGCACCGGCCAGCGCGCAAACGGTTCGATGGCGTCCGCACCCTTCGCAATGTCCCCCGCGAGCACCAGCACGCGTGCATCGGACGGTGCGAACAGGTTGTAGCCAGGAAAACTCTGGTGCACGATTTCGAGATGCAGGTCGGAGGCGATCTGGATGCGCATACGTCAGTCTGCTACATCGGCCGGTTTCCGGCGGCCAGCCTTCGGCGAACGCGCCGGGGTACTCGGGTAAATGCGCCTGCCACGGGAGTGCTTGGCGGCGAAACCGATGGGCAGCGAGATGTGCTCGCCCGCTGCGGTCGTGAAGCGCGCAAAGGACACCAGCGGAGACTGGTCATCGAAGGCTTCCGTGGCGCCGAGGTGAATTTCGCTCACCGGCTCCAGCGTCCACTGCGCACAATTCTTCTGCCTGGCGCTCAGCACCGCGGCGCCCCGCACGATCTGGCCGTCCGATTCAAGCTGCATCAGCGTATTTGCACCACCTGTTGAGAGCCCCACCATTGCAACCCGGGGAAGACCGCGTTTTGTGGCGGCGAACTGCAGGATGAGCACATCTTCGCCGCCCCACATTTCGGCAACGGCCCACAACGCCACCTCCGAAGCGAATGCGGGTCCCGCCGGCAGGCGGTTCTGTTCACAAGTCAAAAACATAGATCACTCTCAAGACGACAGACTTGCCACCGCCACGCAGGGAGTGACGGGTTGGCAGGCCTGAAATGGCACTGTGTGCTGGCTCGACGCGTCCTCCGTAGTCCGTGCATGCGCAGGCGACCCGGGGATCGTCCAGGTCCCGGACATGCACCGCTAGCATGCGAGTGCACAGGCCGTCATTCGGAACGCTTTCCGGATAGGCATATTGCGCCTACATCATAGGCATTTAATGATGTTACCAGAATAAGCGAACGCAGCGACGATTCCACGTCGATCAACAACCAAAGGTGTTCACCCGGTGGCTTCGCGCGCGGAAGAAGAAATTGCAGTTCAGGTAGGGCGGGCGCTGGCCAATGCGCGTCTCGACGCAGGCAGAACGCAGGAAGAAGTCGCGGAACTTCTCGAACTCGACAAACAGACGATCAGCCGGATTGAAACCGGCAGGTCGTGGCCTTCGCCAGCACGCCTGGTTGCCCTGTCATCTCTTTACGGGATTGAAGTGAGCAGCCTCTTCGTTCCCCCCTCAAGTGAATCCAGGCATGTCGCCGTCGACATCGTCGAACTGCTAGAGCAGCTTAGTCCCGACGATCGCGTGTGGGTTCGACGCTGGCTCAAACAGCTGTGCGGACGTCTTGCCATAAAGCCGACAGGCGCAGTTCGCCGCGGCAAGCCACGCCGCTGAAACACACGCGAATCAACCGGTCATCGATGGCGCTCTACCCTCATCCGCCCTTCTTCGTTGGCACCGCCCGCACGCATGACGGGCCGCAACGCACTATTGGGAGCCGGTGCCGTTTTCCGGTGATAAGCGGGTTTATCACCGGAACCGCCGCTGTTTTCCTGCAAAAAACGGTTTCCTGACGTTCGGCGCGTGCGTGAACCCGACCGTGCACTAGACTGGATGGAGCGCCCTTCTTCCAACCGGGCGCCGGAGTCCCGCCATGGCCCGTCCCGCCGCCGTCAGCCCCGAGCAGATCCGCGCCACCGTGCTGGCGATGCTCGCCGAAGCGGGCGACGCAGAGTCCACCGCCCCGGCTACTCCAGCCAACGCGGTCACCCGTGAGCGCTTCCGCCACGCGGTGTCGGTGCGGCGCCTGCGCGCGCGCCTGGGCGCCGGCGACCCCGCGATGCTGTCGCGCGCGCTGAACGACCTCGAGGCCGAACTGGTGCAGACGGGCCTCGCTGAGGTCGCGGTACCGGGTCTGCCCGACGCGATCGCAGAGCAGATGCGCGCGCTGTGGGCCGCGGCCGTCAGCGTGCAGCTGGACGACGTCGTACGCCTGAAAGCGGAAGCCCGCGACGCGATGGCGGCCGCACAGGGCGCCAGGCACGACGCGGACCTGCGCGTCGAACTGCTGCGCGTGGAACTGGCCGACCTGCGTACACAACTGTCGGCTCGCGACACCGAACTCGCGACGGCCCGCACCGAATGCCGGGTCGCGATGACAACGCTCGCCGAACGGGAGCAGACGGCCGCAGCGCTCAGACAGTCCGCAGCAGAAGCGATCCAGGCGCTCGACGAGGCCCGAGCCGGCCATGCGGCCGCGCTCGCGGCCGTGCACGCCCGCTACGAGGGCCTGTCGAAACGCCTGCTCCAGGAGACCGAACACCAGCGTCACGCGCTCGCTGCGGAGCGCGAACGGCTCACCGCGGCGCTCACCGATGCGCAGACCCGGATCGCGGCGCTCGAGGGACTACGCGAACGGCTGCTGGAAGAACTCGCCAGCGGACGCGACGCCCACCGGCAGGCCGCGACCGAAGCGGCGGCGCTCGCGACCGTCGTCGCCGAACAGCGGCATGCACTGCAGGCGCTGCAGACGGCGCGTACGACGGAGCTGATGCAGCCCGCCGCGCAGCCACGACCTGCTCGCCGCCAGCCGGCTCGCAACGTGAGTCCCGGCCACGCGGCCGCGGTCGCCGCTACGCCGCGCCCGCGGTCCCGCTCATCCCGTTCGCGCAAGAGCCCGTCGTCATGACACCCGCCGACTGGATCGACACGGGCACCCTGCCCGTGCAACGGCTGCCGTCCCGCACCGATGCCGCGCTCGCCTACGTTGCCGAGGTGCTGGGCCATCCGGTGTACCGACGCTGGACGCTTGCCGACCTCAAGCGCGTCGCGCCGTCGCTCGCCGACGCGAAACGCGCGCATCCCGCCGTCTTCGCACTGCTGCTCGAGCACGACGCGGCGATCGAATACTGGGCGCACGGGCGCCTGCACCTCGCCGCCGACGACAACGCCCCCACCGCCGACGTGATCCTCACGCGCGTGCTACGCGCGCACCGGCGCCGCTTCCGCTACCTGCCTGAAGGAACCGAGGCCGCCGCGCCCGGCTCGCCCGATATCGACCGCGGCATGAACAGTACAGCCGGTGATACGGTCGATGGTCAGATCACTCCCAGCGGAGCCGACACATTCGCACTCGTCTCCGGCGATGGCGATCCCGCGGTACTGCGTACATGGCTCACCCGCGCCGGCCGGTTCATGAACGCGACGACCACGAATTCGCTGGGCGCCGCCGATGACGCGCAAGCGCTCGCGCTGTTTCTGCGCGACCGCGCCCAGCGCTCGCCGCACACGCTGCGCGCGTACTGGACCGAACTGCGGCGCCTGATCGGCTGGTGCGAGGCGCACCGGCGGGGCCCCCTGTCGGACCTGACGCGCGACGACCTGCTCGCGTTCCGGCGCTCACTCGAACGCGCGGGCCCAACCCGCGGAACGACGCCAACTGACCGCCAGACCACGCGCCGCCCATCAACCGCGCGCCAGACCGGCAGCGATGCGGGCCGCCGGCGCGCGCTCGCGGTCGTCTCGAGCCTGTTCCGCTACTGGCAGAAAACCGGCTACCTGGTGGTCAACCCCGCCGTCGAACTGTCGGGCGACGGCGCCGCGCGCATGACGTGGACGCCGTCGCGAATCCTGCCCGCCCGGCTGCTGATGCTGTGTGATGCGGTGACGGCCGGCGAGCGGCCACCCGAGGTGTCGCCGCTCGTCTGGGAACGCCGCTGCGCGATCTGGTCGCTGTACCGCTTTGCCGGCGCGCGGCTGGCCGAGCTCGAATGGTCCGCGGAACAGGGACTACCGCGCCTGAGCGTGGATACGGAAGCGGCCACCGCGGTGGCTCCAGCCGCCCCGACCGGCGGCGCCCCGTCCGCGCGCCCAGCAGAACGCTGGACGCTGCACGTGCGCGGCAAGGGCGGCAAAGGCCGGGCGATCCCGCTGCCGTCGCGCTGTGTACCGGTGCTCCGTGACTATCGCGTGCTGCGGGGTCTCCCCGCCGAACCCGCGCCGTTCGAGTCGATCCCGCTGATCCATAGCGAGAAGCGCGACGCGTTGGGTCACAGCGGCCTCTACGATGAGGTGAAGGCGGTGCTGCAGGCGGCCGAACAGCGGGTACCGCCGGGCGACACCGCGACGCGCGCGCTGCTGCATGCGGCGTCGACCCACTGGTTACGGCACGGCTATGCGCGCACGCTCGTGGTCGATCACGCGGTGCCGCTGCCCGTTGCGCAGACGTTACTGGGGCACGCGTCGGTGCAGACGACGGCCGCGTACGCGCGCACGGACCTCACGCAACTACGGGATTTTGTGGAAGGGAGTTTTCCCGACGGACCTCACCGTTCATGACACATTCCGAGGTTCGAGTTCGTTTCTCGGACGCGTAGGTGAATGATCAAACGCCGCCTAGATAAATGCCCGGATGCCACGGAATGACTCGCGACGCGAGCTCTGGGCAATTGAAGGAATGGGTTTAAACACCTCAAATTTTCTTATTTTCAGGACTGGCAAATATTGATTGATGCTGAGAGCTCTCCAGATCAGTGGTTTGGGACAAAAAATCCTCCGGCAAGCGTCCGATAATGGGCAGATATGGATACAAGCACAGCGCAATGTACAAAATTAAGGGCGCTCGCAATCAAAATTTCTAATTACGTCTCTCATTCTCCGCACCGTTTTAGCCGTCGTCAGCCCGCACATTGACATGATGGCTTCATCGGATAACCCTTGCAATATTTGTCTTCGCAAAAATGTATAACGAAGTATCCGCGGCCCCATATCTTTCGCTTGAAACCCGATTTCATGTAGACAAACATTCACACTAAAATAAACAGCTACGCTCGATAATTTTCCACCAGCCTCCCTTCGCGGAAAAGCAAGGTAGGCATGCGTTTTATCGTCACAATTTGAATCAGCCAGATAGGTACGTCTTTCATCGAGCCAGTCTCGTATTGGCTCACAGCAAAACATTGGAATAGGCACTCGGTAGCGCACTATACGACGTTTAGTCAATGAATCACATCTAACTGCGCAAAAATAAAGCGTGCCACTATCCATCATAAAATCGTCGATCGCCGCAGCAGTGGCTTCGCCCACGTTAACTCCTGTAGCCAAAATAAAAAGCAACATGATCCGTCGTCGTTTTTGCCACCATTCCGACGTGTCGAGCCTATTCAATAGGTAATCTTGCAACAGCAGATCTTCAGGTTCACTTAAAAAAATTATTGTCGGTTCGAGATCGTAACCCGCCACAATGGGCACATCCTCATGGAAAGGATTTAATTGGCGACAACCAACTTCTATTAAATTAACCATAAGCTTGGAAAGCAAGAAGGCATATCGGCGCTTTGTTGCCATTTGAATAGCACTTTGGACAATTTTTGCTTGAGGAGGTCTTTTTTCCTGCCCTTTGCGCGGAAGAGTATGTCCACGACCTTCCAAACTATCCAGAAACCGCATTATCTGATCGGCATTGACGGTTAATACATTTTGCTTCGGACGACAGTCACTCAGGAATCTTTGAAATGCACGCAACATCGATCCGTACATCGCAATCGAGTTTCGAGCAAATTCACGATCACCATTCGAAAGAGAACTTGTGATCCATAATTCAAACGCCGCATCGGGATCTTTAATCCACTCCTCCCTAGATATTACTGCGCCCGACCATTCGAGGTCTGCAGACGAATCGAAGCGCTCCGCGATTTTTCCTTGCCGCATGACCACCTCACTGTGCCGTACTCGCCTGATCGATTCTCACACAGCATTTCCCGAATCATCAAGTATCGCGCAAGCGGAAATTCGTCACGCGATTGCAATCTCATTTAAATTGTCGAAAATCTCATTTAAAGCGACGGGAATCTCAATTCTAATGGCGTCTTATGCAAACAGGACCCCTTTGGCAATCGGCCACCCGCCGCCTTCCGTACCGGAAATCATCCATAAATCTGTACAGGTACTGTACCGGCTTCCGTCGCTACACTGTCGCAAATCGAAACTCTCGCGGAGCCGTCCATGTCCTTCGAAAACTTGAGCGCCCTGCCCGCCGGCATCCTGTTCGCGCTCGTCACGACCATCACGCCAGGACCGAACAACACGATGCTTCTCGCATCGGGCGTCAACTTCGGTTTCCGCCGCACGCTGCCGCATATTCTCGGCATCAGTGCGGGCGTCGCGCTGCTGATGCTGTCCGTGGGTTTCGGTCTCGGCGAAGCGTTCCGGCGCTTCGAGGTGCTGTACACGGTGCTCGAAGTGCTGAGCGTCGCGTATCTGCTGTATCTCGCGTGGAAGATCGCGACCTCCGGCGAAATGAAGATGAAGAAAGGCGAGCGCCGGCCAATGCGCTTTCACGAAGCAATCGCCTTTCAGTGGGTCAATCCGAAAGCGTGGATGATGGTGCTGACGGCCGCGACCACGATTCATCTGAGCGCCGACTTCGGCATAAATGCGCTGCTGATGGCTGTGCTCTTCTACGTGATCGGCTTGCCGTGCATCTGCCTATGGGCCGCGTTCGGCACGGCCATGCGGCGCGCGCTGTCGAAGCCCGCTTATCTGCGCGCGTTCAACGTCGTCATGGCGCTGCTGCTGGTGGCGTCGCTGTATCCGATCGTGCTGCGCTTTTTCGCGTGACGCGCCGCGCCCCGGCGCAATCGCCGGTGTCCGCCACACGCGGACACCGTGCAATTCCTTCCAGCTTTGTGTCGTTTTTTGCCCGACTGTCGCGCGCCTCACACGTCCCTGTTTCACGACTGCCATCTGCGCGATTTGACAGTAGAATAGCCACGTCATAACCCCTGCCGTCACGAGCGCGGGCCGCGCCATCCGAACCGATCCATTCAATGCGCATCGGCGTTCATCGGGCTCGCAAATTGCTCCGGGACGCAGGTTATCCGCAAGGCAAATTTTCCGGCGCTCGTGAGCGACACGCAGCGCCGGATTCGCCATTGACAAGCGCAGACCGCACAGGTCGGAGGCGTTGCACATGGACGCAAATGATTCGCCAGACCGCGAAAGCGGTCCTCGGCAACCGCACGACACGAGCTTTTTTCCGTACGACAGCGAAGACCCGCAAGCCCCGCATTACAACTGGGTGCAGATCTGCCTGATTTCGGCGATGGGCCTCGCCGTCGGCGTGATGGGCACGGCTGCCTATGTGATCTGGTTCAGCCGCGACCAGCAGACTTACAGCGATGCCGTGCAGGCGGCGAGACGGCCGCCGCCGTCGGCTGTCGCCGTCATACCTGACGCCGAATCGGCCGTCCCCGCGCGCGCCGCGCTGCCGACCAGCGCCGTGACGGGCCGCGTGATACCCGCCACGCCGACGACATCGCAGCTGCGCGACGCCAAGGCCAGTCAGGCCAATCGCACGCTGGCTTTGGCGCAAGCCCCCGACGATGCAGTCGATCCCACCGACACCGCCGATGCCGCTGATCCCGCCGACACCGCCGACGATACGCAGCAGGCCGCGCGTTCCGCGCAGGCTGCGGCCGCCAGTTCCGCCGCTCGCGCCGACCGTGGCAAGCAGACGTCCGTCGCGAGCCGCCACGCGCAGCAACGCGCGAAGCCCAAGCAAACGTTCGTCTCCCGGCTGACGGCGATGTTCCGCAAGGTCGCCTACCATCGCGGCCGCGAGCGGAACAACAACGCCGATCCGTATTCCCATCCCTGACCGGGCGGCGTGGAGGAGACCATCACGCCGTACCACCCTCCTCGCCCGCGCTGGCGTCCGCAGCCCATTGCGGTCGGCATGGCCGCGCTGGTGTGCCTCGTGTTCGGGCTGGTCTTTATCGCGATTCAGGTCAAGGCGCTCTACTCCGATCACTTTCAGCAGCAATACGCTGCACTCGTGCTCGAAGCCGTCGAACGCGCGAAGAACGCGCGCAACGCCGCGAGCCTGCTGAAACTGACCACTCCCGCAAACGCGGCGCCGGCCGCCGATCAATCCGACTATCAGCAAGCGCTGAGCGAACTGCACGCACGCGTCGCCGCGCTCGACGCGCTGATCGCGTCCAGCCCGATCCCCGCGCCGCGCCTGTGGCAACCGCTTGATACAGCGAACAGCATCGACGACATGAATCGCGCGCTCGCCGCCACCGAAGACTATTGGCGCGCGCGCCGCGACGACATCAGCGCGGACGTCCGCACACGTACGCTGCGCGTGGCCAGCGTGCTCGCCGTGCTGATGGTCGTGGTGGGCGGCGCGTTGCTGGCGGCGCTCGTCGTGTTCGCGCGGCGTCACCGGCATCTTGCCGGGCTGACGCATCGGTTCCGGCATGCGGCGCAGCACGACGCGATGACGGGCCTGCCGAACCGCCAGCAATTCCTCGCGCGGCTCGAGCAGCTCGCGGCCGGCCGCACGCCCGGAAAGTGCGCGGTGCTCTTCATCGACCTCGACGGTTTCAAGCAGGTCAACGACACGCTGGGCCACGGCGTCGGCGACGCTTTTCTGATCGCCGTCGCGCAGCGCTTTCGCCAGTCGCTGCGGCCGGGCGATCTCGTCGCGCGAATCGGCGGCGACGAATTTGCGGCGCTCGTGTCGGGCTTCGGCGGCGATAGCGAACTCGCGGGCATCGCCACGCGTCTGATGAACTGCGTCGGCGATACCGATACGCAGATGGGCCTCGCCCTCGTGCGCGCGAGCGTCGGCATCGCGACGTTTCCGGATCGCGTCGCCGATCACCGTCTGCTCGTCGCGGCCGCCGACAGCGCGATGTACGAAGTCAAGCGCAGCGGCAAGAACGGCTACGCATTCGCCACCCGTTCGATTCCGGGCGCGTGATCCGCGCACAGGCCCGCCATGCAACGCCAAGCGCGGTCCGCGCATGCGCGATCGTCAGAATTTGCAAATCCCGATCAACTTCCGTGCGGCGATGCCGTTATACGGAAACAGCAGGGCGACGCGGTGCGCGGCGACTTTTGCGAACGGATCGGCGGTGGCGGCAGCAACGCGCCACATGCGCGTTCGTTCTGCTGAAGCACGAACGCACGATTGGGACGAAATCGGCTCAAGCTTTTCAATTGGCTGTCGATAGCGCAGGGTATGGAAAAGAAACTCGCACAACGAATCGTCAGCTCCGCGCACCGCGCGGCCGAAGCGATCGCAAATGCCCGCATGGATCTTCCCGAGGTCCAGCAGGACCAGCTTTACAGCCGCGTCTTTATCGGGCTGCTGGAAGACAACGTTGGCGCGGAACACATCGTCGAGCTGATCGACGCGCTCGCGCGGCCGTGACGCCGCGCGCGCCTTTCGTCAAATCACGGCGAATCACGACGCGAAAGCCTGGCACGATCTCACGCCGCAACGTCGCGGCCGATCCGTTCGATGAAGCGCCACAACGCGTCGTCGGTGGAATGCGGGACGTTGAAGCGGAACCACGCGCTCGGCGCGTCGTCGGGACGGAAATAGGAGCCGGGCGCAAGCCAGATTCCGTCCGATAAAGCCGCCGTCGCGATCTCGCCGGCGCGCTCGGGCTCGATGGGCAGACGCGCGAACAAAAAGAGCCCGGCGCGCGGCCGGTGAAACACGTCGAGACCCAACGCATCGAGCCGCTCTTCGACGCTCGCATGCGCGGCACGCAGCCTGTCGTTGACCTGCTCGACATGGCGCGCGTAACGGCCTTCGTGCAGCACCTTGTCGACGATCCGCTCGATTGCCTCCGACGACGTCAGCCCCACCGCCATCTTCGTGCGCGCCAGTTCGCGCAGTACATCGCGCTCGGCGACGACGTAGCCGCAGCGCAGCGCGGGCGTCACCGTCTTCGAAAAGCCGCTGATGTACAGCACGCGCCGCAAGCCTTCCATCGCCGCGAAAACGGGCGCGCCGGGGGCGCAAAGTTCGCGGCTCACGTCGTCCTCGATCACCCACATGCGGTTGCGCTCGGCGATCTGCAGCAGCCGGAACGCGGATGCCATGCCATACGTCGCGCCCGTCGGGTTCTGCAACGTCGTGTTGACGAAGATCGCTTTCGGATGATGCTGGTCGACGATCTTTTCCAGCACGTCCGTATCGACGCCCGCCGGTGTGCGCGGCACGCCGATCACGGTGAGGCCCGCGAGCTTGAGGATCTGCAGCAGGTTGCAATAACCGGGATCTTCGACCACGACGGTGTCGCCCGCGCGCAGCAGCGTTCGCACGATCAGATCGAGCGCCTGCGTCGCGCCTTGAGCGAGCAGCACGTTCGACACGTCGACGGGCAGGCCGCGCCCGTCCATCTGCGCGGCGATCTTCGCGCGCAGCGGCGCGAAGCCGTACGGATGCCCGTAGTCGCCGAGACGCGCGGCGGGCACGCGGCTCATCGCGCGAAACGCGTGCTGCATGCCCGTTTCGTTGATCCACTCGTTCGGCAGCCAGCCGCAGCCCGCCTTGATCGGCACGGAATGATCGGCGAACACGTCGGACAGCAGCCACGTCGCGGTGAGGCTCGGCGGCTGCCAGTCGACTGTGTTCGCATGCGCGGCCCGCGAGTGCGGCGCAACGCGATAGCCGGAGCCGCGCCGCGCGATCACGAGCCCCATCGATACGAGCCGGTTGTACGCCTCCGTCACCGTGAACGTGCTGAGCGAATGCGACTGCGCAAGCTGACGCACCGACGGCAGCAGCGCGCCCGCGCGCAGCGCCTGCGTATCGATCGCGTGCGCGAAGCCCTGCACGACCTGCTCGACGAGCGTCGGCGCGGAACGGCGGTCACGGTCCAGTTCGAGTTCGATCATCTTCAGCGTCAAGACAGGTCGGCGGCTCGTCGTCACGCGCGGCTGCTAACAGCACAGTCGATGCGATTCGGCCAGCACAGTTAGCAGCGCAGTGAGTCAACTGTTTATGTCCGCCATTTAACCTCGGACGCTACAGTTTCGCTACCCATTCGAGGAGAAACCCATGACTTCGCGCCCCGTCATCGACGACCTGTCGAGCTTCTGGATGCCGTTCACCGCCAACCGCCAGTTCAAGGCCGCGCCGCGCCTGCTGGAATCGGCGAAAGGGATGTACTACCGCTCGAGCGACGGGCGCGACGTGCTCGACGCATGCGCGGGCCTGTGGTGCGTGAACGCGGGCCATAGCCGCGACGAGATCGTCGCCGCCGTGCAGAAGCAGGCCGCCACGCTCGATTTCGCGCCGACGTTCCAGATGGGCCATCCGCTCGCATTCGAAGCGGCGTCGAAGGTCGCGGAACTGATGCCCGAAGGGCTCGACCGCGTCTTCTTCACGAACTCGGGCTCGGAGTCCGTGGATACCGCGCTGAAAATCGCGCTCGCCTACCACCGCGCGCGCGGCGAAGCGCAGCGCACGCGTCTGATCGGCCGCGAGCGCGGCTATCACGGCGTGGGCTTCGGCGGCATTTCCGTCGGCGGGATCGCGCCGAACCGCAAGACGTTCTCGGGCGCGCTGCTGCCGTCCGTCGATCATCTGCCGCACACGCACAACCTCGAACACAACGCGTTCTCGAAGGGCCAGCCCGCGTGGGGCGCGCATCTCGCCGACGAACTCGAGCGCATCGTGACGCTGCACGATCCGTCGACGATCGCCGCCGTGATCGTCGAACCCGTCGCGGGCTCGACGGGCGTACTGATTCCGCCGCAAGGCTACCTGCAGAAGCTGCGCGACATCTGCACGAAGCACGGCATCCTGCTGATCTTCGACGAGGTGATTACCGGCTTCGGCCGTCTGGGCGCGGCGACGGCGAGCGAATACTTCGGCGTGAAGCCCGATCTGCTGACGATGGCGAAGGCGATCAACAACGCGGCCGTGCCGATGGGCGCTGTCGCGGCGAGCCGCACGGTGCACGACACGATCGTCAACAGCGGCGCGCAAGGCGCGATCGAGCTGTTCCACGGCTACACATATTCGGCGCATCCGCTCGCAGCCGCCGCGTGTGTCGCGACGCTCGACCTGTATCGCCGCGAAGGCCTGTTCGAGCGCGCGGCGTCGCTGGCGCCGAAGTTCGAAACCGCCGCCCACGCGCTGCGCGACGCGAAGCACGTGAAGGACATCCGCAATCTCGGGATGGTCGCGGGCATCGAACTGGAGCCGCGCAACGGCGCACCCGGCGCGCGCGCGTACGAGGCGTTCGTCAGGTGCTTCGAAGCGGGCGTGCTGATCCGCTTCACGGGCGACATTCTGGCGTTCTCGCCGCCGCTGATCATCGACGAAGCGCAGATCGACAGGATCTTCCAGACGGTGCGCGACACGCTGGCTTCCGTGCAGTAAGCGTTCGATCTGCGCCGCCGCGCTCATCCGTTTGGTGCCGAACGCGGCGGCGTTTCAACACATACGCTAGTGATGCGCGCGCGCAGCCCGCGTATGCGCTGCCTTCTTCGCAGCGGCTGAACGGCCCGCCGCGCCCTTCGTCGCAGCAGCCTTCTTCGCCGCAGCCGTGCGGCTTGCGGCCGGACGCTTTGCCGCCGCCGTCTTCGTCTGCTTCGCCAGCGCTTCCTTCGTCGCGCCGCGTCCGCTTTCGCGCTTCAGTACGGACTCGGAGACGCGCGAGCGCTTGGCCGTCGATTCGCTGCTCGGGCGGCGTGCCGCCGTCTTCTTGCCCGTCGTCTTGGCAACAGCCTTCCTGGACGCCGTTCTCTTCGCCGCAGGCGACTTCTTCTGGCCCGCTGCCGTATCGGCGGCGGCCTTCTTGCGGGTGGTTTCGCTCGTCGTCCCCGCCGTCGGCTGCTTCAGCGGGACGCCCGCGCGGCGCGCCTTCGACAGGCCGATCGCGACCGCCTGCTTCGCCGATTTCACGCCGTGTTTGCCTTCGCGTACGTGGTCGATTTCTTCCTTCACGAACTCGCCGGCCTGAGTGCTCGACGACTTGCCGGCGCGCTTGTCGGCGGCGGCACGCTTCATGGTTGCTTTTTCAGGCATGACAGTGCTCCCGTTTGACTGGTGGCCTATTCATGGCAGCAACGGGTGTGCCTCGCCGATCCGACGCGGCGCATCGCCGCGAATCCCCGCGTTTTCCGCTATTTCAGCGAACCTGCTTCAGAAAGCATGCGCAAATTGCAGGCTGCGTTGAAGCAAGGTCAGCACAATGGACGCGGATTCGATGCACAACATAGGCTGCGCGATGCGCGCCGAGCGTCTATGGTTTACGTGAAGGCACCGATGGCAGGTGAAGGTACGTGAAGGGCCGGCACGATGACCCGGCTCGCCGGGAGACGCCTCATGAATACACCGACAGTCAGGGCAGGCACCCACATCGAAGGCATCCACTGGATCGCGGAGTATGTGGAGGACGTGCACGAGATCCGCATCTTCCGCGAGGGGCAGGAAGTGGACGTGCACGACGCGCCCTCGACGCTCTTCGGCGACGAGGAAAACGCCGGCTCGAAGAGCTGCGCGGACCATCGCGCGGCGGAAGCGGCCGTGCTCGCGTATCTGCGGCACTTCGTGGCCGAGCACGACGCAGAGGAGTGACGCCGCGTAGTGACACCGGGTGACTTCCTGCGCGCACAAAGAAAAAGGCCCGCTGCGCAATGCGCGTAGCCGGCCTTCGGGATGCGCCTTCCGCAGCGCCTTTTATCCGGGTTTATCCCACGCCATTCAGCGCTATTCGGCGGGGCGCAGCTTCTTCACTTCCGCATCCGACGGCTGCACGCTCGCACCGTCGATATAGCGATACGACGTCATCACGCCCTTGCCGTCCTTCAACGCGGTCACGCCGACGAACGCGCCCATCGTCGACTGATTGTCTTGCGGCCGATAGGTGATCGGCCCAAACGGCGTATCGACATTCAAGCCCTTGAACGCGGCTGCGAGCTTGTCGGGGTCCGTCGAGCCGGCCTTCTTGATGCCGTTCGCGATCGACATCAGCGCCGCGTAGCCGACCACCGAGCCAAGACGCGGATAGTCGTGATACTTCGCCTGATAGTCGGCGACGAACTTCTTGTTCGCGGCCGTATCGATCGAGTACCACGGGTAGCCCGTCACGATCCAGCCGGCGGGTGCTTCGGCGCCGAGCGGATCGAGATAGTCCGGTTCGCCCGTCAGCAGCGACACGACGCTGCGATCCTTGAAGAGCCCGCGCGTATTGCCTTCACGCACGAACTTGCCGAGGTCCGCGCTGAACAGCACGTTGAAGATCGCGTCGGGCTTCGCGTCGGCGAGCGCCTGCACGGTCGCGCCCGCGTCGAGATTGCCTAGCGGCGTCGCCTGCTCGGTGACGAAATCGACGTCGGGCTGCGCGGCCTTCAGCAGCTTCTTGAACGTCGCGACGGCCGACTGGCCGTACTCATAGTTCGGATACACGAGCGCCCAGCGCTTCTTTTTCAGCTTCGCCGCTTCGGGCACGAGCATCGCGACCTGCATGTAGGTCGACGGACGCAGACGGTACGTGTATTTGTTGCCGTCGGCCCAAACGATCTTGTCCGTCAGCGGCTCGGCGGCGAGGAAGAAAATGCGCTTCTGCTTCGCGAAGTCCGTGAGGGCAAGACCCGTATTCGACAGATAGCCGCCGAACAGCAATTGCACCTGCTCGCGCGCGATCAGCTCCTGTGCGACGCGGATCGTGTCGCCTGGATTGGCGTTGTCGTCGCGCGAGACTACTTCGAGCTTCTTGCCGAGCACGCCGCCCGCCGCGTTCACCTGATCGAGCGCGAGATTCCAGCCGTTCCTGTACGGCAAAAGGAATGCGGGCTGCGCCTTGTAGCTGTTGATTTCGCCGATCTTGATCGTCTGCTGTGCAAACGCGCCCGTCGCCGTCAGCGACAGTGTCAGCAAGACAGTCAGTGAAGCAGTCATGCGAGAAATCCAGGCTGCGCGCGAGGTCATGCGTAACTCCGTTTATTGTCAGTTGAGTGATGCGGCGAGACGAGACGAACCCAGGCCGCCGGACGGTGCATCGTACCGGAGTTTCGCGGATGCGCTTTCAACGCGCGTCGTTCGATACGAAGCCGTCAACACATCAAACGCTCAGATACGCGCGCCGGACGACATCGTTTTGCGCCAGTTCACGCATCGTGCCGCTAAAGCGTATCTGGCCTTTTTCCAGCACATAAGCGCGATCGCTGACGAGTTCCGCGAAATGCAGGTTCTGCTCCGACAGCAGGATCGACAGCCCTTCGCGCTTCAGTTCGAGAATCATGTTCGCCATCTGTTCGACAATCACGGGCGCGACGCCTTCGGACGGCTCGTCGAGCAGCACCAGCCATGGATTGCCCATCAGCGTGCGCGAGACCGTCAGCATCTGCTGCTCGCCGCCGCTCATCTGGCCGCCGAGGCGCTTCGGCATTTCGCCGAGATTCGGAAAGAGCCTGAAGAGCTTGTCGGGCTCCCAAGTGGGCGCGCCTACGCGCGGCGGCTGACGTCCCGTGTCGAGGTTCTCCATCACCGTCAGATCCGCGAACACGCGGCGGTCTTCCGGCACGTAGCCGAGTCCCATGCGCGCGATCTTGTGTGACGCGAGCGCCGAGATAGTCGCGCCGTCGAATTGAATGAGGCCTTCACGGCGCGGCACGAGGCCCATGATGGCTTTCATCGTCGTCGATTTGCCCGCGCCGTTGCGGCCCATCAGCGCGACGATTTCGCCGCGCCCCACTTCGAGACTCACGTCGAAGAGGATATGCGCGCGCCCATAGTACGCGTTCAGCTTCTCGACTTTCAGCATAGGTATGTTCATGCGCGCGACTCCGTTCGCGCCGCGCCGTCGGGCGACAGCGATGCGCGCGGCTGGAACGTCTTGCCCGTGCCGAAGTACACGGCCTGCACGTTCGCGTCGTTGCGTATCGTGTCCGCGTCGCCTTGCGCGATCAGCTTGCCGCGGGCGAGCACGATCACGCGGTCCGCGTACGAGAACACCACGTCCATGCTGTGCTCGGTGAACAGCACGCCGATCCCGCGCCCGGTGACGAGACGCTTCGTCAGCGCCATCAGATCGTTGCGTTCCTTCGGCGCCATGCCCGCTGTCGGTTCGTCCATCAGCAGCAGCTTCGGACGATTCGCGAGCGCGATGGCGAGATCGACGCGCTTCACGTCGCCATACGCGAGCACGCTGCACGCGCGCCGCGCATGCGCGGCCATGCCGACCTGATCGAGCAGCGCCATTGCTTCGTCTTCGAAGCACGATGCGGCGGGTTTCCATAAACCGTATAGACGCTTTTCGCGCGATACGAGCGCCATCTGCACGTTTTCGAGCACGGTCATCGAATTGAAGGTCGCGGCCACCTGAAACGTGCGGCCGACCCCGCGCCGCCAGATATCGCGTGGCCGCATGCCGACGAGTTCATGACCGTCGAGCACAACCGAGCCATGCGAAGGACGCAGTTGTCCGTTGACGATGTTGAAGCACGTCGATTTGCCCGCGCCGTTCGGGCCGATCAGCGCGAGCAGTTCGCCGGGCTGAACGTCGAACGACACATCGTCGACGGCTTTCACGCCGCCGAACGACATCGACAGATTCGATACGCGCAGAAGGCTCATCGTCCGCCTCCCGTTGCTTGCCGATGCCCGGCTTCGTTTGAATCGTCGCGCTCGAAGCGCTCGCGCACGAAGCCCACGATGCCTTGCGGAAACGCGATCACGAGCAGCAGGATCGCGACGCCGAGCAGCGCCTGCCAGTAGTCCGTCTGCCGCGCGACGGCATCCTGCAGCCACGTGAACAGCGCGGCGCCCGCGACGGGGCCCGTCAACGTCTGAATGCCGCCGAGCAGCACCATCACGAGTCCATCGACGGAACGGCTCACACTGATCACTTCCGGCGAAATCGTGCCTTTCGAAAACGCGTAAAGCGAGCCCGCGAGCCCGCAAAACAGCGATGCGATCACGAACGCGGCCCATTGCACGCGCTTCGTATCGATGCCGATCGCTTCCGCGCGCAACGCCGAATCGCGCGACGCGCGCATCGCGTAGCCGAACGGCGAAAACAGCATGCGGCGCAAGAGCCACACGCCAAGCGCGGCGCACGCGAGCGTCAGGTAGTAGTACGCGACGGGCGACGACAGCCAGTTCGACGGCCACAAGCCGAGGATGCCGTTGCTGCCGCCCGTCACGTCATCCCATTGATAGACGACCGACCACACGATCTGCGCGAACGCGAGCGTGAGCATCGCCAGATACACGCCCGACAGCCGCACGCAGAACCAGCCGAACACGAGTGCGCCGAGCACGGCCAGCGATGGACCGAAAACGAGCGCCGCTTCCATCGGCAGATCGAGCACTTTCAGAAAGAGCGCGGCACCATATGCGCCCAGGCCGAAATATGCGGCATGGCCGAACGAGTGCATGCCGCCCGGCCCCATGATGAAGTGCAGGCTCGCGGCGAACAGAACGGCGATCAGGATTTCGACGAGCAGCACGGGCATATACGGAAACGCGTTGGCCGCGAGCGGCGCGAGCGCGAGAACGGCAAGCACGCACATGGCCAGCCACTTCAGATGCTTGCCCGCGGGCTTCAGCGGCGTCTCGGCAACGGACATCGCGCGCACGGCGGACGTGGCGCGCCCGAGCAATCCCCAGGGCCGCACGACGAGCACGACGGCCATCACGACGAACTCCGCGACCAGCGTGAAGCGGCTCAACGAAAGATCGACGCCGAACAGGGAAACATGTCCGATACCGATGCACAGCGCCTTGATTTCAGCGATCAACAGCGCCGCGATGAACGCACCGGGGATCGAACCCATCCCGCCGACCACCACGACGACGAACGCGTTGCCGATGGTCTCGAGATCGAGCGACAGATTCGCGGACATGCGCGGCCCTTGCAACGCGCCGCCGAGCCCCGCGAGAAACGCGCCGACGAAGAACACGCCCGTGAAGAGCCACGCCTGATCGATGCCGAGCGCGCCGAGCATTTCGCGATCCTGCGTTGCGGCGCGCACGAGCGTGCCCCATCGCGTGTGCGTCAACGCGTACCACAGCAGCAGAAGCACGAGCGGCCCGATGACGATCAGCGCGATGTCATACGTCGGCAGCCGATGGCCCAGCAGCTCGACAGCACCCGCGAGATGCGGCGCGCGCGGGCCGAACAGATCCTGCGGCCCCCAGATCGCGAGCGCTGCATCGCGAATGATCAGCACGAGCGCGAACGTCGCGAGCAGATGGAAAAGCTCGGGCGCCTGATAGATGCGCCTCAACACGATCAGCTCGACGAGTGCGCCCAATATGCCCGTCACGAGGGCAGCCGCGAGCATCGACAGCCAGAAGCCCGCTGTGCTCGCGCTGAAGCGGGTCGCGAAGCTGTACGCGACATAGATGCCCAGCATGTAGAACGAGCCGTGCGCGAAGTTGACGATGCGCGTGACGCCGAAGATCAGCGACAGGCCCGCAGCGACGAGAAAGAGCGCGGAGGCGTCGGCGAGTCCGTTGACGAGTTGGACCAGCAGGTTGGGGAGCATCGTGCCCGTCGGCGTTGAGTTGCGATGGGCTGCATCATATACAGGAAATGGGCGGGGTTTGCAGGTGCATTGGTGTCTGCGACGGCCTTTTATTCGTATTACCTTGTCCGTCGCAGATTCAAACAATCAGCCCTTGGCCGCCTCTTCATCCTGCTCACGAAAAACCTTATCAGCAAGATGAAACGCGGAATTCGCCGCCGGCACCCCGCAATAAATAGCCGTCTGCAACAACACTTCCTTCACCTGATCCCGCGTCACCCCATTATTCCGCGCGGCACGCAGATGCAGCGCCAGTTCCTCGCCGCGATTCAACGCAACCATCATCGCAATCGTCAGCAGACTGCGCGTATGGCGCGGCACGCCATCGCGCGTCCAGATCTCGCCCCACGCATAGCGCGTGATGAAGTTCTGAAACTCCTCCGTCACTTCCGTACGGTTCGCAATCGACCGGTCGACGTGCGCATCGCCCAGCACCGCGCGGCGCACGCCCATGCCCGCTTCGTAACGTTGTTCGTCGTTCATCGCTGCTCCTTCAGGAAATCGAGCACGGTCTTCGTGAACGTGTCCGCGACTTCGATGTTCGAAATGTGCGACGCGTCCAGCTCGACGTAACGCGCACCCGCGATCGCAGCAGCCAGCTCGCGGCCTTGCGCGGGCGTCGCGGCCAGATCGTGCGTGCCGGAGATCACGAGCGCAGGCGCCTTGATGCCGTGTACTTCGGGGCGCAGGTCGGTCGCGTTGATGGCTTCGCAGTTCAACGCGTAGCCTTCCTTGTCGGTATGCACGAATACATCGCGGATAAAGCCGAAAACGATCGGCTCGCGTGCAATGAATTCGGCCGTGAACCAGCGCGGCAGCACGGCATCCGACAACTCGAGCATGCCCTCGCTGCGAGCACGGGCCGCGCGAGGCACCCACACTTCCGGCGAGCCGATGCGCGCAGCCGTGTTGCTCAGCACGATGTGATCGATGCGGTCGGCGTGACGCGCCGCGAGGCCAATGCCCGTCAGCCCGCCCATCGATACGCCGCAGAAATTCGCGCGCGCGATCTTCAACGTGTCGAGCAAGCCGATCACGTCGCCCGTCAGCTGCTCGATCGTGTACGGCCCCTTCGGCGCTTCCGAGTGACCGTGGCCGCGCGTGTCGTAGCGCAGCACGCGAAAGTGCTTCGCGAACTCGGCGACTTGCGGCGTCCACATCGACAGGTCGCTGCCGAGCGAGTTCGACAGCACGAGCCACGGCGTGCTGCCGTGACGGTCGCCGTCGATCCGGTAATGAAGTTCGATGCCATTCACTGCGGCGTAGGGCATTCCTTTACTCCTGATGTTGTGTCACGCGTTCTTTGCGCGCGGTATGAAGAGCCAGCACGGCGTCCACGAAAGCGTGCGCGCTGCCGACGTAATGAGCGGGATCGAGCAGACGTTGCAACTGCTCGACGGGCAGGTGTCGAGTGACGGATGCATCGGCGGCCAGCACGTCGAAGAGCGTCTTGCCGGACTTCACCGCTTCCTTCGATGCCTGCTCGACGAGATGATGCGCATCGAGCCGGCCGATCTTGTCGCCGAGCGCGAGCATCACCGCTTCGCCGAGAATCAGGCCGTGCGTCACGTCCAGATTCTTCGCGAGCCGCTCGACGTTCACTTCGAGCCCCTTCGCGATCTGCTCGATATTCGCGAGCGCGCCGCCCGCGAGGCGCGCAAGATCGGGCAGCGCATCCCACTCGGCCTGCCAGCCGCCGAGCGCGCGCTCATGCTCCTGGACCATGCCCGCGAACACCGTCGCGACGAGACCGGGCGCACGCGTCGCCGCCGTCAGAACGGCCGCGCAGCCGACGGGGTTGCGCTTGTGCGGCATCGTCGACGAACCGCCCTTGCCGGCCGCAACCGGCTCGCCGAGTTCGCCGAGTTCCGTCTGCATTTGCAGCGAGATGTCGCGCGCAATTTTCCCGAGCGTGCCGATCAGCATGCCGAAGAACGCGGCCGCGTCGGCGATCCGATCGCGCTGCGTGTGCCACGGCACGGCGGGCATATCCAGTTTCAACTCTTTCGCCAACGCTTCGGCAACCGCGCTGCCCTTGTCGCGCAAGCTCGCAAGCGTGCCTGCCGCGCCGCCGAATTGCAGCACGAGCACGCGTTCGCGCAGCGCGTCGAGCCGCTCGCGATGACGCAGCAGCGCATCGAGCCATTGCGCGAACTTCAGGCCGAGCGTAATGGGCAGCGCCTGTTGCAGCCACGTGCGGCCGATCATCGGCGTCGCGCGATGCTGCCGTGCGAGCGCGGCGATCGCGTCGCATATGGAAGACAGAGCGCCAGCGAGCAGATCGAACGTATCGCGCAGTTGCAGCACGGTCGCCGTATCGATGATGTCCTGGCTCGTCGCGCCCCAATGGACGAACTTCGACGCTTCCGCGTCGGCGTCTTTCACGCGTGCGGTCAATTGCTTGACGAGAGGAATCGCGAGATTGCCGCCGAGCGCGGCATCGCGTGCAAGCGCATCGGCGTCGAGCTTGTCCGCATGACACGTCGCTTCGATCGCGGCGACGGATGACTGCGGAATCACGCCATGCGCAGCCGATGCGCGCGCGAGCGCGGCTTCGACATCGAGCATCCGTTGCAGCGTCGCGCGCGGCGACCAGATGTCGTTCATCGGCTGCGTGCCGCAGATCAGGATGGTCAGGCGGGCGCTGGCTTCTAGCATGATGGTCGGTGCTTCGGGATGAATGCGCGTCGATATTGCGCCTGAATGCAGCGCCTGAAAGCGCGCGGCGTTCGGCTTCATTGTCGCCGAACGCCGCGCTGAGGTCACGCGCGCTCTTGCGCGCGTTTTTCTTTACGCGGTGACCTGGCTTTGCGCGAGCCTCAAGCCGCGCGCGCCTGCTGCGTGCCGTCGATCAGCGCGACGCCCGTCAGCTTTTCCAGTTCCGCGAAGTCGATATCGGAGAAGATCTCGCGCACGACGAGGCCGTCATTCGTCACGTCGATCATCGCGAGGTCCGTATAGATGCGGTCGACGCAGCCGACGCCCGTCACGGGATACGAGCACTCCGCGACGATCTTGCTTTCGCCCTGCTTCGTCAGATGCTCCATCATCACGAACACCTGCTTCGCGCCGATGGCCAGATCCATCGCGCCGCCGACTGCGGGAATCGCGTCGGGCGCGCCTGTGTGCCAGTTCGCTAGGTCGCCCTTCGCCGAGACCTGGAACGCGCCGAGCACGCAGTAGTCGAGATGGCCGCCGCGCATCATCGCGAACGAATCGGAGTGGTGGAAGAACGCGCCGCCCGTCAGCAGCGTGACGTGCTGCTTGCCGGCGTTGATCAACTCGTCGTCCTCGTCGCCTTTCGCGGGCGCCGAGCCCATGCCGAGCAGGCCGTTTTCGCTGTGCAGGAAGATTTCCTTGTTCGCGTCGAGGTGATTCGCCACCAGCGTCGGCACGCCGATGCCGAGGTTCACATAAGCGCCTTCAGGAATGTCCTGAGCGACGCGCTTCGCCATTTCATCGCGGGTCAGTCGTTTCATGTCGGGTCTCCTTGCTTCAGGCGGCTTGCCCGGTTCGTTGCGAGGCGTGTACCGCTTGCGGCACTTCGACGATGCGCTGCACGAAGATGCCCGGCGTCACGATCACTTCGGGGTCGAGCGCGCCGAGCGGCACCACTTCCGACACCTGCACGATCGCCGTCTTCGCGGCGCTCGCCATGATCGGCCCGAAGTTGCGCGCGGTCTTGCGATAGACGAGGTTGCCCCAGCGGTCGCCCTTATATGCCTTGATCAGCGCGAAATCGGCGTGCAACGGCGATTCCAGCACGTAATGCTTGCCGTCGATCACGCGCGTTTCTTTGCCTTCGGCGAGCTTCGTGCCGTAGCCCGTCGGCGTGAAGAAGCCGCCGATGCCCGCACCCGCCGCGCGGATGCGCTCGGCCAGATTGCCTTGCGGCACGAGTTCCAGTTCGATTTCGCCGGCGCGAAAGAGTGCGTCGAACACATATGAGTCGGTCTGACGCGGGAACGAGCAGATGATCTTGCGCACGCGCTTCGCCTTGAGCAGCGCCGCGAGGCCCGTGTCGCCGTTGCCGGCGTTGTTGTTGACGATCGTGAGTTCTTTCGCGCCCTGTTCGATGAGCGCGTCGATCAGCTCGGAAGGCATGCCTGCCGTCCCAAAGCCGCCGATCATGACGGTCGCGCCGTCATGCACGTCGGCGACCGCCGACTGGAGTGACTCGAAAATCTTGTTGATCATGTCGAATTTCCTTTGGAACGCGTCGTTCCGCGCGCCGCGTGACCCGCCGACCGCTCGACGGGATTGCGCGCCGGACGGTCTCCACGTCCGCTTTCGTCCTTCATGGCCCTGCTGCCGGCATGCAGACCTGCCGCAGGCCGCATGAGTTTGGTCCGCCTTCCGCTTGCGCTTCGTATTGAACCCGGAAAGTTCTTTATACGAACACAGTTTCGTTTAGCGAACGTACCGGCGCATTATGGTTTGCGCCCGCGTCTCTTGTCAAGGCAACGGATTCGTGGTTTGCCCTAGCGGGCGTTGCGTGGGCTTGGGTGGCGATGCGCCCGTCCATCATGAAGCGCGGGCCGCATCATTTTCCGCCAGCATCCGCGAGGCCGCATCGGAACGCGCCGGCTTGCCGTCGGCGCTTTCCCTGATATGCGGCAGCGCGATTGCCAGGCTAGGTTGTATACGATTTTTCGATAATATGCGGGCCATCGCAACGCCCGCGTCCCAAGCATGGCCGAACTCGATCTCAACCTGATCCCCTACCTCGTCGCGCTCGAAGACATGCGCAACGTGAGCCGCGCCGCCGAGCGTCTCGGCGTGAGCCAGCCGCGCGTGAGCACCGCGCTCGGCCGCCTGCGCGAGTACTTCAACGATCCGTTGTTCGTGCGCACGTCGCGCGGCATGGAACCGACGCCGCGCGCGCTCGCGCTGATTCCCGCCGCTCGCGAGGCGCTCGCGCGCATCGAACAAGGCATGCTCGAAACGCAGGACTTCGATCCCGCGACATCGACGCATACCTTCTCGCTCGCGCTGTCCGACGTCGGCGAAATCGTGTTTCTGCCGCGTCTGTTGCAGCTTTTCGCCGAGCGCGCGCCGCATGCGAACCTGCGCTCGGTGTCGCTGCCGCCCGCGCTGGTCGAACGCGGCCTGGAATCGGGCGACGTCGATCTGGCCGTCGGCTATTTTCCGGATCTGTCCGGCAACAACTTCTTCCAGCAGCGGCTCTTCACGCACCGCTTCATCTGCCTGCTGCGCAGCGATCATCCGCTGGCGGGCGCGCCGCTCACGCTCGAGCAGTTCGTCGGCCTCGGGCACGCCGTCGTGCGCGCGGAAGGCCGCAGCCAGGAAGTGCTCGAACGGTATCTGGAGAAAAAGCGCATTCGACGCCGCGCCGTGCTGGAGACGCCGCACTTCATGAGCCTGCCGTTCATCCTCGCGCGCAGCGATCTCGTCGCGACGGTGCCGCACGCGATCGGCTTCGCCTACGTGTCGGAACATGCGTCGATCACGCTGGTCGAACCGCCTTTGCCGTTGCCCCGATTCGACTTGCGCCAGCATTGGCATCGCAAGTTCCACAACGATCCGCGTGCGAGCTGGCTGCGCGGTGTCGTCGCGGAGCTGTTCAACGATGCGAAGGACGAGTGGCCGAAGTAGCGCGTCGAAGTGGCGCCCCGATGACGCGCATATCCATGTCGGGCGTGGGGTCGCGAAACATGGAACAATGCGCCAACGTACGATGCGCGTTTTACTGGAACTGGAGCGAGGGATGACCACGAAGACAAAAACACCCGCCGACACACCCACCCGTCCGACTCGCGAGGAAGCCGAAGATGCCGTGCGCGTGCTGTTGCGCTGGGCCGGCGACGATCCGCGGCGCGAAGGGCTGATCGATACGCCGGCGCGCGTCGTGCGTGCGTATGAGGAATTTTTCGCGGGCTACGACGTGGAACCGCGCGACATTCTGGCCCGCACGTTTTCCGAAGTGGACGGCTACGACGAAATGATCGTGCTGAAGGACATCCGCTTCGAGAGCTATTGCGAGCATCACATGGTGCCCATCATCGGGCGCGCGCATGTCGCCTATTTGCCTGAGCATCGCGTGGTCGGCATTTCGAAGCTCGCGCGGCTCGTCGATGCGTTCGCCAAGCGTCTGCAGATTCAGGAAAAGATGACCGTGCAGATCGCCGATACGCTCAACGAAGTATTGCAGCCGAAGGGCGTCGGCGTGATTCTCGAAGCGTCGCATCAGTGCATGTCGACGCGCGGCGTGCACAAGGCAGGCGTCGAGATGGTCACGTCGCGCATGCTCGGCACGTTCCGCTCGGACCCATCGACGCGCCGCGAGTTTCTGTCGATCGTCAATAGCCCGACTTCAATGAGCGTGGCGAATACCTGAGCGGCTTGCAGAGCCGTTCTTTCTGACTCGCGTCGAGACGCGCCGCCGGGTCGAACGTCGAAACGCCGCATCGAGCCGCCAGCCCTAACCCGCCGCGCGTCGCGCGCCCATCGGCCTGCCTTGCCCGAACGTCGCGAGCAACATGGCCGCGAGCACGCACGCGACGCCCATCAACTGAGCGCGGCTGATCGGCTCGTGCAGCACGCCGGCCGCAAGCGCAAGCGTCGATACGGGCACGAGCGCCGTCACGAGCCCCGCCTCCGCTCCGCTCACGCGCGCCGCGCCCGCGTACCACAGCACGAAGCCCAGCACCGTCGGCACGAGCGCGTAATAGACGACGCCCGCGAGCGCCGCCATCAGGTTCGCGTCGAGCGGCAGACGCCACGGCGCTTCGAAGCATGCGGGCACGATGGCGACGAGAAAGCCGATTCCACTCATCAGCGCCGACAGCGGCAGCGCGGCGACAGGCGTGCGCAGCTTGCGGTTGAGCAGAATGAAAAGCGCCTCGCAGACAACGGCCGCGAACACCAGCGCGTTGCCCGCGAGAGAATGCGCGCCGTGCGACGCCGTCAGATCGTCGAGCCGCACCGTGCAGGCGAGCACGCCGCCTGTAGCGAGCGCGATCGCGCCAAGCAATGCGGGCGACGGCCGCTCGCCGAGCGCCAGTGCGGCCACAGCCGCCGACACGGCCGGCAGCGTGCCCGCGATCACGCCCGCATCGGCGGCCGAAGCGAGCCGCATCCCGCCGATCAGGCACACCGTATAGCCGACGCTCCCGGCTCCTGCCTGGGCGATCGCGAGCCACCCGTCGTGTGCATCGAGCTTCGGCCATGGAAGCTTCCGCACGCGCATCATTGCGACGAAAATCGGGAACGCAATCGCGAAGCGCAGCGCGGTGGCCGAGAACGGCGGCAAGCCGCCCGCGATCGCCTTGCTGACGACGACCGTGCTGCCCACGCCGATCATCGCGAGCGCGCAATAGAAGTAACCGACGTAACGTGCATGCATGCCGCGCCTCCTCATATCGAACGATGCGAGGAGCGTATGGCGTGCACGAACGCGCAGTCTTGAACGTTATTGCAGAACCCTATGCAAAGCGATCGTGCGAATCAACGGACAGCGCCCGCATAACTCGCGGGCGTGATGCCGAGGAGCCGCACGAATGCACGCGTCATGTGGCTCTGATCCGAGAAACCGGCGCAGACCGCGGCATCCGCGAGCGTCATCCCGCTGGCGATGAGCCGCCGAGCGAGCGCGACGCGCCGCTGCATCCGGTATGCGTGCGGCGGCAAGCCAACTTCATGCGCGAAGCTGCGCAACAACTGGAAGCGGCTCATGCCCGCTTCGGCGGCAAGGTCAGTGAGCGTCGCAGACGACGCGGGATCGTCGTCGATACGGCGTCTTGCTCGTGCGATCGGACCGACGCGTTCGCGTTCAAGCGCGAGCGGCGTCGCGTGATGACGGCCCACATGTGAGAACAGCGTGAGCAGCGCTTCTTCGCATGCGAGGTCATCGAAGCCCGCTCGCTCGTTCGGCGCGCTCACGGCAACCGAGTACAGGCGCGAAAAGCACGTGGACAATTGCGGATCGTGCAGCACAGGCCGCGTCAGTTCCACTTCGCGCACGGGCGCATGCGCGCATTCGGCGAGCGTCGCGTACACGAGCGACGGCTCGAAGTACAGCATGCGCCACGCGCGTCCGTGTTCGTCGAGCGGACTGCCGTCGTGCACTTCGCCGGGATTGACCGTGATGACGTCGTTCGCGCGCGCTTCGACGGGCCCGCGTCCGCTTGCCGAACGCTGCCCGCCCGCGACCACGACGCCAATGCCGAAGCGATCGTGCGAATGACGCGCGAACGCATGCGTCGTGTGTGCGGCCGTCGCTTCGACGCCGTCGAGCGCACAACGCAGCATCTGAACGCGTCCACGCGGCTTCATGTTGTCATTCGCTTGTCAATCGCTCATGTCGAACGGGCGCGGTTCGAATGCGGCCATCAATCGTGCGATCGAACGCTCATCCATCAACGCCGCCCTTCGTCGTTGCGCGTGCGCTCGCCTTCGCGGATCTTGCCTTGCGACACGCTGCTGCCAGGCGGCACGCTATGCGTGAGCCACACGTTGCCGCCGATCACCGAGCCGCGTCCGATCGTCACGCGGCCGAGAATCGTCGCCCCCGCATAAATGACGACGTCGTCTTCGACGATCGGGTGGCGCGCGTTGCCCTTCACGAGCGTGCCGTCTTCATCTGCGGCAAAACTTTTCGCGCCGAGCGTGACCGCCTGATAGACGCGCACGCGCTCGCCGATGATCGCCGTTTCGCCGATCACGACGCCCGTGCCGTGATCGATGAAAAAGCTCGGGCCGATCTTCGCGCCGGGGTGAATGTCGATGCCCGTCGCCGAATGCGCAATCTCGTTGATGAAGCGAGCGAGCAGCGGCACGCCGAGACGATGCAGCGCGTGCGCGAGCCGATGATGCGTCATCGCCCAGACGCCCGGATAGCACAGCAGGATCTCGGTGATGTGCTGCGCGGCGGGGTCGCCAATGTAGGCGGCCTGAATGTCGCTGACGAGCAGCGCGCGGATGGCGGGCAACTGCTTGCCGAAATCACGCGCGACATTGAAGGCGTGCGTGCTCAGTTCGGCGTCCGTGGTCTCGGCGTGCTCGGGCAGAAAGCGCAGCGCGCGGCGGATCTGTTCGGACAGCAGGCGCAACGTGCTTTCGAGCGTATGGCCGACGTAGTAATCGACGCTTTCGTCGGTCAGATCGGGCGCGCCGTAGTGCGTCGGGAAAAGCGCGGCGCGCAATCCGCCGACGATGTTGATCACGGCACCGCGCGAAGGCAGCTCGCGAATGCCGCGCGGATGACGCGTGCGATGCAGCTCTTCACGCGACGCGCGCAAATCGGCGACGATCTGTTCGAGGCCCCAGTTGTGAGAAGAAACATTTGACATGGCGACAACATCGTTCGCGCACGAGGCACGATTAGAGTGAACTGTCCCCAGAGATTACCGCGTTTCGCCGCGTGCCGTGCGGCCCTCGCGCGCGTTGCATATTGCACGCGTGATGCTGTGCGCCTCGCGTCATGCGCGACATTGCGCAGCAAGTGATGTGCTAAACGGCGTGCAATGCAGCCAGCTACACCGTCATGCTGCTCGCGTCGATCCAGCGCACGGCCCAGTCGCGCGCGTGCGCAATAGCAGCGGCTTCGTCGGTGAAACGGAGGTCGGTTGGGAAGAAACGGTTGGCGACCAGTTCGCCATCGCTGGAACGCGATACGACGACATACGGTTGCCATGTTCCATCGCCCACGCGCGCCGGCGCGCAGTTAAGCAAGTAGCCACGATGTGTGAATGCAGCATCAACGTGCATGAGTCACCCGCCCCTGACTGCCCCATAGATGGTCCTTATCGTTCTCTCACGAGTGCAGGTGCCGTGGGCTGAAACAGTCCGCGAGGTCGCCGCGGTCGCCGCGGTCATGCTGGGTGTTGCTGCGCTCGTCGAACAGGAATCATACTCTGTAGAAGTTGGGCGTCCACGAAAAAAATTAGCAAAAATCTGCCGGTCACCCGAAGGGCCGTCACGCGTAGTTCGAAAGGTAATCGTACGCTCACACGGAACGGGATTTGCTCCTATCCTATGTTTGGGACCACAAGCAAAGGAGGACACAACATGAGCCTCAATACACGCCCGGTGCCCGCGACGCAGTCCGGAACCGCGATGGCGCGCAGCGCCGAAATGCATAACGATCGAACGCACGACAGCACCGTCGATACCGACAGCAAGAATCACGAAGCCGCGCGCATCGCGGGCCATGGGCCCATCGGCCCCGACGAGATCACGACGAGCAACGCAACGCTCGTCAACAGCGTGCCCGACGATCCGTTCGCGGAACTCGCGGGATTCGATAGCCGTATCGGCGGCAACCATCTGCTGCTCGCGCTGGAGCCGGGCTATCACGTGATCGACAAGGGCATGATCGCGCCCGAGACAGTCGAGCGCTTCGACGACCGCTTCCACCAGTCGTATTCGCATACGGGCGATCCGTTGCGCGGACGCATGCACTTCGCACTCAACCATCAACGGCCGACGCGCGTCATCGAACTCGAACGCGACGAGTGAGCGTCGTTTCGCGTGACGCGTCAATCCGTTGACGCGTCACGCACGGTTCACGAGCTTTCGCGCATTTTTCGCGTTTTCGCTTCAATCGCGCGTTGGCCGCTCACGCGGCGTTCGTCTGTGCAATGGTGAAGTTTGCGTGCGTTGGCATAATCATCGCGCTTCGTTTCGCTTCTCTGCGCACTCATGGAAGTGCGATTCGAAACTCCCAGTTTCATGATCTTGTCGCGGACGTGCCTTTTTCGGCGGCGTTGCAGTCCGCATAATCGGTGCATCTTCTTGAACTCACGGAGCAGCACATGGGCAAAGTCGTTGTGATCGGCGCAACGGGCACGCTGGGCCAAGCCGTCGCCGCCGCATTGAAAGCGCGTCACGAAGTGATCGAAGTGGGCGCGACGCGCGGCGCGCATCGTGTCGACAGCACGGACCCGGCGAGCATCGAACGGCTGTTTCAGCAGATCGGCAACGTCGATGCCGTGGTCACGGCGACGGGCAAGGTCCATTTCGGGCCCTTGACCGAGATGACGATCGAGCAGTTCTGGATCGGCCTGCGCGACAAGCTGATGGGACAGATCAATTTCGTGCTTGCCGCGCAAAAGTACGTGAACGACGGCGGCTCGTTCACGCTGACGAGCGGCATTCTCGCCGACGAGCCGATCAGCCAGGGCGTCAGCGCGACCACCGTGAACCTCGCGCTCGAAGGCTTCGTGCGAGGCGCGGCGATCGAGCTGCCGCGCGGCATCCGCATCAACGTCGTCAGTCCGACTGTGCTGACGGAATCGATGGAAAGCTATGCGCCGTTCTTCCGCGGCTTCGAACCCGTCGACGCAAGCAAGGCCGCGCAGGGTTATCTGCGCAGCGTCGAGGGCGCGCAGACGGGGCGCGTGTATCGCGTCGGCGGCAATTGAGCCGTTGAGTTATCGAGCGCCGGCCGTTGAGTCCGGCCCGTTGAACGTCGGCCAACGCGTGCCGCGCTGATGCGTGTCGCGCTGATGCGTGCCGCGCTGATGCGTGCGGGCAAGCGGGCGCCTAAGCCCGCTGCTCCTTCACGCGCGACACGATCTGCGTCGGGCTCACGAACTGCAACGCAATCAGCACCCAGATCAGCGTGATCGCCATGTAGATCATCGCCATTGCGTCGATCGATTGCGGCGCGCGCACGCCCGTCGAAAACACCGCGTAGTACAGCGCGACGACGAGCGTTTGCGTCGACGGCCCCGCCGTGAAAAACGTCAATTCGAACATGCCGATCGTGCGCACCAGCACCAGCAGACCCGCCGCGAGCATGCCTGGCACCAGCAGCGGCAGCAGCACGTAGCGGAAATAGCGGAACGTGTTCGCGCCGAAAATGCGCGCCGCCGATTCCAGATTCGGATCGATCTGCTCGATGAACGGCGTCATCACGAGAATGACGAACGGCAGCGCGGGCACGAGGTTCGCGAGAATCACACCGGCGAGCGTGCCCGCGAGCCCGACCTTGTACATCACCGTCGCCATCGGAATGCCGTACGTGACGGGCGGCACCATCAGCGGCAGCAGGAACACGAGCATCGCGAAACGCTTGCCGCGAAACTGCACGCGCGCGAGCGCATACGCGGCGGGCACGCCGAGCAGGATCGACAGCAGCACAACCGCGCCGACCACTTCGACCGTCACCCACAGCACGGCCGCCAGCTGAAAGTCGCTCCACGCCTGTGCGTACCAGTGCAGCGTGAAGCCCTGCGGCAGCAGCGTGCCGAACCAGCGCGTCGCGATCGAATTGACGGCGACCGTCGCGATCAGCAATACGATGTTCAGCAGAAAGAAAATCATCGCGCCCCAGACGAGCGCCTTGTACACGCGGTCGCGCAGACTGACGTGCGGTTTCATCGCCTTCACCGTTTGCCCTTGCGGCGCGGCGGGCCACGGATGCGCGACTTGACGATCGGTTGCCATCAGCCCTTACCTCCCGTCGCCGGTCCGCTGTAGAAGAAGCGGCGCGCGCCCAGCATCGCGGCGACGATCACCAGTTGCACGAATCCCATCACGATCGCGATCGCCGAAGCCAGCGAGTAATCGTAGTTTTCGAACGCGGCCTCGGCGGCGGCGATCGACATCACACGCGTCGGCCCAGCCGGCGCACCGAGCAGCACCGCTGATGGAAACACTGAAAACGCCTGCACGAACGACAGGCACGCGGCCATCGTCAGCCCCGGCACGAGCAGCGGCAGATAGATCTGCCGGAACTGTTGCCACGGATTCGCGCCGAGCGTCGCGGCGGCGCTCGCGAGCGTCGGATCGATGCCCGTCACGTAAGACAATGTGAGCAGAAACGCGAACGGAAAGCCCGACACGATCAGCGAGATCAGCACGCCCCAGAAGTTGTGCGTGAGGCGCACTTCGTCGGTGTAGAGATGCAGCCCTTGCAGCGCCTGCGGAAACCAGCCGTTCGGACCGAAATACGTGAGCATGCCGTCGGCGATCAGCACGGTGCCGAGCGTGATGGGAATGACGAGCAGCGTCGTCACGAACTTCTGATACGGCGACGGACGGCGCAGCGCGAACGCGACAGGCACCGACACGCCGACATTGATCAGCGTCGCGGGCACGGCGAGCTTCAGCGTGACGAGAATGGTCGGCCACATCGACGTGTCGCTGAAGAACTTCGCGTAGTTCGCCCACATGCCGCCGCCTTCCATCGGACTGAACGACAGCGCGAGCCCATAGACGAACGGGTAGACGAAGAGCGCAAGGATGAACAGCAAGGCGGGCGACACGAGCCACGCCTTGCCGTCGCGCGGCGCAGCGAGCGCTCGCGAAGCGGAGGACGTCACCGTGCTCATGTCGGTTCTCCGTCGTAGACCAGCGTGCGCGTCGGCGGCACGCGCAGCGTGATGCGCTCGCCCTCGGTGAATTCGCCCGCGACGCGCGCCCACAGTTCGCCGAATGCGCTCTTCACGCGAATCAACGAATCTCGGCCGCCGTACTCGACGGTCGTCACCTGCGCGTCGAATGCGTTCTCCGAACCGGGCGCGGCGCGCTCCATGTCCTCGGGGCGCAGCGCAACGGAAACACGCTTGCTGCTGAAGCCGTCCATCGCCATGCCGATGATGCGCACGCCGTTCGCCTCGACGGCCACGCCTTCGCCCTGCGTACCTTCGAGCGTGAACGGCAGCACGTTGCGATAGCCCATGAAACGCGCGACGTGCAGATTCTTCGGACGTCCGTAAACCTCCTTCGGCGTCGCGACCTGCTGCACGACGCCTTCTCTCATCACGACGATGCGGTCGGCCATCGACAGCGCTTCGTCCTGATCGTGCGTCACGTAGATGGTCGCGCGATCGAGTTGCGTGTGAATGCGGCGAATCTCGGCGCGCATTTCGATGCGCAGCTTCGTGTCGAGATTCGACAGCGGCTCGTCCATCAGGATGAGCGGCGGCTCGATCACGATCGCGCGCGCAATCGCGACGCGCTGTTGCTGGCCGCCCGACAGCTGGCCCGGCAGCTTCTTCTCGTGGCCGACCAGTTGCACGAGTTGCAGCGCTTCTCGCGCGCGCTGCGCCGTTTCCGCCTTCGCGACGCCGCGCATCTTCAGGCCGAAGCCGACATTGTCGAGCACCGACATGTGCGGAAACAGCGCGTAGTTCTGGAACACCATGCCGAAGCCGCGCTTTTCGGGCGGCAGCACGTCGATACGTTTTTCGTCGAGCCAGATGCCGCCGCCCGACAGCGGCTGCAAGCCCGCGATGCAGTTGAGCGCCGTCGACTTGCCGCAGCCCGACGGCCCCAGCAATGCGATGAATTCGCCGCGGCGGATGTTCAGATCGAGGCCCTGCAACGCGGCCACCGCCTGCCCTTCGGCATTGGTGAAATTGCGGCAGACGGACTCGAGGCGCAACTGCTCAAATTGATGCTTCATGGTCGCTTCCCTACGATGTTGCATGACAGCGCCGCAAAGCACGGAGTGCTCGCGGCCCGCCGTCACAATCGCCGATGCGCGCACGACGCGCACAAGATGCATGCACGATACGCGCGCCCCGGCTGCTCCGCCTCGCGCGATGACGGATACGCTATCGGGTCTTATTTCGTCTTCTGCGCGCCGACTTCGCGGTCCCACTTCTGGAACGCCGCCACCATCGCCGCCGCGCTCAACGGCAAAACGTGCGGACGATCGGCAAGCAGCTTCGCGTATTCCGGACGGCCGAATTTCTTCAGCACTTCCTGGCTGTGCTCCGGCGCCTGCGCTTCCGTCACGCCCTTGATGGCCGGGCCCGGATAGAAGTACCCGTCGTCATAGGTCATCGCCTGCTGCGCCGGCTCCAGCATGAAGTTCATCAGCTTGTAGAGCACGTCGAGCTTTTCCTTCGGCACGCCCTTCGGAATTACCATGTAGTGCGCGTCGTTCACCCACGTCATGTTGTCGAACGCCTGCACCTTGAATTCGGCGGGCACGATGCCGAGCGCGCGCGGGTTGATGTCCCAGCCCGTCACCGTGACGGTCATGTCGCGCGTGCCTTCGCCCAGCTCCTTCATCACGGCCGACGTGCCGCCCGGATAGTAAGGAATGCAGTCGTTCAGCTGCTTGAGAAAAGCCCACGTCTTGTCCCAGCCGTTGACGGGATCTTTCGGGTCTTTATCGCCGAGCACATACGGCAGCCCCATCAGGAACGTGCGGCCCGGGCCGGAATTCGCCGGACGCGCGTAGATCAGCTTGTTCGGATGCGCCTTGCACCACTGGAGCAGTTGCTCGGGCGTCTTCGGCGGATCGCTGACCTTGGCTGGGTTGTATTCGATCAGCGGACCGGCCGGCATGTACGCGACTTCGACGCCGAAGCCTTGCGCGATGTCCTGCATCTTGCGCGGACCCGGCGCGTACTTGTCGAGCACGCCGGGCAGCGCGGCGTTCTGGTCGGGCAGCAGCTTGATCCACAGATTCTGTTCGATGCCCGCCGCGAGCGCGTCGGTGCCCGTCAGCACGAGATCGATGTCCGAGCGGCCGGCCGCCTGCATCGCCTTGATCTTGCCGGGCAGTTGCGGCGCGGGCGCGTTCGTGTACGTGATGTTGGAGACGAGATTCGGGTATTTGGCCTTGAAGGCTTCGAAACCTTTTTGCGTCAATTGAAGATCGCCGGCGACGTCGACGATGTTGAGCGTGACGGCATCGGCCGCCCGCGCCGTTTGTGTGAACCCCGGCGCGAACCCTGCGACTGCCGCGCCAACTGCCACGCACACACCTGCCAACTTCACCGACAACCTGCCAGAAAAAGCCATTTCGTCTCCTCGCCTCTTGGTATGGAACGCCCGCCGACCGGGATGCGGCGGTGACGTACTACGGGCTGCTAGTCAGTGAAACATAACGAAGGCGCGGGCATGATGTCAAGCAAATTCTACCCGATGCCGTTCGTGGCAAGGCAGACTTACAGAATCTTCAAATCCTTTTGTGACAACGATTTCAGCCAGATGAGCAGGCCTGGCCGTTGGTCATAGGGAGAATACTGACGCTCGACTTGTTAGGCAACTTTGAACAATCGGCCAGTCGTCGTGCTGGACGCGCGCGTTGCGTCAGCCGCCGCGCACGCCTTGCGTGTTCACGTACAGCGAATAGAGACCGTGGCTCGCGGCCATGAAGAGCCGGTTGCGATGCCGGCCGCCGAAGCACAGGTTCGCGCAGCGTTCGGGCAGCGCTATGTGTCCGAGCGCTTCGCCTTGCGGCGAGAACACGCGCACGCCGTCCAGCTCGTCCGTGCCCATGCCCCAGCCGCACCACAGGTTGCCGTGGATGTCGACGCGAAAGCCGTCCGGCGTGCCGTGCTGCGCGTCGATCAGCACGCGGTTGTTCGCGAGCGACTGGCCATTGCCGGCAACGTCGAACGCGCGGATCGTGCGCGGCTTCGAGCGCGACTCGACGATGTACAGCACCGATTCGTCCGGCGAGAACGCGAGCCCGTTCGGCCCGATCACTTCGTCGCAGACCATCGTCACTTCGCCCGTCTGGCCATCGACGCGATACACGTTTTGCGGCAACTCGGATTCCTGCTTCTCGCCTTCGTAGAAGCTGTCGATGCCGAAGGATGGATCGGTAAACCAGATCGAGCCGTCCGACTTCACGACCACGTCGTTCGGCGAGTTGAATCGCTTGCCCTGGTAGCGCTCGGCGATGACCGTGATCGAGCCGTCGTATTCGGTGCGCGTGACGCGCCGCGTCAGATGCTCGCAGGTGACGAGCCTCCCCTCGCGGTCGCGCGTGTTGCCGTTCGCGTTGTTCGACGGCCGGCGAAACGGCGTGACGGCGCCTGTCTCTTCGTCCCAGCGGAGGATGCGGTTGTTCGGAATGTCGCTCCATAGCACATAGCGGCCGTCGCCGAACCACACGGGCCCTTCCGACCAGCGCGCGCCCTGGTACAGGCACTCGACAGAAGCCGATGCGAGGCGCAACGCGTCGAAGCGGGGATCGAAACTGCGGATGGAAGGATCGGGATATCGTCGGTGATTGCTGGGTTCGGTCATGGCGCTGTCGGTGCGAACGCCGGGCGTCGAATGGATCGACGCCCGGCGCTCTGCGGTCTTTGTGAGTTGTTCTTAGATGCGGCCGGTCGCGGCAGCAGCTCCGGCGCTTATGCTTGCGCAGGCTTGCCGTCGCGCAGACGCCAGAGCTTCAGCGGATTCTCGTCGCGCAGCGATTTTGGCAGCAGATCGGCGGGCAAATCCTGGTAGCAGACGGGACGCAGGAAACGCTCGATGGCCGTTGCACCGACCGACGTCGCGCGCGAATCGGACGTCGCCGGGTACGGACCGCCATGCACCATCGCGTACGACACCTCGACGCCCGTCGGAAAGCCGTTCGCCAGAATGCGGCCGGCCTTGCGCTCGAGCGTCGGCAGCAGTTGCCGCGCGATGTCGTAGTCGTCGGCTTCGAGGTGCAGCGTCGCCGTCAACTGGCCTTCGAGGTATTCGGCGACCTTCACCATTTCTTCGATGTCCGTGCAGGTGACGATCAGCGACGTCGGCCCGAAGATTTCGTCCTCCAGTTCGGTGGACGCGAGGAAGTGCATCGCTTCCGTCTGGAACAGCGCAGGCAACGCCGCGCATGTCGCATCCGACGACGTGCCGCGCGCAATGCTCTGCACGCCGCGCTGCTCGGTGCGATGTGTGACGCCGTCCTGGTACGCGTTCGCGATGCCCGGCGTCAGCATGGTCTGCGCGCTCTTCTGCGCGAGCGCCTTAGCGGCGGCGTCAATGAATGCCTTCTTGTGCGGGCCTTCGAGAAGCAGCACGAGACCGGGGTTCGTGCAGAACTGGCCGACGCCGAGCGTCACCGATTCGACGAAGGCCGTCGCGATCTGCCCGGCGCGCTTCGCGAGCGCGCCGGGCAGCACGAACATCGGATTGATGCTGCTCATTTCGGCGAACACGGGGATCGGCTCGCGGCGCTTCTGCGCGAGATTCACGAGCGCGAGACCGCCGCTGCGCGAGCCAGTGAAACCGACCGACCTGATCGCGGGATGCTGGACGAGCGCCTCGCCGACCTCGTTGCCCGCGCCGATCACGAGCGAGAACACGCCTTCGTGCAGGCCGCAATCGGCGGCGGCTTTCTGGATCGCGCGGCCAACGAGCTCGGACGTGCCGAGATGCGCCTGGTGCGCCTTCACGACGACAGGGCAACCCGCCGCGAACGCCGACGCCGTGTCGCCGCCCGCGACCGAAAACGCGAGCGGAAAATTACTCGCGCCGAATACGGCGACGGGGCCCACGGGAATCTTTTGCATGCGCAAGTCGGGACGCGGCAACGGCTTGCGATCCGGCTGCGCGGAATCGAGCGTCGCGGTCAGCCAGCGGCCTTCGCGCACCAGCGATGCGAACAGCTTCAGTTGCCCGACGGTGCGCGCGCGCTCGCCTTCGAGCCGTGCCTTCGGCAGCGCGGATTCGGCCTGCGCGCGTTCGATCAGCGCGTCGCCGAGCCCGAGAATGTTCTCCGCAATCGTCTCGATGAAATGCGCGCGCACTTCGAGCGACGTTTGACGATACGGGTCGAATGCGAGCGCGGCCAGCGCGCACGCGCGGTCTACCTCGACCGTGCCGCCCGCGCCGAATTCGGGTTCGATTTCCATGTTGCGCGCCGGGTCGAACGCGCGCAGCGTGCCTTTGGTGCCGCGCACCGCCGACCCGCCGATCAGCATGTCACCGGTAATCTGCATGTCCAGCTCCTGTCGATGGCCGCGCGACGCGAATCATGTCGCATCGCGCGGCCTGGAATCCAAATAGTGGGTGTGCGACGTCATGAATGGGCGGACTGTTCCGCGAGTCGCCGCTCGAAGTCGAGCAAGGCCTGCGTCGCAGCTTCGATCTTCGCATGATGTTCGGGCGGCGTCGAACTCAGCAACGGCAGAATCGGCCCCATGTCCGCAAGCTTCGACAACGTCACCGCGTCGTGCAGCGCGCGGATCAGCGAGATCTCGTCGCGCAAGGTTTCGAGCGGCATGAAGGCGTCGTAAAGACGCTGTGCTTTGTCGTCACCTGTCGCTGCATAGGCGTTTTTCGCCTTCGACGCGCGCAGCAAAGCCATCACCGCACGCGGTGCGATGCAGCCCGACCCCGTCGTCCATGCGGCGAGACCGAATTGCCGCACATGCGCGAGCGCCGGTCGCTCGCCCATTCCTGAAATCACCTTCGCCGAACTCACGTTTTGCAGTAGCCGGCGGAGGTAATCGTCACGTGATGGATCGTCGCGCACGATCGCGTACTTCACAGCAATGAGCGTGCCGCGGTCGACGAGCCGCGCGAGCGTGTCGACGCTCACGTAGCTTTCGCTCTTGATGTACAGCGTGAGCGGAATGCCTGCGGCGTCGGCAATGCGCGTGAGCCCCGCCTCGACGCCTTCGGACGTCGTGAAGCCCGTCATGGGCAGGACCATCGCGGTTCGGTACGGCGTCTGCGCGAGAATGCGCGCCTGGTCGAGCATCTTGCCGTAGCCGGGGCCGATGGCGGGAATTACACGCGTCGCGAGACCCGTTAGCGCCGCGAGCATGTCCAGCAGTTCACGATATTCGCTGACGGCAACGTGATACAGGTTCGCATTGCCGCCATAGAGGAGCGTGCGCACCCCGCCCGCCTCGATGTGACGAATCAGCTTCTGGTTTTCGGCGAAATCGAGTGTCAGATCGGCGCGGCGCGCGAGCGGCGGAACCGCCATGACACTGGCGGAAAACTCGCTTTCGAGAATGGTGGACACGTTCATGGGACGGCTCGCAGCAAAGACGATCACCTGGGCAAGTTAGCATTGCGCCGCCAATGTTGTCAAACAACTTTGAGCGGCGCGACGCTTCTGCAGATCGCAACTGGAAACGCTTTTCATCACACGAATGCAGGCTTTCGCGCCGCAATCCGGACGTCGATTCTAAAAAAATCTGGTATGACAACGACTCAAAAATCATGGCCTGTTTGATTCAAACGTTTTGTAATCTATTCCGATTTAGAGGTCCTGCGTATTTAGTACCGACTCAATAACGTGCAAACGCCTTTCAAGTGAAGCGCTTTAAAGAACGGCTGCTTGCCACGCCAGGAGCGGATTGCGCCACTTAATGCACCATTTCGCCAAACCGGTTTAATTGGCCGTCACGGCAAGTGGCTCTTTGGAACGGAAATAGAATAAACTCGAAATCGGCTATCGCCATTTCGCATTAAAAAGCTAATAATGGTGATAAATTGATGTGCCACGAGTCATGAGTATCCGCAGCATCGGCATGGCCAGAGCCCGCTCCGCTGCGAACCTCGAGAGATAGCACCTTGCCTCAACATTTCATTGAGCAGATGTCGCCTTTGCTGCAAGCGGAGAACGACGTCACATGGTTCCGCGAAGTCGCACGTCTCGCCGACGGGTGGGGCTTCGATCGCGTGCTGGTCGGGATTCTTCCGCGCCCGGGCATCCGGCTGGAGGACGCGTTCATTCGCAGCACGTACTCGCCGACCTGGCGGCAGTTCTACAACGCCCATGGTTTCGCGCACATCGATCCGACCGTCGCGCACTGCATGACGCGCTCGTCACCGCTGATCTGGTCGCCTGACCTGTTCGCGACGTACCCGCAGCAGACGATGTACGAGGAAGCCCGCGCATATGGTCTGCGCGCGGGTGTAAGTCTGCCCATTCATGGGCCTAGACAGGAATCGGGCTTGATCTGCTTCGTGAACGATCGGAACCCGACCGACGAATTCTGGAGCCATCTCGATGTCGTGCTGCCGAACCTGGTGCTGTTGCGCGACCTGGTCATCGACACGAGCCAGCCCCATCTGGATGCTCACACGCAGGCGCTGGTGCCGAAGCTCACGCCGCGCGAGCAGGAATGTCTGAAATGGACCGCACGCGGTAAGTCCACGTGGGAAATTTCGCACATTCTCAATTGTTCGGAAGCGGTTGTGAACTTCCATCTCAAGAACATTCGCGCGAAATTCGGCGTGAACTCACGGCGCGCTGCTGCCGTGATTGCGACGCAACTCGGCCTTATTGATCCAGGTTGACCAGCTCACGAGCCTCCGGGTTGTGGAGCACCTTCTCTGCCCTGCCCAGATCGCCGTCCGTGACCGTTTTCGTGAAGTACAGACCCAGCAGGATCGATACGGGAGCCGGAATCTCCGCGCCCGATTCGAAGCGACTGCCGCGCGACTGCGTCACGCCGAAGCGCGCCCAGAACTGGCGCTGGCTCTCTTTCTTTTTCTTGCGGTACGCGATGATCAGCACGCGATCCACATTGGACGACGGCTCCGAACTACGGCTCTGGACGGTCGGTTGAACGTTTGCGTGAACACCCGATTGCCAGTGATTTTGCAGTTCCATGATGTTTTCCCCTGATGATTGGCTACCTCGTCTCAATTTTGTAATCCCCGCGCCCACTTAACACCTATCCAGGTGAATAGGTGTTTTTTTTATCCGAAATGCATACGTTTCCTGCGTACCGCTACCACGTAAGGAGCACACCATGCATACCGCGATTCGGATTGGCACACGGCAGGAGTTCGACAACGACAACATCAACGAAATGTACCGGCTGCGCGCCCGCGTCTTCCGGGACAGGATGGGCTGGGACGTTCCGACCATCGCGGGGATGGAAATCGACGGCTACGACGCGCTCGGCCCGTACTACATGCTCATCCAGGACGGCGACCGGCGCGTCTGCGGCTGCTGGCGGCTGATGCCGACGGAAGGGCCGAACATGCTGAAGGACACCTTCCCGCAATTACTGGATGGCCAGGCAGCTCCGCTCGGACGGAATATATGGGAATTGAGCCGCTTTGCTATTGAAACGGACGGCGCGCAAACGTTTGGCTTCGCAGATTTGACGATGCACGCAATCCACGAACTGGTGACTTTCGCGGATCGGATGGGGATTACCCGTTACGTGACTGTGACGACTACGGCGATCGAACGGCTGCTGCGCCGCGCGGGCATCGAAGTCACGCGGCTCGGGCCGCCGGTGAAGATCGGCGTAGAGCGGACGATTGCACTCGACATCACCGTCGACGCGATTCGCGCCGCCGTCTGCAAGCCGATGCCCGTGGCGGCCTGACGGACATACGTCGCCGAGCCGGTTCCGCATCGAGCTCGAGACGACGGCGGGACAGTTGCGATGCGCGCAGGCCCACGGTACGCCTCGCGCAACGCGACGCGCTCTGCCGCTTCGCTTGAGCCCGTCGCATCGCACGCGGTGTGCCGGGCGGGCCTGGCTAACCGCGACGAAAAGTGATGTGCGAGATCCGGCGCACGACGAACACAGCGGCCAGCGCGGCGCAGCCCGTCAGCACGACGCCTATGTGGATCGATTGCACGAGCATGTGACGCGCCGCGTCGAGCAGCGCGGGGCCTTCGAGTCCCGCGCGTTTCAGTTCCGTCAGCAACGAGTTGCGCAAGCTCTCGTCAACGAGAATGCGCGGATCGGCCAGCCTCGGCCGCCACACCGACGCGACCGGCTCGCCGAGCACGCGCAGCGAATCCTCCACGCCCGACGCGTAGCGCCGGTTCACGATCGTCGCGACGATGCTGGTGCCGAGCATGCCGCCCACCATGCGCGTCGACTGAAGCAGCGCGGTCGTGATGCCGAAGCGCTCGCGTCCCGCGATCTCCTGGCCGAACACGTTCAGGTTGTTGAGAATGAACCCGAGGCCGATGCCGACAGCGGCCATCGAAAGCTCGAGAAACAGATGCCGCGTCGCGGGCGTGGCGAGCGCGATGCCGACCGATGCCGCCACGAGCAGGCCAAAGCCGATCGACAGAATCGCCGTGGGCCGCGATATGTGGATCACGATGCGCGTGTTGATCAGGCTGCCGAGCGCAATGCACGCGGCGATCGGCGTCGCGAGCAGGCCGGCCTGCTGCGGCGACAGTCCGAAGCCGCCCTGCAATAGCAGCGGCGCGAAAAAGATCAGTGAGAACATCACGAAGCCCGACAACACCGACAGCGTGAAGAGCGTCACGAGCTGCGGGTCCCTGAAGAGGTCGAGCGGCACGATGGGATGCGTGGCGCGCCGCTCGCAGGCCAGCAGCGCCGCCGCGCACGCCGCCACCAGCGCGGCGAGGATCAGGTTGCCCGTCGTCAGGCCGTCCTTCGGCACGGCTTCGATGAACGTCTGAAAGCCGCCCAGCACCAGCGCGACGAGCACGGCGCCCATCCAGTCGATGCGCACGTCGCCCGCGCGCTCGCGCCGGTAGTGCGGCAAATGCGCCCGGATGAAGTACAGCGCGAGCGCGCCAACGGGCAGATTCACGAGAAACGTCGAGCGCCAGCCGAAATGCTGGCTGAGCCAGCCGCCGAGCGACGGGCCCGCCGCCGTGCCGATCCCGTAGGCGGCCGCCATCACCACCTGCCAGCGCACGCGGGCACGCGGATCGGGAAAGAGATCGGGGATCGACGCGAACGCCGTGCCGACCATCATCCCGCCGCCGACACCCTGCAAGCCTCGCGCGAACACCAGAAACGGCATGCTGCCCGCGACACCGCACAGCAGCGACGCCACCGTGAACACGATCACGGCCGCGATCACGAAACGCTTGCGGCCGAAGTAGTCGCCGAGGCGCCCGAATACGGGCACCGTCACGACGGATGCGAGCAGATAGGCGCTCGCGATCCACGCGTAGTACTCGAAGCCGTGCAGTTCGACGACGATCGACGGCAATGCCGTGCTGACCACCGTCTGATCGAGCGCGACGAGCATGTTGACCAGACCGATGCCGAGCATGGCCAGCAGCGCGTCACGAAAAGGCAGCATTTGCATGGGCCCGGAGTGAGGCGCTGACGCGCCGACTCTGTTCGACAAGGGACGGGAAGGATTCACTTCTTTGCGATACGGCGCGAGGCACACCGCATTTTTCAGGTGGGAAGAAACAGGGCCGCGCTTGCGCACTTCACGCGGCCCGTCGAGCCGGAAAAGTCAGGAGCCGAACATCCGGTCGCGCGCATGCTGCAGATGCAGGCGCATCGCCTGGCCGGCGCCTGCTGCGTCCTTGCCGCGAATCGCGTCGAGCACAGCGAGGTGTTCCGCCTGCACCAGCCGCTGCCGCTCCAGCGTCTTCACCAGCGACAGATTGCGCGACAGGTTCATGCTGAACACGATCTGCTCTTCGATGAAGCCCATCATCGTGATGAAGAACTGGTTCTTCGACGCGCGCGCGACAGCCAGGTGAAACGCGAAGTCGTCTTTTGCGCCGATGCCCTGCGTCTCGATCACGCGCTCCAGTTCGTCCCACGCGTGCTGGATCGCGGCGATGTCGTCGGCGTCGGCCATCTGCGCGGCAAGTTCGGCCGCGCCCGATTCCGTCACGATGCGAAATTCGTAGCAGCGCCGGATATCGGACAGCGTTTCCAGCGGCGCGAAGCGGCGCACATCGGGATCGGGCCGGCGCGCGACCGTCGTGCCGGAGCCGTGGCGCGTCACGATGATGCCGTCCGCGCGCAGACGGGCCAGCGCTTCGCGCACGGTCGGCCGCGACGTCTCGAAACGCTCCGCGAGCGCGTGCTCGGTCGGCAGACGCCCGCCCTCCTTGTATTCCCCTTCGAGAATCCGGTTGAGTATGTCGCTGTAGATCTTGTCCGGCAGACCTGTCGATTTACGCTCATTCATCGTCGAAGGGTGCGGCTTGTCAGAGTAGATTTGAATTGTAAGGCAAATAACGCGCGCCGCCTGATGAAATCCATGTGCGACTGCGCCGGAAAGCGCGTCTTGGCGAGCATGCCGCCAGTATGAACGACCTCGGGCTCGACGGCAAAATTTGACAAATGTCTGATTGACATCTGCGTTTTCCAGCGACGAAAGCGCGCATTTTTCGGCGATCGTTTAAGCTGCAACCGTAATCGGGGCACAATTTCCACTCGCGGCGGGCGCCCGCGGAACACGGCGGTGCGCCGCGCTCCACGGCACGGTGGCTTCATGTACACACGCATTCTCGTTGCAGTCGACGGCAGCCATACTTCGCGCCGCGCGTTCGACAACGCGCTGAATCTGGCGAGCAAACTGGGCGCGACGCTGCGCGCGTTCTACGCGGTCGAAAACACGCCCATGTACTTCGACGCGCCCGGCTACGATCCGTCCATCCTGCGCAACCGGCTCGTCGAGCAGGGCAAGGAGTTGACGGCGGAACTGTCGGCGGCGATGCACGAGCGCGGCGTGCCGGGCGATATCCTGGTCGGCGAAGCCTCGTCGCTGGACGACGTGCCGACGCTCGTGTTGCGCGCCGCCACCGAGTTCAACGCCGATCTGATCGTGATGGGCACGCACGGCAGGCGCGGCATGCAGCGGCTGATTCTGGGCAGCGTGGCAGAGCGCTGCGTGCGCCAGTCGACGTTGCCCGTGCTGCTGGTCCCGTCCGCGGCGGGTGGAGACGAAGCGGACAAGCCGGCGCCAGCCTGAACAGCTCACAGCGCCTCGGAGCGCGCCTTCACGACTGTGACCTCGCTCAACAGCGAAGCGCGCAGTGACGCGTCATTTTGCCGCCTCGTTGCGCGCGCATCGAGTGGGACAATCAGCTATCACCTTTTTTAGCCGGTTGGTCCCTATGCTCACCCCTACCGCTCCCGCTTCCACTCGCGCAGTCCGCGTCCGTCACACCACTCCGGCGACCCGCACCAGCGCGCGCTGCTCGTCGTGCGCGATGCGGCAGCTCTGCATGCCCCAAGGCGTCGCCGCTAATGAACTGCCGCAACTCGAAGCGGTGATCTGCACGGCGCGTTCCGTCAGGCGCGGCGAATCGCTCTACCGCGCGGGCGATTCTTTCGACAACCTGTACGCCGTCCGCTCGGGTTCGCTCAAAACGGTGATGGCGCATCGCGACGGCCGCGAGCAGGTCACGGGGCTGCGGCTCGCGGGCGAGGCGCTGGGGCTCGATGGCATCAGCAGCGATCAGCATGCGTGCAGCGCGGTCGCGCTCGAGGACAGCTCCGTGTGCATCATCCCGTACGCGGAGCTCAAGCATCTGTGCCGCGAGATCGGCTCGATGCAGGAGCGGCTGCACAAGCTGATGGGCGAGCAGATCGTCCGCGAAGCCGCGCAGATGATGGTGCTCGGCTCGCTGAGCGCCGACGAGCGCGTCGCGGCATTCCTGCTCGACATCTCCGAGCGCAACGCTCAGCGCGGTTATTCACCGGCTGAATTCAATCTGCGGATGACGCGCGAAGACATGGGCAGCTATCTCGGCATGACGCTCGAAACCGTGAGCCGCACCTTGTCAAGATTTCAAAAGCGCGGACTGATCGACGCACAAGGCCGCTTCATTCACATCGTCGATCCCGAAGGCCTGCGCCAGGTCGGCGCGCCGAGCGCCTGATAACACAGCGGTTCAGGCACATGGCGACGCATCGAGCGTGGTCATGTGCACTCGCCTGGCACGTCTCCTGCGCCTGCGGTACAGTGCAAGACTGTCCCTTGCGACCCGAGATGGCGTTTAGCGCCTCGCTCGGGTCCCATGCAAATCTCCCCAACAAGGAGACCTGGCGAAATGAATCGCGAGCCTGTCCTGCAGCACCCGCTGGTCCAACGTCTCATCGATGCCCGCAGCGTCACAGATGCTCTCTTCGCGGTCGTCAAACCCGAATACCTCTATGAACGCCCGATCCGTGAACGTCATCGGATCGTGTTCTACATCGGCCATCTCGAAGCCTTCGATCGCAACTTGTTCGACGAACGGTTAACCGCACTGCCCGCCTTCGCGCCGGAACTCGACAATCTGTTCGCGTTCGGCATCGACCCCGTCGATGGCGGCTTTCCCACCGATCAGTCTTCCGACTGGCCGACCATCGACGTCGTCAGCGGCTACGGTAACAAAGCGCGCGAGCAGATCGACGGCACGCTCAAGACGTTCGAGTTCGGCCATGGCGACATGGCAACGGGTTCGCCCGCACAACTGCTGCATGTCGCGATCGAACACCGGTTGATGCATGCGGAAACGCTCGCGTACATGCTGCATCAACTGCCGCTCGAGATGAAGGCCGCGCCCGCGCGCAGCATGCCGGGCGCGCAACAACTGCGCAAAGTCGAATCGTCGCCGATGCTGCGCGTGCCCGCTGGCGAGACCGTGCTCGGCATGTTGAAAGAGGAAGGCCGGTTCGGTTGGGACAACGAATTCGGCGAGCAGCGCGTACATGTCGATACCTTCGAGATCGACCGCTACATGGTGACGAACGCCCAGTACCGCGAATTCATCGATGCGGGCGGCTATCGCGATCGCGCTTTGTGGAGCGACAGGGATTGGGCGTGGAAGGAAGCTGAGGACATCTCGCGTCCCGTGACGTGGTCGCAAACTGGCGATGGCGAATGGACGCTGCGCACGATGTTCGAGGACGTTGCACTGCCGCCCGACTGGCCCGTCTACGTGAGCCACGCGGAGGCAAGCGCGTACGCGCGCTGGGCGGGCAAGACGCTCCCGACGGAAGCGCAATGGCAGCGCGCGGCGCACGGCACACCGCCCTCGGCTTCGGGCAATTTCGATTTCCGCAACTGGGACCCGCAAGCCGTCGATGCGACGCCGGACAACGTCAGCGCGTTCGGCGTCGAAGGCCAGTATGGCAACGGATGGGAGTGGACGTCGTCGCTATTCGAACCGCTGCCGGGCTTCGATGCGTTCCCGTTCTATCCCGGCTACTCGGCCAATTTCTTCGACGGACAGCACTACGTGCTCAAAGGCGGCTCGGCCCGCACTGCGCAATGCATGGTGCGGCCCACTTTCCGCAACTGGTTTCAGCCGCGCTATCAGCATGTGTATGCCGGGTTCAGGTGCGTGCGGAACTGACTAATAAAGCGGAAGTTGATACCAAATTTTGACTTCCGCTTTAGTCCCAAACGAGTCATCTATTGGTTAATTAATTTTGTGAGTAAGATCCGCTAACGCTTCAATTCCAACCGGCACTACGGTGCCGGTAGACCTCCTGGCGCTGCCACAATCGCTCGAAATTCGCGGTTTACCTGACTATTCCGCAAGAAATCCTTCCGCAAAATCGGTCGCACCACCTCGCAGCCTCGGTGTCTAAGTCAGGTGGAAATAAGGAGCGAATCATGCGGACTCGAACCTTGAACATTGCTTTCGCTGCAATGGGCAGCGTCTGGTGCATCAGTTCCGTTGCGGCGCAACCAGACTACGCGTATACGACGACGGTACGTGTCAGCGACGGTAAGACGCTGAGCTGCGCAGTGAATGAGCCACTGCCTGATGCATATTCGTCAGGCCAAATGCTCACGCGACGCGAGCAACGTGAAGCGGACGTGCTGGCGACCCAGCCTTTGCGCATGCTAAGCGGGCCAGCTTCCGAGTATCCGACGCCCTATACTGCGCCGTCCGTGACCTGCGCGTCGGTCAGCTGATGCGATAGCCGCATCCGCGATGCTTCAGCGCGAACGGGACGGACGCTTCACAAGCGTGCGTCCCGTTCGCGGGGGACGCGTTTGACTGCCGGCAAGCGCATGTCTTCTCCCCCTTCAACGCACGTTCAGAACCGCGTACGGATGCCCGTTGTCAGCTCGAGCTGATTCGACGCACCGAACGTGCTCGCGACCGTATAGCCGCCGTGCAGTCTCATGTAGTCGCCAGCCAGATAAAGTTCCGTGCGCTTGGACAGGTGATAGAACGCCGACCAGTACAGCGTTTCCTTATACCCGTTATGCAGGCCCGAAGCAGGATCGAATGTGCCGACGTTGGCATTCGGAATGTCACCGTCTGCGTTATAGGCGGCATTCTTGACGCGCATCTGTTGATAGCCGAGTTCGTAATCCAATGGACCCTTCGGCGCGACCTTCAGCGATACCGTCCACGCATCGTCATGTCGTTGTCCCAGCGCACCCTGATCGCCGAGATAATGGAAATAGCCTGCATTCAAGCGAACAATGCTGAAACTGTAATTGCCGCCGACCGAATACGACTGGTTGGTATTACCTGCTTTGTTCGCGTGATTGTAGAAAGCGGAGACGGCGAACGGCCCACCGTTATAACCAACGGCTGCCTGGTAGTTCGAACCAGTCGGAAATGACGTGGTGTTGCCGAACGCATAACCTGCCGCGAGGAACAGGCCGTTATCGAAGAGCTTCTTCCAGGCTACGCCATTGTTGTAGCGCGTACCCGTTGCACTCGCAGCATAGAAGATCATCTGCTTGAAGTTGTTCGCGTTCGTCCAGCCGCCTTCTTCCGTGGTCAGCTTCGCGTTGCCATAAGGGTCGCCATAAATCGCGGACGCATCGCGTGCAATTGTGTTCTGGAAGCCGAACGTGAGCTTGCCGAAGCGGTCGTCCTGAAGGCCGACCCACGCATCGCGGTCGAAGATCTGACCGGGGTCTTCCATCTGGCCGTCGCTCACGCGGTACTCGCTTTCGAGCCTGAAAATGATCTTCGAGCCGCCGCCGATATCTTCCGCTCCCTTGAGGCCCCATCTGCTTCCGCTGAACCAGGGTTCGCCGTCAATCCCCATCCCCACGACGTGATTGCCTTTCTCGTCGGCGTGAGTGACGTAGGTGGGCACACTCAGATCGATCAGGCCGTACAGCTGAACGCTCGACTGCGCGTGTGCGCCCGTCGCCGCGATCGCACCGGACGCGAGAGCCAAGGTCAAGTGCCGTTTCTTCAAGATTGTCTCCTCTGTTTGCCGCGTTGAGATTTGTTTCCTTGTATGGTCCCGGTCCGTTGACACAGCCAGAACTTGTCTCAATGCTAGCGAGGCGAATCCTTCAAGGCGCTATCGCGACCGTCTCGGATTTCTAAGTATATTTACCGATAGAGACGCACTCCCGTCGATCAAACATCCCGTGTCCGCAAGATATAGCCCAATCCTCTCAACGTCATGATCTGCGCGGTCGATGCGGAAAGATGCTTGCGGAGGCGATGGATATAGATATCGATGGCATCGACGCTCGGTTCATCATCAAGGCTGAATGCGCTCTCCATCAGCGTCGCCTTCGATACTGTCTTTCCGTGCTTTAACATCAGCGTTTCGAGAATCGCATGTTCCCGGCGGCGCAACGGAAGCGGCGTATCGTTATGACGGAATTCGCGCGTATTGAACTGATAGTGCAAATCCCCGCAATTCAGTGACACGGCCTTCTCGGAGCACTGGCGCCGCACGAGTGCCTTGATGCGCGCAACAAGTTCGCGCGCATCAAACGGTTTGACGACATAGTCGTCCGCACCTGCTCCAAAGCAGTCGATCTTGTCGTCGATCGACCCGTGCGCGGTCAGCATCAGAACGGGTACATTGTTGCCGCGCCGTCGCAAGCGTGCCAGCAAATCCTTTCCGCTCATGCACGGTAAGCGCATGTCGAGCAGTACGACGTCATAGCTTTGATTCCCCGATATCGCCTCGGCCCGCTCGGCGTCGGGCACGCTATCCACGATGAAGTTCTCAGCGCGCAACAGATTGACGATCCAGTGCGCAAGGTCAGCGTTATCTTCCACCAGCAGTAGTTTCATTGCGATGTCCTTAGCTTCGCGATGCGGGCATTCGCACGGTAACGACCAGACCACTGGAATCCTGGGCATGCCCCAGCGCAACCGCACCGCCGTGCAACTGCGCGATCTCCCGCACGATCGACAGACCAAGACCTGTTCCTTCGATACGCGTCGTGCCGCGATAGAAACGCTCGAACACATGCACGCGCGCTTCGGCGGGAATGCCGGGACCGTTATCAATGATCTGGAGCACGGAATCGTCGCCCTGGCGGGTGCATGACGCCGTCACACGTCCGCCATTCTGCGTATAGCGGATCGCGTTATCGATGAGATTCGCGACGAGCGCATGCAACAGGTTTGCGTTGCCTTCGACATGCACGTCGGCTGCGAACTCCGCTCCCAGATCGATGCCACGACGATGTGCGACCACGACGAGTTCTTCGAGCACCGATGCGACCACTGCGGACAGATCGACCCGCGTATGGTCGTGCGCCGGTGCAGCTTCCGCTTGTGCCAATAGCAGTAGCTGATTCGTCATGTCCGTCATTTTCTGCGTGCTGCGCCGCATGCCGTTGAGCGCGGCGGCAACTTCGAGATCGCGATGTTCGCGCAGGGACGCATACTGGATCTGCGTATCGAGCAGCGTCAACGGCGTGCGCAACTGATGCGCGGCGTCTGCAATAAACTGGCGCTGCCTCGCTGTATGAACCTTGAGCTGCGCAATACATTGATTGATCGCATCGACGATGGGACGCAGTTCCCATGGCAGCCCTTCGGCGCGCATCGGTTCGATTTGCATTGGCTCGCGATCAGCGACGCTGTTCTTGAGCTTCATCAGCGGACGCAACTCGACGGTCAGGCCAAGTGGCACGAGCGTCGCCACGAGCGCAAGCATCAGGCATTCGCGAAGGAAATGCGGCCGCCAAAGCTGTTCGAGCATTGCGTGATGCGATGCCTGCGTCTTGCCGACCACGACCGTGACGGGCTCGACCTTGCCGGAGTCGTACAACTGGCGCGTATACGCGACCACTCTGATGTCGCGCCCATCCAGCGTCGAATCGTAAAAGACGGGCTGTGCCGTTTCTCGCAACGGCAATGCCAGATCGGGGTCGCCGCCGAGCAACTGCGTGTCGGCGGCGACAATCTTGTAGAACACCTGGTCCTGATACGGCGACTCGAATATTTCCAGTGCAGCGGGCGGAACATTGGCAGTGAGCCGGCCTTCGACCCAATCGATATCTTCGCCAATCGTGCGCGCGGACGAAAGCAACGCCGCATCCTGAACAACACTGGCGGTGCTGCTGGCCGAGTCATATGAAATCATCGCGGTTACCGCGACGAATACGGCCAGCGGAAAGATCAACCATAACAGCAACCGCGCGCGCAAACTCAGCGTCAATTTGAACTCCCTGTTTCATCGACGCCGCCCGCTGATTCTCCGCATGCCTCGCGTCTATGGCGCGATTCTATGATGCCCAACCCTTCTCATTACTTTCACTGCAGTTCGATTCGCGTACGGGATTTCCATTATTACGAGTGCGCTCTCCGCGCGAGTAACAGCGCGCGATAGGCTTTGGGAGATTTCAATCAGATATTTTCTGAAGAACACATTAAGGCATCGAAATAGAAAACTTCCCGAGCCTTCTTCACCCGACCGACTTCAGTACGCGTTTACACCACGCCTCGCATTCGAAGAATTTTCGGGCCCTAGCGTGCCGCCTGATTGTCCAGGACGTCCGACAGTGAACTTGAACCTGCGAGACATTCTTGCACCGGCGTGAACAGATGCCGGCCAACCTTCGTGTACTCCGATAGCACTTGCCGCGCCATCAAGAGCGTCGTAGGGCTGAAAAGAGAAGAAGCGCTCCTGACGTGGCGCGTGAAGTCTGTAGCTCGCAGCGTCTGACGAGATCTCGAGCGAGAACTGGCGCGCTGGCCATTCGAACAACGCACGGCCGCCCCAACCCTTGAATACATGATCGACTTGTGACCGAGGCAACGGATAAGTCACGCCAAATTGCCAGGCGGGCGGTGTCGGTACGAACCGCGAGCACGCGTCGCCGTCACCTGAAAGCCAAACGGAACTGGCCGGTGCGCACACTGAGGTATCTGCATCACGGATCAAAAACGGACGAATGCCGATCGAAAACGGCATTGCCTTTTCCTTCCTGTTCTCGATCTGAATCTTCGCGGTTAGCGTCGGACCGTCAAGCCGATACTCCAGAATTGCGTGATACGCTTTTTGCAAGGCACTCACGGCACTCAGCTTTACGCTTCTCGCATCTATCCGTTCTATTTGCCAGTCATGCAAACCAACGACCTCCGCTAAAGCATGCTCTTCCGCGCAATTTCGAATTGTCCCGAGCGGATCTTTTTGAGCGTGCGACTGACCTCGACGAATGCAGGGACTCTGCAATAGCGGATAACATACCAATTGATTCTTATCTACTCCCGATGTCGCCAGCGAAGGCCGCGCAAACACAGGTTTCCATATACCGCGATCATTCCAGTCGAACCGGGAAATTCCTCCGCCCAGGCCTGGCAGAACTTCAAGCTTCAGGTAAGCGTTCGCAAGCGTCGCACGACTACCGAAATGACTCGCTTTATTTGCATTTCCGATGACCGCCGGTGTGGTTGTGGTGTCCATGACGACCGAGCCTGTCGCGTCTATTTCGTGCGCTCGCAACGTAGACATATCTTTCTTCCGATAGGTGGTTCACACCGTCTTGACAAGCGCAGTCTCGTCGTGAACGCCCGTGCCCGGTCGCGGTGTGCCAGGCGGCGAATCGGGTTTCGTGCCAAGACCCGTGCCACCCGATTGCCGTCGTGCCGCATGGCGCTCGATGATTCGTTGCAGCAGACAAAAGACACATAGCAATGCGCCGATCACGATGCGCGTCCACCATGAACTGAGGGTGCCGTCGAACGTGATCAATGTCTGGATCGTGCCGAGTATGCCGACGCCGAACAAAGATCCGATCAGGTAGCCGACTCCGCCCGTCAACAACGTGCCGCCAATCACAGTAGCCGCGATCGCGTCGAGTTCCATACCCTGGGCCTGCAGCCCATAGCCGCTTAGCACATAAAGGGTAAATACGACCCCTCCCAACGCAGAACACAGCCCGCTGAGCGCATACACGCCCACCTTCGTGCGCGCGACGGGCAGCCCCATCAACAGCGCCGACCGTTCATTGCCTCCGACCGCATAGACATTCCGGCCAAAGCGCGTGAAGTGCGCAACGTAGAGCGAGATTGCGAGCATGGCGATCGCGATGAGCGCACCCGCGTTGAGCGACCCGCCGCCAACGGGTACATTCAGGCTGGCGATCGCATGAAAGGTCGGCTCGTTGATCGTGATCGACTGCGTCGTAATGAGGAAGCACGCGCCGCGCGCGAGAAACATGCCGGCGAGCGTCACGATAAACGGCTGCAGCCTGAAGAAGTGGATCAGTGCGCCCATCGCCGCGCCGTATAGCGCGCCAAAGGCCAGTACGAGCGGCGCGATCACCCAGATTGGCCAATGCAGCCGTTCGGCGCCCATCGCGCAGAGAACCGTCGTCAATGCAACGACTGCACCGACGGACAGATCGATGCCGCCCGACAGGATCACAAACGTCATGCCGATCGCGACGATCAGAAGAAACGCATTGTCCACGAACAGGCCCGTCAGCACCTGCATCGAGAAGAAGCCCGTGTACATGATCGAGCCGAATCCGAACAGCGCGGCAAACAGCAGGATCGTCACGACGATGGGCAGCGTGCGAGGGTCGGCCAGACGGCCAATGAGCTTGTTCATGACGTCGTCGATCCCGTGGCTGCGCCCGGCTGCGCGGAAGGGAGGACCCGCCTGATCTGCGTGACCAGCAAGCGGCGAGTCGCTTCTGACTGGATCATGCTGACCACGATCACGACCACCGCTTTGACGATCAGCGTCGCTTCCGGCGGAACCCCGATCGAGTACGTCGTGTACGTGAGCGTCTGGATGATGAGTGCGCCGAGCACCGTGCCGGCGAGGCTGAAGCGGCCACCGAGCAGCGATGTGCCGCCGAGCGTCACCGCCAGGATCGCGTCGAGTTCGAGCAGCAGCCCCGCGTTGTTGCCGTCCGCGCTGCGCACGTTCGAGCTCGCGATGATCCCCGCAATCGCCGCCATCGCTCCGCAAAACACGTAGACGCTAAACACGATGGTGCCAGAGCGCAGTCCGACAAGCCGGGTCGCGACGGGATTCACGCCGATCGACCGGATGAAGAGACCGAGTGCCGTGCGATGGATGAGCAGCGCCGTCACCGCGGTCACGGCTATCGCGATCCACACCGAACAGGGCACCGTTGCGAAGTAACCGTCGCCGAGTTTCAGGTAGCCCGGCGCGCCGATGGGAATGATCTGTCCACTTGTCAGCAGCTGCGCGACACCGCGCCCCGCGACCATCAGGATGAGGGTTGCGATGATCGGCTGCATGCCGACGAACGCGACGAGCACGCCGTTCCAGACGCCTGCGAGCACGCCGACGCCGAGCGCCGCAAGCAGTGCGCCGCCGACGCGCGAAGGGTCCTCCTGCAAGACGATAGCGGCCGCCGCGCCCGCAATCGCAACGATGGCGCCGACCGAGATGTCGATGCCGCGTGTCGCGATGACGAGCGTCATCCCGAGCGACACGATCACGAGCGGCGCCGCGCGGTTGAGAATATCGATTGGCGCGCCGAAAAGATGGCCGTCGAGCAGCGTGACCGAAAGGAAGCTGGCCCGATGTGCGATGTCGAGTGCGAACAGCAGCACGAGCGTCAACGCAGGCCAGACCAGCTGATGGTGAAGCCATGTCCTGATCCGGGTCATGACTGTCCTCCTGCGATGAGTCGATACACGCGGTCTTCCGACAATCCTTCGCCAGAGATCTCCGCGATCTTGCGCCGGTCGCGAAGCACGGCTATCCGGTGACTGACACGCACGACCTCGCTGACTTCCGACGAAATGAAAAGAATCGCGAGACCTTTCGCGCATAGTGAAAGCACGCGATCCATGATGTCGAACTTCGCAGCCACATCGATGCCGCGCGTAGGTTCATCGAGGATCAACAGCCTGGGTTCGGTGGCGAGCCATCGTGCAAGCAGCACCTTCTGCTGGTTGCCGCCCGAGAGCAGGCCGATGGGTTGCTCCGCATCGCGCGCCTTGATATCGAGCCGTGCGATGTACTCGTCCGCGATCTCGCGCTGACGCGACGGCCTGATCATGCGCCACCAGCCGCGTCGTGCCTGGAGTGCGAGAACGATGTTCTCGCGAATCGACAGCGCGGCGACGATGCCCTCCTTCTTGCGATCCTCCGGACAATACGCAATGCGATGGCGCACCGCGTGATGCGGCGACGTGAGCTTCACGTTCGCGCCGTCCACCTGCGTCGTGCCCGAGTCGGCGCGCTCCGCGCCGAACACGAGGCGCGCGGTCTCGGTACGCCCCGAGCCGAGCAGACCGGCAAGGCCCACGATCTCCCCTGGCCGCACTTCGAGATCGACGGGGTTCATCAGCCCGCGCCTGCCTACGCCGCTCATCGACAGGAGCGGTTGCGTGTGATTGTCTTCGCGCGCCGCTTCCGACGCACCTTCCTTGAGCCGCTCGCTCATCCGTTCGTGGCCCGTCATCTTCGCGACCAGCACTTCGACGGGCAAGTCACTTGCCAGATACTCGCCCTCACGCTCGCCGTTACGCATCACGGTAATGCGATCAGAGACGGCATAGGTCTGTTCGAGAAAGTGCGTGACGAACAGTATCGCCATCCCCGATGCCTTGAGTCGCCGCAAGACGGAAAACAGTCGCGTGACCTCGCCGTCGTCGAGGCTCGACGTCGGCTCGTCGAGAATCAATACGCGCGCGTCAACCGAGACCGCGCGCGCGATCGCGACCATCTGCTGCACGGCGATCGGATAGGCGTCGAGCGAGCGCGTGACGTCGAGGGAAAGATCGAGATCCGCAAGCACCTTGCGGGCGCGTATATGGATGGTTTTCCAGTCGATCGCGCCGCGCTTCATCGGCTGCCGGCCGACGAAGATGTTCTCCGCTACCGACAGGTTCGGGCACAGGTTCACTTCCTGATAGATCGTCTGGATTCCTGCCGCTTCAGCATCGAGCGGGGCCGCGAAGTGCACGGTCTTTCCGCCTAGCCTGATCTCGCCTCGATCATGTCCGAGCACACCCGTCAGCACGTTGATGAGCGTCGATTTGCCCGCACCGTTCTGGCCCATCAACGTATGGATCTCGCCCGGAAAGAGCCGGAAATTCACCTGCTGCAATGCCTTCACGCCCGGGAACGTCTTGTCGATGCCGGACATTTCGAGGATGGGTGTTGGATTCATGGCCGTTACGCACCTGAAAACCGCGCTGCCAAAATGGTCGTGAATGTGCAGCAGCGGTCTGGCTGGCAGCACCAGACCGCCTTGCGAAAGCCGTCAGCTTCGGGCGCCCGTCAGTACTTTCGGCTCGGGAGAGTCTGCGCCGCGACGTTCATCGGGAAAACCGTCTCGTTCGTCACGATGCGCTTGGGCACCTGCTTGCCCGCAACGACGTCCTTCACGGCCGACATCAGCTGCGGTCCGAGCAGCGGGCTGCATTCGACGTCCACGTTGATCTTGCCGGCGATCATCGCCTCGAAGCCGCCTTTGGTTGCATCGAACGATACGACGGTCACGTCCTTGCCCGGCTTGATGCCCGCCTCCTCCATGGCCTGGATCGCGCCGAGCGCCATGTCGTCGTTATGTGCGTACACGACGTTGATCTGCTTGCCGTAGGACTTGGCGAACGCTTCCATGACCTGCTTGCCGCCAGCGAGCGTAAAGTCGCCGCTTTGTGAAGCGATGATCTTGAACTTCGGATCGTTCTTGACCACTTCCATCAGGCCTGCGTGACGATCGTTGGCGGGTGCCGACCCGACCGTGCCTTGCAACTCCGCAATATTGATGGGGCCCGGCTCGTTCTTGTAGCGTTCTTCGAGCCACCGGCCGGCTCGCCGTCCCTCCTCAAGAAAGTCGGAGCCAATCATCGTCACGTAAAGCGACGTATCTTTCACGTCGACAGCACGGTCGGTGAGGATCACCGGAATGTGCGCTGCCTTTGCTTCGTTCAGCACCGGCTCCCAACCCGATTCCACAACCGGCGAGAACGCAATGACATTCACCTTTTGCGCGATGAACGAACGGATTGCCCTGATCTGGTTTTCCTGTTTCTGTTGGGCATCGGAGAACTTCAGGTTAATTCCCGCATCCTTTGCGGCACTTTTCACCGACACGGTATTTGCCGTACGCCACGCGCTTTCTGCGCCGACCTGTGAAAACCCGAGCGTAATCTGCTTTTCCTGAGCCGACGCGCTGGTAGTGGCCGCAAAGGTCAATGCCGCACTGACGAGCGTGCCGAACGCAAGCTTGCTGATGAGTCTCATGTTCTGTCTCCTATGTACTATATCTGTTAGTACTGCCTTCCCGCTTGATACGGGCCGACGTCTCGACGTGGCATAGCGACCATCTGCGCGGTCAGAGCGCGTCTGCGAGGCCCTACTTCGCTCGTGTCCTCCTTCCCGGATCACTGATTACAAGTACCCGCGCATGCTCGTCCGGAATCTTCGCCGCGCGGGCCCGGTTAAAGTCAGACCGCCCGCTTGCTACGCCGGAACTGGTCGAACAGCACCGCGAGCAGCAGAATGCCGCCGCGAATCAGGTATTGATAGAAAGTGGGCACGTTCATGAGGCTCATCGCGTCCTGGACTGCGCCCATGATCAGCACGCCGACCAGCACGCCCGAAATCGTCGCCACGCCGCCCGTGAGCGACACGCCGCCCAGCACACATGCGGAGATCACGCCGAGTTCCAGTCCCACGGAAGTCTTCGGGTCGCCGAGGCTCATCCGCGATGCGAGCATGACGCCGGCAAAACCCGTCACGAGACCTTGCAGGACGAACACTGCGATCTTGATGCGCGTGACGGGCAGACCCGCTAGCAGCGCCGCTTCGCTATTTCCGCCGACCGCAAGTACGTTCTTGCCGAACACGGTCTTCTTGAGCAGGAAGCCGAAAACGGCGAAGCCGATGATGTTGCTCCAGATAGGAAAGGAGATTCCAAGGAAAGAGCCGCCGCCGAGATCGAAGAAGCGCTCCTCGGAAATCATCACGGCATCGCCGTTCGAAGTCAGGAACGCGAGGCCGCGCACAGCTTCCATCATCGCAAGCGTGGCGATCAGCGAGTTGATCCTGAAGCGGGCGATCAGCACGCCGTTGACAAGCCCTACGGCTCCGCCCGCGAGCACGCCCGCGGCGACACCGAGCAGCACGCTATGCGACTGCGTAATCACGGTCGACGCAACGACGCCCGAAAACGCGACGATCGAAGCAACGGAAAGGTCGACCTCGCCCAGCGCGAGCACGAACATCATCGTGACGGCGATCGAGCCGATCAGCGTAACCGAGAGCAGAAGGCCCTGGATGTTACGGGTCGTCAGGAAGTCGGGCACCGTTGCGGAAAGCACCGCGAACAGCACGACGAATACCACGACGATGCCCGACCTGTTGATCATGTCCCATGCGCGTGCGCGCGAAGGCGTGATGGGCGCGGCGGACTGGTTGGCGGCGGAAGTGCCCTGTGATTGCATGGCTTGACTCATCTCTGGTTCATCATTCGAATCGTGAGCGCCGCAGATGCTGCGAGCACGCACGGCAAATCAGTTGCTTCAGTGCGGCAGCGCCATTTTGATCAGTTCATCAGGCGATGCCTGGGCCTTCGGCACGCAGCCCGCTATGCGCCCTTCGCGCATGACGATGATGCGGTCCGCCACGCCGATCACTTCGGCGAGATCGCTTGACACCATCACTACCGTGCGCCCCGCCTCGGCCAGCTCGTACAGCAGGTTGTAGATCTCGGCACGCGCGCCGACATCGATGCCGCGCGTGGGCTCGTCCATCAGAAATACTTCAATGCGTTCGGCGAGCCAGCGAGAGAGGATGACTTTCTGCTGATTGCCGCCCGAGAGCGTGCCGATCGCTGTTTCGCCGTTGCGCGTCTTGATCGCGAGCTTCTCTATGTAGTCCTGCGCCAGTTCGCGCTCGCGTCGCGGATCGAGCAGGAACCGCGCGGGACTGAAGTGACGGCGCGCGCTGATATTCAGGTTGTCCGCCACCGAGGCGATCGCGACGATGCCTTCCTGCTTGCGGTCTTCGGGGCACAGCGCGATGCCGGCGCGCACGGCATCGCGGGGGCTCGCGAAGTTCACGCGTTTGCCGTCGAGCTCGACGTGCCCTGCGCTGGCGCGCGTTGCCCCGTAGATCAACTTCATGAGTTCGGAGCGGCCCGCGCCCACGAGCCCGAAGAAACCGACGATCTCGCCGCGCCGTGCCGCGAACGAGATCGGTTCGGCAAGTCCCGGCCCAAGCAGTCCCTTCGCTTCGAGCAATACCTCTCCCGCCTCGCGCGGACGATAGCCGTAGACATCCGAAATCGAGCGGCCCACCATCGCGGCGATCAGCCGATTGCGGTCGAGTTCGGCCACGGATTCGAAGGTCTCGATGCGCTTGCCATCGCGAAACACCGTGACGCGGTCGCAGAGTTCATCCACCTCGTCCATGCGGTGGGTGACGTAGATGATCGCGCGCCCTTCTTCACGCAACGCGTTGATGATGCGAAAGAGGTTCTCGGTTTCGCGCGCCGAAAGCGAACTCGTGGGTTCGTCGAAGGCGATCACGCGCGCGTCACGCATCAGCGCCTTGCCGATCTCGATCATCTGGCGCTGGCCGATCGAGAGGTTCTTGATCGGCGTGCGTGGATCGATGCGCTCGCCGAGACGCTTTAGCTCAGCCATCGCACGCTCGACGAGCGCGCGCTCATCGAGCACGCCAAGGCGATTCGGGAGTTGCCCGAGCATCAGGTTTTCAGCGACCGTCAGCTCGGGCACGAGATGCAGTTCCTGATAGATGATTGCGATGCCAGCCTCGATCGCGGCCTTCGTCGTCGTGAATCTGTGTTCGACGCCGTTCAGGCGCAACGTGCCTTCCTGCGGCTGATTCACACCCGACAGCACCTTGAGCAGCGTGGATTTACCCGCGCCGTTCTCTCCCATCAGGCCGTGCACTTCACCAGCACGTACTTCCAGCGATACTCTGTCGAGCGCGCGCACGCCCGGAAAGCTCACGGTGATCCCGTGAAGTTCCAGATAGGCGCGCTTGCCCTGTTGAGCTTCAGCGTTCGCCGCTTCCGTCGCGCCCGCACAAGTCATGGTTTCAGTCATTGCATCCCTGCTCTTCTTTCGCCTTTACGCTCAGGCAATCGTCAGATGCCCAGTTCGGTGCGCACGGCCTGCCAGTTGTCGCGAGTCATGAGCTTGCCGGTGGTCTGCGTGTCCGCAGGCGGCTCTTTGCCGCTGCGAATCCAGTCGATGAGGTTCTGCGCGCTTTGCTTGCCGTGGTTCGTCGAACTGACGGCGATCGTGCCGAAGAAGCCCGTCTGATCCTTCTTCTGGAACTCGGCGAACGCTTCACCCGCGCCGTTGATGCCGACGCCAATCACATCCGCTGAAGGAATGTGCAACTGCTCGGTCGCGCGCACGCCGCCCAGCACGCTTTCCTCGTTCAGCGCGAAGACCACCCACTTCTTGATGTTCGGATGCTTGGACAACACGGGCGATGCCGCATTGAAGCCACCTTCGTCGTCAGTGGTCTTTTGCGGCGCGTCGAAGATGTTGTCCTTCTTGAAGCCATTCGCGAGCAGCGTCTGCGTCGCGCCATCCGTGCGCAGCTTTGCAGTCGGCAGCTCATAGTCGGTGATGCGGATCGCACCCACTTCTTCCGGCTTCCAGCCGCGCTTCTTCATTTCGTCGGAGATCGCCTGACCGACCTGATTGCCGATCTTGAACGCCGACATGCCGAGGTGCGGGACGTCCGCAAGCGGCTTGCCCGAGGAATCGACGAGCTGGTCGTCGACGGTGACGACCTTCATGCTGTAGCGCTTTGCTCTTGCTCGAATGGCCGGTCCGAGACGAACGTCGGGCGCGCAGATCACGAAGCCCTGTGCTCCTTGTGCGCCGAGATTGTCGATCGCGGCGAGCACCTTCTCACCGTCGGGCGTGCCGATGTTGACGACCGAGAAGTTCTCTTTCTGGCCGAGCGCCGTAGCAGCCTTCTGCTCATTGATGAACCACGCCTGTTCGGGCATCTTCACGAGAAAGCCGATCTTGGTTGGCGAATCGGCGTGGGCCGCCATGTTCATGCCGAGCGGCGCGATGCACATTGCCGCAAACATCGCACGAAGCGTGAATCGGCGGATTTTGCTGGTCATGTTGCTAGTCTCCTCTGATATGGTTGTTGCGAAGGGTCGATAAAGCGTCTAGCGGCCGAAGGCCTCAACTTCAATCTGCTTGCCAAGCAGGAATGCATCGGCGACGAGGCGCAACGGCCGCACGTCGACGTCGTCCGTGCCGTGCGCGATGAGCCAGTGAAAGCGTTCATAGAGCGCCGCGTACTCACGCTCTGGTTCGAGCGCGACAGAGTCGCCCGCGATTGCGAGGCGCTTGCCGCCTTCGCTGATCGAAAGCAGGCCATCCGTCGTTTCGACATCGATTTGCCATTGCTCGACAGGGCCGTGGCGCCAGTCGAATTCGACGCGCACGGGCGCGCCGTCGGTGTCGATGCAATCGAGTTCGGCGGCGATGGGCGTCGCGCAATCTGCCGGCACATGCAGCGTTGCATCGCGCAGAATGACTTCATGCGGCAGGATGCGTGTCACGATAGACAGCGCGTTGATGCCGGGATCAAACACGCCGAGGCCGCCCGGTTCCCAGATCCATTGCTGCCCCGGATGCCAGCGTCGCACGTCTTCCTTCCAGCGCACATGCACCGCGCGGATCGTCCGTTCGGCGAGCCAGTAGCGCGCGGGTTCGACGGCGCTGGCACAACGGGAATGCCAGGTGGCGAACAATGTCCGGTTCTGCTTGCGTGCAAATTCAGCAAGCGCTATGACCTCGCTCACGCTCGCACCAGGCGGCTTTTCGAGCATCACATGCTTGCCCGCCTCGAGCGCGGCGCGCGCCTGTTCATAGCGGACCTGGGGCGGCGCACACAGCGTGACAGCGTCGAGGTCGGCTTCGGCCTCGAGCATTGCGCCAATGTTCGTGTAGTTGCACACGCCGTTGACCTGCGCGTTGCGGCTCGCGGTCGCGACGAGCGCAAACCCCGGGTTGCTTGCGATCGCCGGCAGATGTTGGTCGCGTGCGATCTTGCCCACGCCGACGATGCCTAATCTGTAGGGTGCGTTCATGCTTTTTATTTGCCCCACTGCAGCACAAGCGGCTTCAGACGACGCGCGATGTCAATCAGCTCGGCGCGTGTGTCCGGATGCATCGCGGGCAGTGGATGGCGCGGCAGTTCGCACGCAATCACGCCGCCTTCTTTCATCAGCGACTTGCAGGCGAGCAGACCGGCCTGGCGGTTCTCGTGATTGATGAGGGGCAGCCACTTCTGATAAAGATCGAAGGCGTCGTCGATGCGGCCCTCGCGATGCGCTTCGATGATCGGGCGAATGCCGTCCGGGAATCCGCCGCCCGTCATCGAGCCCGTTGCGCCTGCGTTCAGGTCCGCTAGCAGCGTGATCCCTTCTTCGCCGTCCCACGGTCCTTCCACTGCATCGCCACCGAGCCGGATCAGCTCTCGCAGCTTGTTTGCCGCGCCCGGCGTCTCGATCTTGAAGTACGAGACCTGCTCGATCTCGCGCGCCATGCGTGCGAGCAACGCCGCCGAAAGCACGGTGCCGCTTGCGGGCGCGTCCTGAATCATGATCGGAATATCGATGGCGTCGGACACGCGCGCGTAGAACTCGTAGATCCGCGCCTCGGGCACGCGGAAAGTGGCGCCGTGATACGGCGGCATCAGCATGACCATTGCCGCGCCCTGCTCCTGTGCGCGCCTGCTGCGCGCGGCGGCCACGTTGGTGCCGTAATGCGTGGTGGTGACGATCACGGGCACGCGGCCCGCTACGTGTTCGAGCACCGTGCGTGTGATGACTTCGCGTTCCTCGTCCGAGAGCGAGAACTGCTCGGAGAAGTTCGCGAGAATACATAGGCCGTCCGAGCCCGCGTCGATCATGAAATCGACAGCGCGCTTCTGGCTGGCCAGATCGAGTTCGCCGGTTTCCGTGAAAGTGGTCGGCACGACGGGGAAGATGCCCCGGTAGCGGGGCGTACGGCTCATATTCATGTTGTCAGTCCTGCTTCAAAAGTTTCGTTGCCCCGCGCGATCGTTGCTCTCACCATATTCACGATTCGCAACGCGCACTGGCGCGCGGATCTTCCAGGTCCGCGCTTCACGGCGTGCGCTGCGTTTCCGGTTTGCCTGCAACGCGCCGGCGCAGGTCGAGTGGATTGGCGTCGCGCAGTGCGTCGGGCAGCAGGTTATCGGCGAGATTCTGGTAGCAGACCGGGCGCAGGAAGCGCTCGATGGCCGCCGTTCCCACCGAGGTGCTGCGGCCGTCCGAGGTGGCCGGAAACGGGCCGCCGTGAACCATCGCGTCGCAGACTTCGACGCCAGTCGGGAACCCGTTCGCGAGCACACGAGTTCGCCGTCGACGGGTTCAGCGTGGAGCGTGATCGTCAGCTGGCCTTCAATGTTGCGCAGCACCGCGCGCAGCTCGAGCGCATCGGCGCATTCCACGAGTACGCTGCTGGGCCCGAATACTTCTTCGCCAAGCGTCGAGTCCGCGAGCAGGTCCTTTGCGCTCACGCGCAACAGTGCCGCTTGTGCGCGGCCTGGCGCTGCGTTACCGCGTGCGAGCGTTGTCACCTGCGGATGTCGTGTCAACCGCTCGATGCCGCGTTCGTAGTTGCGCAGAATGCCAGGCGTCAGCATCACGCCCGCGCTCGCGCTGCTGAATTCCCGCGCGGCGTCGGCAGCGAAGACGTCGAACTCGATGCCCGCCAGCCCGAGCATCAGGCCGGGATTGGTGCAAAATTGCCCGCAGCCCAGCGTCGCCGAAGCGGCGAACTCGCGCGCCAGCGTCTCGCCTCGCGCGGCAAGCGCGCCGGGCAGCAGCACGTTCGGATTCACGCTGCTCATTTCGGCGTAGACGGGAACCGGTTCGGCGCGCGCCGCCGCGAGCTTGATCAACGCAAGACCGCCCGCGCGCGAGCCCGTGAAGCCGACCGCGCGGATTGCAGGATGCTGGACAAGCGCGCTGCCCACTTCGTGGCCCGCGTCGAACAACAGCGAAAACACGCCCGCAGGCAAACCGGCAGCCGCGACCGCCTCCTGGATTGCGCGGGCCACGAGTTCCGACGTGCCCGGATGCGCGGGATGGGCCTTCACGACAACGGGACAACCGGCTGCGAGTGCCGAGGCCGTATCGCCGCCCGCAACCGAAAACGCCAGCGGAAAATTGCTCGCACCGAACACCGCCACAGGACCGACGCCGATGCGCCAGAAGCGCAGATCAGTGCGCGGCGGCTGGCGCTCGGGCAACGCGGGTTCGATGCGCGCATCGAGTGCGTCGCCGCTGCGCACGAGTGCTGCGAACATGCGCAACTGGTTCGCCGTACGCGCGCGTTCGCCTTCGAGACGCGCGCGCGGCAGACCGCTTTCCGCCATTGCTCGCTCGATGAGTCGATCGCCGAGCGCTTCGATACGCGCCGCGCAATCGTCGAGGAATTGCGCGCGCTTTTCGGCATGCAACGCGCGATACATGTCGAACGCTTCGTCGGCAAGCTCGCAGGCCTGGTCGACGTCGGTGCGCAATGCGCTGCGGAATACGGGTTGCGCAATGGGTTCGCCCGTGGCCGCATCGAGCGCCTGAAACGGCGCGCCCTCGCCGCGCTTCGCGCGGCCCGCGATCAGCAGTTCACCCGTGAGTTGGATCGTCATGATCTGCCTTCGATGCGCGTCAGTGCGAATGTCGCGGGACGGCGGCGCCGCGTTTCCCGACGAGGAAATCGAGGTCGCAGCCTTCATCTGCCTGCAGCACGTGATCGACGTAGAGGCGCGCGTAACCGCCCTTGCCCATCTGCTCGGCGACGCCCGGCGCCGTGGCCGGATCGATGTCGGAGAGACGGCGCTCGAGTTCTTCCTCGCTGATGTCGAGATGCAGGCGCCCTGCTTCGCAATCAAGCTCGATCCAGTCGCCGTTGCGCACGGCGGCAAGCGGGCCGCCCGCCGCCGCTTCCGGCGCGACGTGCAGCACCACCGTGCCGTACGCGGTGCCGCTCATGCGCGCATCAGAGATGCGCACCATGTCCTTGACACCCTGGCGCAACAGCTTCGGCGGCAAGCCCATGTTGCCGACCTCGGCCATGCCCGGATAGCCTCGCGGTCCGCAGTTCTTCATCACGAGGATCGAGTCCTTGTCGACGTCGAGCGATTCGTCTCCAATCGTTGCCTTGTAGTGATCGAAGTTCTCGAACACCACCGCGCGGCCGCGATGCTTGAGCAGCTCTGGTGTAGCCGCCGACGGTTTGAGCACGGCGCCGCGCGGGGCGAGATTGCCGCGCAGAATGCAGATGCCGCCGTCCGCGATGAGCGGTCTGTCCAACGGGCGAATCACCTCGTCGTTGTAGTTGGGCGCCTCGCGTACGTTGTCCCACATCGACTTGCCGTTGACGGTCAGCGCGTTGGGATGCGGCAGCAGGTTCGCCTCGCCCAGGCGCCGCAGCACTGCCGGCAGGCCGCCCGCGTAATAGAACTCCTCCATCAGGAAGCGACCCGACGGTTGCAGATCGACGATGGTCGGCGTGTTGCGGCCGATGCGCATCCAGTCTTCCAGTTCGAGCGGCACGCCGACGCGTCCCGCGATCGCCTTCAGATGGATCACGGCATTGGTCGAACCGCCAATCGCTGCATTCGTACGGATCGCGTTCTCGAATGCCTCGCGCGTGAGGATCTTCGAGAGCTTCAGATCTTCGAGCGCCATTTGCACGATACGGATGCCCGACATGTGAGCAAGCACGTAACGGCGCGCATCCACAGCCGGGATCGCCGCGTTGTGCGGCAGCGATACGCCGAGCGACTCGGCCATGCAGGCCATCGTCGAAGCCGTGCCCATCGTGTTGCATGTACCCGCCGAGCGGGACATGCCCGCTTCCGCCGACAGGAAATGGTGAAGATCGATCTCACCCGCCTTGAGCGATTCGTGCAGTTGCCATACTGCGGTGCCCGAGCCGATGTCCTTGCCTTCGAGCTTGCCGTTGAGCATCGGACCGCCCGTCACGACGATCGCGGGCACGTCGACGCTCGCCGCGCCCATCAGCAATGCGGGCGTGGTCTTGTCACAGCCGCACAGCAGCACGACAGCGTCGATTGGATTGCCGCGAATCGCTTCTTCCACGTCCATCGACGCGAGATTGCGCGTGAGCATCGCTGAAGGACGCAGGTTCGATTCGCCATTCGAGAACACCGGAAACTCGACGGGAAAGCCGCCTGCTTCATAGATGCCGCGCTTGACGTGCTCTGCGAGCTTGCGGAAATGCGCATTGCAGGGCGTAAGTTCAGACCACGTGTTGCAGATGCCGATGATCGGACGGCCGTCGAATTCGTGATCGGGAATGCCTTGATTCTTCATCCAGCTTCGATACATGAAGCCGTTCTTGTCAGTGGTGCCGAACCACTGTTGTGACCGCAATTTGGGTTTGGTTGCCGACATCGTCCGTCTTTTAGGTAGGCCAGATTTGCGTGCAGTGTATGAACAAAGTTGATAACCTACTAATGAAATGTTGGATGTTTCCCATATCAGTTCATATATCGGTATTAATACTTAGTCCATGCTGGATACGAACCCCTGGTACGTGCGCACGCGCCTGAAAACACGGCAATTGCTGCTGGTCGTCGCGCTTGCGGAGGAAGGCAACATCCATCGCGCCGCGGCGGCGCTGAACATGACACAGCCAGCCGCTTCGAAGCTGCTGCGCGAACTGGAAGAGATGCTTGGGGCAGTTCTATTCGAACGCATGCCGCGTGGGGTGCGGCCGACGCTCTATGGCGATGCGCTGATCCGGCACGCGCGTATCGTGCTGGGCAGTCTCGAACAGGCCCAGGATGAACTTGCCGCTCTCAAGGCGGGACGCCTTGGTCACGTTGCGGTAGGCGCCATCACGTCGCCGGGTGTGCGCGTGCTTCCGGCGGCTGTCGCGGCTGTCAAGCGCATGCACGCGAACATACGTATCTCGGTCGAAATAGACACCAGCAATGTGCTGCTCGAGCATCTGGGGCAAGACAAGCTCGACATCGTAATCGGGCGGCTGTCGGCTGAACATGACAAGCTTCAGTTGCGCTACGAGGCGCTCGCGGGCGAACCGGTCCGCGCCGTGGTTCGCCGAGGTCATCCGCTGCTGACCGGGGCGCCAATAGAGCTGTCCGACGTCCAGCGCAGCGCGTGGATCGTGCCACCAGCAGGCAGTGTGCTACGGCACCGTTTCGAGCTGATGTTTCAGCGTGCAAGCCTCCCTCCGCCGTCGAATGTCGTCGAAACGGCCGCTCTGCTCTTCGTCACGCGCGTGCTGGAAAAGAGCGACATGATTGCGGTGCTCGCGGAAGACGTTGCGCGCTACTACGCGTCTCACGGCATGGTGGAAATTCTGCCTCTGCCGATGGAGTGCAGGATGGACGACTTCGGGCTGATCACCCACGGTGAAAAACTGCTCTCGCCCGCTGCTGCGCTGATGATCGACGCGCTGCGCGCAGCGAGTCGCGAGACCTATGACCTGCCCTATCCTGCCTGAACGCGCGCGATCGATGCCTGTTCGAACGGCGGATCGAGCGAGACCGGAATGACGGGTGCCGCGAATGTGTCGACGAATCCCGCGATGCCGATCATGAAAACCACAACACCGTCATGGGACCGGACGCGACACCGATGCCGCTAGTGGCGTGCTTTTGCATGGTGGTTCCTTGAACGTCTCGTCCGACATGACGACATCATGCGCACCCGGCGTCGATGAAGCCGGTTATCTGGCCGCCTCGCTCCATTGCTACGTAGAGCCCCGCCGTGGCGCGGTCTCCCGTCCGGGTACTCCTTCCACCACCCTTTCCTCCGCTGGCTGTCCCCATATCCCCGCCCCTTCTCACGCTCCAAACGCGTCCGTAGTTACCCGAAGTCTCCTGCAAACGGGCTTGCCATTTTCGCTAGATATCTAATAGAATTTGGCAACACCTGTTGATGGAGGCGACCTCTCGCCGGGAGACAAACATGCTGACCCACGAAGAAAATGAACTGCTGTGCCGTGTCGAAGGCGATGCCCCGATGGGGCAGTTGATGCGCCGCCACTGGACCCCCGTCTGTCTGATCGAGGAAGTGAGCGAGCCGGACGGCGCGCCGATGAAAGCGCGCGTATTCGGCGAGGACCTGGTCGTGTTCCGCGATACGGAAGGCCGCGTTGGCGTGATGGACGAGTATTGCCCGCATCGCCGTGCGTCGCTGGTTTATGGGCGTAATGAAGACTGCGGCCTGCGTTGCCTGTACCACGGCTGGAAGTTCGACGTGCTCGGCAACGTGATCGAAATGGTGTCCGAGCCCGCCTCGAGTTGCATGACCGACAAGGTCAAGCACAAGGCCTACCCTGTGCAGGAATGGGGCGGCATGGTGTGGGCATTCATGGGTCCGCAGGACGCCGTGCCCGAATTCGTTCCGCCCGCGTGGGCGCCGAGCGCGGACACCCGCGTGAGCATCGCAAAGGCGCTGCTGCCCTGCAATTGGGCGCAGATTCTCGAAGGCGCGATCGATTCCGCGCACAGTTCGAGCCTTCATTCGTCGGACTTCGTGCCGGCGCGCGTCGGCGGCGCCGAGGCAACTTCGAAAAACTGGCTGCGTCCTTCCACCGACAAGGCGCCGCGCTTGCAGGTCGAGCGTACCGGTTACGGTTTTCGCTACGCCGCGCTACGCCGCCCGATCTTCAACGCCAACACGCACGACTACGTGCGCTCGACGGTATTCGTTGCGCCGGCAACCGTGCTGATTCCGCCGAACAATCTCTACAACGTCGCGAACATCAACGTGCCGATGGACGACACGAACACTGCGTTCTACTTCATCGCATGGGGTGATCCGGCGACTACGCCGGAAACCGAAACCTGGCGCAAATTCCTGCATCAGCAGGTGGGTATTGATCTGGACGAACGCTATCGTCCGCTGCGCAATCACGAGAACCGCTTCTGGCAGGACCGCGCGGCGATGGCGAACGGAAACTTCACCGGCATCACGGGCTTCCCGAACCAGGACATCGCGATGTGGGTCACGATGGGCCCGATCGCGAACCGTTCGGACGAGCGTCTCGGTGCGAGCGATCTCGCCATCGTCGAATTCCGCCGGCGCATGCTCGACGCGCTCGCCGAATTCCAGCAAGGTGACGAAGCGATCGGCACGGGTGCGAAAGTGATTGCACATGACGTCTGCTCGTATCAGGCAGTCGTGCCGAAGGAGATCGACTGGCGCACGTATGAGGTCCGCTATGTCAGCGCGAAGCACGCGCTGCCCGACGACCAGTCGGCCGTAGTCGCGACCGACTATCAGGTCTCGCAATAACGGAGGCGCAACGCCATGGAAGATCGCCGCTTGCGCATTGGGGTGGCAGGACTGGGGCGGGCATTCTCGCTGATGTTGCCCACCTTCCTGCGCGACCCGAGAGTCCAGCTCGTTGCCGCGTGCGATCCGCGCGAAGAAGCGCGGCGGCAGTTCGCCGCCGACTTCGACGCGCGAACCTACGCCGACGTGCTGCAACTGGCCGACGATCCCAACGTGGAAGTCGTCTACGTGGCGAGCCCGCATCAGTTCCACGCACAGCACACGGAAATTGCCGCGGCGAATGGCAAACACGTGCTGGTCGAAAAGCCGATGGCGCTCGACGCGGCCGACTGCGAACGCATGATTTCCGCGTGTCGCGCCGCGAACGTGCATCTGATCGTCGGCCATTGCCACAGCTTCGACACGCCGTATCTGCGCACACGCGAACTGATCCGGGAAGGCGCTTTCGGCACGGTGAAGACGATCCAGGCGATCAACTACACCGACTACCTCTACCGGCCGCGCCGGCCCGAGGAGCTGATGACGGCCGAAGGCGGCGGCGCTGTCTTCAGCCAGGCGGCGCACCAGGTCGATATCGTGCGCTTGCTCGCCGGCTCTCGCGCGGTTCGGCTACGCGCGAGCGTCGGCCGGTGGGACCCGGCACGTCCCACGGAAGGCGCGTATTCCGCGCTGATCTGGTTCGAAAACGGAGCTTACGCGTCCCTCTCCTACAACGGATACGGCCATTTCAACAGCGACGAGTGGACTGGCTGGATCGGCGAGATGGGCGACCAGACGAGCCCGGATGCGTACGGCAATGCCCGCAGGCGTCTGGCGACGCTCGCCTCGTCGAACGACGAAGCAAAGCTGAAGGCAGCCGGCACGTACGGCGGATCGGCATACAAAGCGCCTCGCGCCTCTGCAGACGAACCGCCGCGGTTTCATCAGCATTTCGGTCCCGTCATCGTCTCGTGCGAACGCGCGGACCTGCGACCCCTGCCCGACTCGATCGTCGTGTACGGCGAGCGGCGCGCGACGCTGCCGCTGTCGCGCCCCGCCGTGCCGCGCGCCGAGGTCATCGACGAACTGTATGGCGCCGTTGTCGAGCGACGACGGCCCCTTCACGACGGAGAATGGGCAAAGGGCACGCTGGAAATTTGCCTCGCCATACTGAAGTCGAGCGAGGCGGGCGCAGACGTCCTGCTCTGATATCGACGTTCCGCTCCGCCAATCGGCGGCAACGAAAAAGCCTTCGCACGCGAAGGCTTTTTTACTTCTGCACGAACGTCAGCGATCCATCGCTACGCAGTGTACTCGCGCGCCGGGTCGCGCTGCGCGACGTACGCCCCCGACGTATGCCCGAAAGCGCAGCGAAAAATCGACCGCCTTCACGTGCTTCGTGAGCCCACCCACGGAAATGCGGTTCACGCCCGTCTCGGCAATCGCGCGCAGCGTTTCTGTCGTGACACCGCCCGACACCTCCAGACTGGCACGCCCCTCGTTGAGGCGCACGGCCTCGCGCATCGCATCGTGCGAGAAGTTGTCGAGCAGGATCGACCTTGCGCCAGAGTCCAGCGCTTCGGCCAGTTCGTCGAGCGTTTCCACTTCGACCTGAAGCGGCACTTCCGCGCCAAGCGCCTGGGCGGCGCGAATCGTCGGCGCAATGCCGCCGCCCGCGGCGATGTGGTTTTCCTTGATCAGGATGCCGTCGTAAAGTCCCCGGCGATGGTTCTCTCCGCCGCCCACGCGCACCGCGTACTTTTGCGCAAGGCGCAGTCCCGGCAGCGTTTTTCTCGTATCGAGAATGCGCGCCGCCGTGCCTTCGACAATGCGCGCCATCGCGTATGTCGCCGTGGCCACGCCCGAAAGCAGCTGGAGAAAGTTGAGCGCGGTGCGCTCGGCGGTAAGCATGCTGCGCGCGGGCCCGGCGATCCTGCACACGGCCTGCCCTTCACGCATCCATTCGCCTTCGCCGACGAACCATTCGATAGCGATGCAAGGGTCCGTCTGCACGAGCGTTTCGTCGAACCATGGCCTGCCGCACAGGAGCGCGGTCTCGCGCACGATGAGAACCGCCTCGGCCGAACCGGCAGGATCGATCAGTTGTGAAGTCCAGTCGTTATCGCCGACATCTTCCGCGAGCGCTTCGCGGACATTGCGCGTCATGGCCGCGCGGGTCATTGCATCCATTTCAGGGCCCGTATATTGAGCGGGAAAGCAGCTTGAAGCCATCTGCTGCCGCGCATGAGCGCGGCCGTCAATATTATTAGATATTTAATAAAATTGAACCCAGGAAACGACCTATGAAATCAGGAAACCGCCGGCTTCAGTTGCTCTCGTACTCCTCGCCACGCGCCGCGATCAGATTGCCCATTTCCCGCGTCGACGGAATGCGGCGCGCCGGATCGTTCGACTCGGCTTCGTCGCGCGCCATGTTTTCGATAATCGTTAGCAGGACCTTGCGCGCGACGTTGATCTCGGTGGCTTTCAATCCGGCGACACTGATCTCGTTGACCTCTTCCGCAAGCGGAACAAGCTTCTTTTTCAGGCTCCGGCCACGCGGCGTGAGATAGACGTGCGTGTTCTTGCGATTGCCGGGCGCATAGCGGCGCTCGACGTACCCGAGCTTTTCCATCGCCGACACCGCGCTGAACGTAGTGGGCGTAGTGGTGCCCGTCTCGTCGCTGAGCTCCTTCTGCGTGAGACCGTCGGTGACCCACAGCACACGCAGATACGCCCAATGGCCGAACGAGACTTCGTGCTGCGCCAGGCGCATTTGCAGACCGCGAATCATCGCGCGGCCCGCATCCTTCACCAGGTGAGCAAGACGATCATCCGGCACCGCCTCGCGCCAGTGCCGCAGGATGGGGTCCTCGCTCGCGACCCCGCCCTTTCCCGAAGTACCTGCTGCTGCCATACGTTCCTCGCCGTTATTGTGACCAGACTGGCGACAATCATAGCGCTTTAGCCGGCGCGAGAGGCACTGTTCCACAGCGCCCGGCCGCTCAGAAGGTGTGGCGAATGCCCACGGTCACGCCCGCCTGGTCCATGCCTGGCGCAATGTCCACGCCCGTGCCGCGAATGCCGACATTGGAAAACGAACGATTGGAGACATACGCGCCTTCCGCGTACACATCGGTGCGCTTCGAGAGCGAGTAGTCGACCAGCAACGCTCCCATCGTCGGGCCGCCGTGCGGATTGCGAAACTGCGTGTGATAGACGCTGGCGGAAACGGAGAGCGGCGTGTTCACCCGCCAGGTCACGCCGCCCCAATAGAGCATCGAACTGGGTGGCACGTCCGTGTTGCGCGTGTTCAGCCAGCGCAGGCCCGCCAGCGCCTTGACGGGCCCAATGTCATACGAAAGGCCGAGCAGCGCGCGCTGCTGCGTGTTGCTCTGCGTGGCAATCGACGTGCCCTGCAACTGGTCGTACGTCACGCCGATGCTGAACGGCCCGCGGTCGTACAGCACCGCGGCGCTCATCTCGCGGCCCACTTTCGTCGCGCCGGGCACGTTCGCGCCGTTTGGAATCGTCGAGTCGAAGCCCGTGCTGTACAGCGCCGCGAACGTCACGTCGCCGAGATGCACGCCGTAGCGCACCGAATTGTCCGCGCGGTTCACGAACTGGCTGTCCATGCTTTGCGCGGAATAGCTCGGATTGAACGTCAGCGCGTCGTACTTGTACATCAGCTCGTAGAGCAGGTTCTGGTGACGCCCGAGCGTGAGCGTCCCGTACGGTGTCGCGAGGCCAACGAACGCCTTACGGCCGAACAGCCGTCCACTCTGGCCGAGCGTCCCCGTGTTCACGTTGAATCCGCCCTCGAGCGTGAACACGGCCTTGTAGCCGCCGCCAAGATCCTCCGAGCCCTTGAGCCCCCAGCGTGAGCCGGCCAGATTGCCGGACTGCTCCCGGATCGCTGAGCCCGTTTGGCTGCCTTGGGCCACGCGGTTGACGTATTCGACGCCCGCATCGACGATGCCGTACAGCGTGATCGAACTTTGCGCATGGGCCGCCGTGCAGGCGAGCGCCAGCAGTCCGCCGCATGCGAGCGGGAATGTGTGTCCCTTCATGTTCATTTGTATTATGGATTCCTGATTATATTTTTTTGTCCTCTTCCACGCATGCGTCGCGCAGCCGGCAACGGGCGAGTGCGCGACGCTACGACTGCCGCGGAAGGTCAGATCTTGAAGCTCTCGAGGCTCGCTGGGTGGAACAGCTCAGCGGGCTCAAGGCGCCGGCTCGACAAGCCCTCGGCATGATGCTGCGCAAGGAAGCGGTCGATCACGTGCTCGTTGCTGGCGAATCCGTACGACCAGAAGTCGGGGCCCATCAACCGTCGCGCGTTGCGCAACTGGTCTTCGATGAAAGGCAGTGTCACCTTGGTCGCCGAGGTGTCGCTCAAACGCGCGAGCGCTACCTGCTTCGCGTGCTCGAAAGCCTTCGCGATAGCGCCGGGCAGCCACGGATGCTGCTCCGCCAGTGTCTTGCGGATGCCGAGCGTGTGCATGATCGGAAAGAGCTTCCTGCGCTCGTACCACTCGGCGGCGCGCTGTTGGGGGTCGTCGAAGAGATACTTGACCTTGGGATGCCCGCGCTCGAAGCACGACGGCGCGCGCGGCCCGATCACGCCGTCGATCTCGCCGTCGGCCAGCAGGTTCGAGATCGTCTGCCCTTCGGGCGCGTTTTCCAGCACGACGCCTTCGGGCAGCTTGAGCGCGATCTTCTCCACGCGCGTCGGGTCCTCGTAGCCGCCCCGCACCCAACGAATATCCGAAGCCTTCACGCCATATTCCTCTTCGAGAAAGAGCCGCACCCACACGTTGGCCGTAAGCTGGTATTCCGGCACGCCGATGCGTTTGCCCTTCAGGTCTTCGGGCCGCTCGATCCCACGGTCGGAGCGCACGTAGACCGAGCTGTGCCGGAACGCGCGCGACGGAAACACCGGCACGGCGATGTAGGGCGAGGTGCCCGCAGCCGTCTTCACCGAATAGCTGCTGAGCGAAAGCTCGCAAATGTCGTAATCCGCGTGCCGGAATGCGCGAAAGAAAATTTCCTCCGGGTCCTGCAGCATGAACACAGGATCGACGCCGTCGATCTGAACGTCGCCGTCGATCAGCGGCCGCATCCGGTCGTAATTGCCCACGGCGATCGAGAGTTGAAGCTTGCTCATTCCTGCTCCTGTCTGACTGTCAAAGTGCTGTCCGTCACGTGCATCGTCACGCGCCGGACTGTGGCGCCTGCCGCTCGCGCGGCACGCCGAAGAAGACGGCAATGCCGCCGATGAAAACGAGCGCCGCGACCAGCAGGATGCCTGCCGAGAAGCTTCCGGTTACGCTCTTCACCCAGCCAAGGACGATCGGCGCGAAGAAAGCGCCCACCTGTCCCAAACTGCTGATGACGCCAATTCCGCCCGCAGCCGCCTCGCCTTTGAGGTAGTTCGGCGGAATGGTCCAGATGATCGCGGCGGCCGCGAAGTAGCTCACCGCAACGAGACTCAGGCACGCGATTGCGACAGCCGAGTTGTGCGTGAGGATCGTGAGCAGCACCGCGCCCGTTGCGCCCGCTGTCGTCGACAGCACGAAGTGCCAACGGCGCTCGAGCCGCAGGTCGGAGCTGCGTGCGATCAGCAGCATGGCAACGGCGCCGACGATGTATGGCAGCGCGGACAGCAAGCCGATCTGCAACATGCTGGAAACGCCCGCCTGCTTGATGATGGTGGGTGTCCAGTAATTGAGGATGGTCCCGCAAATGGGCACCGTGGCCCAGCCTGCGGCGATCACATACACGCGCGGGTCGCGCAGTGCGACGAGCAGACGGCTCGGCGCATCGTGCGGCTTCTGCCCGTGTTCTTCCTCGAGCGCTTCCACGACGATGCGCTTTTGCTGATCCGTGAGCCACGACGCATCCTGCGGCTTGTCCGTCAGGTAAAACCACGCGACCACGCCGGCAATCACGGCGGGCAAGCCTTCGAGAAAGAACAGCCATTGCCAGTTGCGAAAGCCCCATACGTCCATGAAGTTTTCGAGGATCAGCCCCGAAAGCGGGCCGCCGATAATGCCCGCCGCGGCAATCGCGAGCAGAAATCGCGACGTGATGCGGGCGCGGCGTTTCGCGGGATACCAGTACGAGAGATAGAGAATGATCCCTGGCCAGAAGCCCGCCTCGGCGGCGCCGAGCAGCGTTCGAGCGAGGTAGAACTGCCAGGGTGCCGTCATGAACGCCATTGCAGTGGAAATGGCGCCCCACAGCAGCATGATCCGCGTAACGGTCCGGCGAGCGCCGATGCGCCTGAGCAGCAGCGTGCTCGGAACCTCCAGCAGGATGTAGCCGATGAAGAACAGGCTCACGCCGAGCCCGTACGCGGCATCGCTCAGGCCAAGGTCGTGCTTCAACTGCAACTGCGCGAAGCTGACATTGACGCGATCGAGATAGTTCAAGACCCAGCAAAAGAAAAGAAAGGTCATCAACCTTAGTGTGACCTTGCGATACGTCGCCTCGACGGTCGCCGAATCGGCGACTCGAAGCGGGGGCGCATCCTCGTAGCTCAACGTTGAGTCTGTCATGTCCGGGGCTCTCCTGGTTTCACACTTTTTTGTCTGCGGAAACGGACAAGCTTTCCCTCCCGACGAGAGGTCTTGCGCCTGTGCTCCGCATAATTAGACGTCTAGCAATTAGGCTACGGGTCGATGGTCACACTTGCAAGTGGGGGTTTATACCGACCAGGGAATTGCGTTGGATCGACTTGCATCATTAGATATCTAGCAATAACATACGCTCCATGGTAGCGAAACGAATCGAGCGGAAGGAGACGGACATGACTACCCCAGAAGGCGGTTTTCTGCATCTGAAGATTGCGGAAAAGGAGAAGATTGCGCGCGACATCTGGCGCTTTGAGCTAACCGACCCGCACGGCGCCCCGCTGCCGCCGTTCGAAGCGGGATCGAATTTGACCGTAGTTGTGCCCAACGGCGCGCGTCGCAGCTATTCGCTCTGCAACGACTCGCAGGAGCGGGATCGCTACGTCATTGCGGTGAAGCGGGACAGCCACGGGCGAGGCGGGTCCATGAGCCTCGTCGACGAAACCTCCGCTGGGGACGTGATCGAGGTCTCGCTGCCGCGAAACGAATTCCCGCTCGACGAGCGGGCGAAATCGTTCATTCTTGTCGCGGGAGGCATCGGCATTACGCCCATGCTGTCGATGGCGCGCCAGCTCCGGGCGGAAGGCCTTAGACAGTTCAAGCTGTATTACCTGGCCCGCGATCCGGAGGGCACCGCGTTTCTTGACGAACTCAGCAGCAATGAGTGGCGCCAGGCGGTAACGATTCACCACGACTTCGGCGACCCGGCGGAATCGTTCGACTTCTGGCCCGTATTCGAGAAGTCGAAGTCGGCACAACACGTGTATTGCTGCGGGCCGCAGGCGCTGATGGACACCGTGCGCGACATGACGGGCCATTGGCCGTCCGGTACCGTGCACTTCGAGAGCTTCGGCGCGAGCAGCGCGAACGCACGGGAAAGCACGCCATTTATGGTTCGGCTCAAGCGCAGCGGCACGTCTCTGGAGATCCCCGCCGACCGCTCGATCCTCGACGTGCTGCGCGCCACGAACGTGCGAGTGCCAAGCTCGTGCGAAAGCGGCACCTGTGGGTCGTGCCGCACGGGACTATGCTCGGGAGAGGCCGATCATCGGGATCTCGTACTGCGCGGCGACGAAAAGGAAACTCAGATCATGGTCTGTGTTTCGCGCGCCAAATCTGCGGAGTTAGTGCTGGATCTTTGAGCACGCATCACGTCCAACGGATAGTGCATCACCGGCTATCCGTCGAGCCGGTCATCACCGCTCCGCTCCGCTGCAGCGGCGGCTGTTTCCATTCGCCGTCGAGCGCTTCCTGCTTCGGCCAATACAGGCGCAAGGCCGCCAGGAACTGGCCGTCCGGCGCGGGCAGCCAATTGGCTTCCTTGTCCTTGCCGGGCGAGTCGTGCTGGAGATAAAGCGTGACGCCGCCATCCGCGTCGCGCTTCAGGTCGGCCAACATCGCCGAATTGATCAGGTAGCGGTCGAGCGGATTCGCCACGAGCAGCCGCGACGGCAGATACATGGTAAGCGACCAGAACGCATTGACGGGCGGCAACTGACCCGGCTTGAAGCGCAGCGTGTAGCGATAGTGGCCACCGTCGGGTCGCTGCCCGGACGCGTCCACGTAATAGGCCGGGTAGATGGCTTCCTCTTTCGAATTGCCGTAGATGCCGGCAACCGTCGCGCGCATCCTGTAGAGGTAGTTGTTCTTCAGATATGCGCGCGACCCCGTGATGTCGCCGCTCGTCACCTCGCCTGCCGCGACTCGCTTGCCCAGTTCGTCGATCGAACGCCAGGCGTCGGCGATACCCTGTTCGACTGCCTTGCGGATTTCAGGCGACAGCGCCTGCGCGTCGAACTTCCTGCCCGCGCCGATGCCGAGTTTCGCGAAACGGTCCATCAGCGGCTGCTCGTCTGAATAGGTCGGACAGAACCGCAATACGAAATTGAGCACGTCGAAGAACTCGAGCGATGTGCGCTCCTGCTCGCGGGTAAGCGGCTTTAAGTAATCCACGGCGGGCGCGGCGGCCGGCGACGGCTCGCCGAGGAACACGGACAGCGGCTCTGCCTTGAATCCGGCCTGGACCTTCCTGACGTTTCCGATGTCGTCCTGCCTGAAAAGTTGGGTGCGATAGAGCACGAACGCCAGATCCGTATCGGACCGGATGACACCCTTGATGCCCTTCGGCGTCGGCCCCTTCCAGTTGGGTCCGACCAGCAGGAACTTGCCGCTGCCGTTGCCCGTCGTTCGCGTGCCGACGTAGGCGAAATTGTAGGTATAGAGATCGACGAACTGCGCCGCATAGTAGCGATCCTGTTCCACCTCCGGCACGGTCAGCACGAGCGGCTCGGTACGCAGGTCGGCACCGAGGAAAGAATAAGGCGTATCCGAATTCGGCGTCTGGATGGCCTTGTCTTGCGGCGTATAGACTCGCGCGACGTTGGCGATGCGGTTCCAGTCCCCTTTGTATTCGGGGTTGTCGCGGTCCACGAAATACGCGTACTGGATGCGGTAATTGTCCACTAGAGAGTAGCCGTATACGTAGGCTTCCATGGCAATCTCGCGGGCCTCGGCCGTGGAAAGGGACGGTGACTGTGCGACTGTGTCCGCCGACATCAGCGCGGCGCCGAACACCACCGCAAGTGTGAATGCAGCACGAAGCATTTTCATGATTTGTCTGTCCAACGATATTTGGGATCGTGCGGAATGAGCACCGCCTCCGCGATGGTCGCGCCGCGAAATTCCTGGTTTCGCGCGCCTTCGGCGCTGGCCCGCCAGTTCTATGAGACCCGTCGCGTGTGGCGCTGCCAGTACTTTTCCCGTATCTGTCTGCGCATCACCTTGCCCACAACGGACATAGGCAGCGTCGGCACGAACTCGATTGATTTGGGTGCCTTGAACCTGCCGAGGCGGCTTTTGACATGCTCGATCAGCGCTTCGGTACTCACCTGCGCGCCGGCCCTCAGCACGACCTCGGCGTGCACTGCCTCGCCCCATTCGTCGTGCGGCACCCCCACCACTGCGGCATTCTCGACCGCGGGGTGAGCGGTGAGCGCCGCTTCCACTTCGACGGCATAGACGTTGAAGCCTCCTGTGATGATCATGTCCTTCTTGCGATCGACGATGTACAGATAGCCCTGTGCATCGAGATAGCCGAGATCGCCCGACTTCCAGTAGCCGTTGTGGAACTCGCTCGCCGTGGCCTCGGGATTGTTGAAGTAGCCCGACACCGTGGCGCGCGAACGGATCCAGATCTCACCCGTCGCGCCCGCTGGCAGCGGCCTGCCGTCCTCGTCCACGACGATAAGTTCCGCGCTCGCCGTCACGCGGCCGGCCGATGCGAGACGCGCCTCGCCCGCGCTCGCGTGGTCCGCCTTGGTGAGGACCGTTACGATCTGCAGGCATTCGCTCGCGCCGTACACCTGCATGAAGATGTTGCCGAAGCGCGCCTGCAACTGCACGAGCTTGGCGGCGCTCATCGGCGAGGCGCCATAGACGAGCGTGCACAGCGTCGAGAGATCGTGTTCGCCCGCTTCCTTCAGGTCGAGCAGGCGGTACAGCAGCGTCGGCACCAGGACGCCCACCGTGATGCGCTCCTTCTCCACGTTCCGGCACCACTCGCGCAGATCCGGGAGATTCTGCGTCACGGAGCAGGCGCCGCGAAACAGCGTTGGCAGCAGCGACATGCCCGAGCCGTGGCTCACGGGCGCCATGTGCAGCACGCGCGAGTCGCGCACGAAGAGCTGATCGAGGTCGCTGTCGACGAACTGCGAGTCGCGGCAGCCGAGCCAGTTCTCCATGGTGTACTGGACGCACTTGCTCTTGCCCGTCGTGCCGCCGGTGAAGCGATACATCATCACGTCGTGATGCACGTCGCTCTCCACGTCCGGCTCGGCATCGCTTGCGCCTTCGAGCAGATCCCAGAAGCACAGCAAGCCCTCGCGCGGCTCGGCCGGCGGGTCCATGCAGATCACGGTGATGCCGCGCTGGCGTAGCGGCTCGAAGTAACGATCGAGCAGCGCGTTCTCGATGAAAATCACCGACGGGCGCATGAAATCGATCTGCCACTGGTGCTCGTCGAACGAGTCGCGGTAGTTGGTGATCGCGGCGGCCGCCTCGCCCTTGAGGACAGTCCATGCGTGCACCAGCGAGAGGTTGTCGTTCTCGAGAATGCACATGAAGACGCTGCCCCGGCGCAATTGCAACCGCTCGCGCATCATGTTGACGATCCGATTGCCCAGCCGGTGCAGTTGCGTCACCGTGTACCGGCGATTGCGCTCGACATTGACCAGCGCCTCGCGCTCGCCGAGGGTCATGGCGGTCTGCGCCAGGATGCGGCCAAAGTTCACTTTCATCACGTGTCTCCCATTCTTTTCTGCACCGGCGCACCACGGCGCGCCGCGAGCACCTTCGTATCCGGCCGGGTAGACCGGCACCACCGCGCAGGCTTGAAACGGCAGGTGAGCAACAGGCGCGGCCGGAAATGCCAAGCGGTTCGATAGCTTCATCAAGCCGCCACATACGCCCCTATTGTCGTGGTCAAATGCCCCTGAACCGTGCGAATTCCTCTAGCGGCGCCCGGTCCGCCACTAGCCGGTTCACCGGCATTTCACGATCGGCATAACCGATTGCCATGCCAGCGAACAGCACATGATCTGGCCGACCATTGAGGAATTTCGCAATTGTCAGCGGATAGGCGGACCAGCACTCCTGCGCACAGCTATCGATGCCTTCTTCCTGCAGCAACAGCATCACCGTCTGCAAGAACATGCCCAGGTCCGACCACTGCGGCGGCCCCATGGTGCGATCGACATAGCAAAACAAGGCGAGCGGCGCGCCAAAGCGCCTTGCCGAAGGCCTTACGCTCTTTCACGTATTCGACCGTGAGATCGAGCGCGCGCCGCATGGTGCCCACCGCGCTGAAGCAGATCTGTGCCCGCTCGTAAGCGAGTTGATCCATCAACTGGTAGAAGCCTTGGCCTTCCTGCCCGCCGAGCAGACAATCGGCCGGCACCACACAATCGTCGAAGAACATTTCCGACGTGTCCTGGCCTTCCATGCCGAGTTTTTCTTCCGCGCCCATTTCGACATAGGAGCCGCTCGTGCCCGGCTTCATGAACGGGATCATTCCGACCCCGGCAACGATTACCTTCCGAGTCATTACGGATTTCCTTGATTGAACAAATCTTGAGAAGGCTGTCCGGCATCCGCGTCGCGTTGCGCCGGCTTAATGGGGTTACATCGGAACTCGCTCCAATCTGACCAGGCGCAACTGTTCTCTTTCGTTCAGCGTCCATTCCTGTCGGGCGGTGTAGCCAGAATAAGGCGATGTTTAACGAACCCTTTAGCCGAAATTACCAACTCGTGCGCTGAACGACGGCCGATACCCCCTATATGGCTAATTGGCGGTGTGCATTACCTTGTATAGACTCGTTCGGATGTTGAGATCCATGCCGCATGGCGAGCCTCGTAAACCCTCGCCAGGGGGAAACGGTTTGCCACAACGAGCCCACAACACTTAAGTGCCGAAATGAATCGCTATTATTCTGTTCAGCGTTTTTCCGATGCACAGGAGCATGCGCAGAGCTTCGTCAATTTCGATCTGAGCTACTTTCAGACCGGGAAGGGGCCGTTCGAAGGCACGGTGCAGCAGCTCGACCTGGGTGACGGATTCCACATATTTGCGGAAAGCACCAATCGCCAACTCGCCCAGCGCGGTCAGGTCCGGCCGGGCTCGATCTCGGTGGCATGGGGCACCTTTGCGCCGACGCGAAGGCGCGAAGAAATCTGCACACCATTGGTCGGCGTCCTACATGGCGGCGACGACTGGATATTGCATCGGCCCAGCGGCGCGGAAGTGGGCGGCATCACGATGTCAGCGGCGGAATTCGATCAACTGTCTGGCGCGCCAGGTGTCGGCAAGACACCAAACAAGAACCGGCACATTCAGTTCCTGCGGGATGGCAATGTGTTTTCGGGGCTGCGCTCCGACGTCAATGCGATGAGCCGCCATGCGGAACGCTTCTCCTGCGCCGACGCACGCACAATGATCCGCAAGCAGCTGCTGGATGGCGTTTTCTGCGCTCTCAGCGCATCCGAAACAACGCGAAGCCCTGGTGTGACGCGGATGACTTAGTAAAACGCAGCCAGGATCTGATCCTTGGCAATCCAGAATGTCCGCCTACCGTGCTCGACCTGTGTACTGAGTTGCGCGTATGCCGCAGCACACTGCAGACAGGCTTTCTGAATATCACGGGACAGTCGCCTTCATCCTACTTGCGCCGCATACGCCTTGGTCAGGTACGCCATCTGTTGCGCTCGACCCTTGCCGCCCAGATGACGGTCGGGGACGCTGCGGCGCGATGGGGGTTCGTTCATTTGGGAAGGTTTGCGACCGACTACCGTAGTCTTTTTGGGGAGCTCCCATCGCAAACCTTGCGCCCCGAGCTTGCCCCGAAAAACGAATTCCTTGCCGGGCATTGAACTCACGCAAGAAGAGTCAGAAAGAAGCAAGACGAAGCGGGCACGCTACGCCGCTCGAATTCAAGCTGTTAGCGATTCGACCGGTTAAGGTCGTCGCCCATAGCGTTGCGATGGTGGCGAGATTCCATGAGGCCGCCGAGCTGGCGCGAACTGAAGCTCACCCCATCGGCTTCACGCCGATCAACCACCCGTGCAGGAAGAACGCGAAGACGACCCAGGCGACGACGCCGATCACGACGGGAATCACATCGCGCGAAAGCGTCCCGCCCGGATAGACGATGCCTTCGACACGATCACGCCTTCGCGCGGCGGCGACATCGGCGAGCGCCCAGACGAGGAACGCGCCGAACAGGATGACTGCGTTCAGCGTCCCGTTCGCCAGCAGATGCGCGAAAGCCCACAGCGCGACGCTGATCGTCATCGGATGCTTGACCAGCGCCTTGAAGTGATTGCCCGGCACATATGCAGCCGGAAAGAGGATGAACGCAACGAGCGTGAGGATGCCGGCGAGATGCGGCGCCCACGCGGGCGGCGACCAGAGCATGATCGGCTCGCGCCGCGCGAGCCCATATCCCCAGACGATCAGCACGAGCCCGATGATGGACACGACGGAATACGCGCCCTTCCACGGCTTCTCGCCCATCTGCGCGATCCGCGCCTTGCGCCAGTCGTCCGCGAAAATGCGGACGGAATGCGCGCCCAGGAACAGCAGCAACCCCAATATCAATGCGAACATGGTGGCTCCTCATGTCGACAGGTTGCCGCGATTGTCCCGCATGATGTCGGCCGTGCCAATACGGGCGCCGATTGAAAGCGGGCTGTAGGTGCGCGCGCAGCGAATGCGTTGGCAACGAACGGAACGCCGACCCGCCGCTCACGCCCCTTGCGTGCGCATCGCCCGATATTCGCGCCTGACGATGTCCATCAGCTCGGCAACCGACGTGCTGACCGTCTCGCGCTGATACGTCACGCGGCCGCGCTGCATCAGCATCACGCGATCGGCGATGTCGAGCGTCTGCGCGTAGTTGTGCATGATCATGATGATCGACAGGCCACCCTTCTCCTTCAACCGCAGGATCAGATCGATGATGAGCCCCGCTTCGCGCGCGCCCATCGCAGCGAGCGGCTCGTCGAGCAGCAGGATCTTCGCGTTCGAGTTGACCGCGCGCGCCACCGCGATAGCTTGCCGTTGTCCGCCCGAAAGCTGCTCGACAGCAAGGTCCACCGACGGCACATGCACGCCGATCTCTTCGAGGCATTCCGCGGCGCGCTCGCGCATCGCGCGGTGGTTCAACAGACGGAACGGCCCGGGCCTGAGAATCTCCCGGTTCAGGAACATGTTGTGATAGATGCTCAGCGAGTTGGCGAGCGCGAGATCCTGATACACGCATTCGATGCCGAGCGCACGCGCGTGATCGACGGAACGCAGCATCGTTTCCTGGCCGCCGAGAAACAGCTTGCCGCTCGTCTGCTGATGAAAGCCGGTGAGGATCTTGATGAGCGTCGATTTGCCCGCGCCGTTGTCGCCGAGAATGCCGAGGATTTCCCCTTGCCTGAGCGTCAGCGACACGCCGTCGAGCGCGGTCACGGCGCCGAAGCGCTTGACGATGTCCTCCCCGCGCAGCGCTTCTTCCGGCGACGAAGACATCACAACTCTCCTTTGCGCGCGAGACGTACGACGTGGATGTTGAAGATCATCGCCGCGAGGATCGCCGCGCCGAGAATCATGTTGAACGTGAACGCGTTGATGCCGATCAGCGTGAAGCCGTCGCTCAGAATGCCGAGCACGGCCGCGCCGATCAGCCCGCCGATGATCGTGCCCGACCCGCCTGCGAGCGGCGTGCCGCCGATCACAGCCGCGGCAACGGCGAGGAACATGATCTGGTTGCCGCCCGCTTGCGGATCGATCGACGAAATGCGGAAGCATTCGAGCGTGCCCGTCAATCCCGCGAGCACCGCGGCAAGGACGAAGTTGCCGAGCTTCAGCCGCCTGACATGAATACCCGCCTCGCTCGCGCCGAGCGGATTCGCGCCGGACGCAATCGTATGCAGGCCCCAGCGCGTGTGACGCAGCAATACGTGCATGATTGCCGCGAGCACGATCGCCCAGATGATCTCGCTGTAGCCCCACGCTCCCATGAACTCGGCAAAGAGACCGTCCTCGGGCGGCGAGACGGGTGTGCCTCTCGATATCGTCAGCGTGAAGCCGTTGACGAAGAAGAGCGTGCCGAGCGTCGTGACGAACGACGGAATCCGCAGATAGACCGTGACCGCTCCGTTGACGAATCCGATCAGGCCCGCCGCGACCAGGCCAGCGATCACCGAGAGCCACGCGGGCAAACCCGCCTCGTGCGTGAAATGCATGATGAAAGGCGCGAACGCGAACACCATGCCGGCGGAAAGATCGATCTCTCCGCCGATCATCAACATGATTTCGCCGAACGCGATGATGGCGACGGGAGCGATGAACTGCGACAGATTCTGCAGGCTCGCCGACGTCAGCAGGAAGTCGTGGTTGGCCGTCTCGAAGTACGCGCACAGAATGACGGCGACCGCGAGGATGCGAAGCTCGCTCGAACGCAGAAACGACCGCGACGAGCGTCGCGGCCGTTGCGCCTTCTTGATGTCCGCTACAGGAGACGTCACCCTTTTATCGCTCCCGTGTGCGGAACGATTTGCGGCTTCGTGCTCTTGCCTTCGTAGCGTGTCGACGTGTTCAGGTAAGGATCGACGGAGGCCTTCGTCACGAACTTCAAACCAGTGTTGACGTTGGCCGGTCCGACCAGCCCGCCCGATGCGAGATACACGAACGCCTGGACCACGGTATAAAAGCCTTGCACGTAAGGCTGCTGATCGATCGTGAAGTCGAGAAAGCCATCGTGGATCAGTTGCACGGTGCGCGGCAGCAGATCGAAGCCGCCGCCGTGCACGCCCTTCGCCGGAAGGTTGTTCTCTTTCATCACTTCGGCGACGCCCTGGGTGCTGCCCGCGTCGACAGCGAACATGCCTTTCAGGTCCTGGTGGCCCAGATAGAACGACTTGATCTTCGAAAGCTCTTCGTTGACGGTCGCGCCCGTCGCGATGGTCTGCACGTCGATCTTCTTGCCCGACTTCTTGATCGCGGCCACGGCGCCGTCCAGGCGCGGCTGGATGTTCAACTGGCCGGGCGTCGCGATGAAGAGCCCGACCAGACCGCTGTCGATCAGGCTCGCAATGCGCTCGCCCATCTGATAGCCGGACAGATACAGGTCCTGGCCGATGTACGACAGACGCGGATTCGACGAGCCCTGGGGCGCGTCGGCGTTATAGGCGAACACAGGAATGCCCGCGTCGAGCGCGGCCTGGATCGGCTTGTCGAAAGCCTTCGGATCGACGATCGGCACGGCAATCGCATCGGCCTTCCCGGCGATCGCTGCGTTGACGGCATTCACCATCTCGGCGATGTCGGCGTTGGCCGAGCCCGTCCACTGGTAGTCCATGCCGAGCAAAGCGGTGGAGTCCTGAATGCCATACTGCGTCGGGACAAAGAATGGGTTTGTCGTCACGTGATTGACGAATACGATCTTCCAGCGCTTATGGGCCGGAAACGGCCCCGCGTCGGCAGCCTGCGCCGGCGTGATCGCGCCGCCGAGCAATGCCAACGCTGCACCGAGGCCAGCGCCTTGCAGCATTCCACGACGCATGCTCTGGACTTCGTCCTTGGGTTCCTGCTTACCGGCCATGTCACTCTCCAGTCTTTGAGTTATTGAATAACTTGCTGTGCATGACGGCTCAGGCGAGGGAAGCGCCGGTGCCGGGAGGCACCACACTTCACGAACCCCGTGTGCATGCGTGTGCCCCTGACGACCCTGCGGAAAATCCTATATCACGTACTTTTGCCGATTAATCAACGTATACCCTAAAGTAGTCGGACTATTTAAGGGCTGCCTATAGAGTGGCGCTCCCGAGGCCATTTAAAGTGCCGCTCCACAACGACGAAAGACCGCCTGTGCGGTCTTTTCAGAGTCTGTCGTGCCAGATAGTGGGCCGGGAGCGAACGCAAATGTCAGATGCGTGAACCCGTCTTGCGGATACGCGCGGCCTCGCGTTGCAGGCTTCTAGTATGACTTGCGATCCGCGCGGATTACGCCGGAATCTTCCCGCCCAGTTCGTCGTCGATAAACGCGCGGACGATATCCTTGAACGACGCATCGCCGGCAAAGCCGAGCTGTTGCGCGCGCGACGTGTCCCACTGCGCAGGCCAGCTACCGACGATCTTCTCGACGCGCTCATCCGTCTTCCATTCGATGCGTGCCGCGACGGCATCGCCTGCCACTTCGCGCAGCGCCGCGATCATCTCTTCGACGCTCACCGATACGCCCGGCAGATTCACCGTGCGCCGGTTGCCGAACGCGGCCCCGTCGATCTCGCATCCGGCCACGAGGCATTCGATCGCCTTGCGCGGCGACAGCAGCCACAAGCGCGTCGCGCCGTTCACGGGACATACTGCTTTTTCGCCCGTCAGCGGCTCGCGGATGATGCCGCTCGCAAACGACGACGCTGCCGCATTCGGCTTGCCCGGCCGCACGCTGATGGTCGGCAGGCGCAGCACGCGGCCATCGACGAAACCGCGCCGCGAATAGTCGTTCAGCAGTAGTTCGGCGCCCGCCTTCTGCGCGCCATACGACGATTGCGGATTCAGCGCCGTATCGTCGAGCACGACCTCTGGCAAGTCGCCGCCATAGACGGCGACCGAACTCGTGAACACGACACGCGGCTTGTGCCCGCGCATCCGGCACACGTCGAGCAGCATCCGCGACGCATCGAGGTTGATGCGCATGCCCAGATCGAAATCGCTTTCGGCCTGGCCGCTGACGATGGCGGCAAGATGAAATATCGCCGATGTCTTCTCGTCGATCAGCCGTTCGAGCACGCTGCGCTCTGCTATATCGCCGGTTTCGATCCGCACGCGCGCGTCGTCCGGTCCGGGCGCGGCCACGACATCGAGCAACACCAGTTCGGTGATCGGCTGGCGCTGCCCTTCCGCGCCCTTCAATTCGCCGCGCGCAAGCAGTTCGCGCGCGAGGCGCTGGCCCAGAAAACCAGCGCCGCCTGTGATCAGTACTTTCATGTGCCGTCGTTCCTCAATATGTGGTCCGTCTGTGGATCTGTCGTGCGCGCCCGTCGATCAGCCGCGTGCCTTCACATACGGCCTGATCCATCCGAGCCCCGCCGACGTGCCCGCGCGCGGCCGGTACTCGCAGCCGATCCAGCCGTCGTAGCCGAGTTCGTCGATCAGCGAGAACAGATACGGATAGTTCACTTCGCCGATATCCGGCTCGTGCCGCTCGGGTACGCCCGCAATCTGGATGTGGCCGATGCCCGCCATGTCGCGTTTGAGCTTGACAGCGAGATCGCCTTCGACGATCTGGCAGTGATAAAGATCGAACTGCACCTTCAGGTTCGCCGCGCCGACTTCCGCGCAGATCGCCTGCGCGTCGTCCTGACGATTCAGAAAGAAGCCGGGAATGTCGCGCGTGTTGATCGGCTCGATCACGACGGTGATGCCGTCCGCCTGCGCGGTCTTCGCGGCATACGCGAGATTCTTCAGATACACGTCGCGATGCGCGGCGCGCGATTGCTCCGGCCTGATCAGACCGGCCATCACGTGCAGCTTGTCGTTGCGGAGCACGCGCGCGTACTCGAGCGCGGTATCGACGCTGCGCCGGAACTCGTCCTCGCGGCCCGGCAACGACGCGATGCCGCGCTCGCCCGCTGCCCAGTCGCCGGGCGGCGCGTTGAAGAGCGCCTGCGTGAGTCCGTGCTCGTCGAGACGCGCTTTCAGGTCGGCGTCGGCATATTCATAAGGAAACAGAAACTCGACGGCCTCGAAGCCGTCGCGCGCGGCGGCGGCGAAGCGGTCGAGGAATGCGTGTTCGTTGTACATCATCGTCAGATTGGCGGCGAAGCGAGGCATCGAAGCAACTCCTGTATCTATCTCTATCGAACGTTAGCCGGATACGCGACGCATCCGGCGTTCACGCAATTGTGCGTTTAGCGGTTCACGAGCCGCGCGGGCGTCAGCCATACAGCGATCGCGCCGAGCACGAGCATCGCGGCGAGCACGTACATGCCGGACTGCGTGCTGTGCGTGACATCCTTAAGATAGCCGATCATGTACGGGCTCGCGAAGCCCGCGAGATTGCCGACCGAATTGATGATCGCGATGCCCGCCGCAGCCGTCGCGCCCGACATGAACGCCGTCGGCAGCGACCAGAAGAGCGGCGCGCACGTCAGCACGCCCGCTGCGGCAATCGACAGGAACGTAATCGACACGGCCGTGTTGTTCACAAACGATGCCGCAATCGTAAAGCCGACTGCGCCCGCGAGCGCCGGGCCGATCAGATGCCAGCGTCGTTCGCGGTACTTGTCCGCGCTGCGGCCCATTACGTTCATCACGACGATCGCGACGAGAAACGGAATCGCGCTCAAGAGACCGATTTCGAATGCGCCCGTCACGCCCGTCGATTTGACAAGCGTCGGCATCCAGAACGTGAGTCCGTACTGGCCCGTGACGAACGCGAAGTAGATCAGCGACATCCACCACGTGCGCGGATCGCGGAACACTGCGCCGAGCGAATGTGACTTCGCTTTCTCCTGCGGCTGCGCGGCGATTTCATCGGCGAGCAGTTTCTTCTCGCGCGCAGTCAGCCACTTCGCGCTGGCGATGCCGTTGTCGAGATAGAGAATCGTCGCGATGCCGACTGCAATCGCGGGCACCGCTTCGATCACGAACATCCATTGCCAGCCGGCAAAGCCGTGATGCGAATCGAAGGTCTGCATGATCCAGCCCGACAGCGGATTGCCGAAGATACCCGACACCGGAATCGCCGACATGAACACAGCGATGATCTTCGCGCGTCGGTGCGACGGGAACCAGTAGGTCAGATACAGGATCACGCCGGGATAGAAACCGGCTTCGGCAAGACCGAGCAGAAAGCGCAGCGCGTAGAACTGCGTCGGCGTCTTCACGAACACGAACAGCGCGGAAAGCACGCCCCATGTGATCATGATCCGCGCGATCCAGATACGCGCGCCGAGCTTGTGCATCAGGATGTTGCTCGGCAGCTCGAACAGAAAGTAGCCGAGGAAGAACACGCCCGCGCCGAGTCCGAACACGGTCTCGCTGAACGCGAGGTCCTGCGACATCTGCAGCTTCGCGAAGCCCACGTTGACGCGGTCCAGATACGCGACCACATAGCACAGCATCAAAAATGGCACGATGCGCCAGAACACCTTGCCATAGGTGCGCTCGATTTCAGCGGCGCCGGGTTGGTTGGCGGCGTCGGCGGGTGAAGCGGGGCGAACGGATGCCGCCTGATAACCAGTCATGTGTTGTCTCCTTCGGAATGGCGCCGGTTTCGGACCGCTCGCGTCACGTCGGGCGGTCTCCGGCTTTTTTGCCTGGGTTGATCGATACGGACGGTTCGCGTCGGATTGCGGACCTTTTTGCGGACCTTTTTTCGGACCTTATTGCCGACCCTTTTGCGAACCAGTTGAACGCCGCCGCGTTACCAGCGCGCGCCGAACACTTCGCGCAGTTCCTTGAGCGCGGCTTCGTCGAGCGGCGCCGGACGCGGCTTCGTCATCAGCCATAGACGCGCCGTCTCTTCCAGCTCTTCGAGCGCATACGACGCCTGCGACACCGAGCGCTCCCACACGACAGGCCCGAGCCGCTCGAGCAGCACGCCACGCACGCTGTCTGCGAGTGCCGCGATCTGCTGCGCGACCTGCGGATCGCCCGGACGTTTGTAGCGGATCAACGGAATGTGGCCGACCTTCATCACGTAGTACGGCGTGATGGGCGGCAGCACGTCGGCGTCGCTCCAAACGCCCGCGAGCGTCAGCGCGACGAGATGCGTCGAATGCGTGTGGACGATGCCGCGCGCGTCGCGATTGCGCTCGTAGACGCCGCGATGCAGCGCGAGCGTCTTCGACGGCTTGCCGCCCGATACCGCGTTGCCCGCAAGATCGACCTTCGCGATCTGCGCGGGGTCGAGCCTTCCGAGACAGGCGTCCGTCGGCGTGATCAGCCAGCCATCGTCGAGGCGCGCGCTGATGTTGCCCGCGCTGCCGACCGTGTAGCCGCGCTCGTACAGGCTCGCACCCGTCACGCAGATCTCTTCGCGGATTCTCGCTTCTTCGCCAATGTGAACGGCAGGCGTCATTGCGCGCCTCCATCCAGATGACGCAGCGCCTTCGCGAAGAAATCGACGGCGCCGAAGTTGCCGGACTTGAGCGCAAGCGCGAGCGGCGCCGCGCCGATGCTCGCCGTCGCGGGCACGCCCGGATCGATCTGCCTGCCGATGCGCAGCATCTCGACGCCGAGCGCCTGCACGACGGCCCCCGAGGTCTCGCCGCCCGCGACGACGAACTTGCGCACGCCGAGGTCATGCAGGCCGCGCGCGATCGAAGCCAGCGTACGCTCGACGAGATGCCCCGCTTCAGCCACGCCGAGTTCGCGCTGCGTGGCCTTCACTTCATCGGGTGAAGCCGTCGCGTAGATCAGCACGGGCTGTGGCTGGGTGGCGTTCATGTGCTCGCGCGCGAAGGTCAGCGCCTGTTCGACGACAGGCTCGCCGCGCGCCGCCGCGAGCGGATCGATGCGGAACGCGGGACGCGTCTCGCGCCACGCAGCGACCTGCGCGTTCGTCGCCTTCGATGCGCTGCCCGCCAGCACCGCCGACGCGCCTTCAATGCGCGGCAACTCGCCCGCGTCGTCCGTATCGCCGAGCAAGCCCGCGCGGCGGAAATTCGCCGGCAAGCCGAGCGCGACGCCCGAGCCGCCCGTGATTAGCGGCAGGTCCGCGCACGCTTCGCCGAGCGTGTAGAGATCGGCATCCGAAATCGCATCGGCGATGGCCATGCGCACGCCGTCGCGCTTCAACGTATCGATCGATGCGCGCACCGCTTCAGCGCGTTGCGCGACGGCGTCATAGCGCACGAGCCCGACCTTCGATTGCGTCTGCCGTTGCAGCACGCGCACGAGGTTCGCGTCCGTCATCGGCGTGAGCGGATGATGCTCCATGCCCGATTGGTTCAGCAGCACGTCGCCGACGAACAGATGTCCGCGATAGACCGTGCGGCCGTTCTCCGGAAACGCCGGGCACGCGATCGTGAACTGCGTATCGGCGCGCGACGCATGCAGCGCATCGAGCAACGCATCGGCGACGGGGCCGATGTTGCCCGCATCGGTCGAATCGAACGTCGAGCAGTACTTGAAGAAGAACTGCCGACAGCCTTGCGCGCGCAGCCATTCGAACGCGGCCAGCGACTGCGCGACGGCATCGGCGGCGGGTATCGTGCGCGACTTCAGCGCGACGACGAGCGCGTCGGCTTCGATGCGCGTGTCGGCGGCAGGCACGCCGATGGTCTGAACGGTGCGCATGCCGCCGCGCACCAGCATGTTCGCGAGGTCGGTGGCGCCCGTGAAGTCGTCGGCGATGCAGCCTAGCAGCGGCTTGTTGGCAGAGGTCGTCATGTCGTGCAGTCCACTCGCTTAGCGCTTCGCCGGTACATCGATGCCCGGGAAAATCTTGATCACGGCGGAATCGTCTTCGCCGCCGTGGCCCGCCGTCGACGCCATCATGAACATCTGATGCGCCGCCGCCGACAGCGGCAGCGGAAACTTCGAACGCCGCGCGGTATCGAGCACGAGGCCGAGGTCCTTCACGAAGATATCGACGGCCGACAGCGGCGTGTAGTCGCCATTGAGGATGTGCGGCACGCGGTTCTCGAACATCCACGAATTGCCCGCGCTGTGCGTGATCACGTCGTAGAGCGCAGCGGGGTCCACGCCTTCGCGCAGGCCGAGCGCCATCGCCTCGGCGGCGGCCGCGATGTGCACGCCCGCAAGCAGCTGGTTGATGATCTTCACCTTCGAGCCCGCGCCATGCTGCTCGCCCAGCCGATACACCTTGCCCGCCATCGCGGCGAGCACGTCTTCGCAGGCGGCATAGGCGGCTGCGGGGCCCGAGGTCATCATCGTCATTTCGCCGGATGCCGCGCGCGCCGCGCCGCCGGAAACGGGCGCATCGAGCATCAGCAGCCCGGCCGCTTCGACGCGGCGGCCCAGGTCGATCGCGAAGTCGGGCGCGACCGTCGCGCATGCGATCACGACGCTGCCTGGCTTCATCGACTTCACGGCGCCGTGCTCGCCGAACAGCACAGCATCCGTTTGCGCCGCGTTGACAACGAGCGTAACGACGACGTCGCATTGCGCACCGAGTTCGGCGGGACTTGCGCAGCGCGTGCCGCCATCGGCCGCGAATGCGTCGAGCACTTCGCGCCGAACGTCGCATGCGTGGACATCGAACCCGCCGCGCAGCAGCGAGCGCGCGACGCCCATGCCCATCGCGCCAAGACCGATCACTCCGACTTTTCTGGTCATAACCTTCCTCTACGAACGATGCTTCAGATTGCGGCTTGCGCGGCTTTCGAGCAGCCGCATATCCGGATCAGCAGATGCCTGCTTCGGCGAGCCGGCGCGCCGCGTTGTACATGTGCGTCTGCGCGGCGTTGCGCGCGGCCATCGGGTCGCCTGCGCGAATCGCTGCGACGATCGCCGCGTGCTCGTCGCGCACCTGACGCGAGAAGTCCTCGCGCAGCGCCTCGTTGCGGCGCGTGACGACGGTGCCCGCTTCGAGATACTGGTTGAGGAACGCGAGGGTCTTCATGAAATACGGATTGCCCGTGACGGCCGCAATCGCGCGATGAAACGCGACGTCTTCAGCCACGCCGTCGCGCCCTTCGGCGACGGCTTCGTCGATCTTGCCGAGCGCGGCGTCGATGGCCGTCATGTCGGCGTCCGTGCGGCGCATCGCGGCCTCGGAAGCGACCTCGGCTTCGATCGCGCGCCGCACCGCGAGAATCTGCAGGACCGAGCCGCCTTCCATCGCCTCGGCGTAGTCGATCCTCAGCGGCCGGATCGCGCCATGCACGGACACATAGACGCCGCTGCCCTGGCGCGGCTCGACCACGCCTTCGTTCTTCAGGCGCGAGATTGCTTCGCGGATCACCGTGCGGCTTACGCCGAACTCATGCGCGAGCACGGCTTCCGTCGGCAGCTTGCCGCCGCGCGCAAAGGCGCCCTTGTCGATCTGCGCGAGCAGCTGCTGCGCGACCGTATCGCTCAGCGCCTTGTTGGGGATTTTCTCGAACATGCATGTTCCGCAATTTGCGATGTCATAAGGTCATCATACAAATTTGCAAAAACAAAGGGCCATCGGGATGAACCCTTAGCCCAATGCGCCGCGAGGCATCGCCGCGCCGCGCGGCACTTCGAAATCAGACCGCTTTCATCTGCTCCCGCGCCCAGGCCACGGCCGCGCGCGCCGGCGCGATGCCCGTCGCCTTCACGCGTTCCGCGAGTTCGAACACGCGCGGACCGATCTGCGCGACTTCCGCGAGCACGGCCTGTTCGTCGGCCGAGCCGAGATACTCGCGCACGCAGCTGATGATGCCGCCCGCGTTCACGAGGAAATCGGGCGCGTAGAAAATGCCGCGCTTGTGCAGCGTGTCGCCTTCGGCGAGCGACATCAGCTGATTGTTCGCGCCGCCCGCGATCACCTTGAACTCGCATTGCGCGGCGACGGCTTCCGTGATCGAGCCGCCGAGCGCGCACGGCGCGAATACGTCCGCGCTGACGCCCGCGATGCGCGCCGTGTCCGCGACCTGAGCGCCGAACAGATGCTTCGCGCGCCCGGTCTTGCCTGCGTCGATATCCGCGACGATCAGCTCCGCCCCTGCGTTATGCAGCCGCTCGCAGAGATCCCAGCCCACGGAGCCGAGCCCTTGCACCGCAACCGACACGCCGTCGAGCGTGTCGCGTCCGAGCGCGACCTGCACAGCCGCCTTGAGACCGACGAACACGCCGTACGCGGTGCGCGGCGACGGGTTGCCGCCGTACACATCGTTGTCGCGTGGAATGCCGCTCACAAACGGCGTTTCGCTTTGCACGGCGCGCATGTCGTCGGCCGTCGTGCCGACGTCTTCCGCCGTCAGATAGATGCCGCCGAGCGATTGCACGAGACGGCCAAACGCCTTGAACATCGCGGCGCGATCCATCTGCTCGGGACGCTTCAGGATCACGGCCTTGCCGCCGCCGAACGGCAGACGGGCCAACGCGTTCTTGAACGCCATGCCTTGCGACAGACGCAGCGCGTCGTGATACGCCTCGTACTCCGACGCGTACTGCCAGTAGCGGCAGCCGCCGAACGCCGGGCCGCGCGCCGTGCTGTAGACGGCGACCACGGCTTGCAGGCCGGATTGCGCGTCGCTGGCCACGACAATGCGTTCGTGGGCGGGCTCGCCGTGAAGCCCGAAAAGCGTTCCAGCGAAATTCGTCGTCAGTCGGTCCATCTGTGTTCCTTCCTTGTGGGCAGGCAGTTGAGCCGGCGCGAAGCGATGGCTTCGCGCCGGCGGGCCGCATGTCGTCCGGGTTGCGAACGCGTGCGTTCGAATCGCGAGGGCAGCGGGTGCGCCGATCCCCCGATCGAAAAAGTGTAGGTGGCCAAATTCGGAGATTTGTTCTGTTTATCGGGAATTCGGCGCGTCGTGGCAAAATAATCGCCTACGCAAAATCGATCGTGAAGACGATTCGTCTTCCGATTCACCAGAAAGCCTCTCCGCAAACATGAAACTCGACTCCACCGATCAGCGGATACTGCGCGAGCTGCGCAACGACGGACGTCTTTCCAACGCGAAGCTCGCGGAGCGCGTCGGCCTGTCGGCTACGCCGTGCTGGAACCGCGTGCGCGCGCTCGAGGAAGCGGGCGTGATCGAAGGCTACGCGGCGTTGCTGAACCAGAAGGCGCTCGGCCTGCCCGACACGGTGATCATCGAAGTGAAGCTCGCGAAGCACGACGAGCGCACGCTGGAGCGCTTCGGCGAAGCGCTCGCCGATCTGCCCGAAGTGGTCGAGGCGTTTCTGGTGTCGGGGGAATACGACTATCTGATCAAGGTCGCGGTCGCGGGCACGGAAGGCTACGAGTCCTTCCTGCGACGCAAGCTGTATCGGCTGCCGGGGTTTCAGGACAGCCGTTCGATCTTCGCGTTGCGGTGCCTGAAGCGCTCGGTATCGGTCGAGCCCTGATGCGCGTTTAGGCCGCCTTCGCCGATGCCGCCGCAAACGTGACCCGCGCCGTCAGGCCGCGCGCATCGCCGATCGCGCCCGCCGCCTTCTCCCCTGTTTCGAGCGCGATCTCGCCGCGATGCGCCTGCACGATCTCGCGCACGATGGCGAGGCCAAGACCCGTGCCTTCCGTGTCGGCGGATGCGCGGTAGAACGGCTCGAACACGCGGCTGCGCGCTTCGGCGGGAATGCCTGGGCCGTTGTCGGAGACCGTCAGCGTGATGCACGCCGCGTCGCCATGCACCGAGACCGTCACGTGTCCGCCCGTCTGCGTATAGCGAATCGCGTTTTCGACGAGATTCGACACCAGCGCCGAGAGCAGGCCCTCATGTCCGATCATCCGCGCGGATGCGTCGAGTTCCGCGCCGAGATCGATGCCGCGATTCTGCGCGAAGAGCGCGAGTTCTTCGACGACGTCCTTGGCGATTGCCGCGAGATCGACGGGCTCGTTCGCGAGCCGCGTGTAGTCGGCGGCTTCCGCCTGCGCGAGCAACAGCAGCTTGTTCGTCAGGCCGACCATCGAGCGGTTGCTTCGCTGCATCGCGGCCAGCGCTTCGCCCAGCGACGGCTCCAGTTCGCGATGCTGCCGCGCGTACTGCAACTGCGTGTCGAGCAGCGTGAGCGGCGTGCGCAACTGATGCGCGGCATCCGCGATGAAGCGCCGCTGCGCGGCCACCTGCAAGCCGAGCCGCGCAATGCATTGATTGATCGCATCGACGATGGGCCGCAATTCCGTATGCAGGCGATCGACGCGCAACGGTTCGAGCTGCATCGGATCGCGGTCCATCACTTCGTCCTTCACCTTCAGCAGCGGACGCAGCTCGAACGTCAAGCCGATGCACGCGAGCGCGACGGCGAGCAGCATCATCTCGATCTGGCGCACCAGTTGCGGCCGCCACAGTTCGCGCACCATCGCATCGCGCGAAGCTTGCGTCTTGCCGACCGACACCAGCACGCGCCGCGTCGCGCCGTTGTCGTACATGCGCCGCACGTAGCCGATCGCGCGTATCGACGAGCCGTGCAACCCGGCGTCATAGTACGTGGGCCTATCCTGCCCATCGTTCGAATCGTGCGTGGCGAAAGCGGATGACGGCGCCGACGCGCTGAGCGGAAAATCCGGCACGCCGGCAAGCAGCCGATCGTCGTCGACGCTCACGTTGTAGAACACCTGATCGCCATACGGCGACGCGAAGATTTCCAGCGCGGCGGGCGGAATATCGACGCGTAGCATGCCGTCCGCCCATTCCACTTCGCCCGCGATCATCCGCGCCGACGACAGCAGCGTGTTGTCCTGCACGAGGTCGGCGGTGCGGCGCGCGTTGTCGTATTCGGCCTTGCCCGTCACGAACACATAGATCGCGAGCGGCACGAGCAGCCACCACAGCAAACGGATGCGCAGGCTGCTGGTCATCATGCGTTGCGCCTCGGGTCGTGCTTCGGGTCGTGCCTCGGATTACGCGTTGAATGATGCTTCATTCGACGTCGTCCTTCTTGCGCAGCAGATAGCCGAGCCCGCGCAGCGTGACGATCGCCGCCGAGCTGCCGTCGAGCTTCTTGCGCAGCCGCGATACGTAGATTTCGAGCGCGTCTTCGCTGGGTTGATCGTCGTGCGTGAAGATCGAGTCCATTAGCGCGGCCTTCGACACCGTCTTGCCCATGCGCAGGATCAGCGTTTCGAGCACGCTGCGCTCACGCGGCGTGACGTTGAGCGGCGCGCCCTTCAGCGCGAACTGCCGCGTGTCGATGTCGAACACGAGATCGCCGCATGACACCTCGTTCGCAGTCGAAGCCGTCTGCCGGCGAATCATTACCTTCACGCGCGCGACCAGCTCGCGCACTTCGAACGGCTTCACCAGATAGTCGTCGGCGCCCGCGCCCAGCAGCTCGACCTTCTCGTCGATCGAGCCGCTCGCCGTCAGGATCATCACGGGCGTCGCATCACCGCGCTGACGCAGACGCCGCAACACGTTCTTGCCCGACAGCCTCGGCAGGTTCAGGTCGAGCAGCACGACGTCGTAACGGTTCGTGCGCAACAGTTGATCGGCGGCTTCGCCGTCCTGCACCGCATCGAGCGCGAACGCCTCCTGCTCGAGCATGCGTGCGAGCCAGTGCGACAGCGTCGGATTGTCTTCGATCAACAGCAGTTTCATCGGTCAACGGATTGCATGTAAAAGCAGCGCCGGGCTCGCCATCGCGTTTGCGCGGCACTGCCGCGCGATTGTATGTCGACGGAATGTCGGCGCTTGCATCGGGTTAACACCCATATTTCAGCGCGGCTCCCGAAAGCTGACAGAAGGTTTGAGCTTTCTATAATCGCCCCACTCATTCAAAAAGGCGCGATGCCGCGATGCCAATGCGGACGGCGCCTCACCACAAGGAGACTGATGATGCGTACCTTCCGCCAGATCGCAGCCGTGTCCGGCCTCGCTTTCGCCCTCGCCGCTGCTTCCGCCAGTGCTCACGCGGAGAAGATCTCGATCATGGTCGGCGGCGCCGCCAAGATCATCTATCTGCCCGCCAAGCTGACGGAACAACTCGGCTACTTCAAGGACGAAGGGCTCGACGTCGAGATTCTTTCGCAACCGGCGGGCGTCGATGCCGAAAACGAACTGCTCGCGGGCGCCGTGCAAGGCGTGGTCGGCTTCTACGATCACACGATCGATCTGCAGAGCAAGGGCAAGGAAGTGCAGGCGCTCGTGATCTTCGGCCAGGTGCCGGGCGAAGTCGAAATGGTGTCGACCAAGGCAGCGGGCGAGATCAAGAGCATGGCGGACGTGAAGGGCAAGACGCTCGGCGTGACGGGCCTCGGTTCGTCGACGAGCTTCCTCACGCAATACCTCGCGCAGCGCGCGGGCGTCCCGTCGACGCAATACACGCTGCTGCCCGTCGGCGCCGACAACAGCTTCATCGCGGCGATCAAGCAGGATCGCATTCAGGCGGGCATGACGACCGAGCCGACCGTCTCGCAGCTGCTCAAGATGGGCGACGCGAAGGTGCTGGTCGACATGCGCACGATCGAAGGCACGCGCGCGGCGCTCGGCGGCACGTACCCCGCTTCGAGCTTCTACGTGCAGCGCGCGTGGGCCGAATCGCACAAGGCCGAGGCGACGAAGCTCTCGCATGCGTTCGCGAAGACGCTGAACTTCATCGCGACGCATAGCGCCGACGAGATCGCCGCGAAGATGCCGAAGGACTACTACGGCGCCAACAAGGATCTGTACGTGGCCGCGCTGAAGGCCTCGCTGCCGATGTTCACGAAGGACGGCAAGATGCCTGCCGACGGTCCCGAGACGGTGCTGAAGGTGCTGTCGGCGTTCAATCCGTCGGTGAAGGGCAAGCACATCGATCTCGCCAAGACCTACTCGAACGACTACGTCTCGACGGTCGCGACGGCCGCGAAGTAAGCCGTATCGTCGTCCACCTATCACCCGCAAGGAAAGAGGCAGCACGCGATGAATCAATCCAGGCCGCACGGCGCACCCGCCATCGAGCTGCGCAACGTATCGTGCCGGTTCATTTCACCGGACGGCAAGGCGACGGTCGCATTGCGCGACTTCAGCATGTCGGTGGCGAAGGGCGAGTTCGTCGCCGTCGTCGGACCGACGGGCTGCGGCAAGTCCACGACGCTCAGCATGATTACGGGCCTGCTCAAGCCGACGACAGGCGAAGTGCAGGTGATGGGCGCGCCCGTCGACGGCATCGATCCGCGCATCGGCTTCGTGTTCCAGGCCGATGCCGTGTTTCCGTGGCGCTCGGTGCTCGACAACGTGGCGGCCGGTCCGCTCTATCGCGGCCGCTCGAAATCGGCCGCGTATGACGAGGCGAACGAATGGCTGCGCCGCGTCGGGCTCGACAAGTTCGGCAAGCACTATCCGCATCAGTTGTCGGGCGGCATGAGGAAGCGCGTCGCGCTCGCGCAGACGTTCATCAACAAGCCGGAAATCCTGCTGATGGACGAGCCGTTCTCCGCGCTCGACATGCAGACGCGCACGCTGATGCAGGACGAGCTGCTGCAGTTGTGGTCGGCGAATGCGGGCTCCGTCGTGTTCGTCACGCACGATCTCGAAGAAGCGATCGCACTCGCGGATCGCGTATTCGTGCTGACGGCGCGGCCCGCGACGCTGAAGAAGGTCTACGAGATCGATCTGCCGCGTCCGCGCATCACGTCGGAAGTCCGCTATGACCCGCGCTTTATCGAAATCTCGCGCGACATCTGGCACGACCTGCGCGAAGAAGTGCAGATCGGTTAATTCAATCAGGCTGGAATCCGTTCAATGTCTACTACGCCTCAACAGATGATGCCCGCCGGCCTCGACGCGAGTTCGCTCGCGCAGGTCGAACGCATTGCGCAGAAGCGCATCCGTCAACGCAACGCGCTCGTGATCGGGCTGCGCATCGCCGTCCTCGTGATCGTGCTGGGCGGCTGGGAACTGTCGGCCCGCATGAAGTGGATCGATCCGTTCTTCTTCTCGATGCCTTCGGCGATCTTCGAGCAGATCGTCGACTGGTTTGTGAACGGCACGTCGCAAGGGCCGCTGCTCACGCAGGTATGGGTCACGCTCGAAGAGACGGGGCTCGGCTTCATCATCGGCTCGGTCGCGGGCGTGTTCTGCGGCATCGTGCTGGGACGCAACAAGCTGCTCTCCGATGTGTTCAGTCTCTACATCAAGATCGCCAACTCCATTCCGCGCGTGGTGCTCGGTTCGGTGTTCGTGATTGCGCTGGGTCTGGGGATGGCGTCGAAGGTGGCGCTCGCCGTCGTGATGGTGTTCTTCGTCGTGTTCGCGAATGCGTTCCAGGGCGTGCGCGAAGCGGACCGCTACATGATCGCGAACGCGCAGATTCTTGGCGCATCGCGACGACAGGTGACGACTTCCGTGGTGATTCCTTCGGCGCTGAGCTGGATTCTCGCGAGTCTGCATGTGAGCTTCGGCTTTGCGCTGGTTGGCGCCGTGGTCGGCGAGTTTCTTGGCTCGAAGCAGGGCATCGGACTGCTGATCTCGACAGCGCAAGGCGCGTTCAATGCAAGCGGTGTGTTCGCGGCGATGATCGTGCTGGCCGTCGTCGCGTTGGCCGCCGATTATCTGCTGACGGCCCTCGAGCAGCGCTTGCTGAAATGGCGGCCGAATATCAGCTGATTGAATTTCTCGCAGTGGTTGTTGTTGCAATTGAGCGCGCCTCCTTTCGGAGGCGCTTTTTTTATTCGCACGGCTTGCCAACGCACGCATCCGCACATTACCGAAATGTAATCAGCCCTCATCCCCATGCCGGTATGATTAAAAAATCAATCCGCAGCGGAGCATGGCGATGCGCATCCTCGTGATCGAAGACGAGCCCAAAACGGCCGCGTATCTGAAGAAAGGGCTGGAGGAATCCGGCTATTCGGTCGAAGTGGCGAACGACGGCTCACATGGGCTGCTTCTCGCGCAAGAGGAGGACTACGACGTCATCGTTCTCGACGTGATGCTGCCGTGGATGGACGGCTGGACCGTCGTGAAGACGCTGCGCGCGACGCGCACCACGCCTGTGCTCTTTCTCACCGCGCGCGACGATGTCGACGACCGCGTGCGCGGCCTCGAACTCGGCGGCGACGATTATCTCGTCAAGCCCTTTGCATTCGTCGAGCTGCTCGCGCGCGTGCGCACGCTCGCACGACGCGGCCCGCCGCGCGAAAGCGAGCTGATCAGAATCGGCGACCTCGAAATGGATGTGAACCGGCGTCGCGTCAAACGCGGCGGAACGCGCATCGATCTCACGCCGCGCGAGTTCTCGCTGCTGCAGCTGCTCGCGCGCCGCCACGGCGAAGTGTTGAGCCGCACGCAGATCGCGTCGTACGTGTGGGACATGAATTTCGACAGCGACACGAATGTCGTCGAAGTCGCGATTCGCCGCTTGCGCAGCAAGGTCGACGACAACTTTCCCGTCAAGCTGATTCACACAGTGCGCGGCGTCGGCTATGTACTCGAAATCAAGGAATCGGCCTGATGCGCGGCCGCTCGATCACCGCCACGCTCGCGCTCGCATTCGGGGCGACGACGCTCGCGGTGTTCGTGCTGGTCGGCAGCTTTCTCTATCGCGCGCTGGAACGGGAAGTCAGCTCGCAGGACGACATGAGCATCGTGCTCGCCGCGCGCCACGCGCGCCGCCTCGCGGCGGAGATCGATACGACGGCGGGCATTCGCGAGCACGGCGACCGCATCACGAGCATCGTGCTGGGCAATCCGGGCATGTCGATGGAAGTGTTCGATCCCGATGGGCAACTGGCGATCGAACACAACGCGGTGAGCACGCTCGGCGCGGCGATGCCCATCGGCGACAGCTCGATTCTGTCCGCGGGGCGCTCCATTGCGCGAGTGCCCGAAACGGCGCGCATCACGGAAGCTTCGATCGCCGGCTGGACGAACGGGACAGGCTCGCCGATACGCGGCATTGCGACGGATGCGAAGCTGCGCGGCGGCGAAATGGTCAGCATCCTGATCGCGCGCAACATGAGCGACCGCTATGCGCTGCTCGATCACTATCGCGACACGCTCAAGATCTACGGCACCATCGGCGTGATTCTGACCACCGTGCTGAGCTATCTGCTGATACGCGCGGCGATGCGGCCCGTGCGCGATATCGCGGCGAGCGCGAGCGAAGTCACCGTCAACCGGCTGAATACGCGTATCGCCGTGGCCAGCGTGCCGCGCGAACTCGAAACGCTGGTGACGACGCTCAACGCGATGCTCGAACGCATGGATCATGGCTTCAAGCAGATGTCGCGCTTTACGGCCGATCTCGCGCATGACATGCGTACGCCACTGAGCAACATGCGCGGCGCAACGGAAGTCGCGCTCGCGCGTCCGCGTTCCGCCGACGAATACGAAGCGCTGCTCGCATCCAACCTGGAGGAATGCGAGCGGCTGTCACGGATGATCGAGAACGTGTTGTTCCTCGCGCGCGCGGAGCATCCGCAGTTCGTCAAGCACATGCGCGTATTCGATGCCGTGCAGGAGCTGACGCATATCGGCGAGTACTTCGAGGGCGTCGCCGAAGATGCCGACGTGCGCATACGCGTGACGGGCTCAGCGATGCTCACCGCTGATCTCGAACTGTTCCGCCGCGCGGTCAGCAACCTGCTCGCCAACGCGTTGCGCTACACGCCGCGCGGCAAGGAGGCCGTGCTCGACGCGCATCAGATGGGCGATCGCGTGCGCGTTACGGTGTCGAACGAAGGCGAACCGATTGCGCAAGAACATCTTGAGCGGATTTTCGATCGCTTCTATCGCATCGATCCGTCGCGCAGTTCGCTGACTTCATCGCGCTCGTCGCAAGGATCGCCGGGATCGACGGGCCTCGGGCTCGCGATCGTGCGCACGATCATGGAATTGCATGGCGGCACGGTGCATGCGGAAAGCGATGCGAGCGGGACGCGCTTTGTGCTGGTGTTTCCGTGAGGGCTGGATCGGCTGGCCTTTCATGCAAGCCAAAGCCCGCCCCTACCCCTACTCCCCCCGCAACCCCGCCAACGTAACCCGCAGCCCCGGCCGCTCTTCATTGTTGTCCATCCGAAGCACCGCGTGATGACGCTGCGCGATCTTCAGCGCAATCGCGAGCCCCAGGCCGCTGCCATGCTCCTTGTTCCCCGCGCTGCGATAGAAGCGGTCGAACACACGCTCGCGCTCCGTCTCGGGAATACCCGGACCGCTGTCCGACACGCCGACGCTGATGTCCGCGCCGTTGCGCGACAGGATCACGTCGACCTTGCCGCCCGGCGGCGTGTAGCGAATCGCGTTGTCGATCAGATTGTTGAGCAGCACCTCGATGCCTTGCGCTTCCGCGCGAACCTTGTAGGCATCGTCGATGTCACGCGCGTGATGGCATTCCAGGCCGAGATCGATTTGCCTCGCCTCCGCAATCAGCGAAAAATCTCCGACTGTGCGCTCGCACAGTCTGCGCAGGCTCACAGGTTCGAACCGCGCGCTGCGCTGCGCGTCCTCGCGCGCGAGCGTCAGCAACTGATGCACGAGATGTATCAGCCGGTTCAGGCGCCCTTCGATGCGCTCGAATGTCTGCTTGCTGCCGACCAGCGAACCGTCGCGCTCCGCCGCCTGCAACTGCAATTTCAGCGCGGCAAGCGGCGAACGCAGTTCGTGCGCGGCGTCGGCAACGAACGTGCGTTGCGACTGCGAGGCGATGTTCAGGCGGTTCAGCAGATCATTGAGCGCATCGACGAGCGGCTTCATTTCGACGGGCATGCGCCCATCGAGATGCAAGGGTTCCAGCGAATCGAATGAACGCGTCGCGAGCGCGCGCGAAATGCTGCCGAGCGGCGCAAGTCCACGCCCCACGACGAAAAGCACGATCAGAATGATCGCGGGAATGAGCAAGGCCAATGGCCAGAGCGTGCGCAATGCGAGCCGCAGCGCCAGGTCGTCGCGCACGGACACGGGCTGCGCGACCTGCACGAAGCGGTCGCCCTCCTTGACGCCGAACACGCGCCAGTGATACTCGTCGCGCTCGATCGTGCGCAGGCCCGCGGGAAAGCGCTGAAGGTCGATACCGTCCAGCGACTTGTAGATGCTCATGCCCGCCTGATCCCAGACCTCGATGAAGAGACGATCGTCGGAAAGGCCTTCGAAATCCGGCGTGCTGTGCGCGAGCGTATCGGTACTGCTGATGTTCGCGGGCACGGAAAGCGCCACCGTGCGAAGCTCGTAGTCGAACAGTTCGCTCGCCTCTTCGCGCGCGGTGTGGAAGATGCCGTAACCCGCGATCAGCGCCGCCGCGGCCAGGCCGGCAATCAGCCAGCCAAGCAGCCAGCGCCGGATCGATGTCACTCGCACCTCTTCAGCCGATAGCCGACGCCGCGCACCGTCACGATCTGATCCGCGCCGATCTTGCGCCGAAGGCTATGCACGTGCACTTCGATCGTGTTGCTGCCCACTTCCTCGCCCCAGCCATACAGCTTCTCTTCGAGTTCGGGGCGCGTGAAGACGCGCATCGGTTCTTCGATCAGCGCCTGCAACAGGCTGAATTCGCGCGGCACGAGCGACAGCAGTTCGCCGTTGAGCGTGGCTTCATGCGTGGCGGGGTTCAGCGTCAGATCGCCGTGCGAATAGACAGGATTGGTTTGCCCCGTGCGGCGGCGTAGCAGCGCGCGCACACGTGCAGCTAGCTCGTCGAGATCGAATGGCTTGACGAGGTAATCGTCGGCGCCCGCGTCGAGTCCGACGATGCGGCTTTCGACGGCATCGCGCGCAGTGAGGATGATCACGGGCGCGCTGCCGCCGCGCCGCCGGTAGCGGTTCAGCACATCGATGCCATCGGCCTTCGGCAAGCCGAGATCGAGCAGAACCAGATCGTAGACGTCGTTGTCCAGCGACAGCTCGGCTTCGCGTCCGTCATGCGCCCAATCGATCGCATATCCCGCGCGCCGCATCGTCTCCACGACGGGCTCGCCGATCATCTCGTCATCTTCCACCAGCAGCAAACGCATCGCGCTGTTTCTCCTGAATAGCCTCCATTGTCGGCGGCATTAGCTTAACGCGCCCTTAGCAGCCTGGGCGGCGCGTCATGCCGACACGAAGATCGCAGCAACCCGCGTGCAGATGCCGCTCGTGCTGCTTCAGTCGTCGATGAACACGCGTCGCCATTGACGGCGACGCAGCGCGAAGGGATGGTTCGAAACGAATGCGTCAGCTGGCGCCCGCCCGCCGCGCCGATTCGACGGGCAAGCCTTCGCATTCGGCGCAGCGGCCGAAGATCACCAGATTGGAGCTGGAGTAGTGAAAGTGATGCTCGGCCGCGATCTTCGCCTGCTGCTCTTCGAGGCCCGGGTCGTACGCATCCTGGATGCGCCCGCAACGATTGCAGACGAGATGATAGTGGCGCTTCCCGCGATTCAGTTCGTAGACGATGCGCGCGTCGCCAAGGGACGCACTGGAGATGAGATCGGCCTCATGCAACTGCGCGAGCGCGCGATAGACGCTCGCGAGACTGCACGCTTCCGTATCCTGCGAGAGCCTGCGGAACACCTGATCGGCGCCGAAGTGCTCGTTCGGAAATTCATGGAAGAGCTTGAGCACGGCAGCCCGGCTGGACGTTGGACGCAAGCCGGCCGTTTTCAACGCCGCGTAGATCGCAATCATGTATGTGCCCCGTCATGATGGGCAAAGCCTCGTAGCGGGCTTCGCGACGCAACATTGTGGCCGTGCGAACCTTAAGAATCGCTTATCGGGGCTGACGAGATGATCCGCGCAACGGCGCTGCGTGGCCCGATGCGCGCGGGGGACGCGGCTTCATGCGTGAGCCGCTGGCCGCCCGTTGAATCACGTTCAGATGAGTTCGAGTGTCCTCTCGTCGGGCTCGCCGTTGAAGTACTTCGCCAACGCATTCGCGAATATGGGTTCGCCTGGCGCTGCCTTCGAAAACAAGGTCATCGACGAACGGAACTTCAGATAGTCCGGGTATCCGAAGATGGTCTCGATCGTCGACCCTTCGACTTCATTGACCGCCTGCGTCGCCTCCTTCAAACGGGGACCGAGCACAGGATGTTGCAAATATGCGACAGCTTCGGGCAATGACGTGATCGCGAATTTTTGGGACATCGGACTCTCTCCGAGCCCCTGAATCTGCGGAAACACGTACCACATCCAGTGGCTCCGCTTGCGTCCGACGCGCAATTCCGCTAGCGCCTGCGCATAAATCGGGGCCTGGGCGTCGACGAATCGCCGAAGGTCGAACTGATCGTCCATCGCGTCCTCCGTAGTCTTCTCGCATGCCGCCCGCGACGCATCCGGCATGCCCGCCAACTCCATACAAACGACTTACAAAGCCGCTTTTTCGGCCGCGCCAGCGGCCCGGAAATCGAAAAAATGCGGCATTGCGACACTATGTCTCACTGCTTATTACGCAATAGTTCGTTCGCGTCAAAGTGCTGTACTGCAACACGTGTTCTTCGTATTATGCGAGCGCTTATAAAAGGAGCAAGGAAATGCAAGCGTTCGTTTGTTTGATTTTGTAGAGAGGGCCGCGACGATGAAAAAAATCGCGGGCCGGCTAGTCGGTCTCGTTTCAATTGCCCCAGCGTTCCTGCTATCGGGGTGCAACCTTGAAGTGCTCATGCCGAAAGGCCCTATCGGCGCCGCCGAGAAGTCGCTGATCGCGACTTCGACGTGGACGATGCTGATCGTCGTGATCCCCGTCATCCTCCTGACGCTGCTGTTCGCCTGGCGTTATCGCGCCTCGAACAAGGCGGCCGAATACCGTCCGGACTGGGCGCATTCGACCGCGATCGAAGTGGCCGTCTGGACGATCCCTGCGCTGATCATTCTGTTCCTCGCCGTCCTGACGTGGAAGAGCACGCATGAGCTCGACCCGTACAAGCCGCTGGAATCGGACGTGAAGCCGATCACCGTCGAAGTCGTCGCGCTCGACTGGAAGTGGCTCTTCATCTATCCGGATCTGGGCATCGCTTCCGTGAACCAGCTCGCGATTCCCGTCGGTACGCCGGTGAATTTCCGCATTACGTCCGACACGGTGATGAACTCGTTCTTCATCCCGCAACTGGGCGGCCAGATCTACGCGATGGCGGGCATGCAGACGCGTTTGCATCTGCTGGCGAACGAAGTCGGCGACTATGCCGGCGCGTCGGCCAACTTCAGCGGCAAGGGCTTCTCGGACATGAAGTTCCGCACGCTCGCCGAAACGCCTGAAGACTTCAACGCCTGGGTCGCGAAGGTTCGCGCATCGACGGATCACCTCAACATGGACCGCTACTACAAGGTGGCGCAGCCTGAAGAGAAGGCGCCTGTGTCGTACTTCTCGTCGGTCGATCCCAAACTCTTCAACAACATCGTCGCCCGCTACAACAACGGTCACGTCGTCGACAACATGAAGGACGCGAACTGTGGGCCTAACGGTACCAAGGGGTAAGCATGTTCGGTAAATTAACCCTCGCGGACATTCCGTACCACGAGCCGATCATCATGGTCGCGGGCGCGGGCATGATCCTCGGCGCGCTCGCCGTGCTCGGCGCAATCACGTATTTCGGCAAGTGGCGCTATCTGTGGACCGAATGGCTCACGTCCGTCGACCACAAGAAGCTCGGCGTGATGTACATCATCGTCGCCCTCATCATGCTGCTGCGCGGCTTCGCCGACGCGATCATGATGCGCACGCAGCTCGCGCTCGCGTATCACGCACCCGGCTATCTGCCGCCGCATCACTACGATCAGATCTTCACGGCGCACGGCGTGATCATGATCTTCTTCATGGCGATGGCCTTCATGGTCGGCCTGATGAACATCATCGTTCCGCTGCAGATCGGCGCGCGCGACGTCGCGTTCCCGTTCCTGAACTCGCTGTCGTTCTGGATGACGGCGATCAGCGCGGTCCTGATCAACATCTCGCTGCTGATCGGCGAGTTCGCGCAGGTCGGCTGGCTCGCGTATCCGCCGCTGTCCGAGCTGCAGTTCAGTCCCGGCGTCGGCGTCGACTACTACCTGTGGAGTATTCAGCTCTCGGGTATCGGTACGCTGCTGACAGGCGTGAACTTCTTCGTGACCATCATCAAGATGCGCGCGCCCGGCATGACGCTGATGAAGATGCCCGTGTTCACGTGGACTTCGCTGTGCGCGAACGTGCTGATCATGGCATCGTTCCCGATCCTGACCGTCGCGCTCGCGCTGCTCGGCCTGGACCGTTACCTCGGCATGCACTTCTTCACGAACGAAGCCGGCGGCAACGCGATGCTGTACCTGAACCTGATCTGGGCATGGGGCCACCCCGAGGTCTACATCCTGATCCTGCCGGCGTTCGGCATCTTCTCGGAAGTCATCGCGACGTTCGCAAAGAAGCCGCTGTTCGGCTACAAGACCATGGTCTGGGCGACCTGCGCGATCATGGTCCTGTCGTTCCTCGTGTGGCTGCACCACTTCTTCACGATGGGCTCGGGCGCCGACGTCAACGCGTTCTTCGGCATTGCGACGATGATCATCGCGGTCCCGACGGGCGTGAAGGTGTTCAACTGGCTCTTCACGATGTACAAGGGCCGCATTCAGTTCACGACGCCGGTGCTGTGGACGGTCGGCTTCATGGTCACGTTCACGATCGGCGGCATGACGGGTGTGATGCTGGCGATTCCGGGCGCGGACTTCATGCTGCACAACAGCCTGTTCCTAATCGCTCACTTCCACAACGTGATCATCGGCGGCGTGCTGTTCGGCTACGTCGCGGGCATGAACTACTGGTTCCCGAAGGCCTTCGGCTTCAAGCTGAACGAGAAGCTCGGCAAGGCGGCATTCTGGTTCTGGCAGATCGGCTTCTGGGTTGCGTTCACGCCGCTGTACGTGCTCGGCTTCATGGGCATGACGCGTCGTCTGAACCACTACGACAACCCGGCATGGCATCCGTGGCTGCTCGTCGCCGAAGTGGGCGCCGTGCTCGTCGCGATGGGTATCGCGTGCCAGCTGCTGCAACTCGTCGTGTCGATCCGCGATCGCAACAAGCCGGAAAATCGCGACCTGACGGGCGATCCGTGGGGTGGCCGCACGCTCGAATGGGCGACGACCTCGCCGCCGCAGATCTACAACTTCGCGACGCTGCCCATCGTGCGCGAGCTCGACGCATTCGTCGAGATCAAGGCACGCCGCAAGGTGGAACGCAGCGAGCCCGTGTACCGCGACATCCATATGCCGTCGAACACGAGCGCTGGTGTGTGGATCGGCGGGTTCAGCCTCGTGCTGGGCTTCGCGCTGACGTGGCACATCTGGTGGCTCGCGATCGCGAGCTTCATCGGCGCGATCGCGACTGTGATCGCCCGCAGCTTCGATAACGACATCGACTACTACATCCCGGCCGATACGGTTCAACTGATCGAAGAGCGCCACGGCGCCGGATCGGGTGCAGGTGCAGGCGCGGCCAAGCGCATGCCCGAGCCTGAGGAGATTGCCTGATGCTTCAAAAAGCTATTCTTGCGGAGCCGCATCACGACGCGGAACACGCTCCGTCCCATTCGGTGTTCGGCTTCTGGCTGTATCTGATGACCGACTGCATTCTGTTCGCGGCGCTGTTCGCGACGTTTGCAGTGATGAGCCATCAGTTCGCCGGCGGTCCGAGCGGCAAAGACCTGTTCGAGATTCCGGGCGTCGCGATCGAGACGGCAATCCTGCTGTTCTCGAGCATCACTTACGGCTTCGCGATGCTGGGCGCGCACAAGAACAACAAGAGCGCGACGCTCTTGTGGCTCGCGGTGACGTTCGTGCTGGGCGCGGCGTTCGTCGTGCTCGAAGTGCGCGAGTTCTCGCATCTGATCGCCGAAGGCGCAGGTCCGGACCGCAGCGCGTTCCTGTCGGCGTTCTTCACGCTGGTCGGCACGCACGGCCTGCACGTCTCGGCCGGTCTGCTGTGGATGATCGTGATGATGATCCAGGTGGTGCGCGCGCACGACCTCGGCGAACGCGAACTGCGCCGCCTGACGTGCCTAAGCCTCTTCTGGCACTTCCTGGACATCGTGTGGATCGGTGTCTTTTCGTTTGTCTATCTTGCGAGCGTGATCTAAATGAGCAGCCATTCTCACTCGTCACATTCGGAAGAAAACCACGGCAGCTTCGGCAGCTACACGATCGGCTTCGTGCTGTCCGTCATCCTGACGGCAGCCGCATTCGGCGTGGTGCTGACGGGCGCGTTGACGGGCACGCAGGCGATCTACGCGATCGCGGGCCTCGGCCTCGTACAGATCATCGTGCACGTGATTTTCTTCCTGCACATGAACGGCTCGTCGAGCCAGCGCTGGAACCTGACGGCGTTCGCGTACACCGTGCTGACCGCCGTGATCGTGATCGGCGGCACGCTGTGGGTCATGCATAACGTCAGCATGAACATGATGTCGCGCTAAGCGCGTACATCGCGTCCGATGCCGGTCGCACATGTCGTATCGTGCGACCGGCACGTTCCCCCTGCCCTTCCGCCTCAATAGCGCCTCGATGGCGACTCGATGGCGACTCGATGGCGCATCAGTTGCGCGCCAGCATCTCCGTCGGACGGCCGCGTCCCGTCACGAGACACCCCGACCTGAACGCCTCGCCCTGGCTGCTCGCAGCAGCGTCGTCGAATCCCCGCCCTAGCGCATCCAGCTTCACCTGTTCCGCGCCCTGAGCACAAGCGAACGTGCTGGCTTCGCGAGTCTGCGCATGTAGAAGCGCCCGGTCAGCAACCAGGTAGGCTAAAAGGGCAATCACGGCGATGTGGAAAACTTTTCTCATGGTTCGGCTCCTCGCGACTTAAGCGTATCGTGAACAACGGCCGCTTCAATCTAGGGCAACCCCTGTAAGCAACCGTTGAGTTCGGCGTGCGGAAGCGCTTCCACTGTCGCTTTTTTGTGCAGCGCAAGTCACTTGCTCAGGCATGCGCATCAGTGTCAATAGCCAGTTCTGCAACAAATTAAATTGACTCTTGTCGCAGCGCAACATTATTGTTTTGATGTATGCTCGTTAACCCTGACCGCCTCATGCGTTTTGGTTATGCACGTGCGCAAGTCTGCGCACCGTCCCGCTCCGCTCAGGGGCCGACCGTCGAAATGTCCATGTAAGGTTTTTTTCCTCCCTTCGCCTTTTCAGGCGAGGGCCTGCTATTCGCGTCGAACGAGTAAATGCACTTCCCATCAGTCCTCGACCTCCTGATCTGGGTCCCGATCCTCGCCGGCATCGTCGTGCTGGCCACCGGCTCCGAGAGCGCCCCGAACCGCACGCGCTGGCTCGCGCTGGCGGGCGCCGCCGTGAGCATCCTGCCCGTCATCCCGCTCGTGTCGGGCTTCGATTCGTCGCTGGCGACGATGCAGTTCGCCGAACAGCTGCCCTGGCTACCCGATTTCGGCATCTCGTATCACCTCGGCGTCGACGGCATCTCGCTGTGGTTCACGGTGCTGACGTCGGTGACGACGCTGATCATCTTGATCGCGTCGTGGGAATCGGTCACGAAGCGCGTCGCGCAGTACTACGGCGCGTTCCTGCTGCTGTCGGGCTGCATGCAGGGCGTGTTCACATCGCTCGACGGCATGCTGTTCTTCGTCTTCTTCGAAGCCTCGCTGATTCCGCTCTACCTGCTGATCGGCACGTGGGGCGAAAAGCGCCGTGTCTATGCGGCCGTGCGCTTCTTCTTCTTTTCGCTCGTCGGCTCACTCGCGATGCTGGCCGCGCTGATCTATCTGTGGGCGCAGTCGCACACGTTCGACATCGCCGCGTGGCGCGCGCTGAAGCTCGACTTCACGCCGCAGTTGCTGGTGTTCATCGGCTTCCTCGCTGCGTTCTCGGTGAAGGTGCCGATGTGGCCCGTGCACACGTGGCTGCCTGACGTGCACTCGGACGGCCCGACGGGCGCTGCCGTGCTGCTCGGCATGCTGAAGATGGGCGGCTACGGCCTGCTGCGCTTCGCGCTCCCCATCGTGCCCGACGCCTGCCACTTCTTCGCGCCCGCGATGATCGCGCTGTCGCTCGTCGCCGTGATCTACGGCAGCCTGCTCGCGCTCGCGCAAACCGACATGCGCAAGCTGCTCGCGTACTCCGCCGTCGCGCACATGGGTCTCGTCACGCTGGGCCTCTTCACGTTCGACCGCATGGGCACGGAAGGTGCGGTCGTGCAGATGCTGTCGTACGGCGTCGTGGCGGGCGCGATGCTGCTGTGCACGGGCATGCTGTTCGACCGCACGAAAAGCGGCGCGATCGATGCGTACGGCGGCGTCGCCAACTCGATGCCTAAGCTCGCGACGTTCGCGATGCTGTTCTCGATGGCGAACGTCGGGTTGCCGGGCACGTCTGGCTTCGTCGGCGAATTCCTCGTGCTGATGGGCGCGATCCGCTTCAACTTCTGGATCGGCGCAACGGCTGCGCTGACGCTGATCCTGAGCGCCGCATACACGCTGTGGATGTACAAGCGCGTGATGTTCGGCGCGATCCGCAATACGCGCGTCGCGAGCCTGCGCGATCTGTGCAAGCGCGAGTTCGCGCTGCTCGGTGCGATGGCCGTGCTGGTGCTCGCGATCGGCGTGCATCCTAAGACGTTCACCGACGCAATCGGCCCGTCCGCGGAAAATCTCGTCGCGCAGGCACAAGGCTCCGCGCTGCCGGCCGATACGGGCGTCGCGTCGAACAACCACGCGACGGTGGCCGTTGCGAATCGCCTGCCGGGTTGAGCGCGATTGCCAGCGTTAGCTGTCTGAACGAAACGTGCGGTTGAAACGTGAAGCGGCCTCGCATTGCGAGGTCGTTTTGCTTTTGAACGTCACGCATCATTCAGACTGTCACGCGCGTCACGCCGCCGCTCGACAGCAACCGGACGCGTTCGCCCGCATAGAACATCGGACCGTCGACGCTTTGCGTCACGGCGCGCAGTGAGCCGTCGTCGAGCCGTACGGTGATTTCGACGCCGTGCTTCTGCGCGAAATGGTTCTGCACCTGATCGCCCGCCACTGCGCCCGCAATGCCGCCGATGACGCCCGACAGCAGCGAGCCGTGCCCTCCGCCGATCGAGCTTCCCGCGACGGCATCCAGCAGCCCGCCGCCGAGCGCGCCGAGTACGCCGGGCTGTCCATTGCTCGCATCGATGGTGACGCCGCGCACGCTTTCGACGGTCCCGGAGCGCACCGTTTCTTCACGCTGCGCCTGCGACGCCGAATAGACATTGGCGGCTCCGTCGAATGTCGCACAGCCGCTCAGCGCGAGCGAAACGACGAGCACCGACGAGCATGCCTTGACCCATGACCTGTTCATGATTTTCCCCTCTCACCGCAGCGCGCCGGATGATGCGGCGCGCAGCGTGTTGAATCGATGGGTGCATCGTAGGCTCGAAGAATGAGCGAAGAATGAGGTGGTTTCCTGCACGCATTCATGCTCATGCGCGCCCGTCTGTCATTTCGCTTCGCTCTGAAACATCATCGCAGCCGATGGCGTTACGATGGCTTCGACATCACGCACGAGGAGCATCGCAATGAAACGCGAGATCATCCGGGTCGAACCGCTGTCGAGCTGGCTCGAACGATTCAAGGCGCCGACTTCCGTCGTCACGCGGCACGGCGACACGATCTATGTATCGGGTCTGCCGCCGTTCGATCCCGCAACGGGCGAAGTCGTGGATGCGCCGCTCGAACGTCAAGCGGAACTCGTGCTCGAACAGTTGAAGCTGTGTGTCGAGACAGCGGGCTCGTCGCTCGATAATGTGTTGAAGTGCAATGTCTACTGCACTTCGGTCGAGCAGTTCGCGACCGTCAGTGCTATTTACGCGCGCTATTTCCCGAACGATCCGCCCGCGCGCATTTTCGTTGGCGTGCCCGCGTGGCCAGGGCACTTCGATATCGAAATCGATTGCATCGCAGCCGTCTGAATACGGGGAGGACACGATGTTTTCAGTGCTGTTCGAAGTGCGTCCGCGCGCCGGTCAATGGGACGCGTATCTCGGCTACGCGAAGAAACTGAAGCCGGAACTTGAGCAGATCGATGGTTTCATCGACAACATTCGCTATCGCAGTCTCACGCGCGAAGGGTGGCTGCTGTCGCTATCGAGTTGGCGCGATGAAAAAGCGCTCGTGCGCTGGCGCACGCAAGCGCTGCATCACGGGATGCAGGAGAAGGGCCGCGCGCAGACGTTGCGTGACTATCATCTGCGCGTCGGCCAGGTGACGCGCGACACGCACCCGCCCGAAGGCTACGCGATCGCGGAACAGCGGCTCGACGAAACGCAGGCAGGTGACGCGACGACGATCGTGCTGATCGACGCGCGCCGCGAAGCCGAATGGGTGATGCAGGCGGGCGCGCACGACGTTGCGATCGCATTGGGACTGCATGACGACGCAGCGGGCCTCGTTTCGTGGGACGCGTTCGACGCCGTGCTGACACCTGGAGACGTAATTCTTCTCACGGCATGGCGCGACAGGCAGGCCGCCGACAGCTACGCGAACACGCTCGCGCTACCCGGCGGTGCGCGGCTGCGCAGCGTGCGCGTGATACGCGACTATGGCATGCATGACCGGCGCGAAGCACCGCAGTACTATCCCGACGCGCCACAGCCTGAGTGACTACTTCGCGCCATCGGGAAAGTCGGCGCCGAGGCTCGTCTCGCGCCACGCGTCGATATCGGCGAGCGCCGCATGCAGGCGCTTCGACACCGCGTCGACGCCGAATGCGCCCAGCACGAGGTGACGCGGCGGCTCGTCGGTTTCAGTGATGCGGATCATCGCCTCGGCTGCGCGCGCCGGATCGCCGGGCTGATGGCCGCTGATTTGCGCCGTCGCCTGCATGCGCTTGCCCGCCGTCTCCGCGTAGTCGTCGATGCGGTTTGGCGTCTGCTTCAGCGAGCGGCCCGCCCAGTCCGTGCGAAACGGCCCCGGCTCGATGCAGGTCACGCGGATGCCGATCGGCGCGGCTTCCGTTGCGAGCGCATCGGACCAGCCCTCGACGGCGTGCTTGGTCGCCGCGTAATAGCCCGAGCCCGGAAAGCCCAGGAGCCCCGCGACCGACGTGATGTTCAGCACATGTCCGTTGTGGCGCGCCCGCATGCCCGGCAGCACCGCACGCGTCATCGCGAAGAGGCCAAACACGTTCACGTCGAACTGCGCGCGTATCTCGTCTTCGTCGCCCTCTTCGACCGACGACTGATAGCCGTAGCCCGCATTGTTCACGAGCACGTCAATCGCGCCGAAACGCTCTTGCGCGGCATCGACGGCGGCTGCGATCTGCGCGTCGTCCGTCACGTCGAGCATCACACGCAGCAGACACGCATCGGCATCACTGCCGGGCTCGGCCAGATCCGCAAGCGACGCGACGTTGCGCGCCGTGGCCACGCAGCGCCAACCGCGCGCGAGCACCGCGCGGGTCAGTTCCTTGCCGAAACCGGTTGAACAGCCTGTGATGAACCAGACGGGCGTCGTCGTCATTCAGGGCCTCCTCGAGAGTGAAGTGATCGGTAACGCGCAGGCGCATCGCGCGGCAACGCATGGTCCAAAAATATTAACGGCTCGGCGCGGACCTTGCAGCGAGGCTGCCGCGACTGTCGCGGACCCGTAATGCCTTCATTTGCGGCCGACCAGATATTGAACACCGTCCGGCCCGAAACGCTCCGAATGGTTTTCGTTTGCGTGCAAATGAAATACGTCGCCCGTTCGATACACGCGCTCCGACTCGCCGACTCGCAACGTCAACTGGCCGTGCAGGATCAGCGCTTTCGCTTCGAAAGGATGCGCGTGATCGTCGAGCGTGCCGTGTGCATCGCGTGTCACGGTCACGATTTCAGCGAAGCCTTCGCGCTTCAGCGCGTCGATGAATTCGTCGCGTTCCATGACGGCCTCCTTTCAGTTGCCGATTAACGGCAAGCAATTCGGCATCGCCAGCATAGTCTTTTTTGCAAAGCGAAATCGGCTGTGCGAAATGCCTAGCAATCGATGTGCCGCGACTCGCCCTGTCGCAGAAGATGAAACGCGAAGCGCGCGGTAAACTCATCGACAAGCATTGCATTTCGCAACGACGCGACACAACGGACACATCGGAGAACGATTCATGCGCCAGGCTATTCGACATCTGAACGTGCGGGCGCGCGCTCGCGGATTATTCGATTTCACTGCGGAGATCGCCGCGTTCGTGCGCGACGAATCGATCCAGACGGGCATGCTGACCGTGTTTTGCAGGCACACGTCGGCGTCGCTGTTGATTCAGGAGAACGCGGACCCTTCGGTGCAACGCGATCTCGAACGGCACTTCGCAATACTCGCACCCGAAGATCCCGGCCGATACGAGCACGACACGGAAGGCCCCGACGACATGCCCGCGCATCTTCGCACCGCATTGACGCAGGTGCAGCTCTCGATCCCCGTCGAACACGGCCGCATGGTGCTCGGCACATGGCAGGGCATCTATCTGTTCGAGCATCGCGCGCGGCCGCAGGAACGCGATATCGTGCTGCATCTGATCGGCGAATAACAGCATCGCTCTTTTCGAGTTCAATCATTCGCAAGATGCAACCGCTTATGCGCCAGGCTCATCAATAAGGAATCGAATCATGACAATGCGCGCCCACGTTCGCGACGTCTTGCACGCACGGTTAGCGGTGGCGGCGCTCGCGCTGCTGGCAACGGCGTGCACGCACACGGGCCCCGTCGAATTCTCGGCGACAGGCGCGGATGCGCCGTCGCTGAACCGCTCGAGCGACATGGACTTTGGACCGATGGACCACTCGATTGCGCAATGCAAGACGGTCGCGATGAATTCAGGCCCGGGCCAGTGCACGAAGGTGCGCGCGTACGAGTCGTGCATGAAGAGCAGAGGCTATATCACGGTGCTCGGCCCCGAGAACCCGAAAGGATGCGGCGAGCCCGACTGGGAAAAAGACGTACGCAAGTGGCTTCAATGACGGCGAGCTTTCATCGACGATCCGGTTCTGCGTTATCCACAATTTCTGTGCACAGGCCTGTGGAAAAGTTCTTGCGCAGGTGTGCTATCTGTCTGATCAATCAGGCATTCTTCGCGCGCTGCGGTACAACGGCACCGGTCTGGGTCCGTCGATTGCGAAGTTCTATTGGCAGTGACCGGCCGTGTGTTCTTCAATTCAAGCTTTCGACTAGTGACTGAATGATGGGAGACCCCGGATGAAGACGGCCGACTCGCAAAAGATCGTGCACGAAATCGCAGAATCCACGGACAGTCCCGAAGAAGTCGTATCGCAGATGTACACAGACGCCGTCGAGGACTATGAGCGCGAAGCACGCATTCTCGACTATGTGCCGCTCTTCGCGGCGAAGCGCGTGCGCCAGACACTGCGCTCGCGAACAGGGCACTAGCAGGACACAGGGCGCCAGGCGGCCAGCCCAGGAACGGCAAGGCCCGCGCAATCGCCTTCAGCATCCATCGCGTCGCAACGCGGCTGCGCTTCTATCCGTTTCCATCGACATGACACATGACGTGCAAACGTTGGAGCGCCAACCGGTAGCGCACATGCATTGACGCGTCATCACGAGCGGCATCGTTGGCGCCCGTCATAACAGCCTCGCTGCCGCGCGCATGCGGCGCTTGCGTTCTTTGGCAAGCGAGTCGAGCGCGCGTGCGCTTAGCGCTTCGTCGGAAAACACGCTCGGGTTCTCGCGAAGCAACTGTTCGCTCGCGATGACGTCGTTCAATTCGCCGAAGCGCTTCTGAAGCTTCTTCAGCGAACTGACGGACTTCACCTGTTTCTTCTTCAGCACCGGCTCGAAGAACTCGATCAGATAGCGGAGCTTCTTCCCTGCCTTGCGCACTTCATGATAGGACGCATAGTCCGAGCGCTTCGCATGTGACGCTCGCTTCATGCGCTTCTCCATCGACCTTTGCGCCGACGTGAGCCGCTTGCGCGCGAACTTCGGCAGCGGCGTGCGCTCGTGCGCGGTATTCAGTTTGCGATTCGCGTCCTTGAGCGCATCGCGCAGCGCGCTCTTCACGTTGGCGTGCGCAAGCGTTTCGCGGCTCGCGTCCAGCGCCTTTGCTCGCGCTGCTTCGAGCGCCTCGTGGGGTTGACCTTGCGTGTCGGCTGTCTCTTCGAGCAAGCCAATCAGAATGTCCCAGTCGCGGGTCTTGCCGGCCGCGCTGGCGAAGAACTTGAAGAGCGCGCGCTGCTGCGCGTCGAACGTGTCGTCGAGAAGCGGCCGGTACGCCCACAACAACGAACGCAAGCGCCGCAACGACACACGCAGGTCGTGCAGCACTTCCGCGTCGGGATTGGCGCGCAGCGTGGCCGCGCAAGCGAGCGCGCGGTCGATCAACGGCGTGGCATAGTGAGAGAAATGGGCTTCGGCAGTGCCGTCGTGCGGCAGTGCATGACTGGCTTCGGTATTGGCTTCGGCTTTCATCGGGTTCCCTGATTGTGTAAGCACTCGGTGCCGATCATGACTGACCGAGCAATTCAGGTTCCCGATGCAGCCGCGTTCCGTGGCTGCGGCTTTGGGCCGTTGCTTTAAGCCGTTGCTTTAAGCGGTTACTGGCCGCTCAACAGCAGATCACACGCATCGGGCGCGCAAGGCGCAACCGACGGCAATTTCAATGACGGCCAGGGGCGGCGTTCGGCGGCGATGAAATCTTCGACGCGCTTCAATATCTGCCAGAACGCGTATTCGAACGCGCCCGCAGCGGAGCGCGCGGACGGCGTCAGCGTCCAGTGACGCAATTGCGGCCCGCCGTGAAACGCGCGCATGTCGACGCGCGCGGACTCTTCGCACAAGGTAATGACGAAGTCCATCTGCGGCGCCCATTCGCTCGTGAACTCCAGCCAGCTCTTCGGATTGAGCAGCTCCAGGCTGGAAAAACCGTGACGCAACTCTCCCATTGCCGCCGCGTGGACCTTGTCGGCGGGTTCGAGACCTGCGCTGAAAGCGTCGAAATGCAATCCGTCCAGCTCGCGCAGCAAGGCTTCCGCCAAGATGCTAAGCGCTGCGTTGTCCCGGCAGAGGAACAGCACCCTTTGTTTTCTGGTCACCCTATACCCCGTCATGCAAATCTTATTTTTTGCGGGATTCTGAGCGCGCAGTTTTTCATATTGGTGACAGAATCCCAATCGTCCATCTGACTCGCCGCAAGACCAATTAGGTATCACGCCAATTTGGCTTCTGCCAACCAGCGTTAACGATAATCAAACGATTCAATACGGGATTTGCGCCGCCGGAGCTTTTGCTCCTCACGATGTGGAATGCGAGGCGGGAAGAAAGTGCAGCGCCGCCGCCACAATAGAACTGCGTGGGGAGCCAGGGCGCTGCGCAAAGAGAAATCGTTACTTGACGATCGCGAGCAGTTCGACTTCGAATGTCAGATCGCTGTTCGGCGGGATCGGGCCGACGCCGCGCGAGCCGTAAGCCGTAGCGGCCGGGCAGGTCAGCTTCGCCTTTTCGCCCACTGTCATCGTGGCGACGCCTTGCGTCCAGCAGGGAATCACGCGGCCGAGCGGAAATTCTGCCGGACCGCCGTGCTTGGCCGAGCTGTCGAACTCCGTGCCGTTTGCGAGCGTGCCGCGATAGTTGACGCGCACGACGTCGGCGGCCGTGGGTTGTGGGCCGCTTCCCTGCGTCAGGTGTTCGACGACGACGCCCGAGGGCAGCTTTTCCGTCGATGCAGCTTGAGCGGTGAGCGCCGTTGACGCGAGCGCGGCTGCGGCGAGCAGGGCAACAACTGATTTCACGCGAATCTCCTTGGTTGAAAAAGCGAGCCTCATTCTAGCGGATCGAACCTTGCGGCCCGAGCGCTGAATCAAATCGCTACAAATGAATCCAGGGAGACGCGCTGCCGCACAGCCATACGCGATCAATGCAAAACGCCCGTGACGGGCGGTGGCCAGTCACGGGCGCATGGCAGCCACCCGACTCGAGCGGCTCGCCATTGCGTCAGATCTTCGGAAAATCCACGACGGTATCGTTCACGCGATTGAACAGGTTCGTGAACGTGATGTCGGCGATCGCGAGCAGCGTCTCGACGATCTGCTGGTTGCTATAGCCCGCAGCCTTCACGGCATCGACGACTTCGACGGGCACGGTGCCGCGCGTCGTGGACACCGTGCGCGCAAACGCTGCGATTGCATTCAGATGCGCATCGGCGGAATCGCGCCCTTCGCGCAGCGCGGCGATATCGTCGGCCGCAATGCCGGCCTTGCGGCCCGCCAGCGAGTGAGCTGCAAGACAGTAATCACAATCCGCGACTCCGCTGATCGCGAGCTTGACGGCTTCCACTTCCTTGCGCGACAGCGCGCCCTTGCTCAGCGCGTCGCCCGTGGTCAGCACGACTTGCAGTGCAGCGGGGCTGTTCGTGCCGATGTCGACATACGCATTCGGCACCATGCCGACAGCGCGCTTGATGCCCGCAAAAAGATCGGCGGCCTGGCCGGTGGCTTCGCTGATGGTTTGGCTATTGAGACGTCCCATGATCTGCTCCAGAAATTGACCGAGAGGTGGTTGCGTGACGGGAGTCAACGCATGGAGGCCATTCTAGGAACGAACGATGCTGCGATGAATGCCGGTTCAAATCACCTTTATGCTCGAACGGCTCATCCGCATTTCAGCGCTTCTTTGTTAGCGTCTCTGCTATATTCGTGCGAAATTTGCCCAATGGGTTGACCAGCCACGAAGCTGTCAGCGGGAGCGCCGTCATGAGCACTCAGCGGATCATGCGTATCACGAGGCGACTTGCGTTCATGGTGCTCGCGCTATTGGGCCTGTCGCTCGGCGCGCTGACATGGGCCGACGACAACGCCACGGCGCTCAGGGACAAGTACGACGCGCTCGCGCCGCAACTCAAGTCGAACGCGTTTCATCGCCCGATCCATCTCGACTCGGAAGAAACGCAGAGCACGCTGAAGGGCGATATCTACGCCGTCGTCGATTATCCTTTCGAGCTCGTCAACAGCGCGCTCAACGATCCGCAGCAAGGCCCCGCCAACTGGTGCGAGGTGCTGATCCTGCATCTGAACACGAAGTACTGTCATGCTTCTTCAGGCAGCAACGGCGCGATCATCAGCATGAACGTGGGCAAGAAGACGGAACAGGAACTCGGCGACACGTACCGTGTGCAATTCGACTACCGCTCGGTGGCGACGAGCCCCGACTACTTCCAGGTCAATCTGAGCGCGGCGACGGGACCGCTCAGCACGAAGGACTACCGCATCGTGCTCGAAGCCGCCGACATCGGCAATGGGCGCACTTTCCTGCATCTCACCTACTCGTATGGCTTCGGCACAGCAGGACGCATTGCGATGAAGGCCTATCTCGCGACGCTAGGCAGCGGGAAAGTGGGCTTCACGAAGGCGCCGGACGGCGATTACATCGGCGGCGTGCGCGGGCTCGTCGAACGCAATACGATGCGCTATTACCTCGCAATCGACGCCTATCTGGCTTCGCTCGCGATGCCCGCCGACAAGCGCGCCGCTCGACGCTTCGCGACATGGTTCGATGCAACCGAGCAGTACCCGCGCCAGTTGCACGAGCTCGACCGGCAAGAGTACCTGGAGATGAAGAAGAACGAGTACCGGCGCCAGCAAACGGCGCAATAGGTATTGCACGTTCTTCCGCGCGGCGTGGAACTTCAGAGGCCGGGCGATAAAGCAGTCCGGCTAGTCCCAGTTTTCATCGATCCATTCGATCGCCCACGTTCGCGCGCATGTCACCGCGTCCGATTCGTCGACGAATGAATCGATGTCGCCTGATTGATGCACTTCGGCGGGCGTATGCGCCGTCGCCGCTCGAGTGAGCTTGGCCTGGGCGACGTAGTGACCGTCTTCGTCGTGCCTCGCCCGGCAGTCGATACGAAATCCCTTGTAGTCGAAGTGCATGGCAAGCCTCCTGCAGCGAAGAAAGTGCGATGCAATCCGGGGCTGGGTTTCTCCCGGCGGATGACGGCATCGTAGCATGGCAAATCGCCCGCCAGGCCTTTGTCTATGTGCCCGTCGAAACACGCAGCCGTGCGTTGCAGCGCGGCGTTCGCCCTGTTGCGTTCCGCGCTTGCGCCGCCGCCCGCCGATTCGACCCTCGCGGCATATGGAAAAGCTGCAATCCGCGTGACGGACTTTCATGGTCGACGCGCGGCGCATCTGACACGCCGGGTGCGCGAGGCGGCTTCCGGAGCCCAGCGCCGAAGCGTGCGCGAATTCGCTGAATATCCAGCGTTTTCCGGTATTGCGCGGCGGCTCGCATTGCGGGATTGAAAGCTGGCCGGATGCGAGGATGGAATGCCCGTTGCTGCGTCTGCTTACAAGACAGACAGACGACCAGCCGCAAACAGCGACGGACCATTCAGGGGGAGCAGCATGCGCAACACGAGCTCCAGGCCAGCGCGAAATCGCATATGGACAGAAGCGCGCTTCGCCGCGCATTCGATCCCGCCACGCGTACTCGTCGTGGACGATTTCATCGATTCCGCCGACTCACTGGCTGCCTTTCTCGCCGGCACCGGCTTCGACACGCGCGTCGCCTACAACGGTTGCGACGCGCTGAAGATTGCGAACGAATGGCATCCCGACGGCATCGTGCTCGACGTCGCGATGCCGGGCGTGTCGGGGCTCGCCGTCGCGAGGACATTGCGTGCGTCGTCCGAGACCGCGTCCGTGCCGCTGCTTGCATACACGGCCTATGAGACCGACGACAACTTCGACGAGCTGCGCGCCGGCGGCTTCGACGCCGTCTGCGCGAAGCCCGTCGATCCCATGATGATCGTGAAGATCCTGACGCTGCTGATGGGCGCAGCGCCGACGAACCGCGCCTCTTCGCTCGACTCGTAACGCGCTGCCACGGCGGCGCTCCGCCTGCTCCCGCTTGTTCCCGCTTGTTCCCCTTGTAACCGCCCAACGCTCCCGCTAATCTGACGCGCATCCCGTTGCGGAGCGCGCACATGATCAAGCTACGAAGTCTTCTCGCGGCCTTCACCGTGGCCTTGCTGACTTCGTGCGCGAGCTTGCCGCCGCAGACGGACCGCGTCGAGACGCATGCCGTCACCGATACGCAGAACACGCGCCTTGCGAACGCGTTCACGCGGCAAGAGCAGCAGCACCCGGACGAAAGCGCGTTCCATCTGTTGCCAGACGCCGTCAATGCGCTCGTCGCGCGCCTCGTGCTCGCGCAAGCCGCCGATCGCACGCTCGATCTCCAGTACTACATCTGGCACGACGACCTGACGGGCCGCGCGTTGGGCGCCGCCGTGCTGCGCGCCGCCGATCGCGGCGTGCGCGTGCGCATCCTGCTCGACGATCTCGGCACCAACGCCGACGACAAGCTGCTGCTCGCACTCGACTCGCATCCGAACGTGCAAATACGCCTCTTCAATCCCGTCGCGAGCCGCACGTTCAAGAAGATCGGCATGGCCACCGAGTTCCTTCGCGTGAACCGGCGCATGCACAACAAATCGATGATCGCGGACAACGAAGGCGCGATACTCGGCGGCCGCAATATCGGCGACGAGTACTTCGGCGCGTCGACCGATGTCGCTTTCGGCGACCTCGATGTGCTCGTGCATGGTCCCGTGGTTCGCGACGTATCGACGGCATTCGACCTGTACTGGAACTCCGACGCGTCATATCCCATCGCCAGCCTGATGGGCCGCGAAGCGGACTCCAACGCGCTCACGGAGATTCGCGCGAAGCTCGACGCGTATCTCGCGTCCGAAGAGAACAACCCGTACGTCGTCAATGCGCGTGCGCGGCTCACGCACGTGATTCATTCGCACGACGCGGCGCAATACTCGTGGGGCAAAGCCACGCTGCTCTACGACGATCCCGCGAAAATCACGCGCTCGCCGGGCAACGCGCAAGGGCATCTGATGACGCAACTGAAGGCGCTCCACCTTCAGCCGGAGCATCAGATGCTCGTCGTCTCGCCTTATTTCGTGCCCGGAAAAGAAGGCGTCGCGTGGCTTACGGGACTCACGCACAATGGCGTGCGCGTGACCGTGCTGACCAACTCGCTTGCCGCCACGGATGTCGCCGCCGTTCACGCGGGCTATCAGCGCTACCGCAAGGCTTTGCTCGAAGCGGGCGTGCGGCTCTACGAACTGAAGCCCGTTGCGAGCGAGAAGAGCGACGAGGACAAGAAGCAACTGTTCGGCTCGTCGAAGGCATCGCTGCACGCAAAGACTTATGTGTTCGACCGCGACACGCTCTTTATCGGCTCGATGAATCTCGATCCGCGTTCCGTCGAACTCAATACGGAAATCGGCGTGTATTGCGAAAGTGCAGCGGCCGCATCGCAAGTCGTCGATACGCTCGAGCCGAGCCTCGACCACATCGCCTGGCGGCTCGAACTGCGACCGAATCCGAACGGCACGAACAGCATCGTGTGGATCGATACGGCGCCCGACGGCAGCACGAAAGTCCTCGACAGTGAGCCGGATGTGTCGGCGCTGCGCAAGGCGGGCATCTGGCTGCTCGGCATACTGCCGATCGAATCGCAGTTGTAGCGGCGCACACGTATGGCGGCGCTATCGCGACACCGCGTTTATGGCGTCACTGCATTGAGCGTCATCAGCTGTTTCGCGAGTGCGTGCGCATGTGGCGTGAGCGCCGCGAAGTCCCGCGCGCACAGATGCAGGCGCCGCGACGTCCAGGCTTCGGACAACGGCAGGATCGCGAGATTCGCGTCGCGCAGCGGCTGTGTGCACGCGGCAGGCAGAATCGCGATGCCGACACCCGCTTCGATCAGCCGGCCCAGATCGGCGACGTTGCGCAGACGCACGCGATATTGCATCTGCCGCCCGAGCCGCGATGCGCGCTCCGTGAGATGCCGCTCCAGCGCCGCATCGGAAAGGCCGACAAAGGCCTCGTCGACGATATCGGCGAACGCGACGCGCGCGTCATTGGCAATGCGATGCGCGCGGCTCGCGGCGACCACCAGTTGATCGTCCGCGATCAGATGCGTTTGCAGCGCGGCCAGATCGGCGATATCCGCGACGATGCCAAGGTCGGCGCGCCCTTCGGCCACGGCGCGCACGATGTCGGCGCTCGGCCGTTCGTCGATGTCGACGGAGAGATCGGGATGCGCGCTCAAGAAGCGGCACAACTGCTCGGGCAGAAACGATGCGAGCGCCGCCGTGTTCGACATCAGATGCACGCGGCCTTTCAGGCCCGTCGCATAGCTGCGCAGCTCGCCGCGCATCTGCTCGATCTGCCCGACGATCAGCCGCGCGTGACGCACGAGCGCCTCGCCTGCGGGCGTCGCGCGCACGCCGCGCCGTGTGCGTTCGAGCAACGGCGTGCCGAGCGCGGACTCCATGCCCGAGATGCGCTCGCTCGCCGAAGCAAGCGCGAGGTGCATCGCCTGCGCGCCGCGCGTGAGGCTGCCGTGCTCGACGACCATCAGGAATAGCCGCAAATCGGTAAGGTCAAAACGCGACGTCGTCATCTTCGGCTGGGGCGAACACTGGCATCGGAGAATCCCGATTGTATCCGCGAAGCCGCCGCCGCTATGATGCGTCGCATGAATGGTCTATTCCTTGTAGCGGGCGCGGGACTGCTCGCAGGCGGCATGAACGCGCTCGCGGGTGGCGGCTCGTTCGTCACGCTTCCCGCACTGATCGCAGCGGGCGTGCCTTCGGTTCAGGCGAACGCTTCGAGCACCGTCGCGCTCTATCCCGGCGGCCTCGCGAGCGCGTGGGCGTATCGCGACGGACTCGGGCCGATCGGCCCCGTTTCGTTGCGCGCGATGATCGTCACGACACTGATCGGCGGGATTTGCGGCGCGCTGCTGTTGCTGCTCACGCCTGCAAAGACATTCGATTTCGTCGTGCCGTGGCTGCTGCTGTTCGCAACGCTCGCGCTCGCATTCGGCCGGCGCTTCGGCGAATGGATGCGCGAGCGCTGGCATATCGGGCGAGCGGCCGTGCTCGTGATCCAGTTCGTGCTCGGCGTATATGGCGGCTATTTCGGCGGCGCGGTCGGCATCATGATGATGGCCGTTTGGGGCCTGCTCGACAGCCGCGAATTGAAGCTGCTGAATGCACCGCGCACGCTGCTCGTGAGCGCGGCCAACACGATGGCCGTCCTCGCGTTCATCGTCGCGCACGCGGTGCATTGGCCCGAGACTCTCGCGATGCTGATCGGCGCGACGCTCGGCGGATACGGCGGCGCACACGTGGGACGGCGCGCGCCCGCGCGCGTGATCCGCTACGGCACGCTGACGCTGACGGCGTGCATCACGATTGCGTTCTTCGTGCGCGCATACGGTTCAGGTAAGTGATTTGAACTAGCCGTCACACATCAGCGACTGGCACGACGCTCGACCCTACGATGAATGAGCGCTCAGCCCGCGTGCCCCTGCCGGTGGGGTGCCTGCTGCTGTGCCTCCTCGACGCGCGGCGGCCGGTTGTGGCCGCGCGGTCCGCGATCGTTGCCGTGATGCTCCGCCACGTGCGCCGCGCCAGGCTGCGGACGATGCTGCGCTGACGCATGCCGCGCCGGCGCGCTTACACGACGATCGGCCCGATGCGGTGCATGTGCGTCGCGATGCGCGACGACCGCGTGGCTCGGCGCGTGACCGCCACGACGCGCAATCTCGGCGCGCAGATGCTCGCGTCGGCGGAACACTTCGGCGCGGCGATCGCCATGCGCGTAGAAATGCCGATGACGCCGGCCATCCGGGCCCACCACCCACAGATAGGTGTTGCCGCCGACGAACACCACGTCGCGATCCACGACGCCTGCAATATAGACGTCGCTGGGCGCGGACACGTACACAGGCTGCCCAACGGGCGCAGGCGCCGGCGCGCGCACGACGACGGCAGGCGGCGGAGCCTGCACCGCGACGACAGCGGGACGCGGCCGTGCAGGCGCGGCGGAGATCTGCTGCTCGCTCGTGACGCAACCGGCCAGCGCAGCCAGTGCAGCAATCGCGGCGATCGCGGCGACATGTGTTGCCCGCTTCATCGTATTCAAATGCGGCTCCCCATTTGTTTTGCGTATGGTCATCGTGGTTTGGTCGCTCGGTTTTGGTCGCTCGGTTTTGGTCGCTCGGTTTTGGTCCCTGGGTTTTGGTCCCCGGGTTTTGGTCCCCGGGTTTTGGTCCCCGGGTTTTGGTCCCATTAACGGCACCGCCTTACAGAAGCTTTAGCAGGACACGCGGATCATCGCCTGTATCATCGGCCTATGTCGTTGGCCATGGCTCACGGAGAAAAGCTTGAACGTCAGTGATGCAGTCACCAGCCGCAAATCGGTGCGCCAGTTTCTGCCCGACCCCGTCGCGCCCGACGTGATCCGCCGTGTGCTCGCCACTGCCGCGCGCTCGCCTTCGGGCGGCAATCTGCAGCCGTGGCATATCCATGTCGTAGGGGGCGACGCACTCGCGCGACTCAAGCACATCATGCGCGAGCGCATCGCGGATGCGCCGGGTGGCGAAGAAACGGAGTACCACATCTATCCGCCGAATCTTCATTCGCCGTATCGCGAGCGGCGTTTCGAGGTCGGCGAAGATCTGTATCGCAGCATCGGCATCGCGCGCGAGAACCGGCCCGGGCGTCTCGCGCAGTTCGCGCGCAATTTCGCGTTCTTCGATGCGCCGCTTGCGCTCTTCTGCACCGTCGATCGTCGCATGGGACCGCCGCAATGGTCCGATCTCGGCATGTTCATGCAGTCCGTCATGCTGCTGTTGCGCGAGGAAGGGCTGCATAGCTGCGCGCAGGAATGCTGGGCAATGTATCCGAAGACGATCGGCGCGTTTCTCGACTTGCCCGACGAGCGCATGCTGTTCAGCGGCATGGCAATCGGCTACGAGGATACGGACGCCGCGATCAACCAGTGGCGTGCGCAGCGCACGCCGCTCGACGAGTTCGCGGAATTCATCGGCATCTGACACGCCTGCCGTCGCGTCGCGCCCATTGATGCGAGAATGGCTGCTTCAATGAAGCAGACGTGAGTGCATCCGATGTTCGAAGCCACCATCAATACCGCGCTGCCCAAGGCCGAGTTCTATCGCGAACTGGCCTCGCAGGCGCGTTCGCTCCTTGAGGGCGAATCGAATCAGATCGCCAATGCGGCGAATCTGTCGGCGCTGATTTTTCACAGCCTGCCGCAACTGAACTGGGCGGGCTTCTATTTCGCGATCGACGGCGAACTCGTGGTGGGCCCGTTTCAGGGCAAGCCTGCCTGCGTGCGCATTCCGATGGGTCGCGGCGTGTGCGGCCACGCGGCGCAGACGCGACAAACGCAAGTCGTGCCGGATGTCGACGCGTTCCCCGGTCACATCGCGTGCGACTCGGCCTCGCGTTCGGAGATCGTGATTCCGCTGCAAAAGTCGAATGGCGAACTGGTCGGCGTGATGGATATCGACAGCCCCATGCTCGCGCGCTTCGACGACGATGACCAGCGCGGACTCGAAGAGATCGCGCGCATTTTCGTTGCGTCGCTTGAATAATCCGGGAACGCGCGTCGGCTCTTTGGCGCGGTCCCGAAGGTCGGCCTCAGCCGATCTTCGGGGAACGCTCAGGCTAAACGCTTCCTTGCATCGCCGCGTCACGTGCGATGCGCAGTGCGCGCATCTCACAACGGCTCACAGCGGCTCACAGCGGCTCACAGCGCGCGATTCGGCGTAGCGCTGCTCTTCTTCACCGAATCCAGCGCTGCCGCAACGCCTTGCCCATAAGCCGGATCGGCCTTCGTGCAATGCTCGATGTGCAGCTTCTGGACAGGCTCCGACACGCCCGCCAGCGAGCGCGCCGTATTGTCGAACAGCGCCTGCTTCTGCTCGGCACTCATCAGCCTGAACAGCGCGCCCGGTTGCGAATAGTAGTCTTCGTCGACGCGATGATTCCAGTGATCCGCGGCGCCTTCGATCGACAATGGTGGCTCGCTGAAGTCCGGCTGATCGAGCCATTCGCCGCGCGTGTTCGGGTTATACGGCGTGGCGCCGCCCATGTTGCCGTCCACGCGCATGAAGCCGTCGCGGTGATAGCTGTGCACCGGGCATCTCGGCGCATTCACGGGAATCAGGCTGTGATTCACGCCGAGGCGATAGCGCTGCGCATCGCCGTATGAGAAGAGCCGGCCTTGCAGCATCTTGTCGGGCGAGAAGCTGATACCCGGCACGATGTTGGCCGGATTGAACGCGGACTGCTCGACATCGGCGAAATGATTCTCCGCGTTGCGGTTCAATTCCATCACGCCGACTTCGATCAGCGGGTAGTCTTTCTTCGGCCACACCTTCGTCAGGTCGAACGGGTTGTAAGAGCACTTCGAAGCGTCCTTCTCCGGCATCACTTGCACGTACATCGTCCACTTCGGGAATTCCTTGCGCTCGATCGCTTCATACAGGTCGCGATGCGAGCTCTCGCGATCGGCGCCGACGAGCGCGGCCGCTTCCGCATCGGTCAGATTCTGGATGCCCTGCTGCGTCTGGAAATGGAACTTCACCCAGAAGCGCTCTTTCGCGGCGTTGATGAAGCTGAACGTATGGCTGCCGAAGCCATGCATATGACGGAACGACTTCGGAATACCGCGATCGCTCATCACGATCGTCACCTGGTGCAGTGCTTCGGGCAATTGCGTCCAGAAGTCCCAGTTATTTTCCGCGCTGCGCAAGCCCGTGCGCGGATCGCGCTTGACCGCGTGATTCAGGTCGGGGAATTTCAGCGGATCGCGCAAAAAGAACACGGGCGTATTGTTGCCGACGAGATCCCAGTTGCCTTCGTCCGTATAGAACTTGATCGCGAAGCCGCGAATATCGCGCTCCGCATCGGCGGCGCCACGCTCGCCCGCCACCGTCGAGAACCGCACGAACAGTTCCGTCTTCTTGCCGACTGCGGAGAAGATCTTTGCCCGCGTGTACTTCGTGATGTCGTGCGTGACGGTGAATGTACCGAATGCGCCCGAACCTTTCGCATGCATCCGGCGCTCGGGAATCACTTCGCGGTCGAAGTGCGCGAGCTTTTCGAGGAACCACACGTCCTGCAATAACGCTGGGCCACGCGGCCCCGCCGTCTGAATGTTCTGGTTGTCTACTACGGGTGCGCCAAAGGCAGTAGTCAGCTTTTTCACGTTCAGCCCTCCAACACTTATAAGAAAGTCCGGCGGATGTTCTGCCGGAACGTACGGTGGTTTTACATGGGCAGCGGGCCGCCGCGCCGCTGCTTTCAAAAGGGAACGCCGGACGGCATGCCAATGCAATGCCGTCGGTGTTACGTCGGGATGAAAGTCGCGCGGTGCTCGATACACGCGACCCGAATGCTGCGGCGACGATCTTAGCGCCATTCGGATCGGCGAGCAGATGAGGGCGACCATTACACGCGCTGCAACGCGTGACAGAAGAATGACATTCGACGCGCGGTGCGTCCCTTTTCTATTGGTTTTTGGAATTCGATTAAAAATTTAAGTTAGCACTGGCTTTATTGTCCTTGTCATATACATACCAGTTCGCTTAGCAATGACAGATAACTAACCGACACGACGCAGAACAAAGACCCGGAAAACGACTCGATGTCCACCGCGTTCGCCCACACAGTCGAAGCGAGTTTCGCGACGCTCACGCCCACGGCCAAGCGTATCGCCAGTTATATGCTGGCGAACCTGGAACGCCTGGGCCTGGAGACCGCGGACCAGATCGCGCAGCAGACGGGCACGAGCGGCATTTCGGTCGGGCGCTTTCTGCGCAGCGTCGGCTATCGCAATCTCGACGACCTGAAGCGCGAATTGCGCGGCGCGCAAGCGCGCCCGTGGTTCATCACCGACCGGCTCGACGCGTGGCGCAGCGAGCGTCACTACGAGAGCGAAAACAACAATATCAGCGACAACGCCACGCGCGACACCGCTCTTGCCCGTTCACTCGATCTCGAAGTCGATGCAATCCGCTACGTGTACCAGCTTGCGCAAGCCGAAACGTTTGCGCGCGTCGCGCAGCGCATCGCCACGGCCGATGCCGTCTTTATTCTCGGCATTCAATCGACGCGCGGCATTGCGAACGCGTTCTACAGCTACCTCGAATATCTGCGGCCGCGCGTGTTCTACTCCGACGGCATGTCGGGCTCATATGTCGATTCGCTGAATTCGGAATTCGCATCGCCTTATCTGATCGTCACCGATACGCGCGCGTATTCGCGCATCGCACGCCGTTATTGCGAAGCGGCTGCGCGGCGAGAATTGCCATTTGCGCTCGTCACCGATCTCTATTGTCCGTGGGCACGCGACTTTGCATGCGATCTGTTGCAGGTGAAAACAGACGTCGGCCAGTTCTGGGACTCGCTCGCGCCGCTCACGTGCCTCTTCAATCTGCTGATCACGTCGATCGTCGAACGGCTGGGTACCGCCATCGGCGAACGCGTCGCGCGCAACCGCGAGTTGCAGCGCGAGCTCGATCAATTCGACCTTTGACTCTCATGACCGACAAACCTCAGCTGATTCATATCACGCAGGAAACACACGGCGTCGACATCGACCTCGCCTATGCGACCGACCGCAATTTCACGGGCAAGGCCATCTATAAGCAAGCGCACTGCCTGTTGCTCACGCCCGCCGAAGCGGGCTTGCGCAAGGCCGTCGAACTCGCCGCGAGCATCGGCATGAAGCTGCGCATTTTCGATGCGTACCGTCCGCCGCAAGCGCAACAGGTGCTGTGGGACTTTCTTCCCGATCCGACCTATATCGCCGAGCTTGGACGCGGCTCGAACCATAGCCGTGGCACCGCGCTCGATCTGACCTTGCTCGACAGCGACGGCGAGCCGCTCGACATGGGCACGGGCTTCGACGCGATGGTCAAGGAGTCAGAGCATTTCCATCAGGGCCTGCCGCAGGACGTGCAGCGCAATCGGCTGCTGTTGCTCGGCATCATGCACGCGGCCGGCTTCACGCACATCCCGAGCGAGTGGTGGCATTACGAATTGCCGGGCTCGCGCGCGCTGCCCGTGATCGACAACAGCGAAAGCGGCCCATTGAAATTGATGTAATCACAGGTCTATTTGCAGATTTCTCACCGCACTTTCCTCTTGATACGGAGCGAGTATGAATCTGGTTTTGCGCAATGCGCTGGCGGCAGTCGCGGTCGTATCCGCGCTGACGCTTACGATGACGACAACAAGCACCGCATTTGCGGCGACACCGAAAGACATGCTGGTGATCGCCACCACGCTCGACGAATTCTCGACGCTCGATCCGGGCGAAGTCTACGAGCTGGTGCCCGAGGAATACGTCGCGAATACGTATGACCGTCTGGTGCGCGTCGATCTGAAAGACCCGTCGAAATTCAACGGCGACGTCGCGCAATCGTGGACGGTCAGCCCCGACGGACTCACGTTCACGTTCAAGGTTCGCCCCGGCCTCAAGTTCCACTCGGGCAATCCGCTGACGGCCGACGACGTCGCGTGGTCGATCCAGCGCTGCGTGCTGCTCGACAAGGGCGCGGCCGCGGTGCTGCAAGGCATCGGCCTGACAAAGGACAACGCGCTGCAAAACGTCAAGAAGATCGACGACTCCACTGTCAGCATCACGACCGACCAGAAGTACGCGCCTACTTTCGTGCTGAACGTGCTGGGCGCCTGGCCCGCATCGGTGGTCGACAAGAAGCTGTTGATGTCGCATCAGAAGGGCAACGACTTCGGCAATGAATGGCTGCGCACGAATGAAGCGGGCTCCGGCGCGTACAAGCTCGTCAAATGGACGGCGAACGACAGCATCATCCTGCAGAAATACGACGGCTACCGCGCGCCGCTCGCGATGAAGCGGATCGTGATGCGCCACGTGCCCGAAGCGTCGAGCCAGCGCCTGCTGCTCGAAAACGGCGACGCGGATGTCGCGCGCAATCTGAGCCCCGACGATCTCGCCACGCTCACTAAGGCGAACAAGGTGCAGGTGATGTCGGTGCCGCAAGCGACGCTGCTTTATCTCGGCCTCAATGTGAAGAACCAGAACCTCGCGAAACCGGAAGTGCAGGAAGCGATGAAGTGGCTGATCGACTATGACGGCATTCAGAAGAACGTGACGAAGAGCACGTTCAAGGTTCATCAGACGTTCCTGCCCGAAGGCTTTCTTGGCGCGTTGAATACCAATCCCTATCACCAGGACGTCGCGAAGGCCAAGGCGCTGCTCGCGAAAGCGGGCTTGCCGAACGGCTTCAACGTGACGATGGATGTGCGCAGCGCTTACCCGTACAACGAAATCGCGCAAGCGGTGCAGGCGAATCTCGCGCAAGGCGGCATCAAGGTCGAGATCATTCCGGGCGACAACAAGCAGACGCTCGCGAAGTATCGCGCGCGCCAGCACGATATCTATATCGGCGAATGGTCGGCGGACTACATCGACCCGCACAGCAACGCGCAAGGCTATGCGTGGAACCCGGACAACTCCGACAAGTCCTCGTACAAGATGCTCGCGTGGCGTAATTCGTGGGACATTCCCGATCTGACGAAAGAGACCAATGCGGCGCTCGCCGAATCGTCGACGACGAAGCGCGCGCAACTCTATCAAGCGATGCAGAAGGAAATGCTCGCGAAATCGCCGTTCGTCATCATGTTCCAGCAGGTGTCGCAAGTGGCGATGCGTCCGGGCGTATCGGGTCTCGAAGTCGGTCCAATCAACGATCTCGTGTCGTATCTGCATGTGAAGAAGCAGTAAGCGCACGCGACACTCAAAGCCTATGTCGACTACGCTCACCCCGATCGACCGCATTCGCGCTGCGTCCGCGCGCAGCGCGAGCGTGCGCTGGACGCTGCGCGTGCTGCGCTGGGCGCTCACGCTCGCCGTCACGTTCACGGGCCTGCTTGCCGTGACCTTTGTGATCGGCCGCAAGGTGCCCATCGACCCCGTGCTCGCGATACTCGGCGATCGCGCGTCGGCGAGCGCGTATGCAGCGGCGCGCATTCAGCTAGGACTCGACAAGCCGCTTGCCGAGCAGTTCTTCATTTATGTGCGCGCGGTGCTGCACGGCGATCTGGGCGTATCGCTGCTGACGGCGAACCCGGTGATCGACGACATCAAGCGCGTGTTTCCCGCGACGCTGGAACTCGCGACGCTGTCGACTATCATCGGCGTACTGGTCGGCGTGCCGCTCGGCGTGATTGCCGCCACGCGGCACAATCGCTGGATCGATCATGTCGCGCGTTTCATTGGCCTGATCGGCAGCTCCGTGCCCGTGTTCTGGCTCGGCCTGATGGGGCTGCTGCTCTTCTATGCAAAGCTGCATTGGGTGTCGGGACCGGGACGAATCGATCCCGTGTTCGACGGCATGGTCGACACGCGCACGGGCAGCCTGCTGATTGATTCGCTGATCGCGGGCGAATGGGATGTGTTCTTCAATGCGCTGTCGCACATCGCATTGCCCGCTGCGATCCTGGGCTACTACTCGGTCGCCTACCTGAGCCGGATGACGCGCTCGTTCATGCTCGACCAGTTGAACCAGGAGTACATCACGACGGCGCGCGCCAAAGGCCTGTCCGAGCGGCGCGTAGTGTGGGTGCATGCGTTCGGCAATATCGCGGTGCCGCTGCTGACAGTGATCGCGCTGTCATACAGCTTTTTGCTCGAAGGCTCGGTGCTGACCGAAATCGTATTCGCATGGCCGGGCATCGGCTCGTATCTGACGGGCGCCCTGCTCAACGCCGACATGAATGCCGTGCTCGGCAGCACGCTCGTTATCGGCATCACATTCATTGCGTTGAACCTGCTGACGGATGCGCTCTATCGCGTGTTCGATCCGCGCGCCCGCTGATGCAACGGAGAACTTCTACGTGCGTCCCACTGTTGACCGCTCGAAGCAGGACTGGCCGATGAACTCGTCGCGCCCGACGCTCAGAGCATGGCTGCTGACCGACACGCCCGCTTCTCGCAGACAGGCGGCGCTCGGTCTCGCGTATCGGCGCTGGCGGCGCTTCGCGGGCAATCCGCTTTCGGTATTCGGCCTGTCGATCCTCGCGCTGCTCGTGATCGTCGCGATCATCGGACCGTGGATCGCGCCGCATGATCCCCTCAGGCAGGTATTGTCTGATCGCCTGCTGCCGCCCGGTTCGGCCTCTCACTGGCTCGGCACCGATCAACTCGGCCGCGACATTCTCTCGCGCGTGATCTATGGATCGCGGCTCACGCTGTCGATTGCGATTCTCGTGGTCGTGGTCGTCGTGCCGATCGGCTTGATGATCGGCACGACGGCGGGCTTCTTCGGAGGATGGGTCGATAACGTGCTGATGCGTGTGACCGACATTGCGCTCGCGTTCCCGAAGATCGTGCTCGCGCTCGCTTTTGCCGCGGCATTGGGCCCGGGCGTGTTCAATGCGGTGATCGCGATTTCGATTACCGCGTGGCCCGCCTACGCACGTCTCGCGCGCGCCGAAACGTTGAGGCTCGTGCAAGCGGACTTCATTCACGTGGCGCGCCTGCAAGGCGCATCGAATCTGCGCATTCTGCTGCGCTATATCGTGCCGCTGTGTTCGTCGTCGGTGATCGTGCGCGCGACGCTCGACATGGCGGGCATCATTCTGACCGTCGCGGGACTCGGCTTTCTCGGGCTCGGCGCACAACCGCCCAGTCCCGAATGGGGCTTCATGGTCGCGTCGGGCCGCAACGTGCTGCTCGACGCATGGTGGGTCGCGACGATACCGGGCTTTGCGATCCTGCTCGTGAGCCTCGCATTCAATCTGCTCGGCGACGGGCTGCGCGACGTGTTCGATCCGCGTCATGGAGACTGACATGCGCACGAATGAAACGGCCCCTCTGTGCGAGATCGACGATCTGCGCATCGCGTTTCGCACGCATGACGGCACGTTGAACGAAGCGGTGCGCGGACTCTCGCTGACTCTGCGCAAGGGCGAGCGCCTGGGCATCGTCGGCGAATCGGGTTCGGGCAAATCGCTGACGGGCCGCGCGCTGCTCGGCCTGTTGCCGCCTGCCGCGCACTGCACGGCGAAAACGTTGCGCTTCGACGGGCACGATCTGCTGACCATGCGCGCCGACAGACGCCGCCAGTTGTGCGGTCAGCAAATGGGCATGATCCTGCAAGACCCGAAGTACTCACTGAACCCCGTCATGACCGTCGCGCGGCAGATGCGCGAAGCGTTCGCGCTGCACGACCCGAAGCTGAAACGGCGTGCAATGCGCGAAAAAATCATCGCCGCGCTCGAAGCGGTGCATATCCGCAATCCCGAGCGCGTCGCGGATTCGTATCCGCATGAGCTTTCGGGCGGCATGGGGCAACGCGTGATGATCGCGATGATGGTGTCGACGGGACCGCGCCTCTTGATCGCCGACGAGCCGACCAGCGCACTCGACGTGCTCGTTTCGATGCAGGTGCTCGCCGTGCTCGACGAGATGATTGCGAAACATGAGACTGGCCTCATCTTTATCAGCCACGATCTGCCGCTCGTGATGTCGTTCTGCGATCGCATCGTCGTGATGTATGCGGGCCGTGTCGTCGAAACATGTGCGGCGCGCGATTTCGTGCATGCGCAACACCCGTACACGCGCGGCCTGCTCGCCGCCAATCCGCCGCTCGCCGATCCGCCCACCGAACTGCCCGTTCTGTCGCGCGATCCCGCATGGCTCGACGATGCGCAAGGAGCGTCCGCATGATCGACGTCGATGCATTGACAGTGCGCTTCAAAACGGCAGCAGGCACCGTCGACGCCGTGCGCAACGCGAGCTTTCATGTCGCGCGCGGCGAAGTGTTCGGGCTTGTCGGCGAATCGGGCTCGGGCAAGTCGACCATTCTTCGCGCGCTGAGCGGCCTTTCGCCTGTCGCGCAAGGCACCGTGCGTATCTCACAGCATGGCGAACACGCGCAAAGGCGCGACGTGCAGATGGTGTTTCAGGACCCGTACGGCTCGCTGCATCCGCGCTTCACCGTGGACCAGACGTTGCGCGAGCCGTTGCGGATCAACGGAATCGGCCAGCATGAAGAACGTATCGTCAATGCGCTGCGCGAAGTGGGATTGAATGCGTCGTTTCGCTTTCGCTATCCGCATCAGCTATCGGGCGGCCAACGTCAACGTGTGGCAATCGCGCGCGCGCTGATCGTCGAGCCGCGTGTGCTGCTGCTCGACGAACCGACGTCTGCGCTCGATGTCTCGGTGCAAGCGGAGATCTTGAATCTGCTCAAGCGCCTGCATCGCGAGCGCGATCTGACGATGATTCTCGTGAGCCACAATCTCGCCGTCGTGGGCTTTCTGTGTTCGCGCGTTGCCATCATGCGCAACGGCGAGATCGTCGAAGAACTCGACATCGGGCGAATTCGCGCACAGCAGGTCGACAACGAATATTCACGCAGCCTGCTGCTTGCGACGGGCGGTTATCAGCGCAAGGCCGTCGAGGCGCTGGGTATCGACACGGAAGGCTGAGCGTTCTCGCTCGACCCGCGCCGCTTACACGGGTGCCGTGCCGACATAGTTCTCGGCCATCGACATCGCTGCACTGCGCGACGTCGTCACGTACTCCAGTTCCGCGACCTGCAACTGCTGCTCGAACGGCGATGCATCGTCGAGGCGGTGCATCATGCGCGTCATCCAGTACGAGAAATGCTCGGCGCGCCAGATGCGCTTGAGCGCTGTTTCACTATAGCGGGCCAGCAGATCGGTGCGGTTTTGCTTGTAGAACTCGCGCAGTGCTTCCGACAATACGCGCACGTCGGAGACCGCGAGATTGAGGCCCTTCGCGCCCGTCGGCGGCACGATATGCGCCGCGTCGCCGGCAAGGAACAGCCGGCCGTGCTGCATCGTCGTCGAGACGAAGCTGCGCATGCCAATAATGTTCTTCCGGAAGATCCTGCCTTCGATCACCTTGTGCCCTTCGTCCGAATCGACGCGTGCGTGCATTTCGGCCCAGATGCGGTCGTCGGACCAATGGTCGACGGTGTCTTCCGGATCGCATTGAAAGTACATGCGCTGCACGTGGTGCGAACGCGTGCTGACGAGCGCGAAGCCGCGCTCATGGCGCGCGTAGATCAGTTCATCCGACGTCGGCGGCGCTTCGACGAGAATGCCAAACCACGCGAACGGATAAACGCGCTGGTAATCGCGGCGCAGCGCCTCGGGAATCGCGTTGCGCGAAATGCCCTGCGCGCCGTCGCATCCAATGATGAAATCGCAATGCAGTTCGCGGACTTCGCCCTGATGCCGGTAGCGAATACTCGGCGCGCTGCTTTCGATGTCATGCAGCGATACGTCCGACACTTCGAAATGCAGTTCGCCTTGCGCGGCGATGCGCGCGGCGACCAGATCCTTGACCACTTCGTGCTGCGCGTAAATGGTAATGGACTTGCCCGTCAATCCAGTGAGATCGAGACGCCGGCGCTTGCCTTCGAACGCGAGTTCGAAGCCATGATGCAGCGCGCCCTCCGCTTTCATGCGCTCGCCGACGCCTGTTTCCGCGAGCAGATCCACCGTGCCCTGTTCGAGCACGCCCGCGCGTATCGTCGATTCGACCTGCTCGCGGCTGCGCGATTCGAGCACGATGGAGTCGATGCCTTGCAAATGAAGAAGATGAGAGAGAACCAGTCCAGCAGGACCCGCGCCGATGATGCCAACTTGCGTACGCATATGTGTCTCCTGATAAGCGTCTTCATTTGCGTCAAAGTGTGCAAGTCACGCTTTTATCGAGCAACGCAATAGCGCGAATAAGCGATATCTCCATTCACGATAATCGACAACTGCGGGTTTCCCCTTATTCGCATGAGCGGCTTTATCCGAAGCGGAATGTTGACTATCTTTCACTCAGGATCTGCGAAGCCGAAACAGAGGGCAATCATGAAAGCACGCAATGTCGTGAAACTGCTTGTCGCCGTGGGATGCGTGATGTCGATGCCGAACGTCTACGCGCAGGCCAGCGATAGCATGTCGATGTCGTCGAGTCCGGCTGCGCATTCAGGCAAGGCGACGCCGTCGGACAAGAAACTGGCTCGCGACGTCCGCAAGGCGTTGGCGAAAGCGCCCAATTTCAACGTGTCGAATGTGTACGTGAAGGCACGCGACGGAGTGGTCACGTTATCGGGCAGCGTGCCCGATGGTCCGCAGATCCAGCAGGCTGCGGACGTGACGAAGGGCGTGCCGGGCGTGACGTCGGTGAGCAATCATCTGACGCTCTACAACAAGGGGTATTAGCCCTTCTCGCAGGGACTGGCATTGCTCCTCACTTGCCCCGTTGCTTCGAGAATCGCCTGCCTGATGCGCGGATAAGTGCCGCAACGGCAAATGATGCCGTGCATTGCGCAGTCGATATCCTTCGTGTTCGGATGCGGGTTGTTGAGGATCAGTGCGCTCGCGGCCATCAACTGCGCGCTCTGGCAATAGCCGCACTGCACGACGTCGATACGCGTCCACGCTTCTTTCAGCGCACGTGCTTGCGGTCCGTGCAATCCTTCAATTGTCGTCACGTCATTGGCGCCGATATCGGAGAGCTTTTCCTGGCAGGAGGTCTTCGCTTCCTTGCCGACGAGCACCGTACACGCGCCACATACGCCAACGCCGCAACCGAACTTCGTGCCCGTCATCTTCAGTTCGCAGCGCAAGACCCAGAGCAGCGGCGTCGTGGGATCGGAATACACGTCGACCGCCTTGCCGTTGATATTCAGCTTGAGCATGTTGCACTCCCGGAGTACAGCTTCACTTTGAACGGCAACGTGCGAAAGCGCATGCCCGTCAGCGCGAACAGCGCATTCGCGACGGCGGGCGCGATGGGCGGCAGCGCGACTTCTCCGACGCCTTGCGGATGCCCTTTCGACGGCATGATCTCGACGCAGATATCGGGGCATTCGTCCATGCGCACGACGTCGAATTCGCTATAGAGGCTCTCGACCACTGCGCCGTCGTCGAGCGTGATTTCTTCCTTGAGCGCAGCGGAAAGGCCGAACACGATCGCGCCTTCCACCTGTTGCCTGATCAGATTCGGATTGACGGGCAGACCACAATCGATCGCGCAAAACACGCGGTTTACCTTCATGGCATTGCCCGCTTCCATCGACACGTCGACGACCTGCGCGACCACACTGCCGAACGCTTCATGCAACGCGACGCCGCGCGCATGCCGGATACCGTTTTCGGACCATACGAGGGGCGCACGCCATCCGGACATGCTCGCCACTTTCCGCAGAACGGCCAGATGCCGCGGATGCCGCGTCAACAGATTCGCACGAAACGCGACAGGATCTTTGTGCGCGGCGGCGGCCAGTTCGTCGATAAAGCTCTCGATGAAGAACGCCTGATGCGAATGCCCAACGGAACGCCAGAAGCCGACGGGCATCGGCAACTCGATCGTGCGTTGCCCGATCCACACGTTCGGCATTTCATAAGGCTGATCGAACGCGCCTTCGGTAACGGTCTTGTCCAGATTGAGGCCGATGTCGGGGATGTGGTAATTGCGCGCCATCCATGTTGTGACAATCGATTGGCTCACCGATGCGTTATGCCAGGCGATCAGTTGGCCCTGCTCACTGAGTCCCGCCTTGAAACGCGACAGGCAGGCAGGCCGATAGAAGTCGTGGCGCATGTCCTGCGGACGCGTCCAGAGCGTTTGCACAGGGCGTCCGTTGGCTTCGCGCGCAATCGCCGCCGCTTGCACGATGAAGTCGACTTCGAGCCTGCGTCCGAACGCGCCGCCTATCAGTTGCTGCTGCAAATCGACCTGCCCGGCGTCGATGCCCAACAGCTTCGCGACATGCATGCGCGCGACGGCGGGCACCTGGGTCGCGGCCCATACCGTTGTCGTGCCGTCCTTGATTTGCGCAGTGCAGTTCACGGGCTCGAGCGCCGCATGCGCGAGATAGGGCACGTGATACTCGGCCATGACGATCCGCGCAGCACGGCCCAGCGCGCCATCGACGTCGCCGTGGCTGTACCATGCGTGGCCGTCGCTCTCGTCGAGCGCCTGCGACAGACGCTCCACGACGGCTGCATTGTTCAATCCTTTGGTCGCGCCGTCGTTCCATTCGATCGACAGCACGTCGAGCGCATTCATCGCGACGAACATGTCGTCAGCAATCACGGCGACGCCGCCCGTGCCGCCGTTATACGCATCGACAGCGAATACGCGTTGCACGCCCGGCAGCGCTGCCGCCACCGAGCCGTCGAATTTGCGCACCGTGCCGCCAGGTGTCGGGCACATCGCGATGCTCGCGTACAGCAGGCCATCCGGCAGCACGTCGATGCCGAAGCGCGCGGTGCCGTCCACCTTCGAAGGCGCTTCGATACGCGTGAGCGGCTTGCCGATCAGCTTGAAGGTATCCGGGTCTTTCAGTATGGGCTTGCGCGGCAGCGGCTGGCGCGCGGCTTCGGCGGCGAGTTGCCCGAACGATGCGCTGCGCCCCGAGCCGTGCAACACCTTGCCCTTTTCGACGCGGCACTCCGACGCCTTCACGCTCCAGATTTCGGCGGCTGCGCCAATCAGCATCGCCCGCGCGCACGCGCCCGCCTCGCGCATCGGTTGCCAGAGATCGTTGATGGTCGACGAGCCGCCCGTCATCGACGTGCCGAAATCGCGCGCGAGCTTGCGCGCGAGCCATACCGTGAGTTCCTTGATGACGCCGTCGTCGTCGGGGCGAAACGGCAGATCGCCGACGACGCTCTCGACGTTGTTATAGATGCCGTCGATCGGCGCATGGGCCACGCGGATGTCGCGCCAGTCGGCATCGAGTTCCTCGGCCACCAGCATCGCGAGCCCCGTATGCACGCCCTGTCCCATCTCGGCCCGGCACATCATCACGGTGACGGTGTCGTCGTTGGCGATCTTCACGTAGCCGTTGAGCGCCGTTTGGCCCGGCCGCACGGGCACGGTCGCCGACGCGACGATCCGCTGACGCGGCGGCAGCGCCGACCATCCGACGATCAGCGCGCCGACTGCGCCCGCACCGCCCAGCAGGAAGGTTCGACGCTTCAGCATGGCATCTCTCAGAGGAATACAGCACGGACACCAGTAAAACGCACCAGTCGCGGCTCAACTGAAAACCTGCGAATTCGCCCACCGACGATGCGCCGCTGTGTACTTCCATTACCTGTTCGAAAAGCGCCAATTCAATCCGGTCAAAGATCATATTAGTGCGCATTCGCCGAATTGCGGCGCATTCAATGAAAAAGCGCATAGAACCTGAAAGGATTGCGACAGCGCGGCAAAACCCGCATTGCCCGCCCGCGCAAAGCGAACGCAATGCGCAAAGCACGCGCATGCGGAATCGCCATGAATGACCGCTTAAAGCAAGCCGTGTCAGGGCTTTAGCGTAGATACGACGCCATGCTGCATCGCAATCAAAGATCCAGTGGCATATCGCTTGCGCCGATCTCTGCAAAGCGCTGTGTCACGACGACCGCCTGGTCTCGGCAGTCGCACAGGGAGAAAGAGATGCCTTATCTGATCGGTTGGTTGCTAGGTGTGCCGCTTATCGTCCTCGTGATTCTGTATTTGATTTTTCACTGAAGACGCACAGCTGATGCGGCCATTGCGGCCGCAACAATAATCGAAGATGCGGGACACACCCGCGCGTTACATCGCAAGCGCGGCGACTGTCGTTCATGCACAGTCGCCGCGCTGCATTCGCCATCAAGCTGATATCGATATCGAACGCTATATCAAGCGCCGCCAGCCTGCTTTTTCAGTGCGCCGAGAATACGCTTTTCGAGCGCCGCGTAGTCGTGCCCGAAGTGATGATCGCCCGACGTGCGGATCACTTCGATACCCGTCTTCGTGAGCGTCGGGCACAGCGTATCTTCTTCGTGCTCGCCGTAGAAGCACTGCACGATCCGCGGCGGCAGACGCGCGAACTCGGGCTTCACCTTCAGCGCCTTGTCGCTGGCGGGCATGCCGAGCCAACCCGTCACGCGAATCTGGAAGTCCGCTGCGGGCGCGAAGCCGAGCAGCGAAATCAGCGACACTTTCGCGCGCATCGCATCGGGCAAGCGGTTGTACGCGAACGGCATCACGTCGGCGCCGAACGAATAGCCGATCAGCGCGACGTGGTCCGCGTGCCAGCGCGTCGTGTAGGTTTGCAGCACGCGCGCGAGGTCGTGGCTCGTCTGTTGCGGCGAACGCTCGGACCAGAAGTAACGCAGACTGTCCCAGCCGATTACGGATACGCCATCTTTCTGCAGTTCTTCGGCGATCGTCTTGTCGAGGTCGCGCCAGCCACCGTCGCCTGAAATCACGATCGCCATCAAGCCGTTCGGATGCGCGGCAGGCAGTTCGATCAACGGAAGATCGGAGACGTCCTCTTCCTTCATCGGCGCAACGCGCAGATGCGGCGCCGTCAATTCGACGATGCGCTGCGTGCCGGCGGAAGCATTCGCATCCGTTTCGACGAAGCCGGGCAGGCCAGGCCCGTGCGTGATGGTCGGGTCCGGCGGGCAGGGGTTGAAACGCTTGTCGAGACTACTCTGCGCCGCGACCGACACGGCGCCCGCCACCGTGTTCTCCGCCGCCTGCTTCAGCACCGCCATCGCGAGCGTCGCGCCCTGGCCGGAGCCCGCGACGATCGGCATGAAGTAACGATTCGACTGCACCTGTCGTTCGAGCTGATGGCTCACCGCTTCAGCGTCGCCCACGATCTGATGGCAAGTCTCTTTCTTCGCGGCGAGATTCGCCGCGTACTTTTTCGTATCGACGCCGACCACCATTGCACCGTCCTTCGCGAGCGCGTCGGCGGCCTGCTGATCCGCGGCACTCCAGCCGCTTTCGCGCGAGAACAGCACGACGAAGCCGTGCACTTCGCCCGCGGGCTTCGTCACCGTGACCTGACCATAAAGGCCGCCGGATACGGTTTCATATGCGTGCGCCGTCGACGCGATGCCCGCGAGCGAGCACAGCGAAACGCTCGCCAGGACGGCGAGCCGATAAAACTTTTGCTTGATCATGAACGCCAGCCCCCTGCCAGCAATGACAGATCCGCGAGCGTGAAGAACACGCCGACAGACCCCGATGCAGCGAGATAGCGCGGCTCCCATTGAGGCTGGAATTTGCTCTTGAAAGCGCGCAGTCCGCGGAAGTTGTAGAAGCGGCCGCCGAAGCGCCACACGATGCCCGCGAGCCGGTGCCAGCGCGACGCGAGCGGCGTCGGCGACATGCCGGAGAACGGCGCCATGCCGAGGCTCAGCGAACGGAAGCCCGCGTGCTTCAGATGCAGCGCGAGCTGGGTGAACAGGTACTCCATTGCGTACGGCGATGCTTGCGGCACGTGGCGCATTACGCCGACGGTCGCTTCCGTGTTCAGGTCCGTCGTCATGAACGTGACGAACGCGACGGGCTCGCCGTTCTGCCGCACGAGCATCACCGATTGCGCGGCCAGATAGTCCTCCGTGAACGCGGCGACGGAAAAGCTCTTTTCGCGCGCATCGCGGCTGTCGAGCCAGACATCGGAAATCGCGCGCAGCGTCTCCATCGATTCGGGCACGCGCGGCGGCTCGATCACTTCGACCGTGAAGCCGTCGCGCTCGCCGCGCTTCAACGCATAGCGCAGATGCGCGCGATGCGAGCCCTTCAGATCGAATTCGTCGAGCACGACATGCGCTTCCTCGCCGAGCTTCATCAGCGTGAGACCCGCATCGAGATAGAGCGGCAGCGCGTTCGCGCGCACCTGATAGAACGCCGCGCGCCCGCCATGCGCATGCGCGAGCGCGACGAACTCGCCTATCAGCTCGGCCCACTCGCAGCGCGGACCGACGGGATCGTGCAGCGCGGCCCACGTGCGGCCGTACTTCGCGTACATCAGGAAGGCCTGGCGCGACTTGGAGAACAGGAAGCTCTTGTCGCCCATCAGCGCGAGACCGGCGTCGCTGCGTTCCTGCGCGCGGAAGATGCGGGCCGCGTCCTCGAGATCCTGCTTCGCCGGCATCACGAAGCGGCCCGCCGCGGGACGCAGCAATTGCCAGAACGCGAACGTCGCGGCGAACAGGCTGGCCGCAAGCGTCGCGCGCAACGCGCGCGGCGCGCGTTCGTCGAAGGCGAATTGCCACCACAGGTCGCGCGTATAAGGCACGTCGCGGAACGCGAACAGCATCACCCACACCGCGAGCATCAGCACCATCATCACCGACACGAGCCAGGCCATCGTGAACGGCTCGGCAAAGAGCGACGAGCGGCGGTTGAAGCGCGAGCGCGTCGCGAGAAGCAGCACGATCAGCGTGGACAGCACGCCCGCTTCGACGAACGCGAGACCCTTCGTCAGCGACAGCGCGAGACTCAGGACAACGAGACCGAGCGTGAGCCACCACGCCGCATCGAGACGCCGCGACAGGCCGCGCGCGACGAACAGCAGCGCCACGCCGACGAGGCTGCACAGCATCTGCGAGCCTTCGAGCACCCACAGCGGCAGAAAGTCCCGCAGGATCGCAATGCGATACCAGAAGGCGGGCGTCGCGCTGGAGATCACCAGCATGCCGCCGACGACGAACGTCACGAGGCTCAGAAACAGCGGCGCAAGCTGCGATACGGCGGCCGCGTGATGCAGCGGCAGATGCTTCTTCAGCGCGCGTCCTTCGAAGCCGGCCAGCAGTCCCGCCGACACGATCAGCGGCAAGCCGAAATAGATCGCGCGATAGGCGAGCAGCGCGGCGACCATGTAGTGCGTCTGCACGCTGCCGCCGAGCGCGAACACCATCGCCGCCTCGAACACGCCGACGCCGCCCGGCGTATGGCCGATCAGCCCAAGCAGCATCGCAGCCGCGTAGATCGTGATGAACGAAACGAAGCTCACGTCCGTGTGCGGCAACAGCGCCCACAGCGCGAGACCGGCGGCGGCGACATCGAGCGCGGCGAGGAGCACTTGCGCGATGAAATCGCGGCGCGACGGCACATCGAACGCGAGCCAGCTCCAGCGAGTGCGGATTTGCCGCGTGTTCTTGCCGCACGCGAGCGTGATGAGCCCGAGCAGCGTCAGCAGTGCCGCGCCGCCCCATGCGAGCGCGCCCGTCGGGCTGTGGAGCATCGGCGCGAGCGTCGTTGCGTCACACAGCATGCCGAGCGCCGTCATCAGGACGAGCGCGAGCGCAAGCGAAACGCTCGTGAAGACCGTCATGCGGCCGATCTGCGCGGGCGTCACGTCGGCGACCGCGTACACCCGCGCGCGCACCGCGCCGCCCGTCAGCGCGCCGAAGCCGGTCACGTTGCCGAGCGCCGAGCCCGCCGTCGCGCCGATCCAGAGCGCCGCGCGCGGCACCGTCTTGCCGACGTAGCGCAGCCCGACGGCATCGCGGCCTGCGAGAGCGATATAGCTGAGCACGGTCGCGCCGAGCGCGGCCGACCATTCGCCCGCCGTCAGATGACGCAGGTGGCTGATCACCGAGCGATAGTCGACGGCCTGCGACAGATGCTGGAAGACGATCAAGAGCAGCACGCAGACGCCCAGCGACAGCACGGGCGACAGCAGCCGCCGGCTGCCGGGCATGGCACACGCTCGCTGAAGCAGCGCGGCCGCGCGGCTCAAAAAACGGGGTTGGTCAGACATGGATGAATTCGGGTGTTGCCAGGATGGGCAGCAATGGTCTCGTTGCGTCCGCATCGAATAATGTTGGATTTCGGAGCGAACCCGGGGGCTATGGCCGCCTTGACTTCGCCTGTTTCAACTCTTTACAAACGGACAACGGCAATTTGCCCAAAAGGTTGACACCGGGAGGAACCCGGAGACGATTTTTTACGGTTTTCGCTTAAGAAATCCTGATGTGGCCGGCAATCGGCCTGACATTGAGGTGGATCTTCCCGACGACGAAATGTCTTGACCGGGCGCTGCCCATGACGGGCGGCAACGCGCCGACCCGCATGGCGGCTTGCTCTCCGGCCGGCGCGGGGCCGGCTGATGTACCGCCTGGAACAAATCCCGTCGATGCCGGTTTTCGCGTTCAGGCTGATCGCGCCCGAGCGCACGATACCAGATTTGTCATTACGTTTACCCTTATTCGATATTCCATCTGCTTTCATTGCCATACGGATACTGAAAGCAGACGGGGCGGCAACTGTTAAATCAATGCCGTGTGATGCCCATGATCCAACTCCCGCCCAAAGTTCGTTGCCCGACTCCCAACACACTTGCGTCCTCGCGCCCGCCTGGCCTTGCTTCTTCCAGCGTCAGACGAATTGGCATGTTCGATGCCTTGTGACAGGTGCGCCAATCGCAGCGGAACGCAACGCGCGCAAGGAGGCTCCATGAAATCTCTCGACAATCCGCTCGCCGCGTTCATCTGGGCGATACGGTTCCTGTGCCGCCACGTGCTGTATCTCGGCATCGTGATTCCGCTCGTCCTCGTCGCGGCGTTCTATCTCGGGCCGCGGATCATCGCGCTGTGCGGCGCATGGTTCGATCCGATGACGCTCATCGAGCCGATCGAGGTCTCCGACGATTTCAAGCACCGGGGCTATACCGATCAGACCTTGCAGCATCTGCTCGTCGACACGCTCAGCGACCTGCGCAAGGAAGCCGAATCCGTCACGCCCGCAAACGATACCGAGCACGTGCTGTCCGAGTTCAAGCTGCCCGACATCACAGTGCCCGGCACCGACCTGTCGATCCGGCCGCTGATCGAATTCGCGCGCACGCTGCTCAAGCGCGACTCGTCGGTGTATGGCACGGTCGCCGGCACGTCATCGTCGTTCGCGATGATGCTCACGCTGCGTGATCCCGACGGACGCACCGTCGCGCTCGGCAACGGCGTGTCGTCCGAAGCGGCCGCGCACGCCGATGCATCGAGCGAATCGCAGGCGCTCACGCACGCGCTGCAGCAAGCCGCGATGACGATCCTTCAGCATCAGAGCCCGCTGCTGTACGCGTCGTATCTGACGCAGATGGAGCAGAAGCGCTGCTTGAAGGGCAACGCGGGCAACGCGGATGACGCGGGCGACGCGCGCTGCCAGTTCGACGACGTGCGCGAACGCTTCGAACAACTCGCGGCGGGCTCTGGGCGCGATGCGTCAGGCGCATCGAAAGAGGACGCCGCGTGGGCACTGCTCGCGCTGTCGAAGCTCGACACCTACGCGCGCGACTACGAAGGCTCCGTCCGGCACGCGCGCCGCATCGTCGACATGAGCGGCGAACTGCATGCGTGGAAGAAGGTGCGTCCGTGGGCGTACTACAACTGGGGTGTCGCGCTCGCCGATATGGGCTGCTACCAGCACGCCGCCGAGGTGCTCAAGCGCGCCGTTCAACTGCACAAAGACTACGCGCCCGCGCACAACGCGCTCGCCCGCGCGTGGCTCGGGCTCGCGCAGATGCCGGCGCTCGCGGGAGCTTCGATGCAGCCGGGCACCGACGACATCGACTATCGCGCCGCCGCCGTCAACGAACTGCGGATCGCGATTGCGAAGAATCCCGGCTATCAGGAAGCGTACGTGAATCTAGGCGACGCGCTGAGTCTGCCATCGGTCAAGACCGGCCTCGTTTCACCCGCCGCAATGGACGAAGCACGCGACGCGTATCGCACGGCCGTTGCGCTGAACATCGACGATGCCGCGCGCGCGTATGAGCGACTCGAAGCGATGCACGACAGTGCATTCGTGAAGGTCGCGGCGCGCATCACGCGCAGCCGCGCGCAGTGCTCGACGGGAATGGCGCGCTCGCTGCTGGAATCGTGGGGATGCAGCGACGCGCAGATCGCAGCGGGCGCGGACAAGGACTCGGCTAGCATGCAGCCCGTCGCGATGCAGCCCGCAGCGCGCGCGAAAACGTGCAACAAACCCGAACTGATCCCGCCGACAACCGCGCCGACGAACAGCGTCAAGGCACGCGGCACCGGCATCATCGAAGTGAAGAACACCGACGCGACGCGAGCGCCGCATGACGCAACGCCCGCTGTCGATGCCGTTCGCAAGGCCGTCGCGCAGCAGCGAGGCTGAGCGCTTCACTGTCGCTGCCACCGACGCATTCAGGACATCAGCGAAAAGCCCCGGTCCATTGATTTGGACCGGGGCTTCGCACGCGCGCTCGCGATCGGGTCGATCACCTCAGGTTCAATGCGCGCCCGCCGCTGCCGCGCCGCTGCCACCGCCCTTGGCCGGCCGCGTCAGCCAGATCAGCGGAATGATGACGACGAAGATCATCGACGACAACCAGAAGATATCGTTCAGCCCGAGCATCGCGGCCTGCGCATTCATCGACCGCTCGAAGAACGCGACGGCCTGATCCATGCTGCCGCCGAGCGTCGAGTGCACGCTCGCGATCGCGTTCGTGTACGCGGGGTTGTTCACGCTCGACTGCTCCGCGAGTTGCGCATGGTGCAGGATGGTCCGGTTGTTCCAGCCCGTCGTGATGAGCGACGTGCCCACGCCGCCCGCAAACACGCGCACGAAGTTCGACAGGCCCGCCGCGGCCGGAATCTTGTCGGCGGGCAGGCCCGACAGGATGATGGCCGTCAGCGGCACGAAGAACAGCGCCATCGGAATGCCTTGCAGCAGCGTCGGCAGGATCAGCGTCCACGGGTCGACGCCCGTCGTGTACTGCGAGCGCATGAAGAACACGCCTGCGAAGCCGATGAAAGCGAGCGTCGCGAGCACGCGCGCGTCGGACTTCGGCATGATCTTCGCCATCACAGGCGCGAGCAGCACGGCGAAGATGCCGAGCGGCGCAGTCACGAGACCGGCATCGACGGAGCGATAGCCGAGATAGCCCTGAATCCATTGCGGCAGGATTACGAGGTTCGAGAAGAACACCGCATACGCGATCGAGATCGCAATCGTGCCGCCGCGGAAATTTCGCACAGCGAACAGGCGGATATCGACGATCGGGTTCTTCTCCGTGAACTCCCAGATCAGGAAGAACAGGAAGCTGATGGCCGCAATGACCGCGAGCGCACAGATCACAGGCGAGTTGAACCAGTCGAGGTCCTTGCCCTTGTCGAGCATGATCTGCAGCGACGCGACCCAGGCGATCAGCGACATCAGGCCCACTTTGTCGATGGGCAGTTTGCGTGTCGGCGATTCGCGGTCGCGGTAGATCATCCACGTCACGGCGGCAGCGAACAGGCCCACGGGAATGTTGATGTAGAAGATCCACGACCAGCTATAGCTGTCGGTGATCCAGCCGCCGAGCGCGGGGCCCGCGATCGGGCCGACGGTCGCCGTCATCGCCCACAGCGACAGCGCCGTCGAGCTTCTTTCCTTCGGATACGAGCCGAGCAGAATCGCCTGCGACAGCGGAATCAGCGGTCCCGCGACCGCGCCCTGCAACACACGTGCGGCGAGCAGCACGATCAGGTTCGGCGCGACGCCGCACAGCCACGACGAGAACACGAACAGCACGATCGCCGCGACGAACAGCTTGATCTGGCCGACGCGCTGCGTGAGCCAGCCCGTCAGCGGAATCGCCACGGCATTGGCCGCCGAGAACAGCGTGATGACCCACGTGCCTTCGTCGACGGACACGCCGAGATTGCCGGAGATGGTTGGAATCGCGACGTTCGCAATCGACGAATCGAGCACGTTCATGAACGTCGCCAGCGCGACGGCAATCGTCGCGAGAACCAGCTTGCCGCCCGTGAGCGGTGGCGGTGAAAGTTGCGTCGAGGAATTCATGTCAGTTCAAGTCCAAAGTTTTTTATCTGACTGATCAGATAATTGCGCGAACGGGGACACGGATGTGAGCCGCGTCCCGGCGTGCGAATTAGCCGGCGCGCTGGGCGGAGCCGCTGCGCTTGTCTTCCTTCGCGCTCGCGTCGCGCTTCGCAAGCGGCCGCGACGATGCGGCGCCGGCCACCGCGCCCGTATGCATCGGCACGCTGTTCTGCGCGATGATCTTCTCGATCTCCGCATCTGCCTGCGCGCCGTATCCATCGAATACATCCGTGTGATACGTCGTGTTCATGGCCGTGCCGAGTTGCGCGCCGGTGTCGTTGCGCGTGTCGACATCGACTTCCATCGAAAGGCCGATACGCAGCGGATGCGCTTCGAGTTCCTTCTGATCGAGCTGGATGCGCGCGGGCAAGCGTTGCACGACCTTGATCCAGTTGCCCGTCGCGTTCTGCGCGGGCAGCGTTGCGAACGCGCTGCCCGTGCCCGCCGAGAAACCGACCACGCGGCCGTGATACTGGACCTTGCTGCCATACACGTCGGCCGTCAGCGTCACGGGCTGACCGATGCGCATGTTGCGCAACTGGCTTTCCTTGTAGTTCGCATCGACCCACACGCCGTCGAGCGGCACGATCGCCATCAGCGGCGTGCCCGGCGACACGCGCTGGCCGACCTGCACCGAGCGCTTCGCGACATAGCCGGTGACGGGCGCGGGCAGCGTGTTGCGCGCGTACGCGAGGTACGCGTCGCGCACTTTCGATGCGGCCGCCTGCACGTTCGGGTGCTGCTCGATCGTCGTGCGGTCGGTCAACGCGCGGTTCGCTTCCGCCTGTTGCCGCGCGGCATCGAGCGCCGCCTGCGCGGCCGTCACGGTGTCGCGTGCGTGCGCGATGTCTTCCGCCGACACCGCGCCCGTATCGGCGACGGCCTGGCGGCGGCGCAGATCGTCCTGTGCGCGCGCCAGGTCGGATTGTTTCTGCGCGACGTTGGCCGCATAGAAATCGTTGTTCACGTAGAGGCTGCTCACTTGCCGCACGGTCTGTCCGAGCGTCGCTTCGGCATTGCCGAGCGCGACCTTCGCATCGGCGTTGTCGAGCTTCACGACGGGGTCACCCGCTTTCACAATCTGGGTATCGTCGGCATTCACGGCGACGACGGTGCCCGTTACCTGCGGCGTCAGCTGCACGAGGTTGCCGCTGACGTACGCGTCGTCAGTGGTCTCGTGATAGCGGGCATACGTCGTGTAGTACGCGCCATACGCCGCCGCCGACACGACGACGGCCACGCCAAGTAGCGCGAGCAACAGCTTGCGCTTACGCGTGGGCTCGTTCGCGGCGGCATCCTGCTTCGCGCGCGGTGCTGCCGTGGCTTGCGTTTCTTGCGTCGCTTGACGCTCCGGGGTGTTGAGTTCGCTCATTTCGATTCTCCAGGCAGATTCTTTGAGTTGCCGCTCAGCGCGCGGCGACGGCAGAGGTGTTGGGATCGGACGCATTCGACGCATCGACGAAGCCGCCGCCAAGCGCGGAGGCCAGCGCGATCTGCTGGTCGCGGCGGTCCATGCGCAGGTTCGCAACGGCCTGATCGGCGGAAAGCGCATTGACGTCGGCGTTCAGGACAGTCAGCTGATTCGTGAGGCCGGCCTTGTACTGCACCAGCGCGAGCTTGTCGGCCTGGCGCGCGGCGTCCTGCGCGTTCTGCGCATCGACGAGCTGCCCGTCCGTCGAGCGCACGTCGGCGAGCTGCGTGGCCACTTCGCTCAATGCGGTGACGAGCGTCTGGTTGTAGGTCGCGACGGCGTAGTCGAAATCGGCGTAGCGGCCCTTCAGTTGAGCGCGCAATTCGCCCGCATCGAAGATGGGCAAATGGATCGCCGGGCCCACCGACGCCGTGCGGCTCGCGGCCGTCAGAAAGCGGCCGAAGCCGAACGCGTCGAGACCGATCGCGGCGCTCAGATTGATGTCGGGATAGAACTCGGCCTTCGCTTCCTTCACGTCGTGCGTCATCGCATCGACTCGCCAGCGCGCGGCCACGATATCGGGGCGGCGGCTCACGAGATCGGCGGGCAGGTTGTCGGGCAGACGCACTTCGTCGCCGAGGCCGAGCGTCGGACGCACGATCTGCAAGCCACGGTCCGGCCCCGCGCCGAGCAGCGCGGCGATCTGATAGCGCGTCGTGAGAATCCGGCCGTCGAGCGCTTTAAGCGTGGCACGGCTCGTCGCGAGATTGGCCTGCGCGGTCTTGCGCTCGACTTCCGTATCGAGCCCCGTCGCGATGCGGCCCGCCGTGATGCGGTCGATCTGCTCGCGCTGCGCGATCTCCTGTTGCGCGATGTCGCGCAGCACATACAGACGCGCGAGCTGGTTATACGTGCGGGCAATCGATGTCGTCAGCGTCAGCTTGACGAATTCCGCGTCGGCCTGGCTGGCCTGAAGCTGCGAGACCGCCGACTTCAACGCTTCGCGGTTCTTGCCCCACAGATCGAGATCGTATGAAGCGCTCAGCAGGCCCTTGTTTTCCGTCTGCCACGAACCGCCGTACGGAGGCGGCACGAGCGCCGTGCTGGAGAACTGCTGGCGCGTGAGCGAGTAGCTTGCGTCGACGCGCGGCATCGTGCTCGCCTTCGCCGTTTCGCTATAGGCCGAAGCAGCCGCGACGCGGGCGCGCGCCTGGTCGAGCGTCGGGCTGCTCTTTAGCGCTTCGTCGATCAGCGCCTTCAGTTGCGCGTCGCCGAACTGATCGGCCCAATTCGCTGCGGGCCAGTGGCCCTGCTCGGCGGGAATGCTCTGCTGCGTTGCATACTGCTGCGGCTCGGCCGTCTTCGCGTCGCTGTGGATGCCCGCGTAGTTCACGCACGCCGACAGCACTGCCGCGAACATCACCGAGACACCGACTTTCAGCGCACGCGATGCGCGCTGCCTGGTGCTTGACGTGGTGTTTGACTGATTGCTCATTTTCTGACCTATCAGATAATTGGATAAAAAAATCGCTCAATCGTCGAGGAATTTTCGAAGCAGACGGTGCAGTTCGTCGAATTCCGCTGCGGTGAAGCGCTCAAGGCGCGTGTTCAGCACATCCGGCGCGATCTCGGCGATGCGCAGTGCGACCTCGCGGCCCGCGTCCGTCAGTTCGAGATTCACAACGCGTCGGTCGTCGCTGTTGCGCGAGCGCGTGAGCATGCGGAGCGTTTCGAGCTTGTCGAGCATGCGCGTCATCAGGCCCGTATCGATGCCGAGGTGCCGCGACAGCATCGCCGGCGTCGTATCGACGCCGCGCATCAGCGACAACAAAATGCCGACATGGTGCGCCGTGATGTTCAGGTGCTTCACCGCTGCATCCATCTGCGTCATCACGACGTTGCGCGCCTTGCTGATCGCGCAAATGACGTCTTGCGTCAGGTGAAAATCGTCTTTCGGATCGTGCAACATCTCTGACTCCGTGCTATTTGCAAGAACAATAATTGACGTGTCAGATACAGTCAACGGCGCATGGATGAAACTCATTGTTCCATCAGATGCGACAGTCCTTGTCTTTCAGTTGGATACCGCGGATGCGGGCCGAACGGCCGCACAGGGCGTGTTCAGTCGCCCAGGAATTTGCGCAGCAAGCGGCGCAGTTCCGTGAGTTCGGCCTTGGTGAAGTCCTTGAGGCGCGCGTTGAGCACGTCAGGCGCGATTTCGGGAATCTGATCGGCGACGGCGATGCCGTCTTTCGTCAGCGAAAGATTGACGACGCGACGGTCCTGCTGATCGCGCGAGCGCACCAGCAGCCCTCTCGCTTCGAGCTTGTCGAGCATGCGGGTCATCAGCCCCGTGTCGATTCCGAGCATTTTCGACAGCTCGAATGGCGTCGACGCGAGGTTCTGTCTGAGCATCAGCACGATGCCCATTTGCTGGCCGGAGATGTCGAGTTCCTTGAGCGCCGCGTCCATCTCGGTGACGATCAGGTTGCGCGCCTTCACGAGCTGGAAGCCGACGCTCTCCCTCACCTTGAAATTGTCTTTGGTGTAATGACGCACGCGAGGCCTCCTGGAGCAAACGGCGATCTGACTGACAGATCAGATACTACCAAATCAGGTCTCGCGCGCCGCTCGACACATGTTCACTTTAACCCGAGACGCTTCGCGAGCCGGTTCAGGTTCGCGCGATCCATGCCGAGCGTACGCGCGACGGCGGCCCAGTTGTGGTTGTTGCGCTCGAGCGCATCGCTGACGAGCGTGCGCTCGTAAGCCGTGACGGCGCTGCGAAAGTCGGTGGCGCTTGCTTCGCTTGTGTCCGTCGAAGACGAACGCGATGCGGGCGCCGCCAGATCGGCGCCGGGGTTCGCCGACATGCCGAGGTCAGCAGCCGTCAGCGTCAGAATGCGCGGCCGCTCGCGATGGCGCGACAATGCCTTGAACGCGCTGCGCCCGATCATGTGCTCCAGTTCGCGCACGTTGCCCGGCCAGTTGTACCCAAGCAGCGCGGCCTGCGCGTCGTGCGCGAGCCGGATGCTGAGCAGCCCGAGCCGCGCGCGATTCTCTTCGAGGAAGAAGCCCGCGAGCAGCAGCACATCGCGTCCGCGTTCGCGCAGTGGCGGCACGCGCAACGGGTAGACGCTCAGCCGGTGATACAGGTCCGCGCGAAAACGCCCGGCCCGCACTTCTTCGGCCAGGTCGCGATTCGTTGCGGCGATCAGCCGCACGTCGACCTTGTGCTCGCTGTCCGAGCCGATGCGCTGCAACTGCCCGTTCTGCAACACGCGCAGCAGCTTCGCCTGCACGCCGAGCGGCAGTTCGCCGACTTCATCGAGAAAGAGCGTGCCGCCGTCGGCCAGCTCGAACTTGCCGCTGCGGTCCGACGACGCGCCCGAGAACGCGCCGCGCACGTGCCCGAACAGCTCGCTCTCGACGAGCGTATCGGGCAGCGCCGCGCAGTTGAGGCTGATCATCGGCTTGTTCGCGCGCGGCGAACCGCTGTGAATCGCGTTCGCGACGAGTTCCTTGCCGACGCCCGTTTCGCCCGTCACGAGCACCGTCAGCTCGCTGTTCGCAACGACGCGGATTTCGTTGACGAGTTGCTGATGCGCCGCGCTGCTGCCGATCAGATCGCGGCTGCTCTGCCCGCTCGCCTGGCGATACGCCTCCGCGCGCTGACGTTCTTCTTCCGTGTTGCGCTCAAGCGTGTGGATGCGCTCCGCGACGCTCACCGTGGCCGCCGCGAGACTCAGAAACGCTTGCAGCGCGTTCATGTCGATGCTGTCGAAGCGCTCAGGGTCGAGCGCATCGAGCGTCAGCAGACCCCACGGCCTGCCGCCGATGAACAGCGGACAGCCCAGGCAATCGTGCACTTCGAGATGGCCGCTTACGCCCTGCACGAGGCCATCGTAGGGATCGGGCAAGGCGGAATCGGCAGGAAAGCGCGTCGGCGCGCGACTCGATAGCAGCGCTTCGAAGCGCGGATGATCGCCGACGCGAAAGCGCCTGCCGAGCGTATCGCTGCTCAGGCCGTCGATCGCGAGCGGGACGAGCGTGTCTTCGTCGAGACGCAAAAGGGCCGCTGCATCGCCGGGAAACAGCGTGCGCAGCGTCGTCAGCAGCCGGCGATAGCGCTCGCGTTCCGGCAAGTCGCGCGTCAGGTCCTCGACGAGCGGAATGAGCGCATCGAGCACCTCGGACGCAGTCAGTTTGACTTCGAATGAAGTCTTTTTAACGCTTGTCATATCCACAGACGTTTTTTATAACCCTTTGATTTTACGACGCTCACGAGCTGGCCCGATACCTGCGTTAGGTGATTACCCGAAACCCGCCGCATTGGCGGGCGCCACTCACCCCAACTGCGAGGAAACAACTCATGCTGTCAGCCGAACAACGCGCAATCATCAAGGCAACCGTGCCCCTGCTCGAAAGCGGTGGAGAAGCGCTCACCACGCACTTCTACAAGGTCATGCTGGCGGAGTACCCGAGCGTGCGCCCGCTGTTCAACCAGGCGCACCAGCAATCGGGCGACCAGCCACGTGCGCTGGCGAATGCGGTGCTGATGTACGCGCGCCATATCGATCAACTCGAACAACTCGGCGGACTGGTTTCGCAAATCGTCAACAAGCACGTCGCGCTGAACATCCTTCCCGAGCATTATCCGATCGTCGGCGCATGTCTGCTGCGCGCGATCCGCGAAGTGCTCGGCGCCGAGATCGCGACGGATGCCGTGATCGAAGCGTGGGCCGCCGCCTATCAGCAACTGGCCGACCTGCTGATCGGGCTCGAAGAGAAGGTGTATGTCGAAAAGGAAACGGCCACTGGCGGGTGGCGCGGCACGCGTGAGTTCGTGGTGGCGCGCAAGGTCAAGGAGAGCGACGAGATCACGTCGTTCTATCTGCGCCCGGCCGACGGCGGCGATCTGCTCGAATTCCATCCGGGCCAGTACATCGGCCTGCGCCTGGTCGTCGAAGGTGAAGAAATCCGCCGCAACTATTCGCTGTCGGCTGCGGCAAATGGCCACGAATATCGGATCAGCGTGAAGCGCGAGCCGAACGGCAAGGGCTCGAACTTCCTGCACGACTCCGTGCACGAAGGCTCGACGCTGGATCTGTACGCGCCGTCGGGCGATTTCACGCTGGAGCGCAGTGACAAGCCCCTCGTGTTGATCAGCGGCGGTGTCGGCATCACGCCGACGCTCGCGATGCTCAACGCCGCGCTGCAGACGTCGCGTCCGATTCACTTCATCCACGCAGCGCGTCATGGCGGCGTGCATGCGTTCCGCGATGTCATCGACGAACTCGCGGACCGTCATCCGCAACTCAAGCGCTTCTACGTGTACGAGAAGCCGCGTACGGACGATGAAGCGCATCACGCGGAAGGCTTGCTCGATGAAGCGCGTCTGATGGAATGGATGCCCGCGACGCGCGACGTCGACGTGTATTTCCTCGGACCGAAGCCTTTCATGAAGGCCGTGAAGCGGCATCTGAAAGCGATCGGCGTGCCCGAGAAGCAGAGCCGTTATGAATTCTTCGGGCCTGCTGCGGCGCTCGACTGATCAAGCGGGTTTATGTTGTAGTGGTTGTTGTCTGGTAGGGCTACCCTAGTAGTACTTTGGAAGAGACGCGTGCCTGGTCTCTTCCTTTTTTGTTTTCGCGGCGCTAGCGAAAACAAAAGCACAGCTCAAGCAGTTAGCGATCGTCCTCGTGAATCGACGACGGATGCCGGCAAATCGCATCGACTTCGATTTCCATATACGGATAAAGCGGCAACTGCATGAGAAGATCATTCAGCTGCGCGGGACTTTCCACATCGAACACGCTGTAATTCGCATACAGCCCGGCGATACGCCACAAGTGCCGCCAGATTCCTTCTTTCTGCAGCCGCTGCGCCATGGCCTTTTCATCGGACTTCAATTCGTTCGCGCGCTCCACGGGCATATCGTGCGGCAGCTTAACGACCATCTTCACGTGAAATAGCATTCGGGTACTCCGCTTGTTTAGAGTGACTTTCGAAGTGACTCTCGAGCGATTGCGCGACATTCGCGTCGCGCCGTGCTTTCAATGCACGCGACCGCCTGAAGCGGCGGCCGCATTCAACCATTCGACGATGCTGCGCGATCAGGCGCGAGCGCGCTCCACTTCACTCGTCGGCACGTCGTTGCGTTCCTTGACGAGATTGAAGTCGAAGTCGATCAGCGCGAACTGGCCGTCGATGTCATACGGCTTGCCCGTTGCGCCCTCTTCCTTCTTCACCGCGGGCACGAGGCCTTCGCGCGTGGCGAACGCGAAGTCGTCCCACAGATACGGATCGCCTTCGATATTGATCTGGGTCGTCAGCTTGCGATAGCCTGGCGCCGACACGAAGAAGTGAATGTGCGCGGGACGATGACCGTGACGGCCTAGCAGATCCAGCAGCTGCTGCGTCTTGCCTTCGGGCGGCACACTATAGCCGATGGGGACCACGCTGCGGAAGCTGTAATTGCCGTTTTCATCGGTGCGGATCGAGCGGCGCAGATTGTATTCAGGTTGCGACTTGTCGAAGTGCGAGTAGTTGCCCAGATGGTTCGCGTGCCACACTTCGACCAGTGCGCCGCGCAGCGGCTCGCCATTTTCGGCGAGCACGCGGCCGCGCATCACGAGCGTCTCGCCCGGCTCGTTGCCGTTGTCCAGACGCGCATGGCCCGTCGATTCCGGCGCGCCTGCCACATACAGCGGACCTTCGATCGTGCGCGGCGTGCCGCCCGCAATACCTGCTTGCTTTTCCGCTTCGTCGAGACGGACGTCCAGGAAGTGCTCGAAGCCGAGACCGGCGGCCAGCAGGCCGAGCTCGCCGCTTTGGCCCGCTTCGCCGAGATAGTTCAGCGCCGACCAGAATTCGTTCGGCGTCACATCGAGCTCATCGATCGTGATGAACAGATCGCGAATGATGCGGTTGACCACCTGCTTCGTGCGGGCGTTGCCTTCGTGCGTGGCGCTCTCGTTGATCTTGTTCAACAGGGCGTCGATGGCTTTGATTTCCATGGGGATGTCTCCTTTAGTCCAATCACTGACGACGATGCTCAACGGGCCGTGTCAGCACCGTCATAGCTTCACTACGCTCGCGCCGCGCTTCGTATCGCGGCGCAATCTCTCGATCTTGTCGAGGTCGAGTTGAATGCCGAGGCCCGGCCCTTGCGGCAACTTCAATGCGAAGTTCTCGTAGCGCAGCGGCTCGACGAGAACTTCTTCGGTGAGGAGCAGCGGCCCGAAGAGTTCGGTGCCCCACTTCAATTCACGGAAAGTACTGAACAGTTGCGCAGAAGCAATCGTGCCGAGCGCGCCTTCGAGCATCGTGCCGCCATACAGGTCGACACCCGATGCGAGCGCAATCGCGGCCACGCCCGCCGCGCCCGTCAGGCCGCCCGATTGCGCGATCTTCACTGCGAACACATCGGCGGCGTGGGCGCTCGCGAGATCGAATGCATCGACGGGGCCGTGCAATGCTTCGTCGGCCATGATGGGCACCTTCGACAGATGCGTGAGACGCTTGAGTCCGCGTCGATCCTCGGCGGCAATCGGCTGTTCGATCAGGTCGCAGCCTGCATCCGCGAGCCGCTCGATGGCCCACAGCGCTTCGGCCTGACTCCACGCCTGATTCACATCGACGCGCACTTGCGCGCGGTCGCCCACGGCGGCCTTGATCGCGGCGACATGCGCGACATCGTCAGCGGGCGCGCGCGTGCCGATCTTCAGCTTGAACACGCGATGGCGCTTCATTTCCAGCATCTGATGCGCTTCGTCGATATCGCGGCCTGTGTCGCCGCTCGCTAGCGTCCACGCGACTTCGACGGAATCCGTCACGCGGCCGCCGAACAGTTCCGAAAGCGGCACGCCGAAGCGTCGAGCCTGCGCGTCGAACAGCGCCGTTTCGATCGCGCACTTCGCAAAGCGATTGCCTTGAAAGCTCTCGCGCAGCTTCGCCATGACCTGGCCGGGGCGCGTTGCATCCATGCCTTTGAGCATCGGCGCGAAGTAAGTGTCGATATTGGTCTTGATGCTCTCCGGACTTTCCTCGCCATAAGCGAGCCCGCCGATCGTCGTCGCCTCGCCCCAGCCTGCCATACCATCCGCGCATTGAATCCGGACCAGCACGAGGACCTGGCAGTTCATCGTGGCGACGGACAGGCGGTGCGGCCGGATCGTGGGAACATCGACGAGAATGGTATCTACGGCTTGTATCTGTATGGGGCTTGGTATCATACGGCTCTCCTGCTGTTGGGACCCATACTAGGGGCGCCAGCGGAATCCGTCCAAGACCGATTGAGTCTATTTCCATACCTTCAGGGCATAGATGGAACTGCGTCAACTTCGCTATTTCGTCGCGGTCGCGGAAGAAAGGAACTTCACGCGCGCCGCCGAACGGCTGAACATGACGCAGCCGCCCCTCTCGCGGCAGATTCAGCAGATCGAAGACAGCGTGGGCCTTGCGCTCTTCGAACGGGGTGCGCGCCCGCTCAAGCTGACGGAAGCCGGACGCGTCTTTTACGCGCAGGCGAAGCGCCTGCTCGAAGAGAGCGACGAGTTGCTGCCGCTCACACGGCGCCTTGCGCAACTCGCCGAGCGCATCGTCATCGGCTTCGTACCGTCCACGCTGTACGGTCCGTTGCCCGACGTGATCCGCGCATTCAGGGAAGCGGCGCCGCTCATCCAGATTTCGCTGATCGAGATGTTCACGATCGAGCAGCTGAGCGCGCTAAAAGGCGGACGCATCGATGTCGGCTTTGGCCGCCTTCGTTTCGACGAACCGCAATTGGCGCGCGAGGTGCTCGTCGAAGAGACGCTGATCGCCGCATTGCCCTCCGGCCATGCGCTCGCGGAAAGGGGCACGTTGACGCTCGATGCTCTTGCGAAAGAAACGCTGATCGTCTATCCGTCCACGCCACGGCCCAGTTACGCGGACCAGCAGTTGTCCGCCTTCCGCGATCATGCCGTCGAACCCGCAGCCGTCCATGAAGTGCGCGAGTTGCAGACAGCGCTCGGTCTCGTCGCCGCGCAGGTTGGTGTGTGTCTCGTGCCGGAAAGTGTCAGAGGTTTGCGTGCGCGAGGCGTGACATATCGTCCGCTCGACGGCGCGCAGGTGTCGTCGCCGATCATCATGAGCCGCCGTTTGCAGGATCAAAGTCGCACCACTGATCTGTTCTGCTCGATCGCGCGCGATCTTTTCAGGCGACCGTTAACCGTCTAGGTACTTTTAGCGTTGATCGAGGGTATCGGACGAGGACTCGCTGACGACATGCCACGCACCGACTGCCATGTCGCCAGAACGCGGTGTGCGCGATGCACGCGAAAAACCCAACGCGATCAAAGCGCCCGCCTTGAGCAGGCATTCGATCAGCGATTGCGAGAAAACCCAGACAGACTCGTTCAATTCGACGGGCAGCCCCGGTACGATTGCGACGAGGCTCAATCCGCACAGGAAGGAAAATAGCCACTGCGCGCGCACGACGCCGCGTACAGCCGCGAGGCCCATGGCGGCCCAGAGAATCTTTGCGATCGCGAGCGCCGAGATGCCCATGTGGCCCAACGACGGATCGAGTTCGGCAGGCGTCTCGATCAGAGACCAGCCGCACACGCCGAGAACGAAAAGAGCCGGAGTGAGTGTCAAACGCGTGCGGCTGCGTCGCGTGTGCGCTTGCGGCAGAACATCAGCGTCGTCGATGACGCTCCGTGGTGAACGATCTGCCCCGGCCGTCACGATCGAACGCCTCCTGTCGATGTCATGCCTGCAAGAACCATACGAGAATGAATGATCGAATTGTCGTATCTCGAAAGCACGCGCGGTAGTTAATCTTTGTTAAGTCAATGCACTCCATCGTTTATAGACGATTCGGCCGGTCGTATTTTTAAGAACAACAGTGGCACACGTGAAAACCACTATGTGATGCTCTGGTTTTGTTCAGGCTCTCGCGCGAGCCACGGCGCTACGCAGTCAGCAACGACAACGAACATCAGCGCCGCCGCCCCGATTGCAAACAGCAGACGATGATTGCCGCCGCTCGCGTTGAAGATTGCCGAATACGCGTAGCCGGCAATCGCCTGAAATGCTGCGAACGTCGTCGTCACGCGGCTCCACACGACGTACTGCTTGCCGTGGTCATGCACGACTTCGTGGATGCGCGCGAGCATCGTCGGCACGATGCCGGGCGGATAGCTGCCGATCAGCAGCGTCAGCGCGCCGACCAGTACCCTGTTGCTCGACATCGCAAGCGCCGCGACCGCCACGACTTGCAGCAGCGACAGCACGCGGATAGCGAAACGTCCGCCCAGCCGGTCTGCGACGAAGCCATACACAGGCGCGCCGAAGGTCGCGCCCACGCCATAGAGAATCCAGTACGAAGCGCCGATGTGCGCGCCCGCGTCGAGCCCGCGCGCGATGAAATCGACGAGAAAGACCATCGTGGGAACGAGGCCGAGCGCCATCAATGCGTATTCGACATAAAGCACGCGGACGGTAGAAGGCTCGCGCGTCTTCACAGTGTGAGACGCCGATGAAGCGTGCAACGATTGCGTTGCGGACGGCCATCCTTGCCATGTTGCCAATGTCAGAGCGGCGGACAACGCGGCAATGCCGATCCACGTATTCCGCAAGCCGAGGTTGAGCAGCAAAGGAACGATCGTGCCCGATGCCGCGATACCGACGCCAAGGCCGAGAAAGATCGCCCCGCTTGCAAGCCCCTTGCGAGCCGCGGGCACGTGTGGCAGCACGGTTGCGGCGACGAGCACCATGATCGTTCCGCCCGCCACGCCCGACATCAATCTCCAGACGAAGAACCACGCCACCGATACCGGAAACGCGCACGCAAGAAACGCCACTGTGACGAGCAACATCATTGCTCTCAATGCCGACGTGTTCGTCACGCGGTGCGCAAGAGGGCGTCCGAGCAGCGCGCCGATCAGATAGCCCGCGAGATTCGCCGCGCCGAGATACACGACATCCGATGCTGCAAACCAATGGGCTTGAATCAGCGGTGGAATGAGCGGCGTATAGGCAAAGCGGGCGAGTCCGATTCCGACGAGGCTCGCACTGAAACCCGCAAAGATATCCCATACGGCGATACGGCCCGTGCCCGCCGTCGATGAGAAAGATGCATCTGTAGACATGGTGAGGTGTTCCGCTTGAAGCCGCGCGTTGCGTGGCGGTATTCCAGGGAGCGGAACGAGCCGCTCGCGATGTTTGACTCAAATGTCAATGATGCTGATTCTAGACATACGTGACAAACATCGCAAGCGGAATGTGCCGACGCCGCCCCCATGTCGAACCGCAGATGCGCTGCGGAGAACTGCGAACAAAAATCTCGCTATGTGGGACAACGGGCGGGCTATGGACCTTTCGTATGTTCACGGTGGCACGTGAGACGTTTGCTTGCACAGTTCCAACAAAGCGTTTACTCTCGCAACTACGACTATGTAAGTCGTAGTTAACGCGGGTTCGTATGTTCCTTCTATCGTGCTAACGTCCGCTGGCACGTTGCAACCTTCAGAAATGCTTTGTATCGGAGAGTTGAAAATGAATTTCGTCGAGACCGTTCTCGCATCCACCGCCGCAGCGTGTATTGCGCTGAGCGCATCGCATGCCGCCCATGCGCATGGCATCGATGACCCGCACGAGCACATCAGCCCAGCGTTCCAGACCGCCATTGCAAACGTGCCCGGCAAGACCATGACGGCCATCATCGTCGACTACAAACCGGGTGGCGTTTCGCAGTCGCATCGCCATGGGCAGGCATTCGTGGTCGGCTATGTGTTGCAGGGCGAAATCCGCAGCAAGGTCGACGGTGGCGAAGAACGCGTGTATTACGCGGGTGAGAGCTGGACGGAGGCGCCGGGCGCTCACCATCTGATCAGCGAGAACGTCAGCAAGACCAAGCCTGCGAAGCTGCTTGCCATCTTTGTCGCCGACGACAATGATAAGAATCTCGTGATATGGGACAAGAAGTAAGCCAAGTGCATATTTGGCTTATCGAATCGAACGACAGCATGCAAGGCGTGCGCAAGCGTCAAGCATTTAGTTGCCCGTCGGTAGTGGCTATCGGCCATGGATCGTTGCGTGCGTTTATCCAGCTTGCGATGCACACGGGCGCGTCGTCTCTATGGCTTGCATCGATCAACCCTTACCAGGTCGCATTGCCTCTCAAATGGCGAAGCTTAGCTTGCCGTATTGCGGTCCGAACGTCCAATATAGAGTCATGGCGCGTCGATGCCTGGAATCGATGCGCCATGCAGGCATGTCAAACAAATTGCCTTGCGAGCCACACCGTACAACAACGTTGACGTCAGCAGCAGCACCTCGGCCGCGCGATCGCGAGCCGCCAGCCAAACTCTGTGACGGAGGTGAATGATGACTCGTCCGGTCGAAGAAGATATCGTTCGACGCGCATTGGTGGGCGTTTTGATGCCCACACCCTTGACGCTCGAATCGACCAGAAAAGCGCAATACGGTCCAAAGAAAAAATTCCGCATGACCAAACGGCCGCCGCCCGAAGCGCTAGAACCTGTCGAAGTGGAACCGCCGCCGGCGCATATTTCAATTCTCGAACTTCTGTCGTCGAAGACCCTTAGTGTCTGCTGGAGCGACCCGCGCTCGGGCCATTACGCGGATCAGGTATGGCGGATCGGCCTCGCGCGCAAGGACGCCTTCTGCGTTCTGACAGGCAGGCCGATTCGACGCGGCGATCCTGTGTTCCGTCCGCGCGCGTGCGAAACGTATTTCCCCGCAAACCGCAACCGAATGATTCTCGCGTCGGAAGTGCCCGGCTATGCGAGGGGCATCGTACTCGATTAGTTTCGATGGTCGATTCGTCCGGCGCATAAATGTATATAAGGAAGTGGAGAAACTTGGGTATTTGTGTGTCATTGTCATACGCTCGACTTCTTTCCTGTTCAACGGCGGCCAAATGGCCGCCGTTTTCCTTGGCACGTACGATGCCTTCCCGAAATACAGTTTCCCGTTTTCGTCACGGATGCTCAGGCCGTCCCCCTCGATAACCGCATAAGCCTCACTGCATAAGCCCTCTCGCTTCTTCACACGAATTCCGGATGCACGACGCCCGGAATCTCGTCTGCATCCCCTCCGTTGCACTGAATTCACAAACCCGCTATTCTCACAACTACGATTCATATAGTCGCAGTATCAGAAACATGACACGAGCGAAAGTTCTTTCGCTCGCGAGTGACGCAGCCGTCTTCCGCCGTCAGATGCGGCGCCGATTTTCAAAAACGTAGCAATTGGAGAGCAAGCATGAAGGTTTTTCACGTCGATTCGAGCGCGAAGCGCGAACGGTCCAATTCCCGCACACTGTCGCGCCAGTTCATCGACAACCTGCGCAGTGAAGGCGTAGATGTCGAAGTCGATTACCTCGATGTCACTGTCGACACGCCGGCGCACGTCACGGAGGCGTTCGCGATCGCGACGTACCGCGAAGCACACGAGCGCACCGATGAAATGCGAGCGACGCTCGCTGCTTCCGATGCACTGTGCAAGCGCCTCTTCGAGGCCGACGCGTTCGTCTTTGCGATGCCGATGTACAACTGGTCGATGCCGTCCGCGTTCAAGGCGTTCATCGACAACATCACGCGTGCCGGCATGACCTACAAGACAACGGAGGGTGGGCGCATCGTCGGCCAGTTGAATCGTCAGAAAGTACTGTTCATCACCACGCGCGGCGCGGACTTGCGTCCCGGCAACGTGTTCTCGTCGATGGATGCGTTGACGCCGGCGCTCAAGGCCGCATTTGGCTTCATTGGTGTCGACGACCCGACCTTCGTCGATGTGCAGCCGCTGCAATTCTCCGATCAGGAAGCACGCGTTGAAGCGTTGAAGCGCGCGCATGCAGACCTCGCAGCCGTGGCGACCGAGTGGGCGGCATGGGAGCGGGAACGCACCGGCAGCGAGCAACTCGAGACGGCATAAATCATCCGCTGCAAAACGGGGGCCATTCCGTCAGCAAACAAAAAGACCGCAGCCTCAATGCTGCGGCCTTTCGCGTTGAAATCGACGTGAATGTGATCTGGCGGCGACTATCGTTCCGCGTCGCGCGCCCGAAGCCGATCGCCACGCTCCCGGCGCCGGCCAGTCGCGCGCCCTTCGAGCCACTTTACGACTTGCGGCCCGAACGAGCGTGGCGCTTTCGCCGATGTGCGCGTCGCCAGCTCCGACAGCGATTGCGATGCCAGCGCCTCGCGCATGCGCTTCTCGGCGTTCTGCATCACCGCATGGATCGAGCAGACGCCGCTCGACGCCCATGTCGGCGCGGTCTCGCCGAATACCGCACAGCGCGTGCGCACTTCGCGGCATTCGAACAGCGGCTTGTCGCCGTCGATGGCCGTCACGACGTCGAGTACCGAAATCTGATTTGCCGGACGCGCCAGCGCAAAGCCGCCCTTCGCACCCTCTGTCGCAATGACGAGTCCCGCCTTATGCAACTTCGTAAACAGCTTCGCGACATAATCGGCAGGTACACCCTGCAGTTCCGCCAGGTCGCGCACGCTCGCTTCGGCCACACCGCCGGGCGCCTGTTCGGTCAGGTAAAGCAGGCAGTGCAACCCGTATTCGACGCCCGCGCTGATGTGAGACATATTCACTCCGACTCGTTTAATCGGAGTTAGGCTACCTGCTTTCGAATGCGGGTGCAACCCGGCAAACGCGGGCTGCCTGCCGGATTAAGGTCTGAACAATGGAAACGCCTCTCGTGCTAGAGAGGACGCGTGCTGTCGAGCGGGTGCAGTTCGAGCGCATCGTCGACAGCAAGCTCGTGTGCAATGAAGTCGATCAGCGTGCCCACGCGCCGGCTCGGCACCGCGCCCACATAGACCGCGAAGAGATCGATGCGTTCGCTAATGAATGCGTCCAGCGCGGTTTCGAGCCGGCCGGACATCAGTTCGTGATAGATATCCCAACGGTTCTTGAGAACAACGCCGAAGCCGTTGACAGCCCATTCGCGCAGCACGCTGCCATCGCTCGCCACACGATTACCCGATACTTTCACCGACACCTTCTTGCCGTCGATGATGAACGGCCAGTCCGAGAGCGGTCCATCGGGCCGCGCGAATATCAGGCAATTGTGCGAAGAAAGTTGCGACGGGTGCATCGGCTTGCCGTTCGCCGTCCAGTATGACGGCGCCGCACAGACGACGAGCGGGCCCGTCAGCAGCAAGCGCGCCTTGAGCCGCGAATCGATCAGGGGTCCGTTGCGCAACGCAAGGTCCAGACGCTGATCGACGAGATCGACCACTCCGTCGGACAATAGCAGCGAGACCTGCACTTGCGGATGCAGGCCCATGAACTTGTCGAGCAATGGCACGATGCGGGTCCGGCCGAAGTCGTTGCTGGCCGTCAGACGGATTGGTCCGTTCAACGGGCCGTCGTCGCGCAGGCTCAGTATTGCGGCATCCCAGTCGGCGAGCACGCGGCGCGCATCGTCGAGGAAACGTTGACCTTCGTGCGTGAATGAGAGCCGCCGTGTCGTGCGCGTAATGAGCCGCGCGCCGACTTCCTCTTCCAGCTTTTGCAGCGCAAGTGTGACTGTCGAAGTCGAGATCGTGCTCTTTCGCGCGGCCGCGGAAAAACTCCCGGCTTCGGCGATTTCGACAAACAGCCTTAACGCGTCCAGCCGGTCCATCTTCGTGTCCGTTCGAAAGAGTCGTAGCAGTATGGGTTATTGCTTCGGCGGCTCTTGCTATTTACGCGCGCGCATATGGCGACGGTGGCGCGCCACGGGCGCGCAACCACGAATCGAATCCTGAGTATCGAATAATTCGATCGGTGTCTAAAGACAAACTAGCGCCGAAATCGGTCCATTAAGGCCTTCCCCACGCCCATATTTTTTCGCCTCGGAGAACTTACGCGAGCGCGAACGCGCGACCGGTCATTCTTTCAGGTTCTCCGCGCGAACCGCATCATCGCCACGTACAGCACCGCGCCCGCGACCGCACCGATCAGCCAGCCGAAATTGTTTTCGGGCAGCGCGTGCAGCAACTGCGTGCACAACTCCCAACCCACCGAGATGCATCCCGACAGCACGAGCGCGGCTACACCCACCTTGTTCCAGCCGCCGTCGTAATAGAAACGGCCCGTCGGCGCCATCGTATAGAGCTCGGCCGTTGGCACCTGCTGTTTCTTGATCAGATAGAAGTCGGCCATCATGACGCCATACAGCGGTGCGAGCACGGAGCCGAATACGCTGACGAAAATCGTAATTGCCTTTGGACTGTCGACAAAAATCCATGGGCAAACGAGCACGGCGAGAATGGACGCGATCAAACCGCCGCGCTTGAAGTCGACATGCTTCGGGAAAAGATTGGCGAGATCATAGGCAGGCGAAACAAAATTGGCGACGATATTAATGCCCATTGTCGCCACGATAAACGTCAGGCTGCCGATCACCACGGCGACCTTGTTCTGGATGTGCGCGACGATCGCGACGGGGTCCATGATCATCGAACCGAATACGCTCGCGCTACCCGACGTCACGATGACGGTAATGATCGCAAAGACGATGAAGTTGACGGGCAGCCCAAGGAAATTGCCGACTTTCATTTGCTGCTCGCTTCTTGCGAAGCGCGAGAAGTCGCCGAAATTGAGCAGCAACGCAGCGAAATAACTGACCACGAGGAGCATGGCATTACCCATGCCCGCAAACTGTTGCGTGCCCGTCAGCGTTTTGCCGCCAAGTGTCAGGCTCAAGCTGCCAAGCCCGGCTTGCGAAAGAATCCATGCCATCAGCGCGAACATCACGACGTACACAGCCGGTCCGCAAAAATCGATGAACTTGCGGATCGTCTCCATGCCGCGTTGGAAGATAAAGAGCTGGAAGATCCACATGAAAAGAAAGCTTATCCAGCCCAAGCCATCGAGTTTCAGAAAGCTCACTTCACGCAATGCGGCGGAAGCAGGAATGAACAAAAGCAGGAGTGTCGCTACTGCTTTGGACGCGAAGTAAGTTTGCACGCCATACCAGACGATGCCGACTATGCCGCGAATCATCGCGGCGAGATTTGCACCCATCACGCCCATGCTCACGCGCGCCATGACCGGGAACGGAATGCCGTGCATATAGCTCGGCTTGCCGACCCAGTTCATCAGCATGTAGACGACGAGAATGCCGACTGTCAGCGCGATCAGCACCTGCCAGCCGGAAATACCGAGCAGAAAGAGGCTCGCCGCGAACGTATAGCCGCCGACGCTATGCACGTCCGACATCCACATCGCAAAGATGCTATAGCCCGTCCAGGTGCGGCGGTCGTGCGGAACGGGCGCGAGATCGCGGTTGTGCAGGCGCGCATCGGCCTGCTCGGCCAAATCGCTGGAACCGTGCGGCGCATCGAAAAGAGGTGACGTGGACATGGCTCCCCCATGCTGGTTGAAGCATGGCCGTCTCCCGAAGACCGCCATGACTTGACGATGCGACGTGGCGCGCGCGTGATTCACTGCCGGGCACCGACTGGAATCACGTCCGCGATGACAGATTCTGTTTCTGCAAATATAGGTTGATTGTTTTACTAATAAAAGCGCCTGTCGATACGACAAAAAAAACAGGCGTGCGAATAGAAGCGAAGGGAAGAAACGCGCAAGAACCGCGCGGGGGATGAATGCTTCCGTGACCGATGAACGCGTCGCACGGCGTGGGTTTCGCCGCTGACCATCCCTGCCGGCGGCATCTTGCGGATGAGGCGGCACCCGTCGGCGGAGGGTAATCCGCCTATCTTTGCGGGCAAGGAAGCATGGTGAAGAATATACCAGGCAGACGCCGGGATAGGCTTCCTGTCTCACGCAAAAGACGCGCCCCGGCCGGAACATCGTTCCGGTAGAATAAAAATTCCCGGAACATCATTCCAAACGCACATCATGCAAGCGCGCAATCGCCCGTTGGACAATCAGGACCGCGCGATCATGCGCGCGCTGCAAAAGAACGCGCGCCTGTCGAATGCGGAGCTGGCCGAACTCGTCGGCATGTCGACCACTGCGTGCTGGAACCGCACGCGTCAACTCGAGGCCGATGGTTATATCCGCGGCTATGTCGCGTTGCTGGACCAGCAGAAGCTGGGCTTCGCGGACGTCGTGCTGATCGAGGTCACGCTCGACCGGCACGACGACGATGCGCTGGCCCGTTTCGGCGCAGAACTCGCGACGCTGCCCGAAGTGCTCGAGGCGTACCTCGTGTCGGGCGAATACGACTATCTGGTCAAGGTGGCCGTCGATGGCACGGCGGGCTATGAGCGCTTCCTGCGCGAAAGGCTCTACAAGATCTCCGGCATTCGACACAGCCGATCGATGTTCGCGCTGCGTTGCATGAAGAGCATTCCATCGGTGCAGGTCTAGGCAATCAAGCCGACGCCTGGTCCGCGATGCGCTGTGCAGGCACGCCGCACAGCAACGCGATGCCGCTCATGAACAGCAATGCCGTCAGCAGATAGAGCGCGTTGTCCATGCTGCCCGTTTGCGTCTTGATGAGCCCGATCACCCACGGGCTCACGATGCCGCTCGTAATGCCGATGCTGCTGATCAGTGCGATGCCCGCAGCAGCAGCCTTGCCCGAAAGATAACCGGACGGCACGGTCCAGAAGATCGGCAGCGCGGCGAAGATCAGCACGGCGGCAATCGACAGAATGCCGAGCATCGCGGCAAAGCTGCTCAGATGCAGCGTCAGCAGCGAGAGCGCAATGCCGCCCCCCATCGTGCAAAAAGCGAAATGCCGACGGCGCTCGCCGTGACGGTCCGAATGACGCGCAATCAGGATCAGCCCGACAGCGCCGATTGCATTGGGAATCACCGTGTACAGGCTGATCCACAGCACGTCGTGTACGCCGAAATCGCGGATCATCAACGGCATCCAGAAGTTGAGCGTCAACGATGCGCACGTCAGCGAAAAATAGATGAACGCGAACAGATAGACGCGCGGGTTGCGCAATGCGTCGATGAACGAGCGCGAAGAATGCGAACTCACGGGACGATGCTCGGCATCGCGTTGCGCGATCAGATGATCCTTCTCCTGCTGCGTGAGCCACGCGGCCTTTTGCGGCCCATCGACGAGCCAGAACGCAGCGAGCAATCCGAGCACGAGAGCGGGCGCGCCTTCGATTGCGAACATCCATTGCCAGCCGAACAGGCCCATTACGCCCGCCATGTCGCGCATGATCCAGCCGGAGATGAGTCCGCCGAGCACGCCCGCCACGGCGACGCCCGCGAAAAAGATCGACAGGATCACGGCGCGCCGTTGCGCCGGATACCAGTACGTCAGATACAGCACGATGCCCGGAAAGAAGCCCGCTTCGAACACGCCGAGCATGAACCGCAGCAGATAGAAATGCGACGGCTGCGAGACGAACATCATGCACACCGACGCCACGCCCCACAGCAGCATGATCCGCGTGAACGTGCGGCGCGCGCCGAAGCGAGCCAGGAGCAGATTGCTCGGCACTTCGCACACCACGTAGCCGATATAGAAGACGGCCGCGCCGAGTCCATACATCGCATCGCTGAAGCCGAGGTCGTGCTTCATCTGCAATTGCGCAAAGCCGATGTTGATGCGGTCGAGAAACGAAATGACGTAGCAGAGAAACAGAAACGGCACGATGCGCAACGTAACCTTGCGATACAGCGCCGTGTCGTCGTGCTGCGTGGCGGCAGAACCACCAGGCTCATAGGCATGCGGTACGGAATGGCTCATGGACTGACTCATCAGGATCTCCAGACAATACGGGTCCAACGGACCCAACGGGTCCGGCGTTTGTTGCGCCGTGTTGTGAGGTTGTGAAGGTGTGAGGCTGTGGGGGAAAGCGGCGGCTCGCGCGTGCTTACGCTGCGAGCCGCATCACAAGGTCAGGCGGCGACGCGCGGCGCGTTCGTTGCATGACCAGCGGCGGGCACATTCTTTCCGTCGACGCCTTCGCGCGCATATCGAATCGCTTCCATCAGCGTCGCATGGTCGCCGATATGATTCGCGAGGAGCAGAATCAGTTGCGCGTTGGCCGCCTGGCTTTGCGCTTCGTCGAAGTCGCGATGCATGTCGATCAGCGCTTCGTAGAAGTCATCGGGTTGTGTCAGATTGAGTTGCGTGATGAGTGCCACTTGTGTCTCCTTGCTCCGTTCGCCGCGATTCACGCCACGCCTTCCACGCACAAAGCCCGCTTGAGCGCGGCTTCGACGTGCGCCTGGTCCAGCGCGCGCCAGCGCGCGCACACATGCTGGTCCGGGCGGATCAGATAGAACGTGCCGGGCGTCGCGTCGTAACGTGAGAACGCAAGACCTTCCGCATCTTCGAGTACGACGGCACTCTTCAGATCGCGTACCGAATCGCCCGCGCCATCAGGCGCGACGATAACCAGCTTTAACGAAATCGGTCCATCGTGCAGCGCCTTCAACGCGCGTCTCGTCGCGGCATCGATGCCATCCTTGCCGCAGAACAGCACGCCCGTGAACACCTCGCCCAATTGCGCGAGCAGCCAGGCAGGCACACCGTTCAGCAAAACCGGAGCGTCCGCGCACGAAGTGCCCGGCACCATCTTGCCGTCGAAGCTGTCGCGATCGGCCGTGTTGAGCGCCGAATCACACAGCACCGCAGGCACTGAAAGACGCCCGCTGTTGGCGAGCGCACGCGCGAACGGATGCTTGCGCGCCAGCTTCAGGACGGCATCGCGGAACGTGCGGCTGACAGGCGACTTCGGCGTGATGAAATCGGTGGAACGCGTGGAGTTGCGGATGTTCTCGTCGGCTGCGTATTCGCGTTCGCTCGCATAGGTGTCGAGCAATGCGTCCGGCGCGCGGCCGTCGAGCACCATCGCGAGCTTCCACGCGATGTTCTCCGCGTCCTGAAAGCCGCTGTTCGCGCCGCGCGCGCCGAACGGCGACACCAGATGCGCGGCATCGCCGACGAACACCACGTTGCCATGCCGAAAGCGATCCATGCGCAGACACGAAAACGTGTAGACGCTGACCCATTCGAGTTCGAACTTCACGTCCGGTCCGAGCAGCGCGCGCACGCGAGGCAGCACGCGCTCGGGCGTTTTCTCGAGGACGGGGTCCGCGTCCCAGCCCAGCTGAAAGTCGATGCGCCACACGTTGTCCGGCTGATGATGCAGCAACACCGACTGATTCGGATGGAACGGCGGATCGAACCAGAACCAGCGCTCGCTCGGAAACTCCGCTTCCATCTTCACGTCGGCGATCAGGAAGCGGTCCTTGAACACACGGCCTTTGCTGTCGAGTCCCATCATGTTGCGGATCGGGCTGCGCGAACCGTCGGCGGCGACGACATAGCGGCCGCATAACGGATATTCGCCATCGGGCGTCTCGACGGTCAGCGTGACGAACGCATCGGCGGAACCCGGCTCGCCGTGCTGCTGCAAGCCGACCACCTTGTTCTTCCAGCGGATGTCGATATTCGGCAGGGACTGCGCGCGTTCGAGCAGAAAGCCTTCGACGTAGTACTGCTGCAGGTTGATGAACGCGGGACGACGATGCCCCGCCTCCGGCAGCAGATTGAACGTGTACACCAGTTCGTCTTGCAGGAACACCTTGCCGACGTTCCAGCTGATGCCCTTGTCGACCATCCGGTCGCCGCAGCCGAGGCGATCGAAGATATCGAGCGAGCGCTTCGAGAAGCAGATCGCACGCGAACCTGTCGAAAGCGAGCAGTCGTCGTCGACGAGCACGACGGGCACGCCGTGCTGCGCGAGATCGATTGCCGTCGCGAGCCCGACGGGCCCCGCGCCGACCACGATCACGGGATGCTTCGCCGCGACGTTGTCCTGCTCGGCGCAGCGCCGGTATTCGAACGACAAGGTCTGGTAGTCGATGCTGCTCATTCTGCTGTCTCCGTCCGTCTGCTCTGTGCTTCGTTCATGCCGCATCACGCCTGGCTGGCATCACGCCGGGAATCACGCCTGAAGCGCGTCCCACATGTCCTTGTCGCGCTGCGCGGTCCAGATGCGCGGATGCGTGATGCCGCTCGCCTCGTCATACGCGCGCGACACGTCGAACGGCAGGCAGTGCTCGTAGATAAAGACCTGTCCGAACTTCGGGTCCATCGCCTTGCGCGTGTGCGCCATCGCGGCCTTCAGATCGAGCTTCTCGGCGACGGCCTCGCGGCCGCTTTGCAGCAGCGTCGTGACGAAGTCCTTCGTATAGTCGAGGCCCTTGCTCACGTCTTCGGGCGTGGTGAGCGCGGGGCCGCGGCCCGGCACCAGCTTCTCGGCGTTCAGCGCGCGCAGCGCTTCGAGCGTCGCCGGCCACTGTGCGAGCTGCGCATCGCCGCAATAGCACGCGGCCTCGTATTCGACGAGATCGCCCGAGAACAGCACCTTTTGCGAAGGCAGCCACACGACGGTATCGCCCTTCGTGTGGCCCGCGCCCAGATGCGCGATGCGCACTTCGAGCTTGCCGAGGAACAGCGTGATTTCCTTCTCGAACACGAGCGTCGGCCATGTGAGGCCAGGCACCGTTTCGACGCCCGCAAAGAGGCGCGGAAAGCGCTCGATCTCCGACTTCATGTCGGCCTCGCCGCGCTCGACGATCATTTCATACGTGCCGCGGCTCGCGATGATCTGCTGCGCGCCTTCGTTGAAATACGCCGACGCGCCGAGCACGCGCACCGCGTGGTAGTGCGACAGCACGACGTATTTGATCGGCTTGTCGGTGACGCTGCGGATCTTCGCAATCAGGTCTTGCGCCATCGCGGGCGTCGCGGTCGTATCGACGATCAGCACGCCGTCGTCGCCGACGATCACGCCCGAGTTCGGGTCGCCTTCCGCCGTGTACGCATACGCGTTGTCGGATAGCTGCGTCCACGTGATCTTCTTCTCTTCGAGGTCGGCTTGCGATGCGAATGCCTTGGCCATGCTCGTCTCCGTCAATTGATGGGGCGACGGGCGAAACGGCGCGCGCCGCATGCGAACGGCCGGCGCACTGATGGATGACTGTCTCGCCCGATTGGTTGGAATTGCCCGGCGGCGGTTGCTGTCGCGTCGGGTTGATTCCATCTTAGACCCTGCCGATTATTTGTCAATAGCTAAACGTATCGCTATATGCTAATTTCGTGTTTACCCTGAGCGCTCGCTGGATCGGCGCGATCGTCGGCGGTCGAAGGCGCGCGTTCGTTTAACATGGACCTTTTTTCGGCGCGGACGAACGGCGTGAGCGGCATGAGCAAGGCAGCCAAAGAAGCCAAGGCAGCAACAGACAGCGAGACGGGCGCGGGCAAGCAGCAGCGCGGCATACAGAGCGTCGAGGTCGGCGGACGGCTGCTGCATGCGCTCGCGACGGCGCGCGCGCCGCTCGCGCTCTCCGACCTCGCGTCGGCCGCCGACATCGCGCCGGGCCAGGCGCACGCGTATCTCGTGAGCCTCACGCGGCTCGGCCTCATCAAGCGCGACGAACTCTCGGGACGTTACGAGCCGGGGCCGCTGTCATTGCGGCTCGGCCTGATGCGGCTCGCGAACCAGCCGGCGTTTCGTGCCGCCGTGCCGCGCGTCGCGGCGCTCGCCGAGGAGATCGGCTTCAGCGTCGCGATCTGCACGGCCGGGCCGCAAGGGCCGACCATCGTCCGCTACGAGCACGCGGGCTTTCCGCTGCATGTGAACCTGCATGTGGGCACGGTGATGTCGCTGCCCGCCACATCGACGGGACGCGTGTTCTGCGCGTTCGTTGCGCCCTCTCAATTGCAGACGATGTGGGCGAACCAGTCGGGCGGCTCGGCCGATATCGTCGCGCCCGCCGAGCGCAAGGCGTTCGACGCGACGCTTGCCGCCATCCGCGAGCGCGGCATCGAACGCGGCATCGACGCGCCGAGTCCCGGCATCAGCAGTCTTGCCGCGCCCGTGCTCGATGCCGCTAGGCAGTTGTGCCTCGCGCTGACGGTGATCGGCCCGAGCGGCGCAATCGACGTGAACTGGACAGGGCCGATCGCGCGAGCGCTGCAAAGCGCGGCGCGCGAGATCGGCGCGGATATCGTGGCGCATTGAACATGAACGAAGCCCTCAAGACCTCGTCGTCCGAAGCCGCGGACGCGAAACAGCAGCGCGGCATCCAGTCGCTCGACAGCACGGGCGAGCTGCTCACGGCTCTCGTCGCGGCGGGCAAGCCGTTGTCGTTGCGCGATCTGGCGGCGGCAGCGGGCATGCCGGCCGCGAAGGCCTTTCCGCATCTGGTGAGCCTGCAGAAAATTGGCTTGCTCGGGCGCGACGCGTCAGGCTGTTTCGAAGCGGGGCCGCTTGCGCTGGAACTGGGTCTGATCGGATTGCAACGCCTGTCACCGACACGCGAAGCGGAGCCCGAAATCGTCGATCTCGCGGTGACGACGGGCATGAGCGTCGCGATGGCCGTGCTCGGTCCACTGGGGCCGACCGTCGTGCGGCTTGAAGAATCGGCGCGGCCTTTGCATGTGAGCCTGCGCGTGGGCACGGTGATGTCGCTCGTCAACACGGCGATCGGCCGCGTGTTCGCCGCCCATGTCGCCGACGACGTGCGGCATGGTCTGCTCGTGCAGGATCATCTGCGTCTCGCGGGTGCGCAGCGCGCGGAGATCTTCGCGTCGCCGGATGCGCGCGCGGCGAAGCTCGCGCCGTCGTATGCCGAACGTCTCGCGAAGATCCGCGAGCATGGCATCGACACCGCGCTCAACAAGCCGATTCCCGGCATCAACACGCTGGCCGCGCCCGTCTTCGATCACACGGGCAGCATCGTGCTCGCGATCGCGCTGATGGGCACGGCGGGGAGTTTCGACAGCGACACGCAGGGCGGCGCCGCGCAAACCTTGCTCGCGGCGACGCAACGTCTGTCGCGCCGCTTCGGCTACGTGCATCGCCAAGTGTCAACGACGAACGCCTGACGAATGCCTCACCAACGCCTGACTAACGCGGCTCGTCCTCCGCGGCCTTGTCCGCTTCGTGCGACAGGCGCGCCTTCGCATGACGCATCTTCTCCAGCGTGTGGGGTTCGAGCCGCAACGCGACGCCGATCGCGAGCGCGTCCATCACGCACAGATGCACGAGCCGCGACACGCCCGGCGTATTCGGATCGACGGGACTCGGCACGCGCAGCAGCAACGGGATATCGACCATCCACGCGAGCCGCGAGCCCACGCTGGTCAACGCAATCGTCGTCGCGCCGCGCTCCTTCGCGATCTGCATGCTCTCGTTCACTTCGACGCTGCGCCCCGAATGCGAAATCGCGAACGCGACGTCGCCGGGTTCGAGCAGGCCCGCGTACAGCCGCTGCAAATGCCCATCCGTAAAAGCGCTCGCGGCGATGTCGAGGCGCAGGAAACGCAACGCCGCGTCCTGAGCGACGAGTCCCGAACCCGAGCCGACACCGAAGAAATACACGCGGCGCGCGCTCGCCAGCGCGGCCATCGCGGCATTTACCGCGACGGGGTCGATCGCGCTGCGCGCCTGCATGATGCCTTCGACGGCCGCTTCGCCGACCTTGTGAATCAGCGCCTGCGTATCGTCGTCGCGCGCGACGACCTGGGACGCATACGGCATCCCGCCCGCGACGCTTTGCGCGAGCTGCATCTTGAAGTCACGCAGGCCGTGCGCACCGACGGCACGGCAAAAGCGCGTGACGGAAGGCTCGGAGACGTCCGCGCGCTGCGCAAGCTCGGTGATGCTCGCGCGCATCGCGAAGTCGACATCCGACAGCACCATGTCGGCGACCTTGCGCTCGGCGGGCCGCAGCGATTCGAGCGCGCTGCGGATGTGAGGAATCAGGTTCGGTGCGGACACCCGTGCGTTCCTTTGGATTGAAGGTGAATCAACGGCATGTCGTCGCGTCAGCCGAGTCTGCGTCCGCTCTCCGTGTCGAACAGATGCGTGTGCTGCTCGGGAAAGCGCACCGTCACGCGCTGGCCCGGCTCGATCGACGCGCGCTGGCGCATCGTCACGCACCACGACGCGCCGCCGATCTTGCCGTACAGATGCGTTTCCGCGCCCGTCGGCTCGATCACTTCGACGTCCATCGGAATACCCTCGTTCGATGCTTCGATATGTTCGGGCCGCACGCCGAGCGTGACTTTCGCGCCGGGCTTCGCGGTCGCGCCGTTCGCGCCCGTCAGCGGAATCTGCGCGCCGTCGCCGAGTTGCAATGCAACGCCGTTCGCGGCGTTCACCACAACGCCCGCCGCGAAGTTCATCGACGGCGAGCCGAGAAAGCTCGCGACGAACAGATTGGCCGGCCGGTCGTACAGCTCAAGCGGACGCCCGATCTGCTCGATGCGCCCGGCGTTCATCACGACGATGCGATCAGCCATCGTCATCGCCTCGATCTGGTCGTGCGTGACGTAGATCACCGTGTTCTTCAGCCGCTGATGCAGCGCCTTGATCTCCGTGCGCATCTGCACGCGCAGCTTCGCGTCGAGGTTCGACAGCGGCTCGTCGAACAGGAACAGCGACGGCTCGCGCACCACCGCGCGCCCCATCGCGACGCGCTGACGCTGCCCGCCCGACAGCGCGCGCGGCAAGCGGTCCAGATAGCCGCTGAGGTTCAGCATCTTCGCGGCCGCCTCGATGCGCGGCTTGAAGCTCGTCGACGCTTCCTTGCGGATACGCGGGCCGAACGCGATGTTGTCGTACACGGACAGATGCGGATACAGCGCGTAGCTCTGGAACACCATCGAGATATTGCGCTGCTGCGGCGGCAGACCGTTCGCGCGCGTGCCGCCGATCGTCAGTTCGCCGCCGCTGATTTCCTCGAGGCCCGCGACCATCCGCATCAACGTGCTCTTGCCGCAACCCGACGGGCCGACCAGCACGACGAACTCGCCGTCGTCGATGTGCAGGTCGATGCCGTGCACGACCTGCGTGTCGCCGTAACGCTTGTAGATGCCGCTCAGTTGCACTGCTGCCATGCTGTCCTCATCGTCGTCGTGCGCGGCGTTGCATGTCGCCGCGTTGCGGTTGTGCGGTCACGATGCCTGTTCGAAGGCGTTAATAGCGTTAAAGGCGTTATAGCGATTCGAGCGTCAGCTCCTCGGCCATCAGGCGATTGCCCGCCATCAGCCCGCCATCGACGGGCAGCGCGACGCCCGTGATCACGCGCGCCATCGGCGACGCGAGAAAGAGCACGGCATCGGCGATATCGTCGGGCGTCGCGAAGTCGCGCAGCGGATACCACTTTTTCAGGTTCTCGAAGACCTGCGGATTCTTGTCGACGCGCGCCTGCCACGCCTTCGTCTTCACGGTGCCCGGACACACGATGTTCGCGCGTACGCCGTACCGGCCCAGTTCGATCGCGAGCGACTTCGTATAGCTGATGAGCCCCGCCTTCGCCGCGCTGTACGCGGGATGGCCGAGCGCCGCCATGCCGTTCACCGAGCCGATCAGCACGATCGACCCGCGCTGCCGTTCGATCATCGACGCGCGCACTGCTTCGACCGTGTGATACGTGCCGTTCAGGTTCAGATGCACGTCACGCTGCCAGCTTGCGGCATCCGTCTTTGCGAGCGTCAGCCCTTGCGCTGCGCCCGCGTTCGCGACGAGCACGTCGACGGGGCCGCGCGCGGTCACTGCTTGCGCGACGCGCTCGCGCACCGCGTCAGCATCGCCGAGATCGACGGCGACGGGCGTCACGTTGTCGGCGCCCAGGCTGGAAGCAAGCTCGTTCAGCGCGGCCGCGTCGATATCGAGCGCGAGCACAATCGCGCCGTCTTCGACGAAACGCCTGCACAGCACGCTGCCGATTCCACCGCACGCTCCCGTCACCAGCACGACACGCTTCATGTCCGTCCTCTCCACGTTCGCGGACGACCTGCGCATGAAGCGCAAGACCATCAATCGCTGTGTAAATTTCCTACATAGTGCACATTTTTAGGGTTTGAGAATGATGTGTTCGCTACATACGTCGCCAAACCCGCAGTGCACAAAAAGCCCCATCTTTTACGGCATCTTATGCAAAAAAGCGGGCGACAAAAAATATCGTCAGCCCTACGTGACAACATTTTTTTTCGTGTGTAGGATTTTTTCAAACAATCAACCCAAGCAGCCGGCTACGGCGGCGGACCACCTCAGGAGAGACGAAATGTCGTTGCATGCACGTGCTTCCCTTACGCTCGGCAAAGTCGCCGCAGCGCTCGCGTTTGCAGGTCTTGCCCTATCGGCGCACGCCGATACGGTGCGTGTGACGGTCGCGCACTACAGCGACGCGACGGCCCCGTACTTCGAGAAAATGGCCCGCCAGTTCGAGAAGGCCAACCCCGGCACCACGATCAAGATCGAGGACGTGAACTGGGACACGCTGCAACAGAAGCTGCAAACGGATATCTCGGGCAACGCCAACGCCGACCTCGCGATCGTCGGCACGCGCTGGCTGCTCGATTTCGTGAAGGACGACGTGGCCGAGCCGCTCGACGGCTACATGGACGCGAACTTCAAGGGCCGTTTCATCAGCCCGTTCCTCGCGCCTGGCCAGATCAACGGCAAGACGTACGGCCTGCCGATCGCCGCTTCGGCACGCGCGCTCTACTACAACAAGGATCTGCTCGCGAGCGTCGGCTATCCGAATGGCCCGAAGACGTGGAATGACGTGATCGACGCGTCGAAGAAACTGAAGGCGAAGGGCGTCGCCGGTTTCGGCCTGCAGGGCAAGGAAATCGAAACCGACGTGTACTACTACTACGCGCTGTGGACCAACGGCGGCGACGTGCTGAACAAGCAAGGCAAGGCCGGCTTCGATTCGCCCGCGGGCATCAAGGCGGCGACGCTGTACAAGTCGATGATCGACCAGGGCCTGACGCAACCGGGCGTGACGGGCTACAGCCGCGAGGACGTGCAGAACCTGTTCAAGCAGGGCCGCGTCGCGATGGTGATCTCCGCGCCGTTCCTCGCGAAGCAGATCAAGAAGGAAGCGCCGAATCTGAAGTACGGCATCGACCCGGTTCCCGTCGGCACGAATGGCGCAACGTATGCCGTCACCGATTCGATCGTGATGTTCAAGAACTCGAAGGTGAAGAAGGACGCGTGGAAGTTCCTCGACTATCTGTTCACGAAGGAGCCGCGCGTCGAGTTCACGAGCACGGAAGGCTTCCTGCCGACGACGAAGGCCGAAGCCGCCGACCCCGCGTTCAACGATGCCGACACGAAGGCCTTCATCGCCCTCTTGCCGCAAGCGCGTTTCGCGCCGACGGTGACGGGCTGGGAAGACACCGCGAAGGCCGTGACGAACGCGATGCAGGCCGTATATCTCGGCAAGGCGAAGCCCGACGATGCGCTGAAGCAGGCGGCCAACCAGGCAAACCAGGCGCTCGGCCATTGAGGCGCACCTGATCCGTCGTTGAAGATTCGTCATTAGCGAAGTACGGAAGCCGCATCGGCTCGATGTCGATGCGGCTTCAAGTTCGATGTGCGCGCGCTGCGCTTGCTTCGTTGCGAAGCGTGCGCCGTATTGCATCCGGCCCATTCCGTCCCGAGGGCTTCATGAGTTCCAACGCCCAAGCAACTGTCGATCGAGCGCGCATGAGCCGTTCCATCGCGCCGCGCGCCGCCGCGCCCTGGTGGCTGATCGCGCCGAGTCTGATCCTCGCGCTGTTCATCATCAGCTATCCGATCTTCAACATCGTGTACCAGTCGCTGCACGATGTGTCGCGCTTCGGTGCGATTCGCGATTTCACCGGCCTGAAGAACTTCTATACCGTCTTCGCCGACCCCGTGTTTCTCGATTCGCTGCGCCGGACGATCGTATGGACGGCTTGCGTGGTCGGCGGCACGGTCATCATTTCGGTACCCGTCGCGCTCGTGCTGAATCAGGACTTTCATGGCCGCGGCATCGCACGCACGATCGTGATGCTGCCGTGGTCCGTCTCTCTGACGATGACAGCCGTTGTCTGGCGCTGGGCCTTCAACGACGACTACGGGATGGTCAACGTCACGTTGCAGCGGCTCGGGCTGATCGGCGGCCCGATTCACTGGCTCGCGACGCCCGAGCTTGCGTTCCCCGTCGAGATCGCCGTCGGCATCCTCGTGTCGATTCCGTTCACGGTGACGATCCTGCTCGGTGGGCTGTCTTCCGTGCCCGGCGATATCTACGAAGCCGCGCGCATCGACGGCGCGAGCGCGTGGCAGCAGTTCCGCCAGTTGACGCTGCCATTGCTGCGGCCGTTCGTGAACATGGCGATCCTGCTCAACGTGATCTACGTGTTCAACTCGTTTCCGATCATCTGGGTGATGACGCAAGGCGGCCCCGACAACGGCACGCATATTCTCGTCACGTATCTGTACGAACTCGGCTTCCGGCTCGGGCGGCCCGGTCAGGCCGCGGCCGTGTCGCTGATCATGCTCGTGATGCTGTTCGTGTTCTCGGTGCTGTACCTGCGCGTTCAGCCGTCGAAGGAAGGAGAGCCCGCATGAACACGAAAATGAAGCGCACTGTGTGGTGCTGGCTCGCGCTGTCGCCGCTCATCGTGATCGTGCTGTTTCCGTTCGCCGTGATGCTGTTCACCGCATTGAAGCCCGCCCAGGAAGTGTTCATCTATCCGGCGCGCTGGTTTCCCGTGCATTGGCAATGGCAGAACTTCGTCGATATGTGGACGGCCGCGAACTTCGGCGTCGCGTTGCGCAACAGTTGCGTGATCAGTCTGCTGTCGACGGCGCTCGCGCTGGCCGTCAGCCTGCCCGCCGCATACGCGCTCGCGCGCTTCCCGTTTCGCGGGCGCGGACTCTATCGACAGTTTCTGCTCGTCACGCAGATGCTCTCGCCGATCCTGCTGGTGGTCGGCCTGTTCCGTCTCGCCGCGATGATTCCGTATGGCGACGGCAATCTCGTCGACTCGAAGATCGGCGTGATCGTCTCGTATGCGGCGTTCAATATCGCGTTCGCCGTGTGGATGCTGTCGTCGTATTTCCAGACCGTGCCGCGCGATCTCGAAGAGTCGGCGTGGCTCGAAGGATGCAGCCGCTCGCGCGCGGTGTTCAAGGTGTTCCTGCCGCTCGCCGTTCCCGCGATCGTCGTGACGGCGATCTTCACGTTCATCAATGCGTGGAACGAGTTTGCCGTCGTCTACACGCTGATCCGCTCGCCGGAGAACAAGACGCTCACCGTGCAAGTCACCGATATGGTAGCGGGCAAGTACGTCGTCGAATGGCATCTGGTGATGGCCGCGACGCTGTGCGCGACTTTGCCCGTGTCCGTCGTGTTCGCGTGGCTGCAGCGTTATCTCGTGAAGGGGCTCGCGCTCGGCGCCGTGAAGTAACGCGCGTTTTCGATTCGCGCGCGATGGTCGTCGCGGGTCGGGCTGTGTTTATGGTCCGCATGCTCGTTGTGCGGACGAAGCTGCCGCCGCTGTGCTGCGTCAGCCAGAGGCGCTTCGTCCGGTTCGTGGGTGTGCGCGTCGCGCTATCGTCCTCTGTACGTCAGCGTCGCCGGGTCGCTGCGCTTGAAGATCAGGAACCACGGAGAAACGAGCGGCCCGCCCGCGCTATTTGCCGCCACGATGACATCGCAGTGCTTCGTCTTGGTGTCGCAGCGTCGAAGCTGCCCCGTCGTCTCGGCCGCATTGCCCGAGATGGGAATGAACAGCTTTCCATCAGGCCCAAAGAGAATGGCCTGTGCAAACGCTCTCGGTGCGCCTGTCTCCCACAGCGGCAGCGAATCGCGAAGCTGGCCCGTTCGTCCGTCCAGCTTCAGAATCCTGTCCACGTCGTTCGCATTGCTGTTGTCCCGGAAGCTCGTGATCCAGAGATCGCCGTGGTCGTCGAATACCAGTCCCTCGGGGCGGTGAAAATCGGGCACGGTGTTGCTGGACGCGAACACGTCGATGAACTTCTTCGAGTACGGATCGAAGCGCAGCACATAGGCGATGAGCGCGTCGGCGGGGTCTGGCGAGAGAGGGCAGCCTCTCGCGGCGACATACAACAGGCCATCGGGACCGAAGACCACGCCGCGCGGATAGAAAGCGGGCTTGAAGTCGCGCCGGTCCAGATTGCCGAGGAAAGCGCCTGCGTCGTTGTATTCGTCCACGTTGCCTTCGTTGGCGCAGTCGCCGCCGCGAAGGCCGAGGTCCGCGACGTAAAAGCGATCACCCGGATCTCCGCGAACGATGCCCTGCGGGGCAAAAGCCGCACCCCGGTCGGTCGAAGAAACGAGCTTGCCGAGGAACATGCCCGTGTCGCCGTCGAAGCGCAAAACCTCCCCAGCCACTGAGCCGAAGTTCTGATTGACCACGATCAGTTGCCCATCGGTGAAGATCATGCCCATCGGACCATTCAGGCCTGCTGTTCCCGACTGCACGAATGTGCCGCGTGACGCGCCCGTTGACGCATCGAATCGTTTGACCGTGTTGTCGCCCAAATCGCCGACGTAGATGTCATCAGCTCTGGCAACCTGACCGCCCAGCAGTGCACCAACGACGAGAGCCGCGCCGATCAGAATCGAACGTCGTGCTTTCGTCATGGCCGAGGTGCGTCTTGTGCGCTGACGGTAGCGCGACATCGAGGGAGTACCTGTATTCATCGCCTGCCTCCATGGGGTTATGCATCGTTGGTGTTGCCCAGTGTGTCCTTGCATGGACGAGCCGCGTGTTCACAACTCATGCGCACGACTCACGCGGCCCGTACCCGTTACGACGTCGTGCGCATCTACCCGCCCGCCGATGAGGCGGCCTTGCGAGCCGCGAGTTGCACGCGGAATCGCTCAGTTGGTTTTGATTGAGGTTTTGCGGCCGAAAAGCCGAGGTGGCGACGAAACTCGAAGGACGACACGCGAGCATCCGGATCTGGAGCGAAGGCTGTTGTTCATGGCAGCTCCTTTCGAAGAATCGCCGACAGGCAAAGCGGGCCCTCCGCGCACCTGGGCGGATCGATTGAAATGCACGCCGGAAAAATGGGAACCGGCAAAACAGGACGGTCTTTCTTTTAGTGATCGTTGCCCGCCTGGCAACCGGCTGGCGCCGGCCAGGAGTTACGCGTGTATTGAGTAACGACAACGGCTTTGGCCAGCGAGAGTGAGTCGTTCGAGTCTGTCAAAGCCGTGCGGTCGGGATAGCGCTTGTCGTGCCAGAACAGTCAAACCCTTGCCCAGCAAGGCAACGAAAGGGCAGCGAAAGCCCGCGAGCTTTCACGCAGAAAGAATGCGGCAAGAACCATTTCAAACGTGATACGCGGCACCTTCGAAGTACCTTCACTATTCGCCAACGTTTCGCCGGCACTGGCCATTTAGAGGCTGAAACCCTTGTCCGCGTTCAGAGTTAGTCCGCTGTCGTCGAACGTTGCATTCCTGAACAGCGAATACGGGCACACGGGCGCGACGACGCTGCCGAACGAGCGCCGGAGCGCAAGTCGAATCGGCGCTCGCCTGATGCATTCGTGAAACCCGCAGCAGTTTTGATCGTGCAACGCGTGCCGCTAGTCGAAACAATCGCTGCGGCTGTTGTCAAAGCGGCTACGGGCAGCGAGGGATCGTTCGAAGCGCTATCGGGCTGGATGTCATGGGCGTGCAAAACTCACGGACGACAATCCGCCGAACAATGTTCACCACGTTGACACATACGACTCGCTAACATGAGGCGTGACGCGGTTGGCAAGGCAATGCCATGCTGGTCTGCTTGACGGCTCACAGTCCCATAGGGTCACAAACGGGAGATCGATTTGACCGAGCGCCACCTTGCATTGCGTGCCGTTGCGAATACTAAAGACCCCTTCGAAAGCCTGTTCATCGACTTGGGCGAACACTCGGCCGACAAGGCGCTCCTCGCTCTGACCGATGCAATGCACGCCCAACAGCGAGACATGAACGCATATGAGTGGCTTCTGAACGCCCTCCCCGGCGCGACGCTGAAGCCCGCGTTCGCAATCGGTACTGTCGGCGAGCTGTATCGGTCGTTCACGAGGCCCGCCGAGTTCGCGCGCCTGAACCGTCTTCACAGGTCGTAGCGGGTCATTTCGGCGTCGTCCGTCGTCGCACGGGTACGGCTGCCTCACGCCTCCAAAGTGGTTACCTCAAATTCATTCGAATTGGCCATTTCGCATGGCCAGTTCAGCGCCTAATCTTGGTCTTGTCGCGCAAGCAAACGCGCTCCATCACTGAGGAAACCATCATGGAACAACGTCTCGACTTCTACAAAGCGAACCCGCATGCGATCAAGGCGATGCTCGCCCTCGAAGAACGCATCGGCAAGAGTGACCTCGAAAAATCGCTGGCTGATCTGGTGCGCCTGCGCGCTTCGCAGATCAACGGCTGCGCGTTCTGCGTCGACATGCACACCACCGACGCACGCAAGGGCGGCGAAACCGACCGCCGTCTCGCGACGGTCATCGTGTGGCGCGAAACGCCGTTCTTCACGGCCCGCGAGCGCGCGGCCCTCGAATGGACGGAAGCCCTCACGCTGGTGTCAGAGAACCATGTGCCGGACGCAGTGTGGGAAGCGGTGAAGCCGCATTTCAGCGAGGCGGAACTGGTCGACCTGACGCTGCTCATTTCGGCGATCAACGCATGGAACCGCTTTGCGATCTCGTTCCGGAAGTTGCCGTCGTAAGCGCGCTCCAAACGGCGCATCGAGGTTGAAGAGGAAGCGGGCGATGCCCGCTTTTTTCATGTGTCCGCAGTCTGCGTCGCCGGATCAACGGCGCTATGCTATGGCGTCCAGTCAACATCAACGGGAAGACAGACGCTCATGACAACGACGACGGCATCAATGATTGCTTTTCGCCGGCCCGACGGCCAGGAACTGCAAGGCTATCTCGCCACGCCCGACAAACCCGATGGCGCGCCCGCCGTGGTCGTCATTCAGGAATGGTGGGGCTTGAACGATCAGATTCGCGGCGTCGCGAATCGCCTCGCGCAATCGGGCTACCTCGCGCTGGTGCCCGATCTGTATCGCGGCAAATCGACGGTCGAAGAGGAAGAGGCGCATCACCTGATGGATGGGCTCGACTTCGGCGACGCTGCGTCGCAGGACATCGTCGGCGCGATCCGATATCTGAAGGAGCGCGCGAGCCGCGTCGCCGTGATGGGCTACTGCATGGGCGGGGCGTTGACGCTTCTCTCACTGTGCCAGAGCGCCGATGTATCCGCGGGCGTGGTCTTCTACGGCTACCCTCCGCTGGAATACATCGACGCGTCGAAAATCAAGGCGCCCGTGCTCGGCCATTGGGCGACGCAAGACGCGGCCTTTCCGATCGCAAACGTGGATACGCTGGAGTCGAAGCTACGCGATGCGAACGTCGACGTGCAATTCCATCGCTACCTCGCGCAGCACGCGTTCACCAACGAGACGGCGGTCGGCAGCGGGCGCATCGCCATCACGCAGTACGACCCTGTGTGGTCGCAACTGGCCTGGGACAGGACGCTCACCTTCTTCGGCCGCACGCTCTGGGCGAAGTAAGCGCGAAGCGTTTCGCGCGATTCATAACGGGAGCTGGCCTTTGCGGATTGCAGTGCCCGGCGCGGTTTGACGCAGCGCGTCGCTCGTTACGGAGCGACTCCGGCGCTGCGCAGAACCACGCCGTGTTCGCCGATCAGTCGTCGTAGTGGCGATGCTTGTGATGGCGCCGGCCATGGTAGCCACGGTCATCCGCGTACGAATTCGAGCGCGAGACGTTACCACCGAGCGCCGCGCCTGCGCCGCCGCCCAGAGCCGCGCCGACGAGACCGCCTCCGCGTCCGCCCATCGCATTGCCTGCCGCCGTGCCGGCACCGCCGCCCAGCGCGCCGCCGATGATGGCGCCCGTGCGCTCGCGGCGGTTCGACGTAACGGCGCCGCCAGCGCCGCCGCCGACCGCGCCGCCGATCACGGCACCCGTGCTACCGCCGACTGCGCCGCCCAACGCCGCGCCGGCCACACCGCCGAGCGCGCCGCCAAGCGCATTGTTCATATCGCCGGCCAGCGCCGGCATCGACGTCGCAGCCGTGAGCGCTGCGATCGCGACCATCTGAATGATTCGGTTCGACATAGAAGGGTCAGTTGTTTTTGAGACGGCGCGAGTATAACTGGACATCTGAAAGGCCTTAGTAACGCCGGCCTGCCTCGCCGGTAAGAGGTGTAACAAAGTTCGCTTCGCAAATTTGCACGCGGCCGGAAGCAAGGCTGGAGCGGCTTCGGGCGCATTGTTTCGTGTTCGGCATGATACTTTTGGCTGGCGCAGCGTTGCGTGATGGCGACGTGGGCTTGCACTATTTGATCGACTCCGCTAGCGCTCGAAACGAGCGGCGATTGATCGCCGCCGATCGGCATGGAGGATGCTCGACATGGCATGACGAAACGGGCGCCGCGCCGGACGACTCGATACATGTGTCCGGTCACGCGCCGCTACATCCACTTGATCAGGAGAGTTCGATGAACATCAGCATCATCGGTGCAGGCAACATCGGCAAGGTGCTCGCGCGCCGCCTCGTCGAAAAAGGACACGCGGGACACGCGGTACGCATCGCCAATTCGCGCGGCGGCGCTTCGCTGCAAGCCGTCGCGCAGCAAACGGGCGCAACGGCGAGCAACGTGCCGGACATGATCGCGAACGCCGACGTGATCGTCGTGACGATCCCGCTCGCCAAGGTCCCGCAGTTGCCGAAGGGACTCTTCGACAACGCGAAGCCATCGGCTGTCGTGATCGATACGTGCAACTACTATCCGCGTCAGCGCGACGGCAGGATCGACGGCATCGAAGCGGGTGCGAACGAGAGCCGATGGGTCGAAGAGCAGATCGGGCATCCTGTGGTCAAGGTGTTCAACAACATCTACGCCGCGCATCTCGAAGGCATGGGCAAACCGGCGGGCACGGCGGGACGCATCGCGTTGCCCGTCTCGGGCGACGATCCGAAGGCGAAGCAGATCGTCTTCGGACTCGTCGACGACATCGGCTTCGATGCCGTGGATACGGGCACGATCGCAGATTCATGGCGTCAGCAGCCGGGCTCGCCTGTCTACACGGCCGATCTCGACGCGCAAGGCGTGAAGGACGCGCTGGCACGCGCATCGAAGGAACGCACCGCGGACTGGAAGGCGACGTCCGCCAGCCCGGGCACGTTCGATCATCCCGCGTGATCGGACGGACGTTGCACGACAATCACGCGACTGCGCCTCTTCGCGACTAAGCCGAACCCATCTTCATGAGGACCTCCCGTCTGCTACATCGCGCACGCCATGTAGCAGACGGCTATCGAGCAAAGCCGAAGCCGGGCTCGAACTGTTTCCCGGCGAAGGCCATATGCGCGTACATCGCTCGTTGCGCGGCATCGGGATCGCGTCCGGCACCGCGAAGAAATTGGATTCGTGCTGGCTGAGCCGCATCGCCGATTGCCTGAAGGCGTTCGCATTGTTGAGCGTCGCATCGAACGTATCGGCGGCGATGTGCTCGCGAAGCATCGTGATGACGCTCGCGTAGAACTGGTCGAGCATGCGGTTGTGCGGGGGGCCGTCAGCGCCGTATGAAATTCGCCGTCGACGCGATCGCTTCCGCATCCACGTCGTGTGCCTCGACCGCGTTGTGCATCTTCACGAGCATGGCCTGAAGCTTGTCGAGTTCTTCGGCTTTCAAGCGTTGCGCGGCAAAGCGCGCCCGTCGAGCAGAAAGGCCGCGAGATCCCTCGACAGCCGCAGCTTTGTGGCGTCATGCCGAGATTCCTCGACAGCCGCAGCTTTGTGGCGTCATGCTTCGGCGGGTGCAACCGGCCAGAAGCGGCCAGGCCCTTTCGACCTATGCCCTTGATTTGATGACAATCGCTATCCCGAGCGGGAGCAACCTCCGGATAAACTACGGTTCGCAAACAGTGGCGTAACAGACGCGGATCGATCCAAGCCGCTCGAACGCGGCGAACCGGAAGATCCACCAACCATGAAACGAAAGGAGAGACGTCATGCCTGGACTTGAGCGAGCCCGCGCGGCCATGCTTATCGACTCTGTCTGGCGCATGGTGCTTCGCTTCGGATTTCCGCTCGCTCGCGCCTGGTGGCACCTTCGACGGCCTCGCCATGAGGGCGCGCTAGTAGCAATCTACGTCGGACGGGCGCTATTACTGGTGAAGTCATCGTACCGGGCCGAGTGGAGTTTTCCCGGCGGGAGCATCAAGGCCGGTGAGACGCCTGATGCAGCGGCGCAGCGCGAAATGGAGGAGGAGATTGGTCTCTCATCGTACCCATTGCTCCCCGCGGGCAGCGTCTGCGGCACCTGGGACGGACGAAGAGACCGGGTGCATTTCTTTGAACTGCACCTCGAATGCATACCCGAGCTGCGCCTTGATAATCGTGAAATTATCAAGGCGCAGCTGGCATCGCCGGAGGAATTGCACAGCATCGCACTGACAGGTGCGGTCGCTGCGTACCTCGGCAGGAATCTCTCCTGCTAGCTGGACCCTTTCCTTGGGACATCTCGACGGGCTCTCGTAACGCGGTCCCCGCCCGCCGGGTCACGCGGCGTCATTAATCGCTTACGAAGCAGCTTCTTCCGTGACGGACCTTATTCCCACGGATCACCGTACTACCGCGCCGCCCCTTCGTTGCATCAATTTACTTGACATCTAAACTATCAAAACCTAAAGTAAAAGCTGCACTCGAGTTGGGGAACCAGCAATGCGTATCGTCTGTATTGGCGGCGGGCCGGCCGGACTGTATTTCGGGCTGTTGATGAAGCGGCGCCATCCGGCGCACGAAGTGATCGTCGTCGAGCGCAACCGTCCGTACGACACGTTCGGCTGGGGCGTGGTGTTTTCGGACCAGACGCTCGGCAACCTGCGCGCCGCCGACGCCAAAAGCGCCGACATGATCCTCGACGCGTTCAATCACTGGGACGACATCGAGATCAACTTTCGCGGCGCGAAGGTGCGCTCGTCGGGGCACGGATTTTGTGGCATCGGCCGCAAGCGTCTCTTGAACATCCTGCAAGAGCGTTGCGAGGAACTCGGCGTGAAGCTGGTCTTCGAAACGCAGGTCGTCGACGACGACGATTACGACGCCGATCTCATCATCGCGAGCGACGGCCTGAACAGCGCGATGCGCCAGAAGTACGCATCGACGTATCAGCCGGACATCGACATGCGCAACTGCCGCTTCGTGTGGCTCGGCACGAAAAAGCTCTTCGACGCGTTCACGTTCGCGTTTGAAAAGACCGAATGGGGCTGGTTCCAGGCCCACGCGTACCGCTTCGACGATCAGACCTCGACGTTCATCGTCGAAACGCCCGAGCGCGTGTGGCGCGCCGCCGGCCTCGACGAAATGAGCAAGGAAGACAGCATCGCATTCTGCGAGCGGCTGTTCGCGAAGTATCTCGACGGCCATCCGCTGATGTCTAACGCGAGTCATCTGCGTGGCTCGTCGCAATGGATTCGTTTTCCGCGCGTCGTCAATCGCGAATGGGTGCATTGGAAAACACGCGCAGACAACAAGCGCGTGCCCGTCGTGCTGATGGGCGACGCCGCGCATACCGCGCACTTCTCGATCGGCTCCGGCACCAAGCTCGCGCTCGAAGATGCGATCGAACTTGCGAACAGCATCGACGCGCATCCGCACGATCTCGCCGCAGCGCTCGCGCACTACACGGAGGTGCGCAGCGTCGGCGTGCTGCGCATCCAGAATGCGGCGCGCAATTCGACGGAATGGTTCGAGCACGTCGAGCGTTACGCGTCGTTCGAGCCGGAGCAGTTCGCGTATTCGCTGCTCACGCGCTCGCAGCGCATCTCGCATGAGAATCTGCGCGAGCGCGATGCCGCTTACCTCTCGTCATTCGAAGACTGGCTCGCCGTGCGCGCGGGCATCGAACGCGATCAGCAAAAGCCTTCCATTCCGCCGATGTTCACGCCGTTCAAGCTGCGCGGCGTGACGCTGAAGAACCGCGTCGTCGTCTCGCCGATGGCGCAGTATTCGGCCGTCGACGGCGTGGCGGGCGACTATCACCTGATGCATCTCGGCGCGCGTGCAATGGGCGGCGCAGCGCTCGTGATGACGGAAATGACCTGTGTGTCGCCCGAGGCGCGCATCACGCCCGGATGCCCCGGCATGTACGCGCCCGAGCATCTCGCCGCGTGGCGCCGCATCGTGCAGTTCGTCCACGCGCAAACCGATGCGAAGATCGGCATGCAGCTCGGTCATGCGGGTGCGAAGGCTTCGACGCGCGTCAGTTGGGAAGGCATCGATCAACCCTTGCCCGACGGCAACTGGCCGCTGGTGTCGGCGTCGCCGCAGCAGTATCTGCGCGGCGTCAGCCAATGGTCGCGCGAAGCGACGCATGAAGAACTGCGCGACATCGAAGCGCAATTCGTCCGCGCGACACACATGGCGGCTGAGGCGGGCTTCGACTGGCTCGAACTGCACTGCGCGCACGGCTACTTTCTGTCGAGCTTTCTGTCGCCGATCACCAACCATCGCACCGACGAATACGGCGGCTCGCTCGCGAACCGTCTGCGTTATCCGTTGCAGGTGTTCGCCGCGATGCGCGAGGTGTGGCCGCAGGACAAGCCGATGTCGGTGCGCATCTCCGCGCACGACTGGGTCGATGGCGGCACGACGCCCGACGATGCCGTCGAGATCGCGCGCGCCTTCAAGGCTGCCGGCGCCGACATGATCGACGTGTCGTCGGGCCAGGTGAGCAAGGACGAAAAGCCCGTGTTCGGCCGCATGTTCCAGACGCCGTTCGCGGATCGCATTCGCAACGAGGCGGGCATCGCGACGATCGCAGTCGGCGCGATCTCCGAAGCGGATCACGTGAACAGCATCATCGCCGCAGGCCGCGCGGATTTGTGCGCGATCGCGCGCCCGCATCTCGCGAATCCATCGTGGACCTTGAATGAAGCCGCGAAGATCGGCTACTTCGACGTGAACTGGCCGAAGCAATACACAGCGGCCAAATCGCAGCTCGAACGCAATTACGAACGCGAGCGCGCGCAGGCCGCCGAGAATGCGCGTCTGTCGCCGCTCGAACGCGCGCAACGCGCGGAAGGAACGGTTTGATGAACACCACGCTTGCAGGCAAGCATGCCGTCGTGACGGGCGGCGGCAGCGGCATCGGCGCCGCAACCGCCGAAGCGCTCGTTCGCGCGGGCGCGCGCGTCACGTTGATAGGCCGCGACGCGGCACGTCTCGCCGCGCAACGAGAAATTTTGAGCCGGCATGGCGAGCTCGCCGCATGCCTCAGCGTCGACGTGTGCGATGAAAGTGCTGTAAACAAGGCATTTTCCGAAGCCGCGTCGAACGCAGGTCCGATTGACGTGCTCGTCAACAACGCAGGCCAGGCCCAGGCCGCGCCCTTCGCGAATACGGACATCGCGCTCTGGCAACGCATGCTCGACGTCAATCTGACGGGCGTGTTTCTATGCGCGCGCGCCGCATTGCCGTCGATGCTCGAACGCGGCTATGGACGCATCGTGAATATCGCGAGCACGGCGGGACAGATCGGCTACGCGTACGTCGCCGCTTATTGCGCGGCGAAACACGGCGTGATCGGACTCACGCGCTCGCTTGCACTCGAAGTCGCGACGAAGGGCGTCACCGTCAACGCCGTGTGTCCCGGCTATACGGAAACGGAGCTGCTGCGCGCATCGCTCGACCAGATCACCGCGAAGACTTCGCGCAGCGAGCGGGAAGCGCGCGACATCCTCGTGCGCCACAACCCGCAGCGCCGTTTCGTCGAACCCGCCGAAGTCGCGAACGCTGTGCTGTGGCTGTGCGTGCCGGGCTCCGAATCCATCACAGGTCAATCGATTTCCGTTTCAGGCGGAGAAGTCACATGAGTCAAGCTGCAAAGAAAAAGGCCAGCGACGCGGCCGAAGCGAAACCCACGCGCAAAGGCGTCGCGAAGCCGGCAGAAAATGTCGTGGACATGGAAATGAGCACAGGCGCAGATAGCCACATGGGCTTGCGTCTGTGGCTACGCATGCTGACGACGACAAATCTCGTGCAAGCGGAGTTGCGCAAGCGTCTGCGCAACGAGTTCGATACGACGCTGCCGCGCTTCGATCTGATGGCGCAGCTGGAGCGTCATCCCGAAGGGCTGAAGATGACGGAACTGTCGCGCCGTTTGATGGTGACGGGCGGCAACATCACGGGCATTACCGATCAGCTGGAAAAAGAAGGCCTCGTCGCACGCGACACCGATCCGAACGATCGTCGCTCGACGAGCGTGCGCCTGACGCCGGAAGGCCGCGCGTTGTTCGACAAAATGGCCGTCGCGCACGAGCAATGGGTCGTCGAAATGTTCGGCGGGCTCGATCTGGATGAGAAATCGCGCACGCATCAAAAGCTCGGCAAGCTCAAGCAGCATCTGCTGAACACGATCAAGAGCCAGGAGACGTAAATGACCCGATCCGCTGCTGCCGACGCCCTGCTTGCCGGCAATCGCACGACGCTCGCCGCATATGACGCAAAGCACTTCGGCTGGTCCGTCAACGCAGGCGTCGCGACCGTCACGCTCAACCGTCCCGAGCGCAAGAACCCGCTGACGTTCGAATCGTACGCGGAGTTGCGCGATCTCTTTCGGCAGCTCGCCTACGCGACCGATGTAAAAGCCATCGTGATTCACGGCGCGGGCGAGAACTTCTGTTCGGGCGGCGACGTGCACGACATCATCGGCCCGCTGATCGATCTGCCGATGCCCGAGCTGCTGCTCTTCACGCGCATGACGGGCGATCTCGTGAAAGCGATGCGCCATTGCCCGCAGCCCATCATCGCGGCTGTCGATGGTGTCTGCGCGGGCGCGGGCGCGATCCTCGCGATGGCGTCCGACATGCGGCTCTCGACCGCGCGCAGCAAGCTCGCATTCCTGTTTTCGCGCGTGGGTCTCGCGGGCTGCGACATGGGCGCCTGTTCGATCCTGCCGCGCATCATCGGTCAGGGACGCGCCGCCGAACTCCTGTACACGGGCCGCTCCGCCAGCGGCGAAGAAGGGTACGCGTGGGGCTTCTACAACCGTCTGTGCGCGCCGGAAGCACTGCTCGACGAAGCGTTGAAGCTCGCCGCCGATCTCGTCGCCGGCCCGACGTTCGCGCACGGCATCACGAAGAAGATGCTGCATCAGGAATGGAGCATGAGCATCGACGAAGCGATCGAATCCGAAGCGCAGGCGCAGGCCATCTGCATGACGACGCGCGATTTCGAGCGCGCGTATCGCGCGTTCGCAGCGAAGTCGCGCCCGGTGTTCGAAGGAGACTGACCTTGAATCTCAACGATCCGCACGGCGCATTGGCCTGGCCGTTCTTTGAAGCGCGTCATCGCGAACTGGCCAAGGGCATCGAAGCATGGGCCGCGCAGCATCTCGCACATGTGCAGCATGAAGATACCGATGCGTCGTGCCGTCAACTCGTGCGTGCATTGGGCGAAGCGGGCTGGCTGAAGTACGGCGTCGGCGGCACGCAATATGGCGGGCACGGCGACACGATCGATACGCGCGCAGTATGTCTGCTGCGCGAAACGCTCGCGAAGTACGACGGTCTCGCGGACTTCGCGCTCGCGATGCAAGGCCTCGGCTCCGGCGCGATCACGCTCGCGGGCACGCACGAACAGAAGACGCGCTATCTGCCGCGCGTCGCAAAGGGTGAAGCGATTGCCGCATTCGCGTTGTCGGAGCCCGAAGCCGGATCGGACGTCGCCGCGATGTCGTTGCAGGCGCGCGCGGAAGGCGATACCTACGTTCTCGATGGCGACAAGACGTGGATCTCAAACGGCGGCATCGCGGACTTCTATGTGGTGTTCGCGAGAACGGACGAGACGCCGGGCGCGCGCGGCATCAGCGCGTTTATCGTCGACGCGAATACGTCCGGCCTGGAGATCGCCGAACGCATCGACGTGATCGCGCCGCATCCGCTCGCGCGTCTTCACTTCGCCGGCGCGCGCGTGCCGCGCAGCCAGATGCTCGGCGTGCCCGGCGAAGGCTTCAAGATCGCGATGCGCACGCTCGATATCTTTCGCACGTCGGTGGCAGCTGCATCGTTGGGCTTTGCGCGGCGCGCGATGCAGGAAGGACTCGCGCGCGCCGCGTCGCGCAAGATGTTCGGCCATACGCTCGGCGACTTTCAACTGACGCAGACGAAGCTCGCACAAATGGCGTTGACGATCGACAGCAGCGCGCTGCTCGTCTATCGCGCCGCATGGCTTCGCGATCAGGGCGAAAGCGTCACGCGCGAGGCAGCGATGGCGAAGTGGCATGCGAGCGAAGGCGCGCAACAGGTGATCGACGCCGCCGTGCAACTGTGGGGCGGCATGGGCGTGCGAAGCGGCGCGACCGTCGAGAGGTTGTACCGCGAGATTCGCGCGTTGCGCATCTATGAAGGCGCGACGGAAGTGCAGCAACTGATCGTCGGCCGCGATCTGCTGAAAGCGCATGCGGCGAGCCATGAACAGGAGCGCACGTCATGAATGCCTCGTTCGACATGCCCGTGCGCATCCGCTTCGCGCATTGCGACCCTGCGGGCATCGTCTACTTTCCGCAGTATCTGGTGATGACGAACATGCTCGTCGAAGAGTGGTTCAACGAGCGTCTCGCCATCGACTACGCGCACATGATTCAAACGCGCCGCGTCGGCCTGCCGATCGTCAAGCTCGATTGCGAGTTCTCGCGGCCAAGCCGCATGAGCGAAACGATCACGCTGTCGCTCGACGTGACGCGTATCGGGCGCCGCTCGATCGGTCTCGCCATCGTTGCACGCTGCGCGGGTGAAGTGCGCTTTCGCGCAGCACAGGTGCTCGTGACGACATCGCTGGAAAGCGGCCAGTCGATCGACATCCCCGACGACATCGCGACGGCGCTCGCAGCGTTCGCGCCGCATGCCGTTCAATCCGAGGAGCAACGCTCATGAAAAAGAAACCGCTACTGCCTGCGGGCTGGTTGAAGCCGCGCGGCTATGCGAATGGTGTCGCGGCGAGTGGCACACAGGTGTATATCGCCGGACAGATCGGCTGGAACGCGGAAGCGCGCATGACGAGTGATCTGTTCGCCGAGCAGGCCGCGCAGGCGCTGCGCAATGTGCTCGCCGTATTGCGCGAAGCGGGCGGCAGGCCCGAGCATCTCGTGCGGATGACGTGGTACGTCACCGACAAGCGCGAGTATCTGGCCGCGCTCAAGCAGATCGGCCAGACGTTCCGCGAACTGATCGGCGACTACGACATTGCGATGAGCGCGGTGCAGGTCGTCGCGCTGATCGAGGATGAAGCCAAGGTCGAGATCGAGGCGACGGCCGTGATTACCGACTAGGCCCGCTTCGCATTTGCGCGGACCAACCCTTTCCGCACGACTAGCACGACTAGCACCGATTAGCACGTATGGCAGAGGAGTTTCATGATGGAACCGTCAGCTCACATCGATACCTTCGCGCGCGACCACTTGCCGCCCGAGGATCAATGGCCCGTGTTTCTGCTCGACAATCCCGACGTCGCGTATCCGGCGCGCTTCAACTGCGCGACTGAACTGCTCGATCGTGCCGTCGAAAGCGGGCATCGCGACCGGCCGGCCATCTGGTCGGATGTCGATGGCAAACCGCAGGCGACCACTTATGGCGAACTGCTCGCGATGGTCAATCGCAACGCGCACGTGCTCGTCGATGAATTGCGCTTGCAGCCGGGCAATCGCGTACTGTTGCGCGGTCCCAATACATTGCAGATGGCCGCTGCGTTTCTCGCCGCATTGAAAGCGGGTCTCGTCGTCGTGCCGACGATGCCGTTGCTGCGCGCGAAGGAACTCAAGCAGATCATCGACAAGGCGCAGATCAGCGCGGCGCTGTGCGACACGCGGCTGACGGAAGAACTCGCGCGCTGCACGACGCAAGGCGACGAGTTCTTTTGCGAAGGCCTCGAGCAGACGCTCGTCTTTCATGACGACGCGCCCGGTTCGCTCGAAGCGCTGGCCGCATTGAAGCCCGCTGAATTCAAAGCGTGCGGCACGGCCGCCGACGATGTGTGCCTGATCGCCTTCACGAGCGGCACGACGGGCGCGCCCAAGGGCTGCATGCACTTTCATCGCGACGTGCTCGCGATGTGCGACCTGTTCCCGCGCCACGTGCTCGAGCCCACCGCCGACGATGTCTTTTGCGGCACGCCGCCGCTCGCGTTCACGTTCGGTCTCGGCGGCCTTTTGTGCTTCCCGTTGCGCGCGGGCGCATCGACGGTGCTGATCGAAAAGCAGACGCCCGAAACGCTGCTGCAAAACGTCGAGCGCTTTCGCGCGACCGTGATGTTCACCGCGCCGACGTTCTATCGGCAGATGGCGCCGTTGATTCCGCGCTTCGACGTTTCTTCGCTGAAGAAGAGCGTTTCCGCAGGCGAGGCGTTGCCCGACTCGACGCGCGCATTGTGGCGAGAAGCAAGCGGCATCGAGATGATCGACGGCATCGGCGGCACCGAGCTGATTCATATCTTCATCTCGGCGGCCGGTGGCGACGTGCGGCCACATGCGATCGGCAAGGCCGTGCCGGGCTACATCGTGCAAGCCGTCGACGACGACATGCGCCCCGTGCCCGCAGGCACGATCGGCAAGCTCGCGGTGCGCGGGCCGACGGGCTGCCGCTATCTCGCCGACGAGCGCCAGCGCAAGTTCGTGCGCGACGGCTGGAACCTGCCCGGCGACTCGGTCTATATCGACGAAGACGGCTACGTGTTCTATCAGGCCCGCGCCGACGATATGATCGTGTCGGCCGGCTACAACATCTCCGGCCCCGAAGTGGAGAGCGTGCTGATGCAGCACGAGGCCGTCGCCGAATGCGGCGTGATCGGCGTGCCCGACGAAACACGCGGGCAGATCGTGAAGGCGTTCGTCGTGCTCAATCCCGGTTATAGCGGGGACGACAAACTGGTCTCGGAGTTGCAGGAATTCGTGAAGAATACCGTTGCGCCGTACAAGTACCCGCGCGTCGTCGCCTTCATCGACGCGCTGCCCCGCACGGAAACCGGCAAGATCAAGCGATTCGCATTGCGTGCGATGTAGCGTGCCCGCGGTCTGCCGTTGACGCACGCGGTGGTCCCGTCCGGGCTTCGTAAAGGCCGCCCTCCCGCGCGGCCTCGCATAAAGTTTCCGCCGCGCGGCGGCGGCAAAACAAAATCATTGAGTCGTTGCGTGTCGATTTCGGCCCGCCCCAACCGTCGTGTGTATAACAGCGGTGCGCAAAAGGGGATTTCCCGTTGCAGTCCCAAACGGACCCTGACTAGACTGGTAGCGCATCGACAGCCACGGAGGAACGCGCGCATGACGCATAACATCGAAGGTCAAAAACGCTGGCTAGCACTGGTCGTGCTGTGCATGGGCGTGCTGATGATCGTGCTCGATACGACCATCGTGAACGTCGCCTTGCCGTCGATCGCGGCCGATCTGGGCTTTTCCGAAACCGCACTCGTGTGGGTCGTCAACGCCTACATGCTGACGTTCGGCGGCTTTCTGCTGTTGGGCGGCCGGCTCGGCGACCTGTACGGCCATCGCAAGCTCTTCCTCGCGGGCATTACGCTGTTCACGCTGGCGTCGCTTGCATGCGGGCTCGCGAACTCGCAAGTCATGCTGGTTTGCGCGCGCGCGATTCAGGGGCTGGGCGGCGCGGTGGTGTCGGCCGTATCGCTGTCGCTGATCATGAATCTCTTCACCGAAGAAGGCGAGCGCGCGAAAGCGATGGGCGTCTATGGTTTCGTGTGCGCGGGCGGCGGCAGCATCGGCGTGCTGCTGGGCGGTCTGTTGACCAATCTGCTGAGCTGGCACTGGATCTTTCTCGTCAATCTGCCAATCGGCATTGCCGTGTACGCGGCATGCATTGCGCTGCTGCCCGCCGGACGCGGGCACGCGCATGGCGAGCGGCTCGACGTCGCGGGCGCGGCGACTGTCACGGCATCGCTGATGCTCGCCGTCTATGCGATCGTCAACGGCAACGAGGCAGGCTGGCTGTCCGCGCAAACGGTCGTGCTGCTCGTCGTCGCGCTCGCGCTGCTCGGCGCGTTTCTCGCGATCGAAGCACGCGTCGTGCATCCGCTGATGCCGCTCGCGCTCCTCACGTTGCGCAATGTCGCGACGGCCAACATCGTCGGCGTGTTGTGGGCCGCCGCGATGTTCGCGTGGTTCTTCATTTCCGCGCTCTATTTGCAGCGCGTGCTCGGCTATGCGCCGTTCCAGGTCGGCCTCGCGTTCCTGCCCGCGAACCTGATCATGGGTTTCTTCTCGCTCGGGCTGTCGGCGCGCATGGTGATGCGTTTCGGCATCCGGCGTCCCCTCGCCGCCGGTCTGCTGCTGGCCGCGCTCGGACTGCTGCTGTTCGCGCGCGCGCCCGTCGACGGTCACTTCGTCGTCGACGTGCTGCCCGGCATGGTGCTGCTCGGCATCGGCGCGGGCGTCGCGTTCAATCCGCTGCTGCTCGCGGCGATGAGCGATGTCGATCCCGCCGATTCCGGCCTCGCGTCGGGCATCGTCAATACGTCGTTCATGATGGGCGGCGCATTGGGACTTGCGGTGCTCGCAAGTCTCGCGGCCGCGCAATCGGCGAGCGGCGGCGCGCAGCACGCCGATACGCCTGCCGCGCTCACGAGCGGCTATCACGTCGCGTTTCTCGTCGGCGCGATCTTTGCCGCGACGGCCGGGACGCTCGGCGGCGCGTTGTTGCGGCAAGGCACGCAATCCGCCGTGCAACAGGAACGCGGCGCGTTGAAGGAATCGATGGAGTAGCGACGAAGCGCAAGCGCAATCAAATGAACGCTACCTTCAATCGATATGCTGGGTTCATGCCGAAACGAGAGTCCTTATGAACCCAGCCGCGAACCCTGCCGGAAGAGCGCTCTGGTTTATCGAAAGCCACTTCGCGGGCGAGCTGTCGCTCGACGACATCGCCAGTAGCGGCTGTGTATCGCGCTTTCATCTGTCGCGTGCATTCGAAGCGGCAACGGGTTATTCGGTGATGCGCTACGTGCGCGCGCGGCGTCTGACGGAAGCGGCGCGGCGTCTCGCGCGCGGCGCGCCGGATATTCTCGCCGTCGCGGTCGATGCAGGCTACGGCTCTCACGAGGCATTCACGCGCGCGTTTCGCGAGCAGTTCGGGCTCACGCCCGAAGCGTTGCGCGCGCAAGGTCATCTCGACAACATCGCACTCGTGGAGCCGATCAAAATGGAAGAATCCCTGTTAGCCCATCTCGAACCGCCGCGTTTCGTCGACGGCGCTCCGTTGCTCGTCGCGGGATTGAGCGCGCGCTACAACTGCGAGAGCAGCTCCGGCATTCCCGCGCAATGGCAGCGCTTCAACGCGATCAACGGCCAGCTGCCGGGACAGCTCGGACAGGTCGCGTACGGCGTCAGCTACAACCCCGACGACTCAGGCAATTTCGATTACATGTGCGGCGTCGAAGTGACCGATTTCTCGGGCTTGCCCGACGAACTGGGACGTGTGCGCATCGGCGCGCAACGCTACGCGGTGTTCACGCATCGCGAGCACATCTCGACGATACGCCGCACGTGCAACACGATCTGGAACAAGTGGCTGCCCGAGTCCGGCCACACGCCCGCCGATGCCCCCAACTTCGAGCGCTACAGCGAGCAGTTCAACCCCGTGACGGGAATGGGCGGCGTCGAGATCTGGGTGCCGCTCAAGACGTGAATCAGCTTTTGCCGCTATCGACGGGCGCGGCTTCGACTTCGAACGTGTCGCCCGTTTCGAAGAACGTGCCGCCCGCGACGTAGTGGCACGTGCGCATGTCGTGATCGTCGCCGAAGTGCCAACGGTTGTTCGAGTAGACGCGGCTGTCCGCATAGCACGCGACTACTTCGGCGAGGATCAGATCATGGCGCTGGCTATCGTCGGGAATCACCTTGCATTCGAACCATGCGACGCAGCCTTCCAGCATCGGCACGTCGATCATCTGCGCGGCGAACGTTTCGAGTTGCAGCGCCGCGAGCTTGTCGATCTCGACGCCCGCATTCGATCCAACCGCAAGCGTATGACGCGCGAAGCCGCGCGTCGGCAGTTGCAGGCCGAACACGCCGCTTGCTTCGACGAGTTGCCGCGTCAGCGTCTTCGCGTCGATCACGACGACGACTTTCGGCGGAACGAAATCGAGCGGCATCGCCCACGACGCCGCCATCACGTTCGAACGGCCTCCGTGCGCGCTGGTGATGAGCGTGACAGGGCCGTGATTCAGAAGGCGCGTGGCGCGCGCCAGATCGATGGATTGGCGGAAATCTTGCATGGAAGGCCTTCGCGATATCGATGCTGCATTCTAGCGAAGCAAGGAAAAACGCGAGGGCCGCATGACAGAGAGGCGTTGACACTGAAACGAGCGGCGGCGCCGACGCGCCGTCCGCAGGTCCGCATGGATGCGAGAAGTCAGTGCGTGATGGGTGGCGGCTTGCCGTGCGAGATGTCGTGCGGCTTGTGCGCCTCGCCGTTCGCGCCCGGGAAGAACGCGTTCCACGCAGCGCGCACGCCTTCTGCTGCCGTGGCTTCCGCGTCGATGGTTTCCGGAGTGTCCACGCGCGCGGGATCTTCGCTCAAGCCGCGCCAGTGTGTGAACACGAGGAGCGGCCTTTCGGTCCAACCGCCTTCCGCGAATTTGGCGAATGCCGTCTCTCCGCTCACAAGCTGGACTTCGTACCACCCGTCCCTCACGGGCGCATAGTCGTCCAGCGGGAACCATGCGGTCGCTTCGATTTCCATAGTGCCGTCTCCTGTTGTGGAAGTGACTCATAGGATGGCATTGTTCATGCCCCACGGGCAGCGCGCCCGTGCGCGGCGTCGGGTACAAGCCTGGTTCAGGAAATGCAGGGCGAACAAGCCCGAAAAACGACGCGCATTCCGCCACGACGCCATCGCCAGATTTACATACTCCCTCGCTGGCGTCCAGCGCGCTAAACGTATTGGTATTTTTCGAATGTTGCGGCGGGATATGTTCGGCGCTGCGGGCAGTCGCGGCGGTTTATTCTCTTGACCGCCGGTGGCGCGAGAGCGTGCGCCTCGACACGTAGCGATTGCATTCGCGGCGCGTTCGCAAGCAGCGGCCTCGCCGCGCGCCGTCAGTTTTTCGAGGTCGGATCAAAAGCCCCGGCATCGAACGCCTTGCAGTACGCCTGCCAGTCGCTCACGACCTGCGCTTCGCACTGCGTTGCCAGATCGATCAGCGCAAGTTGCCATTTGCTTTTTTCGCCGAACGCGATCAGGTCATCGGCAATAGCGGAGCCCTGGCGTCCGCTGCTGCGAAAGTGCGCCCACGCGACCAGTTCCGCCATGTTGCCCACGACGCTTTCCAGCCGCGGCAGCTTGCCGTTCCAGTTCTCCAGCGCGACGCGGTCCTCGGACGGTTGCAGGCCGCGCAGCACGTACGGGCGCTTTTCGAATTCGACGGCATGCAGGAATGCCTGCGACACCACCTGATCGCGCCGCTGTATCTCGACGACGCGTTCCGCCTCGCTCGCCCATCGAGGTTGCGGCGTATTGACATTCGGCGCGGTCGCGGACGGCAGCGCGAGCTTCATGTCGAGCAGATAGTTGCCGTCGGGCGAGCCCTTGCCTTCGACCAGAATCACGTAGCGGTCGACGCCGAGACTGCCCGTGCCCGCGATGCGGCGCGCGACATCGATGATCTCGTAGAAAGCCGGATTCGGCTCGCGCTTCGCAAGGTCGTTCATGAACGCGGTGATTTTCTCGCGCGTTTTATCGGTGACGGGCAGCGCCTTCTTGCCGTCGACGCGCAGCGTCCGTTTCTTGCCCTTCAGTTCGGTGCGCCGATTCAGGTGATCGATGCGCGAGCGCTGATGCAGCGCAGCGAAAAGCTCGGCGACCATCCCTTCGGCCGTTTCCTCTTCGATCCAGCGCGCCTTGCCGAAACGCAGCGCGACCGCGTACGAATCGACGGCGATGTGGCACAGCGCGAGCGCCTCCGCGCGGCTGAGCTTCAGATCGTCGGCGGCGACGAGCACGCTCGTCAGCAGACGGATCATCTCGAACAGGCACGGCGCGAGGCAGGCCTCGTCGAAATCGTTGATGTCGAAATAGATGAGCCGGTTGTCGCCCTTGTAGCTGCCGAAATTTTCCAGGTGCAAGTCGCCGCAAATCCACGCATGCGGCGAGCTTTCCAGCACGCTGCCCTTGGACGAACGCTTGTAGAACAGATGACAGGTGCCGCGCAGGAACACGAACGGCGATGTCCGCATGCGCGCGTACTTCATCGCAAGGCGATCGGGGTCACGGCCGGCGTTGAAGCGGGAGATTTCATCGGCGACATCGAGCATGCGGGTCTCCCGAGTATGGTGTTCGATCACTTTCATTCTGTATCGACAGCCTTTCAGTTCCAAACGTTCGCGAGCGTGACTCCGTGGCGCCTCGCCGCGTGCGGCTCGTGGGTCGGTATGAGGACGGCCAGCAACTGTCGTTCCGTGCCCGCTTGCCGTGGTCGGCGCTGGCTCCATCGAATCCGCGCAGGCTGGTTCTTACGGACGCGCAGCGTTTGCCGTATCTTGCCCGATTGGCATATTTCAAACGCACACACGACGGGAGAACAACGTGGGGCAGCGAGTCAACGAATACGGCCAGCCGATCGGCGAACCGATGCTGAACTGGCAGCCAGCCAAAGCGCCCGGCGATCAGCCGATGACGGGACGCTATTGCCGGCTCGAACGCGTGAACGTCGAGCGTCATCTCGACGATCTGTACGACGCCTATAGCGCCGCGCCCGACGCCCGCGACTGGACGTATCTTTCCGTCGGACCGTTCGATACACGCGAAGCGTACCGCGACTGCCTCACGGCCCTCGCTGCGTCGCCTGATCCGCTGCATTACGCCGTCATCGATCTGGCGACGGGCAAGGCCGTCGGCACGCTTTCGCTGATGCGCATCGACAAGTCGAACGGCGTGATCGAAGTCGGTTTCGTCGTGTTCTCGCGGCGCCTGCAAAAAACGCGCATGGCGACGGAGGCGATCTTTCTTCTGATGCAGCGCGTGTTCGACGAACTAGGCTACCGGCGCTTCGAATGGAAATGCGATGCGCTGAACGCGCCTTCGCGCGCGGCGGCGGCGCGCTTCGGCTTCACGTTCGAAGGCACCTTCCGCCAGGCCGTGACCTACAAGGGCCGCAATCGCGACACCGCGTGGTTCTCGATCATCGACAGCGAATGGCCGCTGCTGCGCGCGGGCTTCGCGGAATGGCTAGATGAAGCGAACTTCGATTCGCAAGGCAAACAGCGGCGAACGCTCCAAGCGTGCATGGCGGGCCGTCGCGAGTAGCGAACACGCGGCTGCGAGCGACAAATGCTGGCCGCCGGGCTGTTCGCAGCGCACGTCACGCGCCGCCCGTGACTCGGGACGCGCCTCGCCGCTGCACATTGGATCACGGCGATGCGCGACGCGAGCGGCCCGTCGTCATATCATCAGGAACGCTTTCAGGCTGCGGCGAATCGCATCGAGTTCGCCTTGCGCGATGCGCTCTTCCCGGTACTCGCCACGCCGCGCGACCCAATCGAGCGTCACGATCTGATCGATCAACGCGACACAAGGCTTCGGCAACGCGGAAACTGGAATCTCCGTCGAAAATCCGCGCGCCTTTGTCGTGCAGGGCACGGCCACGACACGGTGCGTGGGACCGTTATGCGCCTCGTGTGACAACACGACGACGGGCCGTGGATACCCGCCGCCCTGCTCGTGCCCGACCACGGGTTCGAGCCTGATCCACAACACATCGCCGATCTCGGGAACGCCGTTTTTCATGTTGCTCCTTACCAGTCGTCCTGGTCCGTTGGGTCGGCAAGTTCGGAACCCACCGCAACGCCAAGATCGATAGTCGGATGCACGTCGTTCGGCCTCGCCGCGAGTTGCTCGCGATACTCGTCCCAGTTGAACGTCTTTACGGCAGGCGTTGCGACCAGCGCGCCGTCCGCCACCACCATGTCGACTTCCTGATCTTCGCGCAGATGCAATTCCTCAGCCAGGCTCGCGGGAATTCTCACCGCGAGACTGTTGCCCCACCGCTTGATTGTCTGAATAGCCATAGCGCCACCTTCGCCCGAGAAACTCAGATACACGACTTCCTCCTTCACAAGGCCCACGAAGGACCAGAAGCGCCGCGCGTATCTACCATGTCGATACTGTGATGCTACGCGGCGCGGGTTAATGTGTCAACATCGTATCTACGTTCGATATCTGTGTGCGATTGGGTGGTTCATATGACCGGTGCACTCGCGTAGTGAATGTCGCATCAATGGCGGCTCTGCACCATTCGGCCAGAAGGCATAGGAGAGTTTTAAGAACCGATGGGATGAATGCGGCCTGACGCCCGACGAAAAACTCCCGTCGGGTGACCCCTGTACGTTGTCTGTCGCTCTTCGACGTAGCCGCATTTTTGCGCGACCCGCCGCGACGCCACGTTGTCCGGCGCGATGATGCAAACGGTGTCGCAAGCCGGCCACTTCGCATCGGCCCAAGTCAACGCGCCGAGCACCGCTTCCGTCGCATAGCCTTGCCCGTGCGCGGACGGCATCAGCACCCAGCCGATTTCTGGCGCGCCATCGAGCGGCGGATCGATCTCGCGCCGATAGTCCGCAAAGCCGACCTCGCCGACGAATCGTCCGCTGTGCTTCTCGCGGATTACCCAATAGCCGTATCCCAGCGCGACCCAATGTCCGACGTAACGCAGAAGCCGAGACCACACTTCTTCGCGGCTAAACGGCTTGCCACCGATAAAGCGCGTGACGATCTCGTCAGACCATAACGCAAGACTTTCGTCGAAATCCTCGACGACGTGAGGACGCAAGACCAGTCGATCAGTTTCAACCTCAAAGGAGGATGGGGACATGTGCGCTTTCTCCGGCAAACAGGAAAGCGCAGATCATCGCAGAAACGCGCGCTGAAGTGCGTCGGTCGCGGTGGCCCGAGGCCGGCCAGAGTTGATGCGCATAAACTCGGACGCCCGTACTGGCATCGGCAGACGTCAGGCGGCGTCATCGCCAAAACCAACGCGCCGGCGAGAGACGCGGGCAACTGTTCACACAAGCGCCCGCCTCGCCAGCAAAAATTCACGGCTGCGCGTATGCCGCTTCGAGAGCGTTCACGTCGAGCTTCACCATTTGCATCATCGCTTGCATTACGCGCCTGGCCTTCGCCGGGTCCTTGTCCTTCAGCATCTTGCCCAGCGCGGCCGGCACGATCTGCCACGAGATGCCGTAGCGGTCCGTGAGCCACCCGCATTGCTGCGGCGCGCCGCCGCCTTCGAGCAGCTTGTCCCACAGCACGTCGACTTCCGCTTGCGATTCGCACTTCACGAACATCGAAATCGCCGGAGAAAACGTGAATTGCGGGCCGCCGTTCAACGCGATGAACTCGCGGCCGTCGAGACGAAACGTCATCGATAGCACGCTGCCGGGCGTGCCCGGTCCCGCTTCGCCATAGTGCATCACTTCGTCGATGCTCGAATTCTTGAAGATGCCTGTATAGAACTTCGCGGCTTCCTCCGCCTTGCCGTCGAACCACAGGCACGTCGCTATCTTGTCCATCGGATCTCCTGGATTGTTGTACCGCGCGAGGTCGGGACAAAGCGATGCAAGAGCGCAGCCTCGGAACGCGCCGAGGCCGCCTACGTGGTCCGCATCACCATGTCACCAACATCGCGCGACCGATGCCGCTGCGCAACGTTGGCGCGCCGCGCGGCGCGTTTCGAACGCGGCTTTCATAGCCGCGCCGCGTCCGCCGCTCGGCGACGCAACCGATGCTACTGACGGCCCTGCGCCATTTGCGCCATCGCCTGCTTCATTTCTTCAGGCGTGACGTCGCGCTTGTGCGTCGCGACCGACCACCGATGGCCGAACGGATCTTCGACCTGGCCGTAACGGTCGCCCCAGAACATATCGGCGGCGGGCATCGTTACTTTTGCGCCTGCCGCTTCCGCTTGCGCGATCGTGGCGTCGGCATCGTCGACGTACAGATGCAGCACGACAGGCGAGCCCTTCAGCGCCTTCGGCCCTAGCGACGCTCCGCCGCCGCAATCGGGCATTTCGTCGACGAGCATCAGCGTCGAATCGCCGATCTTCAGCGATGCGTGCATCAGCTTGCCGCCGGGACCGGGCATACGAACCTGTTCGATTGCGTTGAACGCTTTCTTGTAGAACTCGATGGCTTCCGCCGCGCCCGCGACGATGATATGCGGCGTCAACGAATGCATGCCCTCGGGGATGGGCTTGACGGCTGAGTTGGACATGATCGTGTCTCTCCTTTGTCGACCAGAGCAAGCATGTCGACGGGAATTGACGCCCTGGCGGCGGCTCCCGTCCCATGCCTTGCCCTGGTCGCATGCAAGATGGTTGCTGGATGAAGGGGTTGATGAGCGACGAAGCTCGCCGGACGGCGAGTCTTCACCACTATGACGAACGAACCACCTTCAGATCGACACGCGCAATGAATTTTTTTGCGGCGCATCGAGCGGCATGAAAGCCCGGTATCAAGCCGGCCGCCAATGGCCCGGCACCCACTGCCAGTGATTCCCTTCCCACCGATAGTGGCCCTTCACCCACCGATAACCCGGCGCGTGCGGCGCGGGCATCACTTCCGCAACGGGCGCGGGCTGCGGCGGCCGCGCGGGCTCGACGGCGTAGCAGGCCGAAAGCGTCGATGCGCACAGCACGGCCAACAGCCGCGCGCGCCACTTCGCGGACTTCAGATTCGATGCGTACTTCAAGATTTTCTCCCTATTAGTTTTTGAGGTTTAGGAAATAGGAAAGCTGATCGCCACCAGCAACGAAAGCTACGCGCGAATCAGCCCCGTCATCGGCTGCGTGCTGCGCTCTTGCGCGAACAGCGTGCGCGCGGTCTTGTGCGGATCGAGTCCGAGGCTTTCGCTCGCGACACCCGTAATCAGCGCATCCAGCGACGCCGTCGGCTTAAGATCGCGCGCCTCGTAAAGATCACTCTGACGCAACCCCGGCCAGTCTGCGACGACGCGCCCGCCCGCCACCGCGCCGCCGATCACCATTGCCACCGATGCCGTTCCGTGATCCGTCCCGCCCGTGCCGTTCGCTGCCGCCATGCGGCCGAATTCGGTGGCGACGAGCACCGTCGTCTTGCTCCACGCCGGTCCGAGCCCGTCGCGCAATGCGGCAAGCATCGTGTCGAGCGCCTTCAGTTGCGCCGCGAGTCGCGGCATCTGCGCGCTGTGCGTGTCCCAGCCGCCCGTTTCGATCATCGCGATGCGCGGGCCGTCCTCACGCGACAAAAAACCGGCCGCGAGCTTGCCGAGGCTCGCCGGGTCCTGACGCGCGCCGGCGTCGCCCGCGAGGCCGCGCGCCGCCATCGCCGATTCCCACAACGGGCGCAACTGCGCGTCCTGCTCGTAAAGCTGCGAAACGCGCGCGAGCAGATCGTCGGGCGCTTGCGGCAGCGCGGAAGGCGCATACGATGCGACGCTCGCCGGACCGCGCAACGCCATCGGCACGGTCGGCGCGAAGGCGATCGCGTTTTCGTGCGTCGCCGCGCGGTTCGACGCGCGGTTCGCGGAATTCGCGCCCGGCATCATGCCGACGAGGCGATTGAGCCAGCCGTCCTTCACCCGATACGGCGACGCGCCGCCCGTCTCCAGCACGTTCTGCCCATCGAAATGCGAGCGGTCCCGATACGGCGACGCAACGGCATGCACGAACAGCGCCTCGCGCCCGTCGTACATCTGCCCGATCTGCACCAGCGACGGATGCAGCGCGAACATGCCGTCGAGCTTCGCAGACGACGACGTATCGACGGCCAGCGCGCCGCGCAACGCCGCATACGCGGGATCGGCATAAGGCACGACCGTGTTCAGGCCATCGGCCGCGCCGCGCTGGATCACAAAGACGAAGCGGCGATCCGTCGCGACGCGCGCGAAGACCATCTGCGGCGCGACGAGCATCGCGCCCGCGCCGGCTGCGGCCACACAGATGAAGCTGCGGCGGGTGAGCATGGCTATCTCCGTAGAAAATCGGGCGACACGAGCAGTAGCGCGAGCGCCGTCGATGCGCTTTCCGCGCGCGACACGGCCAGTTCCGTCGGCTCGCTCAACGAGCCCGCCATCAGCGTCTGCCCCAGCGAGCGCGGGTCGATCCGGTCGCCGACACGCGACGCAATACGCTGTGCGATCTCGACGCGCCGCACGAGGGCATCGGGCGCGGCCCAGCTCGCGGCGATGTCGTCGTAACCGGCAGGCGAGCCGGGCCGCCACACCTGCTGGCCGAGCTGCGTGAGAACAGGCGCCATCTGCACGGTGCCGTTCCCGCTGCTCGCGTTGTTCAAGTCGCGCATGCCGAGCCCGCGCAGCGCCGAAATCGCCCATTCCCACGGCGACTTGAACTTGACGGCAACGGGCGACCACGCGGCGTCGCTGTCGATCAACGCGCGATAGACGGTCGGCAGATCGCCGCGGCTGTGCATGAAGGCCGTCGCGAGCCGGTCGACGACATCGGGCGGCGGGTTGTCCGCGACGAAGTGGCGCGCGAGCTTTGTCGCGATGTGCGTGGCCGTGGCGGGCGACGTCGAAAGATCGTGCAGCACGGCGAGCGTCTGCCCTTCGCCCGGCTGATCGTAGCGGCGGCCCATGATGGTCCGCGTGCCGGGCTCGTGCAGTTGCGCACGGAACACGAACGCGCCCGGCGGCGCGTTGTTCGGCTGCGGACCCTGAGCGCCCGCGATGCTCCAGCCCGTCATCGCGCGCGCGAACTCGGTGACGTCGCCCTGCGTGTAGCCGCTGCGCACGCCGAGCGTGTGCAGTTCCATGATCTCGCGCGCGAGGTTTTCGTTGAGGCCGGGCTTGCGGTTCGGATTGCGCTGCGCGGCGCGCATGGCGGCGGCACTGTCGGGACCGACCGAGCGCGTCTGATCGAGAAAAAGCTGCATCGCGGGATGACGCTCGGCGGCCACCAGCATGTCTTCGAATCGTCCGAGCACATGCGGGCGGATCGCTTCCGCTTCGAACGCGCCCGCGAACGACGCGACCTGGCCTTTATCGATGGAGACGGCAAAGTGATTGGCCCAGAAGTGCACGAGCCGCTCGACGAAGGGCGCGGGCGTCGTCAGCGCGCTTGCGAAGCGGGCGTTCACGGCCGAACGGTAGGTGTCGCGTGCTTCCATGCGCACCGCCTTGTTCGCGGCCTGGCGGGCGGCTTTCCTGGCATCGTCGGCGGTGGCGGTGTTGGCGGTGTTGGCGGTGTTGGCGGTGTTGGCGGTGTTGGCGGTGTTGGCGGTGTTGGCGGTGTTGGCGGTGTTGGCGGTGTTGGCGGTGTTGGCGGTGTTGGCGGTGTTGGCGGTGTTGGCGGGCGCGCCGCCGGCGTTCGCGCCGCTCGCGGATGCGCTGGCCGCGTTCGTCGAACTGGCCGCCGCGTTCGCCAACGCATGCTGGCGTTGCTGCGCCAGCTCGGCCGCGATCGCCAGCGACGTCGGTTGATCCGCCCATGCTGCGGGCATTGGCTGATACGTGTCGAACTGTGCGACGAGCCACGACTTGGGATCGGCGGGCGGCGCTTCGTCGGCGCGCGCGCCAAGGCCGAACCGGTTCATCGCGATCGCGGCCGCGCTCAACGGCGGCGCCGTCATTGCAGCGGGTGGATTGGCCATGCTCTCGCTCCTGTGTCGGCTGTGATGCGCTTTCTCGATGTGCGTTAAACGGTGCGTGCCGCGCTTTTCCGTCGCTGCTGTTGTCGATGTTTTCGTCGATCTTTCGTCGCTGTTTTTGTCGATGCCTTTGTCGCTTTTTTTCGCCGGACCATGCAGCGCAATTCACTCGCTCGCAGGCTCTTCTCCCTGCTCCTGCTGAAGGCGCTGCTGAAGCTGTTGTTCTGCCTGCTTTGCCTGTTGTTGTGCCTGTTGTTGTGCCTGCGCGATCCGCCACTGGCCGCGCTCCCTCAACCCTTCGGCGAACTTCGCGCGCTCATCGGGCGACAGCGTCGCGGCGAAATCTGCGACGCTCTGCTCGACACGCGTGCGCAACGCGATATCGGCTTCGCGTGTCCTGTTCAACGCCGAGTCGAGCGCCGCGCGATCCAGTTGCGGCGCGGACAGCAGACGCAGCACCTCGCGCCGCTCTTCGCGGCCTTCGCGCGCATAAGTTCGCGCCTCGCGTCGCGCGGCCTTCAGCGCATCGACGAACTGGTTCTGCCTTTCCTCCGACAGCCCTTGCGCCGCGAAGCGCAGCGCGCGCGGCTGCGGCTGAGCGGCGACCGTCGTGCGCCCATGCGTGATGAGCCATTGATACGCACCGCCCGCGACGCCGCCGATCATGAACACGTTGAGCACTAGCGAGCCGATCAACAGATATTTCCAGCCGCGTCCGCTCATTCGCCGCTCCAATCGGCGGCGGTGCCGCCAAAACCCGTTGTCAGATACGAAGATTCCGATGCCGGCGACGGCGTGCCCGTCACGAGGAAGAACGACACGGCGAACGCACCCGCGAACCCACCGATCAGGCCGACGCCCGCGAACGCCGCGCCGGACCACCACAGCCCTCCGCGCCGCGAGCGCCAGCCGGGCAGCGTCAGCCAGCGTGGACGCTTTCTCGCGGATGCCGGTGCAGGCGCAGGCGCCGACGCGACAATGCGCTCGACGAACGCAGCATCCGGCGCTTCGACGCTATTGCTCGCGAGCCACGCATCGATTCGCGCGGCTTCGGCGCGCAGCGCGTCGGCTTCGCTGCGATGCTGGTCGGCCCACGCGCTCGCGTCCGCCCGCTCCGACGCGGGCCAGTGGCGCGCGTCCGCGCCGTACGCATCGACGATGGCGCGAAATCTCTCTGGTGTCATCGCAAGTCCCTCGTTCCGGCGAGATCATCGCCGGCAAGTCGAGCGCGCAGATTGCGGCGCGCGCGGGCGAGCAGGCTTTCGAGCGCGTCGACGGTGATGCCCATCAACGCAGCCGCCTCGATGTTCGACAGTTCCTGGTAGTAGTTGAGCACGAGCGCCTCGCGCTGACGCGCCGGCAACGCGGCGAGCGCGGCGCGCACGCGTGCGTCGCGCGACTGCGCGTCGAGTTGCGAATCGGGCGCGGCAACGGGGTCGGCTTCGTCGGGCAAGGTGTCGACGGGCTCTTCGCGATGCCCGCGCAGCCGGTCATAGCAGAGGTTCAGCGCGACCCGATACAGCCACGTGTCGAAACGCGCTTCGCCCTCGCGCCAGTTCGGCGCCTGCTTCCAGATCCGCACGAACGCTTCCTGCGCGACGTCCTCGGCTTCCATACGGTCTCCCAGCATCCGCATCGCGAGCGCCAGCAGACGCGGCAACTTGCGCGCGACGAGCGCGCGGACGGCGGCCGGTTCCTGTCTGCCGACGCCCGCAACCAGTTCCGCGTCCGGATCGTGCCCGCTCAACGCGCGCCACTCCGCTCGCGCCGCGCGCGTGGCGCGGAATCTCTCGCGACAAGACGTTCTGTCACTTGCCGTCGCTCCGTGTCATGGGTGATTTCGCATGGGCCGTATGGACGCGGCGAACCCTATCATGTACGCCTTTCGCGGCACATACGCGGGGCACCCGCATCCGCTCAACGGTCCGGTCAATACACGACGACGGCAGGGCGCCGCGTATAAGGCCGCGCCGGCACGACCACACAACCGGCCAGGGTCACGGCAAGCAACACCAGCAACAGCCGCTTTTTCATGCTCCTCTCCCTGCTCGACGCACCATCGCCGGCCAATCAGAGCGCCCAGTGGCCCGGCGCCCAGCGCCAGTTCGGACCGCGCGCGACCCAGTGTCCCGGCACCCAGCGATAGCCCACCCGCACGCCCTGCCAGCGTCCCGGCACCCACACGTAGCGGCCTTGGGCCCAGTGCCAATGGCCCGGGTCCCACGCGTAGCCTGCGTGCGGCGGCGGCACGATCTCGGCGCGCGGCGGTGGCGGCGCCATCGGCGCGACGATCACCTGCGCGAATGCCGCCGAAGCGCTCAGCGCGAGCACGCCCGCCGTCAGCAGGCGCATGAGTCGCTGTGTGTTCATTGCGTTCTCGCTTGAATCGGTTGCCGGTCTGCAAATCGTCCGGTTCAGCACTTGAACGCGCGGGCGCGGAGAATCCGTCGCTGGTTCTATGAAGTTTTTTCGGCGCGGGCGCCGGGGAATGCGTATCGTCAGGATTGACCTTCACGCAACAGGAGCCGCGAGTGACGAACAACGACTGGTTCTCGAAGTTCTCGACGAGTCTTTCCTCGATGGCGGGCAAACCCGCGACGTTCGTCATCGCGGTCGCGCTCGTCATCGTGTGGGCCGTCAGCGGGCCGATGTTCCATTTCAGCGATACCTGGCAACTGGTGATCAACACGTCGACGACGATCGTCACCTTCCTGATGGTGTTCCTGATCCAGAACACGCAAAACCGCGACACGGCCGCGATGCAGATCAAGCTCGACGAGCTGATCCGCGCGCTCGACGGCGCGCACAATGCGCTGCTCGATCTCGAGGAGCTGAACGAGAAGGAGCTCACGCGTTTTCGCCGGCGCTACGAGCAACTTGCCGAAGACGCGCGCAACGCGCTGCGCTCGGGCGGCGTCGATACGGACTCGCCGTTCATCGACGAAAGCGACGACGATGACGAAGGCAGCCGCCGCGACAAGACCAGGCGCCGCACGGAAGGGCCGTGACCGATGCCGCAAGCCCGTCCGCCCGCTTTGCACGATGACGCCGAAGGCCACTCGCTCGCGCGGCGCCATCCGCGCGGTCTTCGCATCGACTCGCATTCGCATACGTGGGCGCAGGTGCTGTATGCCGTCTCCGGCGTCATGTGGGTCGAGGCCGGGCGCGAGGCGCTCGTCGTTCCGCCGCAGCGCGCCGTCTGGCTGCCTGCCGGCACCGAGCACTCGATCCACATGATGAGCGACGTCGAGATGCGCAACCTGTATCTGCAAGAGCGCAGCATCGGCCATCTGAGCGCGCGCAGCGATGTGTTCGAAATCAACGGCCTGTTGCGCGAGCTGATTGCGTCGATCGCCGAACACGAACAGGCGCGCACGCGCCACGACGATTATCTCGGCACCGCGTACCGGCTCGCGATGCTCGAACTCGCGCATGCGCCGCGTTCGTCGCTGCGCATTCCGCTGCCCGGCGCATCGGACCGCAGACTCGATGCGCTGTGCCGCGCGGTGATCGGCAATCCGTCGAATGCGATCAGCTTCGAGCAGCACGCGGCGTCCGTGGGCGCGAGCGTGCGGACGCTCGCTCGGCTCTTCACGCGCGAGCTGGGCGTCGGATTCGCGGAATGGCGCAGGCGGGTGCAACCGGCCGTCGCGGTGTCGGGGCTCGCGGAAGGGCGCGCCGTCGGCAGCATCGCGCGCGCTCGGCTCTCTTCCGAGCAGCTTCAGCGATATGTTCCGCCGCGAACTCGGCGCGCCGCCGACCGACTTCGATCGCTCACGCGACGCGTGCCGGGTCGGCCGGAACGAAGTCCTGACGCTTCCGTCCTTCATCGCGCTGTCGGGTACACGCGGCAGGTTCGGCAAGCGCGCTCGGCGCTGTTGGGCGAGAATTCGGGAGCGACGGCGGCGCGGACAGGTGGATGCCCGTCGCCGCTACGGCCAAACCTTAAACATGAGGAAACGTGAAATGAGCAAGGGATACTGGGTCACTGTCTACCGGAAGACCAACGACGCAGCGGCGCTGGCCGCCTATGCACAACTGGCGGCGCCCGCCGTCGCGGCCGCGGGCGGCAAGTTCATCGTGCGCGGCGCCGCCGAGGAAGTGCGCGAACAGGGCTTGAAGGAACGGACGGTCGTCATCGAGTTTCCGACGTACGAGCAGGCCGTCGCAGCCTACGACAGCGAAGCGTACAAGAAGGCGCTGGCAGCGCTCGGCAATGCCGTCGAGCGCGACTTGCGCATCGTGCGCGGCGCGGAGTAACGGCGTTCGCCGCGACGCACGCGCAGCATCATGAGCGTCGCGGCGATCGCGCGGGCATTCCCGCCCGCGAAATGCAAAATCAGTAGCGAATGACCATCGGCAGGCCGGCGCTGTCGCGGGGTTCTTCGCCGGGCAGCATGATCGCGCTGCCCGTCGCGATGCGCCCGGCACTCCAGAGCACGGCAAACGCATCGAGCACATCGTCTTTCTGCACGTGCCGCGAAACGCGCGCATCGAGCGCGGCTTGCAGCGCCGCGCCGAACACCGGGTCGAGCAACGCCTTTCTTAGCGCATGCCCGTCCGCCGTCGTCTTTCCTTCGATCAATCCAGTCTCCTCGCCGCCTTGCCCCGCTTGAAGCTGCATGAAGGCCAGCTCAGGATGCACTTCGAACGCGCGCGATGCATCGCGCGCGTTCGCCCGCAACGCTTTATCGACGTCGGCGATCTTAGGAAGTATGTTGAAGGCCTGTTGCGAGATGCCTTTTCCCGTGGCTTCGCGATTCAGGTCGCACGCTTGCCGGTACGATTCCGCGTCGAGCGCCTGACGCACGGGCGTCGGGAACACCGACGCGCTGCGCGGCCATTTGAGCCGCTTCCTCGCTTCTGCGTCGCAAGCGCGATAGCCGGATAACGACAGCCCGATCGGCATATCGACGGCCACGATCGCGGGAGCCGGCGCCCATGCAAGGACATCGGCAAACGATGCGCAGATGCAAGCCGAAATGGCACCCGTCCGCGCGTCCTGCATGACGGCATACCAGCCGCCCTTGCAGCCGTCCACGCCGACCAGATCTACCGTTGGCCCGGTATCGTCACGCATGGCGATCGTTTCCGGTGAAGCGTCGTGAGTGAATGAGCGAAGCTCGACGATAGCGCCTCTCGCGCCGTCTGTCCGATATTCGAAAGCACTTGTCTGAACGCCGTCGCGCCCGTCACCTAGACTGCCGCCATACCCTGCATCGCCCGTGCGACGCAGCAAGCGAATCCACCGAATCCGACAGCATCCAGGAGCGGCAATGAAAGCGATCCAGTTCAAGTCTTTTGGCGGCCCCGAGGTCCTCGACCATGTCGATGTCCCCACACCAGCCGTCGACGACGAAAGCGCCATCGTGCAAGTAAAAGCAGCCTCGGTGAATCCGAGCGACGTGAAAAATCTCTCCGGCCACTTCGCGCACACCACGCTGCCGCGCATTCCGGGGCGCGACTTCAGCGGCGTCGTGGTCGAAGGCCCGGCCGACTGGATCGGCGCCGACGTGTGGGGCACGGGAGGCGACATCGGCTTCACGCGCGACGGCACGCACGCGCAGTTCATCAGGATTCCCGCCGGCGCGCTGTCGCGCAAGCCGCGATCGCTGACGCACGAACAGGCGTCGGCGATCGGCGTGAACTTTGTGGTCGCGTGGCTCGGCGCCGTCGATTACGCGCAACTGGTCGCGGGCGAAACAGTCGCCGTCATCGGCGCGAGCGGCGGCGTTGGCGGCGCGGTCGTGCAGATCGCGAAGTCGCGCGGCTGCCGGGTGATCGCCGTCGACCGGCGCAAGCCCGATGCGGACTCGCCCGCCGGCCGTCTGATCGACCACTACGTGCCGCTCGACGACAACGCCGTGCAGCGCGTCAAGGAACTCGGCGGCGCGGACGTCGTGTACGACGCGGTCGGCGGCGTCGCGTTCGAGACGGCGCTCAAGCTGGCCAAGTGGCGCGGCCGCGTCGTCGAGATCAGCGCGACGGGCAAGCGGCGCGTCGACTTCGACCTGATCGACTTCTACCACAACGAAACGCAGCTCCTTGGCGCGGATAGCGCGAAGCTGGGCGTCGCCGACTCCGCGCGGATGATGACGGAACTGGCTTCCGTGTTCGACGGCGGCGGATTGCAGGCGCCTTCGATCGCGCAGGCCTTCGCGCTCGAACAGGCGCGCGACGCCTACGCCGCCGTCGCCGGCGGCACGCGCGGGCGCGTGGTCATCACGATGTGACGCAACGTCATCATGTCCGGAGATTCGTATGAAGGCCTATATCGCGTCGCTGGCGGCGGGCGTTGCCGCCGGCCTGTTGTACAACGTCATCGACGTGAAATCGCCCGCACCGCCCATCGTCGCGCTGATCGGCTTGCTCGGCATGGTCGCGGGCGAGCACGCGATTCCGTTCGCACGTATGGTGCTCGCGCACGTCACGAGCTAACGCGCAGACTAACCAAAGCGCCGACGCCGACTCGAAGCGCGCTTACTGCACGCGATACCGTTCGTGCACAAGGTGCTCGCGCACGTGACGAGCTGGCACGCCGGCTAACCGCGTCCCAACGCCAGTAAGCGCGCTTACTGCATGCGTCCATGCGCGCCGCTCATTTCACGCGCGCGTTCGAGCAGCAGTTCGCGTTCGCGTGCATTGCGCGTCATCGAAGCGGCGCGCTCGAACTCGGCGCGCGCTTCGTCGTTGCGGCCGAGCTTCGCGAGCAGATCGCCCCGCACGCTCGGCAGCCAGTGATAATTTTTCAGCGACGCTTCGCCCGCCAGTCCATCGACGATTTCCAGCGCCGCCATCGGCCCATACGCCATGCCCACGGCAACCGCGCGATTCAGCTCGACGACGGGCGACGGAGCGACCTCGGCAAGCGCGTCGTAGAGCGCGACGATCTGCGTCCAGTCGGTGTCGGCGGCCGTGCGGGCCCGCGCGTGACACGCGGCGAGCGCCGCCTGCAACGTGTACGGGCCGCTCATCCCGTCGAGCGCCTCCGAGCGATCCAGCGCGGCGAGCCCGCGACGGATCAAGAGCGGGTCCCAGCGGCTGCGGTCCTGTTCGAGCAGCAGCACGGGGCGCCCTTGCGCATCGACGCGCGCATGCATGCGCGATGCCTGGATCTCCATCAACGCAACGAGGCCGTGCACTTCGCTTTCGTCCGGCATCAAGCCGGCCAGCACGCGCCCGAGACGCAGCGCTTCTTCGCATAGCGAAGGACGCATCCAGTCGTCGCCCGCCGTCGCTGAGTAGCCTTCGTTGAAGATCAGATAGATCACTTCGAGCACCGACGCGAGCCGCACCGCGCGATCGTTCGCCTGTGGCACTTCGAACGGCACTTTCGCCGCCGCGAGCGTCTTTTTCGCGCGCACGATGCGTTGTGCGGTGGTCGGCTCGGGCACGAGAAACGCGCGCGCGATTTCGTCGGTCGTGAGGCCGCCGAGCAGGCGCAGCGTCAGCGCGACGCGCGCGTCCTTCGACAGCACCGGGTGACATGCGGTGAACACGAGCCGCAGCAGATCGTCGCCGATGTCGTCGGCGCGCGCGGCGTCGAGCGCATCGACGAAATCCGGCACGATGTGCGCTTCCATCGCGTCCATGTCCGCGCCGAGCTCCTCGTGCTTGCGCGCGTGCAGGGCGTCCTGGCGCCAGCGGTCGAGCGCACGGTTCTTCGCGGTCGCCATCAGCCATGCTCCGGGGTTGTCGGGCACGCCCGCATTGGGCCACGTTTCGAGCGCGGCCACCAGCGCGTCCTGCGCCAGTTCCTCGGCGACGCCGACGTCGCGTACGATTCGCGCGACATGAGCGATGACCTTCGCGGATTCGATCCGCCAGACTGCCTCGATCGCACGGTGAGTCGCAGCCGTCGTCACGGCCGGCCTCAGGAAGCGTCGGCCGTCGGCATGACGGCGTTCGGGTCCATGTACACCAGTTCCCAGATGTGCCCGTCGATGTCCTCGAAGCCGTGTCCGTACATGAAGCCATGGTCCTGCGGCGCGCGCGGCACCGCGCCGCCCGCGGCCCGCGCCTTCGCCACCAGTTCGTCGACCTGGGCGCGGCTGTCGCACGAAATGCAGACGAGCGCCTCCGTGCTCTCCTTCGGATTGCACAGCGTCTTGTTCGTGAAGGTCTGGAAGAAGTCCTTCGCGAGCAGCATCGCGTAGATGTTTTCGCCGATCACCATGCAGACCGCCTGCTCATTGGTGAATTTCGGTTCGAACGTGAAGCCGAGCTGCGAGAAGAAGGCCTTCGACTTCTCGACGCTGCTCACGGCCAGGTTCAAGTAGATTTGCTTGTGCATGATTGTTCGTCCGTATCGTCTGAAATGCGCGGTCGTAGATAGGGTGTGGCTCGCTTAGGCTGCGCGCGAGCTCAATGATTCGCGCCTTCGATGTTGTGAAAGCGGTCCATCGCCTGGCTCGGCTCGAAGTCGTCGAGGTCGTACATCTGACGCACTTCGATTTCGCCGTCCGCATGCTCGCCGAACGGCGCAGGGAAGCGTCGCGCCCATTCCATCGCTTCTTCGCGCGAGCGCACCTGGATCACGGTGTAGCCCGCGACCAGTTCCTTGGTTTCGGCGAACGGGCCGTCGATCACGCTGCGCTTGCCGCCCGAATAGCGCACGCGCCAACCCTTCGAACTAGGCTGCAAGCCGGACGCATCGAGCAGCACGCCCGCCTTCTGCAGTTCTTCGTGATACGTCGCCATCGACGCAATCAGTTCTTCTCCCGGCATCTTGCCGGCTTCGCTGTCCGCAGTGGCCTTCACCATGATCATGAATCGCATCGCCATTTCTCCTGGATAGTGACGGAAGCCCTTGGCGGCTTCTTACTTCCACGACGAGCAGCGTGCGGTCCGATCGACATGCGTCTGAGCCAGGGAAAACCCTCGCTGCGGGCTGATAGTGCTTGTCCGGCGCGCGTTTGGCTAGCGTTCGGCTAGTAGTCGTAGCACGGCGCGACCTTGCGGATCTCGATCGTGCACCACTCGGCGGCCGGGCATTCGTTCGCGAGCGCGAGCGCTTCATCGTAGGTATCGACGTTCAGCAGAAAGAATCCGCCGACCATTTCCTTCGCTTCGGCAAACGGGCCGTCGATCAGGCGCGTTTGCCCGTCGCGCTTTTCGAGGCGCACGCCCTTGTTGACGCTGGACAGCGATTCGGCGGCGATCAACTGACCGCGCGACTGCAGGTCCGCGCGGTATTTCAACATGCGGTCGTAGACGGCGCGGCCCGCGACTTCTCCGCGCTCTTCACGTTGTTCCGTTGGTTCGACGATGAGCAGCATGTAGGACATGAGGACTCCGATTTCCGGTTGTCGGGACCGCTGCGTTCGAGGGTGCCGTACTTCGTGGGACGGTTGGGCGCGGCGGACGATGGCGCCAGTACTGGTTCTGCTGGCGAAGGCAGTCTAGCAAAGTGACGGCGCGCCTGGGAACGTCTGACGCACTCGAATGGACATTCCGCCGACGGAATTGGCACGGCGCTTGCGGCTCGGAAGGTACGTTGAATCATGCAGGGGTACGACATGTTGAAGCGCTATACGGTCCTGATCCGCATCGCGGCCGTAGCGGCGGCGTGCTTGCCGCTCGCGGCAGGGTGCACCCTCGGTGGCGCGGCGGCGGGCGGATATGTGGGCCACGAGACGACGCACAGTACGGCGGGTACCGTAGGCGGTGCTGTCGCAGGCGGGATCATCGGCCATGAACTCGGCAAGTGATATCGATTGGGAAATGTTTAAATGCGTAAAAAGGCCGTCATTCTTCACGAATGCCGCCTTTTAATTTTTGTTGAATATTGTCATTGCCGATTTCAATGGCCTATTTGCAAAGGTTTGTTCTTCTGTTCATCGATCCTTTCTGTCGGCTGTTGCTTCAATTTCGACGCTCACTCCGCTATTTCTGTTTTATGTCCAGATTAAATCTTTAATCGGCGATCCACTAACTCGGCAAAAGTTCACTCGTTATTTTTGCTTGATGTCATGCGTCGATCGGATTCACCGATAACGCTTCAGACCAGCATCTGCGCGCCTGTTCGGCTAGCCGTCCAATAGAAAATCGGTAAATTGCAAAACATTGTTTGCGCTACTCAGTTCCATTTATCTTGAAATAAAAACGCCATTCTATTTTCGTTGTCAGCCTACAACAACATGAATTAATCTCAATATAAACGATGTTTCAATCGCCGATAAAAAGATAAATCAAATCAATCGGCTGCATCCGTAGATGTCTTTTATTTCCATTTCAGAAATACACCATTTCCAATTACGGCATAAGTCGATGGTTAGGGGCCCTTTCTATACTTGCGCTTCCCCAAACAGGGCAAGTGCAGTGGTCTTGCTTCGCACGGGACGTGGCGCGCATAGCTTGTCCGTTTGTATTCAAGCCTCGTATTGCCCCTTGAACTGAAGGAAGCACACATGAAGAAAATTCTGATCGCGACGGCAGTTGCCGCATCGTTCGCCTCGGTCGCACAGGCACAAAGCAGCGTCACGCTGTATGGCACGCTGGACGCGGGCATCACGTACACAAGCAACGTCGACGGCCACGCACAATGGGCACTCGGCAGCGGCTCCGTCGATGAAAACCGCTTCGGCCTGCGCGGCGTCGAAGACCTGGGTGGCGGCCTGAAGACGATCTTCACGTTGGAGCAGGGCTTCAACCTGAACAACGGCTCGCAAGCCATTGGCGGCAGGATGTTCTCGCGCCAGGCATTCGTCGGTCTGTCGAGCCAGGCTGGCACCGTTACGCTGGGCCGTCAGTACGACGCGATGCAAGACTTCGTGGCACCGTTGACGGCAACGGGTAGCTGGGGCGGCACGAACTTCGCGCACTACGGCAACCTGGACCAACTGAGCGAGAACAGCGCCGTCGCATTCAACAACTCGATCAAGTTCACGAGCGCCAACTACGCTGGCTTCTCGTTCGGCGGCACGTACGGCTTTTCGAACAGCTCGAAATTCGCCAATAACCGCTCGTACAGCTTCGGCGCTGGCTATGAAAATGCGGGCTTGCGCATCGGTGCCGGCTACGCGCAGGAGAACAGCCCGTTCGGCAACACGACGGGCGTCATGACGGCCCTGCAGGCCGACGGTACGCCCTTCCTCGTGTCCGCTCATCGTGAACGTCAGTTCGGCGTGGGCGCAAGCTACGCGTTCGGTCCGGCGATCGTCGGGCTCGCCTGGACGCAGGCTCGCCTGGACAATGTCCCGGGCACGACGGGTTCGTCCCACACCAACAACTATGAAGCCAATGCGAGGTACAACCTGACGCCGGCTCTGGGTCTGGGCATTGCCTATACGTACACGAACGGCGCAATCGAAGATGACCACTTCCACGCGAACCAGGTCGGCCTGCAAGGCGACTACGCTCTGTCGAAGCGTACCGACATCTACGCACAGGGCGTGTACCAGCTGACGAGCGCGCCGCATGGCGCCTTCGTTGCGGCCATGATCGACAACGGCGACGCCGGCGGCATCTCCTCCTCGCGCCGCCAGGCTGTCGCGTCGGTCGGCATGCGTCACCGCTTCTAATCACACACGAAGCGTGGCGGGTTGATGCGCACGATCGACCTGCCGTAAGCGCTCGGGCCGCGAGGCGACCACAACGCCCCCATGTTCTCCGGAACATGGGGGCGTTGCCTATATTGGGCCTATTGAAACGCGCCGAAACGCGCCGAAACGTACAGAAGAACAGAGACTGAAGCGGACAAAAAGCAAAAGCACGAAGCGTCAAACCATCCGCTTCAATTCCTTCTGCAACCTGTCGAAGTTCTCTTCATTCGCCTTTACAGCAAACGTCTTCACCTGCGCACAGACAGCAGGTGTCTCGAAGAGCATGCGAAACGTGACGCGCGTCTGCCCGTCGCTCACTGCATCGAAGGTTGCGGTGACGCGAAAATACGGCCCCGACACGTGGTCGAACACGATCCGCTCGGGCGCGGCAATCTCGACGAACACGCTGTGATTCTTGTAGTCGACGCCATCCGGTCCGTGCATCACGAAGCGCCAGTTGCCGCCCCGGCGCAGATCGAATTCGTGGAATGAATTGGTGAAGCCCTTCGGCCCCCACCAGTGCGCGAGATGCGCCGGGTCCGTCCAGGCCCTGAAGACGAGATCGCGCGGAAAATCGAACATGCGCGCCGATACGATTTCCAGATCCGCGATCGGCGGAGCCAAGTCGCCATCCTCGGACATGAGACAGCCTCCTTCGAACAATACGCCGCATCCGCCCAACGTCGCGCGGATGAAATCAAGCATAACGCATTGTCGAAGCAGCGAACGCCCAAGCTGCATCAAGGGCGCGCGGAAAAGCGCGGCGAGTGCGAGGCACCGAACCTTGGAACGCCTAACGTCCGATCAATAGACGCAAAACCGGCCGCGAAAGATCAGACGGCAACCGACTCAGCCGACGGCTCGATGGGAATCACGCGCCGTGTCGCGGGCGCGCCGCACAGCCGCAGCAGGTCGCGCAGCTCGTTGATCACAGGAAAAACTTCGTGATTCCAGTCGGCGCCTTGCGCGTCGTGCGCCTCCTGCTCGCGTTCGACGATCCAGCGATCTTCCGCGAAGATGCGCTCGGTGAACCACACCAGCAGCGGCCACGCGATGTCGAGCAGCACGCCGATCTTCGGCCGCTTGATGGACAGCAGGCCGAACGTGCGATTGGTGCGCTGCTCGCGGTCGAGCGGCACGTAGCAGATCCACAGATCCATCACGAGCGAGCCTTCGGATGTGCGAATCTGCAGCGTCTGATACGGATATTGCGTGCGGACCGTCATCACATCGTTGCGCTCGATGTTCGAATCGGGACGGCTCTGCCCGAATACGAGCGCCTCGCCGATCGGCTGCTGGCCCGCTTCACGAGAGAACGTGTAATCGACCTCGACCCAGTTCTCGCCGCGCCGCCGGCCGAGCGAACGCGCGCGCATCTTGCCCATCTGCTTGCGATGCAGGAACTGATGGTTCATGTCCATCAGGTTTTCGTGCATGAACGAGTAATGGCACGCGACTTCGCGCCCGAAGCGGCGCGTCTTGTAGGCCTTGTCGGCGACTGAGCCGAGCGACGGCACCGGCACCGTTTCGGCGAGTTGCGCATCGCCGGCAAACACGAAAATCAGCCCTTCCGATTCGCGGCACGGATACGCGCGCACGCCGTTCGGCAGGCGTTCGCGGCCCAGATACGGCACGTCGATGCATTTGCCCGTGCAGTCATACGTCCAGCCGTGATAACAGCAGCGGATCGCCTCGCCGTCGACCACTCCGCCATGCAGCGGCACCTGTCGGTGCGCGCACCGGTCCTCGAGCGCGAACACGTTGCCCGACTCCGTGCGCACCAGCACGATCGGATCGCCGGCAAAGCGGACGCCATGCGCCTTGCCGCGCTTCACTTCGCGCGACCATGCAAGCGGATACCAGTGATCGGGGTGAATATCGACGCGGCGCAGATCGCGCACGGCGGGTTTGTCAGCGTTATCGACGGTATTGCTGTCCAACGGAGCGACGACATGCATGTATGAAGCCTCCTGGCACAACGGTCGACTGGTCGGCGGGACCCAGCCGGTTTGATTGTTGGAAAACCGATATCGCCATTCAGTCTACTAGAAGTCGCCGATGAGCTTTATGAGGGCTAACGTCAGGCACGCGCGGCCGCTCGCGCGCCGACGTGCGCACCAAGCGCGAACGACTGCGACCGGCGATGCCGCAGCGGCGCGTTCAAGGTCGTTCAAGGTCGTTGCAGGTGCAACGCTCAGGAGCGCCTCGACGCATTACACGAGCGCTTCAACGCATTACAGTTCGACGGGCGCGCGCAACGGCCGTCAATACCTGCGCCCCGTCGCGCCGACGAGACCCGAGCGATGCTGTTTGCCCCACGACCGGCCGCCGCGCAGAAAATGCAGCCAGCCGAGCGCCGCGCCCGTGTGCCGCAGCAGCTGGAACGTGAACGGCTCGGCGATGGCGGCGGCCACCGCCATCGGCAGACTCGAGCCGCTCGTCAGCCCCGTCCAGCGCCCGTACAGGTGGATGCTCCATACATAGAACGCGAGATCGATGGCCGTTTTCAGGCCGATCACGCTGAAGATCGACGCGACGATCAGCCCATGTCCGCCGGCGATGAAGCCGAGCAACAGCGCGAACGCGCTCAGTCCGTAGATGGGCTGCATCGTGTCGAATGCCTTGATCGGCAGCATCAGGCGGCCGAGCGTGCCGTAACGCGCGTCGCCCGTCATGTCGCGGTTCCAGTATTGCGTTTGCAGGAAGCCCGCAAACCAGCGGCGGCGCTGGCGCAGGAAAGCGCCGAGCGTCGCGGGCGCTTCCGTCTCAGCGTGCGCATCGCCGACCACGCGCACGTCCCAGCCCAGACCGCGATCGACGGAATAGCGGCGCAGCCGGTGGATCAGCTCGTAGTCTTCGACCAGACATTGCGCATCGAAGCCGCCCACAGCGACGAGCGCATCGCGCCGGAACGACGCAAACGCGCCCGACACCAGCAACAGGCTGTCGGCGCGCATCCACGCGAAGCGCGCGATGAAGTTGCGCATGTACTCGTAGGTCTGAAACCACTGGAACACGCGCCCGCTCGCCGTGCGGTTGCACACGGGCACGAGAATGCCCGTCGCCGCCACCAGCTTCGGCGCTTGCGCGAAGGCCGCGCGCATCGCGAGCGCGGCGTCGTCGGCGAGCAAGGTGTCGGCGTCGACGGTCATCACGGTGTCGGTCGTCATCACGTCGATGGCCGCGTTGAGAGCGCGCGCCTTGCCGCCGTGCGGCACACGCAGCCAGTACAGATTCGGATAGCGGCCGCTGGGCGCGCTCAGCTCGCCCAGCGCCGGCTCGGCCAGACGGAAGCGGCCCATGAGCAGATCGCGCGTGCCGTCAGTGGAGCCATCGTCGGCGATCACGATCTGCGACAGCCCATGCGTTTGCCTCAGCAGCGCGGCGAGCGTCACGGGCAGCACGGCCGCCTCGTTGTGCGCGGCGACGATCACGCCCATCGTCGGCAGATACGCGGCGTCGGCGCAACGATGCGCAGGCAACGAGCGGCGGACCAGCGGCCAGGTCTTTACGGTAACGAACGCAAGCAGCAGCGTGTCGTAGACGACATACGCAATGCCCGTCGACCACGCGAGCGCGCCATGCAGAAAGAACGCTCGCGCGAACAGCAGCAGCCACAGCGCGGTCACGCTGCCGTGTATCACGACGCTCTGCCAGCTCGCCTTGCGCGGATTGATGCGCGGCGATACCGCCTCCAACGCGTCGCGCAGCGACGGCTTCGGACGCTCGCCACCCGTACCGCAGGCGTCGCCGCGCGCGAGCGTGGCCTCTTCGATCACATCGGCATCCATCACGGCACCATCCGCTTGAATACCGACTTGCGATCGAGCAGCTCATGCTTCAGCGCGCCGCCGATATGCATCGCGAGCAGCGCATACAGCGCGTAGCCGAGGTACGTATGCAGCGCGCCGAACCTGTCGTGCAACGGCTCCTTGACGGCGGGATCGAGATTCATGATGAGCCCGATGCGCGGAAACGGCACGACGCCGAACAGATGCATCGGATGCGTCGCTGCGTCCTTCCACGCGGAGTCGTGCATCCATCCCGACAACGGCAACGCGATCATCAGGAAATACAGCAGGAAGTGCGCGACATGCGCGGCCATCCGTTCCCACGACGGAAACTCGCGCGGCAGCGGCGGCGGCCGGTGCGACACGCGCCACAGCACGCGCAGCAACGCGAGACCGAGCACCGTGATGCCGATCGACTTGTGCGTATCGATGACGGGCCGCACCCAGTCGTCCGGCAGCGAATCGGCGGAAAGGCCGAGCGCGACGTTTGCGATGATGAGAACGGCGATGAGCCAGTGCAGGATCATCGCCGTGCGTGTGTAGCGTGTAGCCGGCAATGGCGCGTAAAGCGTGTCCGTGCCGTCGCGTGTGGCCGTGCGTGGTGACGTGGATGTGTCCATGAGTCGTTTCGTTGGAGATCGGTAGGGGCAGCGAAAGCCGCATGCAAGAACGCAAGACGGCATGCGGGACCGCGCTGCATGCGCGCGCCGCTGTCGCCTCGTCAGCAGAACGCCCCACTATGCCTGTTTATTCCTTCGACGTGCGCGCCCGGCGCTTCTGTCACGTCTGCCTCGCATTTCCATTTGTTTCGCGCGCACCTTGATGGTTCAGGAGGCGGTTCACGCGAACTGGTCGATGCCTTGCATCAGACGCTTCGCGAGGCGCGGCTCGCGCAGCTGATCGAGCCACCATTGCAGCGCGCGGCCTTCCTGATCGCCGCGCCACGCGACATACAGCAGGTTCGGCTCGCGCGGATCGGCGGTTTCCTTTTCGACGAGCTCGCCGCGCTTGAGCAGCGACGCCACGCGATGACGCGGCAGCCAGCCCGTCCCGAGCCCGTCGCGCTGCGCGAGAATTTTCGCGCGCATGCTGGGCCCGGCGAGCGACATCTGTCCGCCGAGCAGCCCATACGCGCGCCCGCTCGCGCGCGACGAATCGGCCACGACGATAGCGCGCTGCTTCGCTATCTGCTCGCGCCGCAGCGGCTCCTTGACGCTCGCCAACGGGTGACGCGGCGACACCGCGAACACCCAGTCCACGACGCCCAGCTCAAACCAGCGCAAGCCGGCAATCGCGGGCGGCTCGTTGGTCGCGCCGACGATCAGGTCAGCGCGGCCGTCGCGCAGCGCCTCCCATGTGCCGCTCAGCTCTTCCGTCGTCACGCGCAGCCTGACGCCCGATTGCAGCGCGTCGAACGCATGGATGACGGGCATCAGCGTCTCGAACTCCATCAGCTCGTCGGTGACGATCCACAGCCGGTCTTCCCAGCCGCTCGCGATCTGCCGCACGCGCTGCGTCATGCGCGTTACGTCCTGCATCAGGCGTGCGGCTTCTTCGGCGAGCAACTGGCCCGCGGGCGTGAGTTGCAGCCGGTAGCGGCGCCGATCGAACAGCAACGCGTCGAAGCGCGTTTCGAGCTGACGGGCCGCGTGCGACACCGTCGACGGCGCCTTGCCGAGCCGCGCCGCCGCGCGCGACAGGCTGCCGCTTTCACGGATCGCTTCGAGCAGCGCAAGCTCGTCGTCGGTCAACATGTTCGATCCCGTCGAATGATTTCATCGGCAAAATCGTACGGCAAAAGGCGCGCGGGCGTCGAAAATCATAGGATCGAGGGGAAAGGACGAAGCACGTGGTCGTCCCGTTTTCCAATACGCCCGATACGCCGCTCACAAAGCGGGCGCGCGTCGAACGCACAGGATGAAAGGAGCAGCGACATGGGATTGTTAGTCAACGGCCAATGGCAGGACAGGTGGTACGACACGTCGTCGACGGGCGGACGCTTCGTGCGCACGGATGCCGTGTTCCGCAACTGGGTCACGCCCGACGGCGACGCGGGTCCGAGCGGCAGCGACGGCTTCGAGGCGGAAGCGGGACGCTACCATCTGTACGTGAGCCTCGCGTGCCCGTGGGCGCATCGCTCGTTGATCATGCGCGCGCTGAAAGGCCTCGAAGACATGATCAGCGTCTCCGTCGTGCACTGGCTGATGCTGGCCGACGGCTGGACCTTCGACGACGGTCCCGGCGTCGTGCCCGACGCGATCAACCACGCGCCGTATCTGCGCGACGTCTATCTCGCCGCCGACCGTCACTACACGGGCCGCGTGACAGTGCCCATCCTGTGGGACAAGCATCAGCGGACGATCGTGAGCAACGAATCGTCGGAAATCATCCGCATGCTGAATTCAGCGTTCGACGAGATCGGCGCGGAACAGGGCGACTTCTATCCGCCGCCGCTGCGCGCCGAAATCGACGCGATCAACGCGCGCGTCTACGACACGGTCAACAACGGCGTGTACAAGTCCGGCTTCGCGACCACGCAGCGCGCCTATGAAGATGCCGTGATGCCTCTCTTCGACACGCTCGACTGGCTCGAACAGAAACTGTCGACGCAGCGGTTTCTGACGGGCAACCGGCTGACGGAAGCCGATATCCGGCTGTTCACGACGCTGATCCGCTTCGATGCCGTGTACTTCGGGCATTTCAAGTGCAATCTTCGGCGCATTGCGGACTATCCGAATCTGTCGGCGTACACGCGCGACATCTATCAGCATCCGGGCGTTGCGGGCACCGTGAACTTCGAGCACATCAAGCGTCATTACTATGAGAGCCATCGCTCGGTGAATCCGACGGGCATCGTGCCGCTCGGTCCCGTGCAGGATTTCGACGCGCCGCATGACCGCGCGCGTTTTGCGTGAACGGGAAACTGGCGCATCGCGCCGCGCGCGAGCGAGCAAGCGATAAGCCCGAAGCCTGGGCTATCGAGCCGCGAGCAAAAGCATGGTGTGCGTTGCGCTAGACTGTCCGGATGCGTGGTGGCCATCGGTCGGCCACGCATCGGTCACACCCGCACGGAGATGCTCATGCTACGCAAGACACGCACAGCTTCCCAGCTTCAGGACGAAGTGAGCCGACGCATTCATCGCGCGCCGGAAGTCGTCGACGACGGCGTGAAGATCAGCGTGCCGCGCCCGCAATCGCAGGAACCCGATGCCAGCGGCTGCAACTGGACGATGAAGCACTTCGGCAACGCGATCGGCTTCGAGCGCATCGTCGACGATGCGCTGAAGACGGTGCAGAAGGAATACAACCTGTCGGAAGAAACGAAGGACATCGACAGCCTGTTCGGCGATCCTCCGAACAGCTGACGCGTTGCCTCTTGGCTCAGGACACGGCGGCGAACGCGTTCTCGATCTGTTGGGCGTCCGTCGGCCGCACGACGCGCGCCACTTCGACGCCATCGCGCATGAAGACCAGCGTCGGCCAGAGCTTGACCTTGAACGAACGCCCGAGCGCCCGGCCCGGCCCATCTTCGATCTTCAGATGGCGCGTGCCCGGGTGCGGGCCGAACCCCTCCGCGATCACGGGCTGCGCGCCCTGACAGTAGCCGCACCAGTCGGTGCCGAATTCGACGACGGTCACGCCCGCGAGAGCGTCGACATCCGCGCGGCTCGGCGCGGTCTTCGAGTATTGGTTCGCGGTAGTCATAAGCCTCCATGCGCCGGACGATCCGGCGTGCCGGCCTTGCATCGCGCAAAGGCCGCGCCACATGCGATGTTGCCCGTTATCGGCCATACGTGCCGGCAGGCTGATCAAGCTGACCGATCCGGCAGTTTCGACGCCTACGGCGTTAGCTCACACTCACGCGCGAGCGCCGGACTCGCACGGCTTGCGCCAGTGTCTGCAGCACCGGCTCGGTTTGCGCCCAGCCGATGCACGCATCGGTGATCGACACGCCGCGAGCAAGCGGCACGCCAGGCTTCAGATCCTGACGGCCGGCTTCCAGATGGCTCTCGATCATCACGCCGATGATCCGCTTTTCGCCGCCCGACAACTGGTTCGCGAGATCCTGCGCGACTTCGATCTGGCGCTCGTGCGACTTGTTTGAATTCGCATGCGAGCAGTCGACCATCACCTGCTCGCGCAAGCCGACCTTGCGCAACGCGGCGCACGCTTCCTCGACGCCCGCCGCGTCGTAGTTCGGCCCTTTCTTGCCGCCGCGCAGGATCACATGCGCATCGTCGTTGCCGCGCGTCTCGAAGATCGCGGCCATGCCCATCTTCGTCATGCCCATGAACGCGTGGCTCGCGCGCGCGGCGACGATCGCGTCGGCGGCGATCTGCACGCCGCCGTCGGTGCCGTTCTTGAAGCCGATCGGGCACGACAGCCCCGACGCCAGTTGCCGATGGCTCTGGCTCTCCGTCGTCCGCGCGCCGATTGCACCCCACGCGATCAGATCCGCGATGTACTGCGGGCTCAGCAGGTCGAGGAATTCGGTGCCCGTCGGCAGGCCGAGTCCGCTGATTTCGAGCAGCAGTTCGCGCGCGCGGCGCAGCCCTTCGTTGATGCGGAAGCTGCCGTCCAGACGCGGATCGTTGATATAGCCCTTCCAGCCGACCGTCGTGCGCGGCTTCTCGAAGTAGACGCGCATCACGATCAGCAGATCGTCGCGCAGCGCATCGGCGGCCGCTTTCAGCTTGTACGCGTATTCCATCGCCTGGCCGTGGTCGTGGATCGAGCACGGACCGACGACGACCACGAGGCGGTCGTCGCGGCCATGGAGCACATCGGCAATTTCGACGCGGCTCTTTTCGACGAGCGTCTGCACGCCGGGCGGGCATGGCAATTCGTCGAGCAGCAGCGCCGGCGAAATCAGCGGACGCACCGCGCCGATGCGAGTGTCGTCGATGCGCGTGATGTCCTGGGTGGAATCGGCGACGCCGGCTTCCTGGTCATGTGTTGGGTTGTCGATGCGGCTCACGATGTTCTCCGGCTCTGCATTTTTGGGGCGACGTCGATTATCGCACTCGCGGCACCCCGGTCCACGCGCGCCCGCGCTGGACAGATATGAAGATCACGCGCCGTTCATCAGCTGGATCAGATAGGGCTTCCACACTTCCGGGTGCGCGAGCGTCTGATGTCCGTACGATTGCGCCGTCTCCGGCATTTCGACGTAGCGCCCTTGTGGCACTTTGCCGATCAGCCGCTGCATCACGCCGAGATCGGTGGCGTTGATCAGGTCGTCGGCGAAATTGACGGCGAACAGGCGCCCGCGAATTGCCGCGAGATTCGGCTCGGGATCGTAGTCCCACGACGATTCGAACCAGTACAGCACGTCGTTCGGATCGCTCTTCGCGGCCTCTTCGACGATCGATTCCGTCATGCGCGTCGACGCCGCGCGGTCCGGCGCGGCCGCCTGCATGCGCGCCGCGTTGCCCGTGATCAGCGTGAAGACGGGCATCGCGCGCGCCCATTGCGTCGGCGGCGTCGTGTAGTGGCCGTCCTGCCAGCCGGGGTCGCTGCGTATCGCGCCGACGATCATCTGCCGCCACAGCCAGTTGCGGCCCGCCATTGCGATCGGCTGGCTCGCGATCGGCATCAGCGCGTCGGCCATGCCCGGATAGCGCTCGCCCCACATCCACGTCTGCATGCCGCCCATCGACGTGCCGAGCACGAGCTTCAGATGCCGCACCTTCAGCCCGTCGACGAGCAGCCGGTGATTCGCCTCGACCACGTCGCCATAGCCGTAGCGCGGAAACTTCGTGCGCAACCCGTCGCTCGGCTTGGTCGAGCCGCCGCGCCCGAGACCATCGGGGATCACGATGAAATAGCGGCTCGCATCCAGAGGCTCGCCGGCCGCGAACAGTTCCTTGCGCATCGACGGCGTGAGATACGCCTTGCTCGTGCCCGTCGTGCCGTGCATCAGCAGCACGGCGTTCGTCACATCGCCATGTGCGTCGCGTTGCGGCGTGCCGAGCGTCACGTAGTGGATGCGCAGTTCGGGAAAGACTGTGCCGTCCGAGAAGCGGAAGTCGTGCTCGACGAAATCGGCAGCATGTTCGGATGCGCCCGTCGCGCTGGCGGCGGAATCGGCGGCATAGGCCGATGGGACTGTCCGCGCGAGCGCGAGCGTGATCAACAGCGTAGTGCGGGTGAGGATCGAACGAAACACAGTTGGTCTCCATCAACGTGTACGCGATGAGTTCGGATCGTACACGTTGACGACAGACCATGTGTCGGGCGCTTCAGGCTTCAGAGTCTGTCGTAACGCGCCTTGATCTGCTCGAACATCTTCCAGAACGACGCGGGCGCAGTGCCATCGAGGCGCTCGCGCAGCACGTCGAGATGGCTGTGCCAGCCCGGACCGACGTCGAGTTGCTCTTTGCGGCCGGACAGGTTGCGGTGCGTCAGCACGAGCTTCACTTGATCGCCCGCCTCGGACAATTCGAAGGTCACTTCCGAGAGGTTGTCCTGAATGCTGCCCCACGTGAACGCGAGCACATGAGGCGGCTCGAAGCGCAGCAGCCGGTGATACGAATCATGCCCGCCCGCGTACTGGCGATACGGCTCGGGCGGCAGTTCCGGCGTCGCGGCCAGCAGCGAGTGATCGAAGCGCATCACGAAGTCGCCGCCGGGCTGCGACGGCATGGCACCCGACGCGAGCTATTGGCTGCGCTTGTCGGACTCGGTCAGATACGCCCAGACGCGCTCGATCGGTCCGGGCAGCAGGCGTTCGAAGCGCACGACCTGCGTCCCGTCGAAAGCGCCGAGTGGTTCGTTCAGGTTCATTGCTTGTCCCCCTGTCGACAAGATGCTTACGGTGGATTGCGCAGCAGGCCTTCGAGCACGTCGAGCCGGCTGCTCCAGAAGCGTTCATAGAAGCGCAGCCACGCATCGGCGGCGGCGAGCGGCGCCGGTTCGATCCGGCAGATATGCGAGCGCCCTTCCACGCGGCGCTGGACCAGCCCTGCGCCTTCCAGCACCTTCACATGCTTCGATGCCGCGGCGAACGACATCGCGAACGGCGCAGCCAGTTCGCCGATGTTGCGTTCGCCGGCGGCAAGCTGCGCGAGCATCGCGCGCCGGGTGGGATCGGACAGCGCGTGGAACACGCCATCGAGTGCGGACTCGTTCATGAGCCCGAGTATAGACACGGCTTCGGCGTTATTCAACCACTTGGTTGAATATCATTTGCCGATGGCCAGCGAGCGGATCGCCGCGCCGAGTTCGGCGACGAGCCTGTCGGCCTTATCCGGATGCACGCCCGCATAGCCGAGCATGAAGCCGTTGTATCGCGCGGCGTCTTCGCCCTGGTGGCAGTACGCGCTCAGCGGCGACACGGCGATGCCCTTCTCGCGCAACGCGATGCTCACGTCGCGGTCCTGCAACGGCGCATCGAGGCGCATGGTCAGATGCATGCCGCTGCCGTCGGACGAAACCGTCACGAGATCGCGCATATGCCGATGAATCGCGCCGACCATCGCCTCGCGCCGCTGCTGGTAGATGCGTCGCATGCGACGCAGATGGCGCGCGTACCTGCCGCTTTCGATGAAGTCCGCGAGCGCGATCTGATCGGCGATGCGTCCCTGGCGCGACATCTCGCCGATCACGCCGCCGATTTCCGGTGCGAGATTGGCCGGCACGATCATGAAGCCGATGCGCAGCGCCGGGAACATCGTCTTGCTGAACGTGCCGAGATAGACGACGGGCGTCGCGGGCCGCAGCCCTTGCACCGACGGCAGCGGCGGGCCGCTGTGGCGCAGTTCGCTGTCGTAGTCGTCCTCGATGATCCAGGCGCCGCGTTCGACGACGTTGCCGATGATCGCCCAGCGCCGCTCCAGGCCCAGCACGCTGCCAAGCGGATATTGATGCGATGGCGTGATGTAGACGAGGCGCGGCGGCGTGCGCTGCCAGTGCTCGTCGGTGGGTGCGATGCCTGCCGCGTCGACGGGAATCGGCACGACGTTCAGGCCCGCCGACTGAAACGCGATTCGCGCGCCGTGATAGCCCGGGTTTTCGAGCCACGCGGAATCGCCCGGGTCGGCGAGCATGCGCGCGCACAGGTCGAGACTCGTGTGCGTGCCCGACGTGATGAACACCTGATCGGCCGTGCAACGCACGCTGCGCGACACGCGCACATATTCGGCGACAGCACGCCTGAGCGACGGATGACCCGCGTAATAGCCGTAGCCGAGATCGCGCGCATCGACCGAGCGCCACGCGCGTTCCATCGATGCGCGCCACTGCGCGACGGGAAACTCGTCGAGCGCGGGCACGCCCGCCTGAAACGGCGCATGCGTGCCCGTCGCGCCACCCGTGCCACGCGTGCTGCCGCGATCGGGCGGCAGTCCCGCGACGCGCCGCGACAGCCGGCTGAGGGGCGCAGCATTGAACGCCTCCGCATTGGCACCGGGAAGCGCGACACAACTGACGATCGACCCATGGCGGCTCGCCGCGATAAAGCCCTCTTCGGCAAGCCGCTCGTAGGCGTACAGCACCGAGTTTCGCGCGATGCCTAGCTGCTCGGCGAGCGCGCGCGTCGGCACGAGCTGGGTGCCGTGGCGAATGTCGCCGTTCAGGATCGCGTGACGCAGGCTTTCGTAAAGCAGCATCTGCTGCGTGAGCTTGCGCCCGGCCGCCTCGCTCGCGAAGCTCGACATCAACAGCCCGTAGTCCAATTGTGTGGCTCCAGATTTTGCGTTCGACGTGGAGCTAACAATGGTGCCACAGAAACCCTATGCTTCGACGATACCTGCCGATTACAAGGAGCGCTGCCCGTGACGCAAGCCGTGAAGATCCGCCCTGTCGTTCCCGCCGATTACGAAGCATGGCTGCCGCTGTGGGACGGCTATAACCGCTTCTATGGACGCTTCGACGAAACCGCCCTGCCGCTCGACATCACTCGGCTCACGTGGGCGCGCTTTTTCGACGGGCTCGAACCGATGCACGCGATGGTCGCCGAGCGCGACGACGGCACGCTGGTCGGTCTCGTACATTACCTGTATCACCGCAGCACGTTGATGGCGGGACCCACGTGCTATCTGCACGACCTGTTCACGCTCGATTCGGAACGCGGCAAAGGCGTCGGGCGCGCGCTGATCGAAGCCGTCTACGCCGCCGCGAAGGCCGCGCGCGCCGAGCGCGTGTACTGGCTCACGCACGAGACGAACCACACCGCGATGCAGCTCTACGACAAGGTCGCGGACCTGTCGGGCTTCGTCGTCTATCGCAAGCCGCTCTAGGCGAGATCGCCGACGAGCGACGCTCGCACTTCGTCGGGGACCGTCTGCACGTCCACCGGATAGTTCGGATGATCGCAACCGATGTGCAGGCCCGCGCCGTCGCGAAGGCGCGCCTTCATCGACGGCGTCAGCTCGAAGCGCACGAAATGGACGGCTGAAGTCTTCTCGTTGGTCTCGCGTTCGAGGTCTTCGTCGGCGATCGCATAGACGGGCTCTTCGCCGTCCACCTTCATGAACACGCGATCCTCGATGCCGATCAGCCTCGCCAGCGCCGCGCGCCGCTCGACTTCGTTTACGTACTCGATCTGCATCGTCGCCTTGAAGTTGCTGCCGTCGGGCACGAGGGGCAGATACGCTTCGAGTTCGCCCTGAATGCCGTCCTCGTCGAAGATCTTCTCGATGTGCAGCATCTCCTGAATCTGATAGCGGATCGTCAGTTCGTCTTCGAACAGGAACGTCACGTGATTGCCCAGCCTGACAAGGCGGATCTTCTTGTGCTCGATGATCTGCTCGCGCATCGTCTTGCGCGCCTTCGCATAGTTTTCGAGCGACAATAGGGAGTTCATTGCGATGCTCATCGGTATCCTCGCTGATTGAAGATCAAAGGCCGTACGCCTTGCGCAGCAGCGTCAACGGGTGCGCGAGCTGCGTCTTCGGCAAGCCGTTTTCGTCGAAGCCCTGTTCGATGTGATGGCCCGCAAGCTGGCAATCGGACGTGATGAAATCGGGCTGCGCCTGCGCCATCGCCTTGAAGACGGGCTTGCCGATCTTCATCGCCATCCCGTGAAATTCCTTCTTCACGCCGAACGTGCCCGCATGACCCGAGCAGCGCTCGACCACCGTCACCTGCGTATCCGGCACGAGCGCGAAAGTCTCCGACGTTTTTCGTCCGATGTTCTGCACACGCGCGTGACACGGCACGTGATACGACACCTTGCCGAGCGGCGTGTTGAAGTCGGTCTTCAGCAGCCCATCGCGATGACGCGACATGAAGTATTCGAACGGGTCCCAGAACGCTTCGCTGACAGCGCGCACGTCGGGGTCGTCGGGGAACATCAGCGGCAGTTCGTGCTTGTACATCAGCACGCAACTGGGGATCGCGCCAATGATCGCGTAGCCGTCGCGTGCATAACGCGCGAGCACGGGCATGTTCTTCTCTTTCTTCGCCGCGACGCCCGCGAGATTGCCCTGCTCGAGCAACGGCATGCCGCAGCACGCTTCGCTCGACACGAGTTCGTACGGAATGTCGTTGTGCGCGAGCACGGCCAGCAGGTCGTGACCGATGCCGGGCTCGTTGAAGTTCACATAACAGGTCGAGTAGATCGCCACCTTGCCGGGTGTGCGCTCGCCGTCCTTCACCTGCACCTGCGGCGACTTCCTCGCCGCGCTGCGGAATTTGCGCGACGCGAAATCAGGCAGCCATGCTTTCTTGTCGACGCCGAGCGCCTTTTCCATCAGCCCGCGCGCGGCGCCCGTGTGATTCACCGCGTTGACCGTCTGCGTGACGATGGGAATGCCCGCGAACGTGCCGAGCGCATCCGTGTTCGACAGAAACTTGTCGCGCAGCTCGACCTCGCCACGCTTGTATCGCGCCGCCTTCGCACGCAGCATCAGATGCGGAAAATCGACGTTCCAGCTATGCGGCGGCACATAGGGGCATTTCGTCATGTAGCACAGGTCGCATAGATAGCACTGGTCGACGACGGCGCCGAATTTCTTCTTGTCGACGTCGTGCGCTTCGCCCATCTCCGTTTCGTCGACGAGATCGAACAGCGTCGGGAACGTGCCGCACAACGACACGCAACGGCGGCATCCCGCGCAGATGTCGAACACGCGCGTCAGTTCCTGATCGATCGCATCCTGATCGTAGAAAGCATCCGATTGCCAGTCGAGCGGATAGCGGATCGGCGCTTCGAGGCTGCCTTCCTTGTGAGGCATCGCGTGCGTCTCCCTTACTCCCGTGCCATGCAACAAAGTTGCAGCGGGCTGTCTGTCAGTTGTTGTCTGTTCGTTCTTCTGCGCGCAATCGATGGATGCGCAACCGATGGATGCCCAACCGTACGCGCGAAATCGCGATCGTCTCGCTTTCTCTCGCTTCGTCCCGCGTCGGTGTTGTCGCGCCGCTTCGTGTTGCGCTTCAGCCCGTTATCCTGCCGCCCGATTGCGTTCGGCCTGCCGTCCGCCAGCTGGGCGGTCGCGCGCAGACGGACTGCAATGGAGCGCGCCGGCGACGGATGCCGGCGCCTGCGGCATCAGTCGACCAGCGCGTCCAGTGCCTTCGTATAGCGATTCGCGTGGCTGCGCTCGGCCTTCGCGAGCGTTTCGAACCAGTTCGCGATTTCGTCGAAGCCTTCCTCGCGAGCGGTCTTCGCCATGCCCGGATACATGTCGGTGTACTCGTGCGTTTCGCCCGCAATCGCCGATTGCAGGTTCTGGCGCGAGTTGCCGAACGGTAGCCCCGTTGCCGGATCGCCGACGACTTCGAGGTATTCGAGGTGGCCGTGCGCGTGGCCTGTTTCCCCTTCCGCTGTCGAACGGAATAGCGCGGCGACGTCGTTCTGTCCCTCGACGTCCGCCTTCGCTGCAAAGTACAGATAGCGGCGATTGGCCTGCGATTCGCCTGCAAATGCGGCCTTCAGATTCTCTTCAGTTTTCGAACCCTTGAGTTGCGACATCTGAGCCTCCGTCCAAAGCCTGTATTGTGGGAACGCGCGTGCTTGTCATAGTCGAACACCGGCCAGACGCGCGCACCTGTGCCGTTCATTTAATCTAGGTGTTCAGCGATGCGTTCCCAATTGGGTTTTTCAATCTTCGCGATAGCTGTTTGTCTTGAATAACCTCTGGCCCGGCATAGACTGAGAAGCGCATCACCTGCATCACCTTTTTCACCGGGGGACTGTCTAATGCGGCTGACGATACTGATCAACGGTTCGGACCCCACCGTCAATCACGATTACGCCGTGCTATGGCTCGACACCGACGAACGTCGCTGGTCGAGAGAGGCACACGATGGGATCGACCTGCCCCCATGGGGCGAACTTCATGACGAAGACGGCGTCACCAAGCTCTGCGCGCCCAGCGCGGATGCACCTTTATGCACGTTGAACGGCCTGCACGTGGACCGGCGGCAGCAGGTCAGTTCAGCACAAGGCAGCGCGGCGTGGTCGTCCGACCGCACGCGCACGCCGATGAATGGCTTCTGGCGTCTGCAGGCCGTCGACCGCCTGCCTGTACACGCCGAGCACAGCGTGTTCGGACGCTGAGTCCGGCCCGGACCGCTGCTTCGCCCTTTACGCTTCCGATTCACTTCCATCATTTGAGCGCCGCCCCGCCGCCCGTCCGCGGGCGCGGACTTTCATTCGCTCTGCAATCTTTCTCCAGTCCTTTCGTCCAGGCGAAATGAGCAAAAATTGCCGTGTGTCGACGCGGCCGTTACGCTTTTGCCGATTGCATCCGCGATGCGGTGCTGATTGCATGTAGTTGTTGCCTCGCACATAGCGCGCGCGGCTATACTTGCAGCCCCTCATTCGCATTCACATCCATGAAGAAGTGGTTAGCCAGTCTGCTGATCGTGGCCGCGAGCCATGTATCGGCGGCTCCGTCCTGCACGGATTTCACGCCCGACGCCCAATGGCCCGTGCTGACGAACGCAAGGATGACGCCGAAGACGCGCATGCTTTGCTATTCGGATTTCGCCGTCCTGCATTCCGGCATCACGCACGGCCCGTTGTGGTCCGCCGAGCATCTGACGCGCGACCATATCGAGGCCGCGAAGGACATGGTCCGCACGAACAAGTTCTTCGAAGACTCGCGCCTGCCTGAAGGCGAAGGCGCGACGCTCGCCGACTACAAGCGCAGCGGCTTCGATCGCGGCCATATGAGCCCCGCGGGCGACCGCTGGAACGCGGAGGCAATGGCACAATCGTTCTCGCTCGCGAACGTGGTGCCGCAGAATCGTGTCAATAACCAGCACTTGTGGTCGCACATCGAGACGGCCGTGCGCACGCTGTCGAAGAAGTACGACGACACGTATGTCGTCACCGGGCCGCTTTTCACCGGCTCGCAACTGCAGACGATCGGGCCGACGCGCGTATTCGTGCCGACGCAACTGTTCAAGGTCGTCTACGTGCCGTCGAAGAAGCTCGCGTTCGCGATCGTCGCGGACAATGTGGCGACCGACCGCTACGACGTGAAGACCGTGCACGAACTCGAAGCGATGAGCGGAATCCGTTTTCCGGGCATTCCGGAAAAACTCAAGGACCAGCGTCCGGGAGGGCTGAAAGGTGTTTAAAGCGTATTCGAACGACGACGATGTGCTCAACATCCAGGGCGACGCGCTGACGGTGTCGAACGGCACCACGCGCGTCGTCGTGAACGGCACGCTCGACATCACGAAGGACAAGCGCGGCCTGAAGGCGGCGCTCGCGCTCAAGGAGGCGCTCGATAGCGTCGTCGCCGCGTTGCAGGCGGACGCGCACCTGCCCGAGCAGGTCAAGGAAGAGCCCGACGCGAAGCCGGGCGTGATCGACAATCCGTTCTAGTGTTCGACGCGGGGCTTCTGTACGGCGCGGCAAACGCGGCGCGGCAAACGCTCAGCTACGCGCGCCCCGCTGCTATCCGGGCGTCATTGTTCGAAGCGCGGTCCGTCGGTTGGGTCGGTTTGAACAGGCCGCTTCGAACACGCCGGATTGTCGGCTAGCTGAATTGTCGCGGCCCGCCGACCGCGATTATGATGACGTTCAACGAGGACGGGCATCGATGAGAACGCTCACTGACCAGCTTGCGCAATACGCGGCCTATCACAGGGACCGCCGCAACATCGCGACGCACTTCGTCGGCATTCCGATGATCGTGCTGGCGCTCGCCGTGCTGTTGAGCCGGCCCGCGTTGACGTTTGCAGCGCTGCCGTTCCCGGTTTCGCCGGCGCTCGTGCTGGTCGTGCTGAGCGTGGCCTATTACCTCGCGCTCGACGTGCCGCTCGGCCTGATGATGACCGTCCTCTACGCGTTGTGCATCGCGTGCGGCACCTGGCTCGCCGCGCAGCCGACGCTATCGTGGCTCGCATCGGGCGCCGGTCTCTTCGTCGTGGGCTGGATCATCCAGTTCGTGGGACACGCCGCGTATGAGCACCGCAAGCCCGCATTCGTCGACGACCTGATCGGTCTCGTGATCGGGCCGCTGTTCGTGCTGGTCGAAGCGTTGTTTGCGTTCGGATGGCGCCCGGCATTGCGCGACGCGATCGAAGCGAAAGCCAGTCCGGCGCGCATCGACGGCGCGCGCATCGACGGCGCGCGCGCCGCCACGCACGAGGGCCGCTAGCGCGGCGCTATCGCGCGTCGCGCGAGCATGGCGCAAGCGGCGCAGGCGCAGCGATTCAACCCGGCGCGAGCAGACGCACGCTATGCAGCGCCGTCAGCCCGACGGCGATCCAGATCGGCACATAGGTGCCAAGCTGTTGAGCCGTCATCGTCTCGCCGAGCAGCGTCACCGACACGATCACGAGCAACACGGGCTCCACATAGCCGAGGATGCCGAAGAGCGCCATCGGCAATAGGCGGCTCGCCTTCAGATACGACGCGAGCGCGACCGTGCTCAGCGCGCCGAGTCCGGGCAGCAGCAAGAGCCACATGTCGATGCGCCCCGACAGCAGTTCGAGCGAGCCGCCGTTGAGCGCCATCGCGAGCGCGAACGGCAGCATCAGCGACACTTCGAGCGCGAAGGCCGTCAGCGAATCGGCGTTGATCTTGCGACGCAGCACGAAGTACGGCGGATAGCCGAGCGCGACGAGCAGCGTCGGCCATGAAAACGCGCGTGTCACCCACAGTTCGTGAAGCACGCCGAGCGCAGCGCAAGCGACGGCGAGCCACTGCAACGGCTCCAGCCGCTCGTGATAGTAGAAGCGGCCGACGAGCACCATCGTCAGCGGCAACAGGAAATAGCCGAGCGACACTTCGAGCATCCGTCCGTGCAGCGGCGCCCATAGAAACACCCACAGCTGCACGCCCAGCAACGCGGCGCTGACGGCCAGCGCGAGCGCCGTGCGCGGCTCGCTGAGCGCGCGCTGCACGAGCGCGCACAACTGCGGCAGCCGCGAGCGCACGACGATCAATGCAAACGCGCCGGGCACGGTCCAGATCACGCGCCACGCGAAGATGTCGAGCCCTGTCAACGGCGTCAGCAGCTTCGCGTACACGGACATCAGCGCAAAGAGCATCGATGCCGTCACGGACAACGCGATGCCACGCCCCGGTTGATATGCGTTCATCGGCCCGTCCGCTTTGAGAGGTCATGCGTGCGAAATGCGAAGCGGAGCACGAGGCGGGGCACGATAGTGCGAGTGATGTCGTCCATTGTTTAAGTCTTGTTTTAACTGCGCGGCGCGCGCGTCCCCGAATGTGGAGCGCGGCCATCGCGTGAAGCGCGCATTCTAGACGGGTTGCACGCGCGACGTCGCGTTTTCAGGGCGAAATGCGTGCGTGCATATTCACGCACGATGGGCTATAAAACCTAACTCCATCTCTGCGCCGCGCGACGTCGGCGAATCTTCGGTGGAATGACGGGCGCGCTCCCGTTGAGTTCTCGCGCCGCTCGTGCGCGGTTCTTGCTTGGTTGTGGCGTTCTACGCCGCTCACACGCGGCTTTCAATCTGCTTCGCAGACGTGTGAACGCAGACACGCCCCGGTCATCGAACGCGCTCACGCTAGCCTCGGATGAACGCAGGCCGGTCCAGTCACTCCAACGTATCTGCATCCACAGTCCTCAAGTCAAGTCATCACTGGAAACGAGCCAACACGGAGCCAACATGACTCAGCCAGCCGTATCGCATCATCTGTCGCACGACGTATCGCCGGAGTTTGCCGCCGCCGTCCGCGCTGGCCTCAGCAAGCAGCCTCAGAAGGAATTGCCGTCGAAGTATCTGTACGATGAAGTGGGATCGGCGCTCTTCGAAGTAATCACCGCGCTGCCCGAATACGGCGTGACGCGCGCCGAAGAACGCCTGCTTGCGCGGCACGCGACCGACATCGTCGCGCAGTTGCCGCACGATGCAATCGTCGCGGAACTGGGCAGCGGCAGCGGCCGCAAGACGCGCCGCATCCTCGAGGCGCTGTGCAAAAAGCGTCCCACTTCTTACTGCCCGATTGAAATTTCGCGCACCGCTTTGCAATTATGTCGTCGCGAACTGGGTGACATCGAACGCATTTCGATCGTCGGCTATGAGCGCGACTATCTCGCGGGGCTCGCCGAAGTGAGCAAGCGACGCGCCAAGGACGAGCCGCTGCTGGTGCTGTTTCTCGGCAGCACGATCGGCAATTTCGGCCGGCTTGCCGCCACGCGTTTTCTGCGCGACATCCGCAACATGCTCGCGCCCGGCGATGCGCTACTGCTCGGCACCGACCTCGAAAAGCCGGTGCCCGTGCTGATCGCCGCGTACGACGATCCCATCGGCGTGACGGCCGCGTTCAACCTGAATCTGCTTGCGCGGATCAATCGCGAACTCGATGGCGATTTTCCGCTCGACGCCTTCGAGCATGTCGCGCGCTTCAACCCGGATGTGCGCAGCGTCGAAATGCATCTGCGCGCGAAACGGCATGTGAGCGCGCAAGTGCGCGCGGCAAAGCTGTCGGTCGAACTGGAAGAAGGCGAGACGATCTGGACGGAAAGCAGCCACAAGTACCGCACGGATGAGTTGCACGCGATCGCCGACGACGCAGGTTTCGTTTGCAGCCATCAATGGATCGAGCGCGACTGGGGGTTTGCAGAGAGCCTGCTGGTGGCGCGCTGATTCGTCAGCACGGAAAAAAGCGCGCGGTGCCGCGCGCTTTTTTTCTGCTTCATTCAAGTAATTCGAGTGCTTCGTACGCTTCAGTGCTGCTCGAAGCGTTCGAAGCGCTTGTCGGTGGCGCGCTCTTCGCCTGTCACTTCCGTGACGCGCGCCGCCGGCGGCCCGTGACGCAGCCACGACAGCATCCGGTCGACCTGATTCGCCGGCCCTTGCAGCATCGCTTCGACGGAACCGTCGTCCATGTTCGCCACCCATCCCCGGATACCCAGCGCATGCGCCTGGCGCACCGTCGCGAGACGGAAGCCGACGCCCTGCACCATGCCGCGCACGCGCACGTAATACGTTTCCATCCGCGAATCGAGATCCGTGCCGGACATGCTTTCACCTCCCTATGCGTTTCCATGCATTCACGCGGGCATTCTAGTCGCGCCGCGCGGGCTTTGCTTACCGAAGGGCACGCGAGCACGACGCGCGCCATCGACAGTCACTCAGCCTTAGCACGTACAATCCGACCTCTGCGACACGCCATTCGGGCAGCAGTAGAGAAGAAACGGCAAAAAGGGAAACGGCAGGCAATGACCGATCAGACTCGCGATCTCGTACTCGTCACCGGCGCATCCGGTTTCGTCGGCTCGGCGGTCGCGCGCATCGCGCAACAAAAGGGCTTCGCGGTACGCGTGCTCGTGCGTCCGACGAGTCCGCGCCGCAACGTCGAATCGCTCGACGCGGAGATCGTCGTCGGCGACATGCGCGACGAAGCGTCGATGCGCGCCGCGCTGCGCGGCGCGCGCTATCTGCTGCACGTCGCGGCCGATTACCGGCTGTGGGCGCCTGACCCGAATGAAATCGAGCGCTCGAATCTGGAAGGCACGGAAGCGACGATGCGCGCCGCGCTGAAAGAAGGCGTCGAGCGCATCGTGTACACGAGCAGCGTCGCGACGCTGAAGGTGACGAGCTCGGGCCAGTCGGTCGACGAAACATCGCCGATGACGCCGCAGCAGGCCATCGGCGTGTACAAGCGCAGCAAGGTGCTCGCGGAGCGCGCGGTCGAACGGATGATCGCGAACGACGGGCTGCCCGCCGTCATCGTCAATCCGTCGACGCCCATCGGCCCGCGCGACGTGAAGCCGACGCCGACGGGCCGCATCATCGTCGAAGCGGCGCTCGGCAAGATTCCCGCATTCGTCGATACGGGGCTGAACCTCGTGCACGTCGATGACGTGGCGATGGGCCATTTCCTCGCGCTCGAACGCGGCAGGATCGGCGAACGCTATATCCTCGGCGGCGAGAATCTGCCGCTGCAACAGATGCTCGCCGATATCGCCGGCATGGTCGGGCGCAAGCCGCCGACCATCGCGTTGCCGCGCTGGCCGCTGTATCCGCTCGCGATGGGCGCGGAAGCCGTCGCGAAGTTCACGAAGCGCGAGCCGTTCGTGACCGTCGACGGATTGAAGATGTCGAAGAACAAGATGTACTTCACGTCGGCGAAAGCGGAGCGCGAACTCGGCTATTGCGCGCGGCCGTATCGCGAGGGACTACGCGATGCGCTCGACTGGTTCCGCGACGCAGGCTATCTGAAGACGTGAGGCCGACGCAGTGATTCTCGCGCGTACGCTTTGTTACAACTCGATGCCGACACGAAGTTTAACGTCGGCGCGCAGACGGTAAAATCGCGGGTCTTACCAGAGAACTACGCATGAACCTTCACGAACAGATTGGCGCGCTCGAAACGGGCGTCGATCAGCTGATTCAGGCTTTCACGACGTCCCGGCAACAGGTCGAGGCCGCCTCTTCCGCTGTCGAAGCAGCGGCCGCTGCTGTCGAAGCGCCCATTGAAACCGCGCAAGCCGCGCAAGCTTCGGAAGCTGCGACTGAAGCACGAGTCGAGCCGCAGGAAGCCGACGCAGCGGCTGCTGACGAAAAGCCGACGCTGCATATCGAACGCCCGAGCCAGAACGAAATCACGATGACGATCGGCGGCAAGTCGGTCACGCTGCATCCGTCGCAGGTCGGTCAGCTAGTCGAGGAACTGTCGAACGCGCGCGCGTCGATGGAGCCCGAAGTCCCGCCGAACCTGCCCGCCGGCTGGCGTTTCGTCTCGACGAAGAACCCGGTGATGGCCGTGCAGAAGCAATCGAACGGCGACCGTCTGCTGGTGCTGCGTCATACGGGACATGGCTGGGTGCCGTTCCAGTTCTCGCCGGACATGGTCATCCAGATGTACATGATGCTGACGCAGAAGTAATGCGCGCGGCGGCTCGTCGATCCGTGCGCTTCGTATAGTCGCGTCCGTTCAGTGCGAATGCGGCAGCAGTGAATTGAGCAGGCTGGACGCGCGCTGCGAAACGCTGGGCTTGTCGGCGGCATCATCAACGGGGCTCACGTAGACAACCGGCCCGATACACAGCGAGGTCCAGCGCGCATCGCAGCCGCCGTCGCGTGACGGCAGTGGCTGGTCCGCGCCGGATGCCGCAGCCGCCTCGGCGTCCAGCACTTCCGCGAACGTCTTCACGCGGCCGTTGACCTTCTCCGCATACGCCTGCGATCCGCCGTAGCTCTTCAACGCGGCATTCATATCGCCGCCCGCCGATTTCATATAGCCATACAGAATCGCCGAGCCGACCTCGATGTTGGTCTCGGGATCGGTCAGGTCCTTCACGTCTTTCAGCATCCGCTTGTGCGCGCCGGGCACGACCTGCATCAGCCCCGTCGCGCCGTTGCCGCCCTTGGCCTTTTCCTTGAAACGCGATTCGATCGAGATGATCGCCAAAATAAGCGCGGGCGGCAACGCGTACTTTTCAGATGCGGCGCGCACTGCGTTCGAGATCTGTTCGGCCTTCTCCTTTGCGACGCCGAACTTCTGACGCAGATAAGCGGACATGTGGTCGTGGCTGGTCTGATCGTCCGCCAGTGCGGCCTGCATCAGGCCCAGCGACAGCACGATCAGGCAGACGAGCCGCCTCATTGATTCGACCCGGCGGGCGCCTGCACGCGCGCCTTCCACTGGCCGCCCTTGCCGCGCCAGTAGCGCACGGCGGAGCCGAACGTCGCGCTGACGTAGAACAGCGCGACGAGCGGCAGGAACGGCGCCCACAGCGGGGAGCGGTTGTAGTAGCGCAGCATCGGCGCATACGCGCAGCACATGGCCGCCCACGCGAGCCACGCGGGCCAGCCCTTGGGACCGAGCACGATGGCGACGACGGGCGGCACGAGATAGATGATCGTCATGCCGAGCAGCGTGCCCGCGAGCAGCCACGCCGAATAGCGCAGCTGCGTGAACGCCGTGCGCGCGATCATGTTCCAGATCTCGCGCCAGCTATCGTAAGGACGCAGCGACACGCTGCGCGCCGCCACGTCCAGGCGGATCGGGTGACGCCCTTCGCCGCGATGCTTGATGCGCGCGGCAAGGCTGCAATCGTCGATCAGTTCCGCGCGAATCGATTCGATGCCGCCCGCTTCTTCCAGCGCCGTGCGGCGCACCAGCATGCAGCCGCCCGCCGCACCCGCCGTGCGGTTGCGCGGATTGTTGACCCACGAGAACGGATAGAGCTTCGCGAAGAAGAACACGAAGGCGGGAATCAGCGCCTTTTCCCAGAACGAGTCGCAGCGCAGGCGGACCATCAGCGAGACGAGATCGCGCTGTTCCGCGTCGGCGCGCATCACGAGTTGCGTGAGCGCGTCGGCGGGATGGCCGATGTCGGCGTCGGTGAGCAGCAGATACTCGGGCACGTAGCCGAGCGCGCGCACGGCCTCGATGCCCTGCGACTGCGCCCACACCTTGCCCGACCAGCCAGCAGGCAGCGGCTTCGCGCCGATCACCGTCAGCCGGTCCGGACACTTCAGCGCGAGCGCCGCGGCACGGGCGGCGTCGGCAGTGCCGTCGGTGCTGTGGTCGTCGACGACGATCACGTGAAACGCGCCCGGGTAGTCCTGTGCGAGCAGCGACGTGACAGCCCGCGCGATCACGTCCGCCTCGTTGCGCGCCGGCACCACAGCGGCGACGCCCGGCCACGCGTCACGCGTCCCGGACGCGAGCGGCGCAGCGGGATGCGCGCGCCAGAAGCCGCCGCGCGCGAACAGCAGCACACACCAGATCAGGAGCGACAAACACGCCAACAGAAACAGAACCGCCGCAATCATGCATTGCCCTCTTTGGAAGCCGCGCCGCGATGCGCGGTTGCGGACGCGCGCGGCAACACCCGCCGCGACGACGCGCCAATCGTGGAAAACGACTGCTGTCCGACCATCGAATATGTGATAGACGGCGCCTTCGATACGTTCAAGAATGCGCCGTCCGTCAAAGACGTCGCAGAAAATTCAACGCCCGCGCGCAAACGGTGCGCGGCGTGCGCACGCGCGGCGAGGCCCGCTAGTTTAAGGGTTCCCGTCACCTTGCGCAGCGAGTCATTTTTGCCGCGCGAAACACCACAGCTCAGTGCATCAAAAAAGCAAACAAACGGCGATAGCGTTAGAATGCGCGTTTGGTCTCGAGTATCGACTTTCGTCGGATTTAAGACAATTAACTATACAGACGCGGCGAACAGGTCGTATTTACCGATCTGCCCGGAAACCCGCGTCAGTCGGAGTTCGCCAGCCTATGCGAGTCATCCTTGCCCAACCCCGCGGCTTTTGTGCGGGAGTAGTGAGGGCGATCGAGATCGTCGATCGCGCTTTGCAGCAACATGGCGCACCTGTTTATGTGCGTCATGAGATCGTCCACAACAGGCACGTGGTCGATAACCTTCGCCGCAAAGGCGCGCGTTTCGTCGAAGAGCTCGATGAAGTGCCGCAGGGCGCAGTTGCGATTTTCAGTGCCCACGGTGTTGCTCAAAGCGTCGAACGCAACGCGCAAGAGCGCGGTCTGGATGTGCTGGACGCCACCTGCCCGCTCGTGACCAAGGTGCATGTGCAAGGTCGGCAGTACGTTGCTGCGGGCCGTACGCTGATCCTGATCGGCCACGCCGGTCACCCTGAAGTAGAAGGCACGATCGGTCAGATTCCGGGGACCGTGCTGCTCGTGCAAAGCGAAGCCGACGTCGCAAAGCTGGAGCTTCCCGTGGACACGCCGCTTGCTTACGTTACGCAGACCACGCTTTCGGTGGACGACACGCGCGGCATCATCAATGCGCTGAAGCGCCGTTTCCCGGATATCGTCGGCCCCGATACGCGCGATATCTGCTACGCGACGCAGAACCGTCAGGCCGCCGTGCGCGAGCTCAGCTCGCAGGTCGACGTGTTGCTCGTGGTGGGCGCGACGAACAGCTCCAATTCGAATCGCCTGCGCGAAATCGGCGGCGAATCAGGTGTGCCGAGCTATCTCGTCGCCGACGGCTCCGAACTCAAGCCGGAATGGTTCGCAGGCGTCGAAACGGTCGGCCTTACGGCGGGCGCATCGGCGCCTGAAGAAATGGTCGAGAACGTCATTGATGCGCTTCGCGCACTGGGCCCCGTCGACGTCACGACGATGGCGGGACGTGAGGAAAAAGTTGAATTCAAGTTGCCGTCGAAACTGACGCAACCACTCGCTGCACGCGAAGTTTAAGGAGGACGATTTGTCTATTCCGATGCTACAAAAAGTCCGGGTCGGCGCGTACATCATGCGTCAGCACCTGAAGGGCAACAAGCGCTATCCGCTCGCGCTGATGCTGGAGCCGCTGTTCCGCTGCAACCTCGCATGCAACGGCTGCGGCAAGATCGATTATCCGGACCCCATCCTCAACCAGCGTCTGTCGCTGGCCGAATGCCTCGAAGCCGTCGACGAATGCGGCGCACCCGTCGTTTCGATCGCGGGCGGCGAGCCGCTCCTGCACAAGGAGATGCCGCAGATCGTCAAGGGCATCATGGCGCGCAAGAAGTTCGTGTACCTGTGCACGAACGCGCTGCTGATGGAGAAGAAGATGGACGACTACGAGCCGAATCCGTACTTCGTCTGGTCGGTGCACCTGGATGGCGACCGCGAAATGCACGACCACTCGGTGTCGCAGGACGGCACGTACGACAAGGCCGTCGCGGCCATCAAGGAAGCCAAGCGCCGCGGCTTCCGCGTGAATATCAACTGCACGCTCTTCAACGATGCCGTGCCGGAACGCGTCGCCGCGTTCTTCGACACGGTCGGCCCGATGGGTGTCGACGGCATCACGGTGTCGCCGGGCTATGCGTATGAGCGCGCGCCCGACCAGCAGCACTTCCTGAACCGCGAAAAGACCAAGCAGCTGTTCCGCGAAATCTTCAAGCGCGGCGACAACGGCAAGAAGTGGTCGTTCAGCCAGTCGAGCTTGTTCCTCGACTTCCTCGCCGGCAACCAGACGTACGAATGCACGCCGTGGGGCAACCCGGCGCGCACCGTGTTCGGCTGGCAGAAGCCGTGCTATCTGGTCGGCGAAGGTTACGTGAAGACCTTCAAGGAGCTGATGGAAACCACCGACTGGGACAAGTACGGCACGGGCAACTACGAGAAGTGCGCGGACTGCATGGTCCACTGCGGCTTCGAAGCGACGGCCGTGATGGACACGGTCTCGCATCCGCTGAAGGCGTTCAAGGTCAGCCTGACGGGCGCGCGGACGACGGGCGAATTCGCAAAGGATATCCCGCTCGACAGACAGCGTCCCGCCGAATACGTGTTCTCGCGTCACGTCGAGATCAAGCTCGACGAGATCAAGCGCGCGGGCACGGGCAAGAAGGTGCAGACCTCGGCAGCCGCGTTGAACTGAGTCTGATCGAAGACGCATGAAAAAAGAGCGCAACGGTTCAAACCGTTGCGCTCTTTCCGTTTGTGGCTCGCCGTTCGTGGCTTGCCGTTTGTGGCTTGCCGTTTGTGGCTTGCCGTTTGTGGCTTGCCGTTTGTGGCTTGCCGTTTGTGGCTTGCCGTTTGTGGCTTGCTGTTTGTGGCTTGCTGTTTGTGGCTTGCTGTTTGTGGCTTGCCGTTTGTGGCTTGCCGTTTGTGGCTTGCCGTTTGTGGCTTGCTGTTTGTGGCTTGCCGTTTGTGCGTTATGTGCCGCGCGAAGCTATGCGGTCAAGGCCGCAGTTGTCAGCCCGCGCTACGTGCGTTGTGCTGCGTGAGGAACTTGATCAGACCGTCGATGCCACCCTTCGACAACTGCTCCTGGAACTGCGTCTGGTACACCTGGATGAGCCACGCGCCCATCATGTTGATGTCGTAAATCTTCCAGCCGTTCGCCGTTTTTTCCAGGCGGTAGTCGATCGCATCGTCGCCGCCGTTGCTCAGCACGTGGGACTGAACGACGGTGTCTTTCGCATCAGCCGACGCGTTCGCTGGCTGGAAGCGGAACTTCACATCCTGATCGCGCAGTTGCGACAGCGATGCCGCGTAAGTACCGACAAGCAGTTTCGTGAATTGCTCATACAGTTGTTTTTGCTGTTCGGGCGACGCGGTACTCCAGGCTTTGCCGACTGCGATGCGCGTCGTGCGCTGGAAGTTCGTCGCGGGCACGAAATGTGACTCGACCACTTGCGTGATCTTCTTCATGTCGCCACCGCGTGCCTGCGGGTCGGCCTTCATCGCACTGACCGTGCCTTCGACCGCGCTCTTCACGATCGCATCAGGCGCGCTTTGTGCGAAAGCCGCGGTGGAAACCACGGCGGCTGCCAGAAAAGCAGAGATATAACGTTTCATACGCTCATCGGGACAGTTGAGAATGACCCGGCGCGGAAGCGGCCGCTTCCGCGCCGGGGGTACCGGCCAGTATACCGGCTTTGACGGGCCGCACTGCGTTCGCTACGCGACCTTGCGCCGGCCGCGTCGGTATACTTGTGCCCTCTGCCAATAACACCAATCTGACTGGGTCCCGCTCGCGTACATGCTGAAGTCCTCAATCGTTCGCCTCGTTGTCTGGTCGGTGCGCCGTCCGCTGCAGGTCATCGGGCTGTCGCTCGTACTCGCCGTGCTGAGCGCCATCTATGTCGTTCATCACTTCAAGATCAATACCGACACCAGCCGTCTCGTTGAGAACGATGCGCAATGGTCCGCGCTGGAAAAGCAGATCGACAAGGCGTTCCCCGATCGCGGACAAACGCTGCTCGTCGTCGTCGAGGCGGGCGCGCCCGAATATGCGAACGCCGCCGCCAACACGCTCGCCACGGAACTGCAAAAGGAAACGAAGGAATTCGTCTCGGTATCGCAACCGGGCAGCGGGCCGTTCTTCGAAAAGAACGGCTTGCTGTTTCCTTCCGTCAGCGAAGTGCAATCGACGACCGGGCAACTGGTCAAGGCGCGTCCCCTCATCAACTCGCTCGCACACGATCCGAGCCTGACGGGTCTCGCGGGCACGCTGACCACGAGCCTGCTGCTGCCGCTGCAGATCGGCCAGGTGAAGCTCGCCGACATGAGCAACCTGCTGTCGCGCAGCGCGACCGTGATCGATCACGTGCTCGCCAACGAGCCCGCCGTGTTCTCGTGGCGCGCGCTCGTCGACAAGGACGCGGCGAAAGTGCCCGCGCGCGCGTTCATCGTGGTGCAGCCCGTCGTCAACTACGCGGCGCTGCAAGCGGGCGCGCATGCATCGGAAGAGATTCGCAAGACGGCTGCATCGCTCGATCTCGATGCACAGTACGGCGCGCGCATCCGTCTGACGGGCGAACAGCCGCTCGCCGATGAAGAGTTCGCATCGGTGCAGGACGGCGCGGAGATCAACGGCATTGCGACGTTCGTCGTCGTGCTTGGAATTCTGTGGCTCGCGCTGCGCTCGGGGCGCCTGATCTTCGCCGTGTTCGTCACGCTGTTCGTGGGCCTCGCCATCACGGCCGCGCTCGGCCTGATGATGGTCGATGCACTGAACATGATTTCCGTCGCGTTCATGGTGCTGTTCGTCGGACTCGGCGTCGACTTCGGCGTGCAGTTCGGCGTGAAGTATCGCGAGGAGCGCAATCGCGACGACCGGCTCGCGGCCGCGCTCATTCACACTGCTTACAGCATCGGCGTGCCGTTGACGCTCGCCGCCGTCGCCGTTGCCGAGAGCTTCTTTTCGTTCCTGCCGACGGCCTATCGCGGCGTGTCCGAGCTGGGCGAGATCGCGGGCGTCGGCATGTTCGTCGCGTACGTGACCAACATGACGCTGCTGCCCGCGCTCATCAAGGTGCTCAATCCGCCGGGCGAACCGGAGTCGCCGGGCTTCAAGTTCCTCGCCCCCGTCGACGACTTTCTCGACCGCAACCGCACGCCCGTATTGATCGCGACGGCCGTGGCGATCATCGGCGCGTCGCCGCTGCTGCTGCATCTGCGCTTCGACTTCAATCCGTTGCATCTGAAGGACCCGAACACGGAGTCGATGGCGACACTGATCTCGCTCAACGACGCGCCCGAAGCCGCCGTCAACAACGTGCGCGCACTCGCGCCTTCGCTGGCGGCCGCCGACGCGATTGCCGCGCGGCTCTCGAAGCTGCCGGAAGTTGGCCGCACGACGACGCTCTCCACGTACATTCCCGTCGATCAGCCGCAAAAACTCGCGCTGATTTCGGCGGCCGCCCAGCAGCTGTTGCCTGCGCTCACGCAGACGCCCGCGCCGCCCGCCACGGATGCCGTGCGCGTCGCCGCGTTGAAGCGCTGCGCGAACCAGCTTGCTCTCGCCTCCGAAGATCACCCCGGTCCCGGCGCCGCCGAAGCGAAGCATCTGTCGGATGCGCTGACGAAGCTCGCGAACGCCGATGTCTCGACGCGCGACCGCGCCGAACGCGCGATGTCGGAACCGCTGAAAATCTCGCTGCACCAGCTGACGACCTTGCTGCAACCGACGGAAATCACGCGCGAGAACGTGCCGAAGGACATCGCGGACAGCTGGGTATCGAAGACGGGCCAGGCGCTCGTCGAAATTTCGCCGAAGGTGCCGCCCGGCACCGATCCCGGCGACGACGTGATGCTGCGCAACTTCGCGAAGGCCGTGAAGACGGCGGAGCCCGGTGCAATCGGCGGGCCGATCTCGATCCTGCACTCGGCGAACGTGATCATCACGGCGTTCCTGCAGGCGGCCGCGTGGGCCATCCTGTCGATCACGGTGCTGCTGTGGCTCACGCTGCGCCGGTTCGGCGACGTGCTGCGTACGCTCGTGCCGCTGCTGGTGTCGGCTATCGTCACGCTGGAATTGTGCGTCGCTTTCAACATGCCGCTGAACTTCGCGAATATCATCGCGTTGCCGCTGATGCTCGGCGTCGGCGTGGCGTTCAAGATCTACTTTGTGATGGCATGGCGCCGGGGACAGACAGGCCTGCTGCAATCGAGTCTCACGCATGCCGTGCTGTTCAGCGCAGCGACCACGGCGACGGCGTTCGGCAGTCTGTGGCTGTCGCACCATCCAGGCACATCGAGCATGGGACGGCTGCTCGCGCTGTCCCTTGTCTGCACGCTGACGGGCGCTGTGGTATTTCAGCCGGTACTGATGGGCAAACCGCGCGCTCGCCGCGCACTGAAGAAACAACAAGGATAGCCGCATGAAGATGCGAACAGCCGCGCTGGCGCTGGCCGCCGCGAGTCTTGCGACGGGGTGTGCAACGGGACCGGACCGGAAGCCGGGAGACCCGCTCGAGCCGATGAACCGCGCGATTTTCACGTTCAACGATGCACTCGATCGCACCGTCGCCGTGCCGATCGCGAAGGGCTATCAGAAGGTCACGCCGCAGCCGCTGCGCCAGGCGATCAGCAACTTCTTCTCGAACCTCGGCGATCTGGACAACTTCGCCAACAGCCTTCTGCAGTTGCACATCACGGACGCAACGGAAAGCCTGATGCGCTTTGCGATGAACTCGACGTTCGGCATCGGCGGCCTGATCGATTTCGCGACGCCTGCCGGCCTGCCGAAGCACAAGCAGGACTTCGGCCTGACGCTCGGACGCTGGGGCGTGCCGTCGGGTCCGTATCTGGTGCTGCCGCTCTTCGGGCCGAGTTCGTTCCGCGACGGCCTCGGCTATTTCGTCGATTTCCGCGCGAATCCGATGACGTATCTGGACGCGGAGTACAAGTACCCGCTGTACTTCCTGCAGTTCGTCAGCGTGCGTTCGGACCTGCTCGGCGCGACGACGCTGCTGGAACAGGCCGCGCTCGACAAGTATTCGTTCGTCCGCGACGCCTACACGCAGCAGCGCCGCTCGATGCTGCGCAGCGCCGGCGCGCCCGCTTCGAACCTGCCGAACTATAGCGAGCCCGAGGATTCGGGTGCGGAAGCGCCTTCGGGGGCATCGGGCGTGGCGCCGTCGACTGTTCCGGGCGCGGCGCCCACCGGCTTGCCGAACTACGAGAATCCGGGCGAGGCCGCGCCGCCGGAAGGCGCGTCGGGCGCAGGCGGGGCAAAGCGGAAGCCGCCCGCCAATGACGACGGCCTGCCGAACTACGAAGATCCCGGCGACACGTCCGCGCCGCCGCCCGCCTCGACGACGGCGCCCACCGACGGCACGCCCGCGCCTTCGATGTCGAATCCGTCGGGCGGAGCGCCGGGACAAGGCGCTGCTCCCGCGCCGTCGCCTTCGCCTTCGCCTTCGCCTTCGCCGGGCAAGTCTCCTTCGCAATAAGCCGCTTTATTTTTTGTCCTGTAGATGCAGAAAAATCCCCGACTGGTTGCGTGACCAGCCGGGGATTTTTTCTCGCGGCCGGCTCAGCTAGCCGAAGGATGACGGCGATGAGCCGCCGCGCCGCGCGTCAGTGCGCTGCGTCCGCTTCCTGATCGACGGCATCGATTGCATCGGCGTCGTCCGAAGCGGCAAGCATCGACGGTTGCTGCTGCATCGCCCGCAGCTTTCCGCTGTAGCGCTCGAAAGCCTCGTCGGCATAGCGGATCTTCTTGCGGCCATGCGGCGCCGGATTGCCGTTTTCGTCGAGGTTCACGAACACCATCTTTTCGACGGTAAGAATGCTCTTGCGCGTGATCTTGTTGCGCACTTCGCAGCGCAGCGTGATCGACGACCTGCCGAAATGGGTCGCCGTCATGCCGAGCTCGATGATGTCGCCCTGCCGCGCCGAGCTGACAAAGTTGAGCTCGGACATGAACTTGGTCACGACGCGCTGGTTATCGAGCTGGCAGATCGCGTAAATGGCGGCTTCTTCGTCGATCCAGCGCAGCAGGCTGCCGCCGAACAGCGTGCCGTTGGGATTCAGGTCCTCAGGCTTGACCCATTTGCGTGTGTGGAAATTCATTCGGCCCCTCTTCGGAATAGCGTAGGTGCGCTCGTCGGCGCACACCAGGGTTAACACGTAGCGCTAGATCAGAGATAAGGGTTTTCCCTGGATTATCAAGGCCGACACACTGTTTCGTTTTCGCGGCGCGCCGTCCGGCGCCGCGCGGCTTGCTTGCGGGCTTGCGGGGCGCGTGAGCGAAGCGTGCGGCGGGACGCGTCAGGGACAGAGGAGCGCGCCCGAGCGTTCCAGCACATGCCGGGCTGCGACGAGCGTGCGGCGGGCGGCGCGGGCGTCGGCGGCAACCTGCAGCAGGCCGCCCAGTTGCGACGGCTGGCGCGCCAGTTCGCGCAGGATCGGGCCGATGGCCGTCGTGCCGTCGTCGCGCAGGCCCGCCGTCGCTGCAGAGGGCAGCGTGCGCCACGCCGGATCGACGACGGCGCGGCAGACCGCGAACGGCAAGCCGTTCGCCTCGGCGATCGAGCCCGCGAGGTGAGAGTCCATGTCGACGGCAAGCGCGCCCGTCGACGCATGCAGCGCCGCTTTATCCGCTGCGCCGACGAGCGGCGCGCCGACGCCCGCCATCGGTCCACGCCACAGTTTGGTATTCAGCGGCGTCGCCCCGAGCGCGGTGACGATGCGCGCGGACCAGCGCAAGTCGGTGTCGACGTGTCCGAGCGGACTATGCACGCTGCTCGCGACGATCAGCGCGCCTGGCGCCAGATCGGGCGCCAACCCGCCCGCCGTGCCGAAGCTGACGATGCCCGCGCAGCCGCGCGCGACGGCTTCGTTGAGCGCACGTTCGAGCAGATCGGCGCGCGCAGCGAATACGGCCTCGACGCCGTTGCCGCGTGCGATGCGCGCTTCGAACGCCATCCCCGTGACGGCGATGACGGGCAGGCTCGCGTTCATGCGATCGGGCCGAGCCGCCATCACATGCCGACGGTGACGCGCTTCTCGCCCGTGCGCGTCATGTTGCGGTAGCGCGCGAGCGCCCACAGCGGGAAGAACTTGCGATAGCCGTGGTAGCGCAGATAGAACACACGCGGGAAGCCCGTCGCGGAGAAGCGCTCTTCGTCCCACAGGCCGTGGTCGCGCTGCTCGCTCTTCAGGTATTCGATGCCGCGCGCGACAGCGGGGTGATCGACGTAACCGGCCGCCATCAGCCCAAGCAGCGCCCACGACGTCTGCGATGCAATGCTCGGCGCCTTTTCGTAGCCGCGATAGTCGAGCTTGTAGCTGGTGCCGTCTTCGCCCCAGCCGCCGTCCGGGTTCTGGATCGACACGAGCCATTGCGCGGCGCGTTTGATGCGCGCGTCTTCGAGCGAGATGCCCGCCGCGTTGAGCGCACACAGCGCCGTCCACGTGCCGTAGATAAAGTTCATGCCCCAGCGGCCGTACCAGCTGCCATCTTCTTCCTGCTCCTTCAGCAGGTACTCGTACGCGCGGCGCGCCGGCTCGCTCGTCGCGGGCATTTCGCCGAGTTGCGCGAGCATCGACAGGCAGCGGCCCGACACGTCCGCCGTCGGCGGATCGAGCAAAGCGCCGTGATCGGAGAACGGAATGTTGTTCAGGTAGTACTGCGTGTTTTCCGGCTCGAACGCGCCCCAGCCGCCGTCGCTGCTCTGCATGCCGACCACCCACTCGCGGGCGCGCGCAATCGCCTTGCGATCGACATCCGATTTCGTCAGCGCCGCCGCGCGCTGCATCGCCATTGCGACCACGGCCGTATCGTCGACGTCGGGGTAATGGGCGTTGTTGTACTGGAACGCCCAGCCGCCCGGACGCGTATCCGGACGACGCGAAATCCAGTCGCCGTGCACGTCGAGAATCTGCAGCGGACGCAGCCATTCGAGGCCGCGCAGCACGGCTTCCTCGGCGCGCTCATCGCCCGTTTCGAGCAGCGCATGCGCCGCGAGCGACGTGTCCCACACGGGCGACAGGCACGGCTGGCAATACGCTTCGTCTTCGTGGACGACGAGCAGCTTGTCGATCGACTTGCGGGCGATCGCGCGATTCGGGTGATCGGCGGGATAGCCGAGCACGTCATACATCATCACCGAGTTCGCCATCGCCGGGAAAATCGCGCCGAGGCCGTCTTCGCCGTTCAGGCGTTCATCGACGAACGCGACGGCCGCCTTGATCGCGCGCTCGCGCAACGCCTTCGGGAACAGGCCGTCCGTCACGCGCAGCACGCTGTCGACCGCGCGGAAAAAGGCGAACCAGCCCTTGCTCTGGTGGCCCGAGCGCGGCAGCAGGCCCGTCGTCACGGGCGCGCCGCGGAACAGTTCGTCGATGCGCACGCCGCACGGATTGCGCGCGACGGGGCGCTTCGCGTTCAGCACGAGCAGCGGCACGATCACAGTTCGCGCCCAATACGACACCTTCGACAGATGGAACGGGAACCACTTGGGCAGCAGCATGATTTCGACGGGCATCATCGGCACCGCGTACCACGTCACCACGCCGAAGAGCGCCAGCAGAACGCGCGTGAACACGTTCGACGCCTCGGCGCCGCCGTTCGCGAGAATCGCCTCGCGCGCGCGGACCATGTGCTCGGCGCCTTCCGGATCGCCGATCATCTTCAGCGCGAAGTAGGCCTTCACGCTCGCGCTGACGTCGAGCGCGCCATCGGTGAAGAGCGGCCAGCCGCCGTCAGGCAACTGGATGCGGCGCAGATAGCGCGCGATCTTCTGTTCGAGTTCGACGTCGGGCGTCTCGCCCAGGTAATGGACGAGCAGCACGTATTCGGCGGGAATCGTCGCGTCGGCTTCGAGTTCGTAGACCCAGTGGCCGTCGTCCTTTTGCGCGGCGAGGATCGCATCGGTCGCGCGCGCGACGGCGGCGTCGAGCGCGTCGACGGGCGCGGCACCCGTTGCCAGCGCGGCAGCGACGGGGGCGTGATCGTCGATCAGCGTTTGAGGCAGTGCATCGCCCAGCGTCTGGGTCATGGATAGGTCGTTCATCGGCGTTCCATCAGTTCATTCAACAGCGTATCCGCGGCCTTCCGGCCCGAGCGGATCGCGCCTTCGATGCCCGCTGGCAGGCCGGTTGCCGTCCAGTCACCCGCAAGCATCAGATTGTTCCAGCGAGTGCGTGTAGCGGGACGGCGCATCTCGTCTTCGGGCCGCGCGGCGATCGTCGCGTGCGGCTCGACCGTCAGCTGCCACTTCAGCGGCAGATCGTCCGACAGCCCCGTCGCTCTCGCGACGTCCTTCCACAGCATGCGCGCGAGTTCGTCGCGTGGCGTATCGACGAGACTTGCGGCGTCATACGCCGTCACCGACAGACGCCCATCGGATGCAACCAGCCAGTCCGCAGTCGCGTTGACGAGGCCCGTCAGCGGCGGGTGGCCGAGCGGCGGCTCGACGGCGTAATGCGCCGTCACGACGGCGGAGAACCGGTCCGGCGCCTGCACGCCCGGCAGCAGCGCTTGCGCGACGTCAGGCGTCACGGCCAGCACGACGGCCTCGTTCGCGCCGATTTCGACGCGCTCGTCACCGAAGCGCAGCGCGCTCACGCGGCTCTCCGACGCGTGCGCAAGCTCCAGCGCGTCGAGCCTCGTACCGAGCCGGATCGCCGCGCCGCCATGCTGCAAAAGCCGCAGCGCCGGTTCGACGAAGGCCGAGCCCAGCCCATTGCGCGCAATCAGCGGCCGGCTTGCGGGGCCGCCCGCCGCGAGGGTGTCGCGCAGCGCAGCGCCCGCCAGTTCTGCCGTCGCGTGGCGCGGCTCGACATTCGTCATCGCGAGCAGAAGCGGCCGCAGCATCCGGTCCCACAACACGCCGTTGCTGCGCATCGTCTGCGCGACGGTGCGGCCTGGCTTCGCGAATAGCAGCGGCACGATCGACAGATAGTCCGACCACACGGTCTCCGGCACGCGCGCGCCGGCCTCGAAAATCCACGCCGGAAAACGTCCCGGCGACATCCGGACTGTCCAGCGCCGGTTCGTCGCGAGATCGACGAAGGGGTATTCGGGCTGCGTCGGCCCGACAAGCTCGTCGGCGGAACCGATAGCGCGCAAGTAGTTCAGCGTCGCCTGCTGGCCTGACAGCATCAGGTGATTGCCGCTGTCGACGGTGCCCGCGAGCACACGGTCGTAATACGAACGGCAGCGGCCGCCCGCCTGTTCAGCCGCTTCGTACAGGATCACCTGCGCGCCACGCCGCTGCAACTGCACAGCAGCCGCCAGGCCGGCCAGCCCCGCGCCGATCACGTGGACCAGCTTGCGCATCAAAAGAAAGCGTAGCGCGCGACGATGGCCAGCATCCGCAGCTTCGGCTTGCTGATCTTCGTGCGCGGGATGTCGAAGCCGCGATCCAGCGTGCGATCGAGCAGCACGCGATAGACGCCCGACATGATGCGCGGCGCGCGAACCTGCGCGCGCGGCTGCGCATCCATGATCGCGTCGGCGGCGGCGAAATGCTGCTTCGCGCGCTCGGCGAGCGTCGCGCAGACGCGCGGCAGCGACGGGTCGTCGGCGACCGTGAGCGGATTCGACGTCGCGATGCCTTCCCGCGCGAGCAGCTCGTACGGCAGATAGCAGCGGTTGATCGCGGCGTCTTCGTCGATGTCGCGCAGGATATTCGTCAGTTGCAGCGCGCGCCCCAGGTGATGCGCCAGCTCGATGCCAGGCTGCTCCTGCATCCCGAAAATTCTCACCGACAGCCGGCCCGCCGCGCTCGCGACACGGTCGCAGTACAGGTCGAGCGTCGCTTCGTCGGGCGCGCAGATGTCGGCGGCGGCGTCCATCGCCATGCCGTCGATCATCGCGTGGAAGTCTTCGCGCTGCAGATGAAACGTGTGGATGTGCCGGGTCAGCTCGCGCAGCGACGCGCGCGGCGAGCCCGCGTAGCACGCGTCGATGTCCGCCCGCCAGCGCTCCAGACCCGCGGCGCGTTCGGCGCGCGGCAGGTCGCTGTCGGCAATGTCGTCGACCGCGCGGCAGAACGCGTAGACCTGGTACATCGCGTCGCGCTGCGCCGGCGGCAGGATGCGCATCGCGAGATAAAACGAGCTGCCCGAACTTGCGGCGGCTGCGTCAGTTTGTGTGTCGTCCACGACGAGATTGGAAACGGCCAAGACGATCTCCGCTGAGACACCCACGACGGGGCGATCAAGAAGTCATGCCTACCCGCAGGGCAAGCCGCCCGCGCGCGCGGACACGCGCGAAACTCCAGCCCCAAAGGCCGGAAAACGGCGAAAAGTATACCAACCTTTGACAGGCGCCGCAGAAACAGCGAGCGATCGCGCAAGTGCGGCAAGCACGCAGCTGCATGGTCAATCGGTATGGGATGCCGACCGAATAACGTCGGCGGCATTTGGCGCAATGTCAATCAAAATCGCATTGTCGCCGTCCGATTATCGACTTCGATTGGCGAGCTATCTCAAATTAAGACTTGTCTGAGATATCGCGGGGCAAATCTCGATTACATTTGTCGACGCTATGAACGCCGGAGGACACGCCTCGGGCTAAACCGCTGTCTGCCTGCAAAAGGTGGACGTTAAATATCGACACTTTCCTGGAATTAATTTTAGGGTCGAATTATCTCCGGCGCTAATTTGGCAATTATTTTTGCGTCGCGGGTTAGTCAATTTAAATAACTCTCAATTCCGCTTTATTGAAGGAATATCATGAAGTTCCATATGTTTTTTGAGGCGCCTCTTCTCGCCGCTTTTGCGTTTTCGGCGCCCGTCTTCGCGATGCAAAACGACGAACCCGTGATCCGCCAGATGGAGCAAACGTGGCTGCAGGCAAGCATGCATCGCGATCGCGACACGCTCGAGGCGCTGCTCGACGACTCGTATCGTGAAGTCACGCCGTCGGGCGTGACGCGTACGAAAAGCGATGTGCTGAGCGCGCCGCCATTGCCCGCGGGCTCGACGCAGACGCTGCAGAATGTGGCGGTTCATGTGGACGGCGATCGGGCCGTCGCAGTCGGCGAAGATCACTTCATGGCGCCGAACGGTCAGTCAGCCGTGTTCGCATTCAAGGACGACTTCGTGCGTCGCGACGGCCAGTGGCGCATCGTCGGCTCGTGGATGAGCCGCAAGTGAATCAGCGCGGCGGGCGCCTCGGTGCAGCGGGCGTCGAACACGCGCGGCTTGCCGGCGGCGCTCGGCCCCTGCGCCGCGAAAACCGCTCAGATGAACGCGACCGAACGGTTGCGTCCCTGCCGCTTCGCGCTATAGAGCGCGGCGTCCGCCTCGTTGATGAGCGCCTCGTAGGCCGGCACGCCCACCCGCGCCGCCGCGCCGCCGACGCTCGCAGTCACCGGCACGTTCACGCCTTGCACATCGACGGCTGATTCGCCGATCGTGTTCCGGATCTTCTCCGCGACCTGCATCGCGTCTTCGAGCGGCGTGCACGGCAGCAGCAACGCGAACTCCTCGCCGCCGAAGCGCCCGAACGTATCCTGCGCGCGCACGACGTGCGACACACGCCGCGCCATCTCGCGCAGCACGGTATCGCCGACCATGTGGCCGAACTGGTCGTTGATCTTCTTGAAGTGATCGAGATCGAATAGCAGGATCGACAGATTGCCGCCGTAGCGCTGCCAGCGCGTGTATTCGTCGCGCAGCCGCGCTTCGAAGAACCGGCGATTCGCGATACCCGTCAGACCGTCGCGGTCCGCGTATTCCTGCAACTTCGCGACAGCCTCTTCGCGCTCGCGCTGCACGATGCTCACGTGCGTCACGTCGCACACCGTCACGCACACCGCCTCCACTTCGCGCTCGCGCATGATCGGCATGAACGTGCAGTCCTGCTGCATGTAGTCGACGCCGCCCGTGATCGGCCGGTCATGATCGAACTTGAACAGATACGGGCGCTGCTCCCACGAGCTGAACGCAAAGCTGCCGAGCTGGAAGACGCTTTCGACTTTGCGCGTGAACCACACGCGCGGCAGTTCCGGAAAGCTGGCGAAAATCGACTTGCCGACTACCTGCTGCGCCGACAGTCCGCTGTGATCGTGCATGAAGCGGTTCCACATCAGCACGTTCATCTGACGGTCGAGCACGAAAATGCCAAAGCCGACCCGTTCGACGACCAGGTCGCTCAGCGTTGGAAGCGGGGCATTCATAGGCTGGAAAGCAAGGCGTCCAGAGCGGTGCTCAGATGACGGATCGAATCTTCCGCCATCAGCATCACGAGGTGGGCGCGGAAACTCTGATCCTCCAGCGCGAAGTTCACTTCGACCAACAGCGCGGCCTCCCAGGCGAGTACTTTCGGCTGGAAGACGTCGTCGAGCGACATCGCCGAACCGAGCAGGCCCGGCGGCGAAAACACCGGCGTGCGCCCGAGCTGGTCGAGGATGCACGATACGCACGCGCCCGTCAGGATGTTCGCGACGTCGAACATGAGTTCTTCCTGCGACGTCGCCTCGTACGCGGACTTCGCGTACGGGTCGCTCACGAGCGCGCACAGCTGCTCGATGCTGCCCGTGCGGCAGATCACGAGCGCCTCGCCCTTGATGTCGGATCGGAAGCCCTGCCGGACGGCGCTGACGGGCTCGTTGATGCCCGTCATGTCACGCAGCGCCTGCGCCGCCTCGCGCACGGCGACCACGCGCACGCGCGGCACGGAAAGTTCGATGAACGCATCGAGCAGGAGCGCGAGGCGCGTCGCGGCCTGGCCCATCGCCAGATTGGCGATCTCCTGCAGCGCGTCGCGCTGCTCTTCGTTTAGGACTGGCTCAGACATACAACCCGTACTCCTTCAGGATGGGAAGCAGCGCCTCCGGGGTCACGGGCTTGGCGATAAAGGCAATCGCGCCAAGCGTGCGCACGCGTTCCCTTGCCATCGGCTGGATATCGGCGGACACGACGATTACGAACGTATTGAGGTCCTCGTGCTGTAGGGCCTCAAGAACCTGATAGCCCGTCATGTCGGGCATCGTCAGATCGAGAAACATCACCGATGCGCGGCCCTTGCGATAATGATCGAGCGCTTCGCGGCCGTTCGAAGCATAGGTAATGTCAACTTTCCAATCCTCCGGCAATGCCTTGGTGAGCACCTTGCGGGCAAGCAGCGAATCATCGGCGATCACAATGGGCAAAGACATGGCAGTGGACTGGAAACGGAGTGGGCTCGTACGTGTTAACGGCGGCGTGAATTTAATCTTTAGTGGCCGCTCGCGCAGTCGCGCAATGGCACCGCACGGACGAGGAGTAAGCGGCAAGGAGAAGCGGTCGGCACGAGCGATGCTCGACACCGATGGCGGCCCGACGGACGCGCCGTACGGCGCGTGCTGCACTGGCGGCGTGCGGCCGATGCAGTGTGCACGCAATGGACAACGTCAATGACCGGCATTTTCGAAGCCTACCCCGTTGATCATGCTGCGGCGGCAAGACGGCGTTCATGGCTCCGTGGTGCCCCGCTGGTCTCCGCAAGGGTTTGGCGGGACTTGCATGGCGTGCAATGCCCGGGCCCTCGCGCGGATTTCGCCCGATCATGGCGGGCTGAGTATTTATCGTTGCGCAATTTTCGAAGCAAATCGGCGAAAAGGCAACTCGCGAACGGGCATTCGTCGAATGAAATTAACTCAAAACAGGCGCATGCGAGTGAAACTATAGCAATTAGTTGGACGGGGGGTCGTCTTTTTACTTTTGTGTACGTTTGCGCTTCCGGATTCGTCGCTGATTTGCGAGCGTGTCCCGTCAACGCTTTCGAGCCTCGATGGGGCGCGGCCGTTGCGCGTATGGTTGCATTGCGCGCGAGCAAGCCGCGCACCGACTCTATGATGAGAGTTCTTCCGCTTGCAACACGCCGCCTGTGCGGCCTGCGCCATGACGAAACCTGACCGGCCCGTTTCCGTCGACGTCAAAGCATCGGACGGGCGCGCGCGCGCCGCGCGGCCGAACGAGGCCCTGTTTCCCGCCGTGCCCGAGCACAACTTCGCCGTGCGCCGCATGACGCTGATCGCGCTGCTGGTGGCGGCCGTCGTGCTGCCGTGCGTGTTCGTCGCGGCGATGGCGTTCAACGACCTGCGCTCGCGCGAAGCCGACGCGACGGATGTGACGCTGCGCACCGTGCGCGTCGCCGAAGAGCATGCGCTGAAAGTGTTCGACATGAACGACGCGCTCGATGCGCGCGTCGTCGATCTCGTCCAGGGACTCGACGACGACGGCATCCGCGAGCGCGAAGCCTCGATCCACGAAAAGCTGCAAACAATGGGCGGCGGCTATCCGCAAGTCGCGGCCGTCGCCATATTCGGTCGAGACGGCACCTTGCTCGCGAGCAGCCGCTTCTATCCGGCGCCTTCCGCGTCGATCAGCCAGCGCGAGGATTTCATCGGCATCCGCGATGGCCAGGTGCTCGCGCATGTCTCGAAGGTGATGGTCGGACATGTCGCGGGGGAAGTCGTGTTCAATACGGGCGTCGCGCGGCGCACAGACGACGGCGAGTTCGCGGGCATCGTATCCGTCGCGCTGCGGCCCAGTTACTTCAACGCGTTCTATCGCGAGCTGCTCGGCGGCACCGACTCGCCGATGACGATGGCGCTGACGCGCGCCGACGCTTCGCTGCTCGCGCACTACCCCGTCACGCCGATGTCGAAAATCGAGGCGCCGATGCGCCACAACGCCTATACCGATGCACTCGCCGAAGGCCGGCGCGCGGGCGTCGTGCGCGTGCGTTCGACGGTCGACGGAGAGGGCCTGATCGTCGCGTTTCGCCGCGTCGGCTCGTACCCCGTCTATGTGACGTGCGGCTATCGCACGTCGGCGATCTGGGCCTCGTGGTATCGGCATTTGAGCGTGCTGATCCTGTCGATGTTCGTGCCGTCGATCGCGCTGTGGTGCGTGATCTGGCTGTCGCTCAAGCGGCTCGCAGCCGAGGAAGAAGCGTGGGAGCGCTGGCAGGCGGAGGCGTCGATGCGACGCTCGATCGAATCGGCGTACCGGCAGTCGCGCAAGATGGAAGCGCTCGGCAATCTGGTCGGCAGCGTCGCGCACGATTTCAACAATCTGCTGATGATCGTCTCGGCCAACGCGCAGATCCTGCGCCGGCGCGGCGCGGCTACGTTCGACCGCGAACTGGCCGCGATCGAGCGCGCATTGAAAAGCGGCCAGTCACTCACGCGACAGTTGCTCGGCGTCGCGCGCAAGCAGCCGTTGCGCAGCGAAACGCTCGACGTCGCGCGCTGGCTACCCAGTTGCCACGATCTGCTGCGCGCGTCGCTCGGCGCGAAGGTCGCGCTGGTGATGGACGTCGGCGTCGGCGTGTGGCCGATGGACGTCGACGTCGCCGAACTCGAGCTGGCGCTGATCAACGTCGCCGTCAATGCGCGCGATGCAATGCCGAACGGCGGCCGCTTCACGGTGCGCACGAGCAACGTGACTTTCCGTCATGAAGACGGCTTTCCGATCACGGGCGATTTCGTGCAGCTGTCGCTGGAAGATACGGGCGTCGGCATGCCGCCGGACGTGCTGTCGCGCGCGTTCGAACCGCTCTTCACGACCAAGCCGAAGGGCATGGGCACGGGTCTCGGCTTGCCGCAGGTGTTCGCGTTCAGCGAGCGCTCGGGCGGCCTCGCGGCGATCGACAGCGCGATCGGCGCGGGCACGTCGGTGCGGCTGTATCTGCCGCGCGCGACGCACGCGCCGGAAGTCCAGCGGCCCGCCGAACCCGTCGCCGAGCAACGCGACGCGCCGCACGGACTGCGCATTCTGCTCGTCGAGGACAACGACGAAGTCGCCGCGGGCACGGAAGCGCTGCTGCAGCTGATGGGCCACGAGGTCACGTGCACATTTAACGCCGACGCAGCGGTCGAACGGCTCGACGCCGCGCGCGCAGCGCAGAAGCATGCAGGCGAGCCGCTGCCGTTCGATCTCGTGATCTCCGACATCCACATGCCGGGCAAGCTGAACGGCATCGATCTCGCCGAGCATATCCAGACCTTCGAGACCAAGCTCCCGGTGATTCTCGTCACGGGCTATGCGGAGGAACTGGAGCGCGCGCGCCACGTCGACGCGCGCATGCTGTCGAAGCCCTTCGATATCGCGCTGCTCGACAAATTCCTGCAGACATTGCAGCGGGATATCACGCAATCGCCGACTCATCCGGCCGGTTCGAACGCACTGCCAGGGATTACCAGCTAGTTGTAAAAGCGCGCCACGCAGCGTGGCGCGTCGATTGACGGTGGTTTCGACGCTGTCGCAGGTTTGGAGCCCCTTCTTTCATCAATCCGGCTGCCCGCGCGGCAATGCATTCCGGCATGAACGTTGCGCGTTTCACGGCATCGACGAACGAGCGGCCTCGGCTGCGCAGCGGGGTCCGTTCAGAAAGCCGCAGGAGACAGATATGCGACACACCGTGATTGGTCTTTTCGACAGCTACGAGCAAGCCGAGAGCGCGCGCAACATGCTCGTGCAGACCGGCTTCGCCTCCGCCGACATCGAATTGCAGGCGAACCCCGAAACACCCGCCGATGTCGCCACCGCGCATACGCCCGGCGTGATCGCCAATATCGAACGATTTCTGTCGAGTCTCTTCCAGACTTCGGGCACGACCGCGCCCGAGGCCGAGCGCTACACGGAAGCCGTGCGGCGCGGCGCGGTGCTCGTGGCCGTGAACGCCGCGAGCGAATCGCACGCGGAGCTCGCGCGCAAGTCGCTGGCTAGACTCGGCGCGGTCGAAGTCAACGAACGTCCGGCAGAGAGCAGCCGCGCGGCGGCAACGCGCGACGATGCGGCGCAAGCACGTCGTGAGCATTCGGTGATGGATGAGCTTGGCATCGGCAAGCCGGCGGCCGGGCCGACGGCGGCCCAGGCGTCGAGCGATGCGCGGATCACCGAAGAAGAAGCGCGCAAGCGTGCCGAGATGGATGCGCTGCACGGCGTGCCGCCCGTCGACGATCCGTCGGCGCAGGCGCTTGCCGCAGCGAGCGCGCCGGGCGCCGGCGCGGTGATGCGGCCCGAAACGCCGCCGCCGGAACAGCCGGACTCGGCGCCGTCACACACGGCGGCGCAGCAGGAGACGACGCGGCCGGGCCAGTATCCGCACCATGCCGCGCCGACCAGCACGCAACCCGTCACGCCTCCGGACGAAACCCCTGGGGCGGCGGCCGTTGCATCGGCGGGCGTTGCCGGCTCAGGCGCCGTGATGACGCCCGATACGGCCGAGCCCGCGCGCGCGATGCCTCAACAGGTGCCCGACGAATTTCTCGAGTACGAGGAAGATTTCCGCGCTCACTACGACGCCCAGTACGCGGACGAAGGCTTGCGCTTCGACGAGTACGTGCCCGCCTATCATCACGGCGCAGCGATGGCGCGCGAAACCCGCTACCACGACCGGCAGTGGGAAGAAATCGAGCCCGAAGTCCGCGAGCACTGGGAGCGGGATAGGCCGGAGGGCAGCTGGGAGCGGTTCAAGGCCGCCGTGCGGCACGGCTGGGATCGCGTGACAGGGCATCGTCAGACATAGCCGGCAGTCGTGCCAAACGCGTTCCGAAAGCGAGGCAGCGCCCGGATGCCGGGCGCTGGTGCGTGGTTTGTCGATGTGCGGCGTTAGCCGACGTGCCGCTTCACCCAATCCACATAGCGATCGACAAACTTTTGCAAGAACTTGCGCGTGTCGTCGCTTGTGATATTGCCGTTTTCGTCGATCTGGCCAGTCGTGTGTTTGATGAACATTTCCGGCTGGCCGAGCGTCGCCACATCGAGATAGGCAAGCACGTTGCGCAAATGTTGCTGCGACAACGCCGTGCCCGTCGCAGCCGGCGACGTGCCGATCACCGCGCCCGGTTTGCCGGCCCAGACGCTATGTCCCCACGGGCGAGAGCCCCAGTCGAGCGCGTTCTTCAGCACGCCGGGTATCGACCGGTTGTATTCAGGCGTCACGAACAGCAATGCATTGGCAGCGTGGATCCGCTGCTTAAAGTTGAGAGCCGCTTCTGGGAAATCATGGTCGTAATCCTGGCTGTAAAGCGGAAGCGAGCCGATGTCCAGAAACTCAAAAGAAAAATCTGAAGGCGCGAGCGAAATCAATGCCTTCGCCAGATGGCGGTTGGTCGAGTCGCGGCGCAAGCTGCCGACGACGACTGCAATGTGATAGGCCATGTCTTCCTTCCTCGGTTGGCGCGGAACGCGCGATAAAAGGAGATGCAGCCGGTCAATCATAGTGGCCGACGTGTGAACCATAGCGCCGAATTCGGCACGCGCTATGACACGCTAATCGCCTGCAGTGGATAAATTGGGGGACGCAAAAGTTATCCACAGATTTTCTGGATAACCCTGTGGATAGGTGGAATCTTTGCCTTATCAATCAAGCGGGTTGCCGGGCCGCCGCAAAGCGCAACAAACGACTCGCGACAATACGCGCTGTTACAGATTCGAAGTGAACTTGTGGACAAGCGATTTTTCGAACTTTGGTGAGCTTAAGGTATCCGTGAGCAGTCTGTGCTCGGGTGACATTTCTAGAAAGCTTTTTGGGAGGAGCACATTATGAGCTTGGATCATTCTGGAAAATCCCACGACGAGGCGATCGCCGCGAGAAAGCAGCAAAAGCCTCGCTCGCTTGAACAACCGGGAGGCGATATGGCCATCGACGGTACGCAAGCCGACGAGACGCATAGCTGCGGTGAACTGTCCGAGCGCGGGAAGCAGGTCTGGCGCACGGGTAGCGGTCTTGATGGAGGTGGGAAAGCGTGAAGTCGCCGGTTCGACGTCGGCGGGATGAAGAGAAGGCGCCTTGGTTCTTATAAGGCGCTTTTTTGCGCTTTTCGGGCGATATCGACTGTCTAGCGCTGTGAGGGCGGTGTATCGCGATAACGCGCAAAAAATGCGCTATGTGATGTCTCGTCTACGTCCGCGGGGTGCCGTTTCGCCGCCGCGGGATATTTCGCGAGCATTGCAGCGGGACGGATCGGACGGTGTTGGAAATTTCCGCCGCAGTTAGGGCACACGTTGCGCAACTTCGTCAGCGCACAGACCTCGCAAAACGTGCATTCGAAGCTGCAAATCAGCGCATCGGTGGCGTTCGGTGGAAGTGATTTGCCACATCCCTCACATGACGGTCTAAGTTCCAGCATGTCGGTCCTCCCAAATGGGGTCGAGATTCGAGCGCCGCGCGATGATGCCTTGCGCGGCTTCTATCAAAGTCTACTTTGGGCTGCGCCAGCAAGAGTGTCACCCGTGCGTCAATTGCAGCCATGCTTTGGTCGAGCTGTCGGTGACGGCGAAGATCAGTTCAGCATCTCTTGCTAGCAATGGATTGCTGCCGCGTTTGCCGGGCTGGGTTCGTCACGCTCCGATACAGAGCGTGACTAGCTTGTTTGATACGCGTCGGCCTAATTCGCGAACTAGGGAAATAGAGCTTTCACATTCTCAGGCGGTCGACCGATGACGGCACGTCCGTTGCGAACCACGATTGGACGTTGAAGAAGGATCGGATGAGCAGCGATTGCTTCGTATAACTGAGCGTCATTCAATGACGTGTCGGCGAGCCCTAGTTCTTCGTAGGGCGGCTCCGAATCTCGGATCATTTCGCGAACCGGGCAGCCAAGCAGTTGGTTCAGTTGCTTCAACTGCGTTACGGAAAGCGGCCTGCGAAGGTATTCGACGATCTCGACGGGTTCATTCGACGGATTGTAGGTGTCGCTAATGAGTTCGCACGTGCCGCGTGATTTCGAGCAGCGGGGGTTGTGGTAGATAGTGATCATGGTGCTTTAGGCCGGATCGGGATGAAACGAAGGATTTTACGGCCATGCTGCGCGAATCGCTTGGGCCCAACCGGTTGAGCGACGAATCTAGAGCGGGGTCCGTCGCGCCAGCAGTTGTATTAGCGTTGGGAGTGCGGTCGCCCACTTGTGGGTTGGATCGCGCCGGGTTGTGTCGCTCGCGACGTCGACAAGGACCCTCCGTTGAATTTGTTGGCCTATGCGTGGCGTGTTATCTCGGCTGCGGCCGCCGCAACATCTGACCATCGGTTTGCGGACAAGAACCGCATCGCAAGCGCTGTTGGCAATCGGGGCTGCTGGGCCGTCTAGAAGCAGCTACCTGCCAGGAATATAGAGTCCCGCGCGCAGGGCACGGACGGTAGCGTTCCGTTGATGAATTCGAGCAAGGTTGTTCATGCACCACGCGAGCGACGATTGCGTGTTTATGTGGTCTCGCTTTATCGGTCCGCGAGTCCTTTCGCCAGAAGCTGAGTGCAGCAGTCTGACAAGCACGACTCACATATCCTTCGCCCGATTGCCTCATCCCGCACGTAGTACCGCAATGTGCCTCCACGGTTTATGCGCATAAACGATTCGTGCTTCAGTGTCTCTCTCCCACACCAACGCCGGTAGAACCTCAATCATATCTGCAAAGCCCTAACCGCCCGATCCTGTCCCTACGCATAGACGGTCTGCAGCGCGGATTACTTGTCCATCCTTTATGCGCATAAACCCATACCGAACGGCCTATAACCGTTGGATCTGGGCAAAATTGATTGAATTACAAATTCAACAAGGTAAAATTCAGCGGCGTACAAAAAGAGGAGGTGAACGTTGGCGGCAGAAATCATCGCGGTTACACAGCAGAAGGGCGGCGTCGGTAAGAGCACAATTGCGATGCACCTCGGCGCTGCCTTTCACGAGCGAGGCAAGCGCGTTCTTGTTGTTGACGCTGACGGTCAAAACACCCTCATCCATTGGGCCAGCGCATCCTCAGATAGCGAGTCCGGCATCCCGTTTCCTGTCGTTAATCTCTCCGAAGCCGGTGCGCAGATCCATCGTGAGATCAAGAAGTTCGTTGCCGACTACGACCTGATCGTCGTCGATTGTCCACCGTCCATCACTGAGAAAGTCTCCGGCGTCGTCCTGCTAGCTGCGACGGTTGCCGTGATTCCCACATCTTCGTCCCCGGCCGATTACTGGTCGAGCGTCGGTCTCGTCAAGTTGGTGCAGCAGGCGCAGGTCATGAACGAAGACCTGCGCGCAGTCTTTCTCCTCAATAAGACCGAAGAGAAGCGAATGCTCACGCGCGAACTCAAACGTGCATTAGAAGAGCTCGGTTTTCCGCTTTTGCGAACTCAGATTCCGACGCGAGAGGCCTACAAGCAGGCAATGGCGCTCGGCCAGACGGTCCTGCAGATGAGCGACCGAGGCGCCAAGCTTGCCAGCATCGAAATCCGCGCATGCGCCGATGAGATCGCCGCTCTGCTTCCCTGAATTTATGCGCATAAAGGTACCTGAATGAAACCGTCCCAATTCGCCAAAGGCTTCCAGGCACGCCCCGATTCGACCAGTAGCGAAAAGCGCACCGCGCTCGATCGGCTCAACGCGATCGACGGACTCGTGCAGAATGCGCCCAAGACCTCGAACATTGCGGCGTTCACGAGCGCGCCCGCATTGTCGTCCACCATCAACGACCCCGAGCCACCGGAAGCGGCGAACGAGTCGGTCGAATACCGCAACTGGCGAGCTGAGCAAGGCTACCGCCCTGGCCAGATCATTGAACTTCCGCTGAAGGCGATCAAGCCGAGTCCGTTCAATCCGCGGTACTTTTATCTGAAGTCGTCGATTGCCGAACTTGCCGTCAACCTTGCGAAGCAAGGACAGCAGCAGGCCATCCACGTCATTCCTGATTACAACAATCCCGGCAGTTACTTCGTTAGCGACGGTGGTCGACGTGTTCGCGCGTTGAAGGAGGCGAACAAGGAGACGGTAAAGGCGATCGTGGTCGATCTGCCGATCGGCATCCAGAGCTACAAACTCGGCTACGACCTCAACGTCCAGCGCGATTCGCAGACGGTATTCGACAATGCCGTCGTATGGCGCCGCTTCCTGGACGAAGAGCACTTCCAGAGTCAAAAAGAACTCGCCGAACATCTCGGCCTGGATGAGTCGACCATCGCTGTCGCACTGTCGATTTCGAAGCTGCCGGAAGCCGTGATGCAGGAGATGGTGGCGCGACCGGATCGATTCGGTTCGAACATGGCGTATCAGGTTGGCCGGTATCATTCGGCGCGCGGCACTGATTCAACACTGCGCCTGATCAACAAGATTCTTTCGGATGATCTGAGCACGCGGCAGGTCGCGGACATCGTCAAGGGAAGGGCGACAGCGCAGGAGAGTGCGAAACCGGCCGGCCGTCAGCGTTACGCACAACGGCTCGACATCAAGCTTGGTGGTGTGTCCGTCGGCGATCTGAAGTCGTACGGTGATGATCGGCTCGAGCTGAAATTGCGCGGACTCACGCGTGAGAAACGCGACGAGATACTCCGGCAAATCGAGCAAATGCTATCTGAGCAGTAGCGGAAAGCAACGGGCGCGCAGCGAGTGCGCGCCAAGTTGCGATCAGGCGGCGCGCGACTGACTCAATGTGAATGCGAGCAGATCCCCATCCGTCGGCTCGCCCCAGGTTCTGCGCGCGAGCCAGTCGAAGAACGCCGTTTCCGTCAGCTTCGACTCCAGCCCGCGTCGACGCCAATCGTCGCGCATGTGTGCACCAAGACCCGGCAGTTCGTCTTCCTCGAACGAGTGGCGCGCCAGTTCACGCTCCGCTTCACCTTGTTCGTCGTACAGCGCCTGTGCCTCCTTGCGCCGATACGCCATGTATTCGCCGAGCAGACGCGCCTTCAGATCATCTGCTGGCGCCACGGTGGAGCCTTTGCCAGCGGGCGTTGAAGGCAATGCGTCGACGGGCGGAGCATAACCCTTTTTCAAGGCGTCCTTGAACAGCGCTGGCGCGCTGCGCACGGGCGGCAGCGTTGTGCTGCGCATCCGCTGCTCCGTCATTTGCAACGCGGCACGGATGCGGTTTTCCTCGCTGTCCGCGTACAACGTCTGCGCTTCCTTGAGCGGGATGCCGATCTTCACCATGCGATCGACGAGCGTACTGTCGAATACGTTCGGATGCTCGTCCAGCGCCAGCATCGGCTGCTTGCGCTCGGTCACGCGAAACTGGATTTCCGCAACCCGACGGCCTTCGCGATGTTCGATCAGTTCGACAAAGATATTCGTAACGGCGTTGACTTCCGCAATGGCCGGGCGCAGATAGTCGCGCTTGAAATATTTGTACTCGCGCTTGGCTTCATCGCCGGCTTCCATGTCGGGCGTGCCGGACAGGATCGGCCGCCACCACTCCCACGCCTCACGCATCGTCAGATGGCTGGGATTGGTCAGATAGCGCACGCAGATTTCGTACAGCGCCAGACCTGCGCTGCTGCGCAACTGGCTCTGGAACTGAAGGCTTAGCCGCGCGTATTGCACCGGATCGAGCAGCTTCTTCTTGATTTTCGGCGCGAATGAGAACTCTACCCAGACGCGCCGTGTCGCGGGGTCCTCAAGAATTTCGGCGTCGGCGATCAGCGTCGAAATGCCCCACTTGCGCCCTGGCTTCTGGCTCGACGTGCCCTGGCTCCACTCAACCTGTACCGACACCATCCGGCGCAAGTGCTCCTTGACGAGTGCAGTATCGTTGGAATCGAAAGCGGAGTTCGCGACGATGTCGGAAAGTAGCGCACGATAGGTGTCGCCCGATTCATCCGCCTGCTGGGCGACTGCGAGCAACACGTTGAACAGCTTGCGGGTCAGCAGCGTGATCTTGCCGCTCTTCGGCTGAATGGCAATCGCCTCGACGGCCTTGCGCAATTCGGCGGAGCTTGGGCTCACCACATCGGTTTTTTTCGCGCGCTTTGTGGCCATGCGTCGAGTCAAGAAGAGATTTTGCGAAAGGATACCGGCTGTGGTGATGCACGTCTATAGCGGTTGTCTCACCTACTTGGGGTGAAACGCGTTTACGGCGGCCAACTCACCCAGAGCCGTTCCCGAAAAGCCTCACCTTTTGATTTCGGACGCATTTTGTGATGGCTTTGATGGTCGCGGGACTGCCTGATGTGCGGTCGCGTCGCGCGCGCGCCGACCGCCCGAATCGCTTCCCGTAACGGCTCACCTTTGTGGAAGTCGCAAATAAACGACGCATGCAGATGCTGCTGCGGCTCCTGGTAGCGATAGGACTGAACGGCTATTTGCGGAGGCAATGGCCGACTGGCCTCGCTTCAGTATTCGCAGGGGCGGTCAAGCGATGTCGACAGATGCTGCAACTAACTCAGTGATTCAGTATGGGGCCGACTGGTCCATCGAAAGCCGTGCTTTTACCGGCAGCCCAATCCGCCGAAACGAAGAAATCCGCCGCCCGGAACCAACGTAGACGCAAACGCGGAGATGATCTCTGCACGGGAACTCCCAGCTGTCGGTAAACGGCGGACCCGGTCAACCGCGACGACGCTCTCCCGAATATTCTCACCTTTACGAACGTCTGATCCGGTACCGGGGAGGCTTCCTAGCCCCCATACACAAATCAGGTGCGCAAAGAGCCTCCTGAAAACGCTCACCTGAGAGCCGATCCAGACCCGGCTTTGCCCCGCCACGAATCGGTAGCCCGACGTCCTGAAGAAGCTCACCTTTGGTGGATCACGAAGTGAAAAACCCGCAAATTTAGATACTTAGATAGCGCCGACCCAGCCGGATGCAGTGTGCGACTCCCGGAAACTCTCACCTCAGCCCGATCCGGTGACGCTGAGATGCCCAAAATCTGACCGCTCGATTCTCCCGAAAACCCTCACCTCCTAGCAATGAACCTGGTCATGGCATCGTCGCCGAATCCGCGCGAATACGACGTCTCAGCGCAATTGCGACGCCGAAGCTCCTGCATTTCCTCACCTTTCAGCCCAAACCGGTCGCGCATCATTCCCGCAAAGCCTCACCTTTTCGAATCTTGCACGCAAAAACTGGCGCAAGATGTGCATGCGGCTTTATCTCCTGAATCCGCTCACCGTCAAGACCGATGCTCGCAACAACTGCTCATCTAGCGTGCCTCCCGATCGGTTCGACCGCGTCCAGCTCCCGAAAAACCTCACCTATCGAGATTGCATGGCCCCAACACAAGCCCAAAAGCCCTACGAATCCCGAAAAATCTCACCATGTTGTTCAGTTTTCTCCCGCGAGTGCTCACCGACAGTGTGAAACGCCCACAAAATCAGCTCAATGACCATCGGAATTGCCGTCCTGAATCCCCTCACCTGCTTCTGCCGGCGACGGAGGTACGCCAATCAGCGTCGACGCGCCATCGATCGATCTGACGTCCCGAAAACGCTCACCTTTGGCCGACTGGCCGATCTTTGGCGTTCCCGAAGCCACTCACGACCTTTCCCGAGCCGGCTCACCCGTCCCCCCGAACCCCATCACTGAGCGATCCCGCGAAACCTCACCACGTCTCCTGTAAAACTTCACCCAGGCCCCCGCAGAGCCTTGCTCTACAAGGCTTTCGGCGAGCGTTAACGTCTTTAACTAAGGTTCAAAGGTGTTTACTTTTATTACTCTCAACGCGTGCCCCGCGAGCTCTCTCAAAGACCACAAACCTCGGCACCACTCGCGCGCTCCGTGAAACAGTGCCAAAACATCGGTCGATCATCTAAACTGCCGTCATAACAAAGACTTACTGATTATTCTTCGATTTGTTTCACGAGCACGCCTACCAAATCCGCTTCGCTGCGCCGAATTCCGTAGATATCAGGCTTTCGTTGCAAGAAAAACGCGCGCCGAATGAAACCCGTAACAAACGCTACGTAAATTGTTATGATTCGTCGACTTCCGCGACCTTGAGGTAGCCATGAATCTCGACGAAGAGCGCCAGTCCATCCGAAACGAACTCGACACGCTGCGCGCCAATGGTGCGCGTCGCCAGGAATTGTCGCTTCATGCCTGCAAGCGGCTCTTTTTCGACCTCGGAATTCGGCCATCGATGGCTGCCGTGCGTGAACTTACGCAAACGGGCAGCGCTAGCGACATACCAAAAGACATCGACAGCTTCTGGGAGCGGATTCGCTCAGTATCCCGCGTACGAATTGGCGGCGGCGCCATTCCAAAGGCGCTCGAGGAGCGCGCCGGTGAATTGCTTGGCGCGTTATTCGAAGATGCGTTGGCGCATGCAAAGGCCTCGCTCGATGAGGAACGTCAAGAACTAAGAACGTTACTCGCCGCCGCCGAGCGAGACTCACACGAGGGCCAGATTCGACGCGAAGTTTCCCAGGAAACCATTCAGCGCAGCGAAGTCCGTGCTGACGCCGCGTGGGAACGCGTACGCGTGCTTGAGACTCAACTCGCTGCTGCCAACACTAGCGGATCAGCTTACCAGGAAGGATTGCAAGCGTCCGTTCGCCGGCTTGAAGTTGAAAACGCGTCGGTACGCAGGCGCCTCGAACTCGAGCAATCGGCGAATGCAGGGTTGCGCGATCGCATCGACGCCCTCCAGGCAGAAATGCGCCAGAACACCGAACACTATGCGCAACAGATCAAGGACGCGGTGGCCGAAGCCGAACGCCGCGTCAAGCCGATGCTCGTGGAACTCGATTCGTTGCGCGCGATGGCAGCGACCTATCAGGCGAGTGTGCGCGATGCGAGCCGTAAGGAATTCGATTTCATCCAGCAACTCGCGGCCGCGAAAGCACGGGGCGATCGGCTTGACGCGCAGTTGCGCGAGCAGTCGGAGGAACTCGATCTGTTGACGCGCCAGATGGCTGCGCTGCGCGCCCAGCAGGGCATAAGCCCCGCAATTGCGGATCTGCTGTGTCAGCTGGCAGGGGCAGGAAGGCTGAGTGCCAATGAACTCGAGTCGATCGGCACTGCCGTCGACGGGCACGTCACAATCCCGCTCCGTTGTCCGAAATGCGCCGAGGGTGAACCCGAACTGTCTCAGGTCGAAGGCCGTTACGAACTGCTTTGTCCAGAATGCGAGCATTCATCGGGGACGGGCAGCTCGCGACTGATGGCCGTGACGCGCTTCATGTCGCCGGCACGAAGCGCTTCCTTGTCCTGATCGGATCGCTTTCAGTTCCCCGAAAACGGTCAAAGTGAGTTTTTTCGGGAACGCGTAGGTGAGGGCTTACGGGATACGTCTAGCCGTCTTCCGGCGTATCGTCGACATTCGCGGGAGACATGGCAGACGTTGCGAACTGTCTTTCTTCGTCGAATTTCTGTTGTTCAGCCCAAGCTTTCCATGCGCGATGCAGCCGATTCGCCGATACAGCCTGGGCGAATCCTAGCCATTGCCCGACGACCTCGACTTCCATCCCACTTTCGAACTGGTCCGCTGCGAACGAGTTGCGCAACGTATGCGGACTTGCACGAGCTTCTCGGGAATGCCCGATTCCCGATGCTTCCGTCAACGCGTCGACGGCTCGCAGCATGGTCGCCTTGTGCATCGGCCGCCCGGATGGCGATGCCGGGAAAACCAGATCGCCCGGCAATTCCGCCTGCTTACGTTCTTCGAGCCATAGGTTGAGGATCGGCACGGCGAACGGCGCCAGGCGAGTCCGGCGCGTAAAAAGCGGGTTCGCCGCTTCGATCACGATCCACGGCGAACCGGCCGTCACGCAATCAATCGGAAGGATTCGCGCTTCGCCCGTCTTGATGCCGCCGCCGAGAAATACGGCGATCAACGCGCGATCCCGACGCTCGCGCCAGCGTTGCGCCGGTGACAGATGCGCGACAGACGAAGAAAGATGTGCGATCAATGCGGAACGTTCTGCGGCCGTGAGGAAACCCGTTGGCTCGTTGTCACGCGCGTTGCGCCACTCCGCTTCGCCATCCTGAGCAATGAAGCGCGCCGGGTTCGTGGACGCGAGTTCGATTTCGCGCACATGATCGAGCACACGTTCGATCAAGCGCAAATAGCGGGCACGCTGCGGTTTGCGTATCGAGAGTCCAGCAACGAATTCGGCAATCGAGCGCATGTCGACCGTCACCAGGTTCTTGTGCCGAGCCTCCAGCCATTCGAGGAAAAGCCCCCACTGAGCCCGATAGACCTCCGCCGACGAATTGCGGAAATTCTGACTCGCGAGCCAGGCGTCGAATGCGGTGCGCGGATCGGCGAGCCAGTCTTGACGTTCTTGGTCGAACAGGTCCGTCGCATCGGGCGACGTGCCGACGGAGCCAACGAGATCGGCTGAGGTCATGGTCTGTCCTTCCGTTAGTTGCGTGAAACGATTGTAGTCGGTGACTTTACGCGCATAAACTCCCAGCGCGGCCCCTCCGGATACCTCGAAGCAGACGCCGAACGCCTTTCACCCACCCCACGCCCGACCGGCACTTCCACTCGCCTCGCGTCGCGTCCGAGTCTCGCTCTTTGACTTCTGCGCTTCGTCATAGGCCGCAACGGCAAACGCAAACACGGCGGGCAGCGCATTCGACTGCCCAAAGTCGACGGGATCATCCGTCTCGGGGAATTGAAAATCGGTTGGCCGTTGAAACAGCGCGAGCATGAACGGATCGTGCCGGCTGGCAAAACCGAGGTCCGCGAGTGCTTCCGCTTCGATGGCATGCAGAAGTCGCCAGGTAAGCGGCACCCGCTGCACGATGTAACGCGCAGCAATATGCCGGACGATATGCTCAAGGTCGCGCGCGGCCGATTTGAAGCGCAGCGCCGCCAGATCCTGTTCTTGATTGATGTTCATTTCTTCGGCTCCGTCAGTCACGTATACTGTACAAACATACAGTATCGGCCGCAACCTGACGTATTGCCGAAGAACCGGCTGTGCGGGCCTAACCGTGGATCACAACCAGCAAGGCCTTCGCTTCGCCCTTACCGGCATTGCGAATCGCGTGCGGTTCGTCGGCGACATAGCGCGCCGTATCCGCGGTCTTCAGGCGTTTCGTCGTTCCCGCCGCGTCGATATCGATGACGCCGTGCAAAACGGTCAGATGCTCGCGCGTACCCGGCTCGTGAGCGCTCGACACCAATGCGCCGCCCGCCTGGAGCGTCAATTCATACCATTCGAATTTGCCCGCCAGCTCGATCGGCCCCCACACGCGCAGCTGATATCTGGCGTCGTGACCGCTCAGCGTCGGAATGTCGTGCGGACCAGAAACGGCAATCGGCTCGGGCGCTTTTTGCGGCGCGAATAGCGAATCCAGACTGACGCCGAGCGCATTTGTCAGCCGCCACGCGACGGCGATCGTGGGATTCGCCTTGTCGCGTTCGATTTCCGACAACATCGATTTCGACACGCCCGCTGCGCGCGACAGATCGTCGAGCGTCATCTTGCGTTCGCTGCGCAACCGTTGAATCTGCTCGCCGACGCGCGGCGGCGCCGCAGCCGTTTGCGCCGCGGTGGCGGCCGTGCCAGACGCCCCCCGGCGCATTCCCGAACTTGCCATTTCCAGACCTATCGTTTAGAGTTGTTCGACATATCGAACTTTAGTTCGAAAAAACGAAAATTTCCGATAAAAACCGATCGCTGACTATAACAGGCCGCCGCGTTGCCGCACATCGTGCGTTGGCGTAGCGTTGAAAAGTCGGCCATTCAAGGAGCCGTTTCATGCGAGACCCTTTCCTCGCGCATCTGCGCAACACGCTCGACCAGATCCGCGCCGATGGTTTTCACAAGACCGAGCGCGTGATCGCGAGCCCGCAATCGTCCGACATCCGTCTCGACAGCGGCGCCGATGTGCTGAACTTCTGTGCGAACAATTATCTCGGCCTCGCGAACGATGCGCGCCTGATCGCTGCCGCCAAAGAAGGGCTCGACAAGGACGGCTTCGGCATGGCGTCGGTGCGTTTCATTTGCGGCACGCAGACCGTCCACAAGGAACTCGAACGTGCGTTGTCCGCGTTCCTGAAGACGGACGACTGCATCCTCTATTCGAGCTGCTTCGATGCAAACGGCGGCCTGTTCGAAACATTGCTCGACGACAACGACGCAATCATCAGCGACGAACTGAACCACGCGAGCATCATCGACGGCGTGCGGCTGTCGAAAGCGAAGCGTTACCGCTACAAGAACAACGACCTCGCGGATCTCGAAGCGAGACTGCGCGAAGCCGATGCGGCGGGCGCGCGCTTCAAGCTGATCGCGACGGACGGCGTCTTTTCGATGGACGGCATCATCGCCGACCTCGCAGGCATTTGCGATCTCGCGGACCGCTACGGCGCGCTCGTGATGGTCGACGACTCGCACGCCGTCGGCTTTATCGGCGAACACGGATGCGGCACGCCCGAACATTGCGGCGTGATCGATCGCATCGACATCGTCACGGGCACGCTGGGCAAGGCACTTGGCGGCGCTTCAGGTGGCTACGTCGCGGCGCGCCAGGAAATCGTCGATCTGCTGCGGCAGCGTTCGCGTCCGTACCTTTTCTCGAACACGCTCACGCCAAGCATCGCCGCCGCATCGCTGAAAGTGCTCGAATTGCTCGCGAGCGACGAAGGCAGGCAGTTGCGCGCACGGGTCCGCGAAAACGGCGCGCACTTCCGTCAGGCGATGAGCGCGCATGGCTTTACGCTCGTGCCGGGCGAACATCCGATCATTCCCGTGATGCTCGGCGACGCGCAACTCGCGTCGAACATGGCCGATGCGCTGTTGAAAGAAGGCGTGTACGTGATCGGCTTCTCGTATCCCGTCGTGCCGAAGGGCCGCGCGCGCATTCGCACGCAGATGAGCGCCGCGCACACGGCGGAACAGATCGATCGTACCGTCGACGCATTTGCGCGCGTGGGTCGTTCGCTTGGCGTGATCTGAAACGGGACATCAATTGCAATGAAAGCACTGGCAAAACTCGAACGCGCTCCGGGCCTGACGTTGACCCGCGTGAAGAAGCCCGAAGTGGGTCACAACGATGTGATGATCCGCATCACTCGCACCGCGATCTGCGGCACCGACATTCACATCTGGAAGTGGGACGACTGGGCGCAAAAAACGATTCCTGTACCGATGCATGTCGGTCACGAGTACGTAGGCGAAATCGTCGAAATGGGCCAGGAAGTGCGCGGCTTTTCGATCGGCGATCGCGTCTCGGGCGAAGGGCATATCACGTGCGGCTTCTGTCGCAACTGTCGCGCGGGGCGCCGGCATTTGTGCCGCAACACCGTCGGCGTCGGTGTGAATCGCGAGGGTGCGTTCGCCGAATATCTCGTGATTCCCGCATTCAACGCATTCAAGATCCCGCCTGAAATCTCCGACGATCTCGCCGCGATCTTCGATCCGTTCGGCAACGCGACGCACACGGCGCTCTCGTTCAATCTCGTCGGCGAAGACGTGCTGATCACGGGCGCGGGCCCGATCGGCATCATGGCCGTGGCGATCGCGAAGCATGTCGGCGCACGCAACGTCGTCATCACCGACATCAACGATTACCGGCTCGACCTCGCGCGCAAGATGGGCGCGACGCGTGCCGTGAACGTGTCGCACGAATCGCTGCGCGACGTGATGAGCGATCTGCGCATGACGGAAGGCTTCGACGTCGGCCTTGAAATGTCGGGTGTGCCGAGCGCGTTCACGTCGATGCTCGAAGCGATGAACCACGGCGGCAAGATCGCGCTGCTCGGCATTCCGCCTGCGCAAACGGCCATCGACTGGACGCAGGTCATCTTCAAAGGCCTCGAAATCAAGGGCATTTATGGCCGCGAGATGTTCGAGACCTGGTACAAGATGGTCGCGATGCTGCAAAGCGGACTCGATCTATCGCCGGTTCTCACGCACCGCTTTGCCGTCGACGACTACGAAGAGGCCTTCGCGACCATGCTCTCCGGCGAAAGCGGAAAAGTCATCCTCGACTGGACGGCATGATGAGTCCGCGCGCTCAGCTCGCGGGCGGACGCGCGGCCTCAGTCTGAATGACGACGTGAATGTCATCGCCCACGGCGGGATACCACGTCGTCAGACCAAACTTCGAACGGCTGAACCGGCCGTCCGCGGAAAAGCCGAGCGTATCGGCTTTCGTCAGCGGATCGCGTCCATAGCCGTTGAACGTCACATCGAGCGTGACCGGCTGCGTCACGCCGCGTATCGTCAGATCGCCCGTCAGCTTTCCGCGCGCTTCGCCTGTGCGTTCAAAACGCGTGCTGACAAAACGGATCTGCGGATTGCGCTCGACATCGAGCATGTCCGGACCCTTCACCATCTTGTCCAGTAGTGCGACGTGCGTATCGATGCTCGCCGCGTCGATCGTCACCGTCGCCTGGCTCTTGTCGAGCCCGCCTTCCTTCCAGTCGAGCTGACCCTCCACGCGATCGAACCGCATCGTGAAGCGCGTGTACTTCAAGTGATCGACGTCGAACGTGATGCTCGTGTGATGTGGATCGAGGTTGTACTGGCCGGCGGGCACTCGCGCTTCCGTTGCCGTGACGGTGTGCGTGACGACCTGCAGCGGCGTGCACGCGCCCAGTGTCGCGGCAAACACGGCAGCGCACACTGCAACAAGCGCAGGACGGCGAAAAACGATGCTCATGACACTCATCCTTTTGAACGATTATCCAACACGATAATGCAAGCCGCGCGAACGCGCCGATAGCGGACTGGACATTTCACAACGCACAAAAACTTGACGAAGGAGAATGATCGTTCTACCCTTCGCGCATGACTACTTCCGATGACACCATCACGAGCGCCCGCGAGCGGCTGCTCGACGCGACGGAAGCCCTGATCTACGCAGGCGGCATTCACGCAACGGGCGTCGATGCGATCGTCCGGCAGTCAGGTACTGCGCGCAAAAGCTTCTACACGCACTTCGAATCGAAAGATGCGCTGGTGGCGGCCGCGCTCGAAAGGCGAGACGAACGCTGGATGACGTGGTTCAGCGAAAGCACGCTGCGCCGTGGCAAGCATCCGCGTGCGCGCCTGCTCGCGATGTTCGATGTATTGCGCGAATGGTTTGCGTCCGAATCGTTTCATGGCTGCGCGTTTCTCAATGCGTCTGGCGAGATCGCTTCGCCTGACGATCCGATTCGCGTCGTCGCGCGCGAACACAAGGAGCGTCTGCTCGAATTCGTGCGCACGCAATGCGACGAATACGTCGCGTCGACGGGCGGCGATAGTCGGCGCGCGGCGCGTCTGTCGCGTCAATGGCTGATCCTGATCGACGGCGCGATTGGCGTCGCGCTCGTGAGCGGCGACGCCGATGCGGCACTCGATGCGCGCGCGGCCGCCTTGCATCTGCTCGATGCCGCAAGTGAAAACACCCGTTCGCCGAACGGGCGAAGGTCCACCTGACGCAGTTCAACGAGGAAACATCATGGCCGAAATCGAAAGACGTCCGCCCGTCCCGCCGTTCACGCGCGAGACGGCCATCCAGAAAGTACGCGTCGCAGAAGACGCATGGAATACGCGCGAGCCGGAACGCGTGTCGCTCGCTTACACGCCGCAAAGCAAATGGCGCAACCGCTCGGAGTTCCCGACGGGGCGTGCCGAGATCGTCGCGTTCTTGCAGCGCAAGTGGGCGAAGGAACTCGACTACCGGCTGATCAAGGAGCTGTGGGCGTTCACCGATAACCGCATCGCCGTGCGCTTCGCCTATGAATGGCACGACGATTCGGGCAACTGGTTCCGTTCGTATGGCAACGAGAACTGGGAATTCGACGAGAACGGACTGATGGCTTATCGGCACGCGAGCATCAACGACAAGCCGATCCGCGAAGAAGAACGCCTGTACCGCTGGCCGCTCGGCCGTCGTCCGGATGATCATCCGGGGCTGTCGGATCTCGGCCTTTAGTCTCATGCATGTCGTCCGGGTGATTGCGCGCTCAACGCATTCACCTGGCTGTCATCGTTCTTTCGCTATCGTTGCGCGTCTGCGAGCGCGTTGTCGTTCCGAGCGCACACTCCACATCAACATCATGGTTGTGGGGTACAGTGCGCGACTGGAAAGCAATTCGACACTCATTGCGACATCGATGACGCCGGCGCGCAACCGGTTGCGGAGAACACATGTCGTTTGGAAAGATCAAGAACAAGATACGTCGTGCATGCGTGGCGGGTGTGATAGCCGGCATCGGTTTGACGGGGGCGTCGGGCGCGCGTGCGGCGGACTGGTGCAGTGGAGGTGTGTGGGTCGATGCGATGCTCGCGTCGTATCACATCAACCCGGACCCGGGCACGCACTTCGAGCAGTTCAATCCAGGACTCGGCGTCGAATGCTGGCTCAACGGGCAATGGGCGCTGACGGGGGGCGGGTTTCGCAATTCGTTGAGCCGTCCGTCATGGTACGGCGGCGCCGTCTGGGCACCCGAATTCGCGCACTGGGGCGTTATCCGCCTGTCTGCGATCGGCGGGATTATCTCCGGCTATAACTACGGCAGTTGGGGCCTCGGTCACGATCACACGATCGGTCCCGTCGTCGCGCCTATTGTGATGGTCGAATATAAACGCGTCGGCGCGAACTTCATCGTCGTTCCGCCGATTCCTTCCGACCGCCTCCCGTTCACGATCGGCTTCCAGGTGAAGGTGAAGTTCTGAGCGTGCTTCGCTGAATGCGCGACTCGTACGCGTTCGCGCGGCTGAGGTGAGGCTTTACAGGACCCGAGCCGATGGTGATCGACAGACGCAACACGCGATTCACCTCAAGCGCAAAAACAGCGCTAAATCAAGGGGTAAATCGTTCGGCTCGCATATGCGAGCGCACATGAAAAACTCGCGCATCGCTTCAAAGGTGAGCTTTTACGGGTTATCGAATCGCAAGACGCCGTACTCCCGAAAGCTCTCACCTTTGCCACGCTACCGCGCGCGATCCACACACGCAACGATCAACGCAAACGAGCCGTGGGCGCGTCTCGTCATCGGACTGGTACGGCATTCACGTGCTGACGCCTGCGTTCGCGGCGTCTCTTGCGCGTCATCCGCAGTTGTCGATCGAGCTGATCACCGATTCGCGTCGCTACAACCTCGCGCGCCGCGAAGCCGACCTGGTCTTGTTTCGCATTACGCCGTTCGACGAACCCGACATCATCCAGCGCAAGCTGATGCATATGGATTGCGCGTTCTACGGACGCATGGATCTCGTCGCGCCCGTGCGCGAGCAGTTGAGCATCGACGGCTGCGTACTGCGCGTGCGAACCATAGGTCGTCGCGGTCGGCGCGGACGTCACCGCGTCTTCGCCGGTTCCTTACCTGGGTCTGCGAATGGAACGCAAGTTCGCTGAAGCGCATGCCATCAAGGTGAGAAGATTCGGGAGTGAGGCGGAAGCACTTCGTGCACGCACCGATACCAGTCGCAAACCCTTGTTCCATAAGGCTTTGCGGACAGCATCAAGAGCGCGTCGAAGCGCGCCGAGCGGTGATAGGTGAGGGTTTGCGGGACTTGGGGAAAGTGACGCCGATTAACACACGCCGGCTCACCTGCGCTCTATCGCGCATTACATCAGACAAGACCGCTGACGTTTCTGCCGTCGCGATGCGACAGCACATCGGCGAGCCGTTCCATCGATACAGGCTTTGTCAGGTGATAGTCGAAGCCGGCCGCGAGCGCGCGCGACTTGTCCGATTCCGATGAATAGCCCGTCAGTGCGATCAGGAACATATGCGCGAGGTCCCGGTTCGAGCGTATCGTGCGCGCCACTTCGAAGCCGTCCATCTCGGGCATGCCGATATCGATGATGCCGACTTCGGGCATTTCCTTCGCGGCGACCCGCACCGCTTCGCGTCCGCCGCGCGCGACGATCACATTGTGCCCTTCGAGTTCGAGCAGCAGGTGCAGCGCGTCGAGCGCATCGGCGTTGTCGTCGACGAGCAGAATGCGGCTCGGCGCGCCGATCGTCACGACGGGCAGATCCGGAGCGAGCCCTGGTTCGCGATCGAGAATCGGCAGACGTAGCGACACGATCGTGCCGCGCCCGATGCCCAGGCTGTCGAGCCCAATCGTGCCGTCGTGCAGTTCGACGAGCCGCTTCGCGACCGCGAGCCCGATGCCGAGGCCGCCTTCGGAGCGGCGCATGCTCGACGGCGATTGCGCGAACAGTTCGAACACGTGCGCGAGCGCGTCGGGACTCATGCCGACGCCGTTGTCCTCGATGACGATCGACACGATGCCGCCGCATTCGGGATCGACGGCCGGGCTATCCGCATCGACCTGCACGCGCAGCCGCAGCGTGCCGCCCGCAGGCGTGTACTTCGCGGCGTTGGACAGCAGATTGCCGACCACCTGGCTGAGCCGCACGTGATCGGCGCGCACATAAACGGGCTCGTCGAGTCCTTCGATCACGAGTCGATGCTTGCGTGCGTCGATGTGATGCTTGAGCGCCGTCACGGCGTCATACACGATCTCGTTCAGCGACGTGCGGCTGTACTTGATCGCGAGTTTGCCGTGGCGCAGCCGCGCGGCGTCGAGCAGATCGTCGACGAGCGTGCGCAACTGACGCATCTGCCGCTGCGCGATCGCGAGCACTTCGTTAGCGGGCTTTTCGCCCGCGCACAGCACCTTGAGCGCGGCGATCGAGCTGTCGATGGGCGCCATCGGATTGCGCAGCTCGTGGCCGAGCATTGCGATGAATTCGTCGCGCCGGCTCGCCGCGTCTTCGAGCGCGCGTCGCGCCTGTTGCGCGGCGGCCGCTTCCGCTTCGGCTGCCTGTTGCGCATCGAGCAGCGTCAACGCCGCGCCCGCGAGCACGGCGAGATTGCCGAGCAGACGCACGTCCTCGCGGTCGAACCGATGGTCGTCGTGCGAGGCGACCCAGATCGCGCCTAGCTGTTTCGAGTCCGCGCTGCGGGAGGGAATCGGCGTAATGATGCCTTCCGTCATCATCGCGCCGGCATCGCCCAGGGCCGTGAAGTATCGCTGCGGATCGACGAACAGTTGCGGCGCGCCGAGTTGCAGCGTCACGCCGCAAGGGCATTCGGCCCACGCAGTCGTCTGGCCTTCGAGGCCCGCGCAAGCTCCCGCGACCGCGCGCCAGCGGAATATGGCTTCGCCTTCGCTCGTCGTTTCGAGCAGGCTGATGCCGGCGCTGCCCGCGCGGCACGATGCGAGCGCGGCATCGGCGATGGCTTGCAGCAGCGTGTCGCGGCGTCCCGTTTGCGCGCTCGCCACCGTGACCAGCGTTCGCACTTCGGCGGCATGGTCGGGTGCGCGCGCGGGGCGTTCGCTCAGGTCGCCGGTACGCAGGACGCCCGCACGGCGGGCGCTTTCGATGCCGTCGCTCATGGTGCTGGAAGAGTAATGGTTAGCGACGGTCAGATCCACTCATCGGGGTCCGTAGCCGGCGTCAATACGCTCGTGTGAAGTGGCCGGCGAGCCGGCAGAAAGCGGGCCCGACCGTTACCGAAGTATAGGCCTTGCACCCGTACAAGTGCCCGGATTTCGTGGGGTTGGCAACGTTTGACGCCGACTGCCTCCGTGCAGCAGGATGAGGCTTCACCTGATGGAGGACACGATGAGTCACGAGTCCCAGCAGCAAATCCATGAAGGCGGTTGCGCGTGCGGCGCAGTGCGGTTTCGCGCGGAGGGCGCGCCGATACGAGTCGGCATGTGTCATTGCATGACATGTCGGCGCGTGCACGGATCGGCGTTCGGTTCGTATGCGATTTTCCGCGGTGACGCCGTCGCTTTTACGGGCAGCACGCGCGAATGGCGAAGCTCCGAGCAGGGGCGGCGTCACTTCTGTCCGGCGTGCGGCTCGGTCGCGTTCATGATGTACGCAGATCGCGACGAAATCGACGTGCCGCTTGGCGCGTTCGACGAGACGGGCCTGTTCGAGCCGGCTTACGAACTGTGGTGCATTCGCAAGGAACCGTGGCTACCGCGAGGCGTGCGTCCGGAGTACGACGAGGAGCGCACGCGGTAGCGCCGCGTCTTGCGTTTCGCGTCTTGCGTAAGAGATAAGAAAGCTGGAAAGGGCGCTGGAAAGAAAAAGGCGCCGCCGGCTGGGCTCGCTCGCCGAAGCCGTCGGCGCGTCACGCGGGCCGATCGCTCCGCCCGCGTCTCGAGCAAACGATACGAGCCTACTTCTCGCTCTTCTTCGGAATCTTCGCGCCGGACTTGCGCGCCTGATTCAGCGCAATCGCGACGGACTGCTTCTGCGATTTGCCCGCCTTCTTTTCCGTCTTGATGTTGTGCGAGACGGTTTCCTTCGATGTGCCTCTCTTCAGTGGCATGGCGTTCCCCTTTTTCGAATGATGTGGCAAATGCGCAGCCGTTTCGCTGCGTCATCGCATGTATTCGAGCATGCATCGTTCCCGGCTGAAGCGTGTGCCGCTCGCGCTGACGATCGCGGATTACGCATGAACGTGCATGCGAATCCGCGCATCCGGCGCAGCCGCCAGGCCCAGTCGCGAAGCGCTGCCGACAAAGCGGAACGAGGTTTGCTGAGCGTTTCCGGACAGGGGTAACAAAGGAGCATGTCGTGAACACGCTTTCCATTGCAGGCGGCGCGACAGCGGCAATCTTTGCCGGTGCGTCCGTCGCGGCGCCGGCGGTCGCGACCGTAGTCGCACCCGTGGCCTATTACGCGCAGACAGACTCGCATCCCGCGACGCAGAGCGACAAGGCGATGTCGACGCCTGGCGTCACTTCCGGCGAACTGAAGACGCCGCAGCCGCAACAGTCGTCGACGCCCGGCATGACGGGCGCGGCCGCATCCGACACGGGCGTCCCCAATCCGGGCCGCGCCCGCGGCGATCAGCGCTTGCCGGGCATCGGCAAGCCGGGCGGCGGCGCCAATGTGCATTGACGCCGACTGCGCATCGACGCTCCGAGCAGCAGTACAGCATGAACCGAACCGCAATGTGCGCGCCCCGCACCTGTCACGCGAGGTCACGCGAGACATTGCGCCATTTCACCGAAATGCCTGCAACAAGCCGAGACGGGCATTCAACCTTGGAGTTGCAAGATGACAAGGCCACGGATGATTTTCCCGAAAGCACGCGACACTGTGGCCTCGAAACCCGAGTCGCCGGACGACTATCAGATCTACGCCACCTACCGCCGCACGACGGACGGCTCGTACATGGGGCAGTTGAAGGTCGTGCGCAAAACCGACGGGCGGCTGCTGTTCCCTTTTGCGGGCGCGCCCGATATCGGGCCGTTCATCGACGGCGATCAGGCGCGCGAGGCCGCGCAGCGCCATGGCGAAGCAGTCGTGAGGTCGGACCTCGACAACCCCGAGCCCTGACTCCGTCCGCGATGGCGGGCGGCCGCTTCGACATCTCGCCGATCGGAAATGCGGTCGCTGCCGCGCGTGTCGTTTCGCCGGCAGCCGTTTGCGTTCGGTGCCTATAATCGCGCGACGGTTTCAATGCGCCGTGCTGCACGGTGCGCAGACAATGAAGAACGTCAGCGGAGAGACGCGATGAAGCGAAATAGCGCATTGGTGATCGGTGTAGGCGCCGAACTCGGTCTGGGCGCGGCGCTGTGCAGAAAGATCGCGGCGAACGGATACCACGTGATCGTCGCGGGCCGCACGCAGGCGAAGCTCGATGCCGTGACGAAACACATCGCGGGGCGCGGCGAATCGGCGGAATCGTTCGCGATGGACGGCGCATCGGAAGCCGACGTCATGCGTCTGTTCGACAAGGCGATGTCGCCGCCCGACGATATCGACGTGCCTTCGCTCGTCGTCTACAACGTCGGCAACAACCGCTACGTTCCGTTTCGCGATCTGACGCAAGAGCAGATGGAGGACTTCCTTCGCTCGGGGCCCGTCGGCGGCTTTCTGGTTGGACGCGAGGCGGCGCGGCGGCTTGCGCCGCTCGGACGCGGCACGGTGATCTTCACGGGCGCATCGGCGAGTCTGCGCGGCAAGCCCGGTTTCGCGCACTTTGCAGCGGCAAAAGCCGGGCTGCGGATGGTTGCGCAAAGCATGGCGCGCGAATTCGGGCCGCTCGGGCTGCATGTCGCGCATGTGGTGATCGACGGCGGCATCGACGGCGAGCGTCTGCGCACTGCACGTCCGCAGGCGGCGACCGAGCGCGGCGAGAACGGTCTGCTGAACGTCGATGCGATCGCCGAGGCGTACTGGCAGATCCATCTTCAGCACCCATCCGCGTGGACGCACGAGATCGATCTGCGGCCGTTCAAGGAGCCGTTCTAAGCGATTGAACGCACGCGGTTGGCTTGACGCTAACCTGCACCCATGCGGCTCTGATCGACGAACGTTTCCGTCGCGTCGTCGATCTTGCGGCCCTTGCGTCCCGTCGGGCGATGCACGTAAAGCACCTTGACGTTGCTTTGTTCGGGCGTCTGCGCGGGCGGCGGCGTCATCTCGTAGCGCACTTCGCGCGCATGATCGCGCAGTTGCAGATCCGGATCGAAGACGGAATTGAAGCGCCACAGCATCCGCACGAAATTCGTTTGACCGCGCATCAGCAGCGAAGCCGCTTCACTTGCGGCACGATAAAGCGCGCCCCAGCCGAGATGCTTGCGATTGAGCACCTGCTGCGTGCGCACCAGTTCGCCGTAAAACTCGGGTAGCGGCAGCTTCGTCGGCAGCACGGCGTGCTGGATGTCATAGAGCCGGTAATCGAGGCTCGTCAGTCGGCGCTGTTCGCGCAGCCAGATTTCCGTGCCCGGATACGGCGTGTTCACGCTGATGTTCACGATCTCGGGAATCTCCAGACACCATTGCCGGATCGTTTCGAACCGCTCGTGGTCCCAATCGGGATCGGCGATCAGATTGACCGCGACCGTGATGCCGAGCGAGCGCGCAAACCGGAGCGCTTCAAAATTCCTGCCGACGTCGATGCGCTTGCGAAACGCCTTGAGCCCTTCGGCATCGACCGCTTCGAGGCCGATGAACATGTATTGCAGACCGAGCTTGCGCCAACGCTCGAAGACTTCCTTGTTGCGCAAGAGCACGTCGCCGCGCGTCTCCAGATAGTATTTCTTGCGGATGCCACGTCGTTCCACTTCGCTTGCGATCGCCATGCCGTGATCCGCATGCACGAAGGCGACATCGTCGACGATGAACACACCCGGTTCGCGGATCGACGCGAGTTCATCGGCGACGACTTCGGGGCTGCGCGAACGATAGCTGCGCCCATAGAACGTCCACGCGCTGCAGAACGTGCAATCCCACGGACAGCCGCGCGCAAACTCGATCGATGCGCACGGGTCGAGCACGCCGATGAAGTACTTGCGCCGGTGGCGCAGCAGATCGCGCGCCGGACGAATGTGGTCGAGGCTTTCCGTGAAGCCGGGCGGCGGCCCTTCGCATTCGCGCGTGACGATGCCCGGAATGTGCAAGAGATCGTCGTTGCGCGCAACGGCATCGAGCAACTCGACGACCTTCGCTTCGCCTTCGCCCTTCAGCACGCAATCGATCGCGCCGTCCGCGTGCCTGAGCATGTCCTTCGCCGTGAACGACGCACTATGTCCGCCGACGAACACGAAGCACGCCGGCTGCTGCGCCTTGACGGCCTTCGACAGATCGATGATCTCGGGAATGTTGGCGAGATAGTTGCCGGAAAAGCAGACCACGTCTGGGCGCCACGTGCGGATCAGCTTGTACAGATCGCGATGCGTTTCGACCTGAAGGTCGATCAGGCGGACATCGTGTCCGGCTTCGCGTATCACGGCCGCGACGGTTTCGAGCCCGAGCGGCTCGAGCCGCAGATAGACGCGCGTGTACATCAGGCCACTTGGGTGAACAGCGAGCACCTTCATGAGATCTCCCTGGCGAAGGGGCGCGCCGCGAGCTATCGCGTGACGTGCCGTGCTTTCCTGCTGGTATCCCTGGTATGGGTCGACTGCCGAGCCTGTGCGTCCTGCCGGACCTCGCCGCGAAGGCTCCATCCGATTCTACTGTTCATCGATCGAGGCTGCTCACAAGCGGGCGTGTTGGCTTGAAGGTGAGGGTTTTCGGGAGCGCGTGACAGGTGTTGCATCGCTGGCGCGTCGGCGATGCGGCGGGTGCATCGTCGGATCGCGTGCTCATTGCGCCGGATGCCGCCAGTCGTCCCACGCGTCGCGCATGCGTTGCGCGATGCGCTTCCACGGTGGATCGGCGAACAGGACGAGCGCGCCGAGCGCGAGGCATCCGCAGACGAGGAACGTCCCGCGATAGCCAAGGCCCGCGACGAGCACACCCGACAACACGCCCGACAGGATCGAGCCGACCCGCGACGCGTTGAAGAACAACGCCGTGGCCGCGCCTGGCGAGCGCGGCATCAAGTCCTGCATATACGTCATGCCGAGACACGATGTGACGGCCACGACGAACGCATTGAACGCCTGCATCGGAATCAGCACGTTGACCGTGCCCGCTGCCGCGACGGCAATGAAGTACACGACATGCACGGCGGCGCAGGCCGCGAGCCAGTTCAGCTTGTTGAGCGTGGAGCCGCGCGCGCCGAGCGCGAGCATCATCGGAATTTCGAGGAACGCGCCGAGGCCGAGCATGATCGACACGTCGATCCGCGTGCCCTTAAGGCCGTGCACGACATAAAGCGGCAGGACGATCATCGTTGCATTGGCGGCAAGACCGATCAAGGTTAGCGCGACGGTGGAGCGTCCGATTTGCCGCTGCGTGCCAGGTGCATGGGGTGGCATATGAGGCGGCGAGGGCGGCGGCGCTTCGGCAGGTTCGGGCGTCGTCACCTCGAGCGATGAGGCAGGGTCGCCCGCGTAATGTGTCGGCGCGCTGTGCGGGTCGCCGGCGGGCGATTCGCGCATGCGCCACACGATCGCGCCGCATGCGGCGAAGCTCGCGGCGGCGAACAGAAAGAGCCCATAGAAGCCCGCGCCCGCGAGCACGAGCGCGCCAACCGACGGGCCGAACACCCACGCCATCGACAACACCGTGCGCAGCGTCGCCAGCGCAAACGCGCGCTCCGCTTCGTCGCGCACTGGCAGCGCGGCGCGCGCGAACGAGAACACCAGCGACATCGCCGAGCCGCCCGCACCGAGAAACGCGACGCCGATTGCCAGCAGCGCCGCGTAGTTGCGCACGAAACAAAGCAGCAGAAAGCCGAGCGATGCCGCGATCAATGCCGCGAGCAGCAACCCGCGATGATGTCCATGCCTGTCGGACCACTTGCCGGCCCACGCGCTTGCGATGACGCCGCTCGCTGCGATCAGCGTCATGAACAGACCGAGCTTCAACGGCGTCATGCCCGCCTGCTCGACGCCGAACAGCGACAGATACGGCGCGGTGAACGACATCGCGATGCCCAGCATCAGCGTCGCGCCGGCAAGCGGTATGAAGGAATGGATGCGCGTGAGACGACCGAAGCGGGAGTTCATCGAGGGCGCGTGTTCGAACTGTGGGATGCGTGCGCGAGCGGGACCGCGGCAAGGAAGAGGCATTGTCGAACGCGAGCGCTTCACGTGCAACGCCCGTTTCGTCAAGTTGTGTCATGTCGTGCACAGAATGCGCGTGGCATTCGAGAGAAGGCGAGAGTCCGTGCCGGCGGCAAGGGCAAGCGAGGCGCAACGACACGAAGGGCTTAGACTGATCGGCCCGCTCTTATCGACATGGTTTGACCGATGGCCCATCTCAAAGACGCAATCGAATCGTACATATACGCGAAAGACGGCAATCGCCCGCATCTACTGACGGATGCGTTCGCGCACGACGCATCGCTTGCAATGACCGTGAAGACAGCGGCCATCGCGTTTCCGCAGCAGGCACACGGTCGCGATGCGATTGCATCGGTGCTGGTCAGCGATTTCGCGCAGAAGTACGAGAACGTTTATACGTTCTGTGTCGGCGCGATGCCCGTCGATGGGCAGCGCGAGTTCTCATGCGACTGGCTCGTCTGCATGACGGAAAAGGGAACGGGCGCGGCGCGCATCGGTTACGGCCGCTACGACTGGACAGGCGATTCGCAAGCGCGATGCTTGACACGGCTGCACATCACGATCGAAGAGATGGCGACGTTGCCGAAAGCATCCGCCGACAGCCTGTTGCGTTGGGCGAGCCGCTTGCCGTATCCGTGGTGCGCGCGCGAGTCGCTGATGGCAAATGCAAGAGACGCAGCAGACGCAGCAGACGCGCCCGACATCGACATCGTCAAGCGCGTTCTCGCGCAACTGGCCCGCTAGCGAACCAGTTGCTCGCCTTCGAGCACCGCGTGCGCGCCATACGTCCATGCATGATTGCGCGTGCCGTGACCGAACGGAAAGCCCGCATAGATCGGCACGTCATACGGCTTGAGCAGATCGACGAGCATGTCGTGCAACGTGAAGTCCGCATTGTCCGGCAGCGGACAGCGGATGAAATCGCCGAGCACGAATGCACGCGCGCCATCGAACACGCCTGCTTCGCGCAACTGCATCATGCTTCGGTCGATGCGATACGCGAGTTCGGTCACGTCTTCGAGCAGCACGATTGCGCCGTCGCAGCGCGCCTGCCATTGCGTCCCCGCAAGACTGGCGAGCACGGTGATGTTGCCGCCCGCAAGACGACCTTCGACGCGCGGCGTGCCCGAACCGTGCAGACGTTGCAGCGGAACAGGCGCGGCGCGTTCTTCGCGCAGTTCGGCGAGCATGCTGTCGCGCGATGCGTCGTCGTGTTTCGTCGCGAGCCCGTTCAAGGTTGGACCGTGGATGACGCGCACATTGGGCATGCCGTGCAGCGCGCCGAACAGCGCCGTCGCGTCCGAAAAGCCCACGACTGTTTTCGCGCACGGCACTTGAGGCGGCAACGCGTGCAGGCAATAGACGCTGCCGTAACCGCCGCGTGCGATCCACACGATATCGACGGAAGGATCGGTCAGCGCGCGGTGCAGATCGGCGGCGCGGTCTTCGTGCTTGCCCGCGTGATAGCGGTAGCGGTCGCGCACATGCGTGCCCACGTGCACGCGCAGGCCCCAGCTTTCGAGCAGCGCGATGCTGTGCTCGACGTGCGCCATATCAGGCATGCCCGCAGGCGCGACGACGGCCACGCTCTTGCCCGCGAGCTTCATGCGCCCGCCTTCTTCGCGAGCAGCGCAGCCGTGTCGGGCGCGCCCATGCGGCTCGCGGCGTCGGCGGGCGAGACGCCGTTCGCGTCGCGCGCGTTCGGATCGGCGCCATGCGCGAGCAGCAGTTCGACCATCTCAGTGCGATTGAACATCGCGGCGATCATCAGCGCCGTGCGCCCATCCGGCGACGCGCCTTCGACGTCCGCGCCATGCGCGAGCAAGGTCTCGACGACGTCCTTGAAACCCTTGAACGCCGCGCCCGCGATGGGCGTCTGTCCGTTGTCGTTACGCAGGTTCGGGTCCGCGCCGCGTTCGAGCAGCACGCGCACGGCATCGGCGTGACCGTGATAGGCGGCGAGCATCACGAGGCTGTCGCCTTTCTCGTTGCGCAGATTCGGCGGCGCGCCTTTCTCGATGACAGCGGCGAGCATGTTCGCTTCGCCGCGGCGCGCGCAATCGAATATTTCGCGCGCTACTTCGAGCAGATCGGGATCGATGTTTTCGGGGTTGCGCTTGTCGTCTGTCATGAAGCCTCTCCGCGGTCGACGGGAGTTGGCGCTTTAGCGCCTACTCCCGGACCCATGCAGTTTTTCCGCGGTCGACGGGAGTTGGCGCTTTAGCGCCTACTCCCGGACCCATGCAGCTTTCCGCGGTCAACGGGAGTTGGCGCTTTAGCGCCTACTTCCGGACCTATGCAGTTTTTCCGCGGTCGACGGGAGTTGGTGCTTTAGCGCCTACTCCCGGACCCATGCAGCTTTCCGCGGTCAACGGGAGTTGGCGCTTTAGCGCCTACTTCCGGACCTATGCAGTTTTTCCGCGGTCAACGGGAGTTGGCGCTCACTCCCGTCCAATACAAGATGGTTGCAGTGATGGTGCGGCCGCTCGCGCGGCGTGTCAGTAACAGCAGAGGATACAGGCAATGTGCGCTTGCCGCTGTCGATGCGCTCCGACCCCAACGGTGAGAAGGTTCGGGAGCAGGGAGCCGTCGTTGTCAGGCCTGTTTGCGCAGCGTCGGCTCGGCGCTGCCGTTCGCGATGATGCGGTCGAGGCGGGCGCTTGCGTCCGTCAGCGCGCTGAGCGGCGCGCGCTGCAATTGCGCGTCGTAAGTGCTGACGATGTGCGCAAGCAATTCGACGTGCGCTTCGTCGAGACGCCATTCGTCCGTCGCGCGGCCGTGATCGAACGTGGCCGCCATTGCCTGATCGGCGGTGCGCAACTGGTCGTACGTCATCTCGCCGTAGCCGAGATCGCACAGAAAGCCGGCGAGCAGCATCGTCTGCGTGAGCGTCTGCGCGGCGCTCTTGCTGCCCGCGCCGCGCCGCAGCGCGTCGAGCGCGATGTGGACGGGCAGGATCAACTCGGCAGCCATGCTGCGCGGAATCGGCAACAGCAATGCCTTCGCCTGCCGCGCGCGCGCCGCCTGGTTGCCGCCGGGAAACGGAATGGTCTTGGCCATGTCGCCTGCGAGTAGTGGGAATGCTCTCGCGATAACGGCGCGCGGCGGAAAAGATTAAGGGCTGTTTTCGCAAATTCGCAAACGTTTGTCGAAGATCGACTTCCCGCTTCGGCCGCGCCGCGCTAAAGGTGCTTGTAATAGAAGGTCGTTCCGCAGAAAGATCCATCCGGCATCAACGCGTACTTCGGCACCTCGCCGACCCGCTGCCAGCCCGCGCGCGCATACAGGCGCTCGGCGTCGCCGCCCGTCGCCGTGTCGAGCACGAGCACCGTCTTGCTTTCGTCGCGGGCCACGGCGTCGGCGGCCGCCATCAGCTGCTGCGCGACGCCGCGCCGGCGCGCGCGGCGGTGCACGAGCGTCCTGCTACTGGATCAAAAATCCAGCATGCTGGAGAGAGCGCAGTTTCGTCACGACCGTAAGAGAAAGTGCAAACGGCTTCGTGCACAATGCGCGGACGCCTCGATCCCTGAACCCAGCGAATTCCAAACGATCAGCCAACAATGAGCCGTCGCCGCGCCGTCGAAAGCCAGTTCTCGGGTAAATCAATCGGTCGAACCGTCGGGACCGCCGCGCTCGCGCTGGCGGGCATCGTCGTCGCGCTGCTGTGCGCGGCGCTGCTCGGCGGCTGGCTCCTGTTGCGCGGCAGTCTTGCGCAACTGGATGGAACGCAGCGCGCGCCGTCGCTGTCGGCGAAGGTGACGATCGAGCGTGACGCGCTAGGCGTGCCGACGATACACGGCGCGTCGCGCGCCGACGTCGCGTATGCGACCGGCTTCCTGCACGCGCAGGACCGCTTCTTTCAGATGGACCTGCTCAGGCGCGTCGCGGCGGGCGAGGTGTCCGCGCTGATTGGCCCAAATGCGCTCGATCTCGACAGGCGCAACCGCCTGCATCGTTTTCGCGCCCGCGCGCACGCGCTCGTCGAGGCGATGCCCGCCGATCAGCGCCAAATCGCCGAACGCTATACGGCGGGCGTCAATGCCGGGCTCGCCGCGCTGTCGTCGCGGCCGTTCGAGTACTGGATGCTGCGCACGCGGCCCGAAGCGTGGCGGCCCGAAGATTCGCTGCTGGTCGTCTATGCGATGTACTTCGATCTGCAATCGTTCGAGACGCGGCGCATTCTCGCGCGCGCCGTGTTGCGCGAGCGCGTGCCCGCCGATCTGTACGCGTTCCTGCTGCCCGCCGCGAGCCACTGGGACGCGCCGCTCGATAGCGCGTCGACGCCGCCCGTCGAGCCCGCCCGGATTCCCGCGACGCGCCCGGACTGGCTATCGGCGACGAAGCCCGTGAGCGCCGCCAGAGACGCGAGCGACACGAGAGACGCGAGCGACGGGCGCGACGACGCGGGCGCGAACGGGTCGGCTGTGGGCAGCAACGGCTGGGTCGTCGACGGCGCGCACAGCGCGCGTGGCGGCGCGATCCTCGCGAGTGACATGCATCTCGGGCTGTCGCTGCCGAACATCTGGTATCGCGTGTCGCTGACGTGGCCCGCCGAGGACGGCCAGCCGATGCATGCGTTGACGGGCGTGAGCCTGCCGGGCACGCCGCTCGTGATCGCGGGCAGCAACGGCAAGATTGCGTGGGGCTTCACGAACAGCTACGGGCGCTACATCGATCTGATCGAGCTGCATCGCAATTCCGCCGACCCGTTGCAGTACCGCGCGCCCGACGGCGCATGGACGCGAGCGGACGTCCATCACGAGATCATCGGCGTGAAGGGCGGCGCGAGCGTCGACTTGCCCGTGATCGAGACGCGCTGGGGGCCGCAAATTGACGTCGGCGCGCGCGCATATGCACTGCGCTGGGTCGCGCACGACCGCGAGGCCGTGAACCTGAATCTGCAAAGGCTCGAAGACGCGAAGACGATCGACGACGCGCTGCACGTCGCGCAGACGAGCGGCATCCCGACACAGAACTTCATGGTCGCCGACTCGCGCGGCAACATCGGCTGGACGCTGGCGGGTCCGCTGCCGCAACGCGACGCGAGCGACGCGAAAAGCGGCGCCGAAAGCGACACGCCATACGATCCGGCAACCTACAACGGCTGGCAGCGCTATCTGCCGCCCGCGTCGTATCCGAAGCGGATCGACCCTCCGCTCGGCCGCTTGTGGACGGCGAACAATCGCGCGCTGATGTCGGACGAGGCGGCGCTGATCGGCGATGCGGGCGCGGACCTGGGCGCGCGCGCGTCGCAGATACGCGACGATCTGCTCGCGGCGCCGAGCCCCGACGAACGCGCGATGCTGTCGATCCAGACCGACGACCGCGCGCAATGGATCGACGCGTGGCGGCGCGTCGCGCTCGAAGCGCTCGACGCCAGCGCGCTCGCGGGCCATCCGCAGCGCCTCGCGTTCCGGCAGCAACTGCTCGCGTGGAATGGCCGCGCGGATGCCGATGCCGTCGGCTACCGGCTCACGCGCGGCTTTTTCTTCTCGCTCTACGACGCGTGGTTCGGCAGGCTCGACGCCGATCTCGCGAGCGCGATTCCGGGCGGTGGCGATGGCAATGCGCCGCTCGGCTTGCGCGTCGCGAGTTCGCGTTACGAAGCAGTGATGGAGACGCTCGCCGAGCATCACGCATGGGTGCCCGATGGCTTTATCGACTGGCGCACATTCGTGCTCGACCGGATCGATCATGCGATCGCGCAGTTGCCCGCGGACGTTGCAATCGACGATGCGCGCTGGGGCGAACGCAACCGCGCCGCGATCGAGCACCCGTTCGCGCGCATGGTGCCCGCGTGGCTGCCGTGGGTGCGCGGCTGGCTCGGCGCGCCGCATGATCCGTTGCCCGGCGACATCAACATGCCGCGCGTGCAGGCGCCGAGCTTCGGTGCATCGGAAAGGATGATCGTGTCGCCGGGGCGCGAGCAGACCGGCATCTTCGAGATGCCGGGCGGACAGTCGGGCAATCCGCTGTCGCCGTATTTCCTCGCAGGTCACGAAGCGTGGGTGCGCGGCGCGAAGGCGTCGTTTCTGCCGGGCACGCCCGTGCATCGGCTGACGCTCAGCCGCGCCGGACAATGATCGCTATATTGAAGTTTTTCGTGGAGTGACCGTATGGAGAAGGAACGCAGCAGCGATCTCGTCGCGGTGCGCGATCTTTTACGGCAGTTCGTCGGCGAGCGCGACTGGTCGCGCTTTCATTCGCCGAAGAATCTGGCGACGGCGTTGAGCGTCGAAGCGAGCGAATTGCTGGAGCCGTTTCAGTGGCTCGAGTCGGGCGAAAAGAGCGAACTCGCCGACGACAAGCTCGCGGCGATCCGTCACGAGATGGCCGATGTGCTCGCGTACCTCGTGATGCTCGCCGATCGTCTCGACGTCGATCTGTATGCGGCCGTGCTGGAGAAGATCGAGCTGAATCGCGCGAAGTATCCGGCGCACAAGGTGCGCGGCGATTCGCGCAAGTACTCGGAGTACGAGTAGCGTTCCGCTCGACGTATTCCGTGAAGAAAGGGGCAAAACCGTCTTGAGGTGAGGAAATACGGGAGCCTTTGACAATTGCCGCAACGGTGAGTCTGCCCGATGCCGATGCGCTCACGAATGCGCTTGTGGTGAGGCTATTCGGGAGCCACGCGATGGTGAGTTGCCACGCAATCCGCACGGCACTGTAGCCAAAGGTGAGGCTTTTCGGGACGCGGGCGCGCAGTGCGGAACGGCTAGCCGTTGACGATCAGCAGCGCGCCCGTGAAGGTCAGCGCGCCGCACCAGAGCCAGTCGAAATTGATCCAGCCGCGCCGCAGCATGCCGAGCCCCAGGTACTGATAGGCCGCGAGCGCGATCGCGCCAGCCGTCGCGAGGGTCACGACGGTATGCACGGCCGTGACCTGTCCGACCGATTCGAGCGAGCTGCCGAGGGGCATTCCCGCGCCGCATAACGGCAACAGCGCGGGCAGCAGCATCAGGCCGGCGCCGTGCATCGTCGCCATGGCAGCCGACCACAGCGCCAGTCCGACGAAGCCCGCCGTCATGCCGATGCGCACGCGCTGCCGGTGTCCGTAGAAATGGTGATACGCGGCCCACGCGATCAGCAGCGCGCCCATGAACACGCGCAGATGTTCGGTGTGCGCAAACAGCCCGAGCGCGACGGCCGACGTGGTCAGGAACATGACGGACACGGCATGCCCGAGCGCGAGCGGCGGCAACGCCATCAGCAGCGCCTTGCGGCTGCCGTGCTGAAGCCCGAGCGCGGCGGCGAAGAGCCAGCCCATCGCGGGATTCACGCCATGGAAAATCCCGCTGCCGATCACGGTTGCCCATACGCCGTTCATCGCGCTCGCCTTTCGCTGCCGCCTGCGCTCACGGATAGCAATACGAATCCGACGACGCGTCTCCGCCTTCGAGCCGTATCTGATGCGGACGATGCGACTTCGGCCAGTCGACGAAGAAGTCGTCGGCGACCGTGAGCCCGCCGCTCTTGTCCGCATTGAGCCGGACCATCCAGCCGTCGATGCCTTCCGTGTAGAACTGCTCGTCGATTGCGCCGTACAGCGAGTTCGTGAAGTACACGCGGCTGCCGTCGCGGCTCACTTCGACCATCTGCGGGCCGCCGTTCAGCGGACGGCCGCCCGCGCCCGCATGCGTCGCGCGCGCGGCAATGCCGCCGATGCGCACCGTGCCCGTCAGTTCAGGCCTCATCGGATCGGAGACGTCGTATTGCTTCAGGTCGCCCGTGCCCCAGCACGACACGTACAGGAAGCGGTCGTCGAGCGACAGCGCGATGTCCGTGACGAGCGGCGGCACCGCGCCGAAGCCTTTGAGCATCGGCGGAAGCTGCGAAGCGTCGGCGGGTTCGGCGGGAATCTCGATGACCTTGCGTGCGGCCCATTGATCGCCTTCGCGATACCACGTCCAGATCGACGCGGACAGGTCCTTCAGGCTGATCACCGAATTGACGAAGCCATAGGCCTTGGTCGGATCATGCGCGGGACGCAGTTCGAACACCAACTGGTTTTCGGCGCCGAAGTCGACGACCTGCTTGTGCTTGCGCGTGTTCATGTCCCAGAAGTGCAGGCGATGCCCGTACTGGCCGCCGAGCAGCACTTCCGGCACGAGGCCGTTTTCGAAGGTCGCGGGCAGGCCCCATTCGCTCGTTACGACGGTGTCGTAGCCGAGATGCCACCAGCCGTCGTACGAAATCTGCTGCGGGCCGCGATCGATTTCCCATTGGCCGCGAATATCGAACGTTTCATGGTCCATCAGAAAGATGCCGCCGGGCGCTTCGCCCTGCGCGTTCGCGAGCGATACCACATAGATGCCGGCCGGCCCGCAGTGCACGGTATGAGGCCGCGTATAGCCCGCTTTGTTCGCGACTTCGGCGGGTTCGAGCACGCGCACGATCTGCGGATTGCGCTTGTCGGGCTTCGTATCGAGTATGTGGATGCGCGACGAGCGCAGCCCAGGCACGACAAGATAGCGGCGCTCCGTATGCGGATGCGGCGCGTTCGGGCACAAGCATGAACTGCATGCGTTCCAGCCGAAGTGATGCAGTTCGTCGCCCGTGTTCGGCATCGGCACGCTGCTGACGATGCGGCCGTAGTCCGCTGAGTCGGGATCGACATCGACGACGGCGAGCTCGTCGGGCGTCTCGCGCGACGGATCGAAGCTTGCCACATACGCGACGGTTTCCTTCGGCGCGCTGCCCGCCATGCGGGCGGAAGGATAGAAGGTCGGATCGGGTTTCCAGGTCGCCATATCTCACTCTCCGAAGGATGTTGCGATGCGGCACGCGAGGCATGCGCGCCAGGTCCAAAAAAGACGGCGCGCATGTGCGAGGTTTTCACTGTAGGCAATTTAAAAGCGACGCGTAAGTTCATTCGCTTTCGGACTGATTCTTTGTGCGCGCACCGCGAGCGCGGTGGCCGCGACTGCAGCGGATCGGACGCGATAGCCGCGTTCGCGTATGCGCGCGCGGCGCCCGGATTAAAATGGTGTGATTACTCCGTCTTCTCGCCGCTTCTAGTAGCAATAGATCATGCGTTCATGGCGTCTCGACCGTCCCGTTTCGCAAGGGCAGCTGGATCTCAGCCGCGCGACGGGGCTCGTTTCGTCGATCGGCAGCGACGACTCGAACGCGCTCGCCGCCGAAGTGCTGAAGCTGCTCGGCGATATCGCCGCGATTTCGCAATGCACGATCTTCGCGTACGAGTTCGGCAACCGGCCGCGTACCGTGTCGGTGGCCGATCATCGCGGTGGTCGCTTTCTGCGCGATGTCGCCGATACTTACGCGCGCCACTTCTACGCGCTCGACGGCAATCAGAAGATCGTCTCGTCGGCACGCAACGACAGGCCCGGCTCGACGCTCGTGCTGCATCAGCAGACGAGCGACGACATTCTCAACGAAGCGTACCGGGCCGCCTGCTATCAGCAGCCGAACGTGTCGGACCGCGTGTCGCTGCTCGTGCAGCCGACACCCGATATCTGGCTGTCGGTGAACCTGTATCGCGACCGCCGCTTCGGCAATTACCATCCGCGCGAAATCGCATTGATCGAAGCGATGGCGCCGCTGATCGCGCACGCGGCGAAGCATCACTATGCGATCTGCGGGCAGCGCGACATGGCGATCTCGCATCTGATGCTCGCGCGCGTGCGCGGCCTCTGTCCCGAGCTGTCGAAGCGCGAGCTCGACGTGCTGACGGGCGTGCTCGAAGGGCGCACCGCGCAGGAAATCGGCGACACGATGGGCATCAAGGCAACGAGCGTCGTCACTTATCAGAAGCGCGCGTTCCGGCGGCTCGGCATTTCGAGCCAGCGGCAACTGTTCGCGCTGTGCGTCGGGCCGTGCAAGGCCTGACGTTTTCCGCTCGCGCTTTTCGCTCGAATTTCCCACCGGCCTGTTTTCGATTCGTCGCGGATTGTCGGGAATCGGCGATTCGTTGCTCACGACTTATCCTGTACCAGCAAGCCACGATGGCCTACGCTTAACAGACGAACCTGCAAGGCGATCAGGTTCGACCCGCTGACGTACACGGGAGTACGGGATATGAAGTGGCAACACTGGCTTGCGCTTGCAGCCGTTCTTGTGTGCGGCATGGGTGCCGCGGCGGGCCAAGCCGCCGATGCCGTCAACGTTCCCTTGCGCGCATCCGCGCAGAATGCAGGTCAGACGGGGAGTGTCTCGCTCGCGTCGCAGGGGAGCGAGACGTCTCTTCTATTCACCATCAGCGGTGTGTCGCGGACGACAACCCGTCCTCTGCGCGTCTACACATTTATCTATGAAGGATCGTGTGCAAGCCACGCGGACAAACCCGCCTATGCGATGAACCAAACCCTCAGACCCGTCAGCGATACGCCGGCCGGGCCGTGGCGATTTTCGAAGAGCGCACCCATTGCGTACGACATGCTTGTCGGGGGGAACTATGCGTTTGTGGTTCGAGCGGTTCCTTGGGATGGGGGGATGGATCTTTTCTGTGGTGAGATCGGGACATCGAGTCACGCACTCGGAATCTGAATCGCGGAATAGGCAAGTGACGGGTGACTTTTCGTCGATCTGCGCCTACGGCGCATGTCCGTTCCTGGCCGATTGCGCCCCAACTGCTGCATGCCCTCAAAAATCCGCGCAAGACTTTAATTGCCGCTGACCTATCCGCGTTTCCCCCAGGCCCGCGCGGGGCATGAGTTGTACCCATTTTGAGGACAGGCGGCGCAACGCCGCGCTCCATACTGCGACGCATCGCCACGTGTCGCCGATCTTCGAATAGCGGTCCGTTGAAGCGATTGCATCGGGCCGTTGGTGTCCGAGATAGCGTGACCATCGGAGACATCAGTATGGAATCCACCTCGCGAGCCGGTGCACTGGATGCATCGCCGGCGACCCACGCGCAGCAAGCGCAGCCACAGTCCGTGATCGCCAAGGTATCGCGGCATCTGCTGTGGTTCCTGTTCGTGCTGTTCTTCTTCTCGTTCCTCGATCGCATCAACATCGGCTTCGCCGGCCTGACGATGATGAAGGACCTGGGACTCACCAGCACGCAGTTCGGCCTCGCGACCACGCTCTTCTATGTCGCGTATATCGCGTGCGGCATTCCGAGCAATGTCGTGCTTGCGCGCGTCGGCGCGCGTCGATGGATCGGCACGATCATGATCGCGTGGGGACTCGCATCGACGGCGACGATGTTCGCGACGAGCCCCGGCACGCTGTACGTGTTGCGCGTGCTGGTCGGCGTGACGGAAGCGGGCTTCCTGCCGGGCATTCTGCTGTATCTGACCTACTGGTTCCCCGCCGCGTACCGTGCGCGCGCCAACGCGCTCTTCATGATCGCAATGCCCGTGACGGCGGCCGTCGGCTCGGCGCTGTCGGGCTTCATCCTCGCACTCGACGGCACGTTCGGACTGAAGGGCTGGCAGTGGCTCTTCCTCCTCGAAGGCCTGCCATCGGCGATTCTCGGTCTCGTGGTCTACGCGTATCTGCACGACAGTCCGCAAGACGCGCGCTGGCTCGACGGGGAAGAAAAGCGCACGCTCGCAGCGACGCTCGCCGCAGAACACCGCAACGACCCAACCGTGCCCGCGCAATCGGGCGGCGACAAAAGCATCGTCAGCGAACTGCTGTCGCCCGCCGTCGTGAAGTTTGCGATCGCCTACTTCTGCCTCGTGAATACGCTCGCGATGGTCGCCGTGTGGACGCCGCTCATCGTGAAGAGCTTCAGCGCCGATGCGAGCAATCGCACGATCGGCCTGCTCGCTGCGATTCCGCAGGTGTGCACGATCGTCGCGATGATCTGGTGGGGCCGCCGTTCGGACCGCAAGCAGGAGCGCAAGTGGCACCTGATGCTGCCGATGCTGTTCTCCGCAGCGGGCTGGCTGTGCACGGCCTGGTCGCCGAATCCGGCGCTGCGCATGCTCGGCGTGTGCCTCGCGTCGGCGGGTTCGTACACGGCGATGTCGATCTTCTGGACGACGCCCGATCATGCACTGAGCTTCCGCGCGCGGGCCATCGGCATTGCCGTCATCAACGCGACGGGCAACATCAGTTCCGCGCTGAATCCGCTCGTGGTGGGCTGGCTAAAGGACGCGACGCGCAGCTTCTCGGCGGGGCTGCTGTATTCGGCGGCGTTGCTCGTGATCGGCGCGATCGTCGTGGTGCTGCTGCCGATGGACAAACGCGAAGCGCCGCGTACGCAGGCCGCTTGAAGGTAATGAATCTGGAGCATCAAATGAACAAGGAATTCAAACCCTATCCGTTCACCGCGAAGCAATACAAGGCGCGTGTGCCCGAACTGAAGCAGGGCGTGGACGCGAAGCGTCATGCCGTGACGATCGTCGGCGGCGGGCCCGTTGGCCTTGCCGTCGCGCTGGGTCTCGCGAACCATGGCGTGCGATCGGTGCTGATCGAAGCGGACGATTCCGTCTGCTACGGCAGCCGCGCGATCTGCATTTCGCGCCGCAGTCTCGAGATCATCGAGCGGCTCGGCGCCGTCGAAGGCTTCCTCAAGACGGGCTTGCCGTGGACGGGCGGACGCAGCTTCTACCGCGACACGGAAGTGCTGCACTTCACGATGCCGCAGGATGAAAACCAGAAGCTGCCGCCGATGGTCAACCTCGCGCAATATCACATCGAACAGTTCCTGCTCGATGCAGCGGAAAAGCGCGCCGATCTGATCGACATTCGCTGGCAGACGCGCGTGAAGTCGATCGATGCGCGCGACGACGGCGCCACGCTGCAACTCTCGACAGCCGATGGCGACTACGCGCTCGACACCGACTGGGTCGTCGCTTGCGACGGCGGGCGCAGCACGATACGCGAGGCGCTCGGGCTGCAATTGCAGGGCACGAGCTACGAAGGGCGCTATGTGATCGTCGATATCGAACTCGACAGCGATCGTCCGACGGAACGTCTCGCTTACTTCGATCCGTCGTCGAATCCAGGCTCGACCGTGCTCGTGCACAAGCAGCCCGACAACGTGTGGCGCATCGACTATCAGTTGCGCGACGGCGAGGACGCCGAGCAGGCCGTGAAGCCTGAAAACGTGATGCCGCGCGTGCAAAGCCTGCTCGACATGATGGGGGAGAAGGGCGCGTGGGCGCCGATCTGGATCACGATCTACAAGGCCAATGCGTTGACGCTCGAACGCTACGGGCACAACCGCGTGATGTTCGCGGGCGATGCCGCGCATCTGGTGCCGATCTTCGGCGTGCGCGGCGCGAACTCGGGCATCGACGATGCGGACAACATCGCGTGGAAGCTCGCGTTTGTCGTGAAGGGACTCGCATCGCCGGCGTTGCTCGACAGCTATTCGGACGAACGCGTCGCCGCGACTCATGAGAACCTGAGCTACGGCACGAAGAGCACCGAGTTCATGGCGCCGCCTTCGTTCGCGTTCGATCTGATGCGTAACGCCGTGCTGAGTCTTGCCGTCAGGCATCCGGGCCTGCGGTCGCTGATCAATCCGCGGCAGACATCGGCGATCACGTACGTGAACTCGCCGCTGAATGTTGCGGATGCCGATGCGTACGCTGCAGGGCCTGTGCCGGGCGCGGTGCTGTCCGAGTATCCCGTGACGATCGCGGAAGGCGGGCATGCGCGTGAAGCGCATCTGACCGATCTCGTCAGCCCGCGTTTCACTGCGCTGTGCTTCAGCGACGAAGGCGATGTGCCTGCCGGGTTCACCGGGTTTGCCGAAACGATGCGCGAACGCGGCGTGCCGTTCAGGATCGTGCCGCTCAGCGCGCGCCTGCATCCCGAGACGAACGGCGTGCACGCGTGGGATCACACGGGTCGTCTGTTCGAACGATACGACGCGAAGCCGGGGACCGTGTATCTGGTGCGTCCCGATGGGCACGTGCTGGGCCGCTGGCGCAATGCGCGCGCCGTCGATATCGAAGCGGCGATCACGCGCGCGCTGTCCTGATCAACTGACTGAACGAATGGAGAACGCGATGACCGATGCAGAACTCGATGTCGTCTACACGCAGCTGTGCAAAACGATGACGCAACTGGGCGAGGCGCATGCGCCGCTGTTTCTCGCGCGCTTTGCGCTGCTGGCGATCCAGAAGGTCGATGATCCGGCTGTGTCGCTGAGCCTGATCGATGCCGCTAGCGAAGGGATGGGGGAATAAAGGCCGCCCGTTTTTGAGATCTTGCGCGGGGCCGCTTCAATACAATCGTGCCCGGGTGTTTCCCCAGTTCGGGGCCATCCAGATCATTGGCAGTCCGGAAGCATCAGGAGCACGATTGAATGAAAGCAGTAGAAGTCACCGCGATTCAACCGGCGCACGCCGCGCACGGCAATAACAAATAGCATGGCGAGAGGAATACTGGCCGCGGCCTTTATCTGGGTGATCGGCTTGGAGATCGTGGCCTGGTGGTGCATCGACGTGAGCACGCTCGGCGGCGAGTCGTTCTGGCCAGACGTCGTATGGGGCGTGACGCCTGTTTCGATTCTTGCCGGCATATTGGTCGGCCGCGCGGGTGGCCGTGGGCGGCTGGACGGGCTCCCAGACAATTAAACTGTGTTGGCGAAGCATTACGCTGTGGCATCGAGCGGCGGCCGCACGCTTCCTACTCCGGCTCGCCTTCCTCGCCTTTCGCCAATTCGTTGATCAGCGCATCGACGGCCACATACAGATCGTCGACGATCTTCGCGCCGACCTGCTTTTCCAGCGCGCGATATTCGGCCTCCAGAAGCGGCGCCATCCGTTCGACGACCTCCGTGCTCTGCGTCGTCAGCGACACGCGCACGCGCCGCTGATCGTCTTCGAAGCGCTCCTTCGTCACGTGACCGAGATCCTCCATGCGCGCCAGCACGCCGGCGAGACTCGGGCTCGAAATCGTGCAGAGCGTGCACAGTTGGCGCGGCTCCAGCGGACCGTTTTCGTGCAGCGCGCGAATGATGCGCCACTGCTGCTCGGTGAGTCCCTGCGCCGTCAGCAGCGGACGGAAGCGCGCCATCATGAGTTCGCGCGCGCGCAACAGCAGCATCGGCAGATTGCGATGCATCGGGCGCGGCGTGGGAATGCGGGAGCGGGTCATGAACGTCGACGTCGAAGCCAGAAAAAGCGATTCGCTAGGATATAAGTAAAGCGGCCCGCACGACAGTGGCACGAACCGGCTTTGGGATCTCCAATGCTCTTTTTTGACGCTGGCTACAATGAGTCGCTGGGCCGGCTGTCGCGCGATGCCGACGGAAGTCGGGCCGCGCGATGCGAAAGCGCCAAACGGCAAACGGCAAACGGCAAACCGCAAACGGCAAACGGCAAACGGCAAACCGCAAACGGCAAACCGCAAACGGCAAACGGCAAACGGCAAACCGCAAACGGCAAACGGCAAACGGCAAACCGCAAACGGCAAACGGCAAACGGCAAACGGCAAACCGCAAACCGCAAACCGCAAACCGCAAACCGCAAACCGCAAACCGCAAACCGCAAACCGCAAACCGCAAACCGCAAACCGCAAACCGCAAACCGCAAACCGCAAACCGCAAACCGCAAACCGCAAACCG